>NZ_JADPKT010000091.1 GCF_023074075.1 Bradyrhizobium sp. 138 | reverse complement strand
ACCTCAAGCCGGTGCCCGAACAGAAAATGATGCGGGTCAGTGATCGTGACGTGAGACACGACCCGCTCGAGAATAGGGGTACTCTGACGTGTTCGGTGATCCCGTGGTCGCCACCGCCATCCTCGACCGGCTCTTGCACCACAGCCACGTGCCGAACATCCGCGGCGACAGCTACCGGCTCCGCGCCAAGCGAAAGAGCGCCCGCTGACGGCCCTCCGGTCGGCTCCGCCTCCCTCCGCCCGTCACCGGCGGAGCCAACCTTCAATCGACATCATGAACGCGAGGGTGGGGGCAGTTCTGCATGACGCAAAGGGGGCAGTTCCGGATGGCGTTTGACAGGCGCGCCGCATCGACACAGTCCCAACGAGCGCTGAATTCACCGATCCGGCCCGTCATATTCCGCCCAACAATCGGTCGTCTCGTACACCCTCACGCTCGAGAGTTGCGCAAGGCGCGGTTTCGCGTGCTGCCAGATCCAGATGGCGATATTTTCCACCGTCTGATTTTCCAGTCCCGGGACTTCATTCAGGCAATGGTGATCGAGCTTCTTTAGAAGAAGACCGAACGCTTCTTCCATGTTGAAGAAATCCATTACGAACCCGGTGTGCGGATCGACGGGCCCGTTCAGCACGATCTCGACGCGATAGGAATGACCGTGCGTCCGATGACACGATGTGTCTGCGGGACGTTTGGAAGTCGGTGCGCTGCCTCGAACTTAAATACCTGAGATATCTTCATCTGATGCCGGGATGTTTTTGGGATTGCACGCTGATTCGACATTTCCGATGAGCGAGGCATTACGCGACGGCTTGCCGCATGGGGTCGACGGCGTCAGGGCCGTCTCGTGGGCCGAATCAGAAATCGTCCGAGCTCCCTCTCATCGAACCGCCGGCATAGCTTCCGGCTGCGGCTACACGAATTTTGAGTTCGTGTCCGCGAGTGATGGCCAGCGCGGCGCGATTTGCTGACGCAAATCCAATTACCACGCCGGCCGGGACCAGCAGCCTGCCGTTCGTCTCGATCGCGACAAGGAACCCGAGATCATGGAGCGCTTGCATGAGATCGTCGCCGAACCACAACTGTGGTTCTGGGCACGTTCCTTCCGTGTGCCATGCAGACGATGGAGCGTCTACTACAAGATCCGGTAGATGCCAAAGCCAACTTGTCGCCCTAGGGTCCGGCCGCGTTCCCCGCCGATCATCATCGAGGAAAAGAAATGAACGCAACCCATGAGAAGTCAACAGAGGGCAGAACGGCACAATATGACTGGCAGAACCTGGGTGGCTACCCACGAACACCTCAATCAGGATCCTCGTTGTTCTGACTTAAGAGCCGCAGAAGGCTACGATTGGCGAGAGGCATATGCCTAGGGAAAATCGACCAACGCAAAAATCAGCTTGTGAAACGTCAAATGGATCCACGCGATCGCGGCGATCGATGGGCGCAGATAAACTTATGTACCACTGTGCAAGAGCAGCTCCGGCGAGGGTTGCGCTGAGTACGCGATCAGCGAATTTGGAAAAGCTCGCGACACGTTCATCCATGAATGAGCCGGATACAGAATTCGCGCTCGAGAGCGAGCGAAATTTGATGCCACAGAAGAAGCAGCACATCGATCTATCGGACCCGAACCTCTCAAGCCTTATCCTGCGGCTCGCCATTCCATCTGTTGTTGGGTTATCGATCCATGCGTTACAGCAGGTCGTCAATGCGATCTTTGTTGGCGCACTTGGCGCGCAGGCGATCGCAGCTGTGAGCATGACCTTGCCGATCATGGTCCTGCTCGCGGCAGCCGCACAGGGGATTGGTGTTGGAACGGCGTCCTTCATATCTCGTCATCTGGGCGCTCGTGAGTACCTAGAGGCGAGTCGCGGCGCAAGTACAGCTCTCGCGCTCACCGCTCCGACTGGTATCATTGTTACCGTCGCTCTGCTTCCAAGTCTGCCAGCGATATTCGCAACCCTCGGAGCGACTCCCACCATCATGCCCGTGGCGCTCGACTACGCGGGAACGCTTTTGTTCGGGAACACCCTGATGCTTCTAAACATCGTCAGCGGGTTCATTGTCAGAGCCGAAGGCGATACGCGATTCAGCATGTGGGCGATGCTTACCGCGTTTCTACTGAACGCTGTGCTTGACCCCGTCTTCATATTCTTGCTTGACCTTGGTGTGCGTGGCGCAGCCCTCGCAACGCTGGTATCGCAGATCGCTGCTATTGGACTCTATATCGCGTATTTTACGAAGCTTGGCGGGACAGTTCTCGTCAGGATATCTCACATATCATTGCGAGCAGATCGCATCAAACAGCTCGCGTTGGTGGGCGCGCCAGCAACAATGACGAGTATCTTATCGGCACTTGCAGTTATGCTCTTGTACGGAGCTGCTGCACCGTTTGGCGATGATTCCATCGCCGCAGTTGGAATAGCTGTGCGAATCTTGATGGTCGGCGCACTGCCTATCACCGGGTTCTGCATAGGCGCTCAAGCTGTCTTGGGTTTCGGTTGGGGCGCACGCGACTATGTTCGTATTCTGAAGGCTGCGAAGTTCATGCTCTTCGTAACGGTCGCATTCTCCATCGCGTATTCTGCGGCCGTTGTGGTTTTTGCAAGGCCTTTGGTGAGCCTATTTAGCGATAACGAGAATGTCACGGAAATAGCCGTTTCGTCCTGCATCGTGTTCCATCTCTTCTTTGGACTGTTTGGGGTTCAGAGTTTCGTGACGGCAATGCTTCAGGCGTTTGGGAGAGCACGCCTCAGTGCAATTGTGGCCCTGGCGAGGCAGGGCTATCTCTTCATACCGGCCGTACTGTTGTTCCCGATGGTTGCGGGTTTCGACGGACTGTTAGCCAGTCAAGCAATCGCTGAGCTGGGCGCCGGAATGATCGCTATGTTCGTCATGTTCCACCAGTTCGGAGAGCTCAGACGAGCGCTCCGGCACCGTGGTTCAAGAGCGATCGGGATAGCGGGTTGACCTTAGAACGGATGTCATCGAGCTCAGAGCATTGGGCGTAATCGTTCCCGAGGGCTCGTGGCAAGATGCGCTGGGAGTGGGCACGGATTTTGCGGGCTCGCGGGCGTGCGATCGGCGCGGTCCTTCATCCAGCCGTGCTCCTCGCACTCGCGGATCGCACCGGCTCGCCTAGCGGACGCATCGGGCAGTTCGGCGAGCGATAGCCGATGTGCTCCCGCCCGCCAGACGGGAGGCTTTTTGCGAGCGCGGTTGGAGGGGGCAAGGGCTCTACGCGCGGTCGAAAGGCTCGGCTTTAGCAGAGTGGGTGGTTTCCGCGCTTATGCAGGTTTGTCCCTTAACCCGGGTCTTTGGAGCTGACTTGAATGCCGCCGCTTTGGGTCGACACTTCGCAGGACGCTCTTGAATTTTCGCCTGGCACGATTCGCTGTTGGGCCGTCGTGGCCGCCTCGGTCAATCTCGCTTTCATCGCATTGGTCATATTTTTAGCGTGACCGCGAGACGCAATCTTGCTGATTGGACTAGTAGTCTCGCCCACGTCTGAAACGCGCAACACGCACTAGCAGGCTGTTGAAAAAGGCGCTCGTCGTGGACCAACGATCGTGATTCATTGGCTCCGACGAGATTCGGAGATGGTGTGTGCGCGGCGGCGACAATCGAACGGGTGAGCTGTTTAGCTACGTTGATCTGGAGGCGCGGGTGCGGCATGATCATCCGCTGCGAGCGATCCGGACGATCGTGAACGAGGCGCTAGCGGTGCTGGAGCGCGAGTTTGCCGCGCTCTATTCGCCGATTGGGCGGCCGTCGATCCCGCCGGAGAAGCTGCTGCGGGCGATGCTGTTGCAGGCGTTTTATTCGATCCGCTCCGAGCGGCTTCTGATGGAGCGGCTAGAATACGACCTCCTGTTCCGCTGGTTCGTCGGAATCGGCGTTGACGACGCGGCCTGGGACCATTCGGTGTTCTCGAAGAACCGCGACCGGCTGCTGGAAGGCGACATCGCGGCGAAGTTCCTGGCAGCGGTGCTGGCGCAGCCCAGGGTGAAGAAGCTTCTATCGAGCGATCACTTCTCGGTCGATGGCACGCTGATCGAGGCCTGGGCCTCGATGAAGAGCGTCAGGCCGAAGGACAGCTCTGGCGAGCCGCCGGCGCAAGGCGGTGGCCGCAATGCCGAGGCGGACTTCCATGGCCAGAAACGCTCGAACGCCACCCATGCTTCGACTACCGATCCCGATGCCAGGCTCTACCGCAAGGGCAAAGAAGGAGACAAAGCTGTGCTTCATCGGGCACGGGCTGATGGAGAACCGCCACGGCCTGCTCATCGACGCCTGTCTCACGCTGGCGGACGGGCATGCCGAACGGGTGGCGGGGCTGCACATGATCGAGCCTTGTGCCGACCGGCCGACGGCGATCACGCTCGGCGCCGACAAGCCTACGATGCAGAAGACTTCGTCAATGAGTTGCGCTCGATGAACGTCACGCCGCATGTTGCGGGCTCGGCGATTGACGGGTAAACGACCCGGCACGGCGGCTATGCCGTCAGCCAGCGCATCCGCAAGCGGATCGAGGAGGCATTCGGCTGGATCAAGACGGTCGCCGGGCAAGAGAAGACCAGCTTCCGTGGCCGTGATCGCGTCGCATGGGCCTTTACCTTCGCTGCCACCGCCTACAATCTGGTGCGACTGCCCAAGCTGATCGCGGAGACCGGCTGATGGCCAAGGTGCCCGGCTTCGCCAAGGCCTTTGCCGGCCGCTGGCGCATCGTCGAGATGGACGTCTGGGACAGCGACTTCCTCGATCTTGTCGAAGAGGCGCATCTCACCTTCGAGGGCAAGTCCGATGGCGAAATCGCCTTTGGGGCTCTCAAGGGCATCCTCGACGTCCGCTACGGCGCGCGAGACGGTTCGGCCTGTGCGGAGTTCTCATGGGAAGGGCACGACGAGAATGACCCTGCCTGCGGTCGCGGATGGGTCATGATCGGCACTGCGGGCAGGCTCGTCGGCCACTTCTACATCCACAATGGCGACGACTCAGCCTTCGTTTGCGAACGCGGATGAGTTCTTCAACAGCCTGCTAGGGAGCTCGGTGCTCTGAAGCACAAGCACTCCGATTTTTCTTTCCAGCCTCAGGAGATATCGTGACCATCAACACTGGGGCCAGTGTTTGAGATGGCCTCGCATTGCCTCACTAAAAATGTTACCGGACAACTTCCCTGTCGCGCCTGGGGCGGAGCTGCCGAATCAGTTCGGTGGTGGCTATGGCAGGGAAGATCAGCATGCACGCAAAGCGCGAGATCACATCAGCGCTGGCCGAGCGTTATCGGGCGGGCGGGCGGCTCGAGAAGGGACGGATCCTAGACGAGCTTTGCGCCGTCACGGGATGGCATCGCAAGCACGCGATCCGAGCACTGTCAGTGGACGGGGCATCGGGATCGGCCGTGCCGCGGCGGCGGGGCCGGACCTACGGAGCTTCCATTCGCATTGCACTGATTGTGCTATGGGACGCCTCTGACCGGCTCTGCAGTAAGCGGCTCGTGGCAATGATCCCGTTCTTGCTCCCGGCGCTTGAACGGCACGGCAGATTGAAGCTTTCTGCCGATGAGCGGTCGAGGGTTTTGAGGGTGAGCGCGGCGACGATCGATCGCCTGCTGAGTAACGTAAAGATCGCAGCAGCCGGAGGACGCCGACGGCGGGCGGGCTTTTCCAATGCCGTACGGCGGCAAGTCCCGGTGCGTACATTCAATGGCTGGGGATCACCTCCGCCGGGGTGCTGCGAAGCGGATCTGGTTGCGCACGGCGGCATGTCCGTATCCGGCGCGTTCGTTCAGACGCTAACAATGGTGGATATCGCAACGGGGTGGACCGAATGCTTTCCGCTCGTCGTGCGTGAAGCAACTCTTGTGGTCGAGGCTCTCGAGCGCGCCCAGAACCTATTTCCCTGGCCCGTTCGCGGGCTCGATTTTGACAACGACAGCGCCTTCATGAACAACACGGTTGTGTCGTGGTGCCGTTCTCACGCTATCGAAGTCACTCGTTTCAGGACCTACAAGAAGAACGATCAGGCATTCGTTGAACAAAAGAACGGAGCTATCGTTCGTCGCCTGGTGGGCTACGGGCGGTTTGAAGGCCTTGATGCCGCTCGCTCATTAGCTCGCCTGTTTGCGGCGGCACGGCTGCACATCAATTTCTTCCAGCCCTCGTTTAAGCTGAAGGAGAAGCACCGCGAAGGTGCCAAGGTGATCAAACGCTATCTTCCTCCCGCTACGCCGTACGAAAGAGCATTGGTCCACCCGAGGCTCAATGAGGCATTCAAACATCGACTGCGGGAGATTTTACCGCACGCTTGATCCGGTGGCATTGCAGGCACAGATGCGGGACGCTCAAAATGAGCTGGGCAGCCGCGTTGACCAGCGGGCTGGAAAGCCAGCGATGGCTGTCGCCGGTGCAAAGCGACTTGGCGGCCTTTGCCGAGAGCTCGGCGATGACTGGAAACAGGGTGAGCAGCGGGCCATTCATCGGCGCCGCTATGTGCGGCGCAAGCCTGTGCCACGTCGGCCATCGATGCTCGACCCCTACATTCCCATCATCGAGGGATGGCTCGCCGCGGCTCCGCACTTGTCCGCGGTCGATCTTCTCTCCCGGCTCGAAGCGCATGCGCCCGGTCGGTTCAGCGGCCATCAGCGGCGTACGGCGCAGCGATTGGTGAAGAATTGGCGATCAAAGGCCACTCGACAACTCATCAGCAGCACAGAAATCACACTATCGGTTCAACCTTCGTGTCTCAGTATCTAATCCCGACAGGTTCTTTCGCCGAATCACCGCAAGCCGCTCGCTCGCTACGGCGCTCTGGAGGGCGCGCTTCGCGAGCGGCTTGCTCTGACTCGCGGCAGCTGATTCGGGAGACAGTAGGGTGCGTTTCGGTAACATTGTCATCTGAGGCAATATGAGGGGGCAGTTTTCCATGGCGCGCGACACCTTCGAAAACGTCTCGGACGGTTCAAGGTTCTTCTGCTAGGGAAACGTACGGCTTCAGGATGCTCGTCCAGAAAGGCTGGAGTCTGGAGCTTGACTACGGTGGGGCCTTTTCAATTGACCTTATAAGAGGCCTGAAAGAACGTACCCCAGCGCTCCATGCTGAACTTCGAAAACTGAGTCGCAGTGCTTCCCGGATAAGAACAGCCTGTGCATATCGTTTCGCTGTCCTTTTGGGTCCACATTGCCCAATAGCGCCCGCCGACGCCGATGCTGAGATTATTGGTGATGAAGTAGGACAGCACGCCTTCGGCCTGTACACCCCCGCCTCCGTTCCCGCGTTGATCAAAAAAGGTAGTCCTCGGGCGCAAGATGGTCGCGACCAGCGAAATCGGTCCAAGGCAGGTAAGCGACATCTGTGCTTAAACGCCAATGCTCGGTAAGCATGGTTTCGGCGCTCAGGCCGACGCGAGGTGCATTCCACTGCGTATCCTGGCTGCCAACGATCTGATCAGCGGACGCGGGGCATGAAACGATGGGGTTGGCAATCTGCATGCATCCCATCGTGTCGGCGTTCTGGGCGTAATAGGTCCAGCCGATAAACCCGCCGATCTTGTAGTTGGCGCCGTGCAAAAAATCGTAACCAACGTCGGCCGTGTAGTACGTAAACCTCCCGTTTGCCTGGCCCGATATCGTGTTGCTATAAGAGACGCGAGGGATGCCCCAATCTTCATCGTTGAGCTTTCCTTTATCGAAGCGCCCGATGCCGACGTTGCTCTTCAGGAACACTCCCCATGGGCTGTCAAGACGGCCAAATAATTCCCCGGAAAGTCCGTCGAGGCCGTGGTAGGTGAGCCTTGATATAAGAATGTTAGGATCTTCAGTAGCGATCTCATCGGAAATAGCGCTTAAGTCCCATTGGAATCGTCCCCGGCTGAGCCAGAGCCGCGATCCGCCTTCGAACGACCAACCGGCCGTGTAAGCAATCGGCGGCACGCCGGCAAGTGCGTTCGCGTACAGCGGCGCATCGGACCATTGCGCCACCCATGGCACGGCGCCAAAATGGTAGTTCAACCCGATCTTTCCGATGTGATAGTTGCTGGACAGGCTCGTTGTGTTCGCCGGAAGCACTGACAATGGCGGCAACTGCACCGTCGGAGGCGTTGCGACACTTGGCCCACCGAAATGTAGATAGTCATACTCTACTTTGACCGACCATGCAGGCGTAAGCGCTTGCTCGACGCCCAGCCCGATGACGTCACCGACCTGACCATAGTCGAAACGAGTGTTCTCCTGTGGCTGCAGGCCATTATATTCGTTGTTATTGAGCACGTTGCCCTGATTGTATTGCCAAGCCACGCCTGCCTTGAGATAGGCCAGCGTATGGCCGAGAGCGCCAAACGCGTAACCGACGCGACCGGTCCCGGTGGCAAAGAGGTTTGGACCAGCCGTGCAGTTTGCGCTCACAACAAAGCCGGAGGCGGCCAGGCAGGTATTTGTGCCATCGGAGACAGCGCCGCTGGCATCTAGTTCGACGCCAAACACCCAGCCGTTCTTCTGCCAATTGTAGCCGATCTGGCCTCCTGCGAGGAACACTGGGGTATCGACGACGCCGCCATAGATTGACGGACCGTAGGGATTGCTGAAGGAGGTTCGGCCGTACCCACCGCCGACGTGCCCGCCAATATAGCCTCCGGACCAGCTCCACACCTTCGCTGGCAGTTTCACTTGCGGCTCAAGGTCCGCCGCATTGGCTGCACCGCTTGCGATGAGCGCAATTGTCGTGGTTCCCAAAAAAAGAACTCCAGATCGCATCCAATACTTCCCTGCATTTTCTCGGTCCACAACCGAGCGCCCTTAATATCGCCGCAGCAAGCCGTCGGCGGACCAGACGCTAACGGCGATGCGCGCCGAGTCCCGTCCCGAAGACCATCGCATTGCGATTGGTGATGATGACCTGAACAACGCAAACCTCGTGCCGAAGAGAGTTCGAGGCTCTGCAGCCG
Organism: Bradyrhizobium sp. 138; assembly: GCF_023074075.1. GTDB lineage: Bacteria > Pseudomonadota > Alphaproteobacteria > Rhizobiales > Xanthobacteraceae > Bradyrhizobium. Next base: position 205,267 of record NZ_JADPKT010000091.1, on the reverse strand, counting down.
CTCCGTAAGGTGTGTAGCGTCAACTTGCTGACATTTGTCTCAAGACTGACAGTCTGCGCTGCTATCGTCCGACAGGACGTTGCGCTTCGAACAGTTGTTCCATCGCCCCTCAATACACGGGACGCGCGTTAATGTAGGGCATTCAACTCGGCATCGTTCAGCGCGGTGATCGAGGAAGCGCTGCTTGGCGTCATGGGGCGATCGCCGCTGCAATCGCTGCCCCAGGAGAGCTAAGGGACGGCGGGATCAGGTGCGTGATGCTCTCCGCCGACATCATCCAGCCTGCGCCAACTAGTGCTGATCACCAGCGACGATCTCATTGTTGGCTTCCTCAATCGCAATGGCCTCAAGACCGGCAACGGCCGCGTACCCGCGAGCGCGTCACATCAATGCGCTCGGAACTACCACATCCCGGTGTTTAAGCCTGCCGATGGCGGAGTAGTGCGGTCGCCGCCGGGCCGTGTCCCCGTTGGTTTGCTTCCACCGGCAGATCGAGATTGTACTCGTGGAGCCAGCAAAGCGCCTCTCGCGCGCCGCCCAGTTCCTCGATCTTGTCGAACACCATCTTGATCGCTTCCTGGACACGCCGATCCGGGTCTTTCTCATAACGCTCGCCGGCCTTCATGAAGCCGACGGGCGCTGCCATAACCAACTCGCCCCCGGGCGCCTTCTCATAGCGTGCCGAGAGCGAGCGTTGGCGCAACAAATCCAGTTCGTACTCGTTGAGGCTGCCCTTGAGCCCGAGCAGCAGGCGGTCGTTGTCGTGCCTCAGCGCTTAGATGGTCTCCTGTTCGACCAGAATCGGTATCGACCATGCGGCACATCTCGCTGAGGTGCTGCCAATCCCGACTGTTGCGAGCGAAGCGCGAGACCTCGCGGGCGCAAACCGCACCAACCTTACCAAGGCAAACCTCCGCTACCATTCGCTCGAAGCCGGCGCGTTGTACGCCGCCGGCGTCCGACCCCGCCGTCACCTACGATCTGCGACCCGATCATGCCGGTTATTTTTACTTGGAAGTTCGATGCTTGGGCTGCGACACCAATCAGACCGTGGCGCTCGACTGACATCGTCAGGCGTGCGAAGACCACGCCGGTGCATGAGCTAGATGTGGTCTTTCAGGAGGTTGTCCACCTGGTCCAAACCGAGGAAGCTGAGTTTGCGAAGCTTCAGTGTTCCACGGACAGACCAGATGAACAGCCACAAGAATGCTCTCCTGACACCGAAAGGTCGAGAGGCCATGCTGCGGTGTGTGGAAGCGGGACTGAGCAATGCACGCCGCCGCGCGCCAGTTCAACACCACACCGAAGATGGTGGCCAAATGGGTCGAACGGCCGCACAATCTGCGCAACGTTCTGGCCGCGGTTGCATCGATGCCGGCGCGCCGCAGCTTTGCCTTCAGCATATGCCGGCTCCAGAACACCAGCACATATATCGAGCAGCTGAACCTCCTGATGCCCGTGTACGGGTGGGGGCGTCGAGATCGAGGATGATCTGCGGCGGGATCACTTGGGCGACTCCAGGAACAGCTTCAGGGGCGTCCCACCCTTGAACCTCTTGTCGCAAAAGAACGCCTCGCAGAATCGCGCCCCGATGCGCCTCATCAATGTGAGAAATGCACGCTGCTCAGGAGAGGCCCCCTGCAGCACCCGCTGAGCTGTGCGTCATAAACGGAACGCTGCCATTGTAGCTCAGCGCTCGCTTGCAGGCAGCACACCGATCAGCGCTTTAGCCTCGGACTTCAGAACTACAATCGCAGCCTTCCGAGCATCTGCATCAAAGCGAGTCCGAATGGCGGAGACCGAGAGGGCGCCGCGCAATTGACCATGAATGTCGATCACAGGCACAGCTGCGGCCGCGACCTCAGGGTCCCGCTCGCCGATCGAGACGTAGAAGCCACGATCTCTGACCTTCTTTCCATCGGCTGATGCAGAATCGCGGTAGGCGGTAAGAACACGGCCGGCAGCGCCGCGGTCAATCGGCAATCGCTGACCCTCTTCGAGGTGATGCCGGACCGAACGCGGAGAATTGACGCGATAAAGGCAGATGCGCTCGACGCCCTCCGCGATGTAGAAGGATGCGGTCTCTCCGGTTGCCTCGACCAGACGATGGAGCGAGGGTCTGATCAGGTCACCGAGGTCGAGCCCGCGCTGATAGAGCGCCCCAAGGCGCCATAGCTCCGGTCCGGGTCGAAATAACCGGTCCGTACCCCGCACCAGGAAGCCATCCGCCTCCAGAGATGCGGCAAGGCGAAGGACTGTGCTCTTGTAGAGATCAGTCGCATGCGCAATCTCCGTCAGGCTCATCGCGGCGCGCTCTGGGTCGAACGCCTTAAGGATTGCCAGTGCCCGCGCGACCGCATCAACCCCTGTTCTTACCATCGATACCTCTGGTTCTGCTGTGCAGAACGAATAGTCACAATGACGCCAACAGTCCAGCTACTTAGCACGACCGCCATTCTGCACACCAGAATAGGATTGACTCCTCGTGACACGCGAGCTACTCGGTTCCAGACATCAGAACAAGTTCTGTGGAGCGAAACAATGGGGCGGCCGAGACTTGCCGTGGACCTGCGCGACGTGATGATTCGCTTCGGCGACTTCACGGCCGTTAAAAGCATGAACCTCCAGGTGGCCGAGACTGAATTCGTTGCAGTGGTGGGGCCGACCGGCTGCGGAAAATCGACCATTCTCAACACTGTCACCGGACTGCTGAAGCCCGCCGCCGGCGACGTTCGCATTTTCGGCAAGTCTCTTACGGGCCTGAACGGTCAGTCCGGCTATATGCTTCAACAGGAAGGGCTGCTGCCCTGGAAGACCGCCCACGACAATGTCGGCCTCGGGCTCGTCTTTCAGGGCAGCTCGATCGCGAAAGCGCGCGAGCAGGCACGGCCCTGGCTCGCCAAGGTCGGATTGAAGGGATTCGAGGAGCGCTATCCGCATCAATTGTCCGGCGGCCAGCGCAAGCGCGTTGCGATGGCACAAACTCTGATCATGGAGCCCAAAATCGTTCTCATGGATGAGCCGTTCTCCGCGCTGGACGTTCACACACGCCGGCTCATGCACCGCATCCTGCTCGACCTCTGGCAGGCGGACCGACGCTCGCTCGTCTTCATCACCCATGATCTCGACGAGGCCATCACGCTGGCGGACCGCGTCGTTGTGATGTCTGCCGGTCCCGCCAGCCGCATGGTTGCCGACGTCAGGATAGCGCTGCCTCGTCCGCGCGATGTTTCTGCGCTGCAGACCACCGACGAATTCGTAGCACTCTATCGTGAAATCTGGTCGCTGCTCGGCGCCGAAGTGGAGAAAAGCTATGTCACGCAGGGGTAGGGTCGCTCTCACGCAGTTCGCCATCGTCCTTGGCCTGATCCTGATCTGGGAATTGGGCGTGTGGGCCGGACTGATCGATCCCTTCTTCTTTCCGGCACCGTCGACACTTGTCGTAAGGATCGGGGACTGGATGTCGACGGCGGACTTTTGGACCGATATTGGCATAACATTGTTGGAGACGGTCCTGTCGTTCCTGGCTGGCATCGGGATCGGCACAGCACTTGGTATCTGGCTGGGCTTAAGCCCGTTCGCTGCCGAAGTCGTTCAGCCCTTTATCAAGATGTTCAATGCAATCCCGCGGATCTTGCTTGGACCCATTTTCGTCATCTGGTTCGGATTGGGCCTCACCTCCAAGGTTGCGCTCGGCGTCACGCTGGTTCTATTCGTCGCATTCTTTAACACGTTCCAGGGCGTCCGCGAGGTCAATCCGGTCGTGCTGGCGAATGCCCGCCTGCTGCGTGCATCGAAGTCCTCCCTGCTACGGCACGTCTACCTGCCGTCCGCCACGACCTGGATTCTGTCGAGCCTGCGGGTGTCCGTCGGCATGGCCGTGATGGGAGCCGTGGTCGCTGAATATCTCGGCTCGTCCGCGGGATTGGGGCACTTAATTGCGCAGGCCGAAGGCGTCCTCGATGCGACGGGAGTGTTCGCAGGAATTATCGTTCTCTCCGCCTTCGTCGTTGTTCTCGATGCCATCGTCGACTGCGCGGAAAAGCGGCTCCTGGTCTGGCGGCCGGCGCCTGCGCACGAAAGCTGATCGTACGCTCTCCCATCAATCATGGAGGTTCGCATGCACGTTTCCATAAGACTGACGCCGGTCGTGGCGCTGGCCGCATTCTCGGTCATTTTGGCGCATGCCACCGAGCCCGAGAAAACAAAATTGAAGATCGCCGTGGGGTCACAGATCCTCAACTATATGCCTGTCGAACTTGGGGTGAAGCTTGGCTCCTTTAAGGAAGAAGGCCTTGACGTTACCGTCGAGAACTTCCAGGCCGGTGGCTCAAAGGCTCTGCAGGCCCTGATCGGCGGCTCCGTCGACGGGACTATCGGCTTTTACGATCATACCATTCAGATGCAGGTGCTGGGTAAGCAAATTTCCTGCGTGTTCCTGCTGAATGACATTCCCGGCGTCCTGCTCGGTGTCCGCAGCGACCTCGCCGACAAGGTTAGAACCGGCGCCGACCTGAAGGGTCTCAGGCTCGGGATCACGGCGCCGGGGTCATCGACGGAGAGTATGGCGCGCTACTACATCAAGAAGTCAGGATTGGGTTCACGCGATGTCAACATCATTGCCGTCGGCAGCGGCGCACCGGGCATGGTGGCGCTTGAGGCCATGAACGTCGATGCCCTGGTCTATTTCGATCCGATCGCGACGCTTCTCGCGCGCAAAAAGAACGCGACAGCGCTGTTCGATGCGCGCACGATCGAGGGCTCAAAGCAGGCCTTCGGCGGGTCCTATCCGACCGCGTGTCTCTACCTTCAGCAGACTTTCATCGACAAAAATCCCGAAACGGTCCAGCGCCTGGTCAACGCCTTGCTCAAAACTCACCGCTGGATCAACGCAACGCCGACGGAGCAGCTCGTCGATACGATTCCTCCTGGTTACAAGACTGACAATCGCGAGGTGAATATCGAAATCATGAACGCATCGAAAGCGCTCTTCTCGCTAACCGGACAGATGGACATGGAGGCGGCCAAGGTCCCGCTGGCTGTCCTAAGCGACTTTGATCCAAAAATTGCTGCCGCAAAGATCGACCTGAACAAAACCTTCACCAATCGTTTCGCGGAACGCGCCGCACAACGGCTGAAATAGCTGCCCGCCGGCCAAGCCCTCGCCATCGGATCACCTAAGGAAGGCGTCTTCAGATGTCTCTGCCGCTCACCGGCATCCGCGTCCTGGACCTGTCGAACGTGTTGGCCGGTCCGTTCTGCGGTTATCATCTCGCGCGTCTTGGCGCGGAGGTCATCAAAGTCGAAAATCCGAACGGGGGCGACCTCGCGCGGCGCCTCGGCGCCGATCCGCAAAGGGCAGAGCGCCTGCAGGGCCTCTCTTTTGTCGCGGTGAACGCCGGCAAGCAATCCGTGGCGCTGAACTTGAAGTCGGAATCGGGCCGCGAGGTATTCTTGCGACTCGTCAAGGAAGCCGATGTGGTGCTCGAAAACTTCCGGCCGAAGGTGATGGAACGGCTTAGTCTGGGCTTTGATGTGCTCAGCAGGCAGAACCCGCGTCTCGTCTACTGCGCGATCTCCGGCTTTGGGCAGAGCGGGCCGTGGTCCGCCCGTCCAGCGTATGACCAGATTGTTCAGGGTCTGTCTGGTGCCATGAGCGTCACTGGCGATACGGCCTCGGCTCCCCTGCGCACGGGCTTTCCGATCTCGGACACGATTGCGGGACTCACTGCTGCCTTTGCCATCGCCGCGGCTCTGGTCGAACAGCGGCATAGCGGCCGCGGTCGGTTCATTGACGTGTCCCTGCTCGAAGCCACCGTTGCAGCGATGGGGTGGGTCGTCTCCAACCACCTGAACGCTGGTGTCGAGCCGCAGCCCATCGGCAACGAGAACTTCACCGCGGCTCCCTCCGGCACGTTCCGCACCGCAACAGGCCCGCTGAACATTTCCGCCAACGAGCAGAAGCAGTATCAAGCCCTATGCGACCTGATTGGCCGACCGGACCTGAAGACGGATCCACGCTTTGCTGAGCGGGAGATGCGCAAGGTCAATCGCGCAGCGCTGAACACGGAGTTGAACAAAGCGTTGAGTTGCAAGTCCGCTGACGAATGGGAGGCCCAAATGAATCTGGCTGGAGTCCCCGCAGGCTGCGTGCTGACGGTCTCGCAAGTTTTGCAGCAGCCACAGCTCCTCGAGCGCGGATTCGTCGAGACTTTGGCCCCAGAACAAGGCGGTGCGCAGCCGTTACGAATCACGCGGCCGGGCTTCCGGCTGGATGAGGAGTTTTCGGTGCCTTTACCACCTGCGACGCTCGGAGCAGACACCGAGCGATGGCTGCAGCGGCTCGGCTATTCGTATGCGGAGGTCGAGCAACTGGTCTCAAGCCGGGCCGTCGGGACGCCAAAACAAGGAGAGGCTGATTTCCTGCCCGTCCGCGTAGCCGCGGACGGACCAATATCATGATATTCGACTGCTTGCGGCGGTTGGCAATCGGCAGGTTGAAGGGGCGGAACGGAAATGAGCGAAGAAGAATTGCGACAGCAAGCGGCCCGTTGGTGGCGAACCTCCATCTGCGACATCGCGCCCGGTCGCATCGCCTATCGGGGTTATCCAATCGAAGATTTGATCGGCCGGATTTCCTTTCCCGCCATGATCTGGCTGATGTTGCGCGGCGATCTGCCGACGCCAGCGCAGGAGCGGCTGCTGCACGCTGCGCTGGTCGCGTCCGTTGACCACGGTCCGCACGCGCCCTCCATCGCAATTGCACAGATGGCGGTGAGCTGCGGGCTGCCCCTGAACGGTGCGATGGCCTCCGCGATCAATACACTCGATGACGTGCACGGCGGAGCAGGGGAGCAGGCGGTCGAACTCTACGAAGATGTGCTGCGGAGGCGCGATGGCCTAGAGATCGGCGAGGCCGCGGCCGCCGCAATCGACCATTTCACCGCAAGGCGCGGCAAATATCTGCCCGGCTTCGGCCACCGGTTTCATCCGGTCGACCCGCGCGCGGCACCGCTATTGGCGCTGGTGGATGGCGCAGGTGCTGAGGGCAGTGTCAGCGGCGACTATGCCAAGGCCGCCCGCGCGATCGAGCGCGTGATGCAGCAGCGCAAGGGCAAACTCATCCCAATGAACATTGATGGCGCGACCGCGGTCATTTATGGCGAGCTCGGCTTCGCGCCTCCGCTGGCGCGCGGCGTCTTCTGCCTGTCTCGCGCGGTCGGAATCCTGGCCCACGCCTGGGAGCAGACCAGGCGCAAGGATCGTAACAAGGGACCGATGCCCAAGCAGTTTGGCTACAAATATGAGGGCCAGCCGCGCCGCACGCTGGGAGGCGCGTCATGATGTATCTCGACAAGCCGCCTCAGTTGGTTGAGACCCGCGTGTTCTCGTCGATGCCGGCGGAATTGCGTCGATCTGGTGTTTCCTCGAAATGGGCGGAGGCCAACCGCGGGGGCCATCCGGTGGATTGTTTCATCGAGGGGCCGTCGTTCGACAAGTCCGGGAATCTCTACGTCGTCGATATCCCCTTCGGCCGCATTTTCCGGATTGCGAGCGGCGGCATCTGGTCTCTGATAATCGAATATGACGGCTGGCCGAATGGTCTGAAGATCGCACCTGATGGCCGGGTGCTGGTGGCCGATTACATGAACCGCCTCATGGAGCTCGATCCGCAGTGGGATACTATCAGCCCACTTCTGGGGCACCGCAATTCCGAGTCCTTCAGAGGCTGCAACGACCTGCATATCGCGACCAGCGGCGACATCTATTTCACTGATCAGGGCAAACTGGATTGCACGATCCGACCGGCCGGGTGTTCCGACTGTGTCCTGACGGCCGGCTCGATTGCCTGATTTCGAACGGGCCAAGCCCGAACGGGCTGGTGCTCAGTCCCGACGAGGCCGTGTTGTTCGTTGCAATGACGCGCGACAACAGCATCTGGCGCGTGCCGCTGATGCACGACGGTGGGGTTGGGAAGGTGGGACGGTTCAGCTTGTTCTTCGGGACCAGCGGTCCTGACGGGCTGACGATGGATCAAAAAGGGCGGCTCTTTGTCGCGCACGCCTCCCTCGGCCACGTCTTCGGCGCCGAACGGCGAAACGATCGCCCGCATCAAGTCCTGCGCTGGCGCGATTTGCACGGACCTCGTATTGGAGGCGGCAAACGGCACATTGCTCATTCCAGAATCCTCTATCGGATCAGTGTTGATGGCTGATCTCGCTCATTTTCCTTGAACGTTCGCCAGCAGGAGTGACAAGGTGATGCCGAATCCTTTTACGCGACGGTCCACCGAATCAAGATGAAGGAGCCCGGTAGATGATTGGCTTGCCAGTTGCCGAGGCATTGTACTTGGCGACGAATGGATCGCACTTGTGTGCGGTGATCCAAACCGGGCGTCAGTAAGTCGCATTGTGTGGGAAGCACGAAAGAATGACCCGGCCATCGTTTGTAAGGCTGGGTCGGGTTTCGCCTCCAACGGGCCCCCGCCGACTTGGCTCCGCGCCTTTTAGCCGGGCAGGTTTCGGCTCGCGGTCCACGAGCCTTCAGAAGACCTTCGTATCGCTTCGCACCATGAAGAACGATTTGATGGCTGATTCCCGCCAAGAAGGTCGAAGAGGTAATCCGCTCGCAGTAGGAGTAAGCACCGCATCAGCATCGAGGTTCTCGATCATCCTCGGCCGCGACGCACGCGTTGGAGCGTTCGTTTTGAGAACCAACAAGCAGCAGGATTTGCTGCTTTTAAAGTCTTTACTGATAAGCCCAGGAGCGCTTTTAACTGTGTGGAGCAGAGGTCGCAGTACTGTCATGGCCTCTTGCGCGCGCGCAATCCTCCAACCCGATATCCCCTCTCCTCGTAGAAACGGCGTACCCGTTGTAAAGCTGGATAGCCCTCCGGGGGCAACGCAACCTCAATCATCTGCCGGCCTCGGCGCTTCGCCTCCGAATGTACCGCCTCGAGCAGATGCCGACCGTGGTCAGAGCTTCGGAAGTCGCGAGAAATCCATAGCTCCTGAAGCACACCGTACGGTCCGGCTGCTCTCACGGCCTGTACGGCCGAGGTGGCTGCGACCCCTACAATCTGCCCGATGGCTTGTTCCTCGGTGACAAAAATGAAGCCCTGAATCAGGCGCAAAGCAGCCTGCTTCGCGCCTTCAAGGCTGAACTCTGGTCCGGGGCCACCTAATTCAGAAAGTAGCTTTCCGACGGCTTCTGCGATCGCGTTCTCATCCCCCGGCACGCCTTTTGCGCAAAGCCGTGCCCCCGTGGGACAGGCCTTGCGCTTCAGCGCCAACACGAACACCCGTCACGTTAGTCCCTCCGGTCCCTCTTGAGGAATATTCATGCTTCAGAAGGATACAGAAACCGCAACTGAGAGCAACTATCAAGCTCGATAGGGAATAGGACGCCCGCACTCGCTATCAGCAACAGAGGTGAGGTAAGTGCAAGCTGTTGCCGTTCTCAGAATCGACAGCGGACCTGCTACGAACTCATGATGGACTGCCTTCGATTGGAAAGGAAATCCACGAGATGGCACATTCGCGCGTGGGGAGGCCGGCCCTGCCGATCAAACATTTCGTAAGAGTGATTGCCGATCATCACTCACGAGCGACGCGATTCAGTAGATCTTGCGGCATGGTAATCGCCGTGCCATAGGGCGCATCAGCTCGGCGCGTCCGAAGGTGAGATTCCCCACACTCGTGTGCGTCACTCGTACAAAGTTGCGCGAGGCGGGAGAGGTATCATACGCGTGCGCCCGACAAAATCGTCTGAGCAACATCGCGAAAGATTTTGCACGCTAATGCACTATCTTAAGCTTACCTCGAAGAATCGAAAGATAATGGCAAGCACAGCTTGTTTTGGACCTTCGCCCCTCGTTTAAGGGACCGTCACGGAAGGGGAGTGGTTGCGATGGAGCATGGGCAGGCCGAACTGGTCGGAGGGAAACCTGTAATCTTCGGACAGCGTAAGGTGCGGCCGCGAGCGTGCGTGGCCGTCGGCAAGCGGCATCTGCGCGCCTTTCTTCGGGATGTACTGGAGGATATGGGGTTTGTTATCAGCGAATGCGGGACTGCTGACGAGCTGCCGCACGTACTCGGCACGGATCTCCCTGATCTGATCCTGCTCGGCATTGGCTCGGATCGAATCGAGCCTGGACGATTGCTCGAGATACTCGTACGCGAAGGATTTGCAGGCGGAGTGCTGGCGTTCGGCGCCCGCGAGTCGATCATCATGACGGCAGTGCAGCAGGTCGGGGGCGAATATGGACTTGCTATGCTGCCGCCGCTGAGGACGCCGTTTGCAGCCGAGACGCTACGCGATCGGGTCGCCATGCTCTTGCCCAGAGAGCCGGCTCCCCGTCCCGCGGTCCATGTCGGGGAAGCCTTACACGCTGGCTGGCTTGAGCTCTGGTATGAGCCGAAGTTTGACGCGTGTACTCTCAGCCGCCGCGGCGCCGAGGCGCTTGTGCGAATGCGGCACCCGACCTGGGGCGTTGTTCCACCGGCCTATTTCATCTCGGAGGCTCACGATCCGCATTTTAGGGAGTTGTCGCAGTTCGTGATCGACCGCGCGATCAAGGATTGGCATTATCTTCTGGAGCAGCAAACTTCGATCGATCTCTCCATCAATCTCCCGGCAGCATTCCTGATTGACCCGCAGGCGGTACGCGATCTCTGTCAGCGCATGCCGTCGCACCCCGCTTTCGGCGGCTTGACGATTGAAATCGATAGCGAGGAAGCGATCCAGAATCTAGATCTCCTGATCGAGGTCGCGCGTGAGGTTCGCTTTCACAACATTGGCCTTGCAATCGACAATGTCGGCGCCAATTGGCCGCAGCTGATGGGGATGGAAAAATTCCCATTCATGAAATTAAAAGTGGGCCGGCAGTACGTCGCCGGTTGCGGAAATGGACCCCTGAAGCGAACGGTGTGCCGCCATATCGTCGATCTAGCCAAAGAGTACAGCGTGCGCACCGTCGCCGCAGGTGTGGAGAGCCACGCCGACCTGATCGCTGTGACCGAACTCGGCTTCGACCTTGCGCAGGGCCTTCTGTTCGGAAAGGCCATGCCGCTGAAGCAATTTGCACAGTCATCTTTCAGCCCTGTTCCACTTCGTCCAAAATAGTTGCATGAGGAGTGGCTGAGCAGACACGCAAAGCGTACCAGCGCTCGCACGCGCCGTCATGCCTACTCGGCACCAGGCATGCGGGTGACTGCAATTAAATCGGTCATTTTGCAAAGCCAGCATCGCTTCTCCCGGCGGAACTTCATTTCCCTCCGAAGCGACGCCGAAAGTTATTGTAGCACAAACCCGTTTTGGCAAGCCTCCAGCGAGTCAATCCGCTGGGCTAACGTTGCAGCCGTGAGCGAGGCTTGCACAAAACCTCCAGTCAGGGCGTGTGACCGGAGGTTTGCGGAGATCCGGCGTAGACGCGCGTCGGCTCGCGCCTTTTAGTCGCGCCGCCGGTTTCGGAATCGTCGAACGTCGCTTGGCCCCGCGCTGCCATGCCAGACAAACCGACGAAAGCTCCCAGCGGTCGAGTCGCGACTGGCTCTCGGAGCAGGGCCCGAGGGCTCGCATCGCTTGAAATTGAAGTGGCCCGTTGCTGTCGCAGATGCGACATGGTCTCAGACCCGGGACAGCACAATTGGGCAAATTGCCCATCATTGAGCGCGTCTGTCCTTGGCACGGCACTTGAAGGGGATCGCCAATGGCATCGCTCGCCTAAGGAGTCGGAAGGCATGACTTACAAGATCGTCGCTTCGCAATGCACCGTTTGTGGGGCATGTGAGTTCGAGTGTCCCAACGCGGCGATCAGCCTCAAGCGCGACATTTACGTTATCGATGCCAAAAAGTGTACGGAGTGCGAGGGCCATTCCGACACGCCGCAATGCGCGGTGGTCTGTCCGGTGCCTGACACCTGTGTCCCGTCTAAGACAGCATAAGCAGCCCGCGTCCAGAAGGCGTCACCGCTCGATTTCGCGAACGAAGTAGTAGATGTCGCGCTTGAGGAGGGCGCCGACCGCGTGGGACGCATCGAGGTCGATCAACCTCGTTATGAGCTTAAGGCGCTGATCGACTCCGAGAAACCCTCGAAGCCGAAGCGAGGTGGACGGGCGTCGAATATCCCAAGATCGACTTGCAGGATATCTAAAGCTACGTCACGGCCGGAGCCGAAGAGACGTCTCCACGCGCGACGAGATCGGTCCGGAAATCCTGAAGACATACGAGAAGCTCGCATCCGCTTGCCCCTGGTCACCATGCACGAGTGCATGGAGCCTAGGGTCATAGCAGGATCCCCGCCGCCCGCGCTCTCGCCGCTTACTCCAGTTTCGCAAGTCAGCGTGGTCCGGAACTGTTCCTGCGATTTCGCGCAGGCCAACGTCCAGGCTGCACTGCTCGCCAGCGGCGACGGAAACAACGGAGGCGCGCGCCAAAGTCGCTCAGCACGTAAGTGCTTGGCGCACCGAGGAGATCATCTTGACCAACGCGACGGAGGCGATCGAGCTCGCGGCTCGTCGCGGGGGCAGGCCGAACAGAGGCAGTCCGACCTGATAATCCGTTCGATCCTGGAGCAATCCCGCCTTGGCAATTCCTAAGGAGCTGGCGCTGTCATCAAACGGTTGCCCGCCGAGCATGATCGCAACTTCCTCACGGACGAGTTCGAGAAGCCACTGACAGACAAGTCCAGGCTTTGTCGCGATCACGCAGATGTCGAAAGCGCCCGGCGCGTTCGTTCTGCTCGTGGAGCTCATCCGACTACGCGAACAGGATGTTGAGCGGACGCATTCACAAGCAGAGTCTCCACAGATCCACGCGTTTTCACCAGGCCGGGAGTAAGACCGTTGTAGCCTATTTGGTATAGCTCGCAATCTCTTGGGCAGTATCGCAGCGACAGCTAGTAGGTTGACCGATCGATCCTCGTGCGCATAATACCAGCCGTCGTGGTCTTCGGATTTCGTTTGATCCGGAGCTAAGAGGGAAGCCGGTGCATGCCGGCGCTGCCCCCGCAACTGTAAGCGGCGAGCCGCTGTCCAACGAAGTCACTGAAGCCATGCGGCTTCGGGAAGGCCGGACAGCAGCGACGACCCGCGAGCCAGGAGACCTGCCTCGACAATATATCGTCCACGGGCGGGGTGTCCCGGTGTGCGCCAAGCAGCTGTCGCTCACGCGATATTCGCTGCATGCGTCCGCCATGGCCTTTGCCCCCAATTATGGGGTATGAGCTATGTCTATTCTTTCGCTTCCCGTTGCCACACTGGGGACGTCACGCATCGGCCCACGACGCGAACTCAAATTCGCGCTCGAGAGCTACTGGGCGGGAAACTCCAGCGAAGCCGAGCTCCTCGAGGCGGGGAGTGGACTTCGTGCCGCTAATTGGGCACGGCAGAAATCCTGCGGTGCGACCGTCATTCCTTCGAATGACTTCTCGCTCTATGACCATGTGCTCGATACCAGCGTAATGGTCGGAGCCATTCCCGACGTCTACGGCTGGACTGAAGGTCCTGTGTCGCTCAAGACCTACTTCACCATGGCGCGTGGCGCTCAGGATGGTGATCACGCTCAGCATAGGCCTGGCGTAGCCGCACAGGAAATGACGAAGTGGTTCGATACTAACTACCACTACATGGTGCCGGAATTTCACCAGGATCAGATCTTTAAGTATTCCTCTCGAAAGCCGATCGAGGAATATGAGGAGGCAAAAAGCCTCGGCTATCAAACGCGGCCCGTCCTAGTTGGCCCAGTCACTTTCCTGAAGCTCGGCAAAAGCGCAAATCCCGCATTCAATCCGCTGTCGCTGCTTGATGGGCTCCTCCCAGTCTATGTCGATGTTCTCCGCGAACTAGCCTCGCGCGGTGCTGAATGGGTTCAGCTCGACGAGCCATGCCTAGTGATGGACATCGACGAAGCGTCGCTGGCGGCTGTCCGCCGGGCCTATGCTCATTTCGCAAAGGTTGTGCCGGCCCTTAAAATCATGCTGGCCACTTATTTCGGCGCTATCGGCGACAATCTTGAAACAGCCTTGGCCTTGCCCGTTGCAGGGCTTCATGTCGATCTGGTTCGGGCACCCGACCAGTTGGACGCAATTGTTGCCACAGCCCGCAGAGATCTCGTGGTCTCGCTAGGCGTCGTTGATGGTCGTAACGTCTGGCGCTCCAAACTTGCGGCCTTGCTCGACCAACTTGCCCCTATGGTCAAAAAGCTGGGCAGGGACCGTGTTCAGATTGCTCCTTCCTGCTCGCTGCTTCATGTTCCGATCGACATTGAGCTAGAGACCGATCTCGATCCCAATCTGAAGACGTGGCTGGCGTTCTCAGTTCAGAAGATCAAGGAACTTTCGATATTGGGCAAAGCGCTGGCCGGCCATGCTGCCGAGGTGGCCGATGAACTTGCGTTTTCGGAGTACGCAGCCGTGACCCGCGAAACATCGCCCGAAATCCACAATGCGAATGTCGCCGGACGAATGGCCGCGATCGACGATAGCATGCGTCGCCGTCGCAGTGCGTTCACCCAGCGTGCCGACGTCCAGCGCGTCGCGTTCGCATTGCCGATGTTTCCAACGACAACCATCGGATCCTTCCCGCAAACGGTCGACGTCCGGAATGCGCGTGCGGCTCATGCGCGGGGAGCGCTGAATGACGCGCAGTACGAGCAGCTTCTGAAAGCCGAGACAGCCCGGACCGTGCAGTGGCAGGAAGATATCGGCCTGGACGTGCTCGTACACGGTGAGTTCGAGCGCAATGACATGGTTCAATACTTTGCCGAACAGCTGTTGGGATTCGCTTTCACCAAGCACGGCTGGGTTCAGTCTTATGGGTCGCGATACGTTCGTCCGCCGATCCTGTTCGGAGATGTTTTTCGGTCGAAGCCGATGACCGTTGAATGGTGGCGCTATGCGCAGTCTCTGACCAAGAAACCCGTCAAGGCTATGCTGACCGGACCGGTGACGATCCTGAACTGGTCGTTTGTCCGCGACGACATCTCGCGGAGCGAGACATGCCGTCAGATCGCTCTTGCGATCCGCGATGAGGTCATCGATCTTGAGGCGGCTGGAGCGACCATGATCCAGATCGACGAGCCTGCGTTGCGGGAGGGATTGCCGCTACGCAAATCGCAGTGGAGGAACTATCTCGATTGGGCAGTGGACAGCTTCCGCGTTTGCTCCTCCGCTGTCGCCGACGGAACTCAGATCCATACCCACATGTGTTATTCCGAATTCAACGAAATCATCGATGCGATCGCAGCAATGGATGCTGACGTCATTTCAATCGAGACGTCGCGTTCTAAGATGGAATTGCTCGAGGCCTTCAAGAGCTACAAATATCCCAATGAGATCGGGCCCGGCGTCTATGACATTCATTCACCGCGCATTCCCGCAGCGGCGGAAATCAAGCAGCTGATTGTGTTGGCGCGGCAGCGAGTTTCCGATCGGCAGCTCTGGATCAATCCCGACTGCGGACTGAAAACTCGAAGGTGGGAGGAGGTGCGTCCCGCGCTCGTCAATATGGTGGCCGCCGCACGCGAGTTGCGGGCTGAGCCATGATGGTGCGGAGCGTTTCGCCAACGCGTTTGTGAACAAGATGCACGCGCTTTGGGGGCTTACGATGTCCTTGCGAGCTCCCAAAGTTCCCAGCGCCTGGGAATGCCGGCCGGCGCCGGCGGAGGCGGTCGCATACAGCCGGCGACAAGCTCGGTTTTCGATCCGACGGCGGACAGCATGCCGGCGATGCCCGATCAGGTCACTTATTCCGAACATTAACGCTCGACGCGAAGCACAGCGCTATTTTTCATTTATCCATTGCTTGGATGTGTCCCATCACAATAATCTATTTTACCGCCCTTACGGAATGTCATACGAAATTGGCGCCTTGGCACGCTCTTCCGGAAGATAATCGAGCCTTTTTGGTGGGGTGCCAAATGCTGCTGCGACGGCAAACTGTCGCTTGTGTTTCAGGGCACGGCAGCCAAACCGCTTGCGCAAAGGATCCCAGTTCAATCAAGGCACTGCCGTGCCAACCGGACAGCGGGCGAGTGGTGGACAAGTCGTGAAGTTTCCGACAGGAGCCGGAAGGCAAGCGGCTCCAGGCTTCGCGCGGAGTGGCATCCGCTTCTCGTTGCTTGACGGCGAATGCCCTCGCCGTAAATCGATCGCCGGTAGTCCTCCCTACCGACGAAAGCTGGTGCGATGCGTAAAGCAGCGTTGTTCCTGCGTGACTTTCGCCCGGCCTCCGGCGGAGGCCGGGCGTTTTTTTGGTGCGCCCAGCATGGGTGCACTCTTATGGGTGAAAGTCCTGTCGCGAGTTGATCACAACGAGCGAAGCGAAGCGCAACTGCACGACCGAGTGTGGGCGTGGAGCGAAGCTGCGGGCCGATGAACAAGAACCGGATAGAAGGCGTTACCGACCAGTGTCAGCGGGCCAGAAACCGCGAAACTCTCGTGATCAAGGGGAAGCGGCGTAGATCCGGCGGTCGTGCAGTGAAGGAGTGCGCTCTTATCTGGGGAGATCTCGCCTGTGCCTGGAAAGGGGCAACGGGTGTCGAGCCGGAGCGAGAAGTCAGCCGAGGTTGTAGTCGCCGCCAGTAGAGTCGGAAGGCTGAACGGTGGGCGAAGAGCCAAACGAGAAGGAGTGTTCAATGCCGTGCCGAAGTGGCAAGCATCGCATCAGATGTCGGCGCAAGCAGGGCGGTCCGGGGTAGGACGCGGTGAAGCCACGTGTGGCTCGGGCAGCGATGAAGCTCGTCGCCCGCGGCATGGATCGGAGAGCACAGGGTCAGGGCTGCTTCTGGCGGCGCTGACGAGAGAGAACCTGCAACGCGTGCTCAAGCGGGTGCGGGCCAACAAAGGCGCAGCTGGTGGGGACGGTCTGGACATTGACCAGGACCGTCGCGCATCTGCGTTCGGCGTGGCCGGCGATCCGCCAGCAACTAGTTGTCGGGGACTTACCGGCCCAGTCCGGTACGACGGGTGACGATCCCCAAGCCTGAGGGCGGCGAGCGCGAGCTTGGCATCCCGACGGTGACGGATCGTTTGATCCAGCCGGCGCTGCTGCAGGTGTTGCAGCCCATTCTTGATCGACCTTCGGCAAGCATAGCTACGGCTTCCGGCCGGGCCGGGCCGGGGCGCGCATCATGCCGTCCTTGCAGCACAGTCATACGTGCAATCGGGTCGCCGGATCGTGGTGGATGTGGACCTGGAAAAGTTCTTTGACCGGATCAATCACGACATCCTCATCGACCGCTTTCAGGAACGGATTGGGGACATCGGAGTCATCCGGCTGATCCTGGCGTATCTGAACAGTGGAATCATGGACGGTGGCGTGGCCCAGACGCGTACGATGAGGACGCCGCAAGGCGGGCCGCTATCGCCGCTGCTGGCCAATGTCCTGCTCGATGAAGTGGACAAGGCGCTGGAACGTCGGGGCCATTGCTTCGTGCGTTACGCCGACGATGCGAACGTCTACGTTCGCAGCCGCCGGGCGGGTGAACGGGTGATGGCGCTGCTTCGGCGGCTCTACGGCAGGCTGCGCTTGACGGTCAACGAGACCAAAAGCGCAGTGGCCTGTGTGTTCGGTCGCAAGTTCCTGGGCTACAGCTTCTGGCCAGGTCCGGCGGCGCGATCAAACGCAAGGTCGCCGACAAGCCGCTGAGGACGTGTGCGGGACGCCGGGTTCTTGCGTCTCATTTGTTACTATTCGGCAAGGCATGAAGCTGGTGCTGTTAATCCTACCTGTCTATTGAAGGCTTTGGCGTCGTGTTGGTACGGGTGGGTAGTATCGGATACTCGATCTTAGGTAGGCGCCCGGTTAGCGAATGCAGAAACGCGACAATGTCGTTTTCTTCCCCATCGCTAAGCTTGGCGCCGAGCTGGATTTCACTCATCAGGGCAACAGCTTGCTTCAGGCTCCAAACCTGGCCCGAATGGAAGTAAGGGGCTCGCAACGCGACGTTCCGCAACGGCGCCGCGCGGAAGACATATTCGTCGCCGACGGCCTTGGTGACCGCGAATCGGCCCTTATCGCCTTCCGGAAGCAGGGTTGCATCAGGCTTCTTCATCACGCCAAACGGGAAGTAGGCCTGTCCACCGACATTGATTCCATTGTGGCAAGAGGAGCATCCCTTCTCCATAAACAGCGCCAACCCTGACTTCTGCTGATCATCGAGAGCATGTGTATTGCCCTCCAAATACTGATCGAACGGGGCCGCAGGTGTAATGAGAGTCGCTTCAAAAGCCTCGATGGCCTTCGCAAAGTTTTCAAAGCTGACCGGTCTCGCTTCGTTCGGGAAAGCGTTTTTGAACAAGACGACATAGCTGGCCATTGAATTCAAGGTGTCGAGCACACGATCCGGAGTCGCATTCATTTCGGCTCTCGCCAGCACAGGGCCAGTTGCTTGCGTCTTGAGGTCCGCGGCGCGTCCGTCCCAGAATTGCGCCGCATTGAACACTGCGTTGTAGACGGTTGGGGCCCGACGTAGGCCGACCTTCCAGCCGTGACCGACTGAGGTCGGACCGGCATCGACTCCGCCGCTGCCGAGATTGTGGCACGTATTGCAGCTAATGATCTCACTTGCCGATAGCCGCGGATCGAAGAACAGAATCTTGCCAAGCTCGACCTTTTCATGCGTGACTGGATTGTCCTTTACCGCAGGAATGACTGAGGGGATCGGATGGAAGATCTGCCTGGCGTTTCTCATCAGATCATCGTCCGCGCTAGCTCCTGACGACATCAGCAACCCAATGGCCAAAACAGATGCCTCAGCCACAAGCCGAAGCTCCCGGATCGATTTGTTCATACACCCGCCTTATCAGTTCTGATTGTTAATCAAGGAAACAGTCGAAAGCGATGCCACACCCCGTTCCCACAACAGGCCGGCGCAGCATGCACCGGATCCTTTCAAGCGAGGCTGCATCAAATGTTCGATTTCGAGGTGCTCGCTGCCGGCGTTCGCCCACGAGGCTTCAGGCCGTTATTTGATTCGCGAGTTCGCTTTGAGCTCAGATCACGACTTTCCTATTGGTAGATCAGACTAGCGCCTCAACCTTCGGCATGATGGCCGATCTGACAACAACAAGCGTGCCGAAAAAGGATAATCTGTCCGGTGGCCGCATCGGTTCTCCATTAAGCGATTGGGTGGGCAATACGCTTCACCGAAGTTGATCTTATCCGTCTTACACCGCTGGTCGCGCTCAGCGCTCACGGTGCGGCTGGACAATAGCAACCCCCATGCCAGCTGCATTTGACATGCAAGCTGCTGATTAACTTACAGAACGAGTCCTGACTACCGAACAACGTCGGATGTCTTGGTTTGATGAATACATACAGTGTCACAGATGCGACAAGCGCCAGTCCCGGCTAGACATCATCGCAGAAAGTATTGTGATGAGATCCTATTCCAACTTGCCGGCCGCACGTGGGACGGTGGTAATAAGATCTAGGCTGGCCTACGCGAGACACTGAGCCGAGGCGACCGGCGGTGCTTATCGCTCACGATTTCGCCTCGCCCTGCCGACTGAAGGCTCTCCGACCTCATACCCGCGCCGGCTCTTCGCGCGCCGCCGCCGAAATCCCACTCGTTTGTAACAGACGAGACCCCAAGCCTGAACATGGCTTGTCTTGAACCCCACCTGGGATCGCTAGCATGGCAATTGCCGATCCCAGCTCTGTTACCCACAGTTTGACGGGTACGACCGTCCGATTACTCCGATACTCCCATTCGACACCAGCTTATGTGGCCGGCCTCACACCTGAGCGGGCCGCGTGTTGGTTGGAATAAGATAACCATTTCGACTCACTCACGGGCGAGTGGCAGCTTTTGAAATCCTGCGCGCTGATGGCAAAAATCGCTGAACTTCTGCAGTAGCAACGGTCACTTCGTGCTCTTGCGTTGAAAGACTTCGATACAAGAGGACATGCTGGGAGGAGATCGTTATATCATGTCTGCAGTGTCCATGGCTGGTTCAAGCTAGATATGGTTACCGTGATGGCTTCGATTGACGATCGCTTGAATGAGATCAGATACGTGCGGAATGACATTTGGCGCTGCCGAAGAAGACTTCAAAGCGAGCTAAGTGATCTCGAGCGTAAGGTTCTCGAAGAGCGCCTGCTTGAGCGGCAATCTGCCTTTGAACGACTCCTAGCAACCACGTTTCCTTTTACATGGACACTGTGAAGCAACATTCGGGACCTGTGCCGCGAGTCATTGGCGCGGAAAATGGTGTTCGCTCATAGAAACGCATGCGCCTGCATCCGGAACGTAGCGCTCCGTCGCCGCGGGGCGTCGCGCCCGTCATGGCCGCCGCCGAGCTGAATGCCTCGGCCCTCAGCCTTGGTTCACCGATGTGCTGGCCCGCGGCGCACCGTAAGCGCCGATAATGAAACCGTTCGGGAAGCCCATCCAGGGCCACCGTTGGGGGATACCGATTGCCCCGTTTCTGCGACATTGCGGTCACCATGAGTAGCTTTCATCCGACGGAGCGATCGAAGAAGCTTGAATCGGCCGTAGCGTCAGATTGTACAGAGCAGGCGAACGATACTCCAGACTAGGTGTAGCCGAATGAGAAGACCCGTTATCGCTTTTGTATTATGTTCCGCTCTCGAGTTGCTCGGGCTAAGCACGGGCGCGGTTGCGGACACAAGGCGGTACGCGTGCACGATCACTGCCGCCGATAGAGAGCCGGTCGGAGTTCGGGACGAGCGGGTCATTCTCACGGTCCAATATGGCTGCCGGATCGCGGATGGTCTCTTGGGTGACGCGGGGATTACAGCAGTGTCGGTCAGCGAGTGGGCTGCTGATAAAGGAACATACTTAGCGTCCCTGGAATTTCACCGCGCGCTGGAGGGAGTTGCAATTGGGCAACTCTCCGAGGTGACCGGCTTCTCTAGCATGGAAGGCGAGCAAGGCATTGCGGTCGCAACTTCCGGCACGACAGTATTCAATTTCGCATCTGGCTCATTGGCAGCCCTTTCAGGGAAGACCCTTAAATTCACCACCAAACTCACTGGCCTACGTAGCTTCGAATTGGAGTTCACAGATTGGCCAGAATCTCTTTTTTGGAAGTGACTCGTGTCTCACGCTCATTTCCGCAAGCACTCGGGCGGACGAGCCACTATCGACTCTTAACTCCACACGATGAATACCGCTCCGGCCTGTGTGCCGTCCTCAAAGACGAGCACACGGCAACAAAGATCGAGCCCAAACTCCGAAGGCACTTGAAGGCGCTAGGCTACTTCCCAGCGCAAATTAGGTGGAGGCAGTCTGAATTCAGAGTGGGCCGGTCGGCGGAAAACTGCAAGGTTGAACGGATCGGCGCTTGACTTGTTAGGCTGCCATTGATTCAGCGAACCGTTAAAGCGCGCGACAAGCTCGTCGGCAAGCTGCCGGCCACCGCCGAGTTGCTGCGCGGTTCGTAGCTGGAGAGCACCGTCCGATATACCAGAGGCTGTCCTAAATGCGCGCGCGGCGGAGGGCACCAGGTGTTCGTGCTCACCGCAACATACGCCGGCGGCCGCGCACGTAGCAGTTCAGCGTACGTCGTGAACGGGTCGGTTCGTCGCTGGCTCGACAATTATCAGAAGCTGAAGCAGGCGATCGAGGGCCATCTGCCAACTCAATCATGAGCTGCTACGTCCAGAGCCGCATCGAAGGCGCGCGGGCGGCGAGATGGTTGAGATGCGGCGGGCGCAACTCAGCTTTGGTGATGGGCTGATCGCCGAGGGAGTGAGTGATCTTCGCGAAGAGTAGATGCAGCACGCCGATCAGGTTCTGGCGGACGAGCAGATCGTGGCGGCGGTGCACGAAGCACTAGCGACGCGGTGCCCGAAGAGCCGCAGTCGTGGTGGCTCGGCACGATCGCAACCCACCAGGTCAAGCTGAGGCGCGTGCCGCCGCTGGTCGTGACTGACGCCGGCTTCTACTCTGCCAGGAACGAAGCCGCTGCGAGAGCATTGGGGGCAAGCGGGTATGCATCCCCAATCGACCGAGCAAAATCCCCGAGCGCAAGCGCGAACAGAAGAAGTGCTGGTTCCGCGAAGGCCAGAAATGGCGCACGGAATGTGAAGAACGCATCAGCGTGGTCAAGCGGCGAAACGGTCTCGATCGACGCCGATACAAGGATGACGCCGGATTGCAGCGCTGGGTCGCCCTCGGCGTGATCTCAACCTCGTCAACATCGGACGGACGATGAGCAGCCGGGCCGCTCCGTAGACCTCGTACCCATCATTGCTCGCTTCAGACCCCCGCCGTCGACCCGGCGAGGTTTGTTTTGGCCATGCCGTTGGCCAAAGGCTGGAAAGCATCAATTTCGCGCCGGGAAGTAGACAAAAGTGGGCTATCCACGGGCACTATTTGCCGAACGGAGAATATGCGAGGCTTCATCGACGGATGATGAACGCTCAACGCGAAATTGAGGGCAGCCGGCGCTGATCGAGCCGCTCTAGCGGTGTCCGTCTTTAGTGGGAGGAGGGCCTCGCGCTCATCAGCAGACCGTCCTCGTTGTCGCTGCACTCGGTGCCGCGTGCCGGCTTCGGCTCAACTTTGTCACGCTCCGCAAGCGGCGATAGAAAAAAGTCGACGCGCGCCCGATCGAAGCGCCGAATTGCGTCGTGGCGTGTCTAACTGAGATGCTGAAGCGAGCTGCAACTGGACTGCCGAATGACAAGGACGGGGCCATTGTGGAACGCCGACCCCTGGAAGGGCCACGAGCTTGCGCCTTTAAGGCTATCACGGTTTGAGAATCGATCAGCCCCACATGCTCTCCAGGAGATCGGGTGTCACCACATTAGAGCGCGTCTCCACGAGATCAACTGGAATGACGAGCGAAGCGAAAGATCGAGCGTAAGTGAAACAAAGCGTTCTGCTGACAACTGAGTTCACTTAGTCATCCGGAAGAGGTGGTGCAGCTCAATCACCACCTTCTTAGGATCGATCGCAAACACCATGGGCGCATCTACGTGCGCTGAAATCCATCTCGAACCGATGGTGTTTGCGATCGCTCGAATGGGTGCGCCAAGCAAAGCTGCGCACCGGAGTGACGTCGGCGCGCGGGAAGACTCTAGCCATGTCGCTGGCGGAGAGCGCAAGTGATTGTTTTGTTTCGGACAGGGCGTTAGCGGGTACGCCTGTCGGTGCGAGACAGAGTCAGGTTTATAACAATCCGCATCCTGCCAGCTATCTAGCTCTACAGACATGGGTTTTTGTATTCAACCAGCGCTGGCACATTCGTTGCACACTCCTGCGCAAGAGGCGGTTGTTAGCCCTTCATCGACATGCAGAGAGACAGGCCCCCGATGGCACGCGAGCGAGTAAAGAAGCGGATATGACCAATCGCTGGAGGGCGGGCATAACATCACCGGGACGCGATCCCGTCGACAAATCAACAGCGTCACACAGGGCTCTCGCAAACGCTCAGCCGACATGAGCTACAACATCCTGATCGACCGCTGCGGCATGATCCAGAAGCCCGCGAACTTGCGACCGGTAGGACCGGTCGGGGAGGTTGCACATTTTACACCTGAACGCCGGAAGGAAATCCGTCGGTCCACCGGAAAAGCGCCGCTTCTTGATGTGAGACGACAATGGAAAGGAATTTTGTATGAGCCGAGCAACTACCGAAAGCGTCGCAGAGATCAAGGCGCGCAACAAGCAGCTAATCGATGAGGTGTTGAAGGTCTACCCAGAGAAGACCGCCAAAAGGCGCGCCAAGCATCTGAGTGTTCACGAGGCGGGGAAGTCGGATTGTGGCGTCAAGTCGAATATCAAGTCCATTCCGGGCGTGATGACCATCCGTGGCTGCGCCTACGCGGGCTCCAAGGGCGTGGTCTGGGGGCCGATAAAGGACATGATCCACATTAGCCACGGTCCGGTCGGCTGTGGTCAGTACTCATGGGGCTCGCGGCGCAACTACTACGTCGGCACGACCGGCATCGACACCTTCGTGACACTGCAATTCACTTCCGATTTCCAGGAAAAGGATATCGTCTTCGGCGGCGATAAGAAGGTCACCAAACTCATCGACGAGCTCCAGGTGCTATTTCCTCTCAACAGGGGCATCACCATTCAGTCCGAATGTCCGATCGGTTTGATCGGCGACGATATCGAGGCGGTCTCCAGAGAAAAGTCAAAGGAATATGGCGGCAAAACCATCGTGCCCGTGCGGTGCGAGGGTTTTCGTGGCGTGTCACAATCGCTCGGCCATCACATCGCGAACGACGCCGTTCGAGATTGGATCTTCGACAAGAGCGCCCCAGAAGCCAGCTCTAAATTTGAGCCGACCCCATATGACGTTGCCATCATCGGGGACTACAACATCGGCGGCGACGCCTGGTCGTCACGGATCCTGCTCGAAGAAATGGGCCTGCGCGTCATCGCCCAGTGGTCCGGGGATGGATCTCTCGCTGAATTGGAGGCGACGCCGAAAGCGAAGCTCAACATATTGCATTGCTATCGCTCGATGAACTACATCTCGCGGCACATGGAGGAAAAATTCGGGATCCCCTGGTGCGAGTACAACTTCTTCGGACCTTCCAAAATCGCGGAGTCACTGCGCAAAATTGCAAGCTTCTTCGATGATAAGATCAAGCAGGGCGCCGAGCGCGTCATTGCGAAATATCAGCCGCTTGTCGATGCGGTGACCGCGAAATACCGGCCGCGGCTCGATGGTAAGACCGTAATGCTGTTCGTCGGCGGTCTACGTCCTCGCCACGTCATCGGCGCCTATGAGGACCTGGGCATGGATGTTGTCGGCACAGGCTATGAGTTCGGTCACAACGACGACTATCAGCGCACCGCCCAGCACTACGTCAAGGACGGCACGCTGATCTACGACGATGTCACCGGCTACGAATTCGAGCGCTTCGTAGAAAAGATCCGGCCAGACCTCGTCGGCTCCGGTATCAAGGAAAAATACGTCTTCCAGAAAATGGGCGTGCCGTTCCGCCAAATGCATTCCTGGGACTACTCGGGTCCTTACCACGGCTATGATGGCTTCGCGATCTTCGCCCGAGACATGGACATGGCGATCAACTCCCCGATCTGGGGGAAGACCACCGCACCTTGGAAGGACACTCCGCGGCCGAGCCTCATGGCGGCGGAATAGGAAAGCCGCCCTTTCTTCCACAGAGGAGGGGAAGGGCAGGAGAACGAACACAAGAATCTGAAGAGTGCCATGATGACACAGAACGCCGAACACATACTCGACCACTCTGAGCTTTTCCGGGGAGACGACTACCAGCAGATGCTGGCCAATAAGAAGGCGCTATTTGAGAATCCGCACGATCCCGCCGAAGTCGACCGTATCAGAGAATGGTCCAAGACGCCCGAATACCGCGAGAAGAACTTCGCCCGCGAGGCGCTAACCGTTAATCCGGCGAAGGCTTGCCAGCCGCTAGGTGCGGTGTTCGCCGCGGTCGGATTCGAGCGCACACTGCCGTTCGTCCACGGCTCCCAGGGTTGCGTCGCGTATTATCGCAGCCATTTGTCACGGCATTTCAAGGAGCCGACCTCGTGCGTCTCCTCGTCCATGACGGAAGACGCGGCTGTGTTCGGGGGACTCAACAACCTGACCGACGGGCTCGCTAACAGCTACAACATGTACAAGCCGAAGATGATCGCGGTCGCCACGACCTGCATGGCGGAAGTCATTGGCGACGACCTCAACGCCTTCATCAAAACATCAAAGGAAAAAGGTTCAGTCCCCGCGGACTACGACGTACCATTCGCTCACACCCCTGCATTCGTCGGTAGCCACGTTACGGGCTACGACAACACGCTTAAGGGCATCCTCGAGCATTTCTGGGATGGCAAAGCCGGCACGGCGCCTAAACTCCAGCGCAAAGCGAACAACTGGATCAACTTCATCGGTGGCTTCGACGGCTACACTGTCGGAAACATCCGTGAGATAAAGCGCATCTTCGAGCTGATGGGGATCGGCTACACGATCCTCGCGGATAACAGTGATGTGTTCGATACCCCCACTGACGGCGAGTTCCGCATGTATGATGGCGGCACGACGCTAAAGGATGCCGCGAACGCAGTCCATGCGAAGGCAACCATTTCCATGCAGCAATATTGTACGGAGAAGACGTTGCCCTTCATCAAGGGGCACGACCAGGAGGTCGTCGCCTTCAATCACCCGCTGGGTGTCAGCGCCACGGACGATTTCCTGATGACGCTGTCGCGTATTACCAACAAGGCAATTCCCAATGCGCTGGAGCGTGAGCGCGGGCGTCTGGTAGACGCAATGGCTGACTCTAGCGCGCATGTTCACGGCAAGAAGTTCGCGATCTACGGCGATCCCGACCTCTGCTATGGCCTGGCCGCATTCTTGCTGGAGCTTGGCGCGGAGCCGACGCACGTGCTCTCGACCAACGGAAGTAAGGCCTGGGAGCAGAAGATGCAGGCGCTGTTCGCGAGCTCGCCGTTCGGTAAAAACTGCCGCGCCTTCCCGGGC
Source organism: Bradyrhizobium sp. 138 (assembly GCF_023074075.1). Taxonomy (GTDB): domain Bacteria; phylum Pseudomonadota; class Alphaproteobacteria; order Rhizobiales; family Xanthobacteraceae; genus Bradyrhizobium. The sequence continues at coordinate 178,821 of NZ_JADPKT010000091.1, read as the reverse complement.
AAGGATCTCTGGCACATGCGTTCGCTCCTGTTCACAGAACCAGTCGATTTCCTGATCGGTAACACCTATGGCAAGTATCTCGAGCGTGATACTGGAACGCCGCTAATCCGCATCGGGTTTCCCATCTTCGATCGCCATCATCACCATCGTTATCCAGTGTGGGGCTATCAGGGTAGCATGAATGTGCTGGTCAAGATTCTCGACAAGATCTTTGATGAGATCGATAGAAAAACCAGCTCAGTTGGCAAGACAGACTACAGCTTCGACATCATACGTTGAGGCGAGCGCCCCGCCTCATCGTCCGCAGGAACAGCGGCGCTGTGGCGGGGATCCCGGGTTATCCGCCGGACCATCCTCTTGGTCTGTGCGAATGTCTTGACATCCCCGAAAGAGACACCATGACTTCGCTTTCCACGACCATACAGGACGTCTTTAACGAACCGGGCTGCGCCAGGAATGCGAGCAAGTCGAGCGTTGAGCGCAAGAATGGATGCACCAAGCAGCTGAAGCCGGGCGGCGTCGCCGGTGGGTGTGCCTTCGATGGCGCCAAAGTCGCACTGCAGCCCTTCACCGACGTCGCCCATCTTGTGCATGGTCCAATCGCCTGTGAGGGCAATTCTTGGGACAATCGCGGTTCCGCCTCCTCCGGCTCCGAGCTGTGGCGCAGAAGCTTCACCACGGACATGAGCGAGACCGACATCGTATTCGGCGGCGAGAAGCGGCTGTACAGGGCAGTCAAGGAGATCACGGAGAAATACGACCCGCAGGCAATCTTCGTCTACCAGACATGCGTCCCCGCAATGATCGGTGACGACATCGATGCGGTCTGCAAGGCAGCCTCCGCCAAACTTGGCAAACCGATCATTCCCATCAATGCACCGGGATTTGTGGGGTCGAAGAACCTTGGCAACAAGCTCGCAGGCGAAGCACTGCTGGAGCACGTCATCGGTACCGAAGAGCCCGATTACACCACTGCGTATGACATCAACATCATCGGCGAATACAACCTGTCCGGCGAGCTCTGGCAGGTCAAGCCGCTGCTCGATGAGCTCGGAATCCGGATCCTGTCGTGCATCTCGGGGGACGGCAAGTATCGCGAGGTGGCTTATTCGCACCGAGCCAAAGCGGCGATGATGGTCTGCTCAAAGGCGATGATCAACGTCGCACGCAAGATGAGGCAGCGCTACGGCATCCCGTTTTTTGAAGGCTCGTTCTACGGTATTGAGGATTCCAGCGATTCACTACGCCAGATCGCGCGCATGCTGATCGAACGCGGCGCGCCGGCTGAGCTGATGGAACGCACGCAAGCCCTGATCGCACGCGAAGAGACCAAAGCCTGGGCTGCGATTGAACGTTTCAAGCCACGCTTTGCCGCAAAGAGGGTTGTTCTCATCACCGGTGGCGTAAAATCCTGGTCGATGGTGTCCGCTTTGCAAGAGGCCGGGCTCGAGATCGTCGGCACGTCCGTGAAGAAATCGACCAAGAAGGACAAGGAACGTATCAAGGAGTTAATGGGCCAGCACGCCCACATGATCGAGGACATGTCGCCTCAAGAGATCTACAAGATGCTAAAGGACGCAAAAGCCGACATCATGCTCTCGGGCGGCAAGTCGCAATTCGTCGCACTAAAGGCGGCGATGCCGTGGCTCGATATCAACCAGGAGCGCTGCCACGCCTATATGGGCTATATCGGGATTGTCAAGCTCATGGAGGAGATCGAGAAAGCGCTCTACAATCCGATATGGAATCAGCTCCGCCAAGCCGCGCCATGGGATGAGTTCGATCGAAAGCGTCAGGCAAGGACGGTTGCGCAGATGTATGCGCAAGCCGCTGAACCAGTTCGAGACGCGAGCAAGAACGGCGTCAATACGATAAGTCTCTCCAATGAAAATGAGGCCAGCGGTGGCGAGAGCGCGATTGCGGCGCATGGCCTGAACCTCGCCAAGCCATGCACCAGTTCCACCGCACGGTGCGTTGCTTGTAAGGACATTCGTTCCGATTTTCAGCCCCCTGCGCTGCAGGCGGCGGAGTAGGGGAACGGCATGGCGATCGTCACTACCTCGAAGAAGGCCTGTTCGGTCAATCCGCTCAAAATGAGCCAGCCGATCGGCGGCTCATTTGCCTTCCTGGGACTGCGCGGCGCAATGCCGCTTTTGCACGGTCCGCAAGGTTGCACCTCCTTCGGGCTAACGCTGTTCGTGCGCCATTTCAATGAAGCCGTGCCGATGCAGACGACGGCCATGAGCGAGGTTGCCACGGTGCTCGGTGGCCACGAGAATCTCGAACAGGCGATCCTGAACATCTACGATCGGCTCGAGCCTGAGATCATTGGTATCAATTCGACCGGCGTCACCGAGACCAACGGCGATGACGTCGAAGCCTTCATCCGGTTGATCCGACAGAAGCATCCGAAGCTCGAAAAGCTGCCCCTTGTCTACGTCTCCACCCCGGATTTCAAGGATGCCTTTCAGGATGGCTGGGGCAAGACAGTGGCGCGGATGATCGAGATGCTTGTGGCTCCTGTCGACGCGGCGAGACCGCGCGATATCTCGCGCGTCAATGTGCTACCTGGATGCCACCTCACGCCCGGCGATCTCGACGAGCTGCGCACGATTTTTGAGGATTTTGGGCTCAAGCCCTCGTTCCTGCCGGACGTCGCCGGTTCGCTGGACGGTCACATCCCCGACGAATTCACGCCCACCACGATCGGGGGCATTGGAGTGGACGAGATTGCGACCATGGGGCAGGTGGGCTGGACGATCGCGATCGGCGCGCAGATGCGTCGTGCGGCCGAGGCAATGCAGGTGCGGACAGGCGCGCCGTTCCGCCTGTTCGAGCGGCTCTGTGGCCTTATCCCAAATGACGAATTCATCGCCTTCCTGAGCCAGATCAGCGGCCGGTCGGTGCCCTGGAAATATCGCCGGCAGCGTGGACAGCTGGCAGACGCCATGCTGGATGCACATTTCCATATCGGCGGCCGCAAGCTAGCGATCGGCGCCGAGCCGGACTTGTTATTCGATCTCTCCAGCTTGCTCCACGAGATGGGCGCACAGGTAAGTGCTGCGGTGACGACGACGAACTCACCGGTGCTCCAGCGGGTCAGGACCGAGGACGTCCTGATCGGCGATCTGGAGGACCTTGAAGAGCTTGCCAGGTCGCGTGACTGCGACCTCTTGATGTCGCATTCACATGGTCGCCAGGCCGCTTCGCGACTCAATGTCCCGTTCTTCCGGGTAGGCTTTCCGATGTTCGATCGCCTTGGCGCTGCGCACCTCACGATGGTTGGCTATCGCGGCACGCGCGATCTGATCTTTGACATCGCCAATCTGATCATCACCGACCGCGAAGCGAACCATGGGCCGACGCCCGACACCTGGCGATCAAGCTGCGGCGGCCCGCAGGTCCATCCACCCCAGTTGCATTGAGCAGGGAGAGAAAACAACCCGGATGAAAGTTGCATTCGCCACTCAGGACTTGAAGCACGTCGATGCCCACTTCGGCTGGGCCAAGAACATCGTGATCTACGAGGTCAGCCCGGACGGGCATCGGTTTATCGAGGCGATCCAATTCGACGGTGACCTCACCGAAGACGGCAATGAGGATAAGCTCGCGCCGAAGATCGAGGCGATCAGGGGGTGCGCAATCCTCTATGTTGCGGCGATTGGCGGCTCGGGTGCTGCGCGAGTCGTCGCCAGGAACATCCATCCGATGAAGGTGCTGCAGCCAGAGCCCATCCACGACCTTTGCGTCAAACTCGAAACCGTGCTGAAGGGGTCGCCGCCGCCCTGGCTGCGGAAGCTGCTCACCAAAAGCCGGGAACGTACGGTCGATTTCGAAGCCTGAAGGAATAAAGATGGCCGATCCGTCTGAAGTCACTCCAGCCGCCGCCGCCGCGGAAGGGCCATTTCTGAAAGAGCTTATCAAGATCTGGCGCGCCCAGGACACCCACGGCGCCTGGGACGGCAAAAAGGATCTCGAGCTGCTCGAACCCTACGTTCTCGACAAGCGCAAGCGCCGTGCGCTGCCGATCGTCGGCAATCCCGACCCGGACACGACATGGCGGCTGGAGCTGTTCTTCGACGCCGTTGCGCTCTCTATCGAGAAGGCAACCGGTGTGATGATCTCGCCAATGCTGAAGATGCATCACGAAGGGTTCGGTCGGATCGTGCTGATCGGCGGCCGGCTCGTTGTCGTGAGCAAGCAGCTGCGCGACGTGCATCGCTTTGGTTTCGACCAACTCTCTGATCTCGCCAATCAAGGCGACAAATTCGTCAACAGTGGCGTTGAGATGATCCGTAAGTTCCCGGAAGTGGCGAGTTGTTGAGGCAAGTGTGAGCGATATCGAAACTCTGAAAGCGGAAATAAAGAAGCTGTCGGCCAAGGCGACCCAGGCCAAGATGGACCTCCACGACCTCTCCGAGGAGCTGCCGGTCAACTGGTCGTCGATCCTGAGCGTGGCCCAGAAGGCCCACGCTGCCTTCAGCGAGCTCGAAAGCAAGCGCCGATATCTCGAGGCGTTGGACAAAACATAGCGGATGGTTAGCCATGTCATTCAGGACCCGCGACGGTCGCAATTGGAGGCCGGACTACCTAGTTTCTATCGATCCCAACAAGTGTATCGGCTGCGGCCGCTGCTATAAGATCTGCGGCCGTGACGTCATGACGCTGAAGGGGCTAAGCGAGGGTGGCGAGATCATCGATCTCGACGAGGACGACGATGAGCTCGAAAAGAAGGTCATGGTGCTGAAGGACGAAGGCGCTTGCATCGGCTGCAGCGCCTGCGCCCGGGTGTGCCCAACAAACTGTCAGACCCACACACCACCTGGTTGATTCAGCATTCTCCGACGAGATCGACGAGTGAGTTGTCAGATACAAGCTGGTAGGGAACTCCCAGATCCGACCTGTTCTGGCGTGAAGCCGTTAGTTGCCGAATTGGGCCGCGACCTCGCATGGACCGCCGGCGGCGAAGGCCAGCAGGACGACAATGCCGACACCGTCGTCGAAGAGCGACTCGCCGTGCATCTCGACCTCGAGACTTTCAGGTGCCTTTACACTTTGAGCTTCCCCACGACCGCCACCGGATCGGTCAGGCTGATGAGGCCGCCAAACACCAGCGCCAAAGACAGCGGCAGCGACTAACCAAGGAGACCAGCGGGCTGCCAGAATAGAAAGCCAAGGATAAACGTCGACGTGATCGTGGCGAAGGTGGCAAGCTCGATTGGGGGTACGGGCGGCTTACCAACGTTGCGAGATCGACGTGGAGCGCTCCCCCGAAGAGCAAGAATGCTAACAGTCCCGTTCATGACGACGGACCTGAAGTCGATCTGGAGCACTGTCTTTGTTAGCGCTTCGAGCAAATGCGTGGCGACGAAGGCAGAGATCCCGCGTTTGCCTGACGCTTCTGGCTCGATTGCAAGGTTCGCGAATAGTGATGACGAAACAGTGGATCAGCATACCGTAAGCCCTGTGCAAAAAAAAGCGGGCTTGGTGCCCCAACCCTTCATTGGGAACGCGTGTGCGCGGATCTCATTATGGCCTGCCTGCAACAGCAGTCCACTTGCGAGAGGCCGCATATATTCCAGCAACTGGAATCGTCATTCAGGAGAACTGATAAAGAAGGTGTCGCCAGTCTGGCGTCTGACGACTATCCGACACTGTTCTGTCGCCTTTGTTGGTCCGTGAAACTGGCCTAGTTCGCGAGCTCTTGTCTGGCCTCAGGCTAATCCGCTAATCCGCTGAAAAGCAATCACAAGCTTTTCCTTCTGCTGGGTCGGCCAAATTGGCACGAGTTTTGAAGCTCCTTCGTTGCGAGCCGGGAGCCGCCGACCGACCTTCATTTCGTGGATGACACCGCGATCGATGGAAAGAAGAAAGAAAAGCAAAATGTCAAATCCGCATCAAATAGCATTGTATGGGAACGGGCCTCGGCGAAATCGCCCCGATGTTCTCCGCAATTTGCCGGCGCGCCTGGCGCGCGCCGGTCAGATCAGCCAGCCAACAGGTAACCAAGATGGACGTGCAAGAGACGACGGCAGCATGCCGGGACGCCTTCGCCGAACTGGCGTCGCCAGCGCGCATCCACGACCCGTATCCGTTTATGCACTGGTTGCGCGAGCACGATCCGGTGCATCGCGCGGCGTCGGGCCTCTTTCTGTTGAGCCGCCACGCCGACATCTACTGGGCGCTCACGGCCACGGGCGATGCGTTTCGGGCACCGGCGCCGGGCGAACTGGCGCGCTATTTCCCGCGTGCGGCGACCAGCCTGTCACTCAATCTGCTGACGTCTACACTAGCGATGAAGGACCCGCCGACGCATACGCGTCTGCGCCGGCTGATCTCGCCCGATTTCACCATGCGCCAGATCGACAACCTGCGGCCGAGCATCGCGCGCATCGTCGCAGCGCGCCTGGACGGCATGGCGCCCGCGCTGGAGCGCGGGGAGGCGGTGGACCTGCATCGGGAATTCGCGCTGGCCTTGCCCATGCTGGTCTTGGCCGAACTGTTCGGCATGCCCCAGGACGACATGTTCGGGCTCGCCGCCGTCATTGACCCCATTCTGAAAGGCCTGGGCCCGCACGCCAGCGACTCCCAGCTCGCCACGGCGGACGCGGCCAGCGCCAGGGTGCAGGCCTACTTCGGCGACCTCATACAGCGCAAGCGCACCGATCCCCGCCACGACATCGTGTCGATGCTGGTCGGCGCACACGACGACGATGCCGACACGCTGTCGGATGCGGAGTTGATCAGCATGCTTTGGGGCATGCTGCTGGGCGGCTTCGCAACCACTGCTGCGACCATCGACCATGCGGTCCTCGCGATGCTGGCGTATCCCGAACAGCGGCACTGGCTTCAAGGAGACGCCGTGGGGGTGAAGGCATTCGTCGAAGAAGTCCTGCGCCGCGACTCGCCCGTCATGTTCAGCGCCACTCTGCGTATCGCCCAGCGCGACATCGAATTGGGCGGCGTGGTGATCCCGAAGAACGCGGACGTGCGCGTGCTGATCGCGGCCGGCAATCGCGACCCGGACGCCTTCGCCGATCCGGACCGCTTCGATCCCGCGCGGTTCTACGGCACCAGTCCTGGCATGTCGATCGACGGGAAGATCATGCTGAGCTTCGGCCACGGCATCCGCTTTTGCCTCGGTGCGCAACTGGCCAGGGTGCAGTTGGCCGAGAGCCTGCCGCGGATCCAGGCGCGCTTCCCCACGCTGGCATTGGCCGAGCCGCCGACGCGGGAGACCTCCGAGTTCCTTAGGACGTTGCGCGCGCTGCCGGTGCGGCTGCATCCGCAGGGGGGCTGAGATGCGCATCTTGGTCGACCAGGATCTGTGCGCAACCAGCGGGCAGTGCGTGCTGACGCTGCCGGGCACCTTTCGCCAACGCGAACCTGACGGCGTGGCCGAAGTGTGCGTGGCGACGGTCCCGCAGGCGCTGCACGCCGCCGTGCGACTCGCGGCCAGCCAGTGCCCGGTCGCCGCCATTCGGGTCATCGAAAGCGACGATGGTGATGACGAGTGCGCCAGCGTCGACCCTGCGCCTTCTCCTTCGGAGGCCGAGCGACATGCCGCGAAAGACCAACGCAATCCAGGAGGACACGGTGGCACGGTTTGAAGGCAAGGTGGCCGTGGTGACCGGCGCCGGCATTGGCAAGGCATGCGCCCTCGCCATCGCACGCGAGGGCACCAGAGTGGTGGTGGCCGATATTGATGGCTCGGCGGCCATCGCCTGCACCGCGCAGACCGCGGCCGAAGCGGGCCACGCGCTGGCCCTGGCCATGGACATCGCCGATGCGCAGGCGGTGGGAGCGGCACTTCGCTGGGGTCGACCTGCTGGTGGAGCGACATGCATCTGACCCCGCGCCACCGTGGGATCCTCGACCTGGACCTGGCGGCCTGGGATCAGACCATGGCGACCAATCTGCGCGGCATGCTGCTCTGCTGCCGGCAGGCCATATCGCCCGCGGCGGTGGCGATCGTCAACATGTCGTCGTGCCAAGAGCTCAGCGGTGACACCGCGCAGACGTCCTACGCCGCGTCGAAGGCGGCGATGAAAATGCTGTCGGCCTCGCTCGCCACCCAGTACGGTCATGCGCAGATCCGCTGCAACGCGATTGCGCCGGGTCTCGGCATGACCGAGTGCCTCCTCGCCAAGCTGGACGAGTGCATGCAACGGCATCAGCGCCGGCTCCTGCCGCGCGTCGGCTGCACCGAGGGACGTGGCCGCGCTGGTGGCGTTCCTGCTCTACGACGATGCTGCGTTCATCACCGGCCAGGTCGTGTGCATCGACGGCGGCATGCTGGCGCATGTGCCGACGTACGCCGACGGTGGCAACAGCCGCGCCGCGCGGCCTGCCGGCACACCGCCGAAGCGGCCGCGGCGCCGCGCTGCTGATGGACATGCTGCTCAACCCGTTCGACCGTCGGCACCGGCTGCGGCACGACATCCCGGTCGTGCCCGGCGCTTTCCCCCTGGTCGGGCATCTTCCCGCCATCATCTGCGACCTGCCGCGCCTGCTGCGGCGCGCGGAACGGACGCTGGGCAGCCACTTCTGGCTAGATTTCGGCCCTGCCGGACACCTGATGACCTGCGTGGATCCGGATGCGTTCGCACTGCTCCGGCACAAGGACGTGTCCTCGGCGCTGATCGAAGAGATCGCGCCTGAATTGCTTGGCGGAACGTTGGTTACCCAGGACGGCGGCGCGCACCGGCAGGCGCGCGATGCGATCAAGGCGGCGTTCCTGCCCAAGGGGCTGACCCAGGCCGGCATCGGCGACCTGTTCGTGCCCGTCATCCGGGCACGGGTGCAGGCGTGGCGCGACCGCGGCGACGTAACCATCCTGCGCGAAACCGGCGACCTGATGCTCAAGCTCATATTCAGCCTCATGGGAATCCCCGCGCAGGACCTGCCGGGATGGCATCGCAAGTACCGGCAAGTGGTGCAGTTGATCGTCGCGCCCCCGGTCGACCTGCCCGGACTGCCCTTGCGGCGCGGCCGCGCCGCCCGCGACTGGATCGACGCGCAGTTGCGCCAGTTCGTCCGCGACGTGCGCGCGCATGCCGCGCGCACGGGGTTGATCAACGAGATGGTGAGCGCTTTCGATCGCAGCGAAGATGCGCTCTCCGATGACGTCCTGGTCGCCAATATCCGCTTGCTGCTGCTTGCGGGTCACGACACCACTGCCTCGACGATGGCCTGGATGGTGATCGAGCTGGCGCGGCAGCCTATGCTGTGGGACGCCCTGGTCGAGGAGGCGCAACGCGTGGGCGCGGTGCCGACCCGGCACGCGGACCTGGCGCAGTGTCCGGTCGCCGAGGCGCTGTTCCGCGAGACGCTGCGCGTGCATCCGACGGCCACGCTCTTGCCGCGTCGCGCGCTGCAGGAATTGCAACTCGGCCAACGGCGCATTCCCGCGGGCACCCATCTGTGCATCCCGCTGCTCCATTTCTCGACCTCGGCGCTGCTGCACGAGGCGCCTGATCAGTTCCGCCTGGCGCGGTGGCTGCAACGCACGGAGCCGATCCAGCCGGTGGACATGCTGCAGTTCGGTACCGGCCCACACGTCTGCATCGGCTACCACTTGGTATGGCTGGAACTGGTGCAGTTCTGCATCGCCTTGGCGCTGACCATGCACAAGGCCGGGGTGCGGCCGCGGCTGCTGAGCGGCGTCGAAAAAGGCCGGCGCTATTACCCGACCGCACATCCGTCCATGACAATCCGCATCGAGTTCTCATGAGCTGGCATCGCATCCCCGTGTGGCGAGGCAGCGGCGCCGGCGACGCGCGGCATTGCTGCACTCGGCGCGTGCGCTCGGTGCGACGCCGGCAACACCGCGGCGGCTCGGCGCTCGCCGTGGCCGTGTCAGGTACAAGGACATGAACAACATGCAGACCGGTTCTAGGCTACAGGACGACCGAATTGGCGTTTCCGCGCTCGGCGGATTGGGCGCGCAGGTGCGCGACGCGTCCGGCAGGCTGCTGCCGGAGATCTGGATGCAGGACGGCGCAAAGCGAGTCGAACAGACGCTGGCGCGTCTTCTCTGCGCCGAAGACAACGGTGAGACCGAGCTGATGGCCGCGATGCGCTACGCCACCTTGAATGGCGGCAAGCGCACCCGCGCCTTGCTCTGTCTGGCTGCCGGCGCACTGGCTGACACGCCGGCGCACATGCTCGACAACGTCGGCGCCGCCATCGAGATGATGCATGCCTGTACCCTGGTCCACGACGACCTGCCCGCGATGGACGACGACGTCCTTCGCCGCGGCCTCCCGACCGTGCACGTCAAGTTCGGCGAAGCCACTGCGATCCTGGTCGGCGATGCGCTGCAGGCGCACGCCTTCCTGACCCTCGCGAGCCTGGATGCGCCGGGCGACAACCGTATTGCGCTCGTGCGCGAACTGGCGCAGGCGGTGTCCGCCGAGGGTGCCGCAGGCGGGCAGGCCATGGATCTGTCCCTGGTCGGAAAGCACGTCGAGCTGGACAGGATCGTGGCGATGCACCGGATGAAGAGCGGAGCGCTAGTGCGCGCGTCCGTTCGCATGGGCGCGCTAAGCGCCATCGCGGAGGATGCCGCGCACGCTGCGCTGTACTGTGCGCTCGATCGCTACACCGCCTGTTTCGGCCTGGCGTTGCAGGTGGTCGACGACATTCTCGACGCGACAGCTGATACCGCGACGCTGGGCAAGACCCCCGGCAAGGACGCCGCGGCGCAGAAGCCGACCTGCGCGTCGATCATGGGGCTGCAGGCAGCGCGCCAGTTCGCGCTAGATTTGTTACGCGACGCCGAGGAGGCCATCGCCCCACTGGGCCCTCGTGCGGAGCGGTTGGCGCAGATGCTGCAGCGGGCCAACGCGTATCTGTTCAAACACGCGCCATGCGCATGAGCGCGCCCGTCCGCATGGAGTCGCCCCTGTGCCGCTGCGATCGCCCGGCGGCAGCGGTGCATGCTGCACTGTGTCCGAGTCCGCGGCGCCGATCGCAGCGGTTGCCCAGCACGGCCGCGGCGCGCTGCGCGCAAGTCTATGCGGCGGACCGGCGCCAGCATCGGCGCGTCGCCGCGCCGGAGCAGGGCGACCGTCCGGCGCCGCCCGTGCGCTGGGCCGCGACGGGCCTGCGGCGACGTGCGCGGCGTCTGCCCGAACCGTCTGCAGAAGGAACATCCCGAGTGAACGCGCTGTCTGAACAGATCCTTTCCGAATTGCGCCACCTTCTGAGCGAGATGAGCGATGGCGGCAGCGTCGGCCCGTCCGTCTATGACACGGCGCGAGCTCTACAGTTCCGCGGCAACGTCACCGGTCGGCAGGACGCATACGCGTGGCTCATCGCGCAGCAACAGGCCGATGGAGGATGGGGAAGCGCGGACTTCCCGCTGTTCCGCCATGCGCCCACTTGGGCGGCGTTGCTGGCATTGCAGCGTGCCGATCGTCTTCCCGGCGCTGCCGACGCAGTCCAGGCTGCAACCCGGTTCCTCGAGCGCGAGCCCGATCCCTACGCGCAGACGGTGCCGGAAGACGCGCCGATCGGCGCGGAGCTGATCCTGCCGCAGTTGTGCGGCGAGGCCGCATCCTTGCTGGGCGGCGTGGCGTTTCCGCGCCACCCGGCGCTGTTGCCGTTGCGGCAAGCGTGCCTTGTCAAGCTGGGGGCGGTGGCGACGTTGCCGAGCGGCCATCCGTTGCTGCACTCCTGGGAAGCTTGGGGCACGTCGCTGACCACCGCATGCCCGGATGACGACGGCAGCATCGGCATCAGTCCGGCGGCCACCGCCGCGTGTCGTGCGCACGCCGTGACCCAGGGGAGCACGCCGCACGTCGCGCGCGCCGACGCGTATCTGCAGGCGGCATCGCGGGCGACGCGCAGCGGCATCGAAGGTGTCGTTCCCAACGTCTGGCCGATCAATGTGTTCGAGCCATGCTGGTCGCTGTACACCCTGCATCTGGCCGGGCTGTTCGCGCATCCCGGGCTCGCCGAGGCGGTGCGCGTGATCATCGCGCAGCTCGACGCCCGTCTGGGCGTGCGCGGTCTGGGACCGGCCTTGCATTTCGCGGCCGATGCGGACGACACCGCCGTTGCGTTGTGCGTCCTGCGCCTTGCAGGCCGCGACCCGGCGGTCGATCCGTTGCGCCATTTCGAAATTGGCGAGCTGTTCGTCACCTTCCCCGGCGAGCGCAATGCCTCGGTGTCGACCAACATCCATGCCCTGCATGCGTTGCGACTGTTGGGAAAGCCCACTGCCGGCACCAGCGCCTACGTCGAGGCCAATCGCAACACGCACGGTCTATGGGACAACGAAAAATGGCACGTTTCGTGGCTTTATCCCACCGCGCATGCGATCGCTGCGCTGGCGCAAGGCAAGCCCCAGTGGCGCGACGAGCGCGCGCTAGCGGCGCTGCTGCAGGCGCAGCGCGACGACGGCGGCTGGGGCGCCGGTCGCGCGTCCACATTCGAGGAAACCGCCTATGCGCTGTTCGCGTTGTACGTGATGGACGGGAGCGAGGAGCCGACAGGGCGCCGGCGCATCGCGCAGGCGGTGGCGCGTGCACTGGAGTGGATGCTCGCCCGCCATGCGGCGCATGCATTGCCGCAGACGCCGCTGTGGATCGGAAAGGAACTGTATTGCCCCACCCGGGTCGTGCGCGTGGCCGAACTTGCCGGGTTGTGGCTGGCGCTTCGTTGGGGGCGGCGCGTCCCGGCCGAGGGAGCAGGAGCGGCGCCATGATCCAGACCGAACGCGCGCTGCAGCAGGTGCTGGAGTGGGGGCGTTCCCTGACCGGGTTCGCCGACGAGCATGCCGTGGAAGCGGTCAGGGGCGGCCAGTACATCCTGCATCGCATCCACCCGAGCCTGCGCGACACCAGCGCCCGCACCGGCCGCGATCCGCAGGACGAAACGCTGATCGTGGCGTTCTACCGCGAACTGGCGCTGCTGTTCTGGCTCGACGATTGCAACGACCTTGGTCTGATCGCGCCGGAGCAGCTCGCTGCGGTGGAGCAGGCGCTGGGGCAGGGCGTGCCGTGCGCGCTCCCCGGATTCGAGGGCTGCGCTGTGCTGCGTGCTTCGCTGGCCGCGCTCGCCTACGATCGTCGCGACTATGCTCAGCTTCTTGCCGATACCCGGTGCTACTGCGCGGCGCTGCGCGCTGGACACGCGCAGGCGGCAGGGGCGGAATGCTGGTCCTACGCCGAATACCTGCACAACGGCATCGATTCGATCGCCTACACGAACGTGTTCTGTTGCCTGTCGTTGCTGTGGGGGCTGGACATGGCGACCTTGCGCGCGCGTCCGGCGTTTCGCCAGGTCCTGCGGCTCATCTCCGCGATAGGGCGCCTGCAGAACGATCTGCATGGACGCGACAAGGACAGGTCGGCCGGCGAGGCCGACAACGCGGCGATCCTGCTGCTGCAGCGCTATCCGGCTATGCCTGTGGTGGAGTTCCTCAACGACGAGCTGGCCGGCCATACGCGCATGCTGCACCGGGTGATGGCTTCAGAACGCTTTCCCGCGCCGTGGGGACCGTTGATCGAGGCCATGGCGGCCATCCGTGGGCAGTACTACCAGACCTCGACCAGCCGCTACCGCAGCGACGCTGCGGGGGAGGCCAGCGTGCGCCGGCCTGAACGCGCGGGAGGCGGCGGCGTGCGCGCGCTGCCGTCGGTCCGATCCGACGCAACGCCGTCGCCCGATGCGACGGAGGGAGCGAGCATGAGCGACACCGCCCTGAGCCGGCGCAAGGACGACCATCTGGACATCGTGCTGGATCGGCGAACGGCGCCGGCCACGGTTGCCGCCGGCTGGGGGTACATCCGTTTCGAACACTGCGCATTGCCCGAGTTGGACCTGACGCAGATCGACCTGCGCGCCTCGCTGCTGGGCAAGACCATGCGCGCGCCGCTGCTGATCAGCTCCATGACCGGCGGCACGTCACGCGCCGAGGCCATCAACCGGCATCTGAGCGAGGCAGCGCAAGTCTTGGGGATCGCCATGTGCGTCGGTTCGCAGCGCGTGAGCCTGCAATCCCGCAACTCCCAGGGGCTGACGCGCGCGCTGCGCCGCCTGGCCCCAGACATTCCCTTGCTGGCCAATATCGGCGCTGCGCAACTGCGCGAGACCGACGGCCTGGACCTGGCGCGCCGGGCGGTGGATGCGCTGGAGGCCGATGGACTCATCATCCATCTCAATCCGCTGCAGGAAGCGGTACAGCCGGAGGGCGACCGCGACTGGCGCGGCGTCCTGGCGCAGATCGCTCGCGCCGCGCGCAGCGTGGGCGTGCCGATCGTGGCCAAGGAAGTGGGCTCGGGCCTGTCCGCCTCGGTGGCCTGTGCGCTCGTCGAGGCGGGCGTGGCGGTGATCGATGTTGCCGGCGCCGGCGGCACCAGTTGGGCCGCGGTGGAGGGCGAGCGCGCCCGCGATGCCGGCGACCGTGCAGTGACGATGGCGTTCGCCGATTGGGGGATTCCGACCCCGGCCAGCGTGCAGGCGGTACGTCGGGCGCTGCCAACGGTGAAGCTGATCGCGTCGGGCGGAATCCGCGACGGCGTCGACGTAGCCAAGGCCATTCGCCTGGGCGCGGACATCGCCGGGCAGGCGGCCGGCGTGCTGCGCGCGGCTACGGTATCCACCGAGGCGGTTGTCGCGCATTTCGAGATCGTCATCCGCCAGTTGGCCGTCGTCTGCTTCTGCACCGGCTCGGCTGATCTGGCGGCGTTGCGTCAGGCGCGCTTGTTGCCCTCGGCGCATCTGCCCGCCGGTTGATGCCGGCGTCGCCCGCACGTGGCGGCGGGCGCCTAGTCTTACTGAGTCAGAAAGTCGCGGATGCGGGTGGATTCGCGCTGGCGCGGATTTGTAGGGTGCTGCTTCGTGATCAGGGAAGCGCCCGGCGATGCCCGACTGGACAGCTCAGAGTGAAGCCGCATTTGACGCTTATGTCGATGCTTTGATCGGGGTGATCGGCCAAGCCGAACGAGCTGAGCCCCTGAAGGGTCGCAACAAGGTGCGTCGGGAGACCGGCAAGGAGTAGATGGTGCAAGTCCATTGCAATGAAGGAGTAGCGATCCGCATTGACGCCCAGTCATGCGCGGTCGGTCGTAAGGAGACCGGTAACTTCTCTGGGGTCAAACACGGGTTGTTAGGCTCGAGCAGTCCATCAGCATCGTTTTGAGACAAAGCGATGACGGTGGAATGGACGCTTACGATCGAGGGCCGGAACGAGTTTGGTGAAACATGCCGGCAGGAGGTCCGCATAGACAAGAGCTGGGAGAGCCTATTCGACGGCGGCATCGGCTTGCCGATCGGCGATAGCAAGAAGATCATGGCAGCGCTGCAGAACGCGGTCGTGAATCATGAGGCGGAGACGTATGCCCTTCTTCGCCGGTTTTGCCCGGAGTGCCATACGTTCCGACCGTGTCAAGGACTACACGACACGCCCGATCCGAACCGTCTGCGGCACCGTTGAGGTTCGCAATCCCCGGATGCTGTGCCGGGAATGCCGTCCAGGGATGGTCGGTGCAATTTGTCCCGATCGAGCGACACCGGAGCTGATGGAACTGACGGCGCGGCTAGGAAGCATGCTGCCCTACCGGCAGGCGCCGAAGGTGCCAGACTCAATTGAGCCAATATGCGACGAGAGCGGCGAGATGAACAGTGGCCAAGAAATTCCCCGCCAGCTTGTCGTATCGGGTGGCGATGCGGCGTAAGTCTTTGAGCCTGCAAAAACAGCGCTCGATGACTTTCGGTCTTTGTAGGCGCATTTGTTGAAGCGATGGATGACAACGCGGTTGGATTTGTTAGGGATGACGGGCTTGGCGCCGCGACGAACAATTTCGCCGCGAAGGTCGACGCCGTCATACCCTTTGTCAGCGAGGAGCGCGCTCATGGGCCGCCCGAGCGCCAGAACATCGGGCGCCGCAGCGATATCGGCATTCTGGCCTCGGGTCAGATGCAAGACGACCGGCCGGCAGAGCGGATCGCTCAGCGCATGGATTTTTGTCGCGCGGCCTCCGCGCGGGCGGCCGATTGGCCAGCGCTTGGAGAGGGAATCACCTGGCGCTATTTAGGTAGAGGTCCTGGGACAGCTTCGGTTGCGGCATTCTGCATAGCTTCGCTTCGTTCTCACGACATTGGGGACGTGCGGCCAAGTCTGCTCAGCTATCGCTTGGCTTGGCTCGATCGACCGGCACCCCGCCGTCGCATTTTGAGGCCCTGCGGAACTGCATGTACGAGGCAAACCGCTCGACGCTGGCTCGCTGGGTTCTCTCGAGCGATGCAACCTGCGCGTTACCCAATCCCCGGGTCGGTTTCCATCGTCCATGGGCGCAGCTCGTCGACAACTGTCGGCTGGCGAGCATCGGCGCGCGACATCTCTGCGCCACGCAGGTGGCAAAGGCCTGGCGCACAGCGCGAACGCCGATCCATACATCGTCGATCCGCCCTCTGAAATGTGACCGCGATCATGAACCGATGAGCACTGGAATGTCCGGATCCCAGGATGCAGTCAGCCGGACCGTCGCGGCCAGCCGCTCCTCGGTGCAATTGACGACAGTGCTCTTGACCAACACACGCTTAGCAGAGGTGGCGGTGTGTTCTCTCCCGAAAGGTAGGCCGATAAGTCCATCACCAGGGTTTGTCAGAGCCAGTCCCGGCGAAGCGGGTGCAGTGCTCTCTCTGCGGCATAGTCGTCGAGCTGGCGAGAGAGAGGGTCTGAGGCGATGCCTCAGACGGGGCGGTTTTCGCTTCTGTTCTTCACCGGCTCCATTTTGGCCAGGCCGTCCTCGTATGAAATTTCCGTGTATGATCCACCGATGTCCTTGGCCGCGTCGAGCAAGTAGTCGAGCCTACCGGCCGTACCGAGTTTCTTGATGTCATTCTTGTCGACGCCGGCGAGGTCCATCATCTCCTTCCATACAGTTGATTCGTCGCAAGGCAGAATGCGGAAGGTGATGTCGCCTATCTTGGTGCGGTACTTCGCGAGCAGATCAATGTTGTTGCAGAACATGAAATAGCTGCCTTTGGGGCTCAGCCTGCCATCCAGAACCTTCGCGGCCTGAGGTAGATAGGCGAAGGAATGCAGATATCCGGCAAGGACTGGGATGGTCGGTTCGCCTTCCTGCGCGATTGCAAGAACTTGTTCGATGGAATAGTCCGGCGGTCGCTTTTCGTCGGCGAGCTGGGCTTGGAACTTCAGCGCGATGTCGCCCCGAAATCCAAATCTCCCCGACTTCGTTGTCTCGGTCTTAAGCACCGCATTCAGCAACCGCCCCTCCTTGTCCAACTGGCCAAGAGCGGTGTTGTCGATCGACGTCATGGAAGGCTCCTCATCAATCTGTCGTGTACATTCATCGCCGAAGCGGCGTGTCCGCTAACCTTATGCAAGTTGTTTGCCGTGCGCCTGTGTCTGCAGCGACGCACAGCGTAAGCGGCGGCTTGGCGCAATGTGCATGAATACGTGCCGGCACCATCACGAGGTCCCGGCCGGATGAGGCCGGGACGCCGGAAAACCGCCTGTCGCAAAGCCGACAGGTCGCAAATCGTATGGTCGCTGCCTGCAAAACCAATCGATTTCAGCTGCATCTCGACTGGCATGGGATTTGCGAATTGTGCCTCGCGACAGAAACTGAGAGCGAGCCAGAAATGATCAATCTAACGGATAGCGCTATCAACGCACTGAAGGCCGCAATCTCCTCGACAGCCCAGCCGGCAAGCGGTTTGCGGGTCATGGTCGAAGGCGGCGGTTGCCAAGGGTTCACATACAAAATGGGTCTTGCTCATGAGCCGGTCTCCGATGAGCCCGTGTTCGAGCAAGACGGGATCAAAGTCTTCGTCGACAAGGCGAGCCGGGCGCATCTCAACGGCACCACGATCGATTTCGTGGTGTCGCTTGAAGGATCAGGGTTCCGCTTCGATAACCCAAATGCCAAATTGAGCTGCTCCTGCGGCAAATCGTTCAGCTGAGCCGCCTTCGGCCCATTCGTAACTGGAAGGAGCATCGAACATGGGCCTGAAGGCTGAACGAACGAAGCAGTCTTCGACTGCAGAGCCTTCCGATCGCGAGCGGATTGTCCGCACCGTGCTGGATGAGATTCGGCCAAGCCTCAGGCGTGATCGTGGGGATTGTGAGCTCGTCGAAATCGAAGGCGACAAGATCATGGTCAGGCTCACCGGCGCCTGCATGTTATGCAAGCTTGCGGGAACGACGCTCGCGGCCATTCAGGCGCGCCTGATCGAGTGGCTCGGCGAGTTCGTCCGCCTGATCCCGCTCCCCGGAGCTGCCGAAGTGGGGCCTTAAGTGCAGAGCGGACAGTCCGTGCGGCCGATCTACCTGGATAACAACGCGACGACCCGTGCGCATCCTTTGGTGGTCGCGGCAATGCTGCCGTTCTTCTCTGGGCAATTCGGCAATGCGTCGTCCGCGCATGCATTCGGCATTGAGGTTGCGCCCGCATTGAAGCAAGCGCGCCAGAAGCTGCAGGCCCTCGTTGGCGCGGCATTCGATCACGAGATCGTCTTCACGTCGGGCGCGACCGAATCCGACAACACAGCGATCCTGTCCGCACTCGCCGTGCAGGAGAGACGCGACGAGATCGTCACAACGGCCGTTGAGCATCCAGCCGTGCTGTCCCTTGCCGAGGACCTGGGCCGACGAGGAATCAAGACCCACGTCATTCCGGTCGATGCAAGCGGCCGATTGAACATCGAGGCTTATCGCAACGCATTGTCGAGGCGCACGTCAATCGCCTCGGTCATGTGGGCCAATAATGAGACCGGTACGATCTTTCCGGTGAAATCCCTCGCCAAGATGGCGCGCTCAGTCGGCGCGCTCTTTCACACCGACGCGGTTCAGGCGGTCGGGCGGATTCCGATTGACCTGAAGACCACGGACATCGACATGCTGTCGCTCTCCGGCCATAAGCTCCATGGTCCGAAGGGGATCGGCGCGCTGTATGTGCGCAAGGACATCAAGTTCCGACCGCTGATCTTCGGCGGCGCACAGGAGCGGCATCGCCGCGCTGGCACCCAAAACGTTCCGGGCATTATTGGGCTCGGCAAGGCGGCGGAGCTCGCTGCGGCACACCTCGTACAAGAGCAGATGCAGATTGGCGCCCTTCGCGACCGGCTGGAGCAAGGCATTCTCGCTCTCGGCTGTTGCATCGTGCTTGGTCATATCAAGAACCGCTTGCCAAATACGTCTAACATTGCATTCGAGCATCTCGAAGCAGAGGCCATCGTCGACCACCTGAACCGCAACGGAATTGCCGTCTCACTCGGTTCAGCCTGCGCGTCCGGCTCGATGGAGCCGTCCCATGTCCTGCGCGCGATGAGAGTACCACCGGCCTTTTTGCGCGGTGCGGTTCGCTTCTCGCTGTCGCGCGAGACGGCGGCGGATGAGATCGATCGTGTCCTGCAAGTCCTGGCGGACATCAATGCCAAACAGAGAGCCTTGTGGCGTGCGTGTCAGGAGCGCGCGGGCGAGAGATCACAACCTGCGGAGCTCCTATGAAGGTCATGATTCGCCGTTCGCCCGAGACGGGGCTTTCGATTTATGTGCCCAAGAAGGATCTTGAGGAGTCGATTGTCGAATGTGAGCACGAGACGCTGTGGGGTGGTTGGATTCGAATCGCGAATGGCTGGGTGCTCGACCTACCCGCGATGGCGAGTGACACCATCCTTCCAATCACTATCAACGCCAAGAAGCGCGGCGGCGAAGCAACCGAATGATGAATGCTGCGACTCCACAGAACCTCGCCAACCCGGCGGATGCGGAAGCTATTCTTGGCGGAGCGGTTTGGCCCCTGCGAGGAAGGCCACATCATTCTCTGGCTTTGGCTTGGCGTGACCGAAGGTTCCAGCCGAGCGTGCCGATGACTCCGGAAGCGCTCGACGCATCCTTGGGAACCAAGATGGCGCCGACGCGCGGTGCCACACGCAATATCTCGGCCTAGGCCAGCACTGAGGCGTTGGGCCAGCGAGATGGCGTTGATGGGAAGGCCCTCGCGAGGGCCCATTGTGCTGACATCGCCAGCCCGATCGTTGCATTCCGCGCATCTTAACAGCGTCAGGCCAATTGCTGCAACTCCGCAAGATTCAGTTTCGAGAGGATTGAATCTCGGGCCAGCTCGTAGCTTGCAAATCTTGATGCAACGTTCGCGATGCAAATCCTGGAATCAGTCGAACTACGCGTCAAGACTAGGGTCTGTACCTAAATAGCGCCACGTGATTCTCTTGCCTCGGTGTTCTTGATTCGGGGGCGAGAGAATGCGTGCGGGTTTGTTTTGGCTGAATGACAAGCAATGGGCTCGTATCGAACCTCATCTGCCGACGGGGCTGACGGGGCCGGATCGGGACGACGACCGGCGCATCATCAGCGGCATCGTTCACATGCTGCAATCGGGTGCGCGATGGCGTGATTGTCCGCGCGAATACGGTCCTTACACGACGATCTACAATCGCTTCAATCGCTGGGCTAAGCGCGAACGATGGTGCGCAATCTTTGAAGCACTGGCTAAGCCTGGCAAAGATGCCGTCGTGCTGTCGCTCGACTCGACTTCGATCAAAGCTCATCGGTGTGCCTCCGGCGGAAAAGGGGGGAGCACAATCAGGCAATCGGCCGCTCGCGGGGAGGCCGTACGACAAAGATCCATGCGCTGAGCGATCCGCTCTGCCGACCGGTTGTCCTGCATCTGACCCCAGGTCAGGATGCCGACATCGCTGCTGCGCCCGATGTTCTGGCGCTCGCACCACCCATGAGCGCGCTTCTCGCAGACAAAGGGTACGACGGTGACAACCTTCGCGCCGAAATCGCTAGACACGGCGCCAAGCCCGTCATTCCCAATAAATCCAACCGTGTCGTCATCCATCGCTTCAACAAACGCGCCTACAAAGGCCGCAATGTCATCGAACGCTGCTTTTGCCGGCTCAAGGACTTCCGGCGCATCGCCACACGATATGACAAGCTCGCCCGGAATTTCTTGGCCGCTGTTCATCTCGCCGCTCTCGTCGCATATTGGCTCAATTGAGTCTGGACCCTAAGGTTGTAAATGAAGCATGGTCAGACAAGGAGCGTCGATGACGCGCGAACTGAAAGGCCAACGCCCTCCGCTCCTGACGATGATCCCTATCTATGGTTGGAACAGATCGAAGGCGCGCGGGCGCTGAACTTCGTCGAGCGGCAGAATAGCAGAACCCTGGAGGTGTTTGGCGGACCCGCAGCCGAACGAGACGGAGATGCGCTGACAGCGATTTACGACCGACCTGACAATATCCCCTATGTCAGCCGGCGCGGCGGGTATCTCTACAATCTGTGGAGGGACGCCAATAATCCACGCGGCCTCTGGCGGCGAACCACTCTGAAAGAGTATCGCACGCTGAAGCCGTCATGGGACGTTCTGCTCGACCTCGATGAACTTGCCGTCAGCGAAGGCAAAGACTGGCTTCTGAACGCCACGGCCGCACCGCCTGGAAATCACTCGCGATGGATCTTGAGTCTATCGCGCGGCGGAAGCGATGCCGTCACTTTGCGCGAGTTCGATTCAGACACGAAGCTCTTCGTCCACGATGGCTTTAGCTTGCCGGAAGCCAAAGGCAGCGGCGTATGGCTCGATTCTGATACGCTGGTGTTGTTAAGCTCCCATGGCGATGGCATGGCCGCGACCACCGGCTATGCGCGCACGGTGAGGCTGTGGCGGCGTGGTACGCATGTTGACAAAGCGGCAGTGATCTTTGAGATCAAGGTCGCTCATGTGTCAGTCGGTTGCAGTGTTGACGACACTGTCGTGCCGCCCAGGATCTGGTTCCTCGATGCGACAGACGTCTCCGATTGCGTGGTCTGGCTGGGCGATGAAACGGGCGCCAAGACGAGGCTCGACTTGCCAAGTAATATCTGGATGCGGTCGCATCGCAACTGGCTTGCCCTGAAGCCGCGCGAATCCTGGTCTGTGGCAGGGCAGACCTATGCCGCGGATACGGTGCTCGTCATCCCGCTGCCGGCATTCCTGGCGGGCAGCCGCCAGTTCGAGATTCTCTTCGAGCCGGGCCGACGCCGTGCGCTGCAGAGCTTCTTTTGGAGTGCGGGCAAGGTTGTGCTTTGTATTCTCGACGAACTCCGGCCAGTCTTCGAGATCTGCACGCCATCCGATCATGGCTGGAACCGCGAGGAATTGGGCGGGCTTCCTGATCTTGGCGTGGTCGACATCTGGTCTCTCGATCACGATCCGTCCGAGAGCAATGGCGACTTGCTGGCTCACGTCGAGGATCCGCTCACCCCGCCGTCCCTCATCCTGATGGAGCGGGGCGTTGGCAGTCCCGCCGTGCTGAAGCAGGCGCCGAAGACGTTTGCCGCGGAGCACTGCGTGGTCACGCGGCACGAGGCCATCTCGATCGACGGTGAGCGAATTCCCTACCTACAGACCGGCCCGGTCAGACAGACCGGCAACGCGCCGGTCCATCTGAGCGGATATGGCGGGTTTGGAATCTCGGTGAAACCGTATTACAATTCCGCGCTCGGTAAGCTTTGGCTTCACTGCGGCGGCACCACGGTTCAGGCAAATTTACGCGGCGGCGGTGAGTTCGGCACGCGCTGGCACGACGCCGGCCGGTTGGCCGGCAAGAGATTGTCGCATGACGATTTCGCAGCCGTCGCCGCCGATCTCGTTAAGCGCGGCGTGACACAGGCCAAGCGGATCGGGGCCGAGAGTGGATCGAACGGCGGTATCCTGATTACCAACATGCTAACGCGATATCCCGGGCTCTTTGGCGCACTGTTCTGCACCGTCCCGCTGATCGACATGCGCCGCTACACCAAACTGCTCGCCGGGGCGAACTGGCTCGCCGAATATGGTGATCCCGATAACGCTGAGGAGTGGGAGTGGCTGAAGACCTATTCTGCCTATCATGCCGCAAGACCCGGGCAGTCCTATCCGCCGATCCTGATGGCCACCAGGCGGCGGGACGATCGCGTCCATCCCGGACATGCGCGCAAAATGGCAGCGAAGCTGCAGGCGATGGGCTATGAGGCTTATTTCTACGAGCATGCCGCCGGCGGCCACGGCTATGGCAAGGACAACAGGGAGCACGCCAGCTTGTTGGTGCTGGGCCTGAGTTTCCTGAAGAGCAGGATCGGCTGGCTGGATACCGAGACGTCAGCGACGTAGCGTAGTTGTTGGACGGCAGTTCGTGCGATGTCGACCGAGGCGGCTGCAGCCTTACGAATCTGATCGGCGTCCAAACCCGCAAGACCTTTTCGAGATGCCAGCCAACGTTTGGACGCACGGTCCAATTCGTGGCCGCCGGCACCCTGGCCACCAGACGTTTCTCTTCACCCCGACAATGCCTTCCGGAGTGTCAGGGCGGAGGCCCGCGTGATCTTCACGACATAGGTCGGTAACGGGGGCTGCTTCTTGTCTGCATCTACGTAGGATCGCCGGTTCAAGTTGTCCTTCAAAGCTCCGGAACGGCTTTTGCGGATTGTGCTTTGCATACGCGTCACATTTCGGCGACAAGATCAACTTCCAACGACACCAGCCGCCATGCTCTTGGCCCAAGGGCATAGATGAAGAGCGTACCCGCTGTCATCATAGCGCGGCCAGCGCTCTTGTGATCGCAATTTCTGTCAGCTTTCCAACATGAGTTGATAAAACGGACATTCGAGCAGGCGTTATCTAACTGCTTGAAGCGAACCAAAAAATTCGTTTGTGGCAGGTATGGCACGTCAGTTGCTCTTGGCTTTTCAGAAACGATTCTGGGGATGCTTGCCTGGAAGGATTCGACTTGCGAAGAGAATTGGAAAAATGAGTACTTCAGCGCAACACCGGGTATCCTGCGGCGGCGGCGAGATCAGCGAGACCATGCAAGTCATGGCTAAGCACAAGAGCTGCGGTACGGTCGGTGGAAGCGGCAAGGCGAGCTGCGGATCTCAGGCCGGCATCGGCAATGTGCCAAATGAGGTCTGGGAAAAGGTGAAGAGCCATCCCTGCTACAGCGAGGAGGCGCACCACCATTATGCCCGCATGCACGTCGCGGTCGCCCCCGCCTGCAATATCCAGTGCAATTACTGTAATCGTAAATACGATTGCGCCAACGAATCGCGCCCCGGCATTGTCAGCGAGAAGTTGACGCCGGAGCAGGCCGCCAAGAAGGTGCTGGCCGTCGCTTCCGCGATCCCTCAGATGAGCGTGGTCGGCGTTGCTGGCCCTGGCGACCCCCTGGCGAATCCGGACAAGACATTCAAGACGTTCGAGCTCGTCAATAAACTCGCGCCAGATCTCAAGCTGTGCCTCTCGACGAACGGCCTGGCGCTAGCTGATCATGTCGACACGATCGCAAGACTCAAGGTCGATCACGTGACGATCACGATCAACATGATCGATCCCGATATTGGCGCAAAGATCTATCCCTGGATCTTTCACCGCCACAAGCGCTACACAGGCATTGAAGCTGCAAGCATCCTCAGCAATCGGCAGCTCCAGGGCCTGGAGATGCTCACCGCGCGCGGCATCCTGTGCAAAGTCAACTCGGTGATGATTCCCGGGATTAACGATCAGCATCTGGTTGAGGTTAACAAGGCCGTGAAGTCGCGCGGCGCCTTCCTGCATAACGTTATGCCGCTGATTTCGTCGCCCGAGCACGGCACCGTGTTCGGTCTCAGCGGGCAACGCGGCCCGACCGCACAGGAAGTGACAGCATTGCAGGATAGCTGCGAAAGCGAGATGAACATGATGCGTCACTGTCGCCAGTGCCGCGCCGACGCCGTCGGACTACTCGGGGAGGACCGCGGCGCGGAGTTCACCATGGAAAAGATCATGGCCATGGACATCAAATATGATGAGCAGGCCCGAAAGGAGTATCAGGCCAAAGTCGAGAAGGCGCGCATTGCAAAGCTCGCGGCCAAGCAGGAGCAGGTTGCGGGGCTCGCCAGCGCGTCCAGCGAAATCAAGGTGCTGGTGGCGGTTGCAACCAAGGGCTCGGGATTAATCAACCAGCACTTCGGTCACGCCAAGGAGTTCCAGATCTACGAGCTCTCGACTTCGGGCGCAAAATTCGTTGGTCATCGTCCTATTCATCCCTATTGCCAGGGCGGCCATGGCGAGGACAGCAAGCTCGAAATCGCCATCGGCGCCATCAACGATTGTCATGCCGTGTTCGTGTCAAAGATCGGCGGCTGCCCGAAGGCCGAATTGATCAAGGCCGGAATCGAACCGGTCGCTCAGTATGCCTACGAGTTCATTGATGGCTCGGCGATCGCCTGGTTCAAACTCTATCTCGATAAAGTCAATGAGGGGAAGATCAAGCACGTTGAGCGGGTCGATCCGGCGGCCCGCCGCAATGCGCTGATTTCCGCCGCCTGAGAGGATGGGTTCAGACAATGCCGTTCAAGATCATCGCCTCGCAATGCACGGGCTGTTCGGCGTGCGAAACGCAATGCCCGAATTTCGCTATTTCCGAGCGAGCCGGCGTTTTCCTAATCGATCCTGAGAAATGCACCGAGTGCGCCGCCTACTTTGATGAGCCGCAGTGCGTGGCGGTTTGCCCGGTTGACAATACATGCGTGCTCGACACGGCACTGCCGCGTCACCAGGAGTCTGCTTGAGGGCTACGATGGATGTCACTACGACACTAAAGGTTCAGAAACTCGGGCGGATGATGCTCCGCCTTGACGAGGCGCCGGTCGCGGCTTTCGCCTTCTCTGACCAGGTGGACGGCTCGCCCTGGTCGCAAACGTTTTCGCAAGTTGCCAAGTCATATTGTAGCGACGAGCACGTCGGCGGGAGCGCGTCGAGCTATTCCTGTCGGCCCGAAGGCCGCCGTCTTGAGCGTGGAGGATCGATTTCGCCGATGGGCCCACGAAGAGCGGACGCGTCTTCCGCGACATCAATCCAGGCACCCGCAGCCATTGTTGATCAGGCGACATTCATGCCCGAGGCCTTCTTCAGTTGGTCATCCAAAAGAGGGCGTCCTCGCCGAGTCCTGTCTTGGTCGCACGGTGTCGAGCCGGCCGAGCATCATCCCAGGGCAACAGGGCTATCCTATCACCTCGATGAAAGTGCAGAAAGTACACCTGCGCCACGCCAAGGCGTTCGCACCGGATCACGTGATGCGGAAACGAATTCCTGCCACCTGTGCGGTGGGCGCCACCAAGCCGGAATTCGGCTGCTATGAGAGCACCTCGTGTGGGTCTTCCTGTTCTCGCTCAACGCATATTGCCGACTTGCAGATGCGTCTCGGGCAACTCGGGAAGGACGGCAGCTGTCGGGAGACTGCTGGGGCTTTGTCCCGCGGACAAGGCTGGGGCCAAGGTGTTGTTGGGCACGCTCGAGCGTATGGGCGGGACCGTGAGTGATGACGTCCACAATGCCATCGGTTGCCGGGGTAATCAGGTCGACTCTGTCGGCTGTGCGCATCCCGCGCTGAAGCACGCGCCTCGCCGCCGGCTCAAGCACGCCTCCCTCGATGGCAGACGCGCGTGCCGCGTCGATGGCTTCTTCAACATCACCATGGGCTCACCGATACTCTCGAGCATCTGGAGTTTAGGTTGCGGGCGTTGATGTTGCTGCACCGGATCCCGACAGGCTCATGCAATCCGTGATCGCAAGCGCCGCCGTGCGGGAATGGAGGGAGTTGATCGAGCATCATGATAGGGTAGTCCGTAAGGCCGGGCGGCCTGCAAGGCGCGGCACAGTTAACTATGGAACAGGGACGGCAGCATGAGCAACATCGCCCGTGACAGTGACATCGTCGAGCTGACGGACGCCCCCTTCTTTGATTATGGTGACAAAGTGCGGGCCAACCGCACCATCCGTAACGACGGCACCTATGTGGGCAAGGAGATCGGTGAGGTTCTGGTCAAGAAAGGCGAGCTTGGCTATGTCATCTCGATCGGCACGTTCCTGCAGCAATTTTATATCTATGGAGTCGAATTCCTCGGCTCCGGCAATCGCGTCGGCATGAAATGCAAGGAGCTCGATCTAGTCACGCCAAGCCACGAAGGCGAGGAGCCGTTCTTGTCAGGAGCGGCACCCCGATGATCGAACCAAGATCGCCAAAATACCGGTCAGGCCAACGTGTCAAGGCGGCAATCGATCTGCTCAACGACGGTTCCTTTCCCGGCGCGTCGGCGGAAGAGTGTCTGGTCAGCGTCGGGTACATTGGTGAGATCGTCCAGGTCGGTCGCCATACGGAAGCGAAGCTACCCATTTATATGGTCGACTTCGGCAAGCACTTGGTGGTTGGCTGCCTCGAGGCAGAGATCTCTGCAGTCTAGGATATCGCGCAATGAACGCCGCAATCATCAGACGACATCATTCCGGATTGCCTGCGCATCCCAACGAGCTAGACCGGTGGCGGATCGTGCGCGCGCTGACGAAGCGCGAGCACTACCGATATATCCCGCCAAAGGTGACAGCGGTTGCTGGCGGCTATCTGGTCGAGAGCCCGTGCTGCTCAGGCAATATTAATGCGGAGGGCGGCCTCGTCGACGTCGCGCTGCTGCACCATGATAGGACTGGGGCGGCATGGCAGCTGCTCCGCAAAGATCACCGCAAGGGCGTCTGGGAGTGGCATTCGACCCATCAACGGCTTGGCTTGGCGACAGCGGTTCTGAACGCCGACCCTGAACGTTTGTTCTGGCAATAAGGATGGTGGAGATGGTGCTCGAAGGCGACTTGACGGAGATCGAGCAGACGCTCGCCGCTATTGATACAGCCCTCTGAACCCTGCCTTACGCTCCGGCAGAAAGTTCCCCATCTTGCCCTCTTGCGAGGCGTCCGACATGACGCAGAGTCCGTTCCGCCGGCTTGGAAAGTTCGACCTGCATCTGCTCGACAGTGGAGATCACTGTGTACAGATCACGAATGATCCACACCGCGCCGTCGGCATTGTGCTGACCAAGCGCTCTGGCAAGTCATGATCAACCAATCGCCTTCCGGTGCCAAGCTGACACAGGACGGCTAGGCCCGCGGGTTGCTTGCCATGCCGTAGTGCCCGGGCCCGGAAATATCACGATCAGGTCACTCGCTCGTTCATCGGGTCCATGAGGCGGGCAGGCGATGTCTCGCAGAAATGTCCGCTGAAGGCGGAATTGCCTGGGTATCTCAACGTGGCTTATTAAACCAAGGATACTGCGGTAGATCAAATGGGGATGAGCGAACCTGCTCGATCAGCTGACGAGGAGTAACGGTCAGGCGTTGCAAGATTTGCCTTTGTGAGTACTCGCTCCTTAAGTCCGCAGGACTTGAGAAAATAGGAGAAGACGTTTGCTTTCGCGTGCGCGCGCAAGTGAGGCAGTGCGACTGCCCCGGCCGATCCGCGCTACTCCATCAATAGTATCGGCGCCTGGAAATATCACACTACGAAATTGATGAGTGAAGGCGGCGCATTCAAGCAAGAAGCGCTTTTCGCGTTGTTTTTCGACGACGCATCGAGCGTTCTCTATGGCTTGCTTCCATGTTGAAGGGGCTGCGTGCACGTCGAAAATCGGGTTTGTCACGCAGATAAAGATCCAGAGGACAGAGGACAAATTCGCGTGTAGTTCCAATTCTCGTCTCGAAGAGAAAAATCCGCTTGAATAGTTGTGGATGACCATTGATATGGTAATGGGAAGCAGTTGCGTCTTCGCCAAAAACAAGACGCTACAGGCAGATGTGCAAAGCGAAATCGGAGAACACGTGGCAAAAAGCACCAAGCGCAAAGAGTATAGTAAGGATGACGTCAAGCTGCTCAAAGCGCACTCAAAGGCCCGCACCCCTGTAGCTAGGGTTTCAAAGCTTATGAAGCGATCCGAGGGCTCTCTAAGACAGAAAGCACGTACCCTGGGGATTGGCTTGGGTCACCAGCGCTGAGATACGTGTGAATGTTCGGAAATTGACCGGCGTGATGATCGAGACGGCCAGACGGCTTACGACCGTCGCCACCTGATCGTTTCAGGTCCCTGCGCCCTTGGGTCAGCTCGCGCGATGAACGAGCTGACCGGTTTTCCGATAGACCAGTCAATTGGCCTAAACCGTAGATTGTCACGGTTTCAATTCAGGGACTGATAAAGCCGACTCGTTCGTCTCACTGTGCGGCTTACATCGTGAATATAGATTTACCGAGCCTGGAAATACGGTTCGCGAGCGTGCCGGCGGATCATCATCTCGGCCGGTAGACATCATTCGGCGCTGAGTCATCTCCCTCTGCCTCCATACTTCTCGAGGCGCAGCGACTGGAACCTAGTTGCCCCCAAGAGGGAGCTTGGCACCATTTTTCCCAGTCCGGGGCCGACATCGTCGGCCTACAGCATTAGCGGCCTGCGGCTGACGCAGATCGCTCTGATGATGCTGCCGGCCGGCAAGCCGCAGAGGGAATAGCCGCGGTCCGGCCTACCGCGACAATATAGGAAGTCCGGCAGAAGATGTGCATACAGCAGGCGCAGAAGCGTACAAGCATTTTGTATGTTCATGCGGAGCCGCGCCGGCATCCTCTTCTATGCGGAATTTGTTGTGAGGTGAGAAAAGCAGTGGGAATATTGTTCATCGTTATCATCGAGACCGTCGATTTCGCCGCCGCGAGTGCCGCGCGCGGACAGCGCGGCGGCCGCGGCAGACTCCACGTCGGCCAATGAGAATTGATTGCGGGCCGCACTCGCTAGCAGCAGGCCGCATTTGCGGTAAGATCGTCTCATCTGGTATCCGACAAACGATTGAATCTGACGTCCTTCGAATGCGGGAGCTGCTCCTTGCTGCACTTTCGATATGTTGCCTCAGGCAATTTTAAGCGTGTCGCCGCCGATTTCGCGGTTGCAAGGGCAGAGCTCATTAGTCTGTATCGCATCCAGAACGCGTAACGTGTCAGTCGGGCTGCGGCCGACATTGAGGCTTGTCGCATAGACATGCTGGATCGTGTTCTCAGGATCGACGATGAAGGTGTAGCGATGCGCGATGCCATCACGCGATCGCACTCCAAGGCTATCGACCAGTGCGCCCTTGGTGTCGGCAAACTGCCAGATCGATAGACGGTGCAGATCCTTGTTCTCACGCCGCCAGGCGAGCTTGCAGAACTCGTTATCAGTCGAGCCACCAAGCACGACTGCATCGCGATCGGCGAAATGCTTGGACAGGCGAGCAAACTCAGCGATTTCGGTTGGGCAGACGAATGTAAAATCCTTCGGGTAAAAGAAGATGACTTTCCATTTTCCGGGGAAACTCCTCTCAGTCAGCGTCTCGAAGGCGCTCTGCCCGTTCTCCTCTTGCAGGTGAAAGCCGGGCTTCACGCCTGTGATGTCGAACGGCGGCAACTTACTTCCAATTCCAGGCATATTGTCCTCACAACATCGCGTCACACGGAAACAGCGTTCCGCGACTGGCAAAGCAAGCGATATGCCACCCGAACTTACGGCAAGTACCCATCATGCCGGTCGTGGAACATTCGCCTTTGATGCTGGCGTGTCCTCGAACCCCATCTGCAGCGTGGGGTCCTCAATTGACTTGGCCCCGGCATTCCCCGTTCCGCGCTCTTTCGCCCGTACTCGCAGTGGAATCCACGCGCCGGGCTTTGTCGGGTTTGTCTCAGAGCTCTTGCCGCTGTCAGGTCCGCTACAGCATCCCGTCTCGGACACTGCGCTATTAGTCGAGCCTAGTCAGATGCTTAACGCGCGTGCGAACGAATGGCACGTCCGTTGCTAACTGGATGCAGCAACAACGAGTGAGGGCTGAGGGCACGCCGACGCCGATGGCGAGCGATGGCCTCCTTCCCGAAACCCGTGTGCCCACGTTTCTGAGAGAGAAACAGCCTCGCGCGTTCCGCGCGAAAAATTGGCAATCGGTTGATGGAGAGCAACATGTCTTCGCTGAGACAAATCGCGTTTTATGGCAAGGGTGGCATCGGTAAATCGACAACGTCGCAAAATACGCTGGCGGCTCTTGCTGAGCTGGGCCAAAGGATTCTCATCGTCGGCTGTGATCCGAAAGCGGATTCGACTCGCCTCATCCTGCACGCCAAAGCGCAGGACACCATTCTGAGTCTGGCGGCGAATGCCGGCAGCGTTGAGGACCTCGAAATCGAGGACGTCATCAAACTCGGCTACAAGGACATTCGATGCGTCGAGTCCGGCGGTCCAGAGCCGGGGGTCGGGTGCGCCGGAAGAGGCGTGATCACTTCGATCAACTTTCTGGAGGAGAATGGCGCCTATGAGGACATCGACTACGTGTCTTACGACGTGCTCGGCGACGTTGTCTGCGGTGGCTTCGCGATGCCTATCCGCGAGAACAAGGCACAGGAAATCTACATCGTGATGTCCGGCGAGATGATGGCGATGTATGCCGCCAACAACATCTCCAAGGGTATTCTGAAGTACGCGAATTCCGGCGGCGTGCGCCTCGGCGGCCTGATCTGCAACGAGCGGCAGACCGACAAGGAGCTGGAGCTGGCAGATGCTCTTGCCAAGAAGCTCGGCAGCCGGCTGATCTACTTCGTGCCACGAGACAATGTCGTGCAGCACGCGGAGCTGCGCCGCATGACTGTGCTGGAATACGCGCCAGAGTCCAAGCAGGCGGATCACTATCGTAATCTCGCGACCAAGATCCACAATAATGCGGGACAAGGCGCCATCCCGACGCCAATCAGCATGGACGAGCTCGAGGATATGCTCATGGAGCACGGGATCATCAAGCCTGTCGACGAGAGCCTGGTCGGCAAGACCGCCGCCGAGCTCGCCGCTGTTTCGGCATAGTTCATGTTGTCGGCCTTCTCGACCGGGGAAGGCCGACATCGTCCACTCAGAAGCTGGGGGACCTTCATGATTGGCACACAAAGCAAATTGGCCGATACGATGTCATCTCCTGTATCAGCAGCTCACATCGCCGAGCAGCGCGACGCAAGTGAGCTCTACGGGCTTCTGACCGGGCGCCATCCAACAGAAGTCGACATCAGCGACGATGACGATTTCGATCGCCATGTGCTCGCTTGCGTTCTTGCCGCATCCGCTATGGATGGCGGCCAACTTCCCGAACGGGCTGGCTTGACTAACCAGGAGCTCGATGCGCTCTTGGTGCAATGCTTCCCATCCACCCCAGTCAGGAGTTGTACCTGGCGCGAACAGTCCGCGTTACCGTCTCCTGACGACACGATTATGGTGCGCGACCTCCTGCTTGCGCAACGTTCCACTCATGGCGAGGTCGGCGGTTGGCTCGCGACGATGATCGCGCGGCGCGCCATGGAGCCTAATCACCTGTGGGAAGATCTCGGTCTGCGGGAGCGGGACGAATTGTCCCGCCTCCTGATGCGCCATTTCGGGCCGCTGGCGGCTCGCAACACCAAGAACATGCGCTGGAAGCGCTTCTTCTATCGCACGCTATGCGAAGATGACGGTCTGGTGATGTGTACCACGCCGGTCTGCACGGAATGCAATGATTTTGATCTTTGCTTCGGCGAGGAGAGCGGGGAGAGCCGGATGGCCGGACGCCGGCGGGATCATCTGCGTCGTCTCGATGACTCAGTCCAAGCCATTCCAAGTTCGCAAGACTGAGCTCATAATGGATGCCCCCTCCTGGCGCGAGTCCCGGTGTCGGACGAGCTTTCGGCCAGCTGTCACACGACGAGACTGAGAGTTTGAAAAGACAAAAACAACTTCGCGCAGGCGGCCTAAGCAGGACGCGGCGGCGCCTGATGATCGCGGCTTGATAACTGGCGGAGGCGACCGTCACATTTACCGCCGAGATGTTCTATGTTGACGCGACGATCGACGCCAACATCCGCCTCTTGATCGCGCCCAGCTGAACTTGTTTACGAACACCGACTTGTGGTTGGACCGAACCCGATGGCTCAAAAATCGTCTTCGATAAGCGCCGGAATGCACGCGCCTTCCCCGAAGTGCTGTAGCTTGAGGTGAGGCCCGAACCGTTGGCCGGCTAGCAAGCTTCCAAGCTCGGCGTCTGCCTTCAGCTCGGTCGCAAGCGCACCGAACCTGGCGCTCCGCCGTTTCCACCCTGTCGGATTTGCGACACACCCGACTAATCTGAAATTCGCGTCATTCACAGGTTCTTGGGAATTCGAGCGGGTTGGCACAGCAGTTGCTAAACAGCTGCCGGAATAAACATACGGAGCCGCTGATGGCGTTCGCCGCCGCAATCACCGGGCCCGACAAAGATCGGTCGAGGTCCATAGTCCTTAACGACACCAACTCGCGCGACGGCGAACAGACACCTGGCGTGGCCTTCACGACACCGGAAAAGGTCTCGATCGCGCGTGCGCTGGCCGCGGCCGGAGTCACGCAGATCAAGGCCGGAACGCCGGCGATGGGTCAGGAAGAGATTACCGCGATCCGAGCGATCGAAGCGGGCCTTGGGGCCACGATCATTGGCTGGTGCCGGATGAAACCCGAGGACGTCGATGCGGCGATCGAGGCCGGTGTTTCGATGGTCAGCCTTTCGATTCCATCGTCCGACGTGCAGATTGCAGCGAAACTCGGTGGCGGCCGCTTGGCCGCGCTGGAGCGGGTGGAGCGCGTCATGGCCTTTGCTCGCACCAAGGGACTGGATGTTGCGGTGGGTGGCGAAGACCCCTCG
This sequence comes from Bradyrhizobium sp. 138, assembly GCF_023074075.1. Lineage (GTDB taxonomy): Bacteria > Pseudomonadota > Alphaproteobacteria > Rhizobiales > Xanthobacteraceae > Bradyrhizobium. Next base: position 145,303 of record NZ_JADPKT010000091.1, on the reverse strand, counting down.
CGTGTCGATGTCAACTTCCTGATCGACCTGATCGCAATCGCCAAGGCGGCCAGCGCGCGGCGCTTTCGTGTCGCAGATACGCTGAGCGTGCTCGATCCCGACGCGTCCTTCGCGCTCGTGGCCGCACTGCGCGCCAGCACCGAACTCGAGCTCGAATTCGACGGCCATGACGATCTTGGGCTGGCGACGGCTAATACGCTGGCGTCGATCAAGGCCGGTGCGACGCATGCCTCTGTGACGGTCATTGGACTGGGCGAGCGAGCCGGCAATTCGCCGCTGGAGGAAGTTGCCGTCGCAGTTAGGCAGCTCTACGGCCGTGATACCGGCGTGCTGGTATCTGAACTGGAAAAGCTCGCGGCCGCCGTTGCAGCCGCAGCGTGCCGCACCATTGCGCTCAACAAGGCGATTGTCGGCGAGCATGTCGTTACCCATAAACCCGGCATCCACGTGGGCTCTCAAAAAGACCGGCCGACCTACCAAGCGCTGGACCCGGGGTTACTCGGCCGCTCCCACCGCATTGTGATCGGCAAGCATTCAGGCCTTGCCGCTATCACTTCGCTCTTGTCCGAGTTGCAGCTTTCGGTCACCGCCGAGCAAACCGAAACCATTCTCGCGCGCGTCAGCAAGCATGCCATCGAGCACAAAGGTCCGGTTTCCCAGAAAACGGTGGTGGCGATCTGGCGCGACATTCACGAGAGATCGCTCGTCAACCAAGGGCGATCGGGTGGTCAGCCATGCGCATCGCGCGATCAGGTTGGAACATTCGAGCCAGGACGGTTTCTCGGCGCGGATCTAATGGAGGTTGAAAATGACGACGGACGGGATCCTTTCGCAATTGAACAAGGCCTCGGCGGCAGAGGAGTTTTTTGCACTGCTCGGCGTCGAGTACGATGCGAAAATCATCGACGTGGCGCGGCTTCATATCCTGCGTCGCATGGGTCAATATCTCGCCGGCGAGGAGTTTACCGGTGCATCAGATCCTGACATCGCCTCGCGTTGCAAGGCCACGCTTGAGCGCGCCTATGCCGACTTCGTCACGTCCTCCCCGATCGAACAGCGCGTGTTCAAGGTCCTGAAGGATGCGGCCGCACCACAACCGAACAAGCGTCCAGCATTGGTGCAGCTCGGTTCTTTGGAGTGAATTGAATTGCTCGTGCTCTGGAGCGTGAAGGTTCAGAGAACCTGCCAACGCCCCAAGTTGCAGTTACGGCCTCGCGGATCCGCAGCCTGGACACTCGGCTCCTTAAGGTAATCACGGCTCAGCCCGGATATTTCCGTCGTTTCAAGCTGGTCTCATGGTGCAGCTATCTCCTGCAATGGTACGACCGGCAGCGGGGGGCGCATATGTGGCGAGGAAAGCGCAGCAAGGTTCGGATGACTGTCTTCTGTCGCATTCCGGACACGGGTCAGCACGGTTTCTAATGTTCCGATCCTCGTGAGAGGCTGCCAATCCGATGTCCTTCAGTAAGATTCTGTATTGGCGGTCAATTTTCATCGTCTGCGCAATTGGTACGACAATTGCTGACATATGCTCAGCTAGTCTGGAGAAGCGAATGCACATCTTGGTCCGCATCGAGTTGGTTTTGGACGCCGCGCAGTTTCGCGCGCGCTGCCTGTCGGCATCATGATGCGTCGCGACGCCAAAGCGATGGTTGCATATTCCGGCCTGGCTGAGCTGAAAGCTGCGCTTGATCCGCGCCAAAGATTCGTCGACGAAATCACTCCCGTTGGCCGATCTATGGCCGAGACTTCCCGGGGGAACCCCTTGCTCTCCAGCGCCGGCCGCGCGGCGCCGTTGACGGGCGGCTTCACCGCCGGCCCTGGTGCCCTCGCCAAGAGTTGCGAGCGTGTCGCTGCAATCGGCAAGATTGCGAGGGCATTCAGAGTAATGGATCGCGTTGTCACCGGCAAGCTCGCGGCCGACAATGGCACCAGCCGAGCCTCTGGTAGGTCCTCGATCTGTTCCAGCTCGGTTGCATCTCGAAGATGAGGGGGACCAATCGATCGGCTCGCGTGACCGCGCGGTTGCGTGCCTCACTAGTTGCCAAATGGTGGTCCCAGAATGCCAAACCCGGAAAGAACCCGAAGCGCGTGCTTCCGGACTCGTCGACAAAAATCCAGCAATGGGTGTCTCGGCCCCGCGCTGCTGCCAGGCGGTGTTGACAAAATGACGGCGGGCACGCGGCCGAACGTTAACTGAAGCAATCTTCACCCGCGAATTCAAAGCTGGAGGCGGAGCACGCGTCGCTAGCGAGCCGCTACTGAACACGGATGGGAGTACAGATGATGAGCACCGCACCCAAAAGCGCAGCTCCGGCCGCGGGTGGTGGTCGCGCGGCGACCAAGAAGGAGCTGCCCGAACGATTCAAAGCGTATAAGCACGTCTGGGTCTTCATCGAGCAGGAACGCGGGATAGTACACCCCGTCTCCTGGGAGCTGATGGGTGCCGGCCGACGGCTTGCCGACAAGCTCAACGTTGACCTCGCCGCGGTTGTCATCGGCCCAGTCGGGGAGACAACGCAGCAGGCGGTCGCCGAATCCTTCTGCTACGGCGCCGACCTCGCCTATATCGTCGCGGATGATCTCTTGGCCGATTATCGCAATGAATCCTACACGAAGGCCCTGTCAGAGCTGGTCAATACGTACAAGCCGGAAATCCTACTCCTAGGGGCAACTACACTCGGCCGCGATCTCGCCGGTTCAGTGGCCACCACACTGCTCACCGGCCTAACTGCCGACTGCACCGAGCTCGATGTCGATGCCGACGGCTCGCTTGCAGCGACCCGGCCGACGTTTGGCGGCTCACTATTGTGCACGATCTACACACTGAACTACCGTCCACAGATGGCAACGGTCCGTCCGCGCGTGATGCCGATGCCCGAGCGCGTGACCGGCGCGGTCTGGCGCGTCATCTCGCATCCGCTCGGGCTTGTAGAAGAAGATATCGTCACAAAAGTGCTGTCGTTCCTGCCAGACCGCGATTCTAAAAAGTCCAACCTTGCCTATGCCGACGTGGTCGTCGCTGGAGGGCTCGGTCTGGGGTCGCCTGAGAACTTCCAACTGGTACAGCAGCTCGCGGACGTGCTTGGCGCCGAATATGGCTGCTCGCGGCCGCTGGTCCAGAAGGGCTGGGTCACCTCGGACCGACAAATCGGCCAGACCGGGAAAACCATTCGGCCAAAGCTCTATATCGCGGCCGGTATTTCCGGCGCCATCCAGCATCGCGTTGGCGTAGAGGGGGGCGACCTCATCGTGGCCATCAACACCGACAAGAACGCTCCGATCTTCGACTTCGCCCATATCGGCATCGTCACCGACGCCATTCGACTGTTGCCCGCATTGACCTCTGCATTCCGCGCGCAGCTGTCGCCGCACTCGCACGACCGCATCGCTGGTTAGGGGAGCTTGTTATGATCGAGGAAAGATTCGACGCGATCGTCGTCGGTGCTGGAATGGGCGGGAATGCGGCAGCGCTGATCATGGCCGAACGGGGCCTAAAAGTGCTGCAGCTGGAGCGCGGCGAGTATTCGGGGTCGAAGAACGTGCAAGGCGCCATCCTCTATGCCGATATGCTGGAGAAGCTGATCCCGAATTTCCGAGAAGATGCACCGCTTGAGCGGCATCTCGTCGAGCAACGCTTCTGGATCGTCGACGAGCGTTCGCACACGGGGATTCACTATCGCTCCGATGATTTCAACGAGGAGAAGCCGAACCGCTACACCATCATCCGCGCCCAGTTCGATAAATGGTTCTCGCAGAAGGTCCGCGAGGCCGGCGCCACAGTGCTATGTGAGACCACGGTGACCGAGCTCCTCCAGGATTCCCATGGGAGGGTCGTCGGGGTGCGCACAGACCGAGATGGAGGTGAAATCCATGCAGATGTCGTCGTGCTGGCCGAGGGGGTGAACGGAGTGCTGGGGACGGGTGCGGGCTTAAGAGGGCGGCCGAAACCGGACAAGGTCGCACTCGCGGTCAAGGAGATGCATTTCCTATCGCGCGAGACAATCGATGCTCGCTTCAATCTCAAAGGCGACGAGGGGCTCGTCATCGAAGCCGCCGGAACCATCTCCCGCGGCATGACCGGTATGGGCTTCATCTATTCCAACAAGGAATGCATATCGCTCGGTATCGGCTGTCTTGTTGCCGACTTCCAGCGTACCGGCGAGACGCCTTACGGCCTGCTCGAGGGCTTCAAGCGTCATCCGTCCGTCGCGCCGTTGATCGAGGGTTCGGAAGTAAAGGAATATTCCGCGCATTTGATCCCCGAAGGTGGATACAAGGCGATCCCGCAGCTTTGTGGTGAGGGCTGGGTCGTTGTCGGAGACGCCGCACAGCTCAACAACGCCATCCATCGCGAGGGGTCCAATCTGGCGATGACGTCGGGCCGTATTGCCGCGGAAGCGATCTGCCTTATCAAATCGCGAAATGATCCGATGACGGCCAAAAATCTTTCGCTTTACAAAAAGCTGCTGAATGATTCGTTCGTGATCAAGGACCTGAAGAAGTACAAGGATATGCCGGCACTTATGCATACCCACTCGCAGAACTTCTTTCTCACATATCCGCAGCTCTTCTCCAAGGCGATGCAGGATTACGTGCGCGTCGACGGAACACCAAAGCTTGAGAAAGAGAAGCTGATGCTGAGCTCGTTCATCAAGGCGCGGTCGTGGAGTGGACTGTTCAGCGATGCCCTGCGCATTGCCCGGGCCTGGCGGTGATCACAAACCAAAGACAACGACGAACGACGGAGCCATTAACAATGCCGAGCGAGCCATCCCGACGTGTCGAGGACAAACTGTTCTACAACCGCTATCTCGTTGATTCCGGCCGCGCCCATATCAAGGTGCGGCCGCACACCACACCATCCTCGAGGCTCTTATCGATGCTGAAGGCCTGCCCTGCACGGTGCTACGAGCTCAGCGATAAAGGTCATATTGAGGTGACAGTCGACGGGTGTATCGAGTGCGGCACCTGCCGGGTGATCTGCGAAGAAAGTGGTGATATCGAGTGGAGCTACCCACGTGGCGGTTACGGTGTGCTATTCAAATTTGGTTAAAGCTTCGGGTAGCGGCTGATTGGCAGGCTGCGGCGTTCTCGCGATACAACGAGATCACGCGCGAAATTGAGATTTCACCTGATTCAATCGAGTCCCGATCTTTCCATCTACCGGGCGGGCCCTTGCCAGGTTCCGCTATAATATGCACCGGAGATAGCCAAAGCGAGCGGATCCGAAACAGGGCGCAACGCATTGGCGGCATTAGCTCGTCCATCTCGGATCTGTCGACCAATCCTGTTCTCTTCCCCAATATCTTGCCGGTTTCGTCCTTCTTGGAGTTCGCGGCGATCCGCCTGCCGGCACTGCCTCGCGACGCTGCCTATCACCTACAAACGGAACGCTGGAAGCAGGACTTCGCTTCGCCATAGCCGCCGGCCCGACGAACGTGCCATCGAGCGCCTTGTAGACAGACAGGCACGAGCGGATCACGAAATTAGCGCTTTGTGACTCCTTCGCGCGACCGCCGGTTGCGCGTTCGTCAGGCGGGCTGCGCGCATGCAGCACACAAGTTTGCACTTTCATTCGCCTGTATCGCCGGGATATATGGTCGGCCGGAGAGCATGACGATGGTTCGATTACAAACGAGCAGGGCAGCCGCTAACGCTCGGCGAGCAGAAGCACGCCATGAGAGTTCGGTCGGCGACATCAAGGCCCGCATAGCCGAACTGAGAAGCTCGCCGCGCGAGAACCTCGCGGATGCGGTGTTCATGCTCTCGATGAATGCAAGACGGCAGCGCGAGTTGATACGACATGCGATCGAGAAGCGCGCCGAGGTCGACTTGGACTTTGATCCGCCGCCGAATGCTGATTTGGCGAGCTATCTCGCGAATGATGTGGTCTCGACCTTACGCCACCACGTTGCTGACCTTCCGGACCTTGCTGGTCCTGTTGGTTGAGCGAGCACCTGACGTCTGCTTCACCGTCGATCGGGAGGAGGCCGTTCGCTGCTGGCCGCAATCATTCGCGAACAGCGGCTCGAAGGAGTCCTTGAGGGCCTCAGGCTCGCCCGGCTCCTGAACCAGCCAGCGAAGGATCGCCATGCCGGGATCGGTTCGGAAGTAGATTTGAGAGGAGCTGCCGAGGGCGCTTTGAGGGACAGTCCTGTAGATGGAATGTCCAGTGCGGATGCCGACGTCAGAAAATCTAGGCGCTTGCTTGCGAGCTCAAAACCGAGTCGAAATTCGCGGCGTAATTCCTTTGTCATCCGTTCAGTGTTTATCGCTGACGCGGAGCCGCTATGCACGCCCGGTCGCAGTCCCCGGCCGCGTCACGCTCGGCGAGCTTCGCGTTAGCGAGGACGAGATCCGCAGTTCTGAGCTTTCATGTTCCGTTGCAGCGCGCGTTTGCGCGCTGGCGAATCATGCAACCGTTCGCTGACAGCCACGCAAGGGAAATCACGGCAGGACACGTCGACCGAGCCGCGGCGATGTGGCAAAGCGGCGAAAGGCAGTCGATCAACTCAGTGGGGCTCCTGGTGAAATCGACCGTCCTTGTTTCGGTAGTCGCTGGCTGCGCCCTGGGGCGGCGGGGAAAGGCCTGGCAAGTATGCCGCGACCAAGTCAACAATAGCAGAGAAGCTGAGTGGCGGCCCGCTGCAAATTGGGCAAAACGGCCTTCTTGGGTGGCGCTGGATCGTCGACATGAACGCTCAGCCGCGCGTCTGCCATACATCCCCTATCCTCGCTCGATCCCCGGGGATACGAACTCGCCACGGCTATTCGCTGTGTTCGTGGGCGCACCGGGATTTCGCCGAACCTCGTGTCCACGAGCACGGCGAAGACATAGCCGAAAAACGCAGCTGAGTGCGGCCGAACGGCGCGTCCCAGGTCAATGCCGGTCAGGTCGGTCAGTAGGCCCGCTCAAACCCCACGAAGGCGCCTCACGCGCTGGGGCCAGCCGCATTCAGTGAGCTGCTGTAATAATCTGAAAGCATCCGATCGCAACTTCCATCACGATCAGCACGACTATAATCCACTCAAGACGCAGCGAGCGCCGTGTGTCGATGATGTCCGTCAGTGCGTTAGCCGTTCCGGATATGCCCGACAGCTTGCGCTCAAGCATCTCAAGACGCTCCTTCAGTTCGTATTCGTCTTTCAGACGCGAATAGAGCCGCTCGAGTTCCCGCTTCTCCCAGAGTGCGTCGAGCTTTTCGGCAATGGCGACGCGGCGCGCGACGCGCTGCTGGACCAGGAACGCATTGCCGATCAGTTGGAGAATGCCCTTGCGGCCCCGCGGCGTCCGGCCGTGCTCGGCTAGTTCGCGTGCAAAGGGTTCGATCACGTCGAACACCGCGGCGATACGGCGCTCATCTCGCTCCAACGCCGTGCTCTTGGCTAGCGTATCGGCGATCAGCAGCAGCCGATCGTCGCTAAATTCTCTGAGACAAATCCGTCCGCCCGGGAGGATGACCTCGGCGCTCTGGTCGTTGCAGAGCTGCGCCTGCGCGCTCTCCTCCTCGTAGGAGCTGGAGTTCACCGATGACCTGCGATATCAGCGTTTCGATCAGAGCGGTTTCTTCCGAGGGCGATAATCCGATGAGCACTACAACGCCATAGCGGAAGATCACGACAAGGCCCGCATGAATGCGGAAAGCGATCGGCGTCGAGGACGTCAGCGGTCCGATTTCGAGAGCCGACGGGTTGATGCGATCGCCCAGCATGACTGCGCGAATACTCAGCATCGAGGTGGCCGCCGTCTGTTCGGAGACGGCAGGCTTACCGGGCGTAAGTTGATGCATGTTCACTTTAGCATCCGGTTTGACTGCGACACGATAGCGTTCCCCCGGGACCTTCAAACACGTCCAGAACTTCGTTGCAGATCGTGCAGCGGAATTTGCCGGGCGCGTCCCTGAGAGATGATGCTGCGATCCAGAAAATGCCGGCTCCAAGTTTGGATGGGTGCGTCGCCATTTGCATGTTCGTGCATGCTTGGCCGCAACGTCAATCGAACGACCCAGCAAGCTCTTCGAGGAATTCGACGACCCGGGCCGCCAAACATTTGGCTGCGCCGTAGGCGCCGTCCTCGAACAAGGTCGAGCAAGATTGATGCCGAACCGGTGTCTTCGCGCCAGCGGCGTCAGGATTTACCGCTTCAACGGGCGAGCGAAAATGATTGTGTGAAACGGCACAGGTTGACCAAAGACTGGCCACGATGTGTGTTCAATTTCCTCCAGAGCGTGTCGGCTACAGAACACGGCGAATCCTGCGCGCCGCGGGATGTTTCAAGGCAATCAGAGCCTTAACCGCCGCAGCGGCGCTGGCATAGCTGTTGCTATCAAATGTCGCAATGACCGAGCGAAGGCGGAGTGCACATCCGCTCCGCTCTGGCGAAAACAGGACGTGACCAGTGGACCGAGGGTGGCGAAGGTGAAGTGCCGTTTTCCAACCGTCAGCCACACGACGGTCCCGGCAAATTCTTGAGCCAAGGCCCGAGTACAACGGCAGAAAGGACTTGAGACCGTGCATATCGAACCGGGAATAGTAACAGGCGCCAAGCTCGTGTTGAGGTACGCGACAGGCACTGCGACGCGCTGCGTCATCGCCAAGCTTGTGGCTATACGCGAGCGGGGCGCTCTGTCATTTGCTATGCAAACCATCGCCGCGAGTGGCCTTGTGTTCACGCTTTTCGAAATCCTGCCGCACTTTACGGTTGGGGTCTCCGAAGTGCACTTCGTCCTGCGCTCGACGCTGTCACTGTTGTTCGGCGCTGCGCCGGCTGCCTTTGGTCTTGCGCTCGGCCTTTTGCTGCAAGGCGTCCTCTTTGTTCCGACCGACCGGTCGCAAAATGCTATGAATGCCACGACGCTTCTAGTGCCGCTGTTTGCGGTCCGGGCGCTCGCCAAGCGGCTCATTCCATCCAAGGCCACCTATCGCGATCTGCAGTACAGTAACGCGATTGCGTTCTCAACTGCGTATCAATCCGCTATCGTTGTCTCGGTCGCGTTTTGGGCGCTGTATGGCGTAGGTTTCGGCGCCGCCAACCTCGGTCACGTCGCATCGTTCGCAGTTTTCTATGCAGTTGTTGTGGCCTTGGTCGAGCCGGTAGCTGATCTGGCCGTGCTGGCGCTCGCGAAACAAATTGGGCGGCGTGAGTGCGAGGGGATCTGTCGCCCATCGCTTTTAGAAGGCATGTTGCTGTTGATAGCAACGATGGCCGCCATGTCGCCCGTTTTGCTCAAGCGATGCGTAAACTTTGCCCGATAGCAGCCGGCTGCCGCGATCCCGGGCGACGCTCGCTCGCTGCTATCGGTGGCAGCGAGGGGGTCGAGCTTATGCTCATTCCGCACAAGGCGACCAGGAAATCATATCTCGCCGACTTGCGGCCGGCCGTCTGCGTCGGCCCGGTCGCTAATGAGCGGACGCGTACTGCCGAATTCGACTTGCTGGTGCGTGATGCGGCCAAAGCGAACTGCCGCAACGAGCTGGAGGAATGGCGGGATGCGGTCAGCGCAGCAGCCTGGTCGCAGAGCATCGGGGGCGAGGTTGGACACGAGGGGCGTCTTGCGCTGCTGATACACGGGGATTTATCCGTCGAACGAGCTTACCCATACAACATTAGCAGCCTCCTAAGCACAGCCGCGATGGCACGCCGTTCGGCGGCTTCCCACGCTCTGCAGCACTCGGCCGGAATGTTCGCAGTTCGAAAAAGAAGATCGCCATGTATGGATTGATCGTGGTGTTGACCATGCTCGCACTGTGCAGCATCGTGTTTGCCGGCGAATTGACGGGGCCGGCAAAGGTCATCAGCACCGACACCCTGGAAATTCACGGAACACGCGTTCGGCTCTGGGGCATCGACGCGCCGGACAAGACTCAAATGTGCCGAGATATCAACGTCAATCCATATCGATGTGGCCTCAGGGCAGCGAACGATCTTGAAAGCTTCGTTGCAGAGCGCGAAGTCAGTTGTCTGTCAATCCTGGAGGATGAGTGTGGACGGACGATGGCGATCTGTTCAGCTGACGGCATCGATCTCGGAGAATGGTTGGTGCGTAACGGTCTCGTGCTCGATTGGGCGCGATACTCCAGGGGACGATACCACGCTGCGCAACGCGCGGCCGATCGTGCCGGACTGGGCTTGTGGGCGGGCAGCTTTGCCGTACCTTGGCTATATCGAGCGTGCATTCGGTTAGGTGGTCGACCAGCCAGCTGTTCTGACGACGCGAATGCACACCCTTGACTCGTAGTCCCCACACCAGAATATATCCCAGAGACAGTTCCGCACAAAGTGACAGTCGCGGGCGAGCTGGCGTAGACCGGGGAGTGAGCAAGCTTACCACTGCCGTCCAACCATGCTCAAACAAGTAGGATGCCCTCAAGCTCTCGTAAGCGCGAAAGTCGAAAGACAGAAAATCGCGAGCTCCGCAGGAACGCCATCGTTCTTGGCGTAATTCTTCGGAACCATGGACTCGCGGTCATGCCAAGCAGGCGCCTTTTCGAGTTCGGGAGAGAGCCGCATTTACTCGGAAAAATGGTGGGCTCTCTGGAGCCTAAACAAGACAAAGGCGTGGAACGGAACAACAATCAGATTCCGCCGGATACAGGTTGAGCGGAAGAAAGAAGGCCAATGCCGTTCAAGGCACCACTGGGCGAGGTAGGCAAACAGGAATGAGGCTTGGGATGCAGCCTACCTCCACTCCATTCGCCTCAAACTTTCAGGTTTTGACATGTCCAGCAGCTCGCAGCTTGATTCCCAGACGTCGCCAGATGCTGTCCCGCCAAAACTCACACACTAGCACTCAAATCTGATGGACCAAGCAGGTGCTTGCTCAACGCCGGCTCCGAGGGGCCCATCGAAACGACGGTAGTCGAATTGCGCGCTTTGCCGCGGGAACGCCGCATAGATACCTTCGCGGACTTCGCTGCTGTTGGCGATGTCGGCCGCAATTGCCTTTTCAAGCCACGGCTGCTCCAGCATATGGCCGTGCGGGTAAGGAGCCTAACACCACACGTGCGGTTTCGGTGACAAGGACGTGTGGACCCGCCTTGCAGGCGCCGATCACAACAATGCCACAGAAGACAATGCAGCTGTTCGTTGGGTTGGAAACAGCATGGCCCGCTGACGATTGGCTGGAGATCCGCTGAATGAGCAACACCGCATGCGACGAGCGCAGCTGCTGCGGCAGCCCGAACAAGAACGTCAGATCGCATGTCACCTTCCGAACGCGAAGTGCGCGCGCCTTCCAGAACGAAGCGTGAGCCACTGAACTCGCAGCGTCGCCCCGTTGCCCTCGTTGTGTGCAGACTCTGTGCGGACGGGCACGATGCAAGCTCCCGGCGTTGTTCGATCGCGATGTCGTCGTCTACGCGACAATAGCGGTCGTTGTTCAAACAGCCGCGGGTCTGAGGTCGAACACGAATCGAATGCCGTGCGCCGGCACCGCCAGTTCGATGATTTCATGAACGCTCCTGCGAAAGAGATTGGGTGATCGAGCTTCTTTGCAACCACACAATGAAGTCGCACCGGTAATTCGAGGCGCGGAGCTGAACTCAGTCAGAGATCGCAAGCTCAACTGACTGCGATCTTAGAGATGAACTGGTCGGCAGCCCCCCGATGGTGCTGACGCGGGATGGTCGGAAGCAGTTCGGAGCAAACGAACACGATCTGCCAGTCTGCATCTTCTCCCCTGCTGCTCCGCAGATCAGGCATCGTATAACTCGGGCAAGCGACCTTTCTTGACCGTCGCCCGGAGGTCAGCCAGTATAGCTTCATTGCCGTTCTATTCGCACGGTGATCTCGGCGGCGAATTGTTCGTGCCGTTCTGGGTGGTGCTATCGTGCCAGACCGATGCCGGTGGGACCCTGATGGGCGGCTGGCGTATCGTCCGCACGCGTCACGACCAGGTCGCGGCCAGATGGTCTCGGCCCAGAGGCCTTGCATCAGCGTATTGTTCTTGGCGATTTCCTCGCCATTGTCGGCGCCGCGCCTCTCGGCGGTGCGGCTGGAACGTGGCCATCTCGATCCTCTATGCCTGGAGAATTATGTGCCTGCCTCGGCGATCGTTGCGGCGCTGACCTGGTGGGGTCAATGCTTTCGATGTTTTCGTCAGGACACGAGCTTCAGCCCGACAATGCCGGCGACGATCAGTCCGATGCTGGCAAGGCGAAACGCGGCGGCCGGTTCTCCGAACAGGATGATCCCGAGCGCTGCGGTGCCAACCGCGCCGATGCCGGTCCAGACCGCATAAGCAGTTCCAATGGGCAGCGTCTTTAGAGCCAAGCCGAGCAGGATCACGCTGCCGGCCATGGCCGCGAGCGTGAGCACGGACGGAACGGGCTTGGTAAAGCCCTCGGTGTATTTGAGTCCGATTGCCCAGGCGACCTCCAGCAGGCCGGCGACCAACAAAATGCTCCAGGCCACGGCGGCCCTCCGTTCATGGCAGGGTCGTCCCCGCGGCTGATGTGGTGATGAGCTGGAAGGCCATCCTTGCCAGGACTCGCGATTCGCTCCAAGGGGGTCAACTTCTCTCAAAGTCAGCAATCCGACGTTATTGGTTCGGCGAATTCACACGATCGACAAAGCAGAAAGCCGTCCGTTCCGTTCATACGATTGGCAATGTTGCAAAAAGCTGCCCCTTCGAAGAGATCCTTGTACCTATCGCGGAGGAGGTTGCCCAAAACGTGTCGTCGCTCAAAATCCATGCAGCAGAAAGTAACGTCGCCGTTTGGCAGAAGAACATTACGATATTGCCGTTCGTCAGGACATGTCAGTGCTCGAATGATTGGCGGCCGCGCTCCAACCATCTTCTTGCCGTTGCCAGCCCTGCTGCGCAGCGGACGCGAGCGAACCAGCGCTTCGTCAGGAATTATGCCGACAAGATCGGGATGCACCTCGCCCATGACTATGAAGAGCAACGATGAGATGTCGGCATCGACAAGTTGGCGCATCAAATCGACATAGTTGCGCCTGACGAGACCACTGTCCATGTGCGTGCCGTCATCAAAAACATGCACCAGGAAAACGCGGAACTGCAGCGCACGCAAGCGTCTTAGATCCCGTCCGTTCATTCCTACTAGGGTTGTGAAAATCCGGATTCCATGACCACACGCATAGGCATGCTCAACCATTTCGGTGCAAGCCGGATTGAGCCAAGGCTCCGAATAGCCGGAAAAGCTGATGTCGACAGCTGCTGGTACGCGCGCCAGACATCGCTTGAAATCTTGGAGAGAAAGATGCTTCACGTCGGATATCGCTCTTTGCCGTTCGGCAAACTTGTCCTGCGGGCAATAAGAACATCCGACGACACAGCCCGTTGTCGTAGTTATCTCCAAGACCCTACCGCCACTGATCGCAGAGCGCAGCTCCTGTAGAGTCATCGATTCTATATTGTCCAATTCCGCGCTCCGCATTTGGAACAAAGAGATATTGAGGGGACCGTCGAGTTGCATCTCATGCCGGTTCGCTCATCCATCATTCTCGATTCTTCGTCCATCAGTGCGACACGGCACCGTCGCAAGCGCGGTCGCGACAGATGAAGAAAGCGCCACGGCTCTCTCCCCTTAGCGTACCAGTCCAGCAGGATTGGACGGCTGCCGAATGCACATGTGTCGATAGGGTTGGTCTAACGTCTCGTTTATTCCAACAAGCATCAGTCATGCCATTGGCGGTACTGTCTATAACTCGACACGTCCGCGATAAGTGTCGTCCCAAATGCCGCAACCGAAGCGCAACTCTACGGGATCGATAGCGTACAATATGACGCTACGTACGATTCAAACTCTCTCGAGAATGAGTTGAATGGCAGCTTTCTTATGAAAACGTGACGGTGTAGCCGCAGCCCTGAGCGCCACGTCATCATGATCAACGTGGCCGGCATCGACCCGCGAAGTTCCGATTGCGAGTGCCATTGGCCCCGTCGAGAATGCAAAGTCTGAGCTGAAGAAGCGGTTTCCGATGCTGCGAATCAGAATCTATGACGCGCAAACCAAGACTCAAGAGGACGTCGCATGAGGCTAGGCGATCGATCGCAGCGACGCCACGTGCTGACTTCTTGCTGATAAATGGCCCTGAGATCTATATCAAGGCAAACCAGGCCGGTGGCGGCATCGGTACAAAGTTGCCTACCAGAAAGCATTGTCGCGAGCCACCCGTCGAGTTTTGCGATGAGAGTTTTCACGAGCCGGGAACGACTCATCCGTGCATCATCGACGCCTGCCTGGTATGTGTTTGGCCTCAGGCCGCGGTAATATCATGATCGCGATGACAATCTCGTCATCGAGCCTGACCACAGGGATGAGGGGCATTCGAAATGGTGCTCGGATAATCCACTAGACAACACGCCAGCGCCACGACGGCCATCACTGTGGCTGCACCGCTGTTGGGTACCTACCGCAACTATATCGACATTGATCGGTTGCGGCGACGGATCGCCGCAACTATATCGACATTGATCGGTTGCGGCGACGGATCGTCGAGTTGAATGCTGAACACAAAATGGATGGCGAGATCGGCGGCAATATTCAATCAGGAAGGTTTTGACGCGGCCCGAGGCTGCGCCTTCAAAGGCGAGGACGTCTGGCTGTTGCGCGCCCGCTGGGGCATTCCCACCGTCAAAATCAACGGCGTGGACAAGAATCCGATGCGCTGGCCCGACGGCAGCTTCTCGATTCAGGGCGCAGCGGCCGAGCTTGGAGTAACCCCGCAAACATCTTCGATTATCTTGCGCGCGGAAGCTGGCAGGTCGTCAGTTAACCAAAGGCCCCATGGCAGATCGAGCTCTCAGACGAATAAATCAGTCGGCTGCGCAATCGGATACGACGTACCAAGCGCTCAAAGACGGAGGCATCATGAAGTCATCGGCTCGGCAATCACGTCATGCCATTGCGACACGGGGACCTGACTTGTGATCAACAATGATCCCTTGTCGTAGCGATCATCGACGATCTCGAGCAGATCACGGCGCTGGTCGGCAGTGAGCGGTTCGGGTCCCCAATCGTCAAGGACCAGGAGATTGACGCGCTCCAGCGCGGCGATCAGGCGAGCGAGACGGCCTTCGCCGCGCCTGGGCGAGATCGGCGAACAGGCGGGACACGCGTTTGTAGAGGACGGAGAAGCCGTCGCGGCATGCTTTATTGCCAAGCGCGCAAGCCAGCCAGGACTTGCCGGTTCCGGTTGGGCCGACAATCACCAGATGGTTGTGATCCCGGATCCATTGGCCGGTGGCGAGGATCTGAAAGAGCGAACGGTCGAGACCGCGAGCGGTGCGATAGTCGACGTTCTCGATGGTGGCGGCCTGGCGGAGCTTGGCATTGGTCAGGCGCGGCATGAGGCGACGGTTGTCGCGCGCGGTGACCTCGCGATCGACGAGGAGGCCAGCCAATCGGGGTGCGGCATCTCGGCGGCCTCGCGATTGTTTTGCAGTTCGGTGAGGGTATCGGCCATGGCAGTGAGGCCGAGGGCGCGTAGGCGTTCGACGATCGGATGAATGAGCACGATGATCTCCTGATCAGTTGTAGTAGTTGCGGCCACGGATGTTGGCGTGGAAGAGCTGGGCGCCTCCTCGGTGGGAGGAGCGGTTCTGTCAGTGCCGTTCTTGAGGATGGCGGCGACCGGTTTGTAGGAACGGGCATGGAGCAGGAGGGCACGGGCGCAGGCGGCGTCGACGCGTTCCTGGCCATAGCGCTTGACCAGCCCGAGAACGCCGATGGCGGAGCGGAAGCCCTGTTCCGGATGCGGCCGCGACCGCAGGATGATGTCGACCAACGTCTCGGCGTCGGGGCCCACTTTGGCGGCTTCGGAACGAATGCGCTCATGGGTCCAATCGCGGTAGCGGCGACGCGAGCTTGGCATATGCTCGGGGATCGTCGTCGGACGATGCGGCAGGGTGCTGCGCAGATGCGAAGCGACGCGCTTGCGGCGCAGGAAAATCTCAACGGTCTTTAGGGTGATGCGAGCCTCGACCTCCTGATGCACGAGGTTGTGAGGGACGCTGTAGTAATGCTTGGCGATCTCGACGTGATAATCGAGAATGGAACTGTGGCAGGGGGCTCGTATGGGCGAAAGGTTCGCGCCTGCGGCCGGTGATCGGGAGAGTTGGCTTTATTCGCATGAACTTCGAAAGCAAGCGTCAGACATGCGCAAAGCGCGACGAGAGTCCGGATCGACCGTAGCGTTTGACCTCAGAAGCCTGGCGTTCAGGCACCGCGGGCGTGTTGCCGAGCCCCAAGGCTGGCGGCTTTTCTCTTTATTGCAACCCTTTCATGGGAAGCTTATTGTTCCGGCATCACCGGCTTCGGCTTGTCCGTAGGCGTCGGTGGCTGAGAGACGCATTGGGCTCCCGCCTGCGTCACACAGGGAGCATACAATGCCGCACCAAAAGCTAATATCGCGCCTACAGGCCGCTAGCGGCCTATCTGACCAAGATCAGACCAGGCTCACGCGCCTGCCATACAAGGTGAAATCGCTGGCAGATGGCGAATATGTGCTGCGCCAGGGCGACAAGCCCAGCAGCTGCATCGTCGTGATGAGCGGCCTTCTATCTCGGCAAAGAGTAGTGAATGCTCGAAACCAGATATCTTCGTTCTACCTCGCCGGGGACATGCCTGACTTGCCTACCCTGCATTTGCCGATCGCGGATTGTGATCTTTGCAGTGTGGGCAGTTCGACGATAGCCGCTGTGCCCCATTCAGCACTCAGAGAGATGATGAACGAATCTGCAGGACTTGCGCACGCTTTTTGGCGCGAAACGCTGATACACGCTGCCATCTATCGCGAATGGGTAGAAAATCTTGGATCGCGCCAAGCTTTGGGGAGGGTCGCGCATCTTCTTTGCGAGCTTACCGTCCGCATGGAATTCGTTGGGCTGGCGGACAGCGGCAGCTTCCGAATTCCGCTCACGCAGCAAGATGTTGCCGATGCATGTGGGCTTTCAGTAGTTCACGTGAACCGGACGATCCAGGAAATCAGGGGTTTAGGCCTCATTGAATGGGAAAACCACACCGTGACCCTGCTCCGCCCAGAGGAATTGAAAGCCTTAGCCGAGTTCAGCCCTGAATATCTTCACGAGCTGAACCCAAGCGGAGGATCTAAGGTCAGCTAAGCTGACTGGGGCTTATAGGAACATCCGGGCAAATACTAGCTTAGCGCCGGATGCCACGCTTTCATTTCGACTATCATGAAGCGGAACGCGTCATTCTCGACGAGGTCGGCCAGGAACTGCAGACTGCTGATATAGCCCGCAGAATGGCCATGGTTGCCTTGGGCGAGGCCGTGCGCGATTTTACCCTTGCTGCTCGCCCGGGCAGCATCGCGATTGTGGTTAGGAGTAAGGCCGGCATTCTCCTGAGAGTCTGTGCCGACATTGAACAGATTGAAAGCTTGTGATCTTCGCAACCGCCTCGGGCGGCCCTCTCGCTCATCTCCGCTGTCGTCTGTTGGCCCTTCAACCGACCTCGAGAGACGTTCGCTCTCGCGCCGCTGTTAAGCGGGCGTTAGGCGGCCATTTGAGTTCTACCGCGCGGGTTTAATCTGCGCGAGCGCACCTCGCCGATTCGCGAATCACGCCTCCAGGGTTAGCTTCACGAGAGTGAGATCATATGGGGGACAAACGACGACGCAAGCAGGCATTCCTTGCGGCTCATCCAAGATGCTGATTTTGCGGTGGCGCGGCTGCTACGACAACGGAAGACCATATCCCAGCACGGGGTATATTTGATGAAAGACACTGGCCGGTCGATTATAATTTTCCGGCCTACGAGCCTTGCAATGCGATCACGCGCGACGACGTGAAGATTGTCGCCATGCTCGCTCGCATAATGCACCCAGAAAACCGCACAAACGAGGTTCAGAATAAGGAGATGCGAAGATCAATGGCGGCGGTGCGTTCGCTTTCCCGGAGGCCTTCGAGGCCATGCGCCTCTCGGCAAACGAGGTGCGTGGCTTCTTGAAGCGCACTGGCCTTTCCCGGACTGACTTTCAGGCGCAAGGATATCAAACTCTAGACCAGATCCCCGTGATCTCCATCGGCCGGCCGGAGTTCATGAAAGCTTTGCGAGCATTCGCAACCAAGCTGTTCTGCGCGCTTCATTACAAGCACACCGGCCGCATAGTTCCCTTGGAAGGCGAGATCATCACCCGCTTTTTCAGCAATGTGCAGGTGATGGACGGCAATTTACCAGCAGATATCTTGCGCGTTCTGGGGCGCGCGCCTGTCTTGACCCAAGCGAGCATCGATCTGCGCAGTCAATTCGATTACGAGTACCAGATCGCGACTGACCGGCAGTTCAGCGTTTTCCTGTGCGGATTTCGGCATTCGTTCGCTATGGTCGGCTTTGTCAGCGAAAACGACGACCTGCCCGAAGAGTTCCAGGAGGTACTCACCGAAGGCAAGTTTCGCAGCAAGCCATTCCAACACGACACGGACCGCTCCTAGCTGACCTACACGGCGATGCCGGTGGACGTCCGCATGTGGCCCCATAGCGGCATCTCGGCCAAACCGCAGCTATGTCCGCCTTTGCGTTCTAAGCGGAGGCGCCACGATGCGCGAAAAAGGCCGCACCGGAGGCTCCAAATGGGAAAACCTTGGTGCGGCCATTGCTGATCAGGCGGCCTTCACGACGAAGCTCTTCGCTCCCCCGCCTTTACCTTCCGAACCATACGTCACCACAATGGACCGCAGGGCCAGCGTGGTCTCCTGGTTCTCGTCACGAAGCATTCTTTGCAAGTCCTTGCGCTGCTGAGGCTTCAAGCTGAACTCTCGGCCGATCACGTTCATGTAGGTGCGGCCAGGATTGCGGTGCGCCATGAAGGTCACCAGCCGCTCGTGAGGTACCGCCGAGCGCTTCACGCGGACCATTGGACCGTCTAGCTCAAATGCCCAGTCTTGCACCAACACGTTGGGCAGCTCCTGCCGGATGTAGCGCAGTATCTCAGACCCACGCTCTCCGGTCGGTAGCACGATGAAAACGCCTGTCGGGGCGCATCGGCCTTGCACGTCAATGACGTTTCGGAGCCGAACGCGTCCGATAGCCTGCACGATGGATGCTGCAAGATGACGCTGCTGCTGAAGCTCACGGACGTTTACGTGGCCCTTCCACGAGGGGTTATCGTGCCGTCATCACTCTGCGCCCTTGGAACGCAAAGAAAACATTGGTGCCCACACGTGGTCTCTAAACGGGAAGCCCATGATCACCGCCGTGTCGTAGTCCTTGAACTCATTGCGGCCGTCTACGGCTCCCCAATGCGTTGCTGAAACCGCCTTCACCTTGAGCTCACCCGCAGTCGGGACGAGGTGCTCCACCCGTTTGTGCACAACGAAGAGGACCTGTCTTTCGGGGCCAAGGCGCTGAGGAAGGTTCTCTTGCAGAGCCGCAAACCGGGGCGCGGCCAGTTCCTCCATCGCAGTCTTACCGATCCTCTCAGTGCGAGCCACGTGGATGGTCAGGTTGCTATAGTCCCGAACTCCGCGAGGGTAGGGATGATGTCGGCACGGGTCCTCCATCAAATCGTACATCAGGTCCACACCGGCCGTGGCATCGAGCACCACGGGCCCAGGTAGCTCCAAGGGCACCGACAGTGCCGACGAGTTCAGGGTGTGCTCGTTTCCCCTCAAGGCCATAAACGCGTGTTGGTCGAGCAAATCTTCAGCGGCGGCAAGCGTCTTGTCATACCGTTTTGCTATTCGGTCGCGCTCCTTATCATCGTCCCTTCCAATGATGCGGTCGTATGGCAGCTTGCGCATTTCAGCGCGCAAGTCGGAGAGGTCGACCACGCCCGGACTGTTACCGGCCTCCCACGCTAATGCCGTGCCAATACGAAAGCCATCATTCACCCCGGCGTGAAACAGCATCTCCTCACGTAGGGTCTCCAGGGCTTCCACCTGGGTGGGATAAGTGAGCCGCATCTCGTGCGGAATGTTGCCGATCACCTGGCTTAGCTCATCGAGCTTGACCTGACTGTGTTTCACCACGTTGGCCAAGGCCTCATCGACGATGGTGAGGAGGCGTCGTCCACCCCGCCAGTTTATCAGTCGATTGAGCTGCTGCCGGTTTGATGGACACCGAGATTGGGTGCTTCATGAAGCCGGAGGTGGGCGATGAAGAGACGGAAGTTCAGTCGCGAGTTCAAGATCGAGGCGGTCAAGCTGGTTAGGGAGCGTGGGGTGTCGGTGGCGCAGGCCGGGCGAGATCTG
Organism: Bradyrhizobium sp. 138; assembly: GCF_023074075.1. Taxonomy (GTDB): domain Bacteria; phylum Pseudomonadota; class Alphaproteobacteria; order Rhizobiales; family Xanthobacteraceae; genus Bradyrhizobium. The sequence goes on along the minus strand of NZ_JADPKT010000091.1, from coordinate 125,120 downwards.
GATGTTCATGAGCACGTTCTGCGCAAATGGGTGAAAGAGTTCGGCTCCGATCCGGTGCAGGCCTTTCCCGGCCACGGGCAGATGAAGCCGGAGCAGCAGGAGATCGAGCGGTTGCGCCGTGAGGTCGCCAAGTTGAAGGCCGAGCGGGATATCCTAAACTCGCGAAGGAAGCGACATGAAGTTCGTCTTCATTGCGAAGCACCGGGCGATCTGGGCGCTGGCATGGATGCGATGCGCTGGGGGTGTCGCGGTCGGGCTTCCATGGCTGGCTGAATCGCTCGCCCAGCGCCAGGTCCCGCAGCGACGAAGAGCTCGGCGGCAAGGTGAAGGCCAGCTTCATGGCGAGCGACCGCACCTATGGTGCGCGCCAGGTGTGGCGTGATCTGCTCGCCGATGGGGCGGACTGTGGCTTGCACGAAATCGAACGGCTGATGCGCCTGCAAGGCTTGCGGGCGCGGCCGCGACGCCGGCGCTTGCCGAAGGACAGCGGCGATCGACAGCTCGAGACCGTGCTTGCGGACCTCCTTGACCGGCAGTTCGCCGCCGAGCGGCCGAACCAGAAGTGGATCGCCGACTTTACGTACCTCTGGACGGCCGAGGGCTGGCTCTACGTCGCAGCAGCGATCGACCTGTTCTCACGCCGGGTGGTGGGTTGGTCGATGAGCGCCGCCATGACAGCTCAGTTGGTAACCGATGCCCTGCTGATGGTTGTCCGGCGACGCGGCAAGCCGGACGCCCTGTTGCACCACTCCGACCAGGGCAGTCAGGGCGGATTCAAACGGTCGTCGCAACATCAGTTATTTTCACTCATGACAGCAATTCGTCAAGCGCCTCCGCCGGCGTTTTCCGGCCTAGTGTCTTTCTTGGTCGGGCATTGAGGGCCGCTGCCACAGCGGATATCTCGTCGGCGCTGTGGATGCTCAGGTCCGTGCCTTTCGGGAAGTACTGCCGCAGCAACCTGTTGGTGTTCTCGTTAGTCCGCGCTGCCAAGGGCTTTGCGGGTCGCAGAAGTAGACCTGGATAACCGCATCGATCTTGAGACGATGATGCTGAGCCATTTCGGCCTCCTGGTCCCACGTCAGCGAGCGACGCAGTTCTTCGGGCAAGGAGATGACGGTGCGCGTGATCGCATCGCGCACGGCTTCGGCCCCGTGTCCCGCCAGCGCAGGTCCGTTCTTCGCGCGCGGAGCATCGCCATGCCCTGCCAACCGGGGAACGTGCAATAGCATCGTGACGCGCGTCGTACGCTCGACCAGCGTGCCGATCGCCGAGCTGCCAAGACCGAGGATGAGGTCTCCCTCCCAATGTCCCGGCACTGCTCGATCGGCAGCTTCAGCAGGACGTTGACTGATCATGATCCCCGACGAGACAAAGCCCTTGCCTCGCCTGCGTACGCGCGCCCTGGGCATCCGTAATACACGTCCTGTTCGCAAGCAGGCCGTCAGCTCGCGGCGGAGCGCCCCACGGCCCTAAACGAAGAGAGCTTGATAGATAGCTTCGTGGCTGATGCGCATCGTCTTGTCGTCCGGGAAGTCGATCGGCAAGCGTCGGGCAATCTGCTCAGGGCTCCAGGCTTTGGCCCATCGCCGATCCTTGCGCGGGCCACGCCGGCGGCCCTTCCACGGAACGGCGGGACCAAGAACGGGAGCGCCGCTCGGGGCTACGACGTCGCCAGCAAGTCTCTCCTCCACATAAGTGCGCAAGGTTGCATTGAGCGCAAGCCTGCTCGGCTTGGGCCGGCGCGCGGATCGATCCGCATGCCATTGGGCGGTCGTTGCCCGATACTCCAACCCGCCGCCGCGGGTGGCCGCGTTGCGCCGCAGTTCACGGGAGACTGCCGAAGCGGCCCGCCCCAGGCGACGTCCAATCTCTTGCATGGAATGGCCCTGCACCTTTAAAAGTGCGATCTCGTCGCGCTCTACCAACGAGAGCTACCGCCCGGAGAGCGGTTTTGCCGAAGATCTGAACATCGCTGGTGGCATGCCGCCCCTTTCGGAATATTCTGCTTCCGACAGGTTGTGACAATCCAGCGTCGAGCGCAGCATCTTCGCTACTCAGCCCCACAGCAATCGTCCGCCAAAATTTATTCTGTTCGTTGCGTCCTGCAACAGACGGCCGTCCTGGCGATGGCAATGGGGCTTGTCCTGACCGCGCCGATCGGCGCCTTACAACGTTCATCGCAACCTCCAACCTCCGAGTGTTGCGACGACCGTTTGAATCCGCCCAGGACACCAGCGAGCAGTTCCAGCGTTTGATGGCCGACCACGGCATTCTCTGGAGCATGAGCCGTTCCGGCAACGTCTGGGACAACGGGGCGATGGAGAGCTTCTTCTCGTCGCTCTAGACCGAACGGACCGGCAACAAGATCTACCGAACCAGAGACGAGGCAAAGTCGATGTTTTCGACTACATCGAAAGATTTTACAACACGATCCGCCGGCACTCGACCATCGGCTATCTCGGCCCGGTTGAGTTCGAGCGCAAGGTGGGATTAGTTTAACCTCGTGTCCATCAAAGTGGCAGCAGCTCACACATCGGACCTACAAATAGAGCCAACTGATGGAGGGTTGCGCCTCAATGCGGCTGTTGCTAGTACGCCCACTCTCGAATCGAGGAGCTAAAAGTGGTGAAGAAGGCAAAGAAGACGGCTACGAAGAAGAAGGCTGTGCGTCGCGAATACACAAAGGCTGACGTGAAGGAGCTGCGCGCTCATTCGAAAGCGAAGACTCCAGTTGCAAAAATTGCGGAGCTTACAAAGCGCTCCGAAGGCTCACTTCGCCAAAAAGCGATCAAGCTTGGAATCCGGCTCGGTCACCAGCGCTAGCAGGCGGCATCATGACGCTCTTCAATAGAGTGTTCTCGACCAGAACGTTGTTGCAAATCATCTGCGTTCTCGTCGCTGTTGTCGCAATGAAGTTGTTGAGCGCTCATTATGATTTCAGCTGGGCAGCTGCAGTTGGTGGTTGACTAAAGAACCCCCTGGAAGGTTGAGCAGAAAAGAAGCCCACCTAGTGGCGAACTATCACGCGGCGTCCAAGATCAGAGCCGCAGGGGTGAAGGAGACTGGTCGAAAATCTACCGCGGGCGATTTCCCGATGTGTGCGGCAGGACTCGAACCAGCACCAGGCCGTTGTGAGCGGCAGACTATCGATCAGCTTCGTTGATTTTGCTCCGGTTTCGTCTGCGTTCGATCGCGTTTGTTGCATTTCGGTGAGGTCATTTTTGGTGCGAAACTGGCGCGGTTGCCAGTAGTCCGCGCGTGCTGACCGGTTTGCAATGGTCAGCTACGTCGAGCCGTGGCTCTATCGTGCATGCATCCGGGCAAGTGGAAAGCCGGCCACCTGCTCGGATGACGCAAATGCCCATCCTTGATGCGGTTCCGGAGAGCCGATCCACAACGTGTATTGGCCTATCATCGCAGTTGGGCAGGTGGGTCTGGCGCGGTTTGGGCGACTCACGCTACCCATCATTGCCTATCACCTCACTGCACAATGGGAATGAAATGGTTGCTGCCACTCGTGAATTGCCGACCTCTGGTTACGCGCTTGAAGTGGACGGCCGGTTCAAAGCCGAATTTACAACCAGAGACGGCGCCAGGGCGGGTGGCGAAGAGCTAAAGAAGCGTTTTCCCATGCTTCAGATCAGGATCTACGACGCGCAGACGCATGCTCGCGATGAAATCTAGATCCGCCGGTTCGAGTCTAAGCGGAGTTCTCCGCTTGCGCGCGTGCGGCTTTCGCCGCATCGGGCTCTCGTGAACCGAGCCGCTTTGCGTCTCGGCCGTCCCGGCTTCGATCCCTCGCGCCAAGAGCTTCGGAGCTCCTCGCCGGGGGCACTCGGGAAAGGGGCTCGCCTTCGGCGATCGCTATCACTGCCCCGTTCCCGGGTGCCGCTATTAACCCGTCTCATCGCTGCACTCGGACCCGCGTGGCCCTTCGGGTCGCTATGCTCACGCTCTCCGGGTGCCATTTTCCGCTGAGGCGATGTGCCGTTGGCGCACGCCTGATCAGGGCCTGCGGTCGTGGGCAGTTGAGGCCAAAGCCCCATGATGAAATGGACGAAAGCCGGGCCGCGTCGCGGATTTCGCACTCTGTCGCTGAGTGGGCCGAGAGTAAGAGTATCGCGCGGTTTGCGGTGACGGGTTACAGGCTGCGAGAGAGGCTCGCGGCGCCCGTCGCGGAGATCCGCAATGTCCAGATACTATCCTCGGGCGCGCGCCGGTGAGGACCGGACGAGCCTTTATGACGAAATCACCAACAAGATCATCGGTGAACTTGAGGCCGGTCGAGTGCCGTGGGTGCAGCCATGGGGCACCGTGGCGAAGGCGTCCTTGGCCTTGCCGAAAAGCGCCGCGACCGGTCGACAATACAGCGGCATCAACATTCTGATCCTCTGGGGAGCTGCCACCGAGCGTGCATTCACCAGTCAGAGCTGGCTTACATTTCGGCAGGCGCTGTCGCTCGGCGGTCAGGTCCGCAAGGGCGAGCGCGGCACGACCGTCGTCTATGCCGACCGTTTTGTGCCGGCCGACGAAAAGCGCCGCGCACATGAGACCGGCAAGGACGCACAGGCTGTTCCGTTTCTCAAGCGTTTCACGGTGTTCAATACCGACCAGTGCGATGGCCTGCCTCCAGAGATCGCAACGACGGCGCAGCCTCCGCCGCCAGGCCTGATCGAGCCGCGGGTCGAAAGCCTGATCAGGGCGACAGGTATCGACTTTCGCATCGGCGGGAACCGGGCCTTCTATACACCGGCAGAAGATTACGTGCAGGTGCCGCCTCCGCAAGCCTATTTCGAACCGATCAATTGGCATCGAACGGCCCTGCATGAGCTGGCGCATGCCAGCGGTCATCCGTCACGTCTCAACCGTGACTTGTCAGGCAGCTACGGCACGAGGAAGTACGCGTTCGAGGAGCTGGTTGCGGAGATCTCGTCTGCGTTCAGTTGCGCGTCGCTCGCCATCGTGCCCACGGTGCGACATGCCGACTATATCGGCTCGTGGCTCGACGTGCTGCGCGAGGACAATCGTGCAATTGTGCGTGCCGCTTCGCAGGCCAGCAAGGTTGCGGACTATCTCCTTGAATTCTTGCCGGAACGGACTGTCGACATGACGGTGGAGAGAGCGGATCAGGAACCGGCATGAGGTTCTCGATGGCCGCGGCACGAGAGTGAGAGGGCGGGGTCGTTTTCCGCGACGGGTTGGAGGCCGAGAGAGAGGCTCCCGGCCGCCCGTCGTGGAGAATCGACATGACGAAGACTGTCCAAAAGATCATCCTATCGCCCTCACGCGACATTCCATTCAACAAGCTGGTGCTCAGCCAGTCGAACGTTCGGCGTGTGAAAGCGGGCGTTTCGATCGAGCAACTCGCGGAAAGCATCGCGCAGCGGACGCTCCTGCAAAGTCTCAATGTGCGGGCGGTTGTAGACGCGGAAGGCAATGAGACCGGCATGTTCGAGGTACCGGCCGGAGGCCGGCGCTATCGTGCGTTGGAACTTCTCGTCAAGCAAAAGCGCATGGCAAAGACGCAGGCCGTTCCGTGTGTCGTGCGTGATGGGGGCATTGCCGAAGACGACTCGCTTGCCGAGAACGACGAGCGGATAGGCCTTCACCCCCTCGATCAGTTCCGAGCCTTCCAGACCTTGAGTGGCGCCGGTCTTTCCGACGAGGATATCGCGGCCCGGCACTTCGTGACGCCGGCCGTCGTGAACCGGCTGGCGTCCGTGTCGTCAAGCTGCACGAGGTCTATGCCGAAGACGGCATGGCCCTCGAGCAGCTCATGGCCTTTTCGGTCACGGCGGATCACACACGGCAGGAGCAGGTCTGAGAGAATGTCAGCCGATCCGGTTATGACGAGCCCTATCAGATCCGGCGAATGCTGACCGAAAATACGTGCGCGCGTCCGACCACCGCGTGCAGTTCATTGGGCTGGGTGCCTACGAGCAGGCTGGTGGCAGCGTTTTGCGCGACCTGTTCGAGCACGATGATGGTGGCTGGCTTGAAGACGTCGCTCTGCTCGACCGCCTTGTGACGGAGGAGCTCAAAGCCGAGGCGGAAGCAATTGGTGCGGAGGGATGGAAATGGATCTCAGCCGCCGTTGACTTCCCCTACGGCGACACGACAGGGCTGCGCGAGCTGGAAGGCCAACCTGTCGATCTGACCTCCGAGGAGCAGGCCACCATCGACGCTCTCAACGCCGGGCAGGCGAAGCTCGAAACGGAATATCAGGATGCGGATGAGCTGCCCGAAGAGGTCGACCAGCGTCTCGGCGCGATCGAAGCCGCGCTGCTCGCGCTCGAAGACCGGCCTAAGACTTACGATCCGGCCGAGATTGCCCGGGCGGGCGTCTTCGTCAGCATCGATTCCGAAGGACGGCTTTCCGTCGATCGGGGCTATGTTCGGCCTGAGGATGAGGCGCCTGCCGCCGATATCGATATCGATATCGAGCGGGCCACCGATGTGCCGTCGACTGAAGGACAGGATACTGGAGCGTCTGCAAGGCGCGCAGCGATCTCGGTCGCAGGCGTGTCGACCGAAGCCGAGGAGGATGATGAAGACCCGGCAAGGCCGTTGCCAGATCGGCTCATCATCGAATTGACGGCGCACCGTACGCTGGCATTGCGGGATGCACTGGCGGAAAATCCTGAGATCGCGTTCCAAGCGGCGCTGCACAACTTCGTGCAGACGGCCTTTTACCGGTTTGCTTCGTCCGGGAGCTGCCTTGAAATCGGACTGCGCACACCAACCTTTTCCCGCTCAAGCTCCTGGCTTAAGGGAAAGCATCTCGGCTAAGGCTGTCGAGGTGCGGCATGAGGGCTGGAAGGCACGGTTGCCGAAGAGCGAGAACGATCTCTGGGATGGGCTGACGGCTCTCGATGGTGGTGCACAGGCATCGCTGTTCGCCCACTGCGCGTCCTTTGCGGTCAACGCCGTCTATGAGCCGGCCAATCGTTACAATCAGGGTCGCGTCTCAGCCCACGGCGTCCGCACGCGTCCCGACCAGGCCAACGTGCTGGCGCGTGCTGCCGGACTCGACATGGTGCAGGCTGGCTGGAGACCGACAGTCGACAACTATCTCGGCCGAGTCACCAAGCCTCGCATTCTGGAGGCGGTGCGGGAGGCCAAGGGCGAGTCGTCGGCGCAACTGATCGACCATCTGAAGAAGGCCGACATGGCCAAAGAGGCTGAGCGTCTCCTGGATGGCTCGGGCTGGCTGCCGGAGCCGCTGCGTCTCGTCGATTCCAGCCCGTCTTCGGTGGAGCTGGAAGGTGAAGCGGGCCCGCTGCCGGAATTCCTCGCTGGCGAGGAGGATCTGGAGAACGGCAGCGACGAGCACTCGCAACACTCCGGCTCTCCTGCAGTTGCTTAGGGACCGGTGCCCAGCACCGGTCCCATTTTAATGGGAAGGGCTGAGAGGAAGAGTGGGGCCGGGAAGGGTTTGAATCGTCGTGGTCGTGAGAGCGCCGGGCGGTTCGACCCCTTCCTGCTCTCCGAAAGAAATCCCCATGACCGAATCTCTCGCCGGCGGCGCTGCCGCTGCGCCGCTCTCGATGCGTGCCGCTGTAAGCCTCACCTCCGCCGTTGTCCGAGCTGCGCGACAGCTCGTGGCCGATCTCGAACGCGGCCGTCGCATCGATGCCCCTGTCCTGCGCAACTCCATGGAGGCTGCCTTCGGCGCTTCGGACGCGGCCGGTGCTTGGAATTGGAAGACCGCCTATGACGCCTGTGAGGTGGCCACCGTTCTCTTCCTTCGCAAGTTCGGTTCGGCCATCCCGACCAAGGCCGGTCAGACGGCCGCAATGCTGCCGATGCTCGCGAAAATCGCGAGCTGCCTGCCGACCCATACGCGGCGTTCCGAGGACAGCCAGCTGTTTCAACAGTTCTCGACGCCAATCCCGCTGGGGCTGGCCGCATGTACCGCAGCCGCGATTACACCCGCTGATTGCGTTCTGGAGCCGTCGGCGGGGACAGGCTTGCTCGCCATCTTCGCCGAGCTCGCCGGCGGCGGCCTGATATTGAACGAGTTTGCCGAACCCCGTGCTGAGTTGCTCGATCATTTGTTCGCCGGCATTGAGGTCACCCGCTTCGACGCCGCCCAGATCGATGATCATCTCGAAGCCGATTTCGTACCTAGCGTCGTCTTGATGAACTCGCCGTTCTCGGCACTGGCGAACGTTGATCGACGAATGGCGGACGCGGCGCTCCGGCACATCGCCTCAGCCTTCGCGCGCCTTTGCGAGGGTGGGCGTCTGGTCGCCATCACCGGTGCAAGCTTCGGGCCGGACAATCCGGCATGGCGAGATGCCTTCGTTCGCCTTCAGGAACGCGGGCGAGTTGTTTTCTCTGCCCCAGTCGACGGAGCCGTCTACGCGAAGCACGGAACTCAGATCGATAAAAGGCTGCTTGTGATCGACAAGCAGCCCGCGGCGGACCGTCCTGCCTCGCTCGGCATGGCGGGTGATGTCGCCACCTTGCTCAGTTGGGTGACCCAGCATGTGCCCCCGAGGCTGCCCATTGCCACGCCCGTCGTGCCCGACGTCATCAGGCGCCCTGCGACGTTGCGGCCGGCCGGCGCCTTTGCACCACGTCCGCCCTCTACTTCCGGCGGCGCCGCGCAAGAAGGCGTCGAACTTTCGTACAAGATGGTCGAGTGGTCGCCGCCGGAAGGCGCCAGGCTTACCGATGCGCTCTATGAGGAATACGGATTGCAGTCGATCCGTATTCCGGGCGCGCACGCGCATCCGACCAAGCTCGTGCAGTCGGCTGCAATGGCATCTGTCGCGCCACCGAGGCCATCCTATCGGCCGCATCTGCCGGCCAGTCTCGTGACGGATGGCATTCTGTCGGACGCCCAGCTTGAGAGCGTCATTTACGCCGGCGAGGCGCATTCCGAATTCCTCGCGGGCTCCTGGACGGTCGATGCAACCTTTGACGTCGTCGCGACCGCGCGCGACGACGCAGAGAATGTCGTCCGCTTTCGCCGCGGCTGGTTTTTGGGTGACGGCACCGGCGCGGGCAAGGGACGCCAAGTCGCCGGCGTCCTGCTCGACAACTGGCTCAAGGGCCGCCGTCGCGCGGTCTGGATCAGTAAATCTGACAAGCTGATCGAGGACGCGCAGCGAGATTGGTCCGCGCTCGGCATGGAGCGGCTGCTCGTGACGCCGCTGTCACGTTTTCGCCAGGGCACGCCGATCCGGCTTTCGGAAGGCGTCCTATTTACCACATACGCTACGCTGCGAACCGACGAACGCGGCGAAAAGCTTTCGCGCGTTCGACAGATCGTCGAATCGTTGGGCTCCGAATTCGACGGAGTGATCGTCTTCGACGAAAGCCACGCGATGCAGAACGCGGGAGGCCAGAAGGGCGAGCGCGGCGACCAGGCAGCCTCTCAGCAGGGGCGTGCCGGCCTGAGGCTCCAGCACGCCTTGCCAAATGCCCGCGTCGTCTATGTTTCGGCGACGGGCGCCACGACTGTGCATAATCTGGCCTACGCTCAGCGGTTGGGTCTGTGGGGAGGCACCGATTTCCCGTTTGCCACGCGCGCCGAGTTCGTCGAAGCGATCGAGGAGGGCGGCGTTGCGGCCATGGAAGTGTTGGCGCGCGACCTCAAGGCGCTCGGTCTCTATGCGGCTCGCTCGCTGTCCTACGAGGGTGTCGCGTACGAACTCGTCGAGCACCAGCTCACGCCGGAGCAGGTACGCATCTATGACGCCTATGGTGGCGCGTTCAGCGTCATCCATAACAACCTCGATGCGGCGATGCGGGCCGCGAACATCACCGGCGAGACCGGCACGCTGAACAGTCAGGCCAAATCTGCCGCGCGATCCGCTTTTGAGAGCGCCAAGCAGCGCTTCTTTGGTCACCTCCTGACCTCGATGAAGACGCCGTCGCTGATCCGCTCGATCGAACGCGATCTCGACGCCGGCCACGCCGCCGTCATCCAGATCGTCTCGACGGGCGAGGCGCTGATGGAGCGCCGGCTCGCCGAGATTCCGACTGAGGAGTGGGGCGACGTCCAGGTCGACATCACGCCGCGCGAATATGTCCTCGACTATCTCGCTCATTCCTTTCCGGTCCAGCTGTACGAGCCCTTCACCGACCAGGAGGGCAATCTCTGCTCCCGGCCCGTCTATCGCGACGGCCAACCGGTCGAGAGCCGGGACGCCGTCGCTCGCCGCGACCGCCTCATCGAAAAGCTCGCCTCGCTGCCGCCGGTCCCGGGTGCGCTGGATCAGGTGATCCAGCGCTTCGGCACCGACATGGTCGCGGAAGTCACCGGCCGGTCACGCCGCATCGTTCGCAAGGGCGAGCGGCTGGTCGTCGAGAATCGGGCCGGTTCGGCCAACCTCGCCGAGACGTCGGCCTTCACGGACGACGTCAAGCAGGTCCTAGTGTTCTCTGACGCGGGCGGCACGGGGAGGAGCTACCATGCAGAACTCTCCGCACGGAATCGCCGCCTGCGGGTCCATTATCTGCTCGAGCCCGGCTGGAAGGCCGACGCCGCGATCCAGGGGCTCGGCCGGACCAACCGGACCAAGCAGGCGCAGCCGCCACTGTATCGTCCCATCGCGACCGACGTGAAGGCTGAAAAACGCTTCCTCAGCACCATCGCGCGCCGGCTCGACACCTTGGGAGCTATCACGCGTGGCCAGTGCCAGACCGGAGGGCAGGGCCTGCTTCGGCCCGAGGACAATCTCGAAAGCCAGTACGGACGGGATGCGTTGCGCCAGCTCTATACGCTGCTCGCGCGTGGCAAGGTCGACGGCTGCTCACTTGAGACATTCGAGGGTGCAACCGGCCTGAAGCTAACAGATACCAATGGGCCCAGGGATGACCTGCCGCCGATCACGACCTTCCTGAACCGGCTGCTGGCGCTCACGATCGAACTTCAGAACATCCTGTTCACCGTATTCGAGCAGCTCTTGGCCGCTCGGATCGAGGGCGCGGTCGCATCTGGTACCTATGACCTGGGACTGGAAACGCTCCGCGCCGAAAGCTTCGTCGTTACCGACCGGAGCACGATCTATGCCCATCCGGGCGCTGGCGCAGAGACTCGGCTTCTCACGATTACCCAGCGCCAGCGCAATCATCCGGTGAGCCTGGATGAAGCTCTTGCTCGTCGTTCCGACCATCGTGCCGTCCTTTTGATCAATGAGCGATCGGGCCGTGCCGCCCTACAGCTCCCGGCTCCGAGCTTCATACTTGATGACGGCGAGATCGAGCGGCGCGTCCGCCTGATCCGGCCCATGGAGCAGCACAGCGCTCCCTTGACGATGATCGCGGAAAGCCATTGGGTCGAGGCCGACCGTGATGGCTTCGCCGCAGCCTGGCTGGCGGAGCTCGCCGAGGTCCCCGAGTTTACGGAAAGCATGATTCACGTCGTGGCGGGCTTGCTACTGCCCATCTGGAAGCGGCTGCCGAACGAGTCGACGCGGGTCTATCGGCTCCAGACCGATGCGGGCGAGCGCATCATCGGCCGCAAGGTCTCCGCGACCTGGGTCGCGAACTTCCTTGCGGCTGACGCGCCGGCACTGACGCCGGACGCGGCCTTCGCCGCGGTGATGGAGGGGCGGACCGTCCTCGAGCTCGCGGAGAGGCTCCAGCTTCGCCGTGCCCAGGTGATGGGCGCATACCGCATCGAATCGTCTGGGTTCAACGACACGATGCGCGACCGCTTGCGGGCCTACGGCCTCTTCGGAGGAATCATCTCCTGGAAGCTGCGCATATTCGTGCCCACCGACGCTAGCTGCGTCGAGATCCTGGCGAAAGTGTTCGCGCGCATCAGCGAGCGGGAGGCCGCCTGATGCCCCGCGATGCCATCGAACTGACACGCCGCCTGGCGCGTGAGGCCGAGGCGGTGTGCCGCCACTATCTCTCCAACGGTAAGCGGCAAGGGCGGTACTGGCTGGTCGGGGACGTCCACAACACCCCGGGGCGCTCGCTGTTCGTGCGGCTCCAGGAATCGCCGAAGGGGCCTGCCGGCAAATGGACAGACGCCGCGACCGGCGAGCATGGCGATCTCCTCGACGTCATCCGCGAAAGCCTGGGATTGCGTGACTTCCGCGAGACCGCCGAGGAAGCAAGACGCTTCTTGAAATTGCCTCGCGCTGAACGGGAGCTCGTCTCAAAGCCCGTCGGTCCGGCAGCACCGGCCGGATCGCAAGAGGCCGCCCGTCGGCTCTTTGCAATATCCAGCTCGATCGAGGGGACCGTGGTCGAGACCTATTTGCAGGGGCGCGGAATAGCCCATGTGCGCGATGGTGGCAGCTTGCGGTTCCATCCACGCTGCTACTATCGGCCGGACGAGCACCTGCCGACCGAGACCTGGCCGGCGATGATCGCTTGTGTCACGGACCTCGATGGCAAGATCACCGGCGTACACCGTACCTGGCTCGATCCGGACGGCTTTGATCGGGTTCGGCTAGGCAAGGCTCCGATCGATACGCCACGACGCGCGATGGGCGACCTTCTCGGCAATGCCGTTCGTTTCGGCGTGGTGGACGACGTGCTCGCCGCCGGCGAGGGCATCGAGACCATGCTATCGCTACGCTACGTGCTGCCGAGGATGCCGATGGCCGCAGCGCTTTCAGCCAATCACCTCGCGGCCATGTTGCTGCCGTCTGGCTTGCGTCGGCTCTATATCGCTCGCGATGCCGATGCCGCCGGTGAGACGGTGCTCGCCGTTCTGACCCAGCGCGCAGCAGACGCCGGCATTGAAGCGATCGCGTTGTCGCCACGGCTCGGCGATTTCAACGAAGATCTGCACGTCTTCGGTCTTGACGGTCTCCGAGCGGCCTTGCGGATTCAGCTCGTACCTGAGGATGTCGTCCGCTTCCTGCATGGGTCGGCGGTGCCTGCGGAATAGGTAACGACAATTCGGTCGACCGTAACAGGTCGGCCGTGGCGAGGCCAATACCGGAAGAGGACGCGACCTCGGCCTTCTAGAGGGCGATCGGACGGCAAGCGGCCCGGGCCGGCAATGGCTGCGTCCGGCTATTTTCCGCCGCGCGCCGGCAATTGAAACACACATCACATGTCCAGCCAGCGCGCTTTGCATCGCGAAGCAAAATAGCCGGCCTCCGCCATCCTCCGCTGCCGCTTCGGCCCTTCGGGTTCTGGCCCGTTCCGCCCGCCGTCTGAGTGATCGCCACGAAGGCCGCGAAGGGCGCGGCCAAACCCGGCAAAAGGACCTCCTTCCATGACCGACCACGACGACGTCGAGCCGCCGCACGTCTCTTCTCCGACCGACCACCTGCTCACCGAACTACAGCTCTTCGGCTACCGTCCCTTCGACGACCAGCCTGATCCGAGACCGCTTCCCGAAGGCAAGATGATCTCCGGTGCCGTGGCGGATATCTTCGACGCCCTGGTTGCGACCCTGAACGACACGCGGCTCGAACCGGACCTTGACGATCTGCTCTGGTCGACCGTCAATCTGTTCCATCGTGCCGTCGATCGCATCGAACGCCAGCTCGACAACAACGAGCAGGCGCAGCACAAGAGCCAGCGCGAGCAGAACGGCTCCGAAGTGCGATCGGTCGAACTCGAGCGGCTCACCGTTGAAGGCATCACGCTGATCGAGCGCCGCAACTGCCTAGAGCTCTTCCGCGACCAGGCCATCGAGCGATTTGAGGTCCACACCGGTTCGCCCTGGCGTCCTCGGTCGGGATCACTGGTCAACCACCGCACGCTCACCGCAGCAATGATCGACTCCCGCGACTTCATCGCAGCAAAACGGCGCGCCGAGACCGAGGTCCTGTTGCCACCGGGACCCAAGATCGCACTGACTGGCGGGCTCGATTTCAACGACCACCACCTTATTTGGGATCGCCTCGACAAGGTTCGCGCCAAGCATCCCGACATGGTCCTGCTCCATGGCGGCTCCCCGAAAGGCGCCGAACTCATCGCCTCCAAATGGGCGACCAATCGCAAGGTACCGCAGATCGTCTTCAAGCCCGACTGGACCAAGCACGCCAAGGCGGCACCCTTCAAGCGCAATGACGCTATGCTCGAGCTCCTGCCAATCGGCGTCATGCACTTTCCGGGCACGGGAATCCAGGACAACCTCGCCGACAAGGCGCGGCGGCTCGGCATCCCCGTCTGGAAGTTCGGCGGCGCATGAGCGCCGTCTCGCACTCAAAAGAGGAGGTCGAGTTGCGCGCCGCAACTCTGCCTCCTTTGGATCCTATCCGAAGCTGTGCCGCGGTGGAGGTGGAAGGCGCTCACGTCACATCTATGTGCGCGGAGCCGCCATCATGCTTGCTCTTGGTCTTGTTCTCAACACTGCTGCCATCGGCTTGTTCTGTTGGCTGATCTTTACACTGGCGGTCCACGCTCTGCCACTTTTTGTGGCCATCAGCGTGGGCACGATGGCGTATCACGCCGGTGCAGGCCTGTTTGCCGCAACACTTCTTGCCATCGTGTTCGGGGCCCTGACGATCCCGGCCGGTCAAACCGCGTTGGCAGTTGCACGACCTCCAATCCTGCGCGCAGCAATCACAGCAGCGTTCGTGATCCCAGCCGGCTTTGCTGGCTTTCACATCGTCCTCGTCATGTCGCAGATCGGGATCTCTTCAATGGCTTGGCGGGAGATCGTCGCCTGCCTCGGCGCGGTGTTCGTCGGTGGCACGGCGTGGACACGCCTGACCTCTTACGGAGCTCCGGCCGTTGAGATCGGCGAGGATTTTGGCACATATCCAGCCGCCCATGGGCTGCCACGCGCGCGAGATAATCCTTAAACAGGCGCATCATCGAACAGGTTCGGGTAGATCGGGCGGTACGGGTCGTGAAGCCAGAGCAAGGGGTACGACCTTCCTAACCGCATTTCCACCAGAGAGGGCGTTTTCGGCTAGGTCGACATAGAGAGCACAGAAGATCGCGGTCTCAGCTCATTTCTCGGAACGTCAGTGCCGTTTCCTGCACATCGTTTCTTTCTCTTCGCCCAGACATTCCGACATCTTGTGTAGCGCCACCGACACACGCCAGTCTTCTCCGGAGGTCGTTGTTCAGCACGCGAACGCACCTCGCCTCTTAATGGCTTGATCTGGCCGAAGACCGGCTGCGCCTCGATCGTCTGAGCCGCAACGCAGTCGAAGCGACTTTCTTCCCCTGGGCTGACGCCCATTCCTCGCGAGGCAAGAAAGTCGCATCGACAGCGTCCTCCGCTACGCTCCGGCCCTTCGGGTGCGTCGCCGATCGTCTTCTGCCTGTTCATCGCCATCGAGGCCGCGGTGGTCGCGGGCTCGACAACAACAGGAGAAGTGACATGGCTAGCATCGGTTCTTTCAAAAAGGTCGGCAACGATTTCCAGGGCGAGATCGTCACCCTCAGCTTGCAGGCCAAGGGCGTCCGCATCGTCCTCGAGCCCATTCGCTCCAACGACAACGCTCCGAGCCACCGCGTCTATGTCGGTCGGGCCGAGATCGGTGCAGCCTGGGCGAAGCGCTCGGAGGAGGGCCGGGATTACCTCTCGCTCAAACTTGACGACCCCTCCTTCACCGCACCGATCTACGCGAACCTGTTCGATGATGAAGGCGGAGAAGGGTATACCCTGCTCTGGTCACGTCCCCGCAAGAACGGCGAGTGACAAGATCTCCAAGCCCCGCCCGATCCTCCGGGCGGGGCGCCTCGCGGCTAGCCTGAGCCGGCTTACGACTTGCTAAGCCGCGCAGCCTTTCTGAGCAGGTCTGCCGGTTCGATCCCCAATGCTTCAGCAATTTGTCCGAGCACGGTGACGCTAGCTGACACGTCGCCGCGCTCGATGGCGCCGACGTAACGGGCGCTTAAACCAGCGCGCTCGGCCAGCTCCTCCTGCGTCATCTGTAGATCGTGGCGTTTCCGACGCAGGTTCACAGCCATGATCTCGTTGAGATCCATGGCGATAAGGGAACTGAGCCGGAACGATCGTTCTAGGAACGATCGTTCCTATTCGTATTCGAACATGCTATCGTCAGTGGGCGGCGCCGCCTGCCAAGCCGCTGCTAACGCGCGGTCCCTCTGCCCAGCTCAGCTTGGAGAATAATATTCCTCGATCTGGGATATTATGGCGCGCGTATGGCGGCGCATGCAGAAGATGAGTAAAATCGAGCCAGAAAGTTGATGGGAATAGCGATGCAGACTCCGCCACTCGATCCTGACGTCGCCGATTCAGCTCCGAACGATCCGGCACTTACGGCCTATGACGAGCAGCATTTGGTGACCTATTGGCGGCTTCTCGATGCTGCGGCCGCGTCCGCCGATTGGAAAGAGGTGGTCCGGATCGTGCTGCGCATTGATCCGGATCGTGAACCGGCGCGCGCTCGAACTGCGTTCGATACTCACCTGGCGCGAGCAAATTGGATGGCCGACCACGGTTATCGCCACTTGCTTCGCGGCGGAGCTACCAAATAGCAAAATCCTGTTGTTCGTGACATCCGATCGAGAACAAGTTTCTTCTCAGCCGTGGTGATGCTTGCGCGCATCACGCGATGTCAAATTGCTGACTATACGACAACCAAGGGTTACATAGAGAGTCCGCCGCGACGTTCTGACGCGGGGATTATTGAAATGTCCGACTTCGACTGGCGCTCAACGGAGAGCTATCAGCGTGCGATCACATCAGGCGAGATCGAAGATTTTGCTTGGGAATGTCTTCGGCGGAATCCTGAGTATCAGCGCGCCTACCGCAACGCGCGATCGAAGCGCGGGCAGGTGACCTCCGATTTCCGGAGGAGATGGGGCGTCTGCTTTCGCTCATGACCCGCAAGGGTCCTTCTACGAGCAGACAATCTTTTGGGCGCCTGAGGCATTGCCGACGGTAGTGCCGTTGGTCCGAAGCGCGCTCGGTGCGCAACAGTTCGGCTGGAAGCTGCCGCGTGGCTATCTCGCGTCGGCTACCATCAGGCAGGCACCGGACGGATGGCATGCCGTGCTCCGCATTCAGGGAGCACAACATCGGCTATGGTTCAGAGAGGCGCCGCAGCTCGGCGTCCCTTATGCAGCCGAACTGCCGTACGGTCCCGACTATAACATCCGCTCCCACGCCTCACATCGCATGTGGCGTGCGGCCTACGGCCGCCCGCCGGGACCACCTTTCCATCGAATCTCCATACAGCGGCGCGAACGATGGGGTTTGGTCCTTCGCGCCGCGGACGGAGACCTGGACGGCGCCTCCTATCGTCTTATCGCGCAGGTTCTGTCAGGCAGAAAACTGATTTCCGAGCGTTCCTGGAAGACGGACGAACTGCGCAGCCGGACCATCCGCCTTGTTCAGACCGCACGGGCGCTGATCCGTGGCGGATACCGCGCTCTGCTGCGTCCGGCCTCCCGTACGGAAAAAGCCAGGTTGAAACATGCTCCGTTCCAGTACCTCCACCGCCCGAATATTCATGCCAATGCTGCTCGCCTGCCAATACGCGGCCGCGGTAATTCTAATGCAAAATCATTCAAATTCCATATGCACGATCTCGATGGGATCGCCGCCGAGCCCGTGGGTGAAGAGACCTCGGCTTATACTTCGAAATCCGCACTTCTGATAAAAGCCTTCCGCATTGATTGTTGCTTCGAGCCTGATTGGCCCAGAATGGCCCAGTCGAGCCTGCGCTATCCCGATCTCCAGCAGGCGTCGGCCGAGCCCGCCGCCTGCGGCTTCGGGCAAGACGAACAACCTGGTGATTTCACCAGGATCTGCGTCCACAAATCCAACGACTTCGCCTGCGCGCTGACACACGGTCATGCGTCCCTTGCCGATAAGCTCTTCGTAAAATGCCGGCGTGCGTTGACCCATCCAGCGCTGGATTTGATCCCGCGAGTAAGACGCGCCAGCAAGACCGGCGATCGATTTATTCGTCAGATTGAAAACAATCTCTGCGTCTTCCGGCCGGGCGGGCCTGAAGGAAAAGCTGTTGTCAGGCATCACAACTCCGCTCGCTGAGGTTTACGGCGGCTGAATGCGAGAAGCGGCCGCAACTCTGTTTCGAGCTCAGTGTAGCAATCCTCTTCGTATCGTTCATGCAATGAGCCGCCTATTCACGAATGAATCCTGCACCCTATTGCGTCTCCCGATGCGTTTGCCCGCATGCTGATTGATCGACTCGGGTCGCAAAGCGCGCCATGCGCTTGCTGGCGGTAGCCGCATAAGTCGTCTTGCGAGATAGGGGTGCCGAAAATCGTCCCTCGATCTTCGGCATCCCCCTAGGCGCGTCTGGTCCGCCATGATGTCCGTCGACGCGCGATCAAACTCCCTCGCGCTCCAGATGACCACGGAGCCTTTCAAATGCCTGATTCGAACGCGGGCACGCCGCAGCGATATCTCCGCACACCGGAGGCCGCGCGCTTTCTCGGCCTATCCGCCCGGACTCTCGAAAAGCATCGCACCTACGGCACGGGCCCGACCTATCGTAAGCTGGGCGGCCGCGTCGTCTACGCGCTCGAAGATCTCAAGGCATGGGTAGACCGCGGCGCCAAGACGTCGACCAGCGATCCCGGCGTCGGCACTGTGTTGCCCGCCAAGCGGCATACGCCAGCTCCATATGCCGGTAAGGAGCGGCGCTAAGCCATGTCGGACGGCAACTCCCTTGCACGCGGGCGGCGCCAATCGGAGCGCAATCAGCTTGAGCTATTTCGCGCTCTTCCCGGTGAACTTGCGCCGCGCGACGCGCAAGATCTGATGGCTTATCCGTTCTTTTCGCTCGCAAAGTCGAAGCGGACCGTTCCGATCGATTTCCACGCGGGGACAATCAAGATCCGGGTCGAAGCCGTGCAGGAGCATGGCATGGCCACGATCTGGGACGCCGACGTCCTGATCTGGGCCGCGTCGCAAATCGTCGAGGCTCGTGATGCCGGCCTGAAAACCTCGCGGCTGATGGCCGCAACGCCATATGAGATCCTGACCTTCGTAGGTCGCGGCACCAGCGTGCGCGACTACGACCGGCTCAAGGCCGCACTCGACCGGTTACAATCAACAACCGTCTTGACGTCGATTCGTCAGCCAACCGAGCGGCGCCAGCATCGCTTCTCCTGGATCAATGAGTGGAAGGAGACGGTCGATCTGCACGGCCGCGCCCGCGGGCTTGAACTGATCCTGCCGGACTGGTTCTACACGGGTGTTCTCAACGAAGCACTCGTGCTGACGATCGACCGCGCGTATTTCGATCTGACCGGCGGACTGGAGCGCTGGCTTTATCGCCTCGTGCGTAAGCACGGCGGCCGCCAAAAAGACGGCTGGAGCTTTGATCTCGTGCACCTTCACGCGAAGTCAGGGTGCTTATCGCCTCTCAAGCATTTCGCATACGATCTGCGCCAGATCGTACGCCAGCAGACATTGCCGGGCTACCAACTCGTCATTTCGCAAGATCCAAAGGGCGTGGAGCGATTGAATTTCGCTCCCGTTTGTGCCGACCCGCTTGGCGAGCAACTGCGCAAACGGGCCTTCATCTCTGGTTCGGGGAAAAACCTGTGAATTGCCCCGTGCTATCAGGGACCAGTACTCCCGTGCCATCGGGGACGGGATACCCGTGCCATCAGGGACCAGAATCGCGGACAATCCTTGGTGACACAAACACTTGTGTGTCCTCTAACTTTCCTAACAAGGAATCCTTCGGATTCCTTCTAACGGACCAAGACTTCTCGCCACGATGTCGGTCGCCGTTTTTAGTCGACTGTCCCGAACAATTGGTCGGGCAGCCGCGGAGAAGCGGCCTGCATGCGGCTTGCCGGCACGCATCTTCCTGGTCGAAGACCGATGCAAGGACAGCCCTCGTCCCGGGATGGGGGCTGCATTCCGGCGATGACGATAGCGCGCGCTGGCCACGGTTGCCGACACCGGCTGCGCCTGCCCCCCGTTGCGCAATCCAGAGTGTTGCATCACCGCCTGCAGGCGGGGCGAGTGCAGTTCGCCGGCACGGAGCTTCAACATGAATGATCTCACAACAGTCGAGCTTCTGTGGCTCGAGAAGCGGATCGAGAACCGCATCCGGTTCGGCAAGGTCGCAGCGGAAACGATCACCGGTGATCACCGGCGTGTTCTCTCATTTGCGCCCGGCAGCATCTTCGCCTTCGTGCGTTGGACGTCAAATGACTTCGGAACCGTCCTGTCTCGGATCGATATTCTGCGCGCGGTAAAGCCAGGAGAGCGGTATTCGACTGTTCCATGGATCACGCCTGGCGGCGAGAGCCTGCTGCGATTAGCTGGCTGGCCGAAGGTCGAGCGCGTTCTCCAGTTGATCGATGCAGTGGAAGCACTTGGCATCAATCCTGCTGAAGTGGCCCCGGATTACTGGCACCACGTGCACAACCGCTTGTCAGTCAACGAAACCCCACGGGCCTATACGCGTGCACGCCACCAGGCGTGGCTCCGTCGCCGGAGGACGACACTTTGAGGGGCCGGCTGATGACTATCCTTACGATGTGCGGGGCCAGCGCGCTTGCGCTCTCTACCGACCCGGCCACCGCGCCATTGTACATCTGGAACGCGTCGAGAAGCGTTCCAATCGGCCTCTATCGGTTGCAGCCATCGCAGCCCCTGACCGTCACCGAGCTCGTGGCCGTTCGGCCGCCTGAGCCACTTGCGAGCTTTTTGGACCTGAACGGCTATCTGCCTGTCGGCGTTCCCATGCTCAAGCGTGTCCTGGCGCTGCCGGGACAGACCGTCTGCAGAAGAGAGTTCACCATCATCGTCGACGGCATCGAGATGGGCGAGGCCCGGATGCGCGATGGCCGCGGGCGGCCGTTGCCCGTCTGGCGGGGATGCCGCGTTGTTGAACAAGACGAAGTGTTTCTCATGAACTGGCAGTCGGTTGACTCTCTTGATGGGCGCTACTTTGGGCCGATCGCGGCGTCCGCGGTAATCGGCAAGGCGATGCCGGTGTGGACTTACGAGGATTGATGATGAAGATCGGCGGCATCTCTTCGAGCGATTGCGGGTCCTTCCTGCACACTCTGATCTTCCCTTACCGGGACAGTCCAGAACATTTTGGGCGGCCGCGCATTTTGCGGCGCGAGCGCTGCAGGCCGCTGTTGCTGGGTCAGATGGCAGGACTACGTTCGCGCCAGATCATTGCAGGCCTTATCATGGCCATTGCGCCACTTTGGTGCCAGATAGCCGCTTCAACGGTCCCTGCGGGAACTGCGCAAGCCCAACCAGCCGTGCATCCCGAGACCATCGACCAGTTCGCTGGATTCATCGCGGAAGCATCCGCTCGGTTCTCGATCCCGGCAAGCTGGATCCGCGCCGTGATCAAGATTGAGAGCCGCGGTGAACGAGGCGCGACGTCGCCTCGCGGCGCACTGGGCCTGATGCAACTCATGCCCGGCACTTGGGTGGAACTGAGCGCTCGCTATGGTCTCGGTCTCGATCCGTTTGATGCTCGCGACAACATCCTGGCGGGCACTGCATATCTTAAAGAGATGCACGACGGTTTCGGCTCGGCAGGCTTTCTTGCGGCCTACCATGCAGGTCCGTGGCGATATGAACAGCACCTCGTAACGGGAAGGCCGCTTCCATCCGAAACGGTGGCTTACGTCGCGGCGGTCACACCATTGCTGGACAACGAGCAGGGTAAACATGCCACAGCTGACGGCAGACGTGCACTCTCTTGGCGGGAAGCTCCCCTGTTTTTCGAGCGGGCAAGCGCACCGTGAGGGTTATTCGGGTTGGAGTCAAAACGCTGCTACACGATCATGACGCTAAGACTTTTTGGTTTGCCGCTGAAGAACCCTTGCTCACGCGGTAGGAGTTCGCAGGAGTGGGACATACGCGCTGATGGCGTACGGGCGATGCCTTCGGCCCGCGCTCTACTCGTCGCTTCGCTCCTCACCGAACCACCCTGCGGGTGTCTCGGCCCTCCGGGTAACGATCGCTATCGCAAGCGCTCGCTTCGCTCGCAAACAGTGGGGAGCCTCGCAACTCAGATGCGAAAGTCGCGGCGGCTCTTTCGCCATGAATCGGCCGCCAGCCGACGTGTTCGGGCAGGCGCCATTGGATGATCCACTGCAATGACCCGAACCGCATTTCGCCGCAAATCGCCGCGAGTACCGAGACTCTGCTGGCGTGGAAGTTGGGCCCCGGGAACCAGCGACGGAGGAGGGCAGGATAAAAGCCGCAAGGTGCGGCCGGTCGGTTGTGCGAGAAAGTGTACGGATTTCAATGATCGACAAAACATTGCGAGCAAAGTTCAGCTTTCCCCAAGGCGCTCTTCTTACACGGTTTTCTATGCCTTGCGGCGGCCGGAATGACGCGCGACGATGATCTTCGGATCCGTCCCGGCCGTATCCGTTCCACGCGCGCGCCCCGGACAAAGCCGTTTCTGGCGCAGGTACTCACAGCCGCTCAGAAGGCCGGCGGCCTCTCGAGAGGCAAGGATGGCCACGGCCGTAAGTTTGGACGCGGCCGCGCCGCGAGCATCGCTGCGGCACGGCTCCTCAACGCCCGCGGCCGCGGCGCTATGGTCAAGGCGCGGGTGGTACGGCGGATGCGTTCGCCGGGCGCGTTGCGCGGCCATATCGGTTACCTGCAGCGCGACGGAGTCACTCGCGACGGCGCTCCTGGCAAACTATTCGACGCTGCGGGGGATGATGCGGACGGTCGCGCGTTCGTCACGCGTTGCGAGGGTGACCGCCATCATTTTAGGTTCATCGTCTCGCCTGATGATGCTGGTGAACTTGCCAGCCTGCGTAGCTTCACTCGGGAGCTGATGGACCAAGCCTCGCGCGACCTTGGCACACGGCTTGACTGGGTCGCGGTCGACCATTGGAATACCGAGCATCCGCACATTCACATCCTCGTGCGGGGCCGTACCGATGACGGTGCCGACCTCGTCATCAACCGCGATTATATCGCTATGGGCTTACGCGCCCGCGCCAGCGACCTTGTCACGCGCGAACTTGGCCCTCGTTCGGAGCTCGAGATCCGCCAGAGCCTTGAGGCGGACACGACAGCCGAACGCTGGACCAGGCTCGATCGGACACTTGCCCGGGAAGCCGAGATGGCGGACGGCTTTATCGATTTTAGGTTCGAGCGGGATGCCGGGCGCGATCCATTGCGGGAAATTCGGATGGGGCGGATGCGGACGCTCGAGCGGCTCGGCTTGGCGGAACCTGCTGGCCCCGCGGTCTGGGTTCTGGCCGCCGATGCGGAGGCGAGATTGCGCGCGCTGGGTGAGCGCGGTGACATCGTCAAGCGGCTGCACAAAACCCTCACGCGGGACGGCGCCCGCCGCACCCCCGCATCCTGGGCACTGGAGGGCGAAACTCATGGCGAACCGATCGTTGGCCGTCTCATCGCGCGCGGGCTTGATGACGAGCTGAAGGGCACAGCTTTTGCAATTGTCGATGGGATTGACGGGCGCGTGCATCACGTAAAGCTTCCTGACGTCGAGGCGGCCGGCGATGGGCCGATCGGTGGGATTGTGGAACTGCGCCGGTTTGCGGACGCCCGTGGTCGAACACGGATTGCGCTCGCGGTTCGCTCGGAGCTCGCCCTGGACCAGCAGGTCGCGGCGGATGGTGCAACGTGGCTAGACCGGCAGCTCGTTGCGCGAGATCCTGCCGAGCTCTCGCGCAATGCGTTTGGCGCGGAGGTTCGTGCAGCACTTGAACGGCGCATCGATGTTTTGGCCGACCAAGGGCTCGCCCAGCGCGATGGTAACAAGGTCCGGCTAAGCCGCAACCTGATAGAAACCCTCCGCGATCGCGAACTCGACGTCGTCACACGACGTCTCATGAAGGAAACGGGGCTTCCGCACTCGTCATCCGATGTAGGCGAGCAGATTTCGGGGGTTTATCGTCGACGCCTGTCACTGGCCTCGGGGCGCTTCGCGATGATCGACAACGGCCTCGGGTTTCAGCTTGTGCCCTGGTCGCCTTCGCTCGAGCGGGAGTTGGGAAAACAGGTCAGCGGCATCGCCGGTCCAGGCAGCGTCGACTGGGACTTCGGTCGCAAGCGCGGCCTATCGGTCTGACCTGAGGCGATGGCGCTGCACTGCGCCCAATTGCAGGGCAGGGAAGGCTTGGTTGCCTCGCGTCGACTGTCGAGCGGAAAAATGGGAGAGGAGCGATAGTGAGCAGCGAATAGCGAATGGAGGGTCCACCGTTCTGGAACTATCTCTTCATCGCCTCCGGGTTCGCTCGACCTTGGTGGCGTTCGATCATCGACTGGACGCAGCTGTGTGGATAATGCGCCGTTCACCCTTAGGTCGCTGAGAATCTCAACGGCTAAATCGCACAGCAGAACCCTTCGAATCTAGATGGCCATCCCGTGTAGCGGAAACGGCATGGGGCCTTCGATCTTTAGTCGTCCGTGAAGAAGGCCTAAGCCACTGATCGGGAATCTCGATTTGGGCTAAGGGGCATTTCCAGATTGCAAGGTTTTGATGCTTTGGGCGTCAGAACCTTGCGATTTCGTTTTCGTGGATTCCCTCGAAGCGGGAAGCATGATTCCTTTCTGCATCGGAGGGGACGACGCGGCCGAAGAAGCACAAGACGACGGGATCGAACGATCTGTTCCGGGCTCGGCTCGACCAGATCATCAATATGAAGCACCAGCTGGTTCTGCTCGCCGGCAAGGTCGATTGGGACTGGATCGACGGCGAGATCGCGCCGCTCTACAGCGAGAACGGCAGGCCCGGGATCGAGACGCGCCTCATGCTCGGTCTGCTGTTGCTCAAGCACATTTACGGGCTGCCCGATGAGGGGGTGTGCGAGCGCTGGGTCCATGACCCATACTTCCAGTTCTTCACCGGGGAAGAGTTCTTTTAGCACACGTTCCCGCACGAGCGCTCGGCGCAAGCGGCTTGGCGAGAAGCTGGAGTTGCTGCTGGCCGAGAGCTTGCGGGTAGCGCATGAGGCGGATGCATTACGCAGCCAGGACCTCAAGCGGGTTACGGTCGACACCACGGGTGCAGCCGAAGGCCATCACCTTTCCGACCGATGCCAAGCTGCTGCATGCGGCCATCAAGGGGCTCAATCGCCTGGCGATCAGGCACGGCGTCAGGGTTGCGGCAATCCTATGCTCGCATCGCCAAGGCCGCCGCGATGATGGCCGGCCGCTAGGCCCATGCCAAGCAGTTCAGGCGACATCAGCGGCAGTTGCGTATCCTGCGTAGCCGGCTGGGCCGGATCATCCGCGACATCCGCCGCAAGATCGAAGGCCAGCCAGCACTGGAGCAGGCGTTCGCCCTCCCGCTCAGCCGGGCCTCGCAGATCCGCTCGCAGCAGCAGCGCCTGCGCGGCTGCAAGCTCTATTCCTTCCATGCCCCGGAGGTGGAGTGCATCGGCAAGAGCAAGGCCAGCGCGCTTACGAGTTCGGCGTGAAGGCCTCCATCGTCACCAACAACCGCCGGGCTCCCGGTGGCCTGTTCGTGCTGCACACCAGCGCACTGCCCGACAACCCCTACGACGGTCACACATTGCGGGACGTCATTGACCGCACCGAGACACTCACCGGCTGCCCGATCGAGCGGGCCTATGTCGACAAGGGATACCGCGGCCACGACGCACAAAATCCCCGTCGCGTCTTCATCTCCGGCCAGAAGCGCGGCGTTTTCGGTGTCATCAAGCGCGAGCTGTGCCGTCGCTCCGCCATCGAGCCCATAATCGGACACAAGGCCGAAGGCCACCTCGGGCGCTGCTACCTCAAAGGCCGCACCGGCGATGCCGCCAACTCGTCCTCTCAGCCGTCGGGCACAACTTCCGGCGCATCCTCGCCTGGCTGAGATATCTCTTGTGCCTGTTCCTGGCCCAGCTATGGCGCACGCTCGCCCGGCCAGCCTCGATCAATCCGGCTTCTTAACGGACGACTCTTTAAGTAATCGGAAGGTGTCTGGCTGTGGCATGATGGCGATGACGATACTTCCTTGCGTGCTGGTCTCGGATGCCGGATGGCCAGATGCTCTGCAGAAGACGCCGGCGCTTCGCGCACCGACCACCAGAGTCCAATTTGCTGGACTCAGTTGTGGGCGTGTCATCGAGCGGGCGAATAGCGATTTCAACCTGCTCGATTTTGATCCGGAGGCATTCGCGCGAGGTTATCCGCGTAGGCAGGCCGGCGAGCAATCGGAGAGCTCCGAGCCCGCAAGCCGGCTTTGACAGCGGATAGCCGAAGGGCAACGCGATTCGCGCAATGAAGATTTGGCAAACGCCAGTTCGCCTGTCCCGGCTTCCAGAGAGACCGCAACTGACGTACAACATCCAAGCATCTGGCTGGCCAAGGCGTCAACAGGCGACCGGCTGGAGGAGGACTCGCTCGACACGATGTGCGGGATTATCTAGATGACCGTCGGCCCGGCAGTGTCGTCCCATCGGAAATAAGCTCCTGCCGGGGACGCTTCCCGCATGATTCTTGTACTCCGGGACCCCCGCCTCCCGCCGATTTAATCCGGGAACGCCCGCCTCATCGATAACGCGTTGTGGCACGCCGCACCTCTCTTGATCGCGCGCACTTACGGAGAGCTTAGGGCAGACGCGAGCTAGCCTTCCGGACATCTATAACCCGGAGTCTCGCTTCGCGAAGACCGGCCGGTTCGCCTCGAGCGGCAGCACGGTACGACTTGATTGTCTCATCATCCAAGCACCTATCACGCGAAGCTGCTTGGGACGGTGCTTTGAGGCGGCCTGTTCCACGCGAGGGATCTTTTTGGGCCCAAACGCGGCTTGCCAATCTGACCCGCCGATCCCTTCGCCAGGGCGCGCGCGACTACGAGAAGCGTAAGCCTCTGATTGTAGCCAACAGGTCGATTGTGTCGATATCGGCAAGCCATGTCTGCGACAAAAATCATCTGGCATCAGGTGATCCTGGTTTGCCTAATCGCGTTCACCTTCGTGTGGGCCGCGACCGAATGGACTGCTTGTCAGCTTGCGTTCCAGCCGCAGCTTGGACCGGCCTGGTTCAGATTAGGCACCTGGCCCGTTTACCAGCCGTTTGCCTTCTTCATCTGGTGGTTTGAATTTGACGCTTACGCGCCCACGATATTCCTCCGGGGGGGCGCCATTGCCGGGAGCGGTGGGATCGCGGCAGTCGCCGCAGCAATGGTGCTTTCGGTCTTGCGCGCGCATGAAGCTCGCGATGTCACGACTTACGGATCAGCGCGTTGGGCCGATACGCGCGAAGTCAAACGGGCGGGGTTACTAGGCAACGATGGCCTTGTGCTCGGGCGTTTCGATGGTCGATATCTTCGCCATGATGGGCCTGAGCACGTGCTCTGCTTTGCGCCTACCCGTTCGGGCAAGGGAGTCGGCCTTGTCGTTCCGACTCTTTTGACCTGGCCGCGTTCGGTGATCGTCCACGATATCAAGGGCGAGAATTTTCAGTTGACCTCGGGGTGGCGCGCGCACCTTGGAGATGTACTCTTGTTCGACCCGACCAACGCAGCAAGCGCGGCCTACAATCCCCTTCTTGAGATTCGCCGTGGTGATTGCGAAGTACGAGACGCGCAAAATGTCGCGGATATCCTGGTCGATCCCGAAGGGGCGCTCGAGCGGCGCAATCATTGGGAAAAAACCAGCCATTCTCTGCTCGTCGGCGCTATCCTGCATGTCCTCTACGCTGAAGCTGACAAGACACTTGCCGGGGTTGCCAGATTCCTTTCGGACCCGTGCCGCCCGATCGAGGCCACGCTGAATGCGATGCTTGCGACTCCCCATCTTGGTGATCGCGTTCATCCCGTCGTCGCTTCAGCTGCGCGAGAGCTGCTCAACAAGAGCGAAAACGAGCGGTCGGGCGTGCTGTCGACCACAATGAGCTTCTTGGGCCTTTATCGCGATCCGGTCGTCGCTAAGGTCACCGCGCGGAGCGATTGGCGCATTCGCGATCTCGTCGACAGACAGCAGCCCGTTTCACTCTATCTCGTCGTGCCGCCATCCGACATCGTCCGCACAAAACCCCTGATGCGGCTCATCCTCAACCAGATCGGACGGCGCCTGACCGAGAGCCTGGATCCCGACCGGCGCCGTCAAAAGCTCCTCCTGATGCTCGATGAGTTCGCAGCCCTTGGCCGCCTCGATTTTTTCGAGAGCCAGCTTGCCTTCATGGCGGGCTATGGCATTCGCAGTTTCCTGATCACTCAGAGCTTGAATCAATTAGAACGCGCCTATGGGCCGAACCACGCGATTCTCGACAATTGTCACATCCGGATCGCCTTCTCCACAAATGACGAGCGCACCGCTAAGCGCGTCTCGGATGCGCTGGGGACCGCAACCGAACTGCGCGCCATGAAAAACTATGCCGGGCATCGCTTAAGCCCCTGGCTTGGACACTTGATGGTGAGCCGCCAAGAGACGTCCCGTCCGCTCCTGACGCCCGGCGAAGTCATGCAGCTCTCATCGAAAGAGGCGATTGTGATGCTGTCGGGCCTCCATCCGCTGCGTGCCACTAAGGTTCGTTACTATGAGGACCCGCAATTTCAGAAGCGAATCGTCAAGCCCGCTGAAACAGGAACAATTCTCTTGTCCTCGCGCCCAGATGAAGACTGGTCAGGGCACCCAACCCCTGCGCCCTCGACCGAACTGCTTGCGCCTCGGCAGCGAAAGCGTGGCGATCCGAATGGAGGGCTGCGGCGCGAGCCAGAATTGCCGCAGCACGAGGAGATCGAAATCAAGGCACCGCTCGCGGAACATGAGTTCGATGCTGGTCCCGATGAGCCCGACGCAGATGCTGTCCAGGCACAAGCGCTTAGCCGCGCAATGCAGGGATTAGCGCGCGCGACCAGCCTCGACCCTGACGATGGCATGGACCTCTGAGTGGGCAAATCGGTGAAAAAGATTCAGCTCAGTGTCTACCTTGATCCGGAGACATTTAGAACCCTTGATGTCTTCGCGGAACGCCGTGGCCAACCCAAGTCGCTGGTCGCAGAGGCCGCGATCACGTCATTTCTTTCGCCTGACGATTCCGACCGACGCGAGGCGGCTATTGCCAAGCGGCTGGATCGGACCGCACGGCTGCTTGAGCGTCTCGAACGCAATGGCAACATCACGCTCGAGACGCTCGCCCTGTTCATTCGCTTCTGGTTGACATCGGTGCCGGCATTACCAGAACAATCCAGTCCAGCCGCTCGCGCCAAAGGCGCGGAACGTTATGATCGATTCGTTGAAGCGCTTGGCCGAAGGCTTTCCAGCGGATCAACCGTTCTGAAAGAGGTGAGCTTCGATTCGGACCCCGCAATTCCAGAGTAATTCAACAACCGACGAGCGGGCGGTCGATGCAGGACTACAAGGGAATTTGCGAGGGTGCTCGCCCCGAGTACATTTCGGCCACAAACAACGATAGAGCCAAATCGAACGGAGCGAGCGCGTTAGATCGGTACCGGCGGCAGATATCTGAGGGTAGCAGGCCGCATGACATGAATGCTGAAATCTGAAGCGAGTTGAGACTTCTCCGGTCTCCATCGAGCTGCCGCTCACTGAAGTAACGCTGCTTGCTTGAGCAAGCGGAAGCCTTCCAGAGTTTCGGAAGGTCTTCTGAATAGTTGGCCTACCAGTTTTAGCGAATTGCATCGCAGGTCCTCTGTGTTAGCAATCCACGTTGTGAGGTCTTACTATGCGAACATCCTGTCGAAAAATGCGAGAACTTGCGCTGCCCCACACTTCGGCAAACTGGTGCGACGTTATCCGTTTACGTCAGATTGCGATCGGGCAACGCCTGAGATCGTCTGCAATATGTTTCCACAGTTCCAAAGGAACGGAACTAAATCGTCCCCTTTCGATGGAAGGGACAGCTTCGCCACGAGAAGCCCATTGGCTTGGAGCCGTTTGAATGAGGCCCAATTCCCCCGGATGGCGACAATGGCCAAGCATCCTCACACCAAATCCAATCTGATCCGCTCTCTCGCCTCGCGACAAGACGGCATTACGCAAGCAGAGTTGCGCAAGGCCACGGGATGGAAGCTTGTCCCGATGCCCCTGATCGCCAAGCGGTGCAAGATGAAGCTGATTACCAAACGTGAGAAGGGCAACGTCACTCGCAAGAATGGTAAGATCGCCAGCAAGAGCGGCCACTTCGCCACGTACTACATGATGGTGCATGATTCGACTACGGCAGTAGCCGACGCGACTACCGACATAGTAGGTAGAAAGCCTTATCCCTCAATGCATAAGCCAAGCGATGCGGAAAACGCGTCATGAGCCAAAGTCCTGCAGGGCATTGCGCAGCTATCTGGACAGCGAGGCTTGGCTATTGCCGCTTTTCCCGCTGGCTATCCCGCTTCGAAGGAATGCGCGAAATTATTATAGCCCATTTCGATGCCAATGCCGAAATCGCGAAACCCGGCTCGCTCGCGGAAAAAACTCAGCCGAGCTTTGACGTCTTAAGCGTCAATTTCCCTCGACCCGATTTCAACGTCCGCAACGCGCTGCCTCTCGCGAGCAACCTAAACGCGATCGACTTCACGGCTTCTTTGTCCGATCAGGTCGGAATCGCGGGAACATCGGCCGTATCCGCATCCAAGGCCGCACTGTGCAACTTGACGCGAGCGCTTGGCGACCAACTGATCCGCCGAAGCGTTCAGGTAAACGCCGAGAACTCGGGCGTCTTCGAAAGACCGCTGTTTAGGAACATCGGCATTTCCGAGGCCAGCGTGCAAGACCGCGGAACGGTCCTGCTCGAGCAGATAGCCGCGAAACACTTCGGCAAGCCACGGAAGATCGCGGCGCGTGAGCTTCCTCGCTTTCTGCGACGCATCCTACATAACCGGCATCGACGTGCCTGTCGATGGCAGACACACACAGCCCTGAATCCAACAAGGCCTACCGATGTGCTCGAAGAGCCTCCCGTGAGAGTCATCTGTCGTCCTCTACACCAGTCCAGTGCAGCGCTCGAATACTCACAATGAGAAGAAGAGAATGAGAAACATCGTCAAGGCAGCCGCCGTACAAATCAGCCCCATGTTGTACAGCCGAGAGGGGACAGTCGAGAAGATCACCAAAAAGATTCGCGAATTGGGCAAGAAGGGGGTGCGTTTCGCCACGTTCCCCGAGACCATCATTCCCTACTACCCGTATTTCTCGTTCGTCCAGCCGCCCTTCACGCTTGCCAAGGAGCATCAGAGGCTGCTTGAGCAATCCCTTACGGTACCCTCTGCGGAGACGCATGCGATCGGCGATGCCGCCAAGGACGCCCAAATGGTCGTTTCCGTCGGCGCCAACGAGCGGGACGGAGGATCAATCTATAACACTCAACTCCTGTTCGATGCGGACGGCACGCTGATCCAGCGTCGCCGCAAGATCACCCCTACCTATCATGAGCGGATGGTCTGGGGCCAGGGCGACGGTGCGGGCCTTCGCGCCGTAGACAGCGCGGTTGGCCGGATCGGCCAGCTTGCGTGCTGGGAACATTATCTCCCGCTGGCCAGATACGCCTTGATTGCCGATGGCGAGCAGATCCACTCCGCGATGTACCCCGGTTCGATCTTCGGTCCCCTCTTCTCCCAGCAAACGGAAGTGAGCACCCGACAGCATGCCCTTGAGTCGGCCTGCTTCGTCGTCAGCGCAACCGCATGGCTCAACGCCGACCAACAAGCCCAAATTGCCAACGACACGGGCGCTGCTATCGCTCCGATTTCGGGCGGTTGCTTCACCGCTATCGTTGCCCCCGATGGTCAATTGATAGGCGAGCCCCTGAAGGAAGGTGAAGGAGATGTGATTGCAGATCTCGACTTCATCGAAATCGACGGGCGCAAGAGAGTGATGGATGCAAGCGGTCACTACAGTCGCCCTGAACTGATCAGCCTCCTGATCGACCGGACACCTTCTCCGCACGTCCATGAACGGATTATTCCCCCCAGGAGCGTGGCGACTACCGGCCTTCACCGCGAGGCCCGTGCTCTGACGCCGCTTGAGAGTTAATGGTCCTGCCCGCCAGGGGTCGGAGATTGGTGCATCCCTTCGACGCGAACGGCCGGAGATACAGGTAGAAGGAGCTAGTTTGCAGCAGGGCCATGCGGGCCGCTCGCATGATCCAGACCGATTCTCTATTGGAGAAATGCCCAGCTGCGGAGCCTCGCCGAGGCCTTCAGCCTACAGCGCACCTCGTCACTGCAGCGGCAAGTACGCTTCAGGTGTTCGATCAGGTCCAGGCAATCCTCGCCGGGGAAGCTGGCGGCTGAAGGTGAACGCGGAGTCAAGCTACGGTGAGTTGTATGCAAGGGCATCCAGCATTCTGCGCAACACGAGCCCCATCCGGGGTAGGAATTCCATGGAGGACGATAGAAGGTGCCCACTCTTGCGCTCAACGATCCGGAGCCAGCCGCGCGGCTTGAGCGCTGGCCAAAGAATACGCAAAATGGTGTCCTCGACCCAGCCTCCAGACGCGATGAAGATTCATAACTGCCGCCGCACGGTGCTCCAGGAGGCGCCGGCACGCTCTCAGTAAACAACCGCAGTTTCAGGGCGCAGTATCCAGGCCTATGCTGGCCGGATGGAGCAAACAGTACTTTTCAGGTGCCCACGCACGGGCATGAACGTGCAGCACCTGCTGACGGCACTGGAGCAGATCGGTCCCGACACTCATCTGCCGGTCGTTTGTCTGGCATGCTCCTCGGTCCATTTCGTGAATGCCTCCACCGGCAAGCTGCTCGGCGGCCGCAGTGCTTCCGAAGTGCGGTGAGGGCGGTCGACTGGTGAGATCCGGGTGCTCACTCCGGCTTGGGTGCGCATCCTTTGCCGGTGTAGTTCGTGTACCTTCCCTGGAAAATCCAGCGCCCTGGAGCGGTGATGTTTGCTGCGCTGCCGGCGGTCTTCGTCAAGCCTCGCCGGCATCGGAGATGGGGCTCACGGCTGGCACGGTGCGGGGCAGCGGTAGCGTGCGTTGAAGATTGCGGCTGGCCGACGAAGGCTTGCCGAGCTTGGCATCGTGTTTCGCGGCCAGCACCAGAAGGCGCTTTCGCGTGAACGGGTCGGCCTTACCGGCCGATCGCGGGCCTTGCACTCCTGTACAACCCAACATCCATGGTGTGCCCCAACTCAACGCTACCAGGATGCACGTAAGTACATCGGCGGCTCCGACGTCAAGGCGGGCGAGCAGTGGCCTTGCGCGGAATGTGCTGCGACGTGCCTGTAACAGCGGATCTGGCGCGAGTAAGCTCGCTGTCGGCAGGGACAATTCACATGGCATCAGATCCGGAAGCAATGCCCGGCGTGCGGAGGGACCGATGGATCTCCTGGCTGGCGAGGACGGGCACAACGAGCGCTACGTCTGCCGCCATAGCGAGGGGACCCCTACGCGATTAAGCCGCCTGCCAGTGCGGCCGACCATTCCCCTAAGGCCCCCGAGAAGTGAGTGGCTGCACCGGGCCAGCAGATACGTTTCAACGGCCGTGAGCCGGGCTGGACGCGCGGCACGCGAACGGTTGTAAGTCCTATCGCACGCTGGTGATGCATGCCGGAAATCGGTGAGGCGCAGGTGTATTTGGTCGCGCGCATGAGCTGGTGCGCTTCTTATGAGGCGCATCACCCCATAGGGAACAACGCCGGTGCGTCCGCGGGGGTCGTTCGCGACGTCGGGGGCGCGAGGGCGCCGTCTAGATTGCGCCTGCGCCTCTTTTTTGGATCGGTAACTTTTCGATTTCAAGTAAGGGTGCACGCACCGTCCGCGAAATCGCTCGTCTGTCGGCGACCTGACTGTTTACAGGGACAAGAGGCTACGAGACGTCTGGCGCTGGTCTTTGAGAGTCCGCCGTTTCTTTCTTTCGGTACGCCAGACTGAGACCAGAATGTCCCCGCGGTTGAAGCGGCATGCGGTCTCGGCGCTTTTGTCGTGCGTCATCGCAGCGCGATTGATCCGTTTCGACCGAACATACAAACCACGCGCGTGCAAGCGCGGGCGGTGTCGCAGAGAGAAGGAAGCTGGAGTATGCAGATTAGCGGCGAGCGCCGGGGAGAACCGACCTCAAGTCGGAATGAAGCTGAGGTAGACGCGCAGCCGAGTCCAAGCGAAGCTCAGCAGACCAGAAAGATAACGATTCAACTTTCTGAGTGCATTTTTCAGCGTCTCCAAGCCGCGACTGACCGCCCTGGTATGGGCAAGAGCGTCGCCATCGAGGCGGCTCTTGAGCGCTTCCTGGATCCGGCGCCGCCTATAGAGAGCCTTGTTTTTGAGGCGATCGGGCGAACGAATGAGCAGGTGCTCAGTCTGCGGACGGACATTGCGATGATCGCGGAAATAGTGGCTCTCCATGTGCGATACCACCTCACGCTGACGCCGCCGATGCCGCCATCCAAGCAGGACGAGGCGTGCGTGCTCGGGCTCGAGCGCTTCAAGGCGTTTGCCGAGCAGGTCGATCGTCGCGTACGGTTTGGCCGCCCCTTGCTGCAGGAGGCAATTGATCGCTCGGGAAATTCCAGCCGATCCGGGTCTGAAATAGGAGGCGGAGCGTCACGCGCCGTTCCACGAGCGCCGGCTGAAGAAGAACCCCACTGTGTGGCCGTCGTAGGTGAAAACTCAGAAGCGTGTGCTGTCGCCGAGGAGGGCGGCAGCAATATCAACTTTCGACAGCTGCCAACGCCTTGTGTTAAAGCCAGTGGCCGCGTTCCGAGCAACACGCGCAGCGATGCCGCTGGGCTGATATCAGGCGAGAAGCCGGTCAACCGGGGTTGGAGCTGGCGGATCATCTCTTGCGTGTTCCTTCCCTTTGCCGCGGGATACTATCTTTCCTACCTGTTTCGGATGATCAACACGCTCATTTGTGGCCGCCTCGCCTCTGAATTGGAGCTTGGTACGGCCGATTTGGGGCTGTTGGGCTCGATCTACTTTCTGGTCGTTACCGGCAGCCAGATTCCAATGGGCATGCTCTTGGATCGGTTCGGTCCGCGCCGAGTCCAGGGTGCGCTCTTGCTGCTGGCTGCCGCAGGCGCTGCGCTTTTCGGATTATCGAGTGGATTTCTGTCGCTTCTGGTTGCGCGCGCGATGATAGCATTTGGCACCGCAGCTTCCCTCATGTCTGGCCTGAAAACAGTCGTGCTCTGGTTTCCGAGAGAGCGCGTGGCGCTCATCAACGGCTGTATGATCATGCTGGGTGCACTGGGCGCGGTAACGGCAACCGCACCAGCCGAGGCATTGCTTAACTGGATAGGCTGGCGCGGTCTATTTGAGCTGCTTGCCGCATCCAGTGCCTCCGCGGCCGCTTCCATCTATTTTTTGGTTCCAGAGCATGAGGCAACTGCGAAGAGCCCTCCAGGGACGGTCAGCCTGAAGACCGTCTATACGGATGGGCGGTTCTGGAGAATTGCGCCGATTTCTTCAACATGTATCGGGTCCGCGTGGGCCCTGCAGTCCTTGTGGGCAGCGTCCTGGCTGAACGATGTGGAAGGATTGGATCGAACAAGCCTTGTCACACAATTGCTCGTCATGGCGATAGCCCTAAGCATTGGCGCATTGCTGCTCGGCGTGGTCGCCGATTCGCTGCGTCGGCATGGCAAGAACATTGAAACGTTGCTCGCAATCATAGCTGCCGTGTTCATTGCAGCCGAACTCGCGTTGATATTGCATCCGCCATTTCCGTCGCTACCGTCGTGGATCATTGTGGCGGTGGTCGGATCAGCAATCGTCCTCAGCTACGCGATCATCGGAGATTACTTTCCGGCTCAACTTATCGCGCGCGCGAACGGCGTGCTCAACGTTCTGCATTTTGGGTGGGCTTTCCTCGTCCAGTACGGGACGGGGTTAATTCTCGCGCAATGGCCGGTAAAGGACGGACACTACCCCTCAATCGCGTATCAGACGGCGTTCAGTATCAATGTTGTGCTGCAGCTGGTCGCCCTGGTCTGGTTCATCGCCCCTCGGCTCAAAGAGTTGATTTGGAAATCTGAGATCGCCGTCAAGCGCAAGTCGACGGGCCAAAGCAGGTCAGTTCACGTCATTATCCCGATCGCCGAAATGGTTATCCTGAAAACCGATCAAGATGTGGAGTGGTGAACTCGGCCCTCTGCGTGACCCGCCTCGTCGGTCTACAGGCGCGTCAAGAACGTCCGGCCGACTGATTGCCTGAGAAGCTCCAAACAGCTGGTCGGATATGCGACATGCGTCGCAAGGTCGACAGGAATGATACGAAAAATGCGTAATATCAATGAGCGCTGGCTGGCATGCGACTTGCTGTTGTTTTCCGCAGAGCCAGGTAAAGCGAATTTGAGCAATGACCAGTGTGACTGAGAGCGCAAGTCAAGTCGGTGCGGAGAATGTGCTGAGAGTCGGTTCGCCGGCTCCCTCCATCAAAGTTGAGGACTGGCTACGTGGCCAGCCCGTTACAACGTTCGAACTTGGGAAAGTATACATCATCGAGTTTTGGGCGACGTGGTGCGGACCATGTATCGCCTCGATGCAGAATTTGGTGATCCTGCAAAGCAAATACAGGAGCAGCGGAGTTGAGGTGGTAGGCATCGCGGCTCACGAACAAGCTTCGACGGCAGATGAAGCGCGAGCCAGCTTGGACGCTTGGTTGACGAAGAGCTTGCCAAATCTGAACTTCGCGATCGCATTCGACTACTCCGGCGAAATGAACAAGCTTTGGATGGATCCCAGCTTTTCTGTCGGGATTCCCTCGTCGTTCGTGATCGATCGTGACGGCCGCTTCGCCTTTATCGGCCATCCGACGCAACTCGATAACGCGTTGCCCAAACTTCTGAACGGCTCCTGGGCAGTGAGCGACGAAGCCCAAGCCCTGGATGCGGAGAGGATAACCAAGGGTCGACGCAGAAAGCGAGAACTATCGCAGAAGCGAGCGCTGGTGGAGCCGATTTTTGCCAGACTTGAAGCCGCCATGAACAGTAAGGATTGGGCGGCAGCCCTTTCAGGGGTTGAGGAGGCACTCGCTGCGATGCCGGACGATGTCACCTTTCGTGGGCTTCATGCGGAATTGTTGCTTCACAAGATACGCGACATGCGGGCCGGCCTGGCGGTATTGCGCCAATTGGTTCGCGATGCGATCGACAAGAAATCCGTGGTTTGGATGAGCGTGGCCATCCGCCAACTCTTCGACCCCGCGAAAGACTACTCCGGTTTCCCACATGCCGAGCGCTTTGCCATGGGCAGGGACCTCTCCGAACACATCCTGGCGGCGAATCCGCCCCAAGGCAGTGAGGGCGCGAAGTTCCTCTCGTACGGGGCGGTCGCTCGGTACTATTACGAGACCGGTAACAGGGATCGCGCGATCGAATTGGTCGAGGTGGCGCTGAAATGGCTGGATGCAGCGCCTGCCTCGGATGTAGCGAAACGGGATCTCGTGCAGTGCTCCCTCCAGGCCTTGGCGAGCTACAGGAGTGAGAAGCTCTGTTACGAGGAGTGTTGTTCGACACCGCAAAACACAGCTCCCGAAAAGCCGCGGCCGGGATCGCCAAGGGAGGCAGCGTGAGCAATGCTGCTGGCCATGTCTTCTCGGCCCTTGTGGTTTTGCGATCGACGTCGATGCCTTTGGGGATGTCGGGGCATTCACCTGAGGTGAGGATAGGACGAGTGAGGGGCGCAGGCGAGCCGCACCACCACAACTTCTTTACGGTGAATGTTTATTCAACGTACGTCGCGATCCGGTGCGATAGCGGCGAGAATGCCTGTCCAGGTGAAGAGTGGTCGCCGGCTGCTAAAGGTGACGTCTTACAAGATGCTGGTGGCATCTTCGAACAACCAAAAAAGATTGAAATGGGTGGTGACGTTGATGAATTCCAACTCTCAAGGAAGCTTTCTCAAGTTTTTATCGCTGGTTTCAGAAGGGATTCAGCACTTCGTTTCGCGTTGGCCACAAGCCCATTCGGGAGAGGCGGCAAACCCTGGCAACGGACGGGGCCATTTAAAGCGGTCAGTGCCCTGTGCGCGCCGCGCTAAGGCAACACTGAGCGAAGCCGTGCCTTCATTGTCACCCGTCTTTGGTACCACGGCGCCCGGTCGAGCGTGATGCACAATCACCGCCAGCGCCGCTCTGTCAAAGCCGCCGCCCTGTTCCGGCCATCTGGCCCCTGGTACAATGTTCTTTATGTCCAGGTACTTATCGCGATCCTGATTGGCGTTCTCGTTGGCTGGTTGTGGCCTGCTGTGGGGACGAACAGCTGGGTCAAAGCGCTTGGTGACGGATTCATCAAGCTGATCAAAATGGTGATCGCGCCGATCATCTTCTGCACTGTTGTGTCCGGAATTGCGCATGTTCAGGATGCACGAAAGGTCGGCCGAGTCGGCGTCAAGGCGCTACTTTACTTCGAGATCGTTTCAACCTTCGCGCTGATCCTTGGTCTCGTGATGGGCAATCTCGTTCAGGCCGGCCATGGGCTGCCTCCCAGGGCTGATGCCGCGGCGGTAGCCAACTACGTCAAAAGAGCGGAAGGGCAGAAGGCGGTCGATTTCCTCCTTAATATTATTCCGGATAGCGTAGTTGGCGCTCTGGCCCGAGGCGACGTGCTACAGGTGCTGCTGTTTGCCATCCTATTCGGGTTCTCGCTGATGGCGCTTGGCGAGCGGGGTGAGCGGATGCGCAGTCTGGTCGACGATGCTGCACACGCGGTGTTTGGTGTCATTAGGATCGTAATGAAGGCAGCGCCAATCGGGGCGTTCGGCGCCATGGCCTACACTATCGGCGAATTCGGACCGTCCGCGCTCGGTAAACTCATCGGCTTGGTTGCGCTGTTCTACGTGACAGCCGGGCTCTTCGTGATCATTGTGCTTGGTCTGGTCGCGCACTTGGTCGGTTTTTCTATTATAAAGTTCATCGTTTACATCAAGGATGAGCTGATGATCGTCCTCGGGACGTCGTCGTCCGAAAGCGCGCTGCCGCAGTTGATGGAAAAACTCGAACGGCTGGGCTGTTCCAAGCCGGTCGTTGGCCTGGTGGTGCCGACAGGATACTCTTTCAATTTGGATGGGACGAACATTTACATGACGTTGGCGACCTTGTTCATCGCGCAGGCGCTCGGGGTCGATCTCGACTTCGGCCAGCAGCTCACGATACTGGTTGTGGCGATGCTCACCTCGAAGGGCGCAAGTGGTGTTACCGGTGCCGGGTTCGTCACCCTGGCCGCAACATTGACCGTGGTCAGTCCTGACCTCGTCCCGGGCATTGCGATCGTATTCTCGATCGACAAGTTCATGAGCGAGGTGCGCGCGCTTACCAACATCATCGGAAACGGTATTGCCGCGGTGTTTGTGTCGTGGTGGGAAGGTGAACTCGACCATGTCTCCCTACACGCGCAGCTCAAGTAGATCTGCGATCTCAGCTCGGCCATTGCGGACTAGAAATCACTCTTTGAATACCTGCATTCTGGGGGGCAATCGTCGTGCAGTACAGGGCCAGCCTGATTCCAGCGGGAATGGTGCAGGGTCATTACGCTCACGGTGGTGCACCAGACCAGCGTCGGCATTGGTACCTGCGGCAGCCCGCCGGCTGATGTGGTTCATTATCCCGGGTTTGAGCTTCCTCCAAAAGCGGGAGCTCAATCGTGCCTACGCGCGCGAGCGACAGTGGTTCGATTTCTCGCCTCGCCGTCGAGGGGTCGGCGCATCAAGCCGACGCTCTTTTCAAATGTTCCTTTTTCTACGCTAGACTACGAACGGCATATTCCCTTTGTTGCGGTAAGACACGACCTATCTTTTATTGGCCTTCAGATGAGGGCGCCGAAGCGGCCTCAGCAGCTTGGGGCAAATCGTGGCGATCCATTCTTTTGATTCAGAAGCGAACTTGCGCGGAGCGCGTATGCTGCGTACCGCGTTGGGGCCCGCCATCGCATGGTTTTTGGAAGATCCGGCAATCGTCGAGGTGATGCTCAATCCCGACGGCCGACTGTGGATCGACCGACTGTCGAGCGGCCTTACGGATACTGGCAAGAATATATCCCCTTCTGACGGAGAGCGAATCATCCGCGTGGTGGCTCACTACGTGGGTGCCGAGGTTCATCCCGGGAGCCCACGGATTTCTGCCGAGCTGCCCGAGACGGGGGAGCGATTCGAGGGGCTACTGCCGCCGGTCGTGGCCGCGCCAACATTTGCGATCCGAAAGCCGGCGGTCGCCGTGTTCAGCCTCGAGGATTACGTCGCAGTCGGCATTATGACGCCGGACCAGGCCGGTGCATTGAGGCATGCAGTTTGCGCGCGTAAGAACATTCTGGTCGCCGGCGGCACCTCGACCGGCAAGACGACACTGACCAATGCCCTTCTCGCCGAGGTGGCTAAAACGACTGACCGTGTCGTTCTCATCGAAGATACGCGCGAGCTTCAGTGCTTGGCGCCAAACCTCGTGGCGCTCCGCACGAAGGACGGCTTGATCTCGCTCTCCGACCTGGTCCGTTCGTCGCTTCGTCTGCGTCCCGATCGAATTCCCATTGGTGAGGTGCGCGGAGCCGAGGCTCTCGATTTGCTCAAGGCCTGGGGCACCGGACATCCGGGCGGAATCGGCACGATCCATGCCGGAACGGCGCTCGGGGCGCTACGCCGACTCGAGCAGCTAGTCCAGGAAGCTGTCGTCACAGTCCCCCGGCCGCTTATCGCCGAAACAATCAACGTAATCGCGGTGCTCAGCGGCCGCGGCGCCGAACGCCGCTTGAGCGAGCTCGCCCGCGTCACCGGCTTAGAAGCATCAGGTGATTACAGCCTTTCTGCAATTGGAGACCGATCATGACGATGCCTTCATCTCTCCGCCGCGCCAGCATTCCGGCCACGGCAATTGTGACCCTTTGGCTGAGCAGTATCCCGGCGTGCGCCGCTGGCTCAAATATGCCGTGGGAGCAACCGCTCAACCAGATTTTGCAATCGGTCGAGGGTCCCGTCGCCAAGATTATTGCGGTGATCATCATCATTGTGACCGGGCTCTCGCTCGCATTTGGCGACACGTCTGGTGGCTTTCGTCGCCTGGTTCAGATCGTGTTCGGTCTGTCCATCGCCTTTGCGGCATCAAGCTTCTTTCTGTCTTTCTTCTCCTTCGGCGGCGGCGTGGTGATCTAATGGAGGAGCCTATCGCAGGCTTTATCGTGCCCGTGCATCGTGCGCTCACCGAGCCTATCCTGATGGGCGGCGCGCCGCGCGCCGTGGCGATCGCCAACGGCACGTTAGCGGCGGCACTCGGTCTTGGGCTGCGCCTGTGGGTTGCCGGCCTTCTCCTCTGGTTCGTCGGCCACATGGCCGCCATCTGGGCCGCAAAACGCGATCCCGATTTCGTGGAAGTCGTGCGCCGGCACGTCCGTATTCCAAGCCACCTCAGGTCCTAGAGTTGCCTATGATGAATCTTGCCGAATATCGCCGTTCAAACACGCGCCTTGCCGACTTCCTGCCTTGGGCGGCCCTGGTCGATGAGGGCGTCATTCTCAACAAGGATGGATCCTTTCAGCGAACGGCCCGGTTCAGAGGGCCGGATCTCGACAGCTCAGTGCCGGCCGAGCTTGTTGCTGTCGCAGGCCGCCTCAACAATGCGCTCCGTCGCCTCGGATCGGGGTGGGCCGTCTTCGTCGAGGCGCAACGGCATTCGGCAGGACGCTATCCGCCGGATACATTCCCGGACGTCGCCTCGGCGCTGGTGGATGCGGAGCGGAAAGCGCAATTCGAGGAGGCCGGCAGCCACTATGAGTCGAGCTACTATCTGACTTTCCTCTATCTGCCTCCGGCAGAGAGTGCGGCCGTGGCGGAGCGTCTGCTATACGAGGGCAGCCATCGCGCTGCGGGAGCGGATGCGCGCGAGGTGCTTGCCGGCTTTGTCGACCGGACCGGCCGCGTCCTGCAGCTCGTCGAGGGTTTCATGCCGGAATGTGGCTGGCTCGATGACGAGCAAACGCTGACCTACCTGCATTCGACGGTCTCGACCAAACGGCATCGCGTGCGCGTGCCAGAAATTCCGATGTATCTCGATGCGTTGCTTGCCGATCAATCCCTGACAGGAGGTCTCGAGCCCATGCTGGGCGAGGCGCATCTGCGCGTTCTGACGCTCGTGGGCTTTCCGACCGCGACCACGCCCGGAATTCTCGACGACCTGAACCGACTGGC
This sequence comes from Bradyrhizobium sp. 138, assembly GCF_023074075.1. GTDB lineage: Bacteria > Pseudomonadota > Alphaproteobacteria > Rhizobiales > Xanthobacteraceae > Bradyrhizobium. The sequence continues at coordinate 83,218 of NZ_JADPKT010000091.1, read as the reverse complement.
ATTCCCGTATCGCTGGTCCACGCGGGCGATCATGCTCGACAAGACAGATGCCACAAAGCTCCTCACCAGGATCAGGCGGCAATGGTTTGCCAAGCGCAAGTCGATCGCGGCGATCCTGAAGGAGGTGATGACGAACGAGGCCTCCGCGCTTCTGGATACCGATGCTCACAACAAGGCGATGGACGCCGACAGTGCGCTCCAGGAATTGGGCTCGGATCAGATCGCACAGGTCTTCGTTACGGCAACGGTCACGGTCTGGGACGGGGATCCTCGCGCAGCCGACGAAAAGCTCCGCCTCGCCGAAAAGGTCGTACAAGGCCGCGACTTCACCTGCATGGCCGAGACGGTCAATGCCGTCGAAGCCTGGCTCGGCAGCCTGCCGGGACAAACTTACGCAAACGTACGCCAGCCGCCGGTCTCGACCCTGAACCTCGCCCATATGATCCCGCTATCTGCCGTATGGGCCGGAGAGGTGAGGGATCACCACCTCAACGCGCCCCCATTGTTCTTCGGTAAGACTGAGGGTTCCACGCCATTCCGGTTTTCTCTGCATGTCGGAGATGTCGGCCACACCATGGTCATCGGGCCGACGGGCGCCGGTAAGTCGGTGCTGCTGGCGCTCATGGCGCTGCAGTTCCGCCGCTATCGCGAGGCGCAGATCTTCGCGTTCGACTTCGGAGGCTCGATCCGCGCATCGGCCATCGCCACGGGGGGCGACTGGCATGATCTCGGCGGCGCCCTGGAATCCTCAGAATTCGTCTCGCTCCAGCCGCTTGCAGGCATCGACGATGTCGGCGAGCGAGGCTGGGCATCCGACTGGATCGCATCGATCCTGACGCGCGAGCGGATCGAAGTCACCCCTGAGACCAAGGATCATGTCTGGTCGGCGTTGACCTCACTCGCCTCGGCACCAGTTAAGGAGCGGACTCTGACTGGGTTCTCCGTTCTTCTGCAGTCCAACGCTCTCAAGCGCGCGCTGCAGCCCTACTGCCTCGGTGGTCCATACGCCTTTTTGCTCGACGGCGAATATGAACGGCTGGGTGAAGCCTCCGTCCAGGTGTTCGAGACCGACGGATTGATCGGGACCTCTGTCGCGCCCGCAGTTCTGGCCTATCTGTTTCACCGGATCGAGGACCGCTTTGACGGCCGTCCGACACTGCTCATCATCGACGAAGGCTGGCTTGCGCTCGATGACGCCGATTTTGCCGGCAAGCTCCGCGAGTGGCTCAAAACCCTCCGCAAAAAGAACGCCTCGGTCGTGTTTGCGACCCAATCGCTTGCCGATATCGATGGCTCCAAAATCGCGCCTGCCATCATCGAGAGCTGCCCGACCCGCATCCTTTTGCCAAACGATCGCGCCATCGAGCCGCAGATCATGGCGATTTACCGTCGCTTTGGGCTGAACGACCGGCAGATCGAGATCCTCGCCCGCGCCACTCCGAAGCGGGACTACTACTGCCAATCGCGCCGCGGCAACCGCCTGTTCGAGCTCGGACTTGGCGAAATCGCGCTCGCCTTCGCCGCCGCCTCGTCCAAAGCCGACCAGGCTTTGATTGATCGGGTGCTTGCCGAGCACGGAAGGGACGAGTTCGTCACCGGCTGGCTCAAGGCGCGCGACCTCGGCTGGGCCTGCAATCTCATTCCGCAGTTCGCCAAACAAGGAGCGCTCTGATGAGCCGTATCCGCCCGCTTCTGGCAGCAAGTATCATCGCCATGACCATGATCCAAGCGCCCCGCGAAGCGAAGGCGCAGTGGATCGTGTTCGATCCCAACAACTACGTTCAGAATGTGCTGACGGCCGCGCGTGAGCTGCAGCAGATCAACAATCAGATCACTTCGCTCCAGAACCAAGCGCAGATGCTGATCAATCAGGCGAAGAACCTGGCGAGCCTGCCTTATTCATCCTTGCAACAGCTCGAGAAGTCGATTCAACGCACCCAGCAGCTACTCTCGCAGGCGCAGCGGATTGCCTACGACGTCCAGCAGATCGATCGCGCGTTTTCCACCACTTATGCGCCGGCATCGGCGAGCATGTCCGATGGGCTCCTGGTCGCAAATGCCCAAACACGCTGGCAGAACTCAGTTGCCGGACTGCAGGACGCCATGAGGGTCCAAGCGAGCGTTGTTGGCAATCTCGACGCCAACCGCATCCAGATGTCCGCCCTCGTGACGGCGAGCCAGGGCGCAGCGGGTGCGCTCCAGGCAAGTCAGGCCGGCAACCAGCTCCTTGCGCTGCAAGCCCAGCAGCTTGCTGACCTTACGGCGACTGTTGCCGCGCAAGGTCGCGCACAGACGCTCGAATCCGCCCAACGGGCTGCAGCGCAGGAGCAGGGTAGGGAGCAGCTGCGGCGCTTTCTCAATCCGGGCCAAAACTATCAACCGACAACCGTGCAGATGTTCCACTGATGCAGATGTTCCACTGATCATGAAAATACGATTTGAACGACTACCTGTCGCGGCAGCAGCTGGTCTTGCTGTCCTGTTGGTTGCCGCCTGCGCCATTCGCCTGCGCACCGACGAGAGCGCGACCCAGTCTTCCGTCTCTCTAACCTCAAAATCGGATTTGACCGCAGCAAAGCTCGAGCAATGCCGTATCGTCACCTACGAGCAGAAAGACGCTCTGCTTGAATGCCAGAAGATCTGGGCCGAGCAGCGCAATCAGTTCTTAGGCGGAAGCAGGTCAACTGATGGTTCGCATAGCCGGACCGGCGCGGCGCCATTCCCCTCTCCAGTCCCGCGTAAAGACGAAGGTCGCCTCCCGTCCGGCTTTTCCTCCATTCCGAGCCAAAGCGAGTGAGCCATGGGCGGCACGGGCGTCATCGACCAGTTTCTAGAAACTTTCACCCGCTACATCGATTCCGGATTCGGTCTCCTCGGGGGCGAAGTCGGATATGTCGCCACAACGCTGGCTGCAATCGACATCACCCTGGCTGGCCTGTTCTGGTCATTCGGAACGGACGAGGACATCATCGCCCGGCTGGTCAAGAAAACCTTGTTTGTCGGCGTCTTTGCTTACCTGGTTGGCAATTGGAATAACCTCGCCCGGATCGTCTTCGAAAGTTTTGCGGGGTTAGGTCTGAAAGCCTCAGGGACAAGCCTTTCGTCAGCAGATTTCCTAAGGCCGGGCCGCATTGCGCAGGTAGGCCTTGATGCAGGCCGGCCAATCCTGGACTCCATCTCTGGGCTGATGGGCTATGTCAGCTTCTTTGAGAATTTCGTTCAAATCGTGGTCCTGCTGTTTGCTTGGATCGTGGTGCTGCTCGCGTTCTTTATCCTGGCGATCCAGCTGTTCGTGACCCTCATCGAATTCAAGCTGACGACACTTGCCGGGTTCGTCCTGATTCCCTTCGGCCTCTTCGGCAAGACCGCTTTTGCGGCTGAACGGGTGCTGGGCAATGTCATCTCATCGGGGGTCAAGGTTCTGGTCCTTGCCGTCATCGTGGGCATCGGGTCGACCTTGTTCTCGCAGTTCACGAGCGGCTTTGGCGGCAACCAGCCGACCATCGAGAATACGATGGCACTTGTCCTGGGCGCGCTCGCCCTCTTGGGCCTTGGCATCTTCGGCCCCGGTATCGCCAATGGCATCGTCTCCGGAGGTCCGCAGCTTGGCGCAGGCACCGCCGTCGGCACGGGCCTCGCTGCCGGTGGGGTGATCGCGGCAGGAGCTGGCGCTGCCGCCGGCGCTGCAGGTCTTGCCGCCGGCGCGATTGCGGGCTCGCTGCGCGGTGTAAGCGCGATTGCAAGTGGCGCGACGAACATGTTGCGGGCGGGAAGCTCCGGCGTCGAGGCGAGCGCGCCAGGCGCGGCAAGTCCCTTGCGTTCGCTCGCAGCCGGCCTTGGACGAGCGACTGGTCATGTCGGTCAGGAGGAGGGGGGCTCCTCGGCCGCCCCCGACAGTCCGCCAGCCTGGGTTCGGCGTATGAAGCGTGCGCAGACCATCCAACAGGGAGCATCAGCGGCCACGCACGCGGTTCGGTCAGGCGATCACGGCGGGAACGGCGCATCGGTGGACCTCTCACAAGACAATCGCTGAGTTCGCTGTCTCTCCAAAATCCATTTCCAACCATGCCTTGAGGTCAGACAAATGTTCAAACGATCGGCCGTTCACTATGGCCGCACGCCGGAGCCGGTCACGCCCTATCAACGCGCAGCTCAAGTCTGGGATGACCGCATTGGTGCAGCACGAGTCCAGGCCAAGAACTGGCGGCTCATGGCATTCGGCTGCCTGTTCCTCTCCGCGGGCTTTGCTGGAGCTCTGGTCTGGCAATCAGCCCATGGCACGATCACGCCCTGGGTGGTTGAGGTCGATCAATTGGGTGAAGCGAAAGCACTTGCCCCTGCAAATGCTGCCTACCAGCCGACGGACCCGCAAATAGCGTTTCACCTGGCGCGCTTCATCGAGCACGTCCGCGGTTTGCCGATGGACGCGATTGTCCTCCGCGAGAACTGGCTGCGTGCCTACGACTTCACGACCGATCGCGGCGCCGCCGCGCTCAACGACTATGCCCGCAACAACGACCCCTTCGCCAAGCTCGGAAAGTCTCAAATCGCGATCGAGGTCTCGAGCGTTATCCGAGCCTCGCCTGAGAGCTTTCGCCTCGCCTGGATCGAGCGCCGCTACGATAACGGTCAACTTGCCGCAACGGAACGGTGGACTGCCATCCTTACCATCGTCGTGGAAATGCCTCGCGATCTGGATCGCCTACGCAAAAATCCCCTTGGCATCTACGTCAACGCTATCAACTGGTCAAAGGAGCTCGGCTAACATGCCGTCAGGTCTTGTTTTTGTGTCACGAAAAGCGCGGCCGTGCTTGCCTCTGGCTCTTCTGGTCTGTGTCTCGACGCTCGGCGGCTGCACGACCTTCAGGCCGCCGCAAATCAGCTACGACAACGAGCTCCCGCCGGCACCGGACTTGCCGGCGCTTGCCGATGATCGCCCGCGACCGCTACATGTGCCACCGACCTGGAAGGCTGCACGAGGCGGCAAGAGCGCAGAGGCCCAGGAGCCTGTCGAGCGCATCGAAACCGCAAATGACGCTGCACGCGTGCAGCCTCGCAAAGCCGGCTACTACAATGCGGTGCAAGTGTTTTCCTATAGTCCGGGCGCGCTCTACCAGATCTATGCCGCGCCGGGGCAAATTACGGACATTGCGCTCGAGCCCGGTGAGCAGCTGATCGGCTCAGGACCGCTCGCCGCAGGCGATACCGTCCGCTGGGTGGTCGGCGACACCGAGAGTGGCAGCGGCGTCGCCCGCCGCGTTCACATCATGGTCAAGCCCACCCGTCCCTCGATCGAGACCAACCTCGTCGTCAATACTGATCGCCGTACTTACCTGATCGAGCTTCGCGCCAACGAAAAGCCCTATATGCCCTCGGTCGCCTGGTTCTATCCGCCGGATCCTGGCGGGCGAGCTCGAGCTTTACCGCCGGCACCCTTTATTCCGGACCTGCCGGCGCGCCGCTACCGCTACGCCATCGAGGGCGACAGCCCGCCTTGGCGTCCCGTCAACGCTTATGATGACGGCCGAAAAACCTACATTGAATTCTCCCCCGGCGTCAGTCAGGGCGAGATGCCGCCGCTCTTCGTGATCGGGCCCGACGGCAAAACCGAGATCGTCAACTACCGCGCTTACGGAAATGTGCTAATTGTTGACCGGCTGTTCGCGGCCGCGGAACTGAGGCTGGGCGAGGAGCACCAGCAGAAGGTCAGGATCGTGCGAACCGACGGGAGGTCGCTTTGAACGATACGGACCAGGCGATCGATACACCAAAGGAAGCGCCTCGCGGCAAGCCGCCGGAAGAGATTGCCGAAACCCTGCGGCTCCGGCCGGATCGGCCAAAAGTTGCGCGCCTCTCGCGGAAAGTCCTTATCGGCGGCAGCGCCCTTGTGCTCGCGCTGATCACTGGCGCGGTGCTCTGGGCGCTGCACGAGAAACGGTCAGGTACTTCAGCACCCGAGGAGCTTTACGCGACTGACCACCATAACGTCGCCGATCAGCTCGCGACCTTACCGAAGGATTACACCGAGATCCCGAAGGACGTGCCGCGCCTGGGGCCGCCTTTGCCCGGTGATCTCGGTCGGCCGATCGTCGCAGCACAGGGCTCTTCGACATCCAGCTCGCTCGGTATTGATGCCGAACAGCAGCGTGTCAATCAGGAGAGCGAGGCGGCACGGACCAGCAAGGTATTTGCCAGCACCAATGTCCGGCCACAAGCCCCCGCCACTTCATCGAGCGAAGCCCGTTCGAGCGGCGTGCCATCATCCGACGAAGCATTTGCTCAGAATGGCCAAGACCGAAAGCTTGCGTTCGTCAGTGCAACGGTCGATCGTCGGACGACAAGCTCCGATCGCCTTGTGAGGCCGGCTTCGCCTTTTGTCGTTCAGGCCGGAACGGTCATTCCGGCCGCTCTCATCACAGGAATCCGCTCCGACCTGCCTGGCCAGATCACGGCGCAAGTCACAGAATCGGTGTACGATTCTCCTACCGGGCGAGCTCGCCTTATCCCCCAGGGAGCAAGGCTGATCGGGAGCTACGATAGCCAGGTCGCATTTGGGCAGTCGCGCGTGCTCCTGGTCTGGACGCGCCTTATCATGCCGAATGGGAGGTCGATTGTTCTGGAACGGCAGCCCGGTGCAGATGCGGCAGGCTTCTCTGGTCTTGAGGACGAGGTCGACAATCATTGGAAGGAACTGTTGGGGGCGGCCGCTCTTTCGACGCTGCTTTCCGTCGGCACGGAGGTGAATTCCGGGGCGGATAACGGCAATACCAACAACGATCTCATTGCCGCCCTCCGCCGTGGAGCTGGGGATTCGATCAATCAAACAGGCCAGCAGGTTGTCCGCCGCAATCTCAACATACAGCCGACTTTGACGATCCGTCAGGGATTTCCGGTGCGGGTGATCGTCAACCGTGACCTGATGCTCGAACCGTATAGAGGTTGAGGACGATGGCAAAGCTTAAGCTCGGAGCAATCGAAGACGACAAGCCGATCAAGATTACGCATGAACTGCCCGCGAGCGTGCACAGGGATCTCGTGGCATATGCCCAGATCCTTGCACAGGAGACCGCTCAGCCGATCGGAGATCCGGCCAAGCTTATCGCGCCCATGCTGGCCCGGTTCATGGCGGCCGACAGGAGCTTCCGGAAAGCGCGCCGCGCGCGTCAGCGACCGATCGAAGGCGAGGAATAGCGCTCGGAGAGGCGAATTTGGCGGACCTTGTCTACCGAGAGCTGCGCAATGGCGCGGGTGCGAACCGATTCGAGTTTTCTGCCTATCGGCACGCCGGCAATGAGACCCGGCCCTGCAGGAATTCCTGATGTTACTCGTCAGTCACGGCATCATCAAAAGGCTGATCAGCATGAAGACAGGAATAAGCCTCGTGCTCGAGTCCGACATAGGTGTTGCCGCTGACCTCGACGGTCCAATCCAGGCGTTGCTTGAAAACGCGGTAGCGCAGCCGGTGCATCTCGGCGAGATCGTGGGACGAATTCCCCGTGTTTTCCCACCCTGCCAAGGGGCCATCCGGCCCGGCGAAGAATGCGCTCCATGCGGGCGTCGGTCACAGCGACGATTTCGATCAATTCAATGGAAAGGCCGAATTCAATTATGCCCGCAAACAGCTCGTAACTGGCAGCAGCAAGTCCGCCGCTCGCCTTCGGCGCATCCGCGGGAACATCGAGCGCGAATCGGCTGCTCCCCCAGATCCGATCGCTTCGTGGCGCCGGCTGGCCGTCCAGCAGGATCGGGAAGATGTCCCCAGCATGGTTGGACCGGTCGAAGGCAAAAGCCGGACGCAACCTTGAATACGTCCGGCTCCCGAGCGGTTCAGTAGATCCACCGCTCAAGGACGTCAAACTTGTCGACTTCCATGTACTCCGGCGTGATGAGCTGCATCATTTTTGCCCCCTGCTTCGTTTCGGCAACTAAGCAGAAGGCCTAGGCAAGCGCATCCTGTGCAGTTCCACAGGTGTTTATGGAAGGCCGGTGTTTCATTTTCGAGATTTTGATTCGGTGAACCGCACGATCGCTTGACGAAGCGAGCTGACACCAGCTTCGCACGGGCGTTGTCCAGGTGAAATCCCGCGGTTGCTCTGCGATGCCGAGAATGATCCCGATCTCCCTAGCCGATTTACCGCGCGCGGAGCATTCGAGACACTGGCACTCGCGAGGAGACAGCACCACGCCGCCGATCATGCGATCAATCGTCCAGAAGCGTTTTGCATGCTCATGTAAAAGCGTTTGCGACTAATCGCAGGCTCTAGGCGTGCTCGACAAGCGCGCGCTCGAAACCAGTTCGACGCTCGTCACTTGCAAAGCTCAGCGTGGCGATTACGCCCTTGTCATCGTGGATTTCTTCGAACAAAGCGCGTTCGGACTCCGACCGATTTCGCGCTTCAAATCCAAGCCCCCATCGGAAGGGCTTAGGCTGGCGCATTGCCCGACGCACCCCGGATCGACGGATTCGTAGCCACGCTGCAGATAGACGGCGGTCCAGGAGGGGATATGTCGAGATCACGTTGGGAGCACTGCCCGGCTCACGGGAAGAGCGATATATGCGAAGCACGACAGTTTGAGCGCAGCGGCGACCTCAGCCATGCTCTGCTGAGCTGCGTCTTGATGCGTTGCTTTCGGTCAATCGTTCAGCAAACCTTTGAAAAACCCGATCCATCTTTGATGAACCCGCGGGCCTCCTCGCAAGCGCTACTCGTGTTAGAAGCATGCTGTATTTACACGGAAAAACATAGCCTGAGTTTCTGAAGTAGTTGGTGCACTCCTCCTCGGAGAAGAGATCGAGGAGTTCACCAACCTTCCGCCAGGTTGCCTCCACGTCACGAGGCTCTGCGGCTCGCATGAGGTGTTTGAGTTTGGCGAAGACCCGCTCGATCGGGTTGAGGTCAGGGCTGTAGGGCGGCAAGAAGATACGGTGGGCGCCTCTGGCGCGGATGGCTTGGCGAGCCGCTTTGCCCTTGTGGCTGCCAAGATTGTCGAGGATGACGATCTCGCCCGGCGCGAGTTCTCGACGTACAGGGTGAAGAGCTCACCATTGATGGGACCATCGATCACCCAAGGCGCGCTGATCCGATCGTGACGCAGCGCCGCGATGAAGGTCATGATCTTCCCATGGCCGAAAGGTGCAGAGGCTTGGAGGCGCTGCCCACAAGGCCCCCAGCCGCGCAGCGGTGCCATATTGGTTTTGATCCACGTCTCGTCGATAAACACCAACCGCGCAATGTCGATCCTGCCTTGATGCGCTTTCCAGCGGGTCCGCTTACGTGCGACGTCTGGGCGATCCTGCTCGGCTGGTAGAAGCGTTTTTTTGAAGCTGAGCCCCTCGGCGTGAACAAAAGTCCACACCGCCCGCACGTCTGTCTTGATCACCCGTGCGGCCAGCTCCTGCGTCAGCTTGCGCAAGGTGAATGGCCCCGAGCGAATGCGTTTGCGCAGCTAGTCGGCGTTGGCATCCGACAGAACCCGCTTCTTGTGGCCGCCGATCTGGCCGGGCGCCAGGCCTCCGGTATCACGCCTAAGGTTCTTCCACTTCGTCACGCAGGAGGGGCTGATCTGGAGCGCCTCGGCAATAGAACGAACCGTTTCCCCTGCGTCAGCTCGCGCTAGAGCCCGTTCCCGGATGTCTTCCGAATAGGGTCGCGTCATCCATGCTGGCCTCCGCCCTCCAGCATGGAGGTTGAATCAGAAATCGTTCCCGCTGGGAATCCCGATTCCGGTCAAAAACAACATGCTCCTAGCGAATCGAGCATCGTTGCGAATGAGGCAAAACAACGAAGAAGTCGATCCAGTCCGGCGTAGATCAATCCTGATCACGAGTGCCTGGTTTGGGCTGCTGGGGCCGCATCAGGTCTTGCCACCCTGTGGTAGCATCCCCGCCAACTCGACGGTTTTCGGTCGTCTGTTCGAAATCCTGCAAGCAGGCGGGGAAGATCGCCGGATTACTGCGCTATTTAGCTTCTCGCTTCGCAGGTTTGTACCGCTCTTCCGATTACAACGAACTGCTCACCAAGGAGATTGCAAATGAAGGTCGGTGTTCCCAAGGAAATCAAGACGCACGAATACCGCGTCGGCCTGACGCCTGGGGCCGTCCGCGAATACGTTGCAGCTGGCCACAGCGTATTGGTCGAGAGCAACGCTGGCGCCGGGATTGGCGCGACAGATGATAACTACCGCAAAGCTGGCGCGACGATTGCGACCTCTGCTCGCGAGGTATTCGCGTCGAGCGAAATGATCGTGAAAGTCAAAGAGCCACAGCCCTCCGAATGGACGCAGCTTCGAGAAAACCAGATCCTCTTCACTTATCTGCATTTGGCTCCGGATCCGGACCAGGCGAAGGGCCTCATGAACTCTGGCTGCACCGCAATTGCCTATGAAACTGTGACCGACGCGCACGGTGGCCTTCCACTGCTTGCCCCTATGAGCGAGGTTGCGGGAAGACTTGCGATTGAAGCCGCGGGTGCGGCGCTGAAGCGGTACGCGGGTGGACGGGGACTGCTGATTGGCGGGGTACCGGGCGTGCCACCCGCTCGCATTGTGGTGATCGGCGGGGGCGTTGTCGGCACTCACGCTGCACGCATGGCGGCAGGCTTGGGTGCTGAGGTCACGATCCTCGACCGTTCGATTACCAGGCTTCGCGAACTGGATGAACTGTTCGAAGGGCGAGTACGTACCAGATTCTCGACGATTGACGCCGTTGAAGAAGAGGTATTCGCGGCGGATGTTGTCATTGGTGCCGTCCTCGTTCCTGGCGCGAGCGCGCCGAAACTGGTCAGCCGCGGTATGTTGAGTTCGATGCGCAAACGCTCCGTGATCGTGGACGTAGCGATCGATCAGGGCGGATGTTTCGAGACATCGCGTGCAACGACACATGCCGATCCAACCTATGAGGTGGATGGCGTTATCCACTATTGTGTCGCAAACATGCCGGGAGCTGTGCCGCTCACCTCAAGCCAGGCACTCAACAACGCTACGCTGCCTTTTGGTTTGGCTCTCGCCGGTAGAGGATTTGCAGCTGTACTCGAAAATCCGCATCTGCGCGCAGGCCTGAATGTCTATCGGGGCCGACTAACCTATAAGGCTGTCGCCGAGAGTCTTGGTCTTCCCTTCTCGCCGATTGAACAGGCCGCGGCCTGATCCTAGAGGTCCGACGGGACGTTTCGTCGCAGACCTGGGCCGCTCATCAGAGTGGCCCTTTTTGTGTGCCGAGTATGAGCGACAGCTTGGAGATGGAAGTCCTCTACCCAACTTGATTGACGGAAGGCTTAGCCAAGCGCAAGGGCGTCAACGTGCCCGAGGTCCTTGAATGCGGGTGCGATGGAACGGACGACAGCTAGTGCCTGCGCCGCGCGTTCAACCAGCAGCTAAAGCTCATTCGCGGCGCGGTCGGGCACATCATCCTTCCAGCGTTCCGATCCAAGCGGGCGCTCCAGCATACGACGGATACGCAAGGCTCAGGCCCGGTGGCCTTGATCGCAAGCAGCCTTGCATCCGGGCTCGGCGAGGGAATCGTTTCGCCATAGATGCGGCGCGCCTCTTCGGTGTAGAACTCGACATAGGCGCCACCGATATCGACTTCGCCTAGCGACTCGGAGAGCGGCTTGCCCTGCTTGGAGGTCAGGATTAGCGCGAGATCCTCGCGATTGGCGATGATCAATTCGTACCATTTGCGCAGGATGTTGGAACGTTGCTTGGCTCTGAGCTTAGCCCATGCAGAGAGCGCTCGTTCAGCAGCCTCCACGGCTCTCGTGCAGCCGTCGACCGAGAGCTGCAGCAGTTTGGCGAACTCAATGCCGATCGCCAGGTTGTTCTTACCAACGGCGAGGTGAGCCGACTCAGGCGCCATCAATGTAGCAGTCTCCCGCAGAAGTGACGGGTCCTTCAGACGCTAGCGCAGGATGGACGAGCATTGCGTGGGTTGTGTGGCGGCGGTCGGGAGGTTTTCAAATCCGAGCAATCAGGTCTTCGTCGAGCGTGAAAAAAGGCCGCGCGAGATATCGCGCGGCCGAGTCAGGGAGGAAACGCCCCGAAGGGCACTGAATAGGAGCTCGGCAAGTAAATGAACTCACTGGAACTCCAATCTTGCACACAACGTCGTCAGATCGTGCAAGCGGATATCGGATACTCATTTACCTGGGAGGATTGGAGGCATTCGCAGCCATATCTTGCAGTTTTTGTGCGCAGATTTCGTCAAGTTCGCAGCAACTATTATCTCGAAGCGTTTCTCGCGAGAGTGTTCGAACTTGCGTACTGTTCATTGAGGCCATCGAACACTCGCTCGGTGTACGCGTCCACACCCTCGATAGCTCGGTTTCAGCATCAATCTAAATTAGTCAGCACTCGTCAACGAGCGGCAGAGAAACGTTGAGCTCGGCGATTTAGCAGGATAGTTCCGCGTCGCGACAGTGCGAACCAGCGTCGGGCGCGTCCGGACAAGTCATCTGAAGGGCAAAATGCGCAAAGTCGCGATCAGAATTCGCTAAAGATCATCACCGCGTCGCGGATTCCACGTTGGGCTACGCGAACAGCTGGCACTGCCGGAGATTTCAGGGGGCATTGTCACAGGCGCAATCTGCACTACCGCATGCTCTACGGGAGCGTGGCGCAACGTGAGTCGAATGCCAGCAACGAATTCAAAGATCATGTCGTATCGTTGTCACAACCTTCTTGGAATCCGGGCAAATTGCAACCGAATTCGAGCGCAAGCCCAGTGAAGAATCGATCAAGAAGCATGCCGATAATCTGAGCGCCAGCTCGCAGCATCCAGTCGTGTTGAGGGATTCGTGACCGATTTGCACGACGATGACCCCATGAGGGAGGCGACCTCCCTGCGGTCTGTCATTAATCTCTATGCACACGCTTCCCGAACGTGGTCTCGGCCCAACGAAACCTTGGCTTCAACGAGGATTAAGGAGTTCAAGGTAACTTACGAATGGCCGCGCGCGCAGTTGAGCAGTGGGTGAACGAGCTCAATTAGCCTCAGCGCGCGATATTGATGCTGAAGATGCGCCGCCACGAGAAAGAGTTCATGTAACGCGGCGAGGACCAGCCATCGCGACGAAAATCGTCAAAAAGAGCCTCTCCGGGGCTGAATTCCATAGCGGAGGTGGTTCCTCGGCACTGGCCTGGCGGAGCAAGAGCATCACAACTATCCTCCGTGAGGAGGACACGGCCGCGACGTTTCAGGCAATCAACGAATAACGGCAACTGTGGTGAAGTTCATAGTCGTGGAATCAGCTAGTCCTCGTGCTACCATTCTTTGCGCCTTGCGGAGTCGCCAAAGTGTTGGACGCAACGACCACTGCGCTTTTGCATGCTGTTCTTGAGGAGGTTTGCGAGGGTCTGCCTCGCAACGAAACCGGCACTCGGGCCCATGTCGCTTCCAAGATCTTGGACGCGGCCAACAGAGGTGAGGTCACGGCGGACCGCCTTAGGCAGGTCGGCATGGAAGCTCTTCGCTCTGCGCCAACAATGTGGCGGTAGGTGCGGACAACAGTGATAGTGCTCATGTGAACTTCCAGGTCACGGTGTTGAAGATCCTTGTGAGCTACCCGGACGGGTTCGCATCCATGCCGGACCTCAAGCGAGACATGGCCATTTTGGCCACGAGCGGTCCCGATTGCGCGGCGCGCACCAAGAGAATGGGCGCCCGCGTGCCCGAGCTCAACCTTTTTTCCGCAGCGACTGGTCGAGCGTGTGAATGGAGGGTGGCGCATCACGGACAAGGGACGAGCGGTGCTCGAACTGATGGAGCCGCGCCCTAGCCCGCCCCAAGTCCAGCCAGAGGACACGAGAGCTCCTGAGCTGCCATCGCCAGTGCCGGCACGATCCCATTCTGTCGAAGTACGTCGGCGCCAGCCTGAACGACTGGGGCGGCGCCGGTCCTCTAAGAGCCGAACGTGCGCACCGCACTCTTAGACCGGACCATCTAGGCGATTAAGGCCGCGCCCGACGATCAGGTTGCCGACGGAGAATTTTCGATGCCGTTTTGGAGTTCGAAATGTTTATTGGAGAGCTGGAACGAGAAGTGCTGATATCTCAGCACATATCGGGGAAAAGGTTCCGTTGCTTCGATCAGGTCCAAGATCCCGGGATGGCAGTGCGCCATTGTATGGACCTCGATTATCGGCGCGTGAGCCGGTTGGCTGGTGCCACGCGCAGGCGCGGCAAGTGGGACGGAGTGCCTGGGAGTCTCGCCGCCTCTCCGGCAACAGTATCTGAGCGCTGATGCCGCTCGGCATAAAGCGATCGATGGCCGACACGCTTGGTTCGCATTGCCTCACGTCAATCCGCTCCCGCCTCGTTCTTGAAGCATCCCTCTTAGACCGTCGTCCGTGAACAGCGCCTAAGGTGCTGATCAGGAGCCGGTTTTCCGGACGTTGGCGCGTTTCGGATTGCAGGCTTTGATAGGTTTGAGCATCAGAAGCCTGCAACTTGCAGTTTGAGATTCCGTCGAATCGCGAAAGCCTGATTCGATGGCCGTATCGGAGGAGCCGATGCGACCGAAAAGCCGAAAGCGACGGAAGAAGGCGATCTATTTCGTGCCAGGCTCGACCAGATCATCAACATGAAGCACGAGCTGGTGCAGCTCGCCGACAAGGTCAACTGAGATTGGATCGATGCGCAGATTGCACCGCTGTACAGCGACAAGGGCCGCCCTGGGATCGAGACCCGCCTCGTGGTTGGGCTGCTGCTGCTCAAGCACATTTATGGCCTCTCCGACGAAGGCGCGTGCGATCGCTGGGTCCATGATCCGTATTCCAGCGCTTCACCGGCGAGCCGTTTTTCCAGCATGAGTTTCCGCACGAGCGCTCGGATCTCAGCCATTGGCGCACGCGCTTTGGTGACAAGCTCGACCTTCTGCTGGCCGAGAGCCTGAGGGTGGCGCACTACGCCGGGGCACTGCGCAGGCGCGATCCCCAGCGGGTCACGGTGGATACCACGGTGCAGCCCAAAGCCGTCACCTTCCCGGCGGACGGCAAGCTGCTGCATGCCGTGCGAAACAGCATCACCCAGAGTCTTGCCAGTCCGGACAGGGCTCGGCCGAGACGCGCCGAAGCTTGTGCTGCGAGAGTTAAGTGCCGCTGCGCCAACTCGGCACGACAGACTGGCTGAGTTGCCTCCGCGCAAGCGCAGAGTAACTGCTGGCTAACGAGGCCAGCGCAATCGACCTGGACTCTCACGATCTCCG
This sequence comes from Bradyrhizobium sp. 138, assembly GCF_023074075.1. Taxonomy (GTDB): domain Bacteria; phylum Pseudomonadota; class Alphaproteobacteria; order Rhizobiales; family Xanthobacteraceae; genus Bradyrhizobium. The sequence continues at coordinate 68,019 of NZ_JADPKT010000091.1, read as the reverse complement.
CCGGCGGATGGCCCGTCGGATCTAATTGACCAGTTAAGTGCCCCAAATGATCATCATGTCCCTGACACGTTCCGTGCGCTTGCTCTCAAGGAACGCTGACCGGCGGCGTGGCCGCGGTCGGGCGCAACACGAAGCGTTCTTGCTGCTGCCCGCGCGCCGCCAAGATGATTGCAAAACCAACAAGGAAAATCAGAGACCCACGCATGACCAAAAACTACCTCAGAACCCATATCGCAATTGTGAACCCCTCACATCCGGCCCAAACGACACGCGTCGCGGGCAGGATGTCGCGCCGCTCTTCAGGTGCCGTTTGCTGAGCCGAAAGCAATAGCGATCATTCGTGCTGCAACGCGGCCGAATAGCCTTGTGCGGTGCTCAAGAAATGCATTCTCGAGGCGCAACAGCCGGAATTATGTGCAAAATCAGGATAAGAACTGACCGCGCGGGCGCAGGAAAGGGGCCCGGTTGCAATTCAGGACGCAACTAGGGGCGCTCATGCGCGAGCATGATTTTGTTTCCGGCCGCCTCCTGGGGGTGACCGCCGCTGGATAATGCTCCTATGTTCCAGCCTATTCGCCTTCGTGTTCTTATAGAGCTTAAGCAATTTAAGGCCTCGTATCGCCTCTGACGCCAATGGCCATAAGTTTTTTCGACCGCCGACTTGCCACCTTGGCCAGCTTGATGTGCCTCGCGAAGAGCTCTTCTGCTTTTTTTCTGCCGGAATGACTTGAAGGCGCCGCTGAGCGGTGTGATCCTGATGCCTTTGGAACAGTGCGCAGGCCCTTGGGCTGCTCGGAGGCACGGAGCAGGGCGACGCCGCTGCCCAGGACGATGCCCTGCTCGATAGCCGCGCGGGTCGCATGCATCGCGTCATCAACGCGATCCTTGCGCTCCTTCGACTTCAGTCGCGCCGCCAACGCGGACACCGCGACGGCGCCGAGCTTGGCGAGACGCTCCTGAAGCTTCTCAAGGTCGTAGTCCGAGGTGGTCTCCTCGATCTGAGCCTTGATCTGGGCCACGCGCGCCTCGATGTCGGCCTTCTGCCCGTGCCGTTGACGATCGTGGTGTTCTCCTTGTCGATCATCAACTTCCTGGTGCGACCGAGCGTGTTGAGCGTGACGTTCTCCAGCTTGATGCCGAGATCTTCCGAGATCGCCTGGCCGCCTTCGCCTGATGGGTGGCCGGCGCAACCAAGGCATTCGAATTGAGGAGGATTAAGTGCTGATCTATCTCGACAACAACGCGACGACACGGACAATCCGTCCATTCTACAAGTGTTGCCGTTCTTCTCCGAACAGTCCGGCAATGCCTCCTCCGCCCATGCCCTTGGCCGAGAGGATGCAGAGCCGTGAAGCAGGCGCGTCGCAGCGTGCAAGGATTGTTAGGGAGCGCGCATGATCACGAAATAATCTTCAATCCGGCGGGAGCGAGGCCAATAACACCAAATTCCTTTCTGCGCTCGCGACGCAGGAGCGCCGCGACGAAATCGTCACCTCCGTCGAGCATTCCGCCATCCATGCGCTGGTCGACCAATTTGGCGACAACGACCGTTAAGACGCACGTGATCCCTCTACATTCATACGGCCGGCTCGACATCGGGGCGTTTCGATGCGCGCTCGTTCCGCGTACTGCGATCGCGTCTGTTATGTAGGCCAACAACGAGACCCGAGCACGCCGGTGGAGTTTCTAGCCGGGTGACGCGAGAGGCGGGCGCGCTGTTTCATACGGGTGCGGTGCAAGCCGTAGGCAAGCTGCCCATCAACCTGAAGGACGGTGCCATCGACATGCTGTCGCTGTCCGGGCACAAACTGCACGGTCCTAAGGGGATCGGCGCGCTTGATTTGCGCAAAGCCACAAAATTCAGGGCGCTGATCTGGGGCGGCACACAGTTACGGGGGGGCCGCGCGGAACCGAGAATATTCCCGGCATCGTCGGTCTTGAAAAGTCGCAGAGTTTGCGCCGGCTCGGCTCGAGCCGGAGCGCTTTCGCATTGGTGTATTGCGCGACCGCCTCCAGCAGGGGATTTTAGCCACCTCCGACTGCATGGCGCTTGGCGACATCAGCAACCGTCAACCAAGTAGGACAAACATCGCTTTTGACCATCTCGAAAGTGACGCAATTCTCCACCATCTCAATCGTGCAGGCATTGCCGCTTCACTCGGCTCAGCCTGCGGATCCCGCTCAATCGAGCCATCGCATGTCCTGCACGCTATGGGCTTGCCGGAGAAGAGCCTGCACGGCGCGGTGCGCTTGTCCCTGTCGCGTGAGACAACGCTCGAAGAGGTCGACTAGGTCATCTCCGTACTGTCACATCGCGGCTCAGCTGCGCGCCAACTCGCGGGAGCATGCTAAACCACCAAAGTATGCATCGCGGTCCAGAAAATTGACCTCATGAAGCTCTTGAGTCGCCGCTCTCTTGCGGGCCTTTCGCAAGAAAGATCTCGAGGAGCCGATCGTGGAATCCGAGTATGAAACGCTCTGGGGCGGTTGGATCAGAATGGCCAATGGCTGGATGACGATCTGCCCGAGATGGCGAGCGACACGCCGCTGCCGATCACAATAAATGCCAGGACGCGGGGGAAGACGAGGGGACTGATGAAGGCGCTCCCGCGAATTGAGTTTGTCAACGCAGCCGACGCGAAGGCGATTCTTGCCGATCTTGCGGTGAGGATGAGAGCCTAGCATTGTTCCGTATCTCGGACTTGGCCTCGCCGAGTTGATCGGACCAGATATGCCAATGACACAGGAGGCCTTCTGCCTTCTTCAGCAAAGTTGCGCTACCGCGCCAGGCCAAAGGCAACGTCTGGGCGCGGGCGCAGAATGTCGAGAGCGACACACATCGCTCCACCGTGACGGCTTTGATGGTCCAGGCGTTCGCCCGCCGGTGGAGTCGACACCACTGCATCATCATCTAGCATCCTTACTGCCGGTGACAGTCGACTCTTGGTACGACGGCCCGATGCGGACGGCGCTCTCGGTACGCGCGACGGATGGGGTGAGGTGCAAGGTATCGCGCGCTCCAGCATCCACGTCGATTGCTGGTATCCATTTACGATCCGGTGGGCCAAGAGGTTGATCATGCCTCGGCGGCCCATTGGCCTACTGTGCTGCGCAAGCCGCATGGCAGCGTGCTGCCGGTCAAGAGCTTTCTGGTTACTGGCGCTGATTATGCTGAGGTTCTGACTGAAGTCGACATCCAGGCGTCAGTTCCCGACATCATCGAGGAAAGGCCGAACGGACGGAGCTTCCTCTTCATCGGCGGTCGCTTCAATGATCGGTCTTTTGCTATTTATGGGGCGCCACCGCCACCTCCGCGGCCGCCTTGCGCGGCAGATCACCAAAATGATCGGTTGACGTCCATTACGCGATCGTTGATCCGCAAGCACTCTCGCGCAACGAACTCTGCTTTCTGGTCGAGCAACACCTGACACCCGATCGCGATATGGCTCCCGCACGCGATAGAGAGTTGAGCGCCAAGTAGCGGCGCAAAGTGGGCTGTTCGCCCCGGTCCGCTAGTAGGAAGAGGTCGCATCACAAACGACCGGTGCGGGTAAGATTTCACGCGAGCTCAATGAGAACCCAACGGCCATCTCCGTCACAATTGCGACGCCTGTCGCATTTGCGACGTGTGAACTGTCGCTGACGCGTGCACAACTGTGCGGATCACGTCTAGCTAACTCATTCACAGGGCGGGAATGCCTTCGCCTCCGAGATGGCACGCGAGTTGCTAAGTCTCGTGCTGTGGCCGCTCAGGCTGATCGCCATGGGCACACTTGGTAGAGAATTGAATATGAACGCTGTTGCCGGACGCGGAAAACATGTCAAAGATGCTGAGGATAGCGGCGGGATGCGGGTCATCACCGATTATAAGGGTTCCCGGAGCTCTTCGAAGAATGGCAAAGGGAGCTATGGGTCACAGGCTGTCCCAGGCGATTTGCCGTCCGAAATCTGGGAAAAAGTTAGGACTCATCCCTGCTATAGCGAAGAAGCTCATCATCATTACGCTCGCATCCATGTCGCGGTAGCGTCGGCTTGCAATATTCGATGCAACTACTGCAATCGTAAGTACGACTGCGCCAATGAAACGCATCTGGGTGTTGTTAGTGAGAGGCTCACTCCTGAGCAGGCGGCGAGAAAGCTGCTCGCGGTCGCCACCAGAATTCCACAGCTGACTGTGCTCGGTATCGCCGGCCCCGGCGATGCCTTGGCCAATCCGAAAACGACCTATCATGCCACTGATCTCCGCGCCCGAGCACGGCACAGCATTCGGGCTCAAAGGCCAGCGAGGCCCGACAGCGCAGGAATTGGCGGCGCTGCAGGATGCTTGTGAAGGTCAGATAGAGATGATGCGGCATTGCCGCCGGTGCCGGGCTGACGCCGTCGGCCTGCTCGGAGATGATCGCAGCAGCGAGTTCACCATAGAGAAGGTCATGGCCATGGACGTTCAATATGACCTCGAGTCGCGCAAGGCTTATCAGGCCAAGATTGAGGATGAGCCTGCGACGAGGATCACGACCAGGCAGGAGGAGTTGGTGGAACTCGCTGGCGAAATGAGTGAGGTCAAGCTTCTGGCCGCGGTCGCAACTAAAGGCTCGGGCCTCATTAATGAGCATTTTGGGCATGCTGGGGAGTTCCAAGTATACGAACTCTCGACATCCGGCGTCAAACTCGTCGGGCACCGTCGTGTCGGCGTTTACTGCCAGGGCGGATATGGCGAGGAGGATCGGCTTGCGCGCATCATCCGCGCCATCAACGACTGCCATGCTGTATTCGTGGCCAAGATTTGTGGCTGCCCAAGAGACATTCTGATCAATGCTGGGATCGAGCCGGTCGATCAATACGCGCACGATACCATCGAGAAATCGGCGATCGGCTGGTTCAGGGGCTATCTCCATAAAATCAAGAGCGGTGAGATCCGGCACGTCAAGCGCGGCGACGCCGCGTTGGGGCAAGAACCGCTGATCTCGGTCGCCTAAGAGGTCGTATCTATGTCATTCAAGCTCATCGCCTCGCAATGTACGAGTTCCTCGGCTTGTGAACCCTTATGCCCGAATGTTGCAATGTCGGTGAAGGCTGGAAACTTCGCAATCGAACCCAAGAAGTGCAGCGAATGCATCGTCTATTTTGACGAGCCGCAGTGTGTCGCTGTCTGTCCAGTTGAAAACACCAGCGTCATCGACACATCAGTGCCGCGTTACCAGGCGCCTGCCTAAAGGGGTGTGCTCGTGAATTTCATGCCGAGCTCCGTCACTGCAAAGTCGCGAGTATCGCCGTGTGCATTTACGGCGCCGCAGGCGTCGACTTGCAATTTCTTGTCATGGCCATGGATTACTCAGGATCGATCGCCAACATCGGTGCGTAGGCGGCGCCGCGGGCCCCGTAAGAAAGTCCTGGAGCGCAAGGGTCCAAAGTTGCGCCTCGATGCCGAGCGCCCACTAAGCAGCGCTGTCAGCGATTTGACCCACGCCGCTGTGCTGACGGGGCTGTTCTTCGCCGAGCCAGGTGCACCGCCTCGCAACGTCGAAGGGCCCACCCAGAGGAGGAAAGCTGCCCACGAACATGGACCCAGTCATTCCACTATCAGGCAGCAAGGGAGCGTTGGCAGCGCACACGCGGCTCGACGAAGGTCTGCTACCCGAAGCCGAGGATCAGCAACGGCAGACCGGACTCTTCTATTATCTGGACAGAGTGGCCGAAAACACCTGCTCGAAGCAGAGACGTTGGCTTCTGTCCCGATCGAGCTCTACCGCTTCGACTTCTACAGACTCGCTGGGCCAAGACGTCGGAGGTGGCAAAGCTCTGCATTTTATTGCGGCTGTTGGATCGGGACGCAGCGCATCGAGCCGCGCCGGCTTGGCTGGCTGATGAATGATGAGGCCATTGAGTTTCGTCGCATGGTGGCACGACGTATGCGGCTGCTTGGCATGGTGAACGGCCCCGACACCTCCGTGCACCTCGAGTTCGCGCAGCGACTTTCACTCCATTCGGTAACCGCTCTGAACCGCGAACCTGAACGGCATGCCCGCTACGAAGTGGCGCTTCGCATCGCGGTTGACGAGTCGGCATGTCTCATCGCAGACGAGGACAATATGCTTCAGAAGAGCACCTCTGCTCGCATCTCCGTGCGCCCTGCAGGTTCGCGAGGGGGCGGTGCATGAACATGATCGTTCGCGACAGTGATGTGATCCAGCTAAGCGGGCCGCCCGCGTTCAGCTTCGGCGAAAAAGTGCGGGCCAGCAGTACGATCCGCAATGACGGCACCCTTCGCGGCAAGGAGATCGGCGACATCCTGGCCAAGAAGGGCGACGTGGGTTATGTCGTTTCCATCGGCACGTTGCAGAAATTCTATATCTACGGTGTCGAATTTCTTGAAAGTGGCTACCGCGTCGGCATGGCGCGCAAAGAGCTCGACCCGGTCGACGAGGGCGTAGATGATCTGCCATTGCCGGAAGTGGCTGTGTCATGACAGAGCCGCGCGTTCCAAAATATCGATCGGGCCAGCTCGTCAAAACCGCAGTCAATCTCATCAATGACGAGTCGGTTGCCACCGCGCCGCCTGATGGGATCCTGGTCGGCGCCGGTGCTATCGGCGAGATCGTCCGGGTCGCGATGCATACCGAAGCGAGCGTACCGATTTATCTTGTAGATTTTGGTGAGCGGCTGATCGTTGGTTGTCTTGAAGAAGAGATCGCAGTCCTTTGAGGGGATGTTCTCGCAATGAGAGTGTCGAGAGAGGTACCGGTCGGGCTGATCCCCCATCCGAACGAGCTAGATCGCAAGCGGATCGAACGTGCTTTGATCTCGCGCAAGCACTATCGCTATGTCTCGCCGAGTGTAACGCCGGTAAAGGCGGGCTATCTCATTGAGAGCCCCTGCTGCTCGCGCAATATCGACAACGATGGCGGTCAGATCGATGTCGCGCTATTTCATTACGATGCTGTGAGCGGGATCTGGAAACTGTTTTTCAAGAATCACGCGCGAGGAAGCTGGAAATTTTACAGCATTTTCCACCGGCTTGCGTCGGCGATCGATGAATTGAACACGGATCCCGAGCGGCTCTTCTGGCAGTGATGCTCATTTGGCAGCAATCATATAGGAGCCACAATGGCGCTAGCCACAGAACAATTGATCGAAATCGAACGCCTGCTTGCGACAGCTAACACAGACACTAGCGCCGTTGCTGACCTAAGGCGCCGCTTTCCGCAGCTCACCTTGGTTCGATGTGATGCATCGGATGTGACGCAGCAGCCATTCCGGCGTCTTCCGCAGTTTGACCTGCATTTAATCGATGGATCGGACCACTGCATGCAGATTACGGCCGATCAGACGCGAGCGACTGGATTGGTGCTAGCTAGAAGGCATGTTGGGCGGTGATCGGCACTGGACCTGCAGAGAATCGCCTCGATGACACGGAGGCGGTGAATGCAATTCCGTTCTCGGATCCAAATATCATTGTTGCCGACTCTCTGCCGTCGAAGCGCTATTGTGTTCGCAGCGAATTTCCAGTCGGTCGACGACTGAGACGCTCGAACCAGCTTTCGCGGTCTATGTTGGTCGCAAGTATAGCGTTGCGGTTCCAAGCGCACGATTGGGTTCCTGCTTGGTCTGAAGGCGCTCGGTATCGAGGGGAGCAAGATGTAATCGCCTCCTCCTATTCGTTTCTCAAGCCGTCCATGCCATCAATCTCGCGGGCGCACGGGCGGACTTTGTCGACATCGACTGTTGGTCCGAAACGAGCTCACGGCACGCCGAAGAACGTATGAGGCCTAACACACGGGCGATTATCGCCGCCAACCCGAACGGGCCACCCGGCACCAATGCAGGTGCGAAGTTCAAGTCGCGGCGCGAGGTCCACCCCATAGGGGGCGAAACTGAACACGTCACAAGCGAGCAGCCCACCGGTCTCTAAACCTGGCAAAAAAAACGGGAACGATATGAATCCGCAGATCATCATTCACGTCCGCTTCGCCCCGAATGGCAGGGTGATCCAGATCAGCGAGCGCCCGGCGAGGCTCACGCCCGACCAATGGTTTGATGTTCTCAAGGCCCGAGCCGGCTCGGCCTATCGCCCACTGTCCCGTGGTCGTGGCGTTTTTCGGCTGACCCGGGCCGCAGTTGATACCTTCAAGCAAGAAACTGTGACGCCGGCATGAGCGAAGAGATCATCGATATCGTGGCTAGCCACGAGATTGAGGTGTTCGCAGGCTGTCCAGCCGATGCGATCGAGCGGGTGGCGCCAGGGCGTACAGTCTGTCGCAGATCGAAGACATCGGCGAGGGCCTGCCGGCTACAATTCTTGTGATCCTGACTTTCGGCAATGACTATTTCGATTATATCAATCGTTGCTGACACGACGGAGTTTGGCTTAAGATCGGGTACTGCGGGTTGTTCTCCCCGGATCGGTCATGATTCAGATACAACGGCACGGTGCGACCTTTGAAGTCGACAGTGGGTTTTGCATCGGGGCCCCGTAATGGACACGCGCTAGATCGGTTGCACTCCGCGCTGTAGTCGACAGTCGGGTCCGAGTGTCCGGGGGTCCGTATAGTCGCGATCCGTCGGCTTTGCGAAACACCCACGTGCCGGCGGTCTCGTTCCTCCGATAACCGATCGACAGGCCTCGTCCGATTGATACCAAGACGGGCGTTTTGCGCACCGGCTTGTCCAGCCGCTCACTGCGCCTTTCGAGCGTCTTGTCCCTGATGCGCCTGACCACCGCCGATGCCTCAGCTTCATTCCGAAAGTGTCCAGCCGGAGTCCAGTGGACAAGGATTTATACGGGATTGATACTGGCGGACGCCAGCGCACTCGAATCCTTGAGACGGCCGGCAATTTGAAGATCTCTAAAATAGGGCGTCGTGTCCTTCTCTCAGCTGAGCAAGAACAAGCTTCGCTCAGAAGCATGCCTTGGCCGCAGCATGCTTGGCCGCGGGAGGAGCCCATGGGATGAGACAAAAGCTCGCTAGCGTTTCCTTCCCGCGGAGCCTTTAGCGCCGTCTGCTTTTCGAAAGCTGTACAAGCGGAAGACACCGCTCAGCATACTTAGGTGAATCATCCCGTTCACGTCGCGATACGCGAGAAACCGACAAGTCTGAGTTGGCAGCTGAATTAGACGGTTGCGTCTTACAAGGGATATTTTCCCAAAATTACCCAGATGCTGAGTTCGGACGCCAGCGACCAATGCGACCTCATCTGGAATAATGACGATCGGGGCAGGGCCGCGCCTCATAGGGCCGAAGCAGGACAGTTCGAGTCATCTCCAAAATGCTGACCGAAAAACACCGCGTATCCACGGACAACCGCTGGGATAAAGTTCTATCGCTCCGATCTCATCGGCAAAGGCTGCCGCAGAGCCGGAATGATCTCGTGGGGATTGCTCATGCCCTGCATCGGAAAAGAAAAGTGAAGCGGGTTATGGCATGAGCTACACCGACGCAGCCTTGAGTTTCTGGTGGCCCCTCTGGAACAATAACTACGAAGTCTTCGCAGCAGATGGCTGGACGCCCGATGATCAGTTCGGCCTTTCGGTTGCAGGCGGCGAACACTGCGAGGACCATTCTCGAATCCTATTATCTGTTCGAGGCATCGAATGTTCTTGATGACCTGAGCGAGCCCAAAGACATCTGACCGTCAAGGACATCTGCTTGTTGGACGCCTGCTCATGCCAAATGCAAGGAAATACGCCTATAGCCGCCTCTTCCCAGTCGCACCGGCTTTCACGGAAACCGGAGTTCTTGCCCTTGAGGGGCAGCGCCGCGTGCTCGAATGCATGATCGACGAGCGCGTCGATGGGATCTGCATTCTGGCTCATTGTTCCGAGCAGTTCCTGTTATCGGAGCAGGAGTGCGATATATTGGTTGATTTGTCCTGGCTCATGTGGGTAGTCGCAAGGCGGTCATGATCACATGCAAACATTTCAGCACGCAATTTGCAATCGAGCGCGCCCGCTATGCGGCCGCGCGTGGCGCAAGCCTTCTGATGCTAATGCCGCCCTATCACAGCGTGAGCCTCAACGCAGACGCGCCCTCGATGCTCGATCGTTTCGGCTGTATCGCAGATGCGGCCAAGATTTCGATCCTGGTCCTGAATGCGCTGCTCAGTGGCGTGACGTTAACAATGTCGTTTCTGGTGCGCCTTGCCCGGGAGATGCCGCGCTTTAGTTGTTTCAATATCGAGGTGCCGTTTGCCGCGGCGAAGCCGCGGACGTTGACTGACGCCGGAGGAGAGGCAATCCTAGGCCCCTTCGACGGAGAGGAAGCCATTACAATGATGCCAGATCTCGATGTTGGTGCGAGCGGGACGATACCGGGCGCGCTGCTTCCTGATCTATTGCGTCCAGTGATCGATCATCAGACGACGGGACGCAGGCGGGAAGCCGCCCTGCCTATGGAAGAGTGCTGTCGTTAATCGGTTTCGAGAACCACCAGTGTGGCCTGCGCGCCGCCACGGGCGCGATGTGACATAGCTGAAGGAAATTCACCCCGCACTAGCTCGCCCGCGAGGTCAATCCAATGGCGCTCCATTGGTGACGCTAAGCCGCCCACATGTCCGCTTTCCGAAAGGACTACGTTCAATCAGCTGCCAGGGATCAAGAGAGGTGCGGTACCGACAAATTCACCCCCACAAACAGCGCCGTGAGGAAAAGAGCTTTAGCGGCTTATTGGAATTCGGAGAGGCGACGCAAGCCGACCGGGCGCGCAAGGCCCGAACCGGTGGTTAGCTGTCCCCGATAAGGTTTGAGCCTTTCAACTCGTCAGTGCGCGCATTGTCGGCTGAAGACGTACATTCGTAGAGGTGCTAGGGAGGAGGTTCGGAGATGACCGGGACGCTCAATGGGACTATGTCGCATGCTTGGACGAGGCGGTCGCGCTCGACAGTCCGCAATGCAGCCATGGAAATCGACAAAATCGATGCTCGTCTTCTTGATCTCGTTCAACGCAACAATCGCCTAAGCAGTGAAGAACTCGGCGCGAAAGTTGGCCTATCTGCATCCGGAGTTCAGCGCCGACTAAAGCGCCTACGAAAGGAGGGCGTGATAGAATCAGACGTCTCAATCATTTCGCCAAGGGCGATCGGCCGAAACGTGACTATGCTGGTCCTCATTTTCTTTGAGCGCGATCGCGCCGACATCATTGATCGCTTTAAGCGGGGGATCCGCACTATGACGGAGGTGATGAGCGGATTTTACGTCACGGGCCAAACTGATTTCATCCTGTTGGTGACTGCAAATAATATGGAAGAGTACGAGCATTTCACCCGACGCTTGATAAAGGAAAATCCAGATATAATGCGCCTCGAGACTGTAGTTGTTCTGGACCGAGTCAAAGCCGGTTTCATTTTACCAATGGGATCGTTGGCATGCTGGTGACCAATCTCGCCGTGACCCTTAACGCCCTGATCTTGGATCAAGCATAATCGCTTTCCGCGCTGTGAGAGCGGTAACGACCATCTCGCACTCTCGGCCCGGGTCGATGCGGTCCGATTAAAATGAGGCCGCGTTCCAGCAATTCCATCTGGCTCGGCGCATGCTCCTCAACAGCAATGTCCGAGGCTAACACTATGAGGCCGGCGCTTGTTGTGCGGTTTCGGACTGCCGAACAAGTCAGGTCAGGTTCAAGACGCCTTGCGCGATCGACAGGTCGCTAATTTTTCGGGCATAATCACAAGCTTTATTCAGCATGGCGCTGGTACGGGGATTGCTGCAAGCACTCGTCAAGGGCGAGCGTCCACGCAGGCTCGCAAGAGCGATCTCTCCTTTTGAACCCGGACGGGCTCGAATGGCGCGCTACTCATCGGTTGATAGGAAGATTGATACAAATCGCGCTCCCAAAGACGGCATGGGCAGTTCGATCACGTCCCAGAATACGCCGGCAGCAACACGGGCAAAGCTCTAACTGACGCGGGCGCCGGCGGCGTCGAGGAGCCAAAAACGGAGATGGGATGGACGATCGGAATATCGGCTGAGTGAGGACGGGTACCCCAACTGGCGACGTCGCTCCGGCTCAGCACCTCTATTAACTTCCTGGAAGAGTGCGGCACCTGTGAAGGCATGGACGACGTCTCGTGCGAACCGTCGACATACGTCGACTGCAACGGCATTTGCGATCTGATTCGCAAGTTCAAAGCGCAGGAGATGTAAATCGCGATATTCGGTGAGAGGATGGCAATGTATGCCGCCAGCAGCATTTCAAGAGACATTCCGAACCATGCCAACTCCGGCGTCGTGCAGCTCGGCGGTCTGCTCTGCAGACCGAGAAGGAGGCGCATGGGCCGAGAAGCGCTTGTGAGTGCCGCTCTGTTGAGCTCTCTTGCCTTCTCGTCCATGCAGCGTTCTCTTCCGTTTCTGAGGTTCAAATGACGCGTTCTAATGCTTCTTCCTTTCAAACTGCGCGAGCATCCAGAGATATCAGTCGGCGAATCCTTGACTTACCAAACCCGGACTGTGGTCGGGCCCCCCTATCTCCCTCCCGTGCAAACCGCACGGAGACCAAGCCGACTTGGAGGCAAGCGAAAGTTGGGTTGTCGCCAGATCAGAGCCCGACATTTGCGCGGTACCGGCATTTATAATGAGGATCCGCGGCATCAGCGACCTCGGGGCAACGTTATTCGACGGAAAGGCGCCGACAATGATCAACTCGCAGCTGCCGTGTTCGCATACACGCGGTGACCCGTGGGGTTTTCGCGGCCCTCAGCGGCCACGCCTGCGGGGTAAAGGAAATGCCAAACCCGATCGAAATCTTCAGTCGCCGTCGTTGTGCTGGCTTGATCCTGTAAGCCCCTTCAGCACGAAATGCTGGATCTTGCCCAACGCGGTTCGTGGCAATTCTTCCGTGAAAATAATTTCGCGCGGCACCTTAAAGCGGGCGAGCTGCGAGCCTGCATGCGCCGTTAATGCTTCCGCGTCAAGCCGAACCCCCGGCCGCCTGATCACATAAGCGATCGGCACCTCATCCCAGCGCGGATCGGGTCGACCGACAACGGCGCAGTCTGCGACATCGGGATGCTCCATAAGCGCGCGCTCTACTTCCGCCGGGTAGATATTTTCTCCACCGGAAATGATCAGGTTCCTTTTGCGATCATGAACCCAAAAGTAGCCATCGGCATCGCGGCGGCCGATGTCACCGGTGAGATACCAGCCGTTGTGCAAAGCCTCGCGCGTTGCTTGTTGAGCGCCCCAATACCCGCTGAAGACATTGGGGCCCCGTACGGCGATCTCGCCCGGGCTGCCTGCCTGCAAGTTGTTGCCGGTATCATCGAGAATAGCAGCTTCGCAGCATAGGCCGGGCAGGCCGCTCGAGCCATTACGCGTAAGATCGCCGCCGAGCCTCGTATACACAGCAATAGGGCAGGTCTCGGTCGAACCGTAAACCTGCAGCACTGGCACCCCACGAGCGACAAAGCGTTCGATAAGGTGCTGCGGGACCATCGTTGAACCGGTGCAAATTGCCTTCAGTGAGGAGAGGTCCGTCGTCCGCCACTGAGGATGGTCGGTTAGGAATTGCATCGTGGCAGGCACCAACGCTGCCAGCGTAGGTCTGTCGCGTTCGATCGCAGCAAGCGTCGCCTCGGGCGTAAATCGCTTGTGAATGGTGACGGTCGCGCCGTGATGCAACGCCGGCGTGGTCTGGATATTCAGGCCGCCAACGTGAAACAGCGGCAAGACTGTCAGGACATGATCGGTCGAGCCGAGGTTATGCATGTGTTGACTCATAATTCCATTCCACAGCAACGCTTCTTGACGCAGCACAGCGCCTTTCGGCCGCCCTGTGGTACCCGAAGTATAGACAATCAGAAGCGGGCAAGACAGGTCCGTGTGCTGATTGCGATCGTCGCCTCGGCCCTGGTCTAGCAGGCAGTCCCACTTACTTCCGCCGAGAGGCGAAAAGTCCAACCCGGCAACAAAGGTGTCGGGCAATTGCCCCGCCAGAGCTGGTAGCAGCGCATCAAAGGCCTGTTCTAGAACTAGCACGTTGGGACGGGCGTCGGAGAGGATGAACAACTGTTCCGCGACCGTAAGCCGCCAATTTAACGGAACGAGTATTGCGCCGAGTCGCGCGCAGGCATAGAGCAGGGCCAGGTAGTCGGGCCGGTTGAGGCCAAGGATCGCGACGCGGTCGCCTCTCTCGATGCCGAGCTGGTGTTTTAGAGCACGAGCGATTTGCTCGATCCTTCGAGTGAAGGCGGCGTAGCTAAGGGTGCCCCCGTCGAAGTGGATCGCGGGTTTGTCGGGAGTAAACGACGCGTTACGCTCAATCAGTGTGCAAAGATCCACCTTTGTCCCCTTTTTGCTCAGGTTCGCTACGTACTTGCAAAACTGCTTAAACCCCTTACTCCCTGAGTCGTTCGGAAGCTCTCGATCGCGATCAGATCGCATCGGATGGCCTTCAGGCACGCGAGCAGTCAAGCGATCTCAGTGGGAAGCATACGGTCTTGACGACGTCATCAGCCCGGGCTCGATGTAAATCTCTTAAAGCGTAAAGGCGGACGCGCTTCGTCACGGGCTCCGTTTTGTCCGACAGCGCTGCCGTACATCTGCGCGTAGTGATAAGCGTAACATGACGTTATCTTCTTCAAGTTTCCGACTTACAGGCTCACCGCACATGAGGAGATCTGGAATCTTCATCTTTCAAGCCGACTATGGCTCGGCATTGACCTTCAGTGTGGTCGACCAACAGAACGTTCTTGGCAACGTCGGGTTTTTTCATCGTGCTGCCCCGAAATGCGAAGCAATCTTTCGCGATTGTCGCGCCGGTCATGCCGACCGACATTAGCCGCCTAAGCCGATTGGAACCATCGGAGGTCGGATCGACCATCCTGCATTTCCGAGATGGCGCAGTGCGAGCTCCAAGCGGGCTGAGCGAACAGAACCAAAAACGCCTTGGTTCAACTGATCTCCACGAGTGTCCCGGCCCGCGGAGGAACTCGGTTTCCAATCTGCAATGGGGGAGCCGCACAGCGCTGCACGGGTGACGTTGACGTCCTCTGAATTGACCAGCTCTCCAGCGATGTGGATCAGAGAAGGCGTATGGTGCCGGCCGTAGATTGTCGAGCCAATCAGGACCACCCGCAAGCCGCACTGTCGCGATGATCGAGGTAAGACGGTGCGGCGCGATTCTGACATGCTCGAGCATTCGCAATCCTTATCTCGGCTAGCCCGAGACTGGTGTACCTTGAGATAGTACAATTTAGCGTTACGTGCGATTCAAGCCCCTTGGTCCTGTCGCTGGATCAAATTTGTCCGAGGCTCACCGGGCAACGCCGATAGGAAAAGTGGAAGAGCTCGCGATGCCAAGCTTAATTAGTCGCCGCAACCGAGAAATACACAGTACCACGTCTTCGCACTCGACCCTCACGCAATAGCGTGCCTTTGTCCCGCCAACACAATTCACGAGATGCACCCCAGCTGCGGCGCCTGCCCTGAAAGAACGAGCCGCGCGAATGCGCGAGCGCGCCGCCGTACGGCGGCAAATGGCGATGGCAGATATCGCGTCACGCAGCGATCATCACAGCGTCTGATAGAGCCGATGCTATAGCCGCCCACGCGGTTCAACTAACGAAATGTAGAGCTGCTCATAGTGGGTATGCGCGCCCCTTGCCGTCACGGCGAGGCCGTCGAGTCTTGCGGTACGCGACGCGGTAAAATCGCCGTCGGAAACGCCGCCGGTGAAGACGTCGACCAAATCGAAGCCGAGCCCGGCGGCAAGGGGTTTGGCATGATCGAAGAGCGCAGCTCCGGCGCTTCACTTCTCATAGGGGGCGCTCCTGCTCCCGTCGCTTCGAAAGCGGGGCTGCTGCGTCTGTGACCCGGCAACCGCGGTAAGCGCCTCGACGTGTGGCAGAGGCAACTCGCGCTTTGCGCCTGCAATCTCTTCGCGCGCTCGTAGGCTTCGATGTTGGTGTTCAAAATGTCGTACACCGGCCGTGTCAAGCATTGGAGATCGCGATCAGGTGTTTCAATCGCGCGGCTGCCGCACCGCTATTAAGGGATTCGTGCCCAAGGGCGACGCCGTCCTTCAAGCTGCTTGCGTGGCCGGCCACGATCATTGCTGCGGCGGCGTTGAGAAGAGCAACATCGCGGTACGGACTTGGCATGCCGTCGAGCACGCTTTGCAGCGCGATTGCATTGGCATCGGCGTTGCCGCCCCTCAGCGCCTCGTTGTGGCAGCGGGCGAGGCCCGCTTCTTCGGGGGTGACTTCGAAGGTGCGGATCGCATCTCTCTCTAGCGCGGCAACAAACGTCGGCCCGGTGAGGGTGATCTCATCGAGTCCATCTGAGCCATGCACCACCCACACCGACTCAGCACCAAGGTTCTTTAACACCTGCGCCAAAGGCTGCACCCATTGCCGCGAAAACACTCCGACGATCTGCCGCTTGACTCCGGCCGGATTTGCGAGCGGGCCGACTAGATTGAAGATCGTGCGGGTCCCAAGTGCCGCTCGGATTCGGGCAACGTGGTGCATAGCCGGATGACGGATGGGCGCAAGCATGAAGCCGATGCCAGCTTCGTGCACACAACGAGCAACGCCTACAGGCGGGAGGTCGACCTTCACGCCGAGGCGGGCCAAGACGTCAGCAGCGCCTGATAGTGAGGACACGGCGCGGTTGCCATGCTTGGCCACAGGAACGCCGGCCCCGGCGACGATGAATGAGGCGCATGTCGACACGTTGACTGAGCCCGAAGCGTCACCGCCCGTACCAACGATGTCGACAGGATTGGGGGGCGCACTGACCCGGAGCATTTTGCTCCTCATGGCCGAGGCTGCGCCGGTGACTTCTTCTACGGTTTCGCCACGTACCCGCATCCCCATTAATAATCCTCCGATCTGGGAGGATGTCGCCTGGCCCGACATCATGATTTCAAAGGCTGTTGCGGTCTCCTCGCGGGTCAGCGTGGCACCTGTAGCAACTTTGCTAATGATCGATTTGAGGGCGTTCATTGCTCTACACGTGCTTAGTCGTTCCAATTGGCCAGTCGCGCGTGTGAGCGCGACTTCAATCCGCTAGCTGATCCCATCTTCCATGTTGTCGATACCCACGCTGTTCTTTGCTGATATATGATCGGACAAACGTTGCGGTTTTGTGGGATCGAGCCGAACTCGATGGTTGCAGGATGACATCGATGCCACACACGACTACTCGCCGTTGATGCTCCAGCTGGCGCTGGCGATAGCTCGAGATCCTGACCAAATACATTGCATGTTGCTCTTGATATGGAATTATGTCGCGCCGTCTCGATCACAAATGGTGCTCCTCCTCTTTGAGATACTTGACCTTCGAGCGCCTTGCGCAACTTGCGCGCATCCCGGCCGGCATCATCGGCGCTCGTTACCGGCAGCGTCTGTGGGCTTAGTGGATGTTTGCACTGATCCTAAGGCACTCGTGATCGATACTTGCGCGCACCATGACATCATTCTCACCCTTTTTCGTTTTTGCGTTCAACAGCGAGGCGTCATTCGAAACGGGCGTTAGTGGGGTCATGCAGCTCGGCAACCGGTCCGGCTCGGACCGCGTATGCGTTGTCGAGGCATGCGCGGTGTCAGCTTGAACGTCAGTCGGCTCTGCAATCCTACAACCTGACGCCACGTAAGAATCAAGCTATCCATGGCGTTCACCTGCAAAGGAGCAAGTGTTCTTTGCTCGAGATCAGATCAGACGATTGGACGGCAAGACGGTGGGTGGTTCCATAGTCGAGCATGGCGGGACAACTTCTTCTGCACCCAGCCCGTCGTGGAATCGTTGACTGAGATCGGTATGATGGCTTGCATGTCTCCTCCCAAGGACTGTTATCGTCGACGATGAATGGACCAACAATTCATCAGGAGGGCGCACCTTAGATCTAATGTGACTGACGCGTCCGTTGGTGGATCAGAGTCAGCAGGGCAGCCCGCGCTTGCATCAATCGCGAACTCCAGATGTCGATGGCTTCGACCCGCAGGTGCCTCGCAATACACTACGCAATGCTAGAAGTGTAACGAGCAGATCATCTCGAGTGTTACGCAATTTGCGTAGGCCCCACGCGAGGTTCGATGCGCGGCCAATCAGGCCTATGCGACCCCAGCTCGGCCTACTTCGGCGCAACCGTTGTCCTGATCGACAACGTGGTCACCGAATTCAACGCACCACTTAGAAACGGGCTGGTCTAATTTGACCAAGGTCGCGAATTCGAGTTCTGCCCGGAATATGGACGACACCAATCCGGCTCATGCCGGGGACAGGACGATGCCTCGATTTGGACTCCAGTTAGAGAGTAGAATCTACAGACACGGACGTTCGACTCCCGCCGGCTACATTCGGAATACGCCATAATGGGGCGCTTCGATGGGAGCATTCAGCGAAGCGCTCAGGGCGATCACGAGTGCACTTCGGGTATCGACTGGATCAAGAATTCCGTCGTCCCAGATTTCGGAGGTTGCATAGTAGGCGCTGGATCGTTCCCGATACTCGTCGAGAAGGGAACCTCGAATGGCTGCCAGCTCCTGCTCTGCGAGCCGCCCACCGTCACGGGCGAGTTGTCTGGTCTTAACGTGGGTCAGCACACCTGCCGCTTGCTCGGCGCCCATCGCAGAGATCTGAGACTGCGGCCAGGTGAAGACGAACCGAGGATCGAAAGCACGTCCCGCCATAGCGTAGGTACCTGCTCCGTGCGAGCTGTTGCAAACGACCGTAAATTTTGGGACCGACGCTCCCGAGACGGCCATGATCAGCTTGGCACCATCCTTGGTTATGCCACGGCGCTCGTATTCGCGGCCGACCATGAAACCCGTTGTATTCTGCAGGAAGAGCAGGGGCGTCCGGTTCTTGTCGCATAGTTGGATGAAGTGAGCGCCCTTCAGCGCACTTGCGCTGAGCAGCACGCCATTATTTGCAAGAATCCCTATTTGATATCCATGAAGCCGCGCGAAACCGCACAGCAGGGACGTGCCGAAACGCGGCTGGTATTCGTGAAATCGGCTGCCATCGATCATGCGGGCGATGATCTCCCGCATGTCGAACTGCACTCGAGGGTCCTTTGGAATAATGCCGTATAGTTCCGATGCGTCGTAGGCAGGGGGCTCCGGGGCGGCTTGATCAATCGGAGTCTTCGCGGGACGATGGAATCGGGCAACGATATCACGTGCGATCGCAATAGCGTGCATCTCGGAGCTCGCGGAATAATCGCTCGTGCCCGACACGCTCGTATGCATGTGGGCGCCCCCAAGCTCCTGTGCCGATATGTCTTCACCGGTAGCAGCTTTCACGACTGGAGGGCCACCGAGAAATATAGCTCCCGTATCCTCGACCATAATGTTGAATTCGCTAAGCGCCGGGACGTAGGCCGCTCCCGCTGTGCAATGACCCATTGCGATCGCGACCTGCGGTACTCCCATCTTGGAGAGAATGGATTGATTACGGAGGATCCGACCCGCGAAGTAGCGATCGGCGAAGAACTCTGCCTGAAAAGGGAGGAATCCTCCAGCGCCGTCGCACAAATGAATCACTGACAGACGATTCTCGATTGCGATGTCTAAGGCTCGCACTATCTTCTTGACAGACAACGGATACCATGCGCCGCCCTTTACGCTTGCGTCGTCTGCATGAACCATCACCTCGCGACCCGCGACGATCCCGATGCCGACGACCTGTGCCGCGCCGGGCACTTCGCCGTTATAGGCCTTGTTAGCGGCCAGCGTTGAAAGCTCGAGGAACGGAGTTTTTGGATCGAGCAAGGCGTCGATCCGATCTCGTACAAACAGCTTATTTTGACGTCGAAGGCGCTCGAGGTCCCGCTCGGGCCGCTGGAAGCGGACAGCACGTTGCCGCTCCTTCAACTCGTCAGCAAGCCGCCTGTTGTGGAGCTCGTTTTGACGAAAGTCTTGCGAATTGACATTCGCCCCAGAAGCGATTCGTAGCATTTCAGCGCCTTTCTTTCGATAGCGTAATCAGCACAGCCTCCCGCTCGAAGCTCTCCCCTTCTTTGAAATGGATTCGATCGACTACGCCATCCTGTGAAGAGCGAATAACAGTTTCCAGCTTCATGCTCTCAATCATCATCAGCGCCGCGCCTGCGGATACCGGTTGACCGGGCGAAACCGCGATCGTAACGACTACTCCCGGCATCGGTGCGCGGGTTATGAGCGAACTTTCCTCTTGTTTCACGCAAGCGAGCGTTCGCAACGGGTCGCTGTAGCGCAAAACGCGCGTCATGCCACGGATGTGGACGTGAATCAGGTCGCCTTCGATGACGAAGCGGACCCGTTCGGTCTCGCCGGCAATGGTCAGGACACCTGAATTCTCGCCGTATTGGGCGAACGCGACCGGGGAAATGACATGGTCGCGCAAGTGAAGATGATAGGAGCCGGATTGGCAGGGTGAAAGCCATAACTGATGGTCGACGCCATCAACCTCGACGGAGTGATACACGTTAATTTCTCCAATGGCCCAGCGAAGCGTGAAGCGCGGGCACGGCATCGGCCGATTCGCGGACTTGTCGGGTCAGGAGAGCAGCTGATGCCAGGAATGCCGATAGGCCGGTAGCAGGGTTACCAGCCGCAATGTGCGGGTTTTCCTCCAGATATCCCGTATGAAACTGTCCGCGGACAAACGACTCGTCGGAAAGGATGCGGGCGAGGAAGCTAGCGTTTGTCTCGCAGCCGAGAAGAATGACCCCCTGAATCGCGTGATTGGCCGTCGCGGTGGCCAATGTGCGCGTCGGGGAATGCGCGATGATCTTTGCGAGCATGGGATCAAACGCAGTGGTGATTTGCTGACCCTGCGTGATGCCGCTGTCAATCCGTACCCCGCTCGGATACTCGAGAAGAAGTACTTTGCCGGACGTCGGAACATAGCCTCGTTCGGGGGCTTCAGCGTACAGCCTTACTTCGATAGCGTGGCCGTTCGAAACGATATCTGACTGAGCAAAACCAAGTTCTCGGCCCGCGGTGGCATAGACCTGTTCGGCGACAAGATCGATGCCGGTGATCATCTCAGTCACGGGATGTTCGACCTGTAGGCGCGTATTCATCTCGAGAAAGTAGAATTCTCCTGCATCGAAAATGAATTCAACGGTTCCTGCGTTCTGATAATTCGCGGCGCGTGCGATACCGACCGCGGTCTCGCAGACGCGTTTCCGTAGTTCTGGCGACAGCGCTGGCGAGGGCGCTTCCTCGATGATCTTCTGGAAGCGGCGTTGCACCGAGCACTCCCGCTCAAACAGGTGTACAATGTTCCCAAAAGAGTCGCCGAGTACCTGCACTTCGATATGCCGCGGGTTCTCAATGTATCTTTCGACGTAAAGCCGGTGATCCCCAAAATACCGTTGCCCCTCAGAGCGAGCCTGCTCAATCGCGCCTTCCAGAGCATCAACGTCGCGTACAATCCGCATGCCCTTGCCGCCCGCGCCCCCTGATGGTTTTACCAGCAAAGGGGTTCCAATTGCACGCGCCCTGGAGACGAACGTCGCTGGATCGTCCTCCTCAATTGCAGATTGGGCCACTGGAAAGCCGTTCGACTGGACGAAGTTGCGGGCCCGAATCTTATCGCCCATCAGTTCAATAGTTTCGGGTGCGGGGCCGATGAACGCAATGCCGGCCTTTATCACGGCCGTGGCGAATTGAGCCTGTTCGGAAAGAAATCCATAACCTGGATGAACAGCGCCGGCGCCCGCCTTGTGAGCGGCGGCGATAATTTGTGCGATGTCCAGATAGGCCGCGATCGGCGTGTGACCGCTGATAAGAATCGCTGTGTCGGCCATGGAGACTGCCGGGCTTCGCGCATCGACCTCGTCGTAGACAACTGCAGAACGAAGGCCCAGCTTTCGCAACGTCTTGATGATGCGGGCGGCGATCTCGCCTCTGTTGGCGATAAGGACTGTATCGAAAGGCATTGTGTGCATTCATATCCAAACAAGCAACTCAAACGAGACTTCCGTCACTTGCGAGCGGTTGGTCCGTTTTCGATGGCTCCGCTCGCTTATCTGTTGACAGTGAGTCGGCCATCCACCGCGCAATTATTACCTTGCGGCTCGGTTTGGGGAGCGCCGCGCGGGGACGATCGAGTGTGCAGGATGGTTCGTAGTACCTCAATTCGAGTCTCGTTTTTTCTTTGGCGGTATCGCCAATGGAAATCTCGTCGCGACATTGATGAATCAAGCTCGCCTGCTTGGCTCTGAGACACGCAGTGATGGCGGCGCGATCCGGGAGGCGAAACACGTCCTCCATGCAAGCGTCATTCTTCGCGTCGGTCGGCGGCTGATCTCGCGCACCCGCCGACTCGAGCACAGAGATGCCGTTGCACAATAAGAACTACTGCACAGCAGTTGGCTTTGGGACGCAAAAACCAATGCGGTCGTTGTGTGCGCGTCACGATATCCTCTTTAGGTCGGTACGTTGCGGTATTGGTGTTCCTGCGCAAGGCACAGTATGGCCTGTCTACAGGAAAAACAGGCCGGAACCGTTCAAGTCGTTGATGGCTCGGAAGCGTTGCTTTGTATGCTAGAACCGAAGGCTGCGATGTGTTGACGATTTACAATCAGCATGCCGATGTCGTCGTAACGCGTGTTGTCTTGCCGGACTCGACCTCGCAAGTTTGCCTGGTTACGAGCGGATCGAGCAGTTGCACGTCGACAAGGCACTAACGTCTTCCCGACGGCAAAGAAGGCCCGGCCTCATTTTGGAAGCCGGGCGAAGTCAGTCTGGGAGGAGCGACGCTGCTACAGCATCGCCCCGACCGTCGGCAAGGGAGAGTTGCCGCCGGCTCATTTACGGCGAGCGTTCGCCGCAAATTCGAATTACGACAAGATCGTTATGCCATCGTCCCACACCCTAGGAGTAGCTTACGTTCGTTTGTCAGAGGTCGCGATCTCATTTCAAGATCGTACAATGTGACGTTACGTGCGATTCAAGGCCTTTCAACGAAATGATCGCACAAATTTGTCCAAGCTCCTGGCTTCCCGGAAGTAGCCAGGTCCGTACGTAACGCACTATCCATTCTGTCTACGGCTGGGGGCTTGCCCCGTGTGTCAAACGCCATCCGGAACTGCCCCCTTTGCGTCATGAAGAACTGCCCCCACCATCGGGATTATGATCTCGGTTGAAGGTTGTTTCCGCCGGTGACGGGCCGGAGGGAGGCGGAGCCGACCGGAGGGCCGTCACCGGCGGTCGGCGTCTTGACGAGGCCGCTTTTGCGCTTGGCGCGGAGCCGGTAGCTGTCGCCGCGGATCGTCAGCACATGGCTGTGGTGCAGGAGCCGGTCTAGGATCGCGGTGGCGACCACGGGATCGCCGAACACGACAGAGTACCTCTATTCTTGAGCGGGTCGTGTCTCACGTCACGATCACCGACCCGCATCATTTCCTGTTTGGGCACCGGCTTGAGGTGCTGAAGGAGCGGTCGGGGCGCGGTCCCGCCCACGTCGTTGTCGCGCTGCCGGACGGACGGCCGCGGGCGGTTCGGATCGCGTCGACGGATCTTGGCGAGACGCCTATCACTTCCCGCCCGAACGCCGCCGATCTGCCGCGCATCAGTGCACGTACGCTGATCCCATTGATGCAACATTTGAGCGCGAGTCTGAGCCTTCTCGACGAGAAGGTGATTCGCGATGACCCAGCGACCGCTTCCAGGTCGCGTTGCGTATCGACCACTGCCGACGTCGGCAAATCCACCCGGCCGCCCGACGGCCGACATTCCGCGCCTGTGGCCGAATTTGTCGACCGCGACGCAAACCCAGATCGCTCAAATCCTCGCCACGCTGCTGCGGCGGATGCAAGCGGTTCCCGGCACGCCCGGAAGGGGACTGAGCCGTGCTGATCAGCTTGAACGTCGCTGACGAGCGGCTCACGACTGCGCACCGAGCCAAGTTGGCCTATGTCTACGTGCGGCAGTCATCCGTGAACCAGGTGCGCCAGCACCAGGAGAGCACGCAGCTGCAGTACCGCCTCGTCGATCGTGCCATCGGTCTGGGCTGGCCGCCTGAACGTGTCCAGGTCATTGATGAGGATCTGGGCAAATCTGGTGCTGGCGGTGTGGATCGTCATGGTTTCCAGAAGCTCATTGCCGAGATCGGCCTTGGCAACGCCGGTCTTGTGGTGAGCCTCGACGCTTCGCGCTTGGCCCGCAATAACCGGGACTGGCATCAGCTGCTCGAACTGTGCTCGGTGTTCGGCGTGCTCATTGCGGATGACGAGCGGCTTTACGATCCGCGCGCCTACCACGACCGCCTGCTGTTGGGCCTGTCCGGCATCATGAGCGAGGCGGAGTTGCATCAACTTCGGATGCGCCTTCACCAAGGGGAACGCCAGAAGGCGGCGCGGGGCGAACTGCGGCTGCCCCTGCCAGCCGGGCTCGCCTATGATCGAGCGGGCACAATTATTCTCAATCCCGATGAGGAGGTGCAGGCCCGTCTTCATCTCGTGTTTGCCAAATTCCAGGAACTGCAAAGCGCTCGCGGGGTGATGCGGTACTTGGACAGGAACGGATTGTCCTTGCCGGTTCGACCGCCGCTTGGACCAACTCCACACGAGATCGCCTGGCGTGCGCCAGATAGTGCACGCGTCCTTAGTATCCTTCAAAATCCGGCCTATGCTGGTGCGTATGTTTATGGCCGCCGGCAAAAGGATCCGAGCCGATGCCGGCCGGGATCGCTGACGGGAACGGTCAAGGTGGCGATCGCGGATTGGGCGATTTGCCTCCACGCCGCTCGTCCAGGCTATATCAGCTGGGAGGAGTTCATGGCCAACCAGCGGCGACTGGCAGATAACGTCTTCCGCTATGAGGCAGGACACTCTGGCGTACCGCGCAAGGGGCAGCCCTGTTACAAGGAATTGCGATCTGCGGCCGTTGTGGACGGCGCATGAGCATGCGCTACACCGGCCCGAATGCCGACTATCCGGTCTATTGCTGCCGCTCGGATCGGGACCAGCAAGGCAGTGTTCTGTGTCAGGAAGTCCGGGCCTTGGCGGTTGACGCGCTGGTCGAGCGGGTGGTCCTCGATGCCCTGGTGCCGGATCAGATTGAGATCGCACTCGCGGCGGCGGGCCAACTGGAGCAGGAGAGCCGTCAGCTCGAGCGCCAGTGGGCGCTTCGCGTGGAGCGCGCCCGCTACGAGGCCGAGCGCGCTCGGCGTCAGTATGACGCCGTAGAGCCCGAGAACCGTCTTGTGGCGCGCTCACTCGAGCGGGTTTGGGAAGAGAAGCTGCGTATCGTCGAGGCGGTCGAGCAGCAGCATGCGCGTTGGCGCGCGCAAGAGCCGCTTCTGATTGGCCCGGCGGAACGCGCAGCGCTACAAGCGCTCGGCGAGAACCTGCCGCGGATTTGGAACGCGGCCACCACGTCGGCAGCCGATCGCAAGCGCATTCGTCTTCACTTGATGGACCAGCGCATGCTGCAGCTCAATGGTCTTCCCGCGGGCCTACCCGCTGTTGACGAACTGGCGTCGCAGCTCTCCAACTTTCTTAACGGCTACTTTTCTGGTGAGGTTTGGTACACTCGAGATCTCGAAGAGTACATCGACGTGTCCTTCATTCAAGAAGATCCCATGATGATCGAGGACGCCCTCTCGGGTGAGATGGCTAGGACGAACGCCTTTTTTGATGAGCTCTACGTCAAAGAAGTAAGTCTGGACGTTGGAGACGAGTCCTTGTGATAAATGTCTCAGGTGCGCTCAATGGGAGAACGATTCGGATAAACCGTTTCACGGAGATTCGATCGTTTTCCACAACGATCATGTCATTGGAGCGTGTGGCTGGTCGGGTGGGGTATATGCGGCCGTAGCTGGACACATCGGGCGCCGTGGATGAGTCACATTACTTTGATGATGAGGACGCCTGAGGGCCGCTAGGTGTTTCATGGCGCGATTGGGCTCTCAGCTCGCCCGTCGTTCTGCACGACGAGGTACGGCGGCGCCTATGCGCCGCCCTCCAGACCGGAATGCCCAGCTTCTTGGCTTTATCGGCGAGATTGTCCTGGATTCCCGTGCCCGGGAAATGCATTACGCCGATCGGCAGCTCGTTAAGCATCGCGTCGTTGCGCTTGAATGGAGCGGCCTTGGCATGCTTCGTCCAGTCGGGCTTGAAGGCGATCTGCGGGACCTTGCGATTGTAGGCCCACTTGGCGGCGATCAACTCGGCACCCTTGGGGTATCCGCCGTGCAGCAGCACCATGTCGGCATGCTTGGCGTGCACCTGGTCAGCTTCGCCCAGATCAGCCGGTGATCGTTGAAGTCGAGTCCGCCTGTGAGCGCCACCTTCTGCCCCGTCGGCACGAGCACTTGGTTCTCGGCGCGCTTCTTCGCGGCCAGGAAGTCGCGACTGTCGATCATCGCAGAGGTCAGATTGCGGTGGTTGACCTTCGACCCGTTGCGCGGCCGCCAGGCGGAATGGGTGTGGCGTTGAACTCATCCGCGGCACGATCCCGCGAAACGCGCACAGGGCCTTGAGGGAAGACTATTTTTGGTCCGGTAGAGAAGAACGGTCGCTGCCTCGAACAGGTAGGTTCGGAGAAGCCTGTCGCCCATCTAGTGCCACTAGTGTCAGTTTCACCAGATTGGTTGCGCCGAGGTGTGAGGCCGAGATAGACGCCGACTGTCGAGGCCGATCGGAAGCGGGACGGGTCATCGATCGTATGGCGGAACGGCAAGGCAGTCACCACGCCGACACCAGGAACCGTCATCAGGCGACGCGTCGTCTCGTCAGACTTCGACAATCGGCGGACCTCGTCGTCGAACTTGTTCTGCTGCTGACAGATATGCTCATGGATCGACAGGAGCGGCGCAATCACGCTGAGACGCTGATGATCTTTGCCCAATAGCTTAGCTTGCTTATCTGATTGCGGAACAGTTGAGTATGGCGCGTCAATCAACGTGAGACAAGGCAGCCGAGTTAGGAGATAATTGACGCTGGCCGCCGGCTTGGCAAGCGCTGATTGACGCTGCGCGACAATCAAGCAGTACTGCCGTATGCCTCATGGTGGAATGTTCCCGAAGACGCGATCGTTGCCTCATTTATTTTGCTCCCGAGAACACCGGACGGTCGGTACCTCGGAGGCCGGTCGTGGAGCTGGCCGGGTTGCGCAACGACCGGCCTCCCCCGTGTCGGAAGCGGGTGCTGTCTCCCTGCAACGGGTGCCTCGTCGAACCGCTCTGCATGATCTGCCGATCCAAACAGCAGCGCGCTTGCCTGCTCGCTGCGCCAGGATTTGAGGCGGCGCTGAAGCGTTCGCAGCAACTTATCCGGATACACGCCCGGATATTCCGCCTGTAGCCTTGTCAGGAGCTCGGCGCCGTTTCGCCACGGCTCGGCCTTGACCACTCCTGCAGCTGTGGGGTCGCCTGAACGAGCGGATCAGGGGGACGACGACCTCGCTTCGCTTTGAGGATCGGACGGTCCGTCCGTCGAGATGCGCCCTCTTTCCAAGCCGTTCGCAAGCTGGCGAAGAAGTCGATCGGCGGGGCCGCAGTAATCGAATCGCCCGACGACTTCACGTCGGCAAGGTCGGTCAGATGTTGCTGCGCAGACCGAATGTTACGCATCAACGCGATCGGGTCCAAGCTGAAGCAGATTTCCTGCGGTCGGGCCAGAACCGCATCGGAGATATGTGGTCAGCTGCCAGCCGCTGATGCGGCGTCGTCGGTGCACTATAAGATTTACGGACGCGTGCGCCATCGCGCTATCAGCTTGAACGACGGCTGCAAGAAGTTCACGAACAGGCGCACTGAGCGATAGAGTTCTGCGAGCAACGCAGCCGCCTCAAGTCCTTGAAACCGCCGATAGCCGACGATGCGTCGGACCACGGCTCCGTTCTTCTGTTCGACAAACGCCTGGTCGTTCTTGCGGTAGGGTCGGCAACGCGTGAACTCGATGTTCGTCTGCTCACATGCCCTGCAGCGAGAGCGGCAGCTGTCGGCGAACTTCTGTCATCACAGTGCTCAGGAGCGTTTGCTCGCGCACCAGCAACGGCGCACGCTCCGTCCAACAGGTCGCAATATCCGTGAGCACCAGCGTCTGTATAAAACTGGCGCGCGCCCACTGTGAGCGACCAGATCGGCTTCGACTAAGCCCGGCGCCGGATCCTTCCAGCCGGCGGACGTCCGTACCGGGATTCCGTCGCAATGCGCTCGCCACCGGCCGGCGCCGCTGGCGTCCACCCTCCTGTCGGATCTTGCCCGTCGACGCGCTCACCGCCAGCAGCTTCGCGCGGATGCGCAAGACCTGGACCGCGGCCGGCCGCCATGCTGCGGATAACTGCAAGGGCGTCGTCAGGGTTTTTACAGTCGTGACCACCCGCTGTATATCGCTGCGACCGCGGCAGCGTTATGCTGGGTCAGCGTCGGTGTATGATGTTCGGGGGACTTCGCATCGATAAAGCGGCGCTGGCCGATCTCTCAGATCGATACTCTCATGCCCTGGAACTTCCAAGCCTGAACGGCCAAAGCTTCGCGCTTACGCCGCTGCCAACACGTCTTGTATTCATCGGCGGCGGCGCCTCGCGCAATTAAGGTCCTTGAAGCGGCGGTAGATCACCAAGCTGCAGGATTTGCCGCATCCTGAAACGGGTATGAAAGCCAACCAGGCTCGACGCGACAGCGATGGGGGCTTGAAGTCTACGTAGCGTCAGGTTGTACAGTCTGAATCATACATGCGGCCATCGCTCTGAAGCTTCATGATCACAAGGAGAGGCTTCAATGTCCTGAGACCGCAGGTGCGTTGGAGTATGTGATTGTGCAGGCACGACCCGGTTGGTTTTAGCGAATGTGAGGACGTTGAACTGAAGAACTGATGAGGAAGCAGAGCTTGCAGTGCAAGTATCGAAACCCGGACGCTTTCCAACAGCAATGGGGCGGCCCAATTTCGATCGCGATGTGCCGCATGCGATCTTGCCCGGAAGGAGTGCGGCAACACCGTGGCTTTTTGGATTGTGCGAGTATTTGGGTTTCGTTTTTCCTGGATTGTTTTGAGGTTTGGTGAGCGGTCACCTGTTGCCCGGGAGCCGGGGCGCTCTTCTGCAGCAGCCAAGGCTGGACAGGTGTGAGTAATGCACGAGCTCGGAGCGGCGCTAACGGTCCCTTTTTGTTCAATTTGGCGAATCTTGACGTCCGGCTTTTTGAATCCGGAGTCTCTGTGGTCAGTGCACCGGAGTGTGGCTGCGGGGCAGCTATGAAGAGTCACCTCATCTAGGGAGAGTCGTGTGGAACCCGTATATAACAATCCGGACGATTGGATGCGCTGGTACGCCGAGCAGCGGGAGCTGCAGCATGCGCGGCAAGAGACCGACGTTGACCCTGCGGATCAAGCTAGCTTTGAGCAGCAATTGAGCAACCTGCAACTCAGTTCCCCTGATGAGAGCTCCGCTGAGGTTGGTTCGCCTGATACTCGCCCCGCGGAGGCACATGGACCAATCCAGCGCACTGACATGGGCCGTTCGATGCGGATGCCGCCGCAATCCAGCCTGCAGGACAAGGGGCTCAGCAGTACGCGGTACAGCGTCGATATTCCTAGCGCTCACCTTGGCGCGGGTGCGACGGCCTCGCAGTCTAGCTTGCGTGACCGGTTGTTCAGTAGCACGCGCTACACAGCGCCATCGGAACCGCAGCCTGCGGCGCGGACGAAGGATAGCAAAAGCCGTGGACTGTTTTCTCGTGTTAAGTCAGGGTTCGGCAAAGTCTTCGGAGGAAGTGGTGGCGAAAAGTCGTCCGGCGGCTCGACATCCGAGGTGGCCTCTTCAGAGCTTCGGATGGATTTCGCCAAGCGTGGTCGCCCCGCTGGCCAGGACATGCATCCCGAAGACGAGGCCCGCATCGAGCAGTTCGCGGAAGCAGTCCGAGGATACGAAATTCTCCCCGACGGTAGCACCGGCCGAGGGGACGGAAGGGTTTGCGATGGTACCCTCAGGACCAATTTAGGGCTTCTTAGGGGGTTTGCTCGTTGGCTCCGAGCAGAGAACAGGGGTTCGATGGCTTCTCGGCTTTTAAACGATCCTGAGTCACTAGCCGCTGATATCGCGGATTACAGGGCAGGCGGTGGGGACAATCATAACCGTCTCAAGTCGGCACTGTCTCATTTCAGGAGGTTCGCGCCTAACGAGCAAGAACTCCAAGCCGTCGGGCCCGGGCCGCGCCTGATGGGGCGCCAAATACATTATCCTTATCCCGAGGACGCCCACCTCATTGATGGCCTGGCCAATGAAGAGCTGAACAAGCTCGGATCGGATTCGACTTCCCAGAGGAAAGGTGTCTCGGAACGGGCCAGCAAACAACGTAGGTTTAGTGATTGGCTCCAAAGGGAGGGTAGGGGGAACATAGTCAGCCGACTCACCGGCAGTGATCAGCAGCAACGGTCGTTGATGGAGGATTACAGGGACTTTACCAAAGCCGAGGGAAGCGTGGTCGTGAGTTTCGATCGGCTTCGGCAGTATCTAGGCGCCGAGCCCCAATTGAAGCAGCATCATCTGAAGCAGCATCATCTGAAGCAGCATCATCTGAAGCATCATCATCCTTATCCCGACGACGCCCGCATGATTGATGGCCTGGCCAACGAAGAGCTGAGCAAGCTCGGATCGGACTCGACTTCCCAGAGGAAAGTTTTCTTGAATCTGGCCAGCAATCAACGAAAGTTTAGTGATTGGCTCCTAAGGGAGGGTAGGGGGAGCATAGTCAGCCGAATCACTGGCAGTGATCAGCAGAAATGGTCGTTGGATGACGATTACAGGGCCTTTACCAAAGCCGAGGGAAGAGTGGCCGTGAGTTTCGATCGGCTTCGGCAGTATCTAGGCACCGAGCCCCAATTGAAGCATCATCATCCTTATCCCGACGACGCCCGCATGATTGATGGCCTGGCCAACGAAGAGCGGAGCAAGCTCGGATCGGACTCGGCTTCCCAGAGGAAAGAAGTCTCGAAACTGGCCAGCAATCAACGAAAGTTTAGTGATTGGCTGCGAACGAGGGGTAGGGGGAGCATAGCGAGCCGTCTCAACGGCAGTGATCAGCAGAAATGGTCGTTAAAAATAGATTACCAAGACTTCCGAGACTGCACCGAAGCCCTCAGAGGATTTTCCGTGGGTTTCAAGCGGCTTGGGCAGTACCTACAGGTCGTTGAGGCGAACGCGGCGTCGGGGTTGTCCCCTCAGCAGGCAAGTGGGCGGGAATCGGCCGGTCCGGAGGGCCGCTTGGATCAACCTACCGGGTTCGGATCAACCTGGCCGCCGCAGCAGGTTGATCCATCGATTCAAGGCCGCAGCGAATTATCGCTTGGCCGCGAGGATTGGCTGGGCGACGAGCATATCCAGAGGGATTACGAGCTCCTGGAGCAGGAGTTGCAGGGGAACAATCCAGATCTCGCCGCCCGGACGCGGTTCGTGGATCCCCTCATAGCCAATTATCATCTGCGCTTGGGCCCCGAGAGCGTCGCGCTAAGCGCATTCCAGCGCATCGTCCATAATCAGAACGGTAACGACACAGCCGACTTCCTGTTCGTGCCAGTGAACGATGCCAGTGCTACGGATCCTGATCGTCGCGGCACCCATTGGTCGCTGCTGTTCGTTGATCGCAGCGACCGGGAACGGCCGGTTGCCTATCATTATGACTCCTTCGGGGGATACAACGACAAGCTTGCAAAAATGCTCGCACAAAGGCTGGGTACGCGTCTGGAGCCTGTCCGCATGACCCGGCAGGGGAACGGTTGGGATTGCGGAGTCTTCGTGGTTGACGGCACGCGGGCGCTTGTTAGGCGACTGGCGCAAAGACGGCCGCCAGCCGTGCTGCACCTCGACAACCTCGTCGCCGATCGGCAGCAACTCCAACGACGTTTGAGGACCGCTCCCAGCAGTGCGCGAGCGGCGGCTGCAGCGGATCGACCGGGACCCTCAACGCAACTTGTCGATTCGCCAGGGTTTTGGCGTGGAGTGGATCAAGCCGGCCAGCCTCCCGCCGATAGCTGGAACACAGCGAACTTCTGGCAGGATTTTTCGTTACCCGCCCATTCGCCAGTGCAAAGCGTCAATCCGCCAAGCCCACCATCATGGGAGCAAAGCTTCGGGACATCGATAGCGGATCGACCGGGACCCTCAACGCAACTTGTCGATTCGCCAGAGTTTTGGCGTGGAGTGGATCAAGCCGGCCAGCCTCCCGCCGATAGCTGGAATACAGCGAACTTCTGGCAGGATTTGTCGTTACCCGCCCATTCGCCAGTGCAAAGCGTCAATCCGCCACCATCATGGGAGCAAAACTTCGGGACATCGATCTTCGCGCCACAGTACATGCCGCCAGCGCAAGACTTAGGAGGATTCGTCCCTCCGAGTTGGCAACACGGCAATCAACCGGCGCCGGAGAACCTCCGGCGCGGAATGCACTGGCATAACGTGCTGCCGAACGCGGACCGACCACAGACCCACATCAGGATCCATGATGTGCCCTACACGGCCACTCTGGGGCGATCAGGCAAGCAGAACGACATTCACGTCTTCCTGCAATAGGGAGGAAAAGATCGAGCAATAGATGATAGTCGTCCGTGAAGCACCCAAAGAGCTATCGCCCAAACTTGGTGACGGCGGGAATCGGAAAGGCGGCATATCGTGGGGGTGCTTGACGCCTCCACTTCTCCACCGAAGGAGCGATAGCGGTGGAGACGGCGCCAGCACCGCCGCGATCTCCGCATGGCGGACCGCGCCATTGCGCCCAGCGACACCATCGAGATGGGCGGAGTCGACGATCCGCAGCCGGCGCCCCTCCGATTGCTTGTGCACTGCTACCTGGTGCAATCCATGGCGGATCCGCACTTCGCCGGCCGTAATCGTTACCGCCACGCGCTCGCCAATCAGGCCGCCACGGTACCGAGTAGCTGTTCGTGTCGATCTCGACGGCGCAATCATTGCCGACGACGCGGGTCAGTTCACGCAAGGATCCGAACGAGGGCTGCCCGCCGAGCGGCTTCAACCGATGTATCTCGTCACGCGCGAAGCGGATGATCGGCGCCTCGCCGGTCGTGCCGTGGATACGAACGTTCGCAACCTCACGCTCCCATCTGTCGAGATGCGCCTCGAATGCTTCCCAACTTGGGAAGGAATGACCGGCGATAGCGTTCTTCTTCACATAGCCGACGCCGTTCTCCGTCTTGCCCTTCGTGCGCGCCCGATATGGCGCGCAGGCGCGAGGGCGGAAGCCCCAATGTTTTGCGAAGGCTATCAGCTTGTCGTTGAACTGAACCGACCGGCTCACCGCGTCGTGGCGCACGACAAGCGCGCGTGGATTGTCCATCAGCACTTCCTCCGGCACACCGCTGAAGGTCGTGAATGTGCTCTCGAGCCCGGCGAACCAATGCTCCTGCTCTCGGCCCGGAACGCACGCACATGGAGCCGTCGCGAGTGTCCAAGCGTTGCCACGAACACGAATGCCTTGACTTTCGCCCCTCCGATCTCGACCAGGCGCTCCCCGACGTCGATCTGCAGCTGCCGGCCCGGCGGCGTCTCAAACCCGCGTCGTCGCCAGCGCCTCCGCCTTCAGCGCCGATAGGGCTGCACGGCGCGTTGCAGTGTCCGCCGGCTGACGGCCACGCCTTTCTCGGCCAACAGGTCCTGGCGCACCACGTCGGCATTGCCGCGATGCCGAATGAGCCTCTCCCGCAGCCAACCCTCAAGGCCGTCAAGACGCTTCGGCCGCTCAGGCGACTTGAACGGCTTCACCCCGCCCGCCGCCACATAGTCCTTCACCGTGTGATGGCTGCAGCCCAGCTGCCGCGCAATCCGCTTTACGCCCCACCCGCACGCCCTCAGGCGCATCATCTCCGCCACGTCATCCGGCGTCTTCATCACCTGCCCCCGTGGATCATTCCACGGCGAGCCTTCAGTGATTCGTTCCCGCTTCATTCACTCTCTCCTCAGCTGTCCGAGGAGGGGGCAATTCCTCGTGACCCTGAGGGGGCAGTTTTCCATGGCGCGCGACACCCCGTGAACGCGCTGCGCCGGCGCGCTGCGTAAGATCTGTCCCTCCGATCCAGGATCTGGTCGACTCGGCGGCAGAGACAACAACCTTTCAACCTTGTCGCTTCAAACGGCACTGCTCAGAAGTTAACGCCCTGATGACCGTCAGCTTACCAATTCGACGCGGCCGGTGTCGAGCCGATAAAGACCCCCGACGACCTTCAGCCTATTCTGCTCGATTGCTAAATTTAAAATCGGAGCCGCCGATTTGAGCTTATTGACGTTGTCGACTACATTTTGCCGGATCGCATTTGCGAGTGCATCCCCGCTTTCCTGGGAAGACGCTTTTACCGCGGCCGCAAGTGCGGCGGCGAGAGATGGAATGTGCCCAGGCAAAGACTTGCCCTCTCTTAAGGACTCGATCGTAGCACCGACGGCGCAGCAGAGATCGTGGCCAAGTACCAGGACCACCGGGGTATTTAGCACGGCCACCGCATATTCAATGCTGGCGAGCATTTCATCGTTGGCGAAATTACCAGCGACACGGCAGACGAACAGATCGCCAAGTCCGCTATTGAAAACATGTTCGGGTGCGATACGTGAATCGGCGCAGGTTAGGACCGCCGCATATGGATGCGTCGTGATTGGCCCTGGAGGTAGCGCGCATTGCTTTCCATTAGGCGCTTCAGCGAAGCATCCGGCGTGAGAAGGTTGTCCGGTTTTGGCGGCGCCGTTGCCTCCATGGCGCCCGCAATCCTACCGCCCAGCAGCATGCCCGCCGCCGAAGCCGTGAACAGCATAGTGAACGGCGAGACGGCGTCATCGGATAAGGCAAGCTCGGGAGGCGGTCTTCACACATGTTTTCCCTCTTCGTGTGCTGCTCTACGCTGTCCCGTCGCTTCGGGCTCCGCCTCGCTGCGGAACCAGCGCTAACCCAGCGCCTTACCTATGGAGTTGCACCAACTCAGTTGCGCAGATGTGTGATGTGTTCGCCCTAGCGCCTCTCGTTGCGCTTGATGACACCGCGATGAGCGTTATCCAAAATGGCTCCGAGAAGGAGTTCTAAAGGGTCGTTACGGCAACCTGATCAGGATTTCGAGACAACGTCACCGCCTCCCAAACAGCCGTTCTTCGCGCGGCATGCGATCCACTAGATTAAGATGAGTGGAGCGAACGCGGAGCCGCGCGAACGGCCTTAGCGCCGGAATCCATCGATGTGCGCTGGCAGCGGTGAGCACGAACGAACTTGGCATCCTGGTCGCTAGCGCTCCTCAGGTAATGTAGCCCGATCGAAGTTGTCATCGGTGCGTGCCGAATGGGATACCTATCACATTCCGACGCGGCTAAGAACGGCTCAAGCCTCATTCCAATTTCTAGACGAACTTCGCGCCGTCCCGCAGTTCGCAGACCAATTCGCCCTGGTTCATGATCTTGGCCGGCCCGGCCACCAGCTTTGAGGCCCGCACCGTGAGTTTGCCTTCGCGGCTGAGGCTGTGGCGGATGTATTCCGTCACTGGGTACCCGGAACTGTCCACGGTTTGATGAGCATAGGAGAAGTTGATGCCGTTCTGGGCAGTCACCCTGAATGCATTGATAATTGGCCCGCCCTGTGTGGCCGAGCCGGGTTTTGTTGCCCGCCGGTAAGACCAACCTCTCCCTGGCACGCCCCATCGATCTCGGAGGTCGGTGAGTAGCGGACCACCATTGGTGGCCGCTCTTAATGAACAACCAAGAGACACTGCCCTGACGATTTTGACGAAAGTCGAGAGCCTGTGCTTGATTCGGTGGAGCCAGTTCTTGTTGTTACCCGACGGAACCTGCGCAGGTGATTGGGTATGTGGGCCTAAGGGTGCGTAGCGCTTGCAAATGATTATGATCGATCCCGCGGAGTGCGAGTCACTTCGTGCAATGCCTGCGAATTGCGAGAACGACTGGCGTCTCGGCGGGCTTGTCACTGGATCCTCCGCATTATGACGCGCCGTGCTGACATGTGCTCGCGCTCGCTGCACCAAGCAGCGGCAAATTCTCCGCGCGAGGGCCTTTCTTGAGCACGTGCCGTTGCAAGTTAGGCGCGCCATAAATGTTTCTAGCGCGATTACGGACCGGTCTGTGAAATGCCAGAGCAGGGCACCTCTGCTCCATCGGTGAGTAGTGTAAAGCTCATCACAATATTTTCGAAGCTAACACTGCATTGTCAGGTTTGAGCCAAGGCGCGCGACCGAGCGACTGGAGAACCGCCAATTTTCAGGCGGCACGCTGCTTGCTTCGTTCGGACCGGCGGGCACAGTCCCGCCCCATGACCGCTGTCGAAACCGAATGTACGTCTTCTGTCCGCTTTCGGCCAGCTCGCAAGTCGCGCGAGCCGGGCGGCCCACCCAGCCCAGGATCACTCCCATGAAACACTCGCTCCTCGCCGCCGTGTTGCTCTCGCTGACGTGTTTGTCCTTCACGGCGGTGCCCCAGGAGTGGGCCGCTGCGGCCCGGGTGGACGATTCCTTCCTTTGCCTCGAGGAAATCGAAGAGCCACGCGCACTGGATTTGGCCCGCGCCGAGAATGACAAGACGCTCGGCGCGCTCCAATCAGATCCCCGCAATCGCCGCTTCTATGAGGAGGCCATCAGCATCCTTCAGGCCAAAGACCGGATTTCCTATGTTTCGTTGGAACGGCGGGGTCTCAGCAATTTCTCGCAGGACGAGAACCACGTGCGCGGCATCTGGCGGCGTACTACGCTTGACAGCTATCGCGGCCAGGACCCGCACTGGGAGACCATCCTCGATATTGACGCGCTGGCGGTCGCGGGTAAGAAAAGCTGGGTCTTTAAAGGCGCTACCTGCCTGCCGCCCCAAGTGCGCCCGTGCCTCGTCCAATTTTCTGATGGCGGTAAGGACGCTGTGCTCGTCCGAGAGTTCGACCCGGACACCAACGCCTTCGTCCCGACCGGTTTCGCGCTTCTGGAGGGAGAGCAGGCCGTCAGCTGGGTCGACCGCCACACGGTCCTCACTGCACGGGATTGGGGAGAACGGACCCTGACGCAGGTTGGCTGCCCTTTCCTCTTGAAGGAGCTCAAGCGCGCTCAGCCGCTCGTTCGAGCGCGCGAGGTCTTCCGTGGGGAGCCGACCGATGCCGTGGCGGCGCCCTTCGTGCTGCGGGATAATGAAGGCAAAGTTCATGCGGCCGGCGCCATGCGCGCCATAAGCTTCTTCGAGCAGGAGTATGTACTCTTTGCGCCCAACGGACCGATCAAGCTAAACCTGCCAAAGAAAGCGAACATCAGCGGCATCGTCAGTGGCCGCCTGCTCGTGACGCTCAATGAAGACTGGATACTGTCCGGCAGCACCCGCTTTGCGGCCGGCTCGATGATCTCATATGGCTTGGACAAATGGAAGCAAGATCCGCTGCGCGCGATGCCATCGCTCGTCTTCCAGCCCGAGCCTCGGCAAGCGCTCAGCGGGTTCGCGGTCACCAAGAACTTGTTGATCCTGGCGATCCCTGACAATGTTCAGAGCAAGGCATTCACCTACAGGTACGACCAGGGCACTTGGCGGGCCACGCCGATCCCGCTCCCTACGAACGAGAACGTCAGCCTGTCTGCCGCTAGCGAAGAAACGGACGTGGTGCTGTTCACCGTCTCCAACTATCTGGGGCCGACCTCCCTCTGGTACTTCGACGCGGCGAGCGAACGGCTTGAAATACTGAGGACGACACCTCCGAAGTTCAACGCGTCCAGGTATGTTGCGGAGCAGTTCGAGGCCACTTCGCTGGACGGGACCCGGATTCCCTACTTTCTGGTGCGTCCCAAGAACGCGAGGTTCGGAGCGGAGATCGCAGCCCTTCTCAATGGTTATGGCGGATTCCAGGCTTCGCTCCTGCCATCCTATGCGGGAGCGATGGGGAGGCTCTGGCCCGAGCAGGGCAATGCATATGTCGTCGCGAACCTGCGCGGCGGCGAGTTTGGACCGCGATGGCACGAGCAGTCGGCCCAAGCGGCAACGAAGCAGCGGACATGGGATCATTTCATCGCCTTTGCGGAGGACCTAATCCGCCGGAGGTCACCTCTCCGCGCCGACTGGGCGTGGTCGGCGCCAGCCAGGAAGGTCTGCTGGTGGGCACCGCGATTACTCAGCGCCGGGACCTCTTCAACGCAGCGATCGTGCAGGTGGCGCTGTTCGACATGCTTCGATTCACCAAGTCGGGATGGCGATCCCGCCATCCCGAGCAGCGCGGATGGATCGAGGCCTACTCGCCCTATCAGAAGCTTGTCCCGGGCAAGACCTACCCAGTCCCCTTCATTCTCACCTCCACCAAGGACAACGGCGTGCATCCGCCCACGGCCGCGAGGCAGCCGCCAGGCTTGCTGCGCTCCGCCAGCCCTATTACTACTATGAGAATATCGACGGCGGACATAGCGCGACCGCCAATCTTAGGATACGCGCGACGGCTGGCACTCGAATACACCTATGCATCCAGGCGGCTTGTGGATTGAGTGCGGTTGACGGGCGAGTTCGTTAAGGTCGCCAGTGCAAATGGCGGCTTGTCAGCATCAGCGCGTTTGGTCGGAGAGATCAGTGACCAGGCCGCATCCGTGTTTGTCATGACCCGCCACTGCGGGATGTCGTTGTGCTCTATGGCTTCACTCCAGCCATCCCGCGTCCGGCGGGATGGCTTCGCAAACCTGAATATCTAGAACTCTCACAGCCACAAGAGCTCTCCTTCGTTGCGCTCGAGCATTCGCAATGGTGCGTTAATTCCATCTCGGAGCAGTGGGCGACATGGAGCGGAGAATGCACAAGCCTTCGATCGTCAAGAGGCAGCGTGCGGCATGAGGTTTTGGACCTGTAAAGCGCTCACGGTCAACGCGATCTGTTCCCGGCTACATCAACGTAGCGAGTCGGTTCACGCTGATCACTTGAGCCATGATTGGCATCGTCAGCCGCAGGAAATTTGCGTGCGGGCTTGCGCTCCGACGGACAGGTGAATCACGAAATACAATGGAATCCATTCATGAGCGACATGACAACACAGATTCATTCGCACGCGGTCGTGTGGATCGACCACCTCATTGCTAAGATATTCTCCATAGGTTTAACGGGCGTCAGCGCGACGGCCGTGCGCGCGCATTTGGCGCCCCAGCGTCTTGATTGCAAAGCGCATACTGGCTCTGCCGACGTGAATGACGATCCGACGTTTGTCGTCAGGGTAGGTCGGGCGCTGAGTAGCTGCACTGATCTGCTGATCATCGGACCGGGAACCGAGAAGACCAAGCTGATGAACTTCCTGAGAGTGAACAGGCCGGATCTCATCCTGCACGTCGAGACAAGTAATCCTCCGACCGACCGGGAAATTGTAGCGGTTGGGCGAAAGATCTTCCGTCTCGATTGAGTTGGCGATGTTCTTCTTCTGATTGTGGACGGTGCAACAGATCGGACAAATTACGAGAGATGAGGATCGCTCTTCCCGGGGACCACCACCTAGCTCGCGCATCCGTTTACAGCGATGGATAGGCGCGGGGACCGATGCTATTTAAGTCAGTAGCGCCAATGGGTGGCTACCGCGACCGGGCGTTCTCAGGTGTTCGCCTTGACCAGCCGCCGACGTTGAGGCCGCAGGGAAAGACCGTGCAGAACCGCGATCACCCGCTCGTCCTCCCGGTGACATGCCTACCAGCAGACTCGCAAAACCCCAAGCGGAACGTCTAGCAACTGCTGATCGTCATTTCCGCAGAGCGCATAGCGCGAGATCAGAACAACGAACTGAAAAGTCGCGAGCAAAAAATGACCCCCGGCATTTTTCTGCCGGGGATCGCACTTTAGAGAGAGTTGGATCAGAAGTCCATGCCGCCCATGCCGCCGCCCGGGGGCATCGCGGGCGCGCCGGTGTTCTTCTTCGGCAGCTCGGCGACCATGGCTTCCGTGGTGATCAGCAGCGCGGCCACCGAGGCAGCGTTCTGGATCGCGGCGCGGACCACCTTGGTCGGGTCGATGATGCCCTTGCTGACCAGGTTGCCATACTCGCCCGTCTGCGAGTCGAAGCCGTAGGCGTATTGCTCCTTCTCCAGGATCTTGCCGACGATCACCGAGCCGTCTTCACCGGCGTTGATCGCGATCTGGCGAGCGGGCGCGGAGAGCGCCTTGCGCACGATCTCGACGCCGGTCTTCTGGTCGTCGTTCTTGGTGCGCAGACCCTTGAGCTGCTCGGAGGCACGGAGCAGGGCGACGCCGCCGCCGGGGACGATGCCTTCCTCGACCGCGGCGCGGGTCGCATGCATCGCGTCATCAACGCGATCCTTGCGCTCCTTCACCTCGACCTCGGTCGCGCCGCCGACGCGGATCACCGCGACGCCGCCGGCGAGCTTGGCCAGACGCTCCTGGAGCTTCTCACGGTCGTAGTCCGAGGTGGTTTCCTCGATCTGCGCCTTGATCTGGGCCACGCGCGCTTCGATGTCGGCCTTCTTGCCGGCGCCGTTGACGATCGTGGTGTTCTCCTTGTCGATCATCACCTTCTTGGCGCGACCGAGCATGTTGAGCGTGACGTTCTCGAGCTTGATGCCGAGATCTTCCGAGATCGCCTGGCCGCCGGTCAGGATCGCGATGTCCTGGAGCATGGCCTTGCGGCGATCGCCGAAGCCCGGAGCCTTGACGGCCGCGACCTTGAGGCCGCCGCGCAGGCGGTTGACGACGAGAGTCGCGAGGGCTTCGCCCTCGACGTCCTCGGCGACGATGATCAGCGGCTTGCCGGTCTGCACCACGGCCTCGAGCAGCGGCAGTAGCTCGTTCAGCGAGGAGAGCTTCTTCTCGTTGATGAGGATGTAGGCGTCGTCCATCTCAACGCGCATCTTGTCGGCGTTGGTGACGAAGTAGGGCGAGATGTAGCCGCGGTCGAACTGCATGCCCTCGACGACGTCGAGCTCGGTCTCGAGCGACTTGGCTTCCTCGACGGTGATGACACCCTCGTTGCCGACCTTCTTCATGGCGTCGGAGAGGAACTTGCCGATCTCGGCGTCGCCGTTGGCCGAGATGGTGCCGACCTGGGCAATCTCGTCGTTCGAGGTGACCTTCTTGGAGTTCTTGACGAGGTCTGCCACCACGGCTTCGACCGCGAGGTCGATACCGCGCTTCAGGTCCATCGGGTTCATGCCGGCGGCAACCGACTTGGCGCCTTCACGAACGATCGCAGCGGCAAGCACCGTTGCGGTGGTGGTGCCGTCGCCGGCCGCATCGGCGGACTTGGAGGCGACTTCGCGCACCATCTGCGCACCCATGTTCTCGAACTTGTCGTCGAGCTCGATCTCCTTGGCGACGGTGACGCCGTCCTTGGTGATGCGGGGAGCGCCGAACGACTTGTCGAGCACGACGTTGCGGCCCTTGGGGCCGAGCGTGACCTTTACCGCGTTGTTGAGAATTTCGACGCCGCGCAACATGCGGTCGCGGGCGTCTACGCCGAACTTGACTTCTTTGGCTGACATGTGGGTTTTCCTGAATGTTTTACTTGGTCTCACCCTTGGCGACGCCCAGCAGGCGCTCCTCAGGATGAGCGTGCGAGCGATGGTTTAGGCGGCCTTCTTCTTGGCGGACGCGTCCGTGAGAACGCCCAGGATGTCGCTCTCCTTCATGATCAACAGCTCCTGGCCGTCGATCTTGACCTCGGTGCCTGACCACTTGCCGAACAGGACGCGGTCGCCGACCAGGACGTCGATCGGGATCAGCTTGCCACTCTCGTCGCGGCCTCCGGGGCCGACGGCGATGACTTCACCTTGCGAAGGCTTTTCCTTGGCAGTGTCCGGAATGATGATGCCGCCAGCGGTCTTTTCTTCTGCGTCGATACGCTTGACCACGACCCGGTCGTGAAGCGGACGGAATTCCATGCAGATCTCCTAAGCATTTACACCAGTTGAAAATTTCACGATTTCTAGCAATCGCTGCCTGCGAGTGCCAATGCAGGCGCAGCTGAAATAGGACCGATTTTTTGGGGAACAAGTGTTTGTAGCAGGAAAATCGGCTGGGCCCGCGGGATCTCTGTGGGGCTGCCCCAAATCACCTCTTCGAGTTTGCCGCCGAGCGTCGACCTTCTTCTGAGTGAGTCGTATGGCTCTGTCTCTCGACCTAATGTCATCTACAGTTCAATTCCTCTGCCCTAAATTCGAGATGGTAAAGGCCCGCCGATCTGGTGCCGGTTCAAATGCGAATCGTCGGCTGATTTCGTTCTAAGATTGCGATGCGTTTAGAACCTAACGCGGAGGTCGGGAATTGGAGGTATCGCTCCGCTTGATCGATGATCCGATACTCAGCAACTCGAGGCGAGGCAACGCTGGCTGCGAGAGCTAGCGCAAATCGTTCGGCACCTCGTCCAGTATCAGATCACCTTTGCGCGCCGAAGTCGCTGCTGGGCGGATCGCCCGTGCTCCAGACAGCGTGCGCGCCGATGTCCCCGGTTTGCGCGAAAGGGCATGCCGGCATCGCGACAGATCTATATGCGCAAACAGCTCGCCAAACTGTCCGGCGGCCATGACCTGGCCAAGGCGTTCAACTAAATCCTGAAGCGATGGGCGAGCTGTGAAGACGCCGGTGGCGGCGTGCTGATCAATACCGGAGCCAGCGTAGTTGTGATCTCGACAGGAACAAGAGCTGCACGGAATCTCCGCCCGGTCGCCCCTGGTGCACTTGTCGAAGCCTGGTGAACAGCAGGCTGTGAGCCACCCCGTACCGGCGCGCGACGCCGCAGACCGTCTCGCCAGCCTGCAAGGTCCATCGACATGACGAACCTTCTCGTCGCAACTCCATCGCCGCCGACCTTCGGCGCCGAACACATCGACTTGCATTCGCCACGTGACCTTAAAGCTAGACTTAAGATGCTGCCTTGTGCTTTGGGCGCGTCTTTAGCTTTGGAGCTTGATGGGATTCATGTTGGACATCGTACACATACTGTGCGCCTCGGATTACATGCGACACAACCGAGTGGTCCGAAAAGTTTCACACGACAAGCTATCTAAGGCGCTTGAATCGCACCGTACGTCAAGATGTAACGTATCGAAATAGGCGGCGACAGGCTTCGGTACCCGAAGCCCGTCCGAACGAGTGACATAGAGTGCAAATGTCCCAAATCCTAGGCTCATGCAAGATGAGCCCGGTCATCAGCGACTGTCGTGAAGCTCGCTGTGGCTGGGTCATAGCAACGCGCGTCCGACAGATGCGCTTGGCTCACCGCCGGATGGTAAGACGCCGCTCACATTTGGGCACAGGCGCGGATATGACGCGGGTTGTCCCCGGGAAGAGCGGGGCTGCGGGAAAGCCGGCTGCCCGGATCTGTCAGCGGAAAGCCAAATGGTCGCGCTACTCGACCACGATCATAAGACTAGGTAATGTGGACAGTTACCTTAGCCAGAGCAGAGCTGCAGCGATAGTTACGACGGCGAAGTAG
The DNA here is from genome assembly GCF_023074075.1 of Bradyrhizobium sp. 138. Lineage (GTDB taxonomy): Bacteria > Pseudomonadota > Alphaproteobacteria > Rhizobiales > Xanthobacteraceae > Bradyrhizobium. Next base: position 24,722 of record NZ_JADPKT010000091.1, on the reverse strand, counting down.
TTCCGGGCGGTCTTTTCGTAGCGCGTTGCGACGCGTCTGAACTGCTTCAGCTTTGAGAAGCAGCATTCAACGAGATGACGCTCGGCGTAGATGGGCTTGTTGAGCGGATATTTCTTCGCCCGCGAGGGATTGTTTGGAATGACGGCCTGTGCGCCTTTAGCGTCGACGGCGGATCTCAACGCATCGGAATCGTAGGCCGCATCGCCCATGACGACCTCGGCTGCGAGCCCCTCGATGAGCGGCTGGGCCTGAGGCGCATCGCCGGCCTGACCTGCCGTCAGGAAGAAGCGGACCGGGCAACCCAGGCCGCGGACAGCCATATGGATTTTTGTCGTCAGGCCGCCGCGCGAACGCCCGATGGCCTGATTTTGAGCCCCCCTTTTGCGCCGCTGGCGTGTTGGTGGGCGCGGACGATAGTGGAGTCAACGATCAGGTATTCAAAGTCCGGATCCAAACACTTCGGGCAGACCACGCCACGGCGAACCGGTTCGCACGATCCATAAAACGCCCTCGACAAACATCCGGTTGTCGCGGCCCGTCGAACCGCGCTGGTCCGGCCGACCGATGATCAAGCCGGAGAGGCGATCCCATTGCCCATCGCTCAGGACGAGCCGATCCATGACGCCCAAGGCTTCCTCCTAAAAGAAAGCCTTGAATCACGTTCCGTCTGATTTGAGAATCCCAAGAGTCCACACCACCTAGGGCACGTTGAGGCGGCATGGACGCGGTCAGCCGCGGCACAAAGCCATCTTGGTGTCGGCCGCGTGCTGCCAACACTATTGTAAGCGCCACAAAAACGATCAGAAGTCCACGCATTCCAAAGAATTACCCACCAATTCCATCGCAATTATGAAACGGCTGACACCTGATGCGCTTGCTCTAAGCTCGCCGCGAAAATGCCGCCGCGTTCAATGCAGGCTGTTAGGCTTGCAAAGTCGAAAAGATAGGCCCACTCAGTCGCCAAAATCAATATTCCTTGTATTTCCGAGTAAGTCTGCGAACCGGGTGGTCACGCTTGAAAAATGCACCGCGTGCGTATGATGTCCTTGTGGCGGTAAGACGTGGTCCGCTACGATGCCGATCTCGCGATGCCAGCCCATGCACCGGTAAATTCCGGCATAGGGAGCCGTGGCTCCTGGCTCATGATTCTGGTCAAATGGCTCGCTGTTAGACTCGCGCAGATAACGCCCGTTCTTATAGACCGCGATTCGTCATCTCTCAATCGGCTAGCTTAACTTTGCCTAAAGCCATCCATTCAGGCGCAGAATTGATCTGAGAAGCTGAGCCCGCCTTCTGCGAGCGTGCTTGTTTATCTTTCGATAGTGCGCCCGCAGATTGCGGCCTGTGCGGAGGAGCCCGCGCCATCGCGAGTGTACTTAGAGCTATGGCCGCGATCGTATCGTGCGTTTTTTCATTGCCTGTGCAGCGTTAATGCGCCGAGTGCCTGTTGGCGCGGTAAAACATCGATTTGTTGAACGAGAGGAATCGTGTTGGACGCTGAAGCGGCATGATCTTTCCCGATATCTTTGTGCGCATGCCAATTACTTTCACATGGACGCTCTTGACCGTCATCTATTATCTCGGCAACGAGAGCCATTATAGATCGAGAGAAAGAATGATGAATGTGATTGATCAAGCGAACGGTTCGGAGTTGCCGCCCGTCTTGCAGAAGTCATCAAGACGCCTTCCGTGGGTTTTTGGATTTATCGCCGTCTTCATCGGGCTATGCGTTGGGGGTGCATTTTACTGGCCCCATATCGACCGAATGATCGAGGCGTTAACGGCACGTGAAGTCGTCCCAATGCCGGCGTTGTCACCTGAAGACAAGGCAGCGCTTTCGGAGATCCGGTCGGGGCAACAGGAGGTGAGCGAGGAGATTTCAGCGCTTAACCGCAACATCGATGCGCAGCAAGCCGATTTGAAACGGATGTTAGATCAAATCGCAGCCCTGACCTCAAGAATTGAGTCTCTGCAGAACATTGCTGCGCCTCTTCCTGCAGATATTCGTCCGCCGGCAGCCCAGGCCGCTTCAAAGCCGATTACAAGAGCCACTCGCCCGCCTAAACCAGAAGGGCCGGTTTCCGTCGGGGGCGCGCCGCTGGTTCCGGAGCCGGAGACGGACCGCCGATGATCTAATCATGAAGCCTCGAGCCTGCCAGACATGGCCTCGCTGAGAGGATGCAAGTCGAACTAGGAGCGAAGATCGCGGTGCTCACGTTCGGTCCTCCCAGGCGCATTCGGTGAGGAGGACGAGAATGCGGCTCGACCGGTCGAGTCCGAGATCGCTTGTATGGCTCGGGTCTGCGAGGGCAGCCATAGCACCCGCCAGGCCCGCTGCACCGGACGGCGTGGTGGCGAGGCCATCATGGGCGGAGAGTACGCGAACAGCATCCACCAATTCCGCCTCGGGCACGGTGATGGCCCGAGCGCCGTGACGCCTGAGCACCGCAACGGCGGGCGCACTCGCCTGGCCGCAGGAGAGCATCTCCGCGGATGTTCGGAGGTCGCCCATCACCCGAATCGGGTGACCGGCCGCGAGCGCGGGCGCAAGACACGCGGCGGTTTCCGGCTCGACCGTCACGATGCATCCCGGAGGTGCCAGCCAGCCCGAGAGGCCCTCGGCGATGGCAGCGGCGAGTCCGCCGACACCAGCTTGTATAAAGACGTGTGTCGGACGCCCATGGCCGGCGAAATCTACTTGATCGCGGATTTCCGCCGCCGTAACGCCGTATCCCGCCATGACGTCGCAAACGATGGGATCGTTCGGATCGTCGGTCGTATCGGCGACAAGAATGCCGGCGCCCTGGCAGGCCGCGGCTGCGGCCGCATCAACTGCATTGTCGTAGGTGCCCGGCACCCAGACGATCTCGGCACCCTGATTCTCGATGCGGCGCGCGCGCGCGTTCGGCACGCCCTCGTGCAGGAACACGCGGGCGGGCGCCCCGGCAAAGCGCGCGGCGGCAGCTACCGCGAGCCCGTGATTACCGTCACTGGCGCAGACCAGGGTCGGCTGCCCCTTAGGTCGGGCCGCGAGAAGGTCGGCCAACTGCATGCGCGAGGCCCGGGCGAGCGCGCGCAACCCGGCATAGGTGCCACCAAGCGACTTGAAGCTGCCGAGCATGCGGCGGCCCTCGTCTTTCGCTAGCACCTGCGCCACTCCGAGCCGCTCCGCAAGCGTCGGAAGGTTCAGGAGTGGCGTCGGCGCGTATGCGGGATCGAGGCGGCCAAGCTCGGCTGCGATCGCATTGACTGGTGAAGAGGTGCTGTTCATGCGTTGATCTTGCCCGCTACAGGTGACGGCTGCTGCTGGAGCGTTGCACAGCAACTCTTTCCGCCGATCATAACCAGCTGTACCTGCGAGCACCATCCTCGAGGACTTCGATCGCGCGCTTCTCCCAGGGGCCCTTTTCGCGCTCGCGTCCGCCTACGCAAGTTTAAATTGCGGTTGGAGCGATCCCAGCGAAGCTCGACTGAAGGATTGCATTGTGCGGGATGCTGCGGATCTTCGCGGATATCACGTCGCAGAACCAGCCGACGTTTCGAGCGAACAGTACTTAGGCTCTTGGGTAGTATTCGCCTGCGTGATCAAGGCGACCGTTTCCGTCATCAAAGTCTGGTCCTCCCTGCATGTGCACTCCGGTATTCGGCAAATGTGTGTTGTGTTCGATTCCGACGCGGTCGTGTTTCAATGCACGCTCGTGTGTCGCGAAAACGACATTCCCGAAGCGAGGCAGTGGCGCTTTACAGATCGAGGGAAGTTCTGTCATATTTTATATGCGTTAAGTTTGGCCTCGGCGTGGGTGGCCGCTACTGGGTCACGCGGACGCTATGACATAGTGAACGAGTCTCCCATCACGTCAGCGAAAAGCGTATCGCCAACCGCGCTACTGTGACGCCAGAAAGCCCGACCTTCCAGTTCAAATTAATCAATTCGCGCCTCGCAGGCTCCCCCGTGCGACTGCCACCTTTCACATCCGTAACAGCCATGGCAGGATTTCTGCACTGTCAGCACGGCGAGACGAGTTAGGATCGTTGGATTGCTCTCGCCCCGCGCGGCCAGAGTTAGAACCTTCTCGGCGAGGCAAGCCTTCAATGAAGACGTCCGCTTTGCTTCAGGCACCATCCGGACAGCATCCTCCAGAGCACCTTTCAGCACAGCATGCAGCTTGGTTTGAGGGGGTGGATATGACATGGCGCAAAATCCTGAAAACTTAGAATCAAACGATGAGGGCCCAGCATGTCCCAGCCTCCTGATGGTCCATCAAGACGGTAACGATGTTTAGTTTTGACGTGGCGGTCAGTGGCTCAGCTGTGCCCAAAACGAATACAATGACTAGGACCCGTTGAATGTGACAGTGGAGCTTCACCGACAGCTAAATTTTTGTTCTGGTCATTGCTGCGATCTCGACACTAACGCGACTGGAAAGTCGTGCGGCTTCGGCATTGCCGAAGGCATTCTGCCGTGGTGATGTCCAGATCAAGCTGAAGTGACGCTTGTGCTACGGGGCTTCGTCTTCGAGCCGGACGTGCAGTTGGTGTGTCCCGCGATTGAAGAGGAGTTCGGATCAGCCGAGGCCCGAACGGTCTCTACAGGCAAGCATTGATGGGGCAAGCCACGTCTCTGCATACTATACTCTGGGCTAAGCCGCGGCGATATGTGCCGGCGAGGGGCGCGTTGAGGGTGCGCTAGACACTGCCCCGCGGCGACATAGTGCGTCGGTTCGCGAGGACCTTGCCGATAAAGCGGCTGCCGCAGATCACAAGATCTAGGCATTGACCCCGCTGAGGCCCAGGGCCCGTTCCAACTTCTTAAGAGCTTAAGGTGTCGCCCCTTTGGCCTAGTTATTCGTTAGCGCCCGCTCGAAAGCGGATCACCGCCTCTCGTATGTTGAGTATAGCCCGCCGCGCTCTGTTCGCTCACTGAGGCGTCAGGACAGGGCTTGCGGACGGCAGCACGGGCGTGGAGTGCGAACCGGAGTCGCGCCGGCGGTCGCCGCTGCTTGAAATTCATCCAGGTGGTCGATGAGCCATTCCAACGTTTGTCCACGTGTCTGTTCGGAGGCGCCGTCGCTTTGCGCTGTTGGAATTCAGGCGTGCTCGCCAGCGAAGCGAAAACTGCACATATCGGGCCGATAAGCCAGCTCGGGCACGTGGCTCGGTTGAAGAGATCTGTCGCGTCAAAAAGCAAGTCGAAGATTGATTGTCTTTCCAACATCGCGCGTACGCACCAGATGTACCGAGGGAGGTCGCGCCGGAGCAAGTCGCTTCGCGTTTCACTGTGGAGAGAGACATCCGCAAAGCTTGCCGGCATTCCGGTCGGACTTCCGACCGACATGCCCAAGACCTCGTTCGTGGGTCGGCGACGCCGCGGCGGGTGCGGCTGAATGCGACCGCTGTCGTGCTGCCCGGCCGCCCGACGGCCAAGCGCACGCCATGACGCGCTTCACGATGGTCCGCTCAACGCGTCGAGGGCGATCTCGAAGTTGGCCTCGATGTCGAGAGTGGGCGGGTCATGCACGCGGAGGTGACGGCGCCGCTGTGTCGCGGCTTCGAGCAGATCCTGGAGGCGCGTCCGCCCATCGAAGCGCGGGCGCTGGCGCCGCGGATCTGCGGCATCTGCTCGGTCGCGCAGTCGCCGCGCCTGTCGCTCTTCGCGATGCGATGGCGGCCGAGGTCGCGCCGAACGGGATTCTCGCCATCAATCTCGCGCATGCGGCGGAGAAGGCCGCCGATCATCTCACGCACGTCTACATCTTCTTCATGCCGGACTTCGCTCGCGAGGCCTGTGCCGCGCACTCCTGGCATGAGGAGACACGGGACCGTTTCGCAGCGACGCGCGGCACTGCGGCACGCGATGTCTTGCCGGCGCGGGCGCGGCTGCTCGAACCTATGGGTATCTTCGACGGGAAATGGCCGCATAGTCTGGCCTTCCAGCCGGCCGATGTCGGCGGCCCGCTGGAGCAGGCGCTGATCGGCACTGATGTCGGCGGCGCCGGCGCACGCTCGGTCGCCATCCAGCACGTCGTGCGCTCGTTCGATCCCTGGATGGTGTGCACCGCGCATTGAGTGGTCTCTCGCGCGGGGACGGAAACTTCGTTGTCGCCTGAAATCGAATTGTTTGCGTTTTTCTCGGTCGGGGCATGCGCGCGCACCGCAATTCGAGCAATTCAAATCTGCAACAATTTGGTATCACTCTACTTTCCTTACGCTCCCGGTGCTTGGCCTGCTTCTTGCTGTCCTTGGCGTCATAGACAAGTCAAAGCCGAGGCGGGACGATTCATGGGCGCGGCGACGGAAACGTTTTACAGCGTGATCAGGCGACAAGGTATCACGCGTCGGAGCTTTCACAAATTTTGCAGTCTGACTGCGACGAGTCTCGGCCTCGGGCCGCTGGGGGCGAGCCGCATCGCGAACGCGCTCGAGACCAAGCCGCGCGTGCCGGTGATCTGGATGCACGGCCTCGAATGCACCTGCTGTTCCGAGAGCTTCATTCGTTCCGCGCACCCGCTGGTGAAGGATGCCGTGCTCTCGATGATCTCGCTCGACTATGACGGCACCATCATGGCGGCCGCAGGCCACCAGGCGGAGGCGATCCTCGAAGAGACCCGCGCCAAGCACAAAGGGCAATACATTCTCGCGGTGGAAGGCAATCCGCCGCTGAACGAAGGCGGCATGTTCTGCATCGACGGCGGCAAGCCGTTCGTCGAGAAGCTGAAGATGGTGGCGGAGGATGCGATGGCGATCATCGCCTGGGGCGCTTGCGCCTCGTGGGGCTGCGTGCAGGCGGCCAAGCCCAATCCGACGCAGGCGACGCCCATCGACAAGGTCATCGCCAACAAGCCGATCATCAAGGTGCCGGGATGCCCCCCGATCGCTGAAGTGATGACCGGCGTCATCACCTTCATCACCACTTTCGGCAAATTGCCCGAGCTCGACCGTCAGGGCCGGCCGAAGATGTTTTACGCGCAGCGTATCCACGACAAGTGCTACCGGCGGTCGCATTTCGACGCCGGCCAGTTCGTCGAGGAGTGGGACGACGAGGCGGCGCGCAAGGGCTATTGTCTCTACAAGATGGGCTGCAAGGGCCCGACCACCTACAACGCCTGCTCGACCGTGCGCTGGAATGGCGGCGTCTCCTTCCCGATCCAGTCGGGCCATGGCTGCATCGGCTGCTCGGAAGACGGATTCTGGGACAAGGGTTCGTTCTACGACCGCCTCACCAACATCAAGCAGTTCGGCATCGAGAAGAACGCCGACCAGATCGGCATGATGGCGGCCGGAGCCGTCGGTGCGGCAGTCGCCGCGCATGCAGCGGTGACCGCGGTGAAGCGGCTCGCCGGCAAGCGCGAAGACGCGCACCACACCAGCTAAGCACCAAAGAGATCCAAGAGTAAACAAAATCATGGGTATCCAGACTCCCAACGGCTTCAATCGCGACAATTCCGGCAAGCGCATCGTCGTCGATCCGGTGACCCGTATCGAAGGTCACATGCGCGTCGAGGTCAATGTCGACGCCGATAACGTCATCCGAAACGCAGTCTCCAGCGGCACGATGTGGCGCGGGATCGAGGTGATCCTGAAGGATCGCGATCCCCGCGACGCCTGGGCGTTCACGGAACGGATCTGCGGCGTCTGCACCGGCACGCACGCGCTGACGTCGGTGCGCGCGGTCGAGAACGCGCTCGGGATCACCATTCCGGAGAACGCCAATTCGATCCGCAATCTGATGCAGCTTGCCTTGCAGGTGCACGACCACGTCGTTCACTTCTATCACCTGCACGCGCTGGATTGGGTCGATTTGGTCTCCGCGCTTTCGGCCGACCCGCGGGCAACCTCGACGCTGGCGCAGTCGATCTCGAGCTGGCCGCTGTCGTCGCCAGGTTACTTCAAGGACCTGCAAACCCGTCTCAAGAAGTTCTTCGAGTCGGGGCAGTTGGGGCCCTTCAAGAACGGCTATTGGGGCAGCAAGGCCTACAAGCTGCCGCCTGAGGCCAATCTGATGGCGGTCGCGCACTATCTGGAGGCGCTCGATTTCCAGAAGGAGATCGTCAAGATCCAAACCATCTTCGGCGGCAAGAATCCGCATCCGAACTGGCTCGTGGGCGGCGTGCCCTCTCCGATCAACGTCGACGGCACGGGCGCGGTCGGTGCCATCAACATCGAGCGCCTGAACCTGATCTCGTCGATCATCGATCGCCTGATCGAGTTCAACGAGCAGGTCTACCTGCCCGACGTGGCGGCGATCGGTTCGTTCTACAAGGACTGGCTCTACGGCGGCGGTCTTTCCGGCAAGAGCGTACTCTCTTATGGCGACGTGCCGGAACACGCCAACGACTACTCCTCCAAGAGCCTGAAGCTGCCGCGGGGCGCCATCATAAACGGCAATCTCTCGGAGGTGCTTCCCGTCGATCATGCCAACCCCGGTGAGATCCAGGAGTTCGTGGTTCACTCCTGGTACAAATATCCCGACGAAACAAAGGGACTGCATCCCTGGGACGGCGTAACCGAGCCGAACTACGTGCTGGGGCCCAATGCGAAAGGCACCAAGACCGCGATCGAGCAGCTCGATGAGGGCGGAAAATATTCATGGATCAAGGCGCCGCGCTGGCGGGGTCACGCCATGGAGGTCGGCCCGCTGGCGCGTTGGGTGGTGGGCTATGCGCAGAACAAGGCCGAGTTCAAGGATCCTGTCGACAAGTTCCTGAAGGATATGGACCTTCCGCTATCGGCGCTATTCTCGACGCTCGGTCGGACGGCGGCGCGCGCGCTGGAGTCGGTCTGGGCCGGACGACAAATGCGTTACTTCCAGGACAAGCTCGTCGCCAACATCAAGGCCGGCGACAGCTCGACCGCGAACGTCGACAAGTGGAAGCCGGAGAGCTGGCCGAAGGAGGCCAAGGGTTTTGGCTTCACCGAGGCGCCGCGCGGCGCACTCGCGCACTGGATCAAGATCAAGGAAACCAAGATCGACAATTACCAGTGCGTGGTGCCGACCACCTGGAACGGCTCACCGCGCGATCCGCAAGGGAACATCGGTGCATTCGAGGCCTCGCTGATGAACACCCCGATGGTCAATCCCGAGCAGCCTTTGGAGATCCTGCGCACGATCCATTCCTTCGATCCGTGCCTGGCCTGCTCCACGCATGTCATGAGTCCGGACGGCCAGGAAATGGCCAGCGTCAAGGTCAGGTGAAGCAGGGGGAAACGCCATGATGGATGTAGCTGCACGTCCGGCGGAAGCCGAGCCGGACCTCTCCGCGATAGCGGCCGATGCGGCCGGCGAACATGGGGTCTGCCGTCCCGCCGTCTATGTCTACGAAGCGCCGGTGCGGATCTGCCATTGGGTGAACGCGTTCTCGATCATCGTGCTGATGGTGACCGGTTATCTGATCGGAACGCCATTGCCGTCGGTCGAGGGGGAGGCCTCGGCGAACTTCGTGATGGGCTATATCCGCTTTGCCCATTTCGCGGCGGGGCAGGTGCTGGCGGTGTTCTTCCTTGCCCGCATTCTGTGGGCCTTCGTCGGAAATCACCATTCCCGGCAGATTTTCTATCTGCCGGTGCATCGCAAGCACTTCTGGAAGGAAGTGCTGCATGAAATCCGCTGGTATGCGTTCCTGGAGCGCGAGCCGAAGATGTATATCGGCCACAACCCGCTGGCGCGGACCGCGATGTTCACGGGCTTCACGCTGTTCGTGGCGTTCATGATCGTTACCGGCTTTGCGCTCTATTCGGAAGGTGCGGGTATCGACAGTTGGCAGCACAAGCTGTTCGGCTGGGTGTTCGCGATTTGGCCGAACAGCCAGGACGTTCACACCTGGCATCATCTCGGCATGTGGGCGCTGGTCGTATTCGTGATGGTGCACATCTACGCCGCGGTCCGTGAGGACATCATGTCGCGCCACAGCATCGTCTCCTCGATGATCTCCGGCGAGCGGCAATTCCGCGACTGAGAAACTGGAATGATACCGATGCCGACATCTTCGCAAGCAAACCGCATCCTGGTGCTCGGCATCGGCAACATCCTGTGGGCCGACGAAGGCTTCGGCGTGCGTGCGGTGGAGAAATTCCACCGCCGCTACGCCGTGCCCGACAACGTCACCATTCTCGACGGCGGCACGCAGGGGCTCTACCTCGTGAACTACCTGGAGGATGCGGATCGTTTGATCGTATTCGACGCGATCGACTATGGGCTCGAGCCCGGGCAGTTGAAGCTCGTTCGCGACGACGAGGTGCCGCGTTTCACCGACGCCAAGAAGATGAGCTTGCACCAGACCGGCTTCCAGGAGGTCATCAGCGCGGCCGACCTGCTTGGCCGTTGTCCGCGACATCTCGTATTGATCGGCTGCCAGCCGCTCGACCTCGAGGATTGGGGTGGCCCGCTGACACAGCCGGTGCGCGATCAGATCGCGCCGGCGCTCGAGCTTGGTTGCGAGATCCTGGCCGAATGGGGCGTCGAGGTGATGCCGCGCACCGCGCCGTTGGCAGAATCGGAGCGGCTGCTCGCCAACGACATCGATCATCAGCATTACGAGATGAGGGGGCGGCCGGCCTGACCGGCTGAACCATCGGAGATCCGCCATGTGCCTCGGCTTGCCGATGACGATCGTTGAGACTGACGGGATATCGGCGCTGTGCGAGTTCCGAGGCGAGCAGCGGCGCGTTTCGATGCTGCTGCTCTCGGACCCTCCGGCCGGTGCCAGGGTGCTGGTCTTTATCGACACCGCGGTTCGGCTTCTGCATGAGGCCGAGGCGCGCCTGATCGGCGCCGCGATCGACGGTCTGGGCGCGGCGATCAATGGCGAGGATTGCGATCACTTCTTCGCCGACCTCATTGACCGCGAGCCGCAACTGCCCGAGCATCTCCGGCTTGATTAGGGCGGCAGCCCGCTCCGCGAGAGCCCGCGTACTCGCTGGAAGCTAAATTTCTATCTGCTAAGTTTATTTTCATCCGATATGGAAATTAGCTTTCCGTCCTGGGATTGATGCATCTTCTGTCGTGGAAATATATGATTCAAATCAACTAGATAAATCAGGAAAGGTGATAACCGTCCTTGGCACGTAACTTGCTGATCCCTATTCCCAGCAGAATCATAAGCTTGTCAGGGGAGGTCTGATGAAATTCCAGCAGGGAAGGCAGGATCTGGCGCGGCGTGGCTTGCCGGACGTGGATGCTGCGACAGTCGGTCGTTTTCTGAATACGACCGACGAGGCCCGCGCCATCGCCGTGTTGCTGTCGGCGGGAGACCCCGCGCGTTTTCCGGAGGCGATCGACGTCGCGGTCGTGCTGCCGGAGCTAATCGAGGCATTCAAGGGTCGGTTGCGTGCCGCGGTGATCGCCCGCGGTGCCGAGAGCGAACTCGGCCAGCGCTTTGGCGTACGCGTGCAGCCGACGCTGATCTTCGTCGCCAAGGGCGAGACACTCGGACTGATCGCGAAGATCCAGGACTGGTCGATCTATGTCGACCGCATCACCAAGCTGATCGACCGTCCGCGCGGCACGCGCGCCGTTGTCATGACAACCGTCGTTCCCCCACACCGCCAAGGTGTCGAACTATGAAAGCGGGTTTCTGGACTGCGCCCGAGGGCGCGGAGCAGCCGATCAACGTGTTTCCGATCGGCGATGAGAACCTGACCGCGACGAGCGGCAGTCTGACCGCGGCCGGTGCCTTGGCCAAGCTTGCCAAGCTCGACAGCGCGGAACTCGCCAGGATCTGCCCGAAGGTCATCGAGCTGTTTTCGAAGGTGGCCGCAGCGATCGGGAGCCAGAAGGCCGACATGCCGACGCAACTGTTCCGGCTTGGCAATCTCAACGATCTCGAGCGCAAGCTGATTGCCGACGTGATGGGCGAGGGCGAAGTGGCCGCCGTCGTTGCGCTGCCCGATGGATCGTTGGCGCAGATCCAGGAATCTGTGCTGGCCGGGATCTGGCGCGTGCGGCTCGAGAGCGACGCCAATCACGAATATCTCGAGGTCGGGCCGATCCCGGAGATCGTGAAGCGCGCCGCTGCCGATCTCACGGCTGCGGATTTCGAGATCGGGCAGGCCCCCGAAGGTGCCATGAACGTGCTGCCGGTGCTTGCGGAAATCCGCGAGCGGGCGCCCGCATGGCGGCCGGGCATCCGCTCGCAGATCATCAATTTCACGCTGCTGCCGATGAGCCCGGTCGACATGAGTTTTCTCCAGGACACGATCAAGAACGGGCCGATCCAACTGGTTTCTCGCGGCTATGGTAGCTGCCGGGTGCTCTCCACGGGCATTCGCAATGTCTGGTCGGTGCAGTTCTTCAACGCCATGGACGCCATCATCCTCGATACGCTGGAGGTCGGCGGCGTGCCGACGGTGGCGATTGCGGCTGACGAGGATTTCGAGGACTCGGCTGAGCGGCTTCAGGAGATCATCGAGGCCTATTTCAAATGAGCGGGTTCGAGAAGCGCCAGGACGTCGCCGATGTCACGCGGCTGGAATGCGGCATCTGCTGGACGGTCTATGACCCCACTGATGGCGACGGGGTGGCACAGATCGAGCCCCGCACTCCGTTCGCGGCGTTGCCGGAAGACTGGCGCTGCCCGAACTGCGACTCTCCAAAATCCAAGTTCATGGCGATCGAGTCATGACGGCTGATGCGCAAATTCCTGCCAGCGTTGCCGACGCCGACGCGTGGGGCGAGCTCTTGGCAGGAAGCTATCGGGAGATCGGCGAGCGCGCGATGCGCGATCTGCCGATCTACAACGACGCGCTCGGCGTCGAAGCGGTCGGTTTCCGCTGGTTCAACGGCACGACCATCGGCATCATGGTCACGCCCTGGTTCATGAACGTGGTGATGCCGGCGAGCGCGATCGCGCGGGATACGTCGGGCCCGAGCCTGCGAATGCGCTTCCCTGCGGGCGATATCGAATTCACTCTCAGCGACGTCGGACAAATGGGCCTGATCGCGAGCTGCTCGCTGTTCTCGCCGATGTTCCAGTTCGCGGACATGGTCGCCGCGCGGGCGACGGCCGAAGCGACCCTCGCCGAGCTGATGCTGCCGGCCGACAGCGAGGAGGCGGTCCGTCGTCGCGAGCCAGCAACAAGCCAGATCGATCGGCGTAACTTCCTGCGCGGTGTTCTGACGGAGCGGTGCGGATGAGTCTGGCCTTCCGCAACGAGATCGACATCACGGTGTGGCTCGCCGGCGGCACGATTGCCGACGTCGCGATCCGGCCGCGCAGCCGGCCGCCGTTGACGCGCTTGTTCGCGGGAAAGCCGGCCTCGTCACTGCCGTCGGTGCTGTCGCGTCTGTTCTCCCTGTGCTCGATGGCGCATCAGGTAGCTTTCCTGTCCGCGGTCGAGGCGGCGCGGGGCGAGCATGCCAGTCTCGAGATCGAGCACGGTCGCGTCGTCGCTGTCGTCGCCGAACGCCTGATCGAATTGTTGCGCGGCCTGTTCGTTGGCCGTCTCACGCTTGACGGTGCCGGCGCGGCAGCCGTTCGTGCCATGATGGAGGCCACGGCCGTTCTGGGTGGCAGCATCGCCGAGCGCGGGGAGGCGGTCTCGCGCCGCGAGGCGGTGGCGAAGATCAGGGCATCGCTCGCCGCGCTCGGGATCGCGAGCGAGGAGCAAACCCCCGGGGCCGGCAGCGCGCTGGCGGTACATCTTGCGAATTTCGATGGGCATGCCTTGCTGCCGCCGGTGGTCGAAGAGTCATTCCTGTCGGCAGCCGACGATCTCGAAATCGTCATGCGGCTGCTTGCCGATGGCGCGATATTCTCCGATGCGCCTGATCTCCATGGCCGGGTTCCGGAGACCGGCGTCTGGGCACGGCGGGTTGGGCGTGAGCCGATTCTGCCGCCAGGCGCGGGGCCCGCCGAGCGTCTGAAGGCGCGGATCGCGGAAGTGGCGCGGCTCTGCGCGTTCCTAGAGGCGGACGATGGGACAGTCGAGGACGCCATCCTCCAGAGCTACCGGCTGGGGACCGGCAGAGGCGCGGGTGCCGTCGAATGCGCGCGGGGCCGGCTGTATCATGCCGTCGAGCTCGACGATGAAGACCGCATCGTCCGCTTCGAATTCTTGGCGCCGACGGAGTGGAATTTCCATGCCCGCGGGCCGTTGGTTCGCAGCCTCCAGGGCTCCGTTCTCGCTGGGGGCCGGCAGGGGCTGGATGCGGTCCGCACGCTCGTCAGCTCGTTCGATCCGTGCGTCGGCTTCAGCCTCAGCTTCCGCGAGATCGGCCATGCATGAGATGGCGCTGTGCGAAGGAATCATCGAGATTATCCAGGAGGAGTCGCGCAAGCGCGCCTTCGCTAGGGTGAACGTCGTGTGCCTGGAGATCGGTGCGCTCAGCCATGTTGCGCCTGAGGCGATGAAGTTCTGCTTCGAGGCCGTCGCCGCGCGCACCATTGCGCAAGGAGCAAAGCTCGAGATCGTCGAGATGCCGGGGGCGGCCTGGTGCATGGCCTGCTCCAAAGGCGTCGAGATCAAGCAGCGCTATGAGCCATGTCCGTCCTGCGGCAGCTATCAATTGCAGGCGACCGGCGGCGAAGAGATGCGCGTGAGGGAGCTGGAGGTCGATTGATGTGCACGGTATGCGGTTGCAGCGATGCCAAAGCGTCCATCGAACACACCTATGATCATTCCCATGGGCACGATCATTCGCATCATCATGGGCACAGCCACGACCATCACCATCATCATGATCACGCGCCCGGTGATAGCGGGCTGGTCGATTGCAGCGCCAATCCGGCAGGCCAGCAGATCGCCGGCATGAGCAGCGACCGCATCATCCAGGTCGATCGCGACATTCTCTGCAAGAACAATCGGCTTGCCGCCGACAACCGCGCGCGCTTCCGAACCGACGACGTGCTCGTCTTCAACCTGGTCTCGAGTCCCGGCGCCGGAAAAACCTCGCTTCTGGTTCGTGCCGTGTCCGAGCTGAAGGACAGCTTTCCGATTGGCGTGATCGAAGGCGATCAACAGACCTCCAACGATGCCGAACGGATCCGCTCGACCGGCGTGCCGGCGATCCAAATCAATACCGGCAAGGGCTGCCATCTCGATGCCGCCATGGTCGGCGAAGCCTATGACCGCTTGCCCTGGCTTAACGGCGGCATCCTCTTCATCGAGAACGTCGGTAATCTCGTCTGTCCCGCGGCGTTCGATCTCGGCGAGGCCTGCAAGATCGTGGTGTTCTCGACCACGGAAGGCGAGGACAAGCCGCTGAAATATCCGGACATGTTCGCAGCCTCCTCTCTGATGCTGATCAACAAGATCGATCTTGCGCCCGTACTCGATTTCGATCTTGCAAGGACGATCGAATATGCGCGCCGGGTCAATCCGAAGATTGAGGTTTTGACGGTGTCGGCGTGCTCCGGTGAGGGTTTTGCGGCATTCTATGCCTGGATTCGCAAGCGGATTGCACAGATGAAGCCGACCGAGATGGCCGTGTCGGGACCAGCATGAGCGGCGAGGCCATGGCGCGAGACCGAACACGGCTGCGCCTGCATGTGCGCGGCGCCGTGCAGGGCGTGGGCTTTCGTCCCTACGTCTACGGCCTCGCCGCGCGCTATCGGCTCGGCGGCTTCGTTGCCAATGATCCCGGTGGCGTGGTGATCGAGGTCGAGGGCGACCGCGCCGCCGATTTTGTCGATGCGCTGCCGCTGGAAAAACCACCACTGGCTCGGATAGACGAGATTTCCGTGCAACCGGTCGGCATCACCGAAAGCGACGAGTTCCACATCCGCGCCAGTGAGCAGGGCAAGGTCTCGACCCGGATCGCCGCTGATGCCGCGACCTGTCCGCAGTGTCTGAGCGAGCTGTTTGATCCGGCGAGCCGCTTCCATCTCTATCCTTTCGTCAGTTGCACCCATTGCGGCCCGCGCTACACCATCGCCGAGCGGCTGCCCTATGACCGCCGTACCACCGCGATGAGACGCTTCGCGATGTGCACGGCCTGCGCAGCAGACTATGCCGATCCGGCGAGCCGTCGCTTCCACGCCGAAGCAATTGCCTGCCCGCGATGTGGGCCAAGGATCAGTCATGATACCAAGCAGATCGCCACTGCGATCGCTGATGGACGGATCGTCGCGATCAAGGGGCTCGGCGGATATCAATTGCTGTGCAATGCCCGTGAAGATGCGGCTGTGTGGCGTCTGCGGCGCCGGAAGCATCGCAATCAGAAGCCGTTCGCCGTGATGGTCGGTTCGACGGATGTGGTCGGCGAGATCGCTGAAATCGATGGGGTCGGGCTCGCGCTGCTGGAATCCTCGCCGCGGCCCATCGTGCTGATGAGATCCCGCGATATGCTCCCGCCCGCGATTGCGCCGGAGCTGTCGCGGATCGGCGTCATGCTGCCCGTCGCGCCGCTGCATCATCTGGTGCTGAAGGCGCTCAATTCAGCGCATCCGCGAGCGGACGGCGCAAGTTGGGCGATCGTGGCAACCAGCGCCAATCCTGGCGGCGAGCCGCTGGTGGTCGTCAATGACGAGGCCAAACGGCGGCTTGCCGGCATCGCCGACCTGATCGTCACGCATGACCGCGACATCGTCACCCGCGCGGACGACTCTGTCGTGTCGGTCGTCGCGGGCCGAGCGCAGTTCATCCGCCGCGCCCGCGGCTATATTCCCGAGCCGATTAGGCTCGCGAAGTCCGTCCCGTCGGTGCTTGCGGTCGGCGGCGCGCTGAAGTCGACGGTCACCATCATCCGCGGCAACGAAGCCTTCGTCTCCCAGCACATCGGCGATCTCGACACCGCGGAAGGCATTCGCTTTTTCGAGGAGACGGTGGATCACCTGCTCTCGACGCTGGACATCGAGCCGGTCGTCATCGCCCACGACCTGCATCCGAACATGGCTTCGACCCGTTTCGCCGAAGCCAGCGGGAGGCGGCTGATCGCGGTCCAGCATCACCATGCCCATGCGGCATCCGTGATGGCGGAACATGGCGTCGCAGGGCCAGCGTTGGCGCTGGTGCTCGACGGCTTCGGCTATGGCAGCGACGGTGGCAATTGGGGCGGCGAGTTGCTCTCGTGCGATGGTGCACGCTTCCGGCGGCTCGGACATCTGGCGCCGATGAAGATGCCCGGTGGCGATCGCGCGACGCGCGAGCCGTGGCGCATGGCCGCGAGCGTGCTGCACGCCTTGCGGCGCGGCGACGCGATTGGGAAGCGCTTTGCGATGCAGCCGCAGGCTGCGCGTCTCTGCGCTATGCTCGACCAGCCCGGCGTGGCGACGACGACCAGCGCCGGCCGGCTGTTTGACGCGGCGGCGGGGCTGCTTGGTCTCTGTCCGGTGCAGAGTTACGAGGGCGAAGCCGCAATGAAACTGGAAGCGCGTGTCCGCACACCGCGCCTCGCGGAGGACGGCTGGACGATCGAGAATGGCGTGTTGTCTCTTTTCCCCTTGCTCGAGCGCCTTGCGGTCGATCCGGTCGATGGGGCCGACCTCTTCCATGGCACCTTCGCCGCCGCCTGCGTCGACTGGATCGCGCGCGCGGCACTGGAGACCAGCGTCACGACCGTCATCCTGAGCGGTGGCTGTTTCCTCAATGCGATCCTCGCAAACGAGATCGGGCGCGGCTGCGTCGCCGCCGGGCTCTCGCCGTTGCTGCCTCGCCAGGTGCCGTCCAATGACGGCGGCCTCAGCCTCGGGCAGGCCTGGCTCGCCGCGCTCCAACTCCTCGAACAGCAAGGCCCGGAAGGAAACGCCTGATGTGTCTCGCGATACCTGCTGAGGTCACAAAGCTCCTGCCCGACGACATGGCCGTCGTCTCGATCGATGGCGTCAGCAAGGAGATCTCGGTGGCGCTGATCGAAAACCTCGCCGTCGGCGACCACGTGATCATCCATGTGGGCTACGCCCTGACCAAGATCGATCCGGAGGAGGCGCAGCGGACGCTGGGGCTGTTGCGTGAAATCGGCGCCGAAAGCCGGGAGGCCGCGCAATGAAATATGCCGACGAGTTTCGCGACAAGGAGATCGCGCTGGGATTGGCGAAGGCGATTCGCTCGGAGGCCGATCCGGAAAAATCCTATCGTTTCATGGAATTTTGCGGTGGCCACACGCATGCAATCTCCCGCTACGGGCTGGAGGACATGCTGCCGAAGAACGTGCGGATGATCCACGGCCCCGGCTGCCCTGTCTGCGTCTTGCCAGCGGGACGCATCGACATGGCGATCCGGCTCGCCGAGCGGCCGGACGTGATCCTTTGCGTCTACGGCGACCTGATGCGGGTGCCGGGCTCGCAGGGTGGCTCGCTGCTGAAGGCGAAGGCGCGCGGCGGCGACGTCCGTATGGTTTATTCCACGATTGATGCAATCCGTGTTGCGGAAGAAATTCCCGGCCGCGCGGTCGTGTTCTTCGCCATCGGCTTCGAGACCACGACGCCGCCGACTGCCATGATGATCCGGCTCGCTGATAAGAAGCAGCTCAAGAACTTCAGCGTGTTCTGCAATCATGTGCTGACGCCGCCGGCGATGCAGAACATCCTGGAAAGCCCCGATATCCGCAATATCGACCGTGTCGAGATCGACGGCTTCGTCGGGCCGGGCCATGTCTCGACCATCATCGGCACCGAGCCTTACGAGTTCTTTGCCGAAGAATTTGGCAAGCCGGTGGTGATCGCGGGCTTCGAGCCGCTCGACATGATGCAGGCGATCCTGATGCTGGTGCGGCAGGTCAACGAGCACCGGCATGAGGTGGAGAACCAGTATAGCCGCGCAGTGACCCGTGACGGCAATCTGCGCGCCAAGGAGGAGGTCTCCGACATCTTCGAGCCGCGCGACCAGTTCGAGTGGCGCGGTCTCGGCCTAGTGCCTTATAGCGGGCTCAAGCTGAAGCGGGCCTACTCCAAATACGACGCCGAGGTCCGCTTCGACATGAACGAGCTTCGCGTTGCCGACAATCCGGCCTGTGAATGCGGCGCCATCCTGCGCGGCGTGAAGAAGCCGGTTGACTGCCAGCTGTTCGGCACGGTGTGCACGCCGGAGACGCCGATGGGGTCCTGCATGGTCTCGTCCGAGGGTGCATGTGCGGCACACTGGACTTACGGCCGCTTCCGCGATCATCAGCAACGGCGGGCGTCATGAAAGCCCATCAGCGCAAGCTCGACATAAGCAACGGCTGCGTCGACCTGTCCCACGGATCCGGTGGCCGCGCCATGTCGCAACTGATCTCGGGCCTGTTCCACGAGGCCTTCGGCAATGAATGGCTGGCGTGCGGCAACGACCAGTCTGCGTTCGATGTCGGCGCCGGGCGCATGGTGATGACGACCGACGGCTATGTGGTCTCGCCGCTGTTCTTTCCGGGCGGCAATATCGGCTCGCTCGCCGTGCATGGCACGGTCAACGACATCGCCATGGCCGGCGCGCGGCCCCTCTATCTCTCGGCGAGCTTTATCATCGAGGAGGGTTTTCGTTTCTCCGACCTGAAGATGATTGCGGATTCCATGGGCGAGGCCGCGCGAGCCGCGGGCGTCTACATCATCACCGGTGACACGAAGGTCGTCGAGCGCGGCAAGGCCGACGGCCTGTTCATCTCGACAGCCGGGGTCGGTGTCGTGCCTGCCGGGCTCGACCTCTCTGCTGGGAATGCCCGCGTCGGCGATCGTGTCCTGATCTCTGGAACGCTCGGGGACCATGGCGTCGCCATCATGTCCAAACGCCAGAACCTCGCTTTTGAGACCGAGATCGTCTCGGATTCCGCGTCGTTGCATGATTTCGTGGCGAGCATGCTGGCGGCCGGCGGCAAGGGCATCCGTTTGATGCGCGATCCCACCCGCGGTGGGCTCGCCGCGACGCTGAACGAGATCGCCCAGCAGTCCGGCCTCGGCTTCCGACTTCAGGAGGCGGCGATCCCGGTGAAGCCAGGTGTTGCTGCGGCCTGCGAACTGCTCGGGCTCGATCCGCTCTACGTCGCCAACGAAGGCAAGCTCGCAGCCATCGTGGCGCCCGAGGTTGCAGCAGCCGTGCTTGCGGCGATGCGGGTGCATCCGTTCGGCCGTGATGCCGCCGAGATCGGCGAGGCCGTGGCAGACGACCACCATTTCGTGCAGATGGCGACGAGCTTTGGCGGCGGAAGGATCGTCGACTGGCTGTCGGGCGAACAATTACCTCGGATCTGTTGAGGCTCAGGATGCCCATTCTGCTTTTGTCGCATTCCTTGAACAACCTGACGCAGCGGCTGCATGTCGAACTCTGCGAGCGTAGCCATGAGATCTCGGTCGAGCTCGATATCCATCCCGACGTGACCCGCGAAGTGTTGCGCTGTATCCGCCCGACCTCGTTATCGCGCCGTTCTTGAAACGGCCGATCCCGGACGATGTCTGGCGTGGCGTGCGTTGCCTCATCGTGCACCCCGGCCCGCCAGGTGACCGCGGTCCTGCGGCTCTCGACCGGGCCATTCTCGAGGGCGTCGCGGAGTGGGGTGTCACGGTGCTGCAGGCGGATGGCGAGTTCGACGCCGGTCCGATCTAGGTCCTGTTGGCTCGGTCGATTGCGCTGGCTTTCTTCCCTAACCACGGACACGCTGCAGACCGCGTTCAAAGCGTCATTCCGCTGCGATGATTTCAAACAATAATCGCCGTTGGCAATCTCGCCCATCTTGCCTCTGTCTCATCGAATGCAGGCGGGGGCTCCCAAGGCGGGATTCGATCTGCTCTGCATGCTTTTCTGACGAAGGCAGGCGCTTCGGCTTCGCCAAAGCAGCCTTCAAATCTACATCTCACCGACCTCATAGCCAGGGGATATCGGATCTCGCCAGTTAAAAAAGACTGGCGCACCCTGCGCCAGGCGATGCAGCTATACGCGCCCTACTGGCTCGATCTGTTGATTTGCGCCGAGAATGCGGGTCAGAGCGCAGGATTTCACAGTTAAGACCCTGTTTGTTGCATCAATTAAGATTCAGGTATCGTTAGGTTCAGCGGTCACGGCGAAGCACTCAAATTGAATGTTCCGGTCGCCAAGGAGGGCGCACTCAGACTCTTGCGCCAATCGTGCGCCGAGAGGCTTGGCATTGTCGTCCCGTAGGTCAGTGCTGCGGTGAAGAAGATGCAGGAGGCACCCACGTAACGCCGACAGGAGGCGAGAATGCACGATAGCTCTTATCGTTCCCAGCACGGTTCAGTAAAGTTCTGCGCAATGTGCGGTCGAAGGTTTGGGCTCGTACGCTACTACAGCTGGCGAACGGCACTTTGCTCCAAGAAATGCGTCGACCGGTTCAGGGAGCGGCGGGAAGCCGACCATAAATGGCTTCGTCGGTTGCGGACGGCTTGAGACTGGCGAGATCAGTCCACAAATCGATGATATGCAGTCGGCCGTAGGTTCCCTCGCAATCCAGAAGATCGGCGGGATCATAAGCCGGGTCTCGGAAATCTCATGGCGATCCCGTCTGCAGTTGAGAGCAGGGGGTAGCCAGCCACGCAAAGGCATTTCCCGAAACGTGCAGCAGGGAGCGTAAGGCGGCAGTGGCATGCATTGCCGACGTCAAACGCGGCGCAACGGACGCCTGTTCGGCTTTAAGCCAGCTGCTTGTCTCGGCACAGAGGCTGTCCAACGACAGCGGCGACTGAAGACCCGAGTCGAGAAGTTCCTGATGATGGTTCGCGTACCTTAAAGCTGCCTAGTAGGCGCTTCCACCGTCCTGAAGGAAGATCAACGGGCAGCACAATCCGAAATGAAGGAATCAAATGGATACAGCTGAGACTTCGTCCGAAGTTGCGGGCGCAAACATCATCACTGTTCCTTTCGAGGAGAGAAACCAGATCTCAGAGACCAGGAGACACTGTCAAACATTGCGACGGAGCATCGAGAGTTTGCGCGAATGTCTCAGGACCATTGAGAGCATGACTGGGAGCGTTGATGACCGGCGCGTGCGCGAGAACCTTCAATGCCATATAAACTCGTTGAATGAACTACTGCTGCTGAGGCTTAGTCAATTATCGACGATCGATCACGCGTTGCAGGAAACGCTTCGCTCTATCGGGTTGCGGAGCCCGTAGATCGAAACGGGTCCTCGCGTTCAATGTGAGGGCCTGTTTAGGGCCAGGACCTCCGCGAAGGCTGCTTGAGCGCAACTCGAGGAATTGATTTGCACGATCAACCCAACCCCTGACGAGCCTTGCGCTCAGTGCTCTTGAGCAGTTCAGTGGAAGTCATCATAGACGCTCGATCCGAACCGGCATACGCTGCGCGGCAAGCTGATCATCAGCCTGCCGTTTTGCATGCGCTGAATGAATGTGCAGCATCACTGCTTCCATGCCTCTAACTTCAATACCCGTCTGGCCCGGCGGAGCTTTCTCCCAATTCGCGATTCTGTGCTGAATCATCCACTTCTTGACCTTACTCAATTTTACCCAACCTGAGTTCGAAAAGCCGGTTACGACGGAAGAATGACCGCTAGCGTTCCCACCACTGCGGCCTTTCGGATGAGGAGGGCGCGTGGTTTACGGGACAAAGAGCCCATCGGAGGGGATCATGCCAAGGAAGCTCGCCGCTGGTTGCGGCCATTCTGCCGATTTTGTCAGAAAAGCTCTTATATGCTGCACGCTTTTGGCCGGGTCGGCCATGACATCTACCCACGCCAAGACGGACGACATCAACTGGCGGCAGTTCGAAGGTGCATCGATCGTCTGGGCCTACGACATTCATCCGTACGCCGACGCGGTCGCAGCCCAGCTGCCTGAGTTCGAGAAGCTCACCGGCATCAAGGTGACGCCGGAGCTTTATCCGGACGACGCATATTGGAATAAGCTGACGATCCAACTCAGCACGAAGTCACCAAGCTGGGACGTCGTGGGCACCGGGATTCAGCCCGCTTGGGATCTCGCGCCGGCCAGTTGCTTGAGCCGCTCGATCCATATCTGAACGATCCAAAACTCACCGATGAAAGCGGCCAAGCCTAGGTCCTTTTGGTGGAGCGGGCTGATTGCTGCCGCGAGTGTGGCCGGTGGCCTCGTGTTGAAGTACGGTCTCCCGGCTTTTGGGTGAGAAACATACTGAAGTGGCAGTTAGAACACGTGGCCGGCTTAGAGCTTGCGCAAGGGTACGAATTTATGAAACGCACGTTCTTTGGACGGATGACGCATCGCATCTCATTGCTTCACCTACGCCCCGTGGTGTGGTCGCGTTTTTGGGCGGTTAGCAGCTCGCCAGCAGCCCGTATGACGGTGCTTATTCCCTTGATAGGCTACTTGATCATCTTCAACGCAAAGATCGCGGAGTATCTGCATGTCATTCGTGAGCTGGGCGGCTCGCCGAACGAGGTGTCTGTCTCGCCCAGTTGCTGCTCATATATTTCGGACTCTGCGCTATCGCGGCGGCAGTCGCTATTTACTCGTGGCGCTGTCCAAACGCTGTCAAATACTACGGCTCTGCCAATGCCTACGTTTCAGCAGTGAAGGATGTAAGCGGCGACTTTCCGATGGTTGATATCGAGAAAGCGTTCACTCACAACAACGATAAGTACTTCAAAGAGTATTGGGGAATCAGGGAGCGCTACAAAAAGACAAACCCGAGCGGGCAGACGGAGACAGAGACACAAATCGGATACTTGCATCTGCATTACCGATACCTCGACGAGCTTCATCCCATATCCCGCGTCGTGGTCGCGGTTTTGTACTCCATCGGCTTTGTCTGCCTTCTTATTCCGTCAGCAGGCGTATTCTGGAGAGTGGCCCTAACACTCTGGCAAACGCTGACGCAGGACATCAAGATGCTGTTCTAAGTTGCCAGCTTCTGTGTTGCTGTGCGCAGAATTGTACCGTCCCGGCCGGCGATCACCTCTCGCACGGGAAAGTCCAAAGTCGGGAAACGGCTGTGAGGGTATTTTACCCGGCGTAGGCTGAATGGACCCGTCCACCGTGTCCAGCAACGGGAACAAGGAGAGGGCACCAGGAGCAGCTTTGGCCGTTTGTCCTATCCGCCGTCCTCAACTCGCCAAACAACAAGGCCCCTTCGTGGGGGCCTTTGCCGTGTGCAGGCTTAGTCGATCGAGCCTGGACAACATGTGACTGGAAGTTTCTGCTTCAGGCCGGTGTAACTGTTCTGAGCATTCTTCCCTGCTAACCCGCGAGATTGTGCTGTGTACGTGACCTATTTCGACGAAGTGAAGTCCCAGCCATCACAGGGCCAGAACTACTATTTCGTTGGCGGCATCTGCGTGCCCATGGACAAGATCATGGAGATCGAAAGCCAACTGAATAACCTTGCCATCGAGCTGTTTGAAACGGCAGACCTTACGCCGGAGACTTGCTTCCACGCTCGCTTGATCCACTTCAAGAAGGGGCCTTTCGGGAACATGGATTTCCCGGAACGCCTAGCAGTCCTGAAGGGCCTGACCGAGATCCTGGCGAACGCGCCTGTGAAGCGGGTCTACGTGGCCATTGATTACGAGAAACTAAAGGCAAAGCACAAAATCGCGGATCGCGTTCGCCCACTTCTGCGAGCGTGTCGAGATGGCGAATCAAGAAGAGCGGACAATCCTGATCGGCGACCTGGACAATCAGGAGTTCAAGAACATGATCGCGGACTTCGCCCGTTACCGAACAAAAGGTACGCCGTGGGATTGGGGCATCAAGATCACCAGTATCGTGGACTCGGTGCACTTCGCGCGATCGCACCACTCCCGCATGATCCAGCTTGCCGACATCTACCTGGTAAGCATCCGGTGAGGACCGCGCAGCGGTCACTCAGGCAGCCTGATTGGCTTGCTTGTTCCGGTCGCGCCAATTCCAGGGCAAGAGTTCGTCGAGCCG
>NZ_JADPKT010000092.1 GCF_023074075.1 Bradyrhizobium sp. 138 | reverse complement strand
CACCGAGCTCGACCGCCAGGTGCTCGATCTGATCAAGGACCCGCTCACCCACATGGTGCGCAACTCCGCCGATCATGGCCTGGAGACCCCCGCCGAGCGTCTTGCCAGCGGCAAGGGCGAGCAGGGCACCATCCGCCTGTCCGCCTATCACGAGGGCGGCCACATCATCATCTGCATCGCCGACAATGGAAGAGGCCTCAACACCGAGAAGATCAAGGCCAAGGCGATCTCGTCAGGTCTCGTCACCGAGGCCGAGCTCGAGAAGATGAGCGAAGCCCAGATCCACAAGTTCATCTTCGCGCCCGGCTTCTCCACCGCCGCCGCCATCACCTCGGTCTCGGGCCGCGGCGTCGGCATGGACGTGGTGCGCACCAATATCGACCAGATCGGCGGCACCATCGACATCAAGAGCGTGGCCGGCGAAGGCTCGTCCGTCACCATCAAGATCCCGCTGACCTTGGCCATCGTCTCGGCCCTGATCGTGGAGGCCGCCGGCGACCGCTTCGCCATCCCGCAGCTCTCGGTGGTCGAGCTG
>NZ_JADPKT010000082.1 GCF_023074075.1 Bradyrhizobium sp. 138 | reverse complement strand
TCAGCAAATCGCCGCATCGGGCCGGGCCAGCTTTGTGACTCGTCATCAGATCGCCAGCCACCGAACAGCTCTGTGTCGTGATTGTGATGCCAATCGGCCAGGGTCGGTGCGAGTGTAGCGCCTCCACACCTCGCAACTCCGGGCAACGCGCGATAAGATCCCGGGCGAAGCTACCGTGCGCCGTCAGATGAGCCAATTCGGCCGCTACGGTTTTGCGCACTTCTTCAAAATCATTAGCACGCTCAATCGTCACTTCCATCGGCACGACAGAAGAGATCAACACCTCCATCACTTTGGAGGCAGCTTGCGAACCATCCGATGCAGGCGTCCATCCCAGCTGAAGCTCTCTTTCTCCCGTGATGCGGGCGAGATAGATCAGCCAAGCCGTTGCCAAGTATTCCGAGCGATCGCGTGGGGACAGTCTAGCCAAAGCACTTGGAGTGAACCACGAACTCGACTGCCATTCGGGCGGCCGCGGCCACGGACGATGACAGGAAAGAAGGACGCAATGTCCTAAACTGCCCGAGCCGCTGTCGCCAAAAATCCTCCA
>NZ_JADPKT010000100.1 GCF_023074075.1 Bradyrhizobium sp. 138 | reverse complement strand
CGTGCTCTCGGTCGATGCTTGCATCAGACTCTCCGATGGTTCGAGTGTGGAAACCCAAACCTATCGGAAAGAGCCCGCTCACCGCCCCATGGAATCTACGATTCCGAACTCGCGGAGAGAGCTCCCGCCCTGACGCCCTTCAGCGGTCAGTGCCGTAGCGTCGTAGGGTGGGCAAAGCGGCCGCCGTAGCTCGAAGAGCGAAGGCGGGAGCGTGCCCACGCATTCTTTGCGACGGAGAGAGGTGGTGGGCACGGCGCAAGAGCGCCTTTGCCCACCCTACGATTCCGAACTCGCGGAGAGAGCCCCTCACGTTCCCTTCAAGAGCTCGCTCGCCACCACCCAATCGTTGCCGTCGAACTGCAGCATGTAGCCGTCCTTGATCGGACGAAAATCCTGCGGCGTGGTGTTGAGGGTGATGCCGGGCATCAGCAGCGACAGCGGGACGTTCTTCAAATTCGCGGCCTGCGCCATGATGCTCTCGCGGGTCAGATTGTCCTTGCACTGCCTCAGCAGCATCACCAGCGCCTCGGCGACGGTGTAGCCGTAGAGGCCGGCGACGTTGTTGATGTCGGCGTTGGGCAGGCGCTTCTTCATCAAGTCGATATAGGCCGTCATCGCCGGGTCGTTTTTCGGCGCCTCGACGAACGGCTTGAGCGCGCCGAGCGACAGCACGCCCTTGCCGGCCTCGAGGCCCGCCGG
This sequence comes from Bradyrhizobium sp. 138, assembly GCF_023074075.1. Taxonomy (GTDB): domain Bacteria; phylum Pseudomonadota; class Alphaproteobacteria; order Rhizobiales; family Xanthobacteraceae; genus Bradyrhizobium. The sequence continues at coordinate 222,882 of NZ_JADPKT010000100.1, read as the reverse complement.
CACCATCACGGTTGCCTTGTTGGCGCAGCCGGAGGCGAGGAAGCGCGTGGGCTGCCAGCCGACCTCATGCGCTTTCCGGATCGCCTGCGCGCATGCGCGCGGCGTCACCGAATAGATCATGAAGACGTCGGCCTTGGTGTTCGCCAGCGTCAGCACCTGGGAATCGACGGTGGGGTCGGCGACCTCGAAGCTCGAGGCCATCGCGATCGCCTTGTCGGCGTCGGGGCCGAGCGCCTCCTTGACGCCGCGTAAGTATTCCTTGCCGGCGTCGTCGTTCTGATAGAGCAGCGCGAAACGCGCATTCGGGTTCTTGGCGCGGGCATAGGCGACGTCGATCGCGGCCTCGCTGGTGTAGTTCGGCGCCCAGGGCAGCGCCATCGACCAGGGCATGTTGGCGGGATCGTTCCACTTGGAGGCCGAACTGATCAGGAAAAGCTGCGGCACCTTGTTGCTGTTGAGATATTTCGCGATCGCCGAGCTCGGCGCCGTGCCCATGGTCGCGAAGATGAAGGCGACGCCGTCGCCCTCGACCAGACGGCGCGCCGCCTCCATGGTCTTGGGCGGCGAGAACGCATCATCCAGCGAGATCAGGTTGAGCTTGCGGCCATTGACCCCGCCCTTCTCGTTGACCTCGTCGAAATAGGCCGCAATCACCCTGCCGGTGATGCTGAGCGGCGAGGCCGGGCCGCTATAGGGCATGGTGTTGCCGATCTTGATCTCGGTGTCGCTGACGCCAGGGCCGTAGGATTTTTGCGCGGCAGCTGATGTCGACAGACAGGCGGCAGCCAGTGCTGCGGCCAGGGCCAAAGCGGCTTTCATGGTTTCTCCCCAGGGATCATGACCGCGCGAGGTGGTCACGCGGCGTGCTGCTTTTTGTCAGCGCGTCAGATCAGCCGAGTTCCGCAAGATGGTCTTGCGTCGAGTTGCTGATGGCATGGCGTGCCCCACACCGCCGCTCCGACCGGAGCGCAGCGTCAGGCGTGCGACCGCTCCATCTCCAATTCGGCCTTGAGATTGTCGAGATCGCGATAAATTGAAGCGACCGCCAGCACGCGACCGCCCTTGCGGTACTTCAGCAGGCAGTCCTTTCCGGAGATACTGCCCTCGATCGCGATGTCATCGAAGGTCTCGGCGTGGCCGACATAGTTGATCGGCACGTCGTAGTGCTGGCTCCAGAAGAACGGCACCGCGTCGAAGCGCTCGCGCCTGCCGAGCATGTTGCGCGCCGCGGTTTGACCCTGCCGCTCCGCCACCACCCAATGCTCGACGCGGATGGTTTGCCGGGAATGCGGATCGGGCCAGCGCGCGATGTCGCCGGCCGCGAAGATGCCCGCGACGCTGGTCTCCAGATATTCGCTCACGCTGACGCCACGATCGGCGGCCAATCCAGCCTGCTCGGCGAGCGCGAGGCGCGGCCTGACGCCGATGCCGACGACGACCAGGTCAGCTTCGATGACCGCGCCGCTCTTCAGCGTCGCGCGCATGCCATCGAGCTTCTCCACCGTATCCTTCAAGTGGAAGATCACGCCGTTCTCTTCGTGCAATGACCGGACGAAGTCGCCCATCTCGGCGCCGAGCACCTTCTGCATCGGCCGCTCTTCCGGCGCGACCACGTGCACCTCGATCTTGCGCGCCCGCAAGGAGGCCGCGACCTCGAGGCCGATGAAGCTGGCGCCGATCACCAGCGAGCGCCTGGCACTCCCTGCGGCCTTGATGATGGCGCGGCTGTCGGCGACGGAGCGCAGGGTGTGAACATGCGGCTGGTCCGCGCCCGGGATCTGCAGCTTGACCGGCTCGGCGCCGGTCGCGAGCAGCAGCCGGTCGAATGGCAGCTTGTCGCCATTGCCCAGCGTCACACTGCGCGTCTTCGCATCGATGGCGGCGACGTCGGTGTTGAGCCTGAGATCGATGCCTGCATCCCGGTAGTAATCCTCACCGCGCAGCGGCAACCAGTCCTCCGGCGCGTTGCCTGCGAGGTAGTCCTTGGAGAGATTTGGCCGGTCGACCGGCATTGCGCCGTCATTGCTGAGCATGGTGATGGCGCCGGCAAAGCCCTCGCGCCGGAGCGTCTCGGCCGCGGAAAAGCCGGCGGCGCCGCCGCCGACGATGACGAATCTATCCGGCGTCGGCGCGCTGCGATGTGCGGCCGGCGGCGTCAGTGCCTCGCGCTTGCGCCGGACGATGATGTTGTCCCGATCGCGCGTGACCTCCCAGACCGCCAGCGCGTTCAACGCAGGCGGCCGCGTGGCTTCGCCCGTACGCAAGGAGAAGCAGGCATGATGCCAGGGGCAGCGGATGGTATCGCTCACCACCAGGCCCTCGGCGAGCGGGCCGTGATAATGGCTGCAGGCCGGCTCGATCGCAAAGACCTCGCTGCCGGCCTGCACCAGCAGGACGTCTTCCTCCCCGACGTGACCGAGCAATTTGCCGTCCTTGAACGCAGTCAGCGGCGCGCCTTTGCTCAGATCGGGTCCGCTCGGCTTTTTGTCCTCGGCCATGGCAACGCCTCCTTCATGCCTGTGCGGGTTAATCGCCCGAATTGGCGAGCCCCAGCAGTTCCTGGCGCGTCAGCGCGTTGTCGCGGAACACGCCTAGCATGCGGCTGGTGACGAGATCGGTGCCGGGCTTGTGCGCACCGCGCGTGGTCATGCAATGGTGCGTCGCCTTGATGATGACGCCGACGCCTTCGGGCTTGAGCACGTCGTTGATGGTGTTGGCGATCTGCGCGGTCATCTTTTCCTGGATCTGGAGCCGCTTCGCGTAGACGTCCACCACGCGCGCGAGCTTGGAGATGCCGACGACGCGCCCTTGCGGAATATAGGCGACCCAGGCGCGGCCGACGATCGGTGCCATGTGGTGCTCGCAATGGCTCTCGAAGCGAACGCCGCGCAGCACGATCATCTCGTCATAGCCTTCGATCTCCTCAAAGGTCTTTTGCAGGATTTCGGTCGGATCCTGCACGTATCCGGAAAAATACTCCTCGAAAGCGCGTGCAACGCGATCAGGTGTCTCGCGCAGACCGTCGCGCGCGGGATCATCGCCGGCCCAGCGGATGATGGTCCGGATCGCCTGCTCGACCTCCGCCCTGTCGGGCCGTTCGACCGGCGCCTGCGCCACCGCGACACGTTCGAGCTTACGCACCTGCGACTTCATCGAGATCCTCCCCTGCAACGAGCCGCATCCAGAAGCGGCCCCACAGCTTGGACGGCTGCAATCGGAAAAGGTTCCCGCAGATCAGGGAAATTTGGAGGGGGCGGAGCTTAGGCGGGCTGTGACGCAGCCGCCTTCCGGACGTCGATCACGGCTCGCGCCCATTCGGCCGGCCGCTCCTGCGGCAGATTATGACCGGCACCGGTGAAGACGCGGCGCTCGAACGCGCCCTCGAACTTGCGGGCATGATGGCCGGTGCCGGGATTGACGCCGTCGCTGTCGCCGTCGATCGCGATGGTCGGGACGCGGACCTGTGGCTGCGCGGCGAGCCTTGCCTCGATCGCGGCGTAGGCGGGGTCACCGTCAACCAGCGCATAGCGGTGGCGGTAGGAATGGATCACGACATCGACGAAATCGGGATTGTCGAACGCAATTGCACTGCGCTCGAACGTTGCATCGTCGAACGCCCATGTCGGCGACCACATCGACCAGAGCTGCCGCGCGAAGCCGCGGCGGTTGCGCTCCAGCGCCCGGCGGCCACGCTCGTTGTGGAACAGATATTGATACCAGAGCGCGGCCTCCTCCGGTGGCGAGGCCGGCTCCATGGCGCGGGCGATGTTCTGGATGTTGTAGGAATTGCCGGAGACGAGCCCGATCACGCGCTCCGGATAGAGCGCCGATACCACGCAGGCCGCGCGCCCGCCCCAATCATAGCCGCCGACGACCGCGCGCTCGATACGAAGCGCGTCCATGAAGGCCAAGAGATCGGCGCCGAGCGCCGCCTGCTCGCCGGAGCGCAAGGTCGACGCGAGGCGGAAACGCGTCGGCCCATAGCCGCGCAGCCAGGGCACCAGCACGCGTGCGCCCGCCTCTGCAATGATCGGCGCGGCCTCGGCGTAGGCGTTCACGTCATAGGGAAAGCCGTGCCCCAGGATGCAGGGCCAGCCATCCGGCGCGCCATATTCGCGATAGGCGATGTCGAGTGTGTCCGTGGCGACGGTGTTTTGTTGCATGGTTACTCACGGAATTGAGGTCGTAGCCCGGATGAGCGCAGCGACATCCGGGATTCCTACGACGCCTGCCCCGGATATCGCTGCGCTCATCCGGGCTACAAGAGCGCGGCCTATTTCTGCGGGCCGGACAGCGAGATGTCGCGCTCGGCGCGGAACACGTTGCTGTAGAGATTGGCAATCCATTGCCGGCCGATCTCGGTCTTGTTGAGATAGCCGATCTCGGTCTGGATGTGAGGAGCGACGCTGTTCCAGTAGAATTGTGGATAGCGGTTCACGATGTCGGCGGGCGAATCGTAGCCGAGCTGGCGATTCATGCCGACCTCTTCGAACTCGTAATAGAGCGCGTTGGCCTTGCGCAGATAGTTGGGATCGCCGAGCTGGCCGATGAAGTCGGCGGCGCGCAGGATCGAGCCTTCGGCGTCGTAGTCCTGGCCCTGCTGAGCGGGAAACCGCGTGCCCTCGATGGCGCGGGCGATGCGCTCCGGATCAAGTCCCGGAATATGCCGCAGCCGCCGCATCACGTATAATTTCGAGCGATCGACGTGATACATCATCAGGCTGGCATCCGACGCGCCCCGCGGCAGGGAGACCTTGGTGCCGGCCGCGTCGATCAGAAAGCCGTCCTCGTCATCCTCCTCGAACAGGCCTCTCACATAGCCGATATCGTGAGCGAGGCAGGCGATCAGGACGTGGACGTAATCCTCGGCCTCCAGATGCGTGTGGAGATATCGGCCGCTGAGAATGGAATGGCCCGCCAGGGTCACCAGCATCGTGTGCTCGATATTGTGATAGAGCGCATCGCTGTTGCCGATGCATTCCATCGTGGTGCGGGTCGCGCTCTCGATGATGTTCGCCGAAGCCTCGCCAAACCTGCGACGCATGAACGAGCCCAGCACCTTCTCCAGGGATTCAGCCGCCAGTCTCGGTAACGTCATCATGGATGCAGCCCCGCTTGTCGGTGGTGTCCCATGCCATCTCCCGACGTCTCATTCTTGTCCTCGACGCAAGGACCAGCATAGCCCATCTTGGGCCGGCTGACCAAATCCTTGGGAACGCGATGACGGAAATATGTTACCGTTGTGCTATGCGAGATCGCGGTTGCGGCAGCGGTCCGATACACCCTCGCGGCCGGCGACGGCGCGGCAGCCTGCTTCTACTCCACCAGCAGCACGTCGACGGCGACGCCGAGCTTCTGCTTGGGTGAGCCGACGATGATGCCGTCGACCGGCGAAACGTCGGAGAAATCGCGCCCGACCGCGAGCACGATATGGTCGTTGCCGATCAGCAGATCGTTGGTCGGATCGAAATCGACCCAGCCAAGCTCGGCCCCGCACCACAGCGACACCCAGGCATGGGTGGCATCGGCGCCTTGCAGGCGTGGCTGGCCCGGCGGCGGAATGGTGCGCAGATATCCGCTGACATAGGCCGCTGGCAGACCCAGCCCGCGCAGCCCCGCGATCATCACATGGGCAAAATCCTGGCAGACGCCGTGACGCTTGTCGAACACCTCGCCGAGCGGCGTCGAGATCACCGTCGCCTTGGGGTCGTAGCGAAACTCGGTGCGAATGCGACGCATGAGATCGACGGCGCAGGCGAGGATGCCCGCGCCGGGCGCAAAGCTCAAAGCCGCATAGGCGCTGACCGGACGCAGCACCGGCACCAGCGGACTCGCAAAGACGTAACCGACCGGCGAGGATGGCCCGAGGCTGGTCGCCTCGAAGGCGATATCGCGAACGCTTTCCCAGGGCGGACTGAGCGCATCGCGCGCCGGCGGCCGGCGCGACACCGACACACGCGAACGCGAGTTGATGCGCAGATTGCGATGCGCGGCTTCGATCACGACGCTCTCGGTCAGCGTGCCGAAGAAATCGCGCCGGACATTGCGCTCGGAAGGACGCGGCCGGATCTCGACATGATGCGAGATCAGCTCCTGGCCGGCGCCGCCTCGCGGCTCCAGCCGCAACGTGCAGCGGGCGAAGCTGACCGGGCTTTCATATTCGTAGGTGGTGACGTGACGGATGTCGTAGATCACGCCAGCCCCGTCAGCTTTTCCGGCCGGCTGGCATTGGGACCATGCGGGAAGTAGTGCTGCCCGATCGCCTCGGCGAGGCTGAGCAGATCCTGCTCCAGCGCGAACAGCGTCTTGACCTCGAGCTTCTCGGCCTCGGCGGTCGCGAGCATTGCCTGCGTCGCCACCGCGAGCCGCTGCGGCTTCTCGATCAGACCGTGCTCCTTCAGGCTCGGCAGCGCGGCGATGTGCTCGTTCAGCGTTGTCACCTGGAATGCCACCGAACGCGGATTGTAGGGATCGAGCACGGCAAGGTCGCGCACCGGCGCCAGGATCGGCGCCAGCAGATAACGTGAGCGGTAGGTGATCTGACAGTCCACCAGCGTCAGCAGGATGTCGAGATCCTCATCGCCGGCCTCGTCATAGGCGAATTGGCGCGTGAAGCGCGTGGTGTTGATGGCGCGCTCGGTGCGGCGGCCGATGTCGAGGAAACGCCAGCCGGCGGCGCGGTTCATGTTCTCCTGTGCGAGGCCGGCGAAGCTCGCAAGCTCCTGCAAGGTCAGCTCGGCCGCGCTCAGCACGCTGTCGTCGTCCTCGACTTCGTAAGCCAGCCGCTCGGCCATCTCGGTGATGACCTGCCAGGCATCGGGCGACAGCCGCTCGCGCAAGGAGGTCGCCGTGCGCTGCGCCGCGCGCACCAGCGACAGCGCCGAGCCGAAACGCGCTTCGCTCTGCAAGGCTTCGGCCACGATGCGACCCGCGGCCGCGCGCGAGGTTTGCGAGATCGCGCCCCAGGCCACCAGCAGGCGCTGGATCCGTTCGGCCGATTGCAGCGAGGCCGCGGTGCCCTTGTTGGGCCCGCTCGGCGACCCCAAAGCGCGCACCAGCCGCAGCGTCGCCTCGGCGCGTTCGAGATAGCGGCCGAGCCAGAACAGATTGTCGGCGGCGCGGCTCGGCAGCACGCCGGCGATACGGCGGATGCGCACCTTGTCGGTCGCCGGCAGCAGCGTCGCGGCGGTCGCAACCTGCTTGTCGGAGACCACCCAGACGTCGGCGGCACGGGCGCCGTCGCCCATCGACACCGCGCGGGCATCCGGCTGATCGGCGATGCGGCAGAAGCCGCCGGGCATGATGGCCCAGCCGTCGGGCGTCGCGGCGGCGAACACACGCAGCACGAAGGGGCGCGGTGTGATCTGGCCCTGCTCCCACACCGGCATGGTCGAAAGCCGCACCACCTCCTGGCCGACATAGTCCATGCCGCGCGTGGTGATGGCATCGACCAGGCGCTGGCGGTCGCTCGCATCGAGCTCGCTCGCGAGCACCGGGCCGTTCGAGTCGAAGCCGGGCACGCCGCGCCGGTAGGCGCCTTCGATCGCGACCTCATCGAGCCGCGACAGCACCTCCTCGCGCGCGACGCGCTGGCCGCACCACCAGGTCGCGATGTGCGGCATTTTCAGCTCTTCGCCGAGCAGGCGGCGGCTCAGCGCCGGCAGGAAGCCGAGCAGCGCCCGCGCCTCCAGGACGCCAGAACCCGGCATGTTGGCGACGACGACGCCGTCCTTGCGCAGCACGTCGATCAGGCCGGGGACACCGAGATGCGAGGAGGCATCGAGCTCGAGCGGATCGAGCGAGTTGGAATCGACACGGCGCAGCAGCACATCTAGCCGCTTCAGGCCGGCGACGGTGCGGATGTGGACGCGGTTGTCGCTGACGGCGAGATCGTCGCCCTCGACCAGGAGGAAGCCGAGATAGCGCGCCAGCGTCGCGTGCTCGAAATAGGTCTCGCTGAAGCTGCCGGGGGTCAGCACGCCGATGCGCGGCTCGTCGCGGTCGGCGCGCGCGCGAAGTGAGTCGCGGAAGGCCTCGAAGAACGGCGCGACGCGCGGCACGTTCATCGACTTGTAGAGATCGGAGAAGGCGCGCGAGAGCACCAGACGGTTCTCCAGCGCATAGCCCGCGCCTGACGGCGCCTGGGTGCGGTCGCCGAGCACCCACCAGCGGCCGTCGGGACCGCGGCCGACGTCGGCGGCATAGAGCGAGAGATAGCGCCCGCCCGGCGGCGGCACGCCGCAGACCGGGCGGAGATATTCGGGACTGCCGGCGATCGCGGCCGCCGGCAGCGCGCCTTCCGCAACCAGCCGACCCTCGCCATAGATGTCGGCCAGCACGCGCTCGAGCAGCTCGGCGCGCTGGGTGATGCCGGCGCACAACTGCTGCCAGTTGGCCTCGTCGATCAAGAGCGGCAGATGGCTGATCGACCAGGGCCGGTCGGCGCTGTCGCCGGGCGCGCGGTAGGTGACGCCGGCCTCGCGGAGATGGCGGTCGGCCATGCCGAATCGCCGCTCGATCTCGTCGGGCGCGAGCGCGCCGAAGGCATCGAAGAAGCGGCTCCAGACCGGGCGCGGGGCGCCGTCTGGCCCCAGGAACTCGTCGGGAATGCCGGGCAGGCGGCTATAGTCGCGGACCCACTGCGCGAGGCGGCGCTGGCCTTCACGCTGGCCTTGCGTTCTACCCGCCTTGTCGTCCTGTTCGGCCGCGCCCTCGCCCATGCGCCTCTCCCTGCCCCACCATCATACTCATTGCAGGAGCGGGGTCCGCAAGTCGAGGGTCAGCGGAAACTCATTTGTGCGTTCCTCGGGCGGCGGCTGGACCGGTCCCGGCGTATGGCCGTGGTCCTGGAAGCGCGCCAGCCGCCGCGCCTCGGCCTCATAGGTGTTGACCGGCTTGGTGTCGTAGCTGCGGCCGCCCGGATGGGCGACGTGATAGACGCAGCCGCCGAGCGAGCGGCCGTTCCAGCTGTCGATCAGGTCGAAGGTCAGCGGCGCGTGGACGGGAATGGTCGGGTGCAGGCCGGAGGCCGGCTGCCAGGCCTTGAAGCGGACGCCGGCCACGGCTTCAGTCGAGCGGCCGGTCGAGGTCATCGGCAGGCGGCGGCCATTGCAGGTGACGATATGGCGGCCCTCGACGAAGCCTTCGGCCTTGACCTGGAGCCGCTCGACCGATGAATCGACATAGCGAACGGTGCCGCCGGCCGAGCCCTCTTCGCCGAGCACATGCCAGGGCTCCAGCGCCTGGCGCAATTCCAGCGTCACGCCGCCATGATGGACCCGGCCGAACGCAGGGAAGCGGAATTCAAGCTGGGCCAGATACCATTCCGGCTCGAACGGGTAGCCGAACTGCTTCAGCTCGGTGAGCACCTCCAGAAAGTCTTCCCAGATGAAATGCGGCAGCATGTAGCGGTCGTGCAGCGCGGTGCCCCAGCGCACGAACTTGCCTTGTTGCGGCTCGCGCCACATCTTCGCGATCAGCGCGCGGATCAACAGCTGCTGGGCCAGCGACATGCGCGGATCCGGCGGCATTTCGAGCGCGCGGAACTCGACGAGGCCGAGCCGGCCGGTCGATCCCTCCGGCGAATACAGCTTGTCGATGCAGATCTCGGCGCGGTGGGTGTTGCCGGTGATGTCGACGAGCAGATGCCGGAACAGCCGGTCCACCAGCCACAGCGGGGTCTGGGTGCCCGGTGGCGGCACGTGCGAGAGCGCGATCTCGAGCTCGTAGATGCTGTCGTGGCGGGCTTCGTCGATGCGCGGCGCCTGGCTGGTCGGGCCGATGAACAACCCGGAGAAGAAATAGGACAGCGAGGGATGCCGCTGCCAGTATAGCACCAGGCTCCTGAGCAGATCGGGCCGGCGCAGGAACGGCGAGTCCTGCGGCGAGGAACCGCCGACCACGACGTGGTTGCCGCCGCCGGTGCCGGTGTGGCGGCCGTCGACCAGGAAGCGGTTGGCGCCGAGACGCACCTTGCCGGCATCCTCATAGAGGCCGGAGGTGATCTCGACCGCCTCGCGCCAGCTCCTGGCCGGCTGGATGTTGATCTCGATGACACCGGGGTCCGGCGTCACCTTGATGACTTCGATGCGCGGATCGAACGGCGGCGGATAGCCCTCGACATGGACGGGGAGCTGCATCTCCTCGGCGGTGGCTTCGAGCACGGCGACCAGTTCGAGATAATCCTCGATGCGCTCGACCGGCGGCATGAAGGCGCAGATGACGCCATCGCGGATCTCGATCGACATCGCGGTGCGCACCGGGACGGAGGTGTTGAGGTTTTCAGGCGCGGCCCGCGGCGGCGCTTCCGGACGCGCGGCGAGCGTGAACACCGGCAGCTTGTCCCGAGCCTCCATCGGGTCCTGTTCGACGATGTAGGGATATTGGTTGGGCGGGACGTAGCCGAGCGAGCCGATCGGCAAGCGCAAACCGAGCGGCGAATCGCCCGGCATCAGGAACAGATGATTGCGCCGGAGCTGCCAGCGCTCGCTGCGCCAGCGCGGCGGCGCGTTCCAGCGCTGCACCGGCAGCACGAAGCCGCGCGGCGTATTGAGGCCCTCGTCGAACACGCGCGCCATCCGCGCGCGGGCTTCCGGATCGGACAATTTGGAGTCGGAGGGATCGACGTTGACGGGAAGCTCGGCCTCCTTCTGGAGCCAGTACGCGGTGTCCTCATAGGCCGGCATGATGTAACCGGGATCGAGCCCGAGCCGGGCCGCCGTGCCTTCCATGAAGCTCTCGGCGTCCTTCACCCCGGCGCGGCGCGGATTTTCGATCTTCGCGATGAGGCCGGCGTTCTTCCAGATTGGCACGCCGTCCTTGCGCCAGTACAGGCCGAAGGCCCAGCGCGGCAGGCTCTCGCCCGGATACCATTTGCCCTGGCCGTAATGCAGCAGACCGCCGGGCGCGAAACGCGTGCGCAGGCGGCGGATCAGATCGTCGCCAAGCGCGCGCTTGGTCGGCCCGACGGCTTCCGTATTCCACTCCGCCGCTTCGAGATCGTCGACCGAGACGAAGGTGGGCTCGCCGCCCATGGTGAGCCGGACGTCCTGCGCGGCGAGATCGCCGTCGACCTGCTCGCCGAGATCGTTGAGGCGCGCCCAGGATTCATCTGAGAACGGTTTTGTGATGCGCGGCGCCTCGCGGATGCGGCGGACGCTCATGTCGAAGGCGAACTCGACCTCGGCAAAGCCGGCGCCGCCGGAGATCGGCGCGGCCGAGCGATAATGCGGCGTGGCGGCGACCGGGATATGCCCCTCGCCCGCGAGCATGCCGGAGGTCGCATCGAACCCGATCCACCCCGCGCCAGGCAGATAGACCTCGGCCCAGGCGTGCAAATCGGTGAAATCGTTCTCGACCTCAGGCGGCCCCTCGATCGGATCGATGTCGGGACGGATCTGGACCAGGTAGCCCGAGACGAAGCGCGCGGCGAGCCCAAGATGACGCAGCGTCTGGATCAGGAGCCAGGCGGAGTCGCGGCACGATCCGGCGCCGGAGGTGAGCGTCTCCTCCGGCGTCTGCACGCCGGGCTCCATGCGGATGATATAACGGACGTGCTTCTGGAGCTCGCGATTGAGATCGACCAGGAAATTGACGGTGTTCGGGGCTTCATGCGGGATCGTGTCGAGAAATTTCGCGAACAGGCGATCGGGCTTGATGGTCTCGAGATAAGGCGCGAGCTCCGTCTTCAGGTCTTTCGGGTATTCGAACGGAAAGCTGTCGGCGTAGGGCTCGACGAAGAAGTCGAACGGGTTGACCACCGTCATCTGCGCCGTGAAGTCGACCTCGATCTTCAATTCGGTCGTCTTCTCCGGGAAGACGTAGCGCGCCAGCCAGTTCCCTTGCGGATCCTGCTGCCAGTTCACGAAATGGTTGGATGGCGTGACCTTGAGCGAATAGCTCAGGACCGGCGTGCGCGTATGCGGCGCCGGCCGCAGCCGGATGGTCTGCGGTCCCAGGTCGATCGGACGGTCGTATTTGTAGTGCGTGACGTGATGCAATGCGACGTAGATCGACACGGTGTGCGGTGCTCCAGCAGCTTTTTTGAGCAGAACACCTGATGTGGGTGCGATCAAGCACTAACAACGGGCAGAGGTGCCTACGGCACGGGCGAGTGGTGAGTAACGAATGGCGAATGGCGTGACGGCGCCCTGTTCGCCACTCCCTACTCGCCATTCGCCTCTCTCACATCGTCGCGCCGAGCACCCAGGGCGCGAACTCGGCGCCGCCGAAATCGAAGCTCTCGCTCTTGGTCGGCTGCCCCGAGGCGGTCTTGAGGATGAGATCGAAGATGCGCTGGCCGCATTGCTCGACGCTCTCCTCGCCTTCGAGAATGGTGCCGCAATTGACGTCCATGTCCTCTTCCATACGCTTGTACATCGGCGTGTTGGTGGCGAGCTTGATCGAGGGCGCCGGCTTGCAGCCGAACACGCTGCCGCGGCCCGTGGTGAAGCAAACGAGATTGGCGCCGCCCGCCACCTGGCCAGTCGCAGCCACAGGGTCGTAGCCGGGCGTGTCCATGAAGACAAAACCCTTCTTGGTGATGGGCTCGGCGTAGCGCAGCACCTCGACGAGATTGGTGGTGCCGGCCTTCGCCATCGCGCCGAGCGACTTCTCCAGAATCGTGGTGAGACCGCCGGCTTTGTTGCCGGGGCTCGGATTGGCGTTCATCTCGGCGCCTTCACGCGTCGTGTATTCGTCCCACCAGCGCATCAGGTCGACCAGCTTCTCGCCGACCTCGCGGCTGACGGCACGGCGCGTCAACAGATGCTCGGCGCCGTAGGTCTCCGGCGTCTCCGACAGGATCACGGTGCCGCCGTGGCGCACGATGAGATCGCTGGCGGCGCCCAGCGCGGGATTGGCGGATACGCCGGAATAGCCGTCCGAACCGCCGCATTGCAGCGCCACGGTGAGCTCGCTCGCCGGCACCGTCTCGCGCTTGACCTTGTTGGCATCAGTCAGCGCCTCGCGCACGAAGGCGATGCCGGCTTCCACCGTCTTGCGGGTGCCGCCGACCTCCTGGATGTCCATCGCGCGCAGGCGGCCGGCGAGCTTCTGCTCTTCCATCAGGCCGCCGATCTGGTTCACCTCGCAGCCGAGGCCAAGCACGATGACGTGCGAGAAATTGACGTGCCGCGCATAGCCGCCGAGCGTGCGGCGGAGCAGCGCCAGCGGCTCGTTCTGCGTCATGCCGCAGCCGGTCTTGTGGGTCAGCGCGACGACGCCGTCGACATTGGGAAAGTCGGCCAGCGGATTGTCGCCGGTGAACGGATTCTTCTTGAAGACGTCGGCGACGAGGCTTGCGACATGCGCGCTGCAATTCACTGAGGTCAGGATGCCGATATAGTTGCGCGTGGCGACGCGGCCGTCCGGCCGGCGGATGCCTTCGAAGGTCGCCGGCAGGTCGAAATTCGGCGTCGGCTTGACGTCGGCGCAATAGGCGTAGTCCTTGGCGAAATCGCCCATGCCGCAATTCTGTACGTGCACGTGCTGGCCTGGCGCGATTGGCTGCGTGGCAAAGCCGATGATCTGGCCGTAGCGCTTGACCGGCTCGCCCAATGCGATCGGCTTGATCGCGACCTTGTGGCCGGAGGGAATGCGCTCGACCGTCGTCACGCCCTCGGCGACCACCGTCCCCGGCGGCAGGCTGGCGCGCGCGATCAGCACGCCATCATCAGGATGCAGGCGGATGACGGGGCTGATGGTCATGGCGGGTCTCCTTGGGTCTTGAAAGTATCGTGCCCCGGACGCTGCGCAGCGCGATAGCGGTGCGCTGCAGATCCGGGGCCCAGCTTGTTAGGTCATGCGCTTCGCTAGCTTCTCGGTCCCGGCTTTGCGAAGCAGCGCTACGCGCTGCATCGCGTCCGGGACAGGACAGGTTAGCTTACGCCTTCCCGCCCGAATCCTTGCGGGTCGCATTGACCTGCATCTTGGCGTAGGTCGTCATCAGGCCGACCTCGTTCGACAGCGTCACCAGCTTGAAGCCCATGTTGATGGCGCGCGCTGCGCCTTCGGCGCCGCTGCAATGGATGCCCGGGTTGAGGCCGCGCTTGCCGCACTCCTTGATGATCTTCTCGTAGATCGCGAGGATCTCGGGCTCGCTGCGGTCGAGCTTGGGTTCGAGGCCGTAGGAGAAGCCGAGATCGGACGGGCCGATATAGACGCCGTCGATGCCCTCGACGTCGAGGATCGCTTCCATGTTCTCGACTGCGGTCTTGGTCTCCATCATCGGCAGCAGGATGGTGTCGGCATTCGCGGTCTTCTGATAGGAGCCCGCGGTGCCGTACATGCCGGCGCGGATCGGGCCGTTGGAGCGCACGCCCTGCGGCGGATATTTCGAATAGGAGACCAGGTTCCTGGCTTCCTGCGGCGTGTTGACCATCGGGCAGATCACGCCATAGGCGCCGCCGTCGAGCACCTTGCCGATGATGCCGGGCTCGTTCCAGGGCACGCGGACCATCGGGGTGACCGGATGCTTGTCCATCGCCTGGAAGCACTGGACCATCGACAGATAATCCTGCACGCCGTGCTGCATGTCGACGGTGACGCTGTCGAAGCCGCATTGCGCGATCATCTCGGCCGAGAAGCCGGAGGGAATAGCGAGCCACGCGTTGACCACGGCCTTGCCCGACTTCCAGATCTCTTTAACTTTGTTCGCCACGTTGCCTTTCCTTCCCTGTTGCTCTCATTCGCCGCGGATCGGGTTGGGCCGCACTTTGAGCGAAAAAAACCGTGAATGTCCATGGCTCTCGGCCGCGCACCCGCGCATATCTGGGTTCACTCCTCGGCACTTGCCTCCTCGCCTGTACCCAGCCCTGCGAGACTCTGTTCGAGCGCACCTAACATGTCCTGCAATTCGGCGAGCTTGCGCGCGCCAAAGCGCCGCGTGATCTCGGCATAGATCGCCTCCGAATTCGGCGCCACCGAGGCCATCAGCTTCACCCCCTCTTTCGAGATCGAGACCATGCTGCGGCGCTGGTCCGCTTTCGCGATCCTGCGCTCGATCAGATTGCGCGCCTCGAGGTCGCGCAGGATGCGCGACAGGCTCGGCCCGAGCAGGAACGCGGTGCGCGCGAGTTCCGTGACCTCGACCGCTTCGATCGCCGCCAGCGCGCGCAGGATGCGCCATTGCTGCTCGGTCAAGCCGTGCTCGCGCAGCGAGGGACGGAACTGCCGCATCACCGCTTCCCGTGCCCGCAGCAGCGACATCGGCAGCGAGCGCGAGAAATCGCGCATCGGCACCTGTCTTGCTGCAGATCCTGCGGCAGGCGCGCCTCCGTTGGCGGGATCAGCAGATTTCTTCGTCATGACGCCCTTTCAAGCCGCAAAACGTTTGCAGTGCAGCAAGCCGAAATTGTGTTTGACGCATTCACTTAACTTGTTAAGTATTTCTTGGCACCCCAATTTGTAAGATCGCAAATGGCGCTTTCCAACGACGATATCCAAGCTTGCGCGAGGCGTCTGCACCAGGCGGAGAAGACCCGCACCCAGATTCGCCAGCTCTCGCAGGATTTCCCTGACATCACCATCGCCGATGCCTACGCGATTCAGAAGGCCTGGGTCGACGTCAAGATCGCCGAGGGGCGCATCGTCAAAGGCCACAAGATCGGCCTGACTTCGAAGGCGATGCAGAGTGCGCTCAATATCGATGAGCCGGATTCCGGCGTGCTGCTCGACGACATGTTCTTCGCCGATGGCGGGATCGTGCCGACCGAGCGCTTCATCGCGACGCGCGTCGAAGCCGAGCTCGCCTTCGTCATGAGCAAGCGCCTGTCAGGACCCAACTGCACGCTGTTCGACGTGCTCAACGCCACCGACTTCGTCGTGCCGGCGCTGGAGATTTTGGACACACGGATCGAACGCGTCGATCCCAGCACCAAGGCGACCCGGAAGATCTTCGACACCATCGCCGACAATGCAGCGAACGCCGGCATCGTGCTCGGCGGGCGGCCGATCCGACCGCTGGACGCCGATCTGCGCTGGATCGGCGCGCTCTGCTTCAGGAACGGCCAGCTTGAGGAGACCGGCCTTGCCGCCGGCGTGCTCAATCATCCCGCCACTGCCGTCGCCTGGCTTGCCAACAAGATCGCGCCACTTGGGCTAGCGCTGGAGCCCGGTCAGGTCGTGCTCGCGGGCTCCTTCATCCGCCCGATCGAGACCCGCAAGGGCGACACAATTCAGGCCGATTATGGCGCCTACGGCTCGGTCAGCTGCTACTTCGCTTAGGCGAACAAGAAGACAGGGAGTGAAACCGCGATGCCGCATTTCACGATCGAATATTCGGCCAATCTGGACGGTCGTCTCGATATGAAGCTGGTGTGCGAAGTCGTGCGCAAGGCGGCGATCGAAACCGACATCTTCCCGCTCGGCGGCATTCGCGTTCGCGCCATCCGCTGCGAGCATTATGCGATCGCGGACGCGCGGCAGGACTACGGTTTCCTCGACATGGTGCTGCGCATCGGCGAGGGCCGCGATCTCACGACGCGCCAGAAGGCCGGCGAGCATGTCTTCCAGGCACTTTCAAAGCATCTCGATCCCGTCTTCGCTGCCGGCAAGTTCGCTTTGTCGTTCGACATGCAGATCAACGACAAGGACACGAGCTGGAAGCGGAACAACATCCACGACGCTCTGAAAGCGGAAGCCGCAAATGGATAAGCCCACCCCGAAAGCCGATGTGTTCCAGGCCAATCGCGACCGCGTCGCGCCGCTCTTAAAGAAGCTGCGCATCGATGGCATCGGTCACATGATCGACGGCAAGACCGTTGCCTCGATCTCGAGCGAGACGTTCGAGACCAAGTCGCCTGTCGATGGCGCTGTGCTCGCCAGCGTCGCGCGCGGCACCGCCGAAGACATCGACCGCGCCGCAACGGCCGCTGCGCTTGCCTTTAAATCCTGGCGCGACATGGCCCCGGCGATGCGGAAGAAGCTGCTGCATCGCGTGGCCGACGCCATCGAGGACAATGCCGAGGACATCGCGGTGCTCGAATGCATCGACACCGGGCAGGCCTATCGCTTCATGGCCAAGGCCGCGATCCGTGCCGCCGAGAATTTCCGCTTCTTTGCCGACAAATGCGCGGAGGCCCGCGACGGCCTCAATACGCCGAGCGACGAGCACTGGAATATCTCGACGCGGGTGCCGATCGGCCCCGTCGGCGTGATCACGCCGTGGAACACGCCGTTCATGCTCTCGACCTGGAAGATCGCTCCCGCCCTCGCCGCCGGCTGCACCGTCGTGCACAAGCCGGCCGAATGGTCGCCGGTGACCGCGGATATCCTGTCGAAGCTGGCCAAGCAGGCCGGCATTCCCGACGGCGTGCTCAACACTGTCCACGGCTTCGGCGAGGAGGCCGGCAAGGCACTGACCGAGCATCCCGCGATCAAGGCAATCGGATTCGTCGGCGAGAGCGCGACCGGCTCGGCCATCATGAAACAGGGCGCGCCGACCTTGAAGCGCGTGCATTTCGAGCTCGGCGGCAAGAACCCGGTGATCGTGTTCGACGACGCCGATCTCGACCGCGCGCTCGATGCCGTCGTGTTCATGATCTACTCGCTCAACGGCGAGCGCTGCACATCATCGAGCCGCCTTTTGGTTCAGGCCAGCATTGCCGACAAGTTCACGGAGAAGCTCACCGCGCGCGTGAAGGCGCTCAGGATCGGCCATCCCCTCGATCCCGCCACCGAGATCGGGCCGTTGATCCACGAGCGGCATCTGGCGAAGGTCTGCTCCTATTTCGACGTCGCGCGCCAGGACGGCGCGACGATCGCGGTCGGCGGCAAGGCGCATGACGGCCCGGGCGGCGGACATTATGTCGAGCCCACGCTGGTCACCGGCGCGCACGGCAAGATGCGCATTGCGCAGGAGGAGGTGTTCGGCCCCTTCCTCACCGTGCTGCCGTTCAAGGACGAGGCCGATGCGATCGAGATCGCCAACGACATCCGCTATGGCCTGACCGGCTATGTCTGGACCAACGATGTCGGCCGCGCGCTGCGCGTTGCGGACGCGCTGGAGGCCGGCATGATCTGGCTGAACTCGGAGAACGTCCGCCATCTGCCGACGCCGTTCGGCGGCATGAAGGCGAGCGGCATCGGCCGCGATGGCGGCGATTATTCGTTCGACTTCTACATGGAAACCAAGCACGTCTCGCTGGCGCGGGGCACGAACAAGATTCAGAAGCTGGGAATCTGATCGTTTTTCCGGGGAAAACGCCAATGCCCGTACCGCAGCATATCTTCGAGCCGCCGTTCAACATCATCCGTTCCAGCCACGTCGTGCTCGACGTGACCGATTTGAAGCTGAGCCGCGAGTTCTACGAGACCATCGTCGGCCTGCATGTCGAGGATGCCGACGACAAGATCGTGTACTTGCGCGCCGCCGAGGAGCACCAGCATCACTCGCTGGTGCTGCGGAAAGCGGCCGCGCCGGCCTGCGCGCGGCTGGGCTTCAAGGTCGGCAACGACGGGGATCTCGACAAGGCCGCCGCGTTCCTCTCCGAGAACGGTCTCGCTTACGCCTTCGTCGATCAGCCGTTCCAGGGCCGCACCCTGCAATTCACCGACCCCTTCGGCTTCCAGATCGAGCTGTACGCATCGATGGATCGCCGGCCGCACCTGCTCCGCCGTTACGACCTCTATCGGGGCTGCCATCCGCAGCGGCTCGATCATTTCAACGTCTTCGCCGCCGAGGTGCAGGACACCGTGGAGTTCTACGCCCGACTCGGTTTTCGCCTCACCGAATATGCCGAGGAGGACGGACCGAACGGGCGCATCGCTGCCGCCTGGATGCATCGCAAGGGCAATGTCCACGACTTCGCGATCACCAATGGCAAGGGCCCGCGGCTGCACCATTTCGCCTATTGGACGCCGACGGCGATGAACATCATCCATCTCTGCGACGTCATGGCTTCGCAAGGCTTCGTCAAGAACATCGAGCGCGGCCCCGGACGCCACGGCATCTCGAATGCGTTCTTTCTCTATGTCCGCGACCCCGACGGACACCGGCTCGAACTCTACACCAGCGACTACTTCACCGGGGATCACGACCACGAGCCGCTGCGCTGGTCGCTGCGCGATCCGCGCCGCCAGACGCTGTGGGGTGCCCCTGCCCCGCGCTCCTGGTTCGAGCAGGGCTCGCCGTTCACCGGCCAAGCCGTGCGTGAGCCGAAGTTCGTGGCCGACGTGCTGGTGGCGGATTGAGCGATGAAGCTCCCTCGCCTCGCCACCTATGCCGTCAAGGGTGATGTCAGCTACGGCGCCGTCCTAGAGAGGGGCATCGTCGATCTCTCCAAGCGCTATGCGAAGGATTATCCAACGCTGCGGGAAGTGATCACAGCCGGCAAGCTCGTGAGCCTCGCGGAAGAAGCCGCCAGCCGCACGCCGGATCACGCGCTCAGTGACATCACCTGGCTGCCGCCGGTGCCGGCCCCGGAGAAGATCATCTGCATCGGCGTCAACTATCCCGACCGTAATGCCGAGTACAGGGATGGCCAGGACGCGCCGAAATATCCGAGCATGTTCATGCGCTCACCCCGCTCCTTCGTCGGCCACGACACGCCGCTGGTGCGCCCGCGTGCGTCAAGCCAGCTCGACTATGAGGGCGAGATCGTGCTGGTGATCGGCAAGCAGGGCCGGCACATTCCGGAGGGCGCAGCGCTCGATCACATCGCCGCGCTCACGCTCTGCAACGAAGGCTCGGTGCGCGATTGGCTGCGCCACGCCAAGTTCAACGTGACGCAGGGCAAGAACTTCGATTCCAGCGGCAGCCTCGGTCCATGGCTGGTGCCCTACATGCGGGAATCGCAGATCGCGGACGTCAGGCTCACCACGCATGTCAACGGCGAGCTCAGGCAGGACGATCGCACCAGCCGGTTGATGTTTCCGTTCCGCTATCTCATCAACTATATCTCCACCTTCGCAACCCTCGTCCCCGGCGATATCATCGTCACGGGCACGCCGACCGGCGCCGGTGCCAGGTTCGATCCGCCGCGTTACCTGAAGCCCGGCGACGTCGTCGAGGTCGAGGCCGAGGGCATTGGGCTCTTGCGCAACGGTGTCGTCGACGAAGCCTGACCAACAAGCGAAGTGGAATAGCCAAATGACCACCCTCACCGGCGGCGAAGCGATCGTAAGCGGCCTGGTCGCCCACGGGGTCGACACCGTGTTCGGCCTGCCCGGCGCGCAAGTCTATGGCCTGTTCGATGCCTTCCACCAGGCCCAGCTCAAGGTGATCGGCGCGCGGCACGAGCAGGCCTGCGGCTACATGGCGTTCGGCTATGCGCGCTCCAGCGGCAGGCCCGGCGTGTTCAGCGTGGTGCCCGGACCGGGCGTGCTCAATGCCAGCGCCGCGCTGCTCACCGCGTTCGGCTGCAACGAGCCGGTGCTGTGCGTCACCGGCCAGGTGCCGACGCCGTTTCTCGGCAAGGGCCGCGGCCATCTGCACGAGATGCCGGACCAGCTCGCGACCTTGCGCACCTATGTGAAATGGGCCGACCGGATCGAATATCCCGGCAACGCGCCGACGGTCGTGGCGCGCGCGTTCCAGGAGATGATGTCGGGCCGGCGCGGCCCCGCCTCGGTCGAGATGCCCTGGGACGTCTTCACCCAGCGCGCCGACACCGCCGCGGCGCAGGTGCTGGAGCGCTTGCCCGCGCCGCAACCCGATCCCGATCTCGTGAAGCAGGCGGCGGCGCTGATCAAGACCAGCAAGGCGCCGATGATCTTCGTCGGCAGTGGCGCGATCGAGGCCGGCGAGAAGATCCTCGAACTCGCCGAGATGATCGATGCGCCCGTGGTCGCCTTCCGCAGCGGCCGCGGCATCGTCTCCAACGCGCACGAGCTCGGCCTGACCATGGCCGCCGCCTACAAGCTGTGGCCGAACACCGATTTGATGATCGCCATCGGCACGCGCGCCGAGCTGCCCGCATCCGGCTTCCGCTGGCCCTATCAACCGAGCGGCCTGAAATCCATTCGCATCGACATCGATCCGGCCGAGATGCGCAGGGTCGTCGTCGATGCAGGCATCGTTGCGGATGCCAAGGCCGGAACGGCCGATCTCGTCGCGGCCGTGAAGAAGGCCGGCTATGCGAAGAGCCATGGCCGGCGCGGAGATATCCGCGAGGCCGCCGCGACGGCGCAAGCGGAGATCCAACGCATCCAGCCGCAGATGGCCTATCTCAACATCCTGCGCGAGGTGCTGCCGGCGAACGCCATCGTCACCGATGAATTGTCGCAGTTCGGCTTCGCCTCCTGGTACGGCTTTCCGATTTACCAACCGCGCACCTTCATCACCTCGGGCTACCAGGGTACGCTCGGCTCGGGCTTTCCAACCGCGCTCGGGGCCAAGGTCGCCAACCCTGATAAGCCCGTGGTGGCGATCACCGGCGACGGCGGCTTCATGTTCGGCGTGCAGGAGCTTGCTACCGCCGTGCAGTTCAACATCGGCGTGGTGACGCTGGTGTTCAACAACAACGCCTACGGCAACGTCCGGCGCGACCAGCGCGAACGCTTTGACGGCCGTGTCGTGGCGTCCGATCTCGTCAATCCTGATTTCGTCAAGCTCGCGGAATCGTTCGGGGTGGCTGCGGCGCGCGTGACCGCTCCGGACCAGTTCAAGGCGGCGATGGAAAAGGCGCTCGCGCATGGCGGGCCGTATCTGATCTCGGTCGAGGTGACCAGGGACTCGGAAGTAAGCCCGTGGGCGTTCATCCACCCGCCGAAGCCCTGACGTGAGCATCGCCCTGTAGCCGCGCCGCCGCGATCACCAGCAGGCCCGCACCTGCCACCGACCAGCAAGCGACCGGGGCCCAATGCAGCAGCGGTGCGTATTCGGGCATCTTCTGCAGACCGCCGGCGACCGCCGCCATGCGCGCGAAGGTGCCGAGCGCGAGTGCCGAGAAAACGAGGCCGGTGACCTTGCCTTCCGCGCCGGTCGAACCGATCGCGAGCGCAGCCGAGATCGCGCTCATCAGCATGCAGCCCCACGCGGCGCCGGCAAGAAACTGCGCCACGATCAGCGTGTTGAGGCTGCCGGCAAGCTCCGCCGCCGCGATCGCGACCGCGCCGAGCAATCCGGCGGCGCCCATGACGATCAGGCCGCCGCGATGCTTCACGACGAGGCTCGCCGGAAACATCGCGATGTTGAAGCCGATCCAGAACACCGGCATCAGCCATGGCAATTCATCGGGGCCGGCGAACCGCAAGTAGGATGGCGTGCTATTCATGGCAAAGTGCAACTGGTAGCCGAGTGCGAGCGCGACCATCGCGACGATGAAGGCGATCGGAACGAGACCGAGCGGTTTTGCCGGCTCGGCTGGCGGCGGCGAGGTCTCGCGCGCCTCGGCATGCTCGATCCGCGACAGGCCGAGCGCCGTCAGCAGCAGCACGACGCTGGAGATCACGAACGGCAAGCGCGCATCGTGCTCGCGCAGCACGACGCCGAGATAGGGCGAGACCGCGCCCGCGACGCCGTAGCCGAGCATCGCCAGCGCCGCGAGGAATGGCACCTGCGGCTTGGCGCGATACTTGCCGAGCAAGGTCAGCGGCGGCGCGCGCAGCGCGGAGGACGTGACCGACCAGACCACGATCAGTGCGATGAACCAGCCCTGCGCGGCCGCACCGGCTCCGGCGACGAAGGGCAGCGCCACGAACGCGGCGCAGGAGATCGCGGTGACGAACCCGACGTACAGGCCGAGCCTGCCGACATAAGGCGTGAGCTTGTCGGCGGCGATGCCCATTGCGGTGTCGGCAATGGTGAAGATCGCCTGATCCAGCATCAGGATGAGGATGACGGCTGATGGCGCGATGCCGACCTCGGCGGCGAGTTTCGGCAGGTAGATGACGTAGGTGGTCCAGCCCAGCGTGAACACCAGTTGCAGCACAGCGAGATAAAGGCCCGTGCGGTTGGCCGTCCTATTGTCGGCCGAGAGCTGTGTGGTCGTCATGTCGTCGCCTCCCCCGCCACGAGCTTAGACGAGCGCGGGCTGCGAGGAAACGCGTCAGCGCGTCCTGCGGAAGGTCAAATTGATCCGCTTCCGACCGAGCAGCGCGTGCTCGGCGTCGGCGAGCGGCGCGACGCCGTGATAGGCGAGCCGCGACGGGCCGCCCCAGACCACGACGTCGCCATGCACGAGCCGGAAACGCCGCGGCTTGTCGCTGCGGGCGAGGCCGCCGAACAGGAAGATCGCGGGCAGCCCGAGCGAGACGGAGACGATCGGCGCCGAATAATCCAGCTCGTCCTTGTCCTGATGCAGCGACAGGCGCGTGCCGGGCTCGTAGCGGTTGACGAGGCACGCATCGGGCGCGAACTCTTTGAAGCCGCCCTGCTCCGCCGCGCGGCGGGCGAGATCGCGCAGCACCAGCGGCATTTCGGGCCAGGGCGCGCCGGTGCGCGGATCGATGGGATCGTAGCGATAGCCGGTGTGATCGGTGATCCAGCCGCGCTCGCCGCAATTGGTCATCGCCACCGACATCAAATGGCCACCCGGCGTGGTCATGCGACGGAACGGCGATTGCGCCACGATTGCGCGCACCGCGTCGATCAGCTCGCTCTCGATCGGCTTGACGAATCCGCGCAGCAGCAACGCGCCGTCAGCGATCTCCTCGCGCGACGGCTGCGCCTCGGCGACGCTATCGAACAGGTCTGCCGTCAATCGCAGCGCTCATTTGGCATCATGGAAGATCACACCCAACGTGTGGCGCTGGCCGGACCTGATCCGGCTGACGCCATGGCGCAGATTAACGCGGTAGGTGCCGCGTGTCCCCTGCACCGGGCGATGATGCACAGCGAAGGCGACCGCATCGCCTTGCGCCAGCGGCACCACTTCGGCGCGCGACTGCATGCGCGGGCGCTGCTCGGTCAGCACGAACTCGCCGCCGGTGAAGTCGCGGCCGGGCTCGGAGAGCAGGATCGCGACCTGGAGCGGGAAGACGTGCTCGCCATAGAGGTCCTGATGCAGGCAATTGTAGTCGCCGGCTTCGTACTGCAACAGCAGCGGCGTTGGCCGTTCCTGCCCCGCCTCGTGACAGCGCTTCAGGAAGGCGGCATGCGCAATGGGATAGCGGATGTCGATGCCCATCGCCTCGTTCCAGCGGTTGGCGACGGCTTGCAGATGCGCATAGAGCGCCGGGCGCAGCTGCGCGATCAAGTCGGGCAACGGATAGGCGAAATATTTGTATTCGCCGCGGCCGAAGCCGTGACGGCCCATGACGATACGGCTGCGGAAGTTGGCGTCATCGGGATAGAGCGCGGCGACGGCGCGGCATTGGTCGGGCGTCAGCAGGCTCTTGAGGACGGCGCAGCCCTGGGTGTCGAGCTCGGCCGTGATCTGCGGCCAGTCGAGGGCGTCGACATGGGTTGCGAGGTCGGGAACGGAAGGTTGGGCTGATTTTCGTGCGGTCAGTGTCATAGCAATCACCCTCGCAGTCCGAGGTTCACTCCGCCACCCGATTTCCGATGACGCCTCCCCGTCATTGCGAGCGCAGCGAAGCAATCCAGAGTGCCACCGCGGAAACACCCCGGATTGCTTCGTCGCAAGGGCTCCTCGCAATGACGCGGAGAGATCTCGTAGGGTGGGCAAAGGCGCTCTTGCGCCGTGCCCACGTCTTCGCAAGAAGTGGGCACGCTTCCGCCGTCGCTCGTCGAGCTATGGCGGACAAGTCGCTTTGCCCACCCTACGGAACCGTCGCTTATGAACCAACTATCCCCCGGGGGCGTGGAAACACCTAGCCCCGCACCGGCAGCGTCACCACGTCGTAGCCGTGCCTGATCGTGCGCTTCAGCACGGGATCTTCCAGCTCGAACTCGAATCGGTCGGCGGGGCGGATGCCGCCTTTGGCGGCGAAGGTGCCGCCGAACATGGCGCAGCCGTCGGGCAGCTTTCCGCCCGGAAAGCCGCGCGCGATGAGGTCAGCAACCGGCAGCATCGCGTCGAGCGTGCCCTCCTGATAGAGCACGCGCTCGCCCTTGATGGTGGCGTAGGAGCGCAGGGTCATCTTGTCCCAATGGCCGATGACGTCTTCCAGCTCCCACAGCGTCGAGGCGATCGGCTTGTCGCACATCTGCTTGGACACGGTGACGCTATAGGCCTCGACCTTGCGGTCGGTGTGGTCGGAGCCGCAGCCGACGAAGACGCGGCCCTGCCAGCCGATCAGCACGAACTCGACCTCGCCGGAGGAATCACCACCAGTGCATTCGATGCTGTCTTCCTCGGTCAGCCGCCGCACCGAGGCGCGGTAGTAGATCGGCGTCGAGGCCGGCGGGGCAATGCCCATCTCCTGCAGCTCTTTGATGTGTTTGTCGCGCGCGACGGGATCGCGGCCGGTCCAGCCGGCGATGACCAACTGGTCGATCGGCAGCGTCAGCGGCGTGGTGGTCCCCTGGGCGTCGACGGTGAAAGTGAGGTCAAACACGAATGACGGCCTCCATGCCGGCAGCAAGTTCGAAGATACGGCGGTCCGATCCGCCCGCGCCCGCCAACATCAGGCCGACGGGAACGTCGCCCTGGCGATGCGCGGGCAGCGAGATGGCGCAGCCGTCGATCATGTTGATCAGGCTGCAATTGCGCAGTGCGCGGATGTTCTCGCGCGTGAATGCCTTGTCGTCGGCAAGGTCGGCGATCTTCGGCGGCGTGTTGGGCGTGGTCGGCAGCACCAGCGCGTCATAGGGCGCGATGCGCGCATTGACGCGGGCGATCAGCGAGCGGCGCTCGTTGAGGAGATCGATGTAATCGGCCGCGCTCTGCGCCTCGCCGCGCATGATCCGCACGGCAACGCGGGGATCGTAGACATCGCCCTTCGCGCTGATGAGATAGCGATGCCAGGCATAGCTCTCGGACGCCGCAAAGCCGCCCTTGGCATTCATCGGGCCGATGTCGTGGAATTCAGCCATCTCGATGCGCTCGATGATGGCGCCGTGATCGGCGAGCGATTTCAGCGCGCGCTCGAAGGTCTCAGCTACCTCTGCGTCGAGATCGTCGAGCGCGATCGTGGTCGGCACCGCCAGCCGCATGCCCCTCACGGGCCGCGGCTTGAGCGCCGTGACCGGCTCATTCGCGAGCACGGCATCGAGAATGGCACAGCAGCTGACCGATCGCGCCAAGGGCCCGATACTGTCGAGCGAGAATGACAGCGGCACCGAGCCGTCGAGCGGCACGCGCCGCTGGGTCGGCTTGTAGCCGACGATGCCGTTGAAAGCCGCCGGAATCCGGCAGGAGCCGCCGGTGTCGGTGCCGAGCGCGCCATGCGCCATGCCGTCGAGCACGGAGACCGCTGCGCCGGAGGAGGAGCCGCCGGGCACGTGGCCCTCGGCCCGGTTCCAGGCGCCCTTCGGCGTGCCGTAATGCGGATTGATGCCAATGCCGGAATAGGCGAACTCGGTCATGTTGGTGCGCCCGATCACGACGAAACCGGCCATGCGCAGCCGCGCAACCGCCGCCGCATCGTGCTCCGCCGGATCGGAATCGTCGAGCGCACGGGAGCCGGCGCGCGTGGTCTGCCCCTTGATGTCGAACAGATCCTTGATCGAGATCGGGATGCCGGCATAGCGCGACGGCGCGGCCTTGACCTTGCGCAGGGCATCCATGGCGTCGGCGGTCGTCAGTGCCGCATCCTTGTCGACATGGATGAAGGCGCGCTGGCCTTCGCCTGAGGGATCGGCGATCCTGGCGATACAGGCCTCGACCAGCTTGCGGGCGGTGGTGCGGCCGCTTTCGAGGTCCTCGGCGAGCTTCGCCAGTGTCGGAAATTCGGGCATGTCTGTCTCACGGAATATTGTCGCGGGCAATCTATAGCGCTGACTCAGTTCGACACAAGCATTGTACGCATGATGGCATGCATGCGTATTGCTGGACCGTTGACGCACCATGGTCGATTGTCGCATCAAGATCGAAACGGGCAGGCGTGAAGCCTGTCTCTGGGAGGAGCCGCCGAGATGGCCGAACCGCAGCGTGCGCGACCGAAACCGACGCCGGAGACCCAGCATTTCTGGGACGGCACGAAGGCCGGCGAACTACGCCTGCAGCGCTGCGACGCCTGCGCGCATGTCTACTTCCCGCCGCGCCCGTTCTGCCCGTCCTGCGCCTCGCGCAAGGTCAGCATCTTCAAGGCGAGCGGCAAGGGTTTTCTCTACAGCTACGTGATCAACCACCGCCCCGCCGCGCCCGGCTTCACGCCGCCTTATGCGATCGCGGTGGTCGAGCTCGACGAGGGGCCGCGCATGATGAGCAACATCATCGACTGCCCGCAGACGCCCGAGGCGCTCGAGCTCGACATGAAGCTCGAGGTCGCCTTCCAGGCGCTCGACGACAACATCACCCTTCCCGTCTTCCGTCCGGCGAAGAGGTAAGCCATGCGCAGCAATCAAATTGCCGTCGTCGGCGCGGCCGAGACCACCGAGCTCGGCGTCATTCCCAACGCCTCGCAGCTCCAGCTTCACGCCGATGCCGCGCTCAACG
The DNA here is from genome assembly GCF_023074075.1 of Bradyrhizobium sp. 138. Taxonomy (GTDB): domain Bacteria; phylum Pseudomonadota; class Alphaproteobacteria; order Rhizobiales; family Xanthobacteraceae; genus Bradyrhizobium. Next base: position 195,439 of record NZ_JADPKT010000100.1, on the reverse strand, counting down.
CCATCGCCGATGCCGGGCTGAAGCTGTCCGACATCGACGGCTTCGCCACTGCCGTCGAAACGCCGCAGCAGGTCTGCCACTATCTCGGCATCAAGCCGACCTGGGTGGACGGCACCTCGGTCGGCGGCTGCTCCTTCATGCTGCACGTCCGCCATGCGGCAGCCGCGATCGAGGCCGGCCTGTGCAAGACTGTGCTGATCACCCATGCCGAGAGCGGCAAGTCGATGATCGGCAAGCAGCCGCGCTCGACGCCGGCGGATAGCCTCAACGGCCAGTTCGAGGCGCCCTATGGCGTCTACGGTCCGCCCAGCATGTTTCCGATCCCCGTGCTGCGCTTCATGAAGACCTACGGCATCACGCACGAGCAGCTCGCTTCGGTGGCCGTCGTGCAGCGCGAATGGGCGGCGAAGAATCCGCGCGCGATGATGAAGGACCCGATCACGGTCGCCGACGTGCTCAACTCGCGCATGATCGCCTATCCGTTCCGCCTCTTGCAGTGCTGCCTCGTCACCGACGGCGGCGGCGCGCTGATCCTGACCTCGGCCGACCGCGCCAGGGACTTTCCACGCAAGCCCGTCTACATCATGGGCACCGGCGAGAGCGTGGAGACGCCGATGGTCAGCCAGATGGAGACGTTCAACTCCTCGCGCGCGTTCAAGACCGCCGGGCCGCTGGCCTTCAAGGAGGCCGGCATTGCGCACGGGGACGTCGATCACCTCATGATCTACGATGCGTTCGCGCATCTGCCGCTGTTCGGTCTCGGCGACCTCGGCTTCATGCCGTATGAGGAGACCGGACAATTCATCGCGGACGGCAACACGCGGCCTGGGGCTAAGCTGCCGCTCAACACCAATGGCGGCGGACTCTCCTACATGCATTCGGGCATGTACGGCATGTACGCGCTGCAGGAGAGCGTGCGCCAGATGCGCGGCATCGCGCCGGCGCAGGTGCCGAACGCCAAGATTTCGGTGTGCCACGGCGTCGGCGGCATGTTCGCCGCGAGCGGCACGATCGTGTTTACGAACGAGAGGTAATTCACATGAGCAAATCACTGCAAGACAAGGTCATCATCGTCACCGGCGCAGGCCGCGGCATCGGGCGGGAGATCGCGCTGCTCTGTGCGGCGGAAGGCGCCAAGGTCGTGGTCAACGATCCCGGCGGCGCCTCCGACGGCGCAGGCGCGAACGCTGCGCCGGCCGAGGAAGTGGTCGAGGAGATCAAGAAGCGCGGCGGCACCGCGGTCGCCAATTTCGAGTCGGTCGCCGAAGCGATCCCCGCCAGCAAGATCGTGAAGACCGCGACCGATCATTTCGGCCGGCTCGACGGCGTCGTCAACAATGCCGGCATCCTGCGCGACATGATCTTCCACAAGATGAGCGTGGAGGCGTTCGAGGCCGTCATCAAGGTGCACCTGATGGGCTCGTTCTACGTCAGCCACGCCGCCGCGCGCATCTTCCGCGAGCAGGAGAGTGGCTCCTTCGTGCACTTCACCTCGACCTCCGGCCTGATCGGCAATTTCGGCCAGGCCAACTACGCTGCCGCCAAGCTCGGCATCGTCGGGCTCTCCAAATCGATCGCGCTCGACATGGGCCGGTTCAACGTCCGCTCCAACTGCGTCTCGCCGTTCGCCTGGACCCGCATGATCGGGACCATCCCGACCGAGACGGAAGCCGAGAAGGCGCGCGTCGAGAAGATCAAGCAGATGGGGCCGGAGAAGATCGCCCCGCTCTGCGGCTATCTGCTCGGCGATTCCGCCAAGGACGTCACCGGGCAGATTTTCGGCGTGCGCATGAACGAGATCTTCCTGTTCAGCCAGAACCGCCCGATCCGCTCGGTGCAGCGGAGCGAGGGCTGGACGCCGGAGTCGATCGCGGAACACGGCATGCCGGCGCTGAAGGGCTCGTTCTACAAGCTCGACCGCTCGGCCGACATCTTCACCTGGGATCCCGTCTAAGCCGCATTTCCGGCATCCCTGCCCTGCGAACTCTGGTTGTCTCCGCCAGAGATCGCCCCGCTTTACGCCCGAATGCGGGCGAATGGTGGCCTCCCAACGAAACTTTGGGAGGAAACCATGACAAGAATACTGACCAACTCCGACGCCACGACTGCAAGCGAGCGTGACGGTCTCGGCCGCCGCACGCTCCTCAAGGGTGCGGCGACCGTCGCGGCATCGGCCCTGCTCGCCTCGCGAGCCGACGCCCGCGACTTCGGCGCCAATGCCGAGCCGCAGCGCTATCCCGACCCCGACATCCTCGTCATCGACCCCAAGCGCTTCAAGGCCAGGGTCGGCAACACTGCGATCAAGCGGCTCTACACCGGCTGCCTGTGGGCGGAAGGGCCGGCGTGGAATGCGCAGGGACAATATCTCGTCTGGAGCGACATCCCGGCCAATCGACAGCTTCGCTACCTCGACGATGACGGCCACATCTCCGAGCAATTCCACAAGCCGTCGAATGAGGCCAACGGCAACTCGTTCGACACCGAGGGACGCCAGCTCAGCGCCGAGCGCACGCGCCTTGTCCGCTACGAGCATGACGGCTCGATCACGACGCTGGCCGAGCAGGCCAATGGCAAGCCGCTCAACGGCCCGAACGACATGGTGGTGCATCCCAACGACAAGGCGATCTGGTTCACCGATCCCGGCTATGGCGCGATCAGCATCTACGAGGGCAAGCTCGCCAATACCGGCTCGCTGCAGCCGCACCAGAAGGAAGCGGTCTATCGCCTGGACACCCAGACCGGGCAGGTCGCGAAGGTCGCGGACGAGCCGTTCAAGCCCAATGGCATCGCCTTCAGCCACGACTACAAGAAGCTCTATGTCTGCGACACCGGCATCACGCATTATCCGCAGGCCGAGAACGTGGTGTGGTCCTATGACATCGACGGAGCCAAGCTGTCGAACCCGAAGAAGCTGATCGACATGAAGCTCGAGGGCAAGTCGGGCTTCCCCGACGGATTGCGCGTCGACACCGAGGGCAACATCTGGGTCGGCGCCGGCTGGGTCGGGCCCGGCTATGACGGCGTGCAGGTGTTCGCGCCGACCGACGGCGCGCGGATCGGGCAGATCCTGTTGCCCGAGACCTGCGCCAATGTGTGCTTCGGCGGCAAGAAGCGCAACCGCCTGTTCATGACCGCGAGCCAGTCGCTCTATGCGGTCTACGTGGAGACGCAAGGCGCGCATTTCTGTTGAGTGCGGTGAGTGGCGAATGGCGAGTAGGGTTCATTCGCCACTCGCTACTCGCCATTCGCCCCTACCCCGTATTCCGCAACCCCGCCGAAATCCCGTTGATCGTCAGCTGAATCCCGCGCAGCACCTGCTCGTCCGGGTTCTGGGCGCGGTGCTCCTTCAACAGCTCGACCTGCACGTGGTTGAGCGGATCGAGATAGGGGAAGCGGTGACGCACCGAGCGCTCCAGCAGCGGGTTGCCCTGCAGCAGCCGGTCCTGGCCCATGATGTCGAGCAGCGTCTCGATGCAGGAATGCCATTCGCGGCGGATGCGCCCGAAGATCTTTTCGCGCAGCGCTTCGTCGGGCACCAGCTCGGCATAGCGCGAGGCGATCGCGATCGAGCTTTTCGCCAGCACCATGTCCATGTTCGACAAGAGCATGCGGAAGAACGGCCATTCCTGGTAGAGCTCTTTCAGGAACGGCATGCCCTGTTGCGGATGCTCCGCGATCCACTGCTCGACCGCGCTGCCGAAACCGTACCAACCCGGCAGCATCAGGCGGCATTGCGCCCAGGAGAACACCCAGGGAATCGCGCGCAGATCCTCGATCGCGCGGGTCTTCTTGCGCGAGGCCGGCCGGCTGCCGATGTTCAGCGTCGCGATCTCGTTGATGACGGTCGATGACCAGAAATAATCGACGAAGCCGTCGGTCTCGTAGACGAGGCCGCGATAAGCCTTGAATGCGAGATTCGAAAGCTCGTCCATCGCGGTGAGGTATTCGCGGCGCGGCGCGCTCTGGCGCGGCTGCAACAGGCTCGCCTCCAACGTCGCAGCCGCGAGGATCTCCAGATTGTTGCGGCCGACTTCCGCGTTGGAATATTTCGACGAGATGATCTCGCCCTGCTCGGTGATGCGGATCTGCCCGTTCACCGCGCCGCCGGGCTGGGCGATGATGGCGTCATAGCTCGGCCCGCCGCCGCGCCCCACAGAGCCGCCGCGGCCGTGGAACAGGCGTAAGCGCACGCCGTGGCGCTCGAACACCTCGACGAGACCGATCTCGGCCTTGTAGAGCTCCCAGCCCGAGGTGACGAAGCCGCCATCCTTGTTCGAGTCGGAATAGCCGAGCATGACCTCCTGCACGCTGCCGCGGCTGTCGACCAGGCGGCGGTAATCGTGCAGCGACAGCATGCGGTCCATGATGCCGCTTGAGGCCTGCAGATCCTCGATGGTCTCGAACAGCGGCACGATGTTGATGGCGCTGCGCCCGGAGGGATGGACGAGACCGACCTCTTTCAGCAGCACCGCGACCTCGAGCATGTCGGACATGCCCTTGCACATCGAGATGATGCATTGGGGAATGGCGTCCGAGCCGAACTTCGCATGCGCTTCAGCCGCGGCATGGAACACGTTGAGCTCGCCCATGGTCTCGTCGCTGTATTTGACGAAGGGCGAGACCAGCGCGCGCGTCGAGCGCAATTCGTTGGTGAGCAGCGAGATGCGGGCGTCCTCGCCGAGCGCGAGATAGGACATGCCGGGATTGGCGGCATCCATCAGCTCGGCGATGGTGCGCTCGTGCACCGCCGAATTCTGGCGGATGTCGAGCCGGGCGAGGTGAAAGCCGAAACAGTCCACCGCACGCCGCAAGAGCCGCAGCCGGCCGCGGGCGATGACGCGGGCGTTGTTGGAGATCAGCGAGCGGTGCAACACGTCGAGATCGGCCTGCAGCTCCCTGACGCTCTCGTAGGGCTTGCCCTTGCCGACCGGCCGGCGCGTGATCTCGACCTCGAGCTTTTCGGCCGTCGCGGTCAGGCGCGCATAGATGCCTGAGACCGCGAGGCGATAGGGCTCGCCGCTCCGGTGCGGCGAGGTGTCCGGCGAGCGCTCCGCCAGGTTACGCAGCTCCTCGGAAACGTCGGCCAGATGCGCCGCGATCGACAATTCCGAGCCGAGCACGTGCAGCTCGTTCAGATAGAACTGCATGACGCGGCTCGACTGCAGCCGCAGCGTGCCGCGCATGACGTCGGCGGTGACGAAGGGATTGCCGTCGCGGTCGCCGCCGATCCAGCTGCCCATGCGCAGGAACGAGGCGAGCTCGGAGGCCGCCTGTTCGCCGCCCTCCTCTAGCCGGTCCTCCAGCGCGTTGACCAGGCGCGGCACCTCGCGCAGGAAGGTGTAATCGTAGAACGACAGGCCGTTGGAGACCTCGTCCAACACCGTCAGCTTGGTCCGGCGCAACAGGTTGGTCTGCCATAGCGTCAGCACCTCGCGGCGAAGCTGCTCGTCGCTGACCTCAGCCTCCTCCGGCGTGAGCGCGACGCGCTCGCGGCGGTCGAGCAGCGCGGCGACCTCCATTTCGCGGTCCATCGTGCTCTTGCGGCGGACCTCGGTCGGGTGCGCGGTCAGCACGGGGCTGACGAGAGCTTCCTTGAAGAACTTCCGCAGTTCCGCTGCGCTCACGCCCGCGCCCTTGGCATTCGCCAGCGTGCCCGCGAGCACCCCTGCCCCGCCGCTCCGCGAGGCGCTGCGCGCGCGCATCTGGCGGATGTTGTTGTGGTCCTCGGCGATGTTGGCAAGGTGGGAGAAATAGCTGAAGGCGCGCACGATCCGCAGGGTGTCCGGGATCGACATGCCGTCCAGGATCTGCTCGAGTTCGCGGCGGGCGAGCCGGTCCTCGTCGCGGTGGAACCGGATCGAGGTCTGCCGGATGCGCTCGACCAGGTCGAACACATCGGCGCCCTCCTGGTCGCGCACGGTGTCGCCGAGAATGCGCCCGAGCAGGCGGATGTCGTCCCGCAGCCGCGCCTCCGCTTCCGTGGCCTGAACGTCCTCGGGACGGTTGGGGCGCTGCTCAGCGGCCTCGGATGGTACAGTCTGGAGGGACATGGCTCGCTCCTTGGTTCGAGCTCGCTTGGATGCCCGGCACAACCGAGTGTGCGATATTTTTCTACCGCAGCGCAAGGTGAACTTGGGGGCGGTGCACACTGCCGCCGCTGTGTCCCGGACGCGCTGCAACGCCTCAAGCACTGCGCTGCGTCCGGGGCACGAGAGCTGCAATCTCATCGACAAACATGCCTTCGCGATCTCGCGGCGTGTTGCGCCCGAGCTTTGCTGTCCGTTTCGCCCTCATCAGGAAAAAGGGCGCAGGGAAGGCCGGGCGCCGGCTGGCACCCAAGGTCCGCACGCGACAAGACGCACGCGGGGTGACCACAGGTGTTGCCGGGCTCCCGGCCTTCCCTGCGCAATGGTTTTACGGCTTATGGCGTGCTCTCCCCGGGGAGCGATGCACTATTGCCCCCGTCGCCTTGCGGCTGATCGATGCGCGCGCCCGGTCGGGCCGCTTCACCACCGCAAGCCTTGACGCACAGACCCCGGGCGTCAGGACCACACGCTTTTGCCGTCCGCGGACGTTTCCCCCCGGACAGTCGGAAGCTCGCGCGTGCTCGCCCCCAATGCCGAAAAGAAACGCTGTGACCGCGCCGTGTCGTACCGCGGATCGCGACGACTCACGAGCCTCGCCCGCCCTGCCATCCCGTCACGCGCCGGCGCTGCCGCGTCCATCGCATCCCGGCCTACGTATCGTGACGATCGCGAAACGTCCCTTTGACGGGCCGGGATGGAATGCGGTTTACCCGAAACCTCAAATTCGGTCAATCAGAATATTTTGTAGCTCCGTCCCTTGACCTGCATCTGGCGTGTTTTGCCCGTCGGGTGACGCGAGGGATGGTGTGCGCAGCATCACCTGGCCGCGTCCCGCAGCACCGGAGATATGTTCATTGACCGCAATGAACAGGCTCCAGCCAGCAAGTGGAGCTTAGATGAAACCGGCCTCATCGAGTTTGGGGTCCGCTCCGCTCTGCTGAGCTGCGGCCAGAAAGCAAGATGACAACTTGCGGCAATGGTGGCAGAATGGTGACAGACGTGGTTTGAAAATTTGGCGACCAAGAACAACGAAGAGAATAGTTCGCCGCGATCACGTTGTCCAAGGGAGGAGATGGCTCATGAAACGCTTGTTTCTGGGGTTGATCGCCGTTGCCCTGATCGCTTCGGCGTTTTTCGGATCCACCACAACAGTCATGGCGCAGACGAAGGTGTTGAAGATGCAGGCCACATGGCCGGCGTCGCTCACGCTCTACGACAACTTCACCTATTTCGCCGACCGGGTGAACAAGCTGTCGGCCGGCGCGCTGAAGATCGAGGCGATGCCCGCCGGCCAGGTCGTGCCGGCGTTCGAGGTGCTGGACGCAACCCACAAGAAGGTGCTCGACGGAGCGCATGCGTGGGCCGGCTACTGGACCGGCAAGAGCAAGACCGCGATCCTGTTCACCGGCGGTCCCGGCGGTACTTTCGGCATGGACTTCATCGACGTGTTGGGTTGGCTCTATCACGGCGGCGGCCTCGAGCTTTACAACGAATTTTATCAGAAGGAGCTCAAGCTCAATCTCGTCGTGTTTCCAATCCTGCCTGCAGGGCCGCAGGCGTTCGGCTGGTTCAAGAAGCCGATTCAGACGGTCGAGGACATGAAGGGCATGAAATGCCGCCAGACCGGAATGGCCGGCGAAGTGTGGCAGGCGCTCGGCTTCACGGTGGTCAACATGCCCGGCGGAGAGATCATTCCCTCTGCGCAACGCGGCGTGATCGATTGCGCTGAATGGGTCGGCGGCATCGAGGATCTGCAACTCGGCTTCCACAACGTCTGGAAGTATCACTATTCCCCCGGCTTGCATGAGAACGTGACGGTCGGCGAAATCGTCATCAACGGCGATGTGTGGAAGGAGCTCAGCCCGCAACATCAGGAGATAATCAAGTCGGCGGCCAACGAGACATTCCTCGTCTGGTGGACCAAGTGGCAGCGCCAGAACGCCGATGCGCTGATTGAGATGCAGCAGAAGCACGGCGTACAGATCCTGCGCACGCCGACGGAGATCCTGCTGGCCTTCATCAAGAAGTGGGACGAGATCGCGGCGGCCGAGGGCGCCAGGAACCCGTTCTTCAAGAAGGTGCACGACTCGCAGAAGGCTTATGCCAGCGCTGTGGTGCCGTACAAGAGGTCCTATTTCCCGCCATACTCCTTCATGGCGAACTACTACTTCCCGCTCGAGAAATAAGACTTCCTCCGAGGGCGGCCGATGTGGCCGCCCTCGATGCGCACGCGGGCGGCCTGCTTTGCGCCGCACGAACGATCGGCGAAAGGGGCGAGGCATGGCCGAGATAACAGGCAGGCAGCCGCCGGCGCTACTGGCCATCATTAGGATGATCGACGGCTTTACGGACCGGACCGGCACGATCATCTCGTGGCTCTCGGTGCCGCTGGTTCTCGCCGTCGCCTACGAGGTTGGAGCGCGTTACCTGTTCAACGCGCCGACCATATGGGCCTACGACGCAACCTACATGCTGTACGGCTCGCTCTTCATGCTTGGCGCCGCTTACGCCCTGCACAAGGGTGCTCATATCCGTACCGACTTCTTCTGGGAGAAGTTCTCGATCCGTAGGAAGGGCTGGATCGATACGATCTCCTATGTCGTCTTCTTCTTCCCGAGCCTGATCATGCTGTTCCTGATCAGCTGGAACGAATTTTACTACGCCTGGCTGATCAACGAGACTTCGGACCAGACACCGTGGCGGCCCGTGCTGTGGCCGTTCAAATTCGTCGTTCCGTTCGCCTGCCTCCTGCTGCTGGTCCAGGGCGTGTCCGAGTTGATCAAGAGCATCTACATGGCACGCACCGGTGTCGAACTCGAGCACAAGGAGAAAGTCGAGATATGACTGCAGAAGCGCTCATCGGCCTCATCATGCTGCTGGTGCTGCTTGGCGCGATCTTCATCGGTGTGCCGATCTCGTTCACGTTGCTGTTTCTCGCCTTCTCGTTCGGATACTGGGGCATGGGCGGGACGGTCTTCGAGCTTGGTTACTTCCAGACCATCGGCATGATGAAGGAAGAACTCCTCGCCGCCGTACCGCTGTTCATCTTCATGGGCTTCATCACCGAGCAGGCCGGACTCATGGAGCGTCTTTTTACGGCGTTCCGCATGCTGCTTGCGCCGGTGCGCGGCGCACTCTTCCTCGTCGTCATCCTGACCTCGACCGTGTTCGCGATGGCGACAGGTATCGTTGGCGCAGCCGTCACCGTTCTTGGCATCATGGCCTCGCCGATCATGACGAAGGCGGGCTATGATGCCAAGCTTTCAGCGGGCACCATCACGGCGGGCGGCACGCTTGGTATTCTCATCCCCCCGTCGGTCATGCTGATCGTGATGGGGCCGGTGCTCGGGGTTTCGGTCGCCGATCTGTATGCTGCAGCCTTCGGACCGGGCTTTCTGCTGGCCGGCGTCTACATCGCCTATCTGATGGGCCGCTCCTTCCTTAATCCCAAGCTCGGGCCGCCGGTGCCAAAGGACGAGCGGATCCACTCCGCTGGACACATTGCGCGCGAGGTGGTCATCGGCACGCTGCCGCTGCTCGGGCTCATCACGGCGACGCTCGGCTCGATCATCGGGGGGCTTGCGACGCCGACGGAGGCCGCCGGCATCGGCAGCGTCGGCGCGCTGCTCCTCGCCATCGCATATGGCAGGTTCTCGTTCAGCGGACTGCAGCGCGCTATGACCTCGACGATGGCGACGTCGAGCATGGTCCTGCTGCTGGCCGTCACGTCGAACATCTTCGGTGCAGTGTTCGCCCGCCTCGGCTCGGCGAACTGGATCACCGAGACCATGCTCGGCCTCCAGTTGCCGCCGAGCCTCATGCTGATTGTCGTGCTCTTTCTCATTTTCCTGCTGGGGTGGCCGTTTGAGTGGCCGGCCATCATCCTGGTGTTTCTGCCGATCTTCTATCCCGTCGTGAAAGGCATGGGCATCGACCTCATATGGTTCGGAGCGTTGGTTGCGGTGGTGCTGCAGACTGCCTTCCTATCGCCGCCGGTCGCCATGTCAGCGTACTATCTCAAGCAGGTGGTCAAGGGCTGGAGTCTGGCGACGATCTACGCTGGCATGTTCCAGTTCATGATGCTGCAGGTGATCTGCGTTGGCCTGATGATTGCCTTCCCGGGCATTGCGACCTGGTTCCCACACACGCTGCACGAAGCATCTCGCAGCCAGGTGATCCCCGAGGAGTACAGAAAAATCCTGGAGCAGCAGAAACAAGCACCGTCCCTGGAAGACGAGGACTGGTTGACACCAAAAAAGAAGTAGCCCGCGCGATTGCGTGCGCTGCTCGATGCGAGCAATTCGCGCCCGCTAGAGCCCGGGAAGCAGACCTCAAGGCAGGCGACCCACCGCTTCGCCGATGGACCAACTACCTCGCAACGATCAAAGCGGACCTTGCTAATGCTTCGTCATGAAGGAGAGCACTGCGTCATCGGCGGACGGTTTGATGGGTTTCGCTGGCGCTCCACCCATCCTACGAGCTAAGCGATAAACAGGAGTAGTCTCGGCTTTATGGGCAGGCGGAATAAGCACGAATGTTTGCGGCGGTCGCGATCTTTGTTCTGCTGGTTGTCTTGTTGGCACCATCATGGGTGGTGCTTTATCTTCGTCGGATGACCTTTGGGAAAGCGCTGGAAGCAGCGTGGCGAGTTTGGATCGCGCAAGTGATTACATCTATCGCCCTCACCGTTCTTGCCGACCGACATGGTTTCCTGAATCCAGCTGGCTACACGCTTGGAATATGTCTCTCGGTTGGATTTGCAGGCGCCCTCTTCCTCCGATTGAAAATCGAATAGGCGACTCTCGCTTCGGGTCATCAGTGCGTAGGATGGGCCGAGCCCTTGCGAAAGCCATCACTTTGTCAGCAACGGGCACATTGACGAGTTTCGCTGGCGCTCTACCGTCCTATGAGCTGGCCGCAACCGCTGGTTATTCGCCTTTCGACCGGCGCGCCGGCTTCATGTCCGTCTTGGCAAAGTCGGCGCCCTTGTAGAGCAGCGGCTCACGATGGGCCTTCGCGCTGGCGTATATCAGACAATCTCCCAGATTGAGCCGCGCCGGATGCCCCCGTCCCTTGCCATATCGCGCAAACGCCGCCACGGCCTCACGCCCAATGGCATCGGTGATATCCACGACGCCGATGCCGCGCTCTTCAAGCAGACGATCGAATGCCGCGTCGACCTCGACCGGTGCGATATCGAGCCTGGTCGAGACGGTCATCACGGTTTCGAGGCGGGCGATGCCGCATGTGTAACAATGTCTGGCCGCCTCGATCGCATTCGAGAAATCACGCGCCTCCGGCTCGTTCGTCAGAATGGCCACGAAGACCGACGAATCGACGAACATCCTAATGTCCCCACATCTCGTCGATGTCGTCCTTGGTCATCTCGCGCGGGTTAGGACCGGCCTTGGCGGCGAGGTCCCCAGCAATCGCAGCATAGCGATCGGCCAGGCGAGCAGTGTCGCGCTCACGCTTCACCTCGTTCTCGAGGGCCGTAATGACCGCCTCCGTCATCGTGCTCCCCCTCAGCTTTGCGAGCTTCCGGGCAAGCTGAGCTGCGCGAGGATCGCGAACACTGAATGTTGACATGACTGGCGCCCAGAATAGTTGTATGGACAATATAATGCATCTGTATGGACAAGCAAGAGGTGATGGCCGGGCGGAGGGCGTTAGCGCGTAGGATGGGTTGAGCTCTTGCGAAACCCATCAATTTCGTGATCGGCGGAGAGAATGATGGGTTCGCTGCGCTCTACCCATCCTACGCCCTGTCAGGCTCGAACAGGTTGCCCGATTCCAAGCAGGTTGCCTTCGCTGTCGCGGAACCATGCGCCTCTCTCGCCGACGCCCTTGCTTGCATAATTCCCGGCGATGTCGGCGATCCCGTTCACGGTCTTCAGGCCCGGCAGGTCGTATTCCTCGAACTTGACTCCGCGCGCGCGAAGCTCCCGCACCGTTGCCTCGATGTCCTCGACTTCCCAGCCATCTGCGTATGCGTGCCGGATTGCACGCCGGCCGAGATGAAAATTGCAAACTCGCCATTCGCGCAGACGTAGCGCAGTCCACCCTCGCGCTGCTCGACCGGGTCGAGCCCGAGTTTCTCGGAATAGAACGTCCGCGCCCGGTCCAGATCCTTGGCTGGAAGACGGGTGGCCACCTTCGCTTTCCCTAGCATCCTTCTCTCCTTTTGAGGTCGATAAGGGTGGAGGACGTCGTGCCCTTCAGCGCGCGTAGGATGGGTTGAGCCTTTGCAAAAACCATCTGCTTCGTCAGTGGGGCTTTGATGGGTTTCGCTTCGCTCTACCCATCCTACGAACTAAGCCAGCAATTGTCCGTTCTCGCCTTGAATGCAGTCCCTTGCTCCGCGCTCAGCTGGGGCAGCTTCGGGCCGGGACCGGAAATGCTCCGCGTCTACTCAATGATGCGATCGGCCCGCGCCAAGACACTGTCCGGAATCGTAACGCCAAGCGCTGCGGCCGTTTTCAGATTGACGCCAAGCTCGAAAACCACCGGCTGTTCGACTGGGTAATCGGCCGGGTTGGCCCCTTTGAAGATCCGGTCGACGTACTGCGCCACCTTCACGTAGATCTCCTCGATCTTGGGATGGTAACTCGCCAGCGCGCCCAGAGGCATGAATGGGCCCGATTGGTAGACTGCCGGCAGTTTTATCTTCGCAGCCAAGCCTGGAATGGTTGGTCGCGTGACATCCCCGAGCACCAAGAGGGCCTCGCAGCTTTCCTGCTTCATTGTCTCAAAAGCCGCCTCAAGATCGTCGGGCGTCGGAGCAGCCACCTGAACCGCCGATAGTCCCAGAGTATTGGCGGCAATTTTGGCCAATTGGTACTGTTCAGGATGCGTCGGATTGTTGGAAGTCAACACGGCAATGCGCTTAGCCGATGGAACGATCGTGTGGAGGAGTTCGACGGCCTTGCCGACTGAATCACCCATCATGTTAGCCATGCCGGTAATATTTGCGCCCGGATGGGAGAAGCTCTTGATGAAGCCCGATCCAATGGGGTCCGTCGCTGGGGCCATGATAATCGGTATGGTCGCCGTTGCGCGTTGAGCTGCGGCAATGGCCGGAGTCGTGATGGCAACGATGACGTCGGGATTTAGACCAATCAACTCGGTCAAGAACGCAGGCAAACGTTCAAGCTTTCCCTCTGCGCTCCGATCGTCGATGACGAGATTCTGACCTTCGAGATAGCCAAGTCGCTTCATCTCCGCGCGAAAAACATCGAATACCGCATGATCAGCCGGGTTCGCGAGAGAGCCTGGATAGAGATAAGCGACACGCCAAATTTTTTTCTTGGTCTGGCCCGTTGCCAGAGCGGGCCAGATCAAAACCGTACTGCCCAACATTCGAATGAAGTTGCGCCGCAGCATATACCGGCTCCCCGAAGACGACGAAACGATCACGCAAGCTGCGCCAATCTTTGTCGCAAGAAATGGCCTTGTACAGAGGGCTCTTACGGGTTCGGACGATGGGCAGTGGCACCTGCACCTCCAAAGTCACCGCTGGGCCCCAAGCGCCAATTAGGATCAAGCGCATAGGCTGGTTGAGCCCTTGCGAAACCCATCTGCTTCGTCAGTGGGGCTTGATGGGTTTCGCTTCGCTCTACCCATCCTACGAACTACGAACGACGACTTCGAGCCTCAAGCCGGCACGATCACCTTGCCGATCGGCCAGAGCGCGATGCCCGCGAGCTTGAGATGCGCCCAGGCGAAGGGAAGGCCGATGATGGTCACGGCAAGCACCACCGCCGTCACGAGGTGGCCAAGCGCCAGCCACCAGCCGGCCAGCACGAACCAGATGATGTTGCCGATCAGCCCGAGCGGACCGGTGCCGATATCACTCATCCCCGTGACGTCGTAGCGGTTCACCGCCCGCGAGCCGAACGGCAGCAGCGTGTAGACGGCGATGTTGAACGCCGCCCGCGCCCAGGGCAGGCCGATGATGGTGACGGCCATGATGACCGCAGCAATCAGCCAGCCGAACGCCATCCAGGCGCCGCCGATGAGGATCCAGAGGATGTTGAGAATGATGGATACGGGAGCCATGGGATGATCCGGAAGTCAGTGACCCCGTTCATATAGGCACGAAATCTGTCTCTGCGAAGGCGGCTTAGGGTGGGCAAAGGCGCTTTGCGCCGTACCCACGATCTGTCTTCGTAAGCGAAATTTGGTGGGCACGCTTCGCTTTGCCCACCCTACGGCACTGTCAGATTTTGCGCCCGGCCTGCTCCCAATAGGGGTCGCGCAGACGGCGCTTGAAGGTCTTGCCGGAATCTTCTCGCGGCAACCCGCCGCGGATTTCGATGTGCTTGGGCACCTTGTAGTCGGCCAGATGCGCCTTGAGCGCGGCGCGGACGTCGGCGGCCTCGAGCGCGACGCCTGCTTGCGGCTCGACCACCGCCATCAGCGCCTCGCCGAACTCGGCGTCGGGGATGCCGAACACCGCGCAATCATGCACGCCGGGCAGCGCGTGCAGCACCGCTTCGATCTCGGCCGGATAGATGTTGACGCCGCCCGAGATCACCATGTCGCGCTTGCGGTCGCAGATGAAGACGTAGCCCTCCTCGTCGATATAACCGACATCGCCGGAGGTGATGAAGCCGTCGCGGTCGATCTCGGCGCGCTTCTCCGGCTTGTTGTGGTAGGTGAAATCGGCAAGCTCCGCCATGCGGGAATAGATCTCGCCGATCTCACCGGCCGGCAGCACGCGGCCATCTTCACTGAGGAAGCGCAGCTCGGCGCCGGGCGAAATCTTGCCGACGGTGCCCGGCTTTCTCAGCGCATCCTCCGAGGTCGCGAAGGTGACGGCGCTGGATTCGGTCGAGCCGTAGAATTCATAGATCACCGGCCCCCACCATTCGATCATGGCGCGCTTGACATCCGCAGGGCATGGCGCGGCGGCGTGGATGACGTGGCGGAGCGAGGAAACGTCATACTTCCTGCGCACCTCTTCCGGCAGCTTCATCAGGCGTATGAACATGGTCGGCACCATGAAGATGGTGTCGATTTTGTAGCGCTCGATCGCTTGCAGGAATTCTTCGGTCTCGAAGCGCGGCATCAGCACCAGCGCGCCGCCGAGCTTGCCGGCGCGGATGCCGAACGAGTTCGGCGCGGAATGATAGAGCGGGCCCGGCAATAGCGCGCGGGCGCCGGGCTTGAGCCCATAGATCATCGCGCGCATGCGCTCGCCGGCCGCCTGCTGCTCCGGCGTCGGCGCGTTGCGGCGGACGCCCTTGGGATGGCCTGTCGTCCCCGAGGTGTAGATCATGTTCATCGGCTGCGGCACGACCGGACCGTCATAGGGCTGGTGCTGCGCGAGCCAGGATTCGAAATCGATCGCGAAGTCTGGCGCCTTCAGATGATCGGGATCAATCCTGTAGTTGGACAGGATCTCCGGCGGCGTCGGCACGCTCAGCACGGTGACGCCTTCCGGAATCGCATCGCGCAGGGCGTGCAGCATGTCGGCGTGTCCGATCAGCACGGACGTGCCGGTATCCTCAAGGATGTAGCTGGTCTCCTCCGGCTTGAAATGCCAGTTGATGGGCACACCATAGGCACCGAGGCGCATTGCGGCGTAGGCCGCCTCCAGAAAGGCGATGTCGTTGCGCATCAGCATGCAGACGCAATCGCCCGGCTTGACGCCGAGCCTGGCGAGGCCGGAGGCGATGCGGTCGGCGCGGGCTGCGACCTCAGTGTGGATGCGGCGGCGGTCGCCGGAGACGATGCCGAGGAAGTCAGACGTTTCGCTCATTGTTGTTTTTCTTTTTGGTGGGGTTGACCCTCATGGTGAGGAGGCGCGAAGCGTCGTCTCGAACCATGAGAGCCCGTGGCCTATCCCTCGAGACGCCGCTACGCGGCTCCTCGGGATGAGGACCGTGTTAATCCACAAATTTCGCCGCGCGCTTTTCCAGATTGGCGCGCACAGCTTCGGTCTGATTGGCGCTACCGATCAGCTTCTGCTGCTCGACCGATTCCGCGAGCAGCGCCGGACCCGGATCGACCGAGAGATTGTTGAGCAGGCGTTTCGCCGCGCGGATCGCATCGGGGCTCTTGCCGGCGATCTCGCGCGCGACTTCCAGCGCCGCGGCACGCGGGTCGTCGCAGATGCGCGTGGCGAGGCCGTAACTCATCGCCTCCTGCGCGGAGAAGATGCGGCCGGTGTAAGTGAGATCACGCAAGATATCGTCGCGCACGAGCGAAGCCAGGATCGGCGTGCCCGCCATGTCAGGGACGAGGCCCCATTTGATCTCCATCACCGACATCCGCGCATCGGGAGAGAGAAACCGCATGTCGGCGCCGAGCGAGAGCTGGAAACCGCCGCCGAAGGCAACGCCGTGCACCGCCGCGATGACAGGCACCGGCAGCTGACGCCAGCCCCACACCGCCTGTTGCGGAAAATTGGCCTGGCCGTGCGTCCGCTTGGTGAGGTCGCGATTTTCGCCACCCGGAATTCCGTTGCCACCCTTCTCCTTCATGGCGGCAAAACGCCCCATGTCGAGCCCGGCGCAGAAGGCGCGCCCCTCGCCGGACAGCACGACGACGCGCACGCCTTTTTCCTTCGAAAGCCGGTCGGTTGCGGCGACAAGAGCCTCGAACATGGCCTGATCGAGCGCATTCATCTTGTCCGCACGCACCAGGCGCACGTCGGCGACGCCTTCCGAGATCGAGATCGAGACGCGCTCTTCCATGGACGAATTCTCCCCTAAGTTCTTGCCTGTTCTTGTTCAGTGCCGCTTTACAGGACGCCGGCGGCCGGATTTAGTCAATCGACCAATTAACTGACAATCCGTACGGGAGAAACAGCGATGTTCAAGGAAAATCTTCTGGCCGGACGGCGCATCCTGGTGACCGGCGGCGGCACCGGCCTCGGCAAATCGATGGCGGCGCGCTTCCTCCAGCTCGGCGCCGAAGTGCACATCTGCGGCCGCCGCAAGATCGTGTGCGACGAAACCGCGACCGAGCTGATGGCCGAGTATGGCGGCCGCGTCACCAGCCACGGCGTCGACATCCGCAACGCGCTCGCGGTCGAGGAGATGGTGGAGACCATCTTCCGCGACGCGCCGCTGACCGATCTCATCAACAACGCCGCCGGCAATTTCATCTCGCGCAGCGAGGAGCTGTCGCCGCGCGGCTTCGATGCCGTCGCCAACATCGTCATGCACGGCACGTTCTACGTGACCCAGGCGATCGGCAAGCGCTGGATCGCGCTGAAGCAGCCCGGCAACGTGGTGTCGATCACCACGACCTGGGTGCGCAACGGCTCGCCTTACGTCGTGCCGTCCGCGATGAGCAAGTCGGCGATCCACGCCATGACCATGTCGCTCGCGGCCGAATGGGGCCGCTACGGCATCCGCCTCAACACCATCGCGCCCGGCGAAATCCCGACCGAAGGCATGAGCAAGCGCATCAAGCCCGGCGACGAGGCCGGCGCACGCACCAAGGCGATGAACCCGATGGGCCGCGTCGGCACCATGGAGGAATTGCAGAACCTTGCGGTGTTCCTGATCTCCGGCGGCTGCGACTGGATCAGCGGCGAGACCATCGCGATGGACGGTGCGCAGGCCCTCGCCATGGGCGGCAATTTCTACCAGCTCCGCGACTGGAGCGACAACGACTGGAAGACCGCGCGCGAGAGCATCATGGCGCAGAACGAGAAGGACCGGGCGAAGCGGGGATAGCACTCTCTCGTGCCCCGGACGCTGCGCAGCGCGTCCGGAACACGAAACTGCGGCTGCCCTCCCCATCTTGTCTTCACCCGCGGATGACGCCACACTCCCAGGCATAAAAACAAGACGCCACGGGAGAAACATGTCCACACAGCCATTGGCAACTCTCGCCGAGATGGTGCGCGAGCGCGCGAAGAGCCGCGGCGATGCCATCGCGTATGAGTTCGAGGGCCGCCTTACCAGCTTTGCCCAATTCGACATCGAAACCAACAAGGTCGCCAATGAGCTTCTCGCAATGGGCGTGAAGAAAGGCGACCGCATCGCCTACCTCGGCAAGAACAGCGATATCTATTTCGAGCTGCTGATGGGCGCCATGAAGGCCGGCGTGGTGATGGCGCCGGTGAACTGGCGGCTGGCCGGGCCCGAGGTTGCGTTCATCGTGGAAGATTGCAAGGCGCCGGTGCTGTTTGTGGGACCGGAGTTCATCGCACAAGTCCGACAGATCAAGGCCCAGCTGCCAAGCCTGCGCACGATCATCACCACCGAGGGCGGCGCGCCGGAATGGCAGGATTTTTCGGCCTGGCGCGACGCGCAGAGCGGCGACGATCCGAAGGTGCCGATCGCTAGCCGCGACATCGCGATCCAGCTCTACACATCCGGCACCACGGGCAAGCCGAAGGGTGCGATGCTGTCGCATGCCAACTTCCTCAATTTGGTGCAGTCAGGCAATGCCGAGGACAAGCCGGAGTGGAACCGGTGGTCGACCGACGATGTGTCGCTGGTGGCCATGCCGGTCTTCCATATCGGCGGCTCGGGCTGGGGCGTGATCGGGCTCTATCACGGCGCCCGCGGCGTGATCGCCCGCGAGTTCGATCCGACCAAGGTGCTGGATTTCTTCGAGCAGTCGGGGATCACAAAGCTGTTCATGGTGCCGGCGGCGATGCAATTCGTGGTGCGGCAGCCGCGCGCGAAGACGGTCGATTTCTCGCGGCTGAAATACATGCTGTACGGCGCCTCGCCGATTCCGGCCGCGCTGCTGAAGGAGTGCATCGAAGTCTTCAAATGCGGCTTCGTGCAGCTCTACGGGATGACCGAGACCACCGGCACCATCGTCGCGCTGCCGCCGGAGGACCACGTCGAGGGGCTGGAGCGGATGCGCTCGGCGGGCAAAGCGCTGCCGGGCATCGAACTCGCGATTCTGGACGCCAACGGCAAGAAGCTGCCGCCGCGGCAGGTCGGCGAGATCGCGACGCGCTCGGGCTCCAACATGGCGGGCTACTGGAATTTGCCGGAGGCGACCGCCGCGACGCTGCGCAGCGACGGCTGGCTGCGCACCGGTGATGCCGGCTACATGGACGAGGACGGCTACCTCTACATCCACGACCGCATCAAGGACATGATCATCTCCGGCGGCGAGAACATCTACCCCGCCGAGGTCGAGAGCGCGCTGTGCGATCACCCTGATGTCGCGGAAGCTGCCGTGATCGGCGTGCCCGATGACAAATGGGGCGAGGCGGTGAAGGCCGTCGTGGTGATGAAGCCGGGCAAGGAAGCGAGCGCCACCGACATCATCAACTTCACCCGGACGCGCATCGCCGGCTACAAGACGCCGAAGAGCGTGGAGTTTTTGCCGGCGCTGCCGAGGAATCCGAGCGGCAAGATTTTGCGGCGGCAGCTGCGGGAGCCGTATTGGGTCGGGAAGGACCGACGGGTGAATTGATCCGCGGTGCCGTAGGGTGGGCAAAGGCGCTCTTGCGCCGTGCCCACGATCTCGTTCCGTATTCCAAAAGATCGTGGGCACGCTCCGCTTTGCCCACCCTACGATAGCGGTGCGAGCCTCAATGCTTTCCCGGCCCCATATAGCCGAACAGAAACCCCGCCACCTTGCGCATCTGAATCTCCTCACTGCCTTCGGTGATGCGGTAGCGGCGGTGGTGGCGATAGATGTGCTCGAACGGCTTGTGGCGTGAGTAGCCCATGCCGCCATGGACCTGCATGGCGCGGTCGGCGGATTCGCAGCACAGGCGGTTTGCCCAGTAATTGCACATCGAGACGCGGTCGGAGAGCGTGCGCTCGATCTGCTCCTCGGTGAGCTGGTCCATCTCCCAGGCGGTCTTGCGGATCAAGAGGCGCAGCATTTCGGCCTGCGTGGCGAGCTCGACCAGCGGGAACTGGATCGCCTGGTTCTCGGCAAGCGCCCTGCCGAACGGTTTTCGCTCGCGCGCGTACTTCACGCTCTCGTTGATGCAGTAGACGGCCGCGCCGAGCGAGCTCGCCGCCTGCCGGATGCGGTTCTGGTGCACGAAGCATTGCGCCAGCGACAGGCCGCGGCCGACCTCGCCGAACAGCGCATCCTCGGGCACGAACACGTCCGTGAAGCTCACGCGCGGATGGTCGGTCGGCATGTTGAAGGTCCACATGTATTCTTCGACCTTGACGCCGTGGCTCTTGGCCGGGACCAGGAAGCAGGTGATGCCGCGGGCATCGCCGTCATTGCCGCTCGTGCGGGCGAACAGCGCGCAATGGGTGGCGACATGCATGCCGGTGGTCCACATCTTCTCGCCGTTGATGATCCAGCCCTTGACGTTGTCTCTGACAGCGGGCACCGCGCGCGTCTCCATATGGGTCGCATCGGAGCCGTGATGCGGCTCGGTGAGGCCAAAGGTGATGCGGTACTTGCCCCTGATCGAGCCGTCGATCATCGCCTTCTGGTCGTCGCGGCCGTAGCGATCGAGCATGGTGACGACGGGGAAGTTGCCGACGATGGAGTGCTCGTTCTGGAGATCGTTGTGCAGGCCGAGACCCTTTGCGGCAAAGTGCTCGCGGATCACGGCCATCCAGAGGTTGGAGCCGTCCTTGCCGCCATATTGCTTCGGCACCGGGAAGCGCAGATGCCCGGCGGCATCGGCAAGATCCTTCGCCTTGCGCAGCAGCGCCTCCCATTCGTGCCGCGGCAGCCCGCCGTTCTCGAAATCGGTGCGCGCCCATTCGCGGCGATGATCGAAGAAGCGGATGTTGTCGTCGGCCTCTTCCAGCGGCTTGATCTCGCGTTCGATGAAACGGTCGAGCTCTCCGAGATAGGCGACGAGATCGGCAGGCAGTGAGAAATCCAAGGGTTCTCTCCCGGAATGATTTTGTTGTTTTGCGTTAAGGCGCTACGCGCACTTTTTCTTCGCATGATTAAGCGGAGAAGAGCGCATCCAAGTCAAGCAAGGCGAGACGTGCCAGCTACGCAAGGCGCGCCGGCGCAATTCGATGGTGCTCGAGCACTGAGGCGCGCTACTATGCCGCCAATATTCCTTCACGAGAAAATGCGGGAGCGCGCGATGGAGCTGAAATTTTCCAAGGTGGAACGCAAGGGGCCGATCACGATCGTGACGCTGTCGCGCCCCGAGGTCTACAACGCGTTGCACACCGATGCGCATTTCGAGCTGCAGAAGGTGTTTGACGATTTCTCCGCCGATCCTGAGCAATGGATCGCGATCGTCACCGGCAGCGGCGACAAGGCGTTCTGCGCCGGCAACGATCTGAAGTGGCAGGCGGCAGGCGGCAAGCGCGGCTGGGACAAGGGCGGCTTTGCCGGCCTCACCTCGCGATTCGACTGCGACAAGCCGATCATCGCCGCGGTGAACGGCGTCGCGATGGGCGGCGGCTTCGAGATCGCGCTCGCCTGCGACCTGATCATCGCCGCGGAGAATGCGACCTTCGCCCTGCCCGAGCCGCGCGTCGGCCTCGCCGCGCTCGCCGGCGGCCTGCACCGCCTGCCGCGGCAGATCGGCCTCAAGCGCGCCATGGGCATGATCCTCACGGCACGCCATGTCAGCGCCAAGGAAGGTCAAGAGCTCGGCTTCGTCAACGAGGTGGTGCCGCAGGGCGAGGCACTGACGGCTGCGCTGCGTTGGGCGGAGATGATCGCCAAGAATTCGCCGATGTCGATCCGGGCCTCGAAGCAGGCGATTCAGAAGGGACTTGGCGTCTCGCTGGAACAGGCGATCGCGGAGCAGCGCGACTATCCGGCGGTGCAGGCCATGGTCGCCTCGCAGGACTATATCGAGGGCCCGAAGGCGTTTTCGGAGAAGCGGCCGCCGAAATGGGTGGGGAAGTAAGAGAGTCTCAATGCCGTCATTGCGAGCGTAGCGAAGCAATCCAGACTGTCTCCGCGGAAATAGTCTGGATTGCTTCGTCGCAAGGGCTCCTCGCAATGACGTGGAGAGGCCTACGCGTCCCTCGACAGCTCCCGCTTGTAGGACGCGTAATTGGGCTGATCCACCGCCAGCTTGTCCATCGTGGTCGCCCACAGATGCTCGGCGAGGCCGGGCGTTGCCAGATCAACCTCGCCCTTGGCGATGCGCTCGGCGAGCGCGCGGTTGAGTTCGCTGACCGAGCCGTCGATGCCGAGCAGCGCACGCAGCCGCTCCACCTCCTTCGCATCACTCCCCTCCTCCCCCGTCAGCTGCCGCGTCACGAGGTCGAGGATGTTGATGGCGACGCGCAGCTTGAAGGCCTGGTGACCGGAGATCAGCGGCGTGATGTCGTTGCGGAGGAAGTCGGCGACTGATTTGGTCAGCTCGACCGGGGTCGGCTCGTCCTGCATGTGTCAACTCCCGCGCGGCGCCAACAGCCGCAACAGATCGATTTCGGTCTCGCTGGCGCGACGGCCGATCATGGCGCGCTCCATGGAATGGTCCGGGCCTTCGCGAAACCGCTGCATCATGCCGCCGCACATGATGCCCCAGCGCAACGTGCCCATCACTTCCCAGAATTTGACGCGCGCAGGATCGACCGTTCGGCCTGCCGCTTCGTAGCCTGCGAACAGCTCCTCACGCGAGCCAAAACCGCCGACGGGCTTGTCGATCTCGCCGAAGCGCCAGGAGTTGACGCAGACCCAGCCGAGATCCTCCATGGGGTCGCCGAGATGGGCGAGCTCCCAGTCGAGCACGGCGCGCACGCCGTCGGCGCCGATGATGAGATTGCCGTTGCGGAAATCGCCGTGCACCAGCGTGATCTCGGCCGAGGGACCGGGATCGTGATCGCGCAGCCAGCGCAACGCCAGCTCGAACACGGGCTTGGGCCAGTTCAGGCTGCGGTAGTCGCGCTCGAACTCGGCGATCTCCTGAGTGGCGCCGCGGCTGCGCAGCTCGGGCAGCTTGTCCTGCGGCAGTCGATGCAGGCCAGCCAGAATGCCACCAATCTGCCGCGCCAACAGCGGCCGCGCGGCAGCGAACACGTCATCGCGAAGAATCTTGCGCGCGATCGTCTCGCCCTCGACCCGCTGCATGATGAAGCCGGTGCCGAGGTCGTCCTCGGGCACCAGCACATGCATCACGCGCGGCGACGGCACGCCGGCCTCGAAGGCGAGCTGCATCAGTTGCGCTTCAGCAGCAAGTCCGGCCGCGCGCGTTGGCGCCGCGCCATAGCCTTTCGGCGAGCGGCGCAGGATCGCGCCGATCGGCCCATCGGGATGCACGATGTCGAAGCGCCAGGTTTCCTGGCTGGCGCCGCCGGACAGCTTTGCTGCCCCGGTGACGCCGGTCGCGCCCTTGCACCAGCGCTGGACGCTGCGTGAAAGCTCCGCCTCGATCATTTGCCTTTGAACTGCGCGGGCCGCTTCTCCAGGAACGCGCCGACGCCCTCGCGAAAATCTTCGGTGTCGCCGGCGCGAAGCTGGCACTGGAATTCGAGGTTGAGCTGATCCTCGAAGGAGTTTTCCGGGCTGTCCCAGTAGAGCTTGCGGATCGACGACAGCGCGACCGTCGGGCCGCTGGCGAGGTCGCGCGCCAGCTTCATCGCCTCTTCCATCAGCACGCCGTCGTCGTAGACGCGGTTGACGAGGCCCCATTCCAGCGCCTTCTCGGCCGGCAGCCGCTCGCCCATCAGCGACAATTCGATCGAGCGCGCCCGGCCGATGAGGCGCGGCAAGAGCCAGGTCGAGCCGCAATCCGGCACGAGACCGATGCGGCGGAAGGCCTGCAGGAAATAAGAGGAACGCGCGCACAAAATCATGTCGCCGAGCAGCGCGAAGCTCATGCCCGCGCCGGCGGCCGGCCCGTTGACCGCGGTCACGATGGGGCAGTGCAGATTGCGGATGCGGCGCAGGAAGGGATGAAAGCCGGTCTCCAGCGTCAGGCCGGCCTTGGTCTTCTTCGACTGGTTGTTGCGGCCTTGCAGATTCGCGCCGGTGCAGAACGCTCGCCCCGCGCCGGTCAGCACCACGCAGCGCACCTCGTCCTTTTTCTCCTCGATCGCATCGAGCGCTTCGGATAGCCCGCCCAGCATGTCCACGGAGACCGCGTTCATCACCTCCTGATGGTCGAGCTTGAGGATCGCGACCGCGCCATCGAAATCGAGCGTGACGTGTTTGAACTGCATGGTTTCCTCGTCGGTTGGTCCTAGCGATGTTTCGCAGACCGGAATTAGTTTTTGCCGGGGCGCATATTTGATTTTTGGCGCGGTCTTGTCCATGGTGATCAGAGCATAGCAAGCAATCTTGCGCGCAGCGGCTGATGCGCCGCATGCCGGAAAGCTTGCCAAGAACTTGCCAAGAACGGAAACGCGCCATGAACCTTTTCGACCTCTCCGGCCGTGTGGCCGTGATCACCGGCGGCAATGGCGGCATCGGGCTCGGCATCGCGCAGGCGCTCGCCACCCAGGGCTGCAATGTCTCGATCTGGGGCCGCAATGCTGACAAGAACAAGGCTGCTGCCGCGAGCATGGCCAGCCTTGCCGGCAAAGTCGAGACCCGCGTCTGCGACGTCACCGATCCCGCCTCTGTCAATGCCGCGATGAAGGCGACGCTCGATGCGTTCGGCCGGGTCGACGGCTGCTTCGCCAATGCCGGCATCGGCGGCGGCGGCCGGCGCTCCTTCATCGAGCGCACAGAGGAGGAATGGCGCACGATGTTTTCGACCAATCTCGACGGCGTGTTCCACGCGTTCCAAGCCGCCGCGCGCCATATGACCGATCGCGCCAATGCCGGCGATCCCTTCGGCCGGCTGGTGGCGACCTCGAGTCTCGCCTCGATCTTCGGCACCGCGCGCAACGAGCACTATGCCGCGACCAAGGCCGCGATCAATGCGCTGGTGCGAGCGCTCGGCGTCGAGCTCGCCCGTCACGGCGTCACCGCCAACGCGATCCTACCCGGCTGGATCAAGAGCGACATGACATCAGGTCTCATGGCGAACGACAAGTTCGTCGCCAACGTGATGCCGCGCATTCCGCAGCGCCGCTTCGGCGAGCCAAGCGATTTCGGCGGCATTGCCGTCTATCTGATGAGCAAGGCGTCGTCGTATCACACCGCCGACACGTTCGTCATCGACGGCGGCTATACCGCGTTTTGAGACTTCGTAGGGTGGGCAAAGCCGCACTTGCGGCGTGCCCACCATCAACATGTCCGATGTCGTGGTGGGCACGCTGCGCTTTGCCCACCCTACGGCTCCTCGTATTGTAAGCGCAGAAGGGAATGGGCAAATGTTCTCGCACGTCATGATCGGCACCAACGACCTCGACAAGGCCAAATCGTTCTACGACAGTCTGCTGAGCACGCTCGAGGTGCGGCCTGCCAGGGTCGATGGCCACCGCATCTTTTACATCACCAAGACCGGCGTGTTCTCGGTGTCGAAACCGATCAACGGCGAGCCGGCAACGTGCGCTAACGGCGGCACGATCGGCTTTGCCTGCAATTCGCCCGAGCAGGTCGATGCCTGGCACGCGGCTGGTGTCGCAGCCGGCGCAAAATCGATCGAGGATCCGCCCGGCGTGCGCCAGGGTCCAGGCGGCAAGCTCTATCTCGCCTATTTGCGCGATCTCGATGGCAACAAGATCTGTGCGATGCATCGGATGCCGAACTAGCCACATCCACCGCTGTCATTCCCCGCGAAAGCGGGGAATCCAGTACGCCGCGGCTTCTCGGCTCAATCACGACGGTCTCTGGAATACTGGATCGCCCGGTCTTTGCCGGGCGATGACAGCGGAGAGTGAGGCGCGCGCCTGCCGCCTCCCTACACCCCATTCAAACAACATTTCAAACGCCTTCGCGAAATTCCATCGCATGGCACGGCTCAGCGTAAAAAATGCGCGCTCGCACTTTGGCTGCGCTGCGACTATTCTTGCCCCAGAACGATCTCAGCGTCCCGGGAGGAACAATGACAAAACACATCTACATTCCCCGCACCACCAACTACACCCTCAATCCCGGCGACGAGCTCAACGACCTGCGCATGTCGGACCAGGTCCGGCCGCTCTATGATCACGTCAAGAAATTCATCCGCGACACCGTCGAGCCGATGTCGATCGAGTTTGCCAAGGCCGGCGAGACCAAGGAAGATCGCTGGAGCTTCACGCCGAAGCAGCTCGAGGTGCTGGAGAAGGCCAAGAACAAGGCCAAGCAGGAAGGCCTCTGGAATTTCTTCCTGCCGGACGACGAGACCGGCCAGGGCCTGAAGAATCTCGACTACGCCTATATCGCATCCGAGCTCGGCAAGAGCCCGCTGGCGTCCGAGACCATGAACTGCTCGGCGCCGGACACCGGCAACATGGAGGTGCTGGAGCGGGTCGGCACCAAGGAGCAGAAGGAGAAGTGGCTGAAGCCGCTGCTCAACGGCGAGATCCGCTCGGCCTATGTCATGACCGAGCCGAACGTCGCCTCCTCCGACGCCAAGAACATCTCGACCACGGCAAAGCTCGTCGGCGACGAGTGGGTGATCAACGGCGAGAAGTATTACATCTCAGGTCTCGGCGATCCCCGCTGCAAGATCCTGATCGTGATGGTGAAGACCAATCCGGACGCGGCGCCGAGCAAGCAGCAGTCGCAGATTCTGGTGCCGCGCGACACGCCCGGCGTCGAGGTGCTCGGGCCCATGTATGTATTCGGCCAGGACCACGCCCCGCGCGGCCACATGCACATGCGCTTCAACAATGTGCGGGTCCCGAAGGAGAACATGCTGTTAGGTGAAGGCCGCGGCTTCGAGATCTCGCAGCTCCGCCTTGGCCCGGGCCGCATCCATCACTGCATGCGCACGATCGGCAAGGCCGAGAAGGCGCTCGATCTGATGGTGCAGCGGGGTCTCACCCGCGAGGCCTTCGGCAAGAAGATCGCGCATCTCGGCGGCAACATGCAGATCATCGCGCAGGCGCGCTGCGAGATCGAAGCGATGCGGCTGATGGTGCTGAAGGCGGCCAAGGCGATGGACGTGCTCGGCAACAAGGAGGCCCGCGTCTGGGTCTCCATGGTCAAGGCCATGGTGCCGGAGCGTGCCTGCAAGATCATCGATCAGGCGATCCAGATGCACGGCGCCACCGGCATCTCGCACTGGACCCCGCTCGCCGAGATGTACCAGGACGTCCGCCATTTGCGCTTTGCCGACGGTCCGGACGAGGTACACTGGATGGTGGTCGGCCGCCACGAGCTGAGCATGGCGTGATCCACGAGATGCCGTAGGGTGGGCAAAGGCGCGCTCTTCGCGCGCCGTGCCCACCATCGCGGCCTCGCAAGAAATGGTGGGCACGCTTTCGCTTTGCCCACCCTACGAAGATCGTAGGGCGGATTAGCGAAGCGTAATCCGCCGAACGCCTGCGGCACGGAGAATGGCGGATTACGCCTTCGGCTAATCCGCCCTACGCATTTACGTCGCGGGCGCGAGCTTGTCCTGGGTCTTGGTCTCGAAATCGGATGCGTCGTGCCGCTCGTGGAGCTGGCTGGCGGGATCGCCGGAGACGCGGTTGACCATGCGGCCGCGCTTCACCGCCGGACGCTTGGCGATCTGATCGGTCCAGCGCTGCACGTTCTTGTAGTCCTGCACCGAAAGGAATTCGCCGGCGCCATAGACCAGCCCCTTGGATAGCGCGCCGTACCAGGGCCACACCGCCATGTCGGCAATCGTATATTCATGACCCGCGAGATATTCGTTGTCGGCAAGGCGCCGGTCGAGCACGTCGAGCTGGCGCTTGGTCTCCATCGCGAAGCGATCGATGGCGTATTCGATCTTGGTCGGCGCGTAGGCGTAGAAGTGGCCGAAGCCGCCGCCGAGATAGGGCGCGCTGCCCATCTGCCAGAACAGCCAGGACATCGCCTCGGTGCGGGTCTTGATTTCCTTCGGCAGGAAGGCGCCGAACTTCTCGGCGAGGTAGAACAGGATCGAGCCCGACTCGAACACGCGGATTGGCTCCGGACCGGAACGATCCAGCAGCGCGGGAATCTTGGAGTTCGGATTGATGTCGACGAAGCCGCTGCCGAACTGATCGCCATTACCGATCCTGATCAGCCAGGCGTCGTATTCGGCGCCCTTGTGGCCGAGCGCCAGCAGCTCCTCCAGCATCACCGTGACCTTCACCCCGTTCGGCGTCGCCAGCGAATAGAGCTGGAGCGGGTGCTTGCCGACCGGCAGCTCCTTGTCGTGGGTGGGGCCGGCGATGGGGCGGTTGATGCTGGCGAACTGCCCGCCGTTCTCCTTGTTCCAGGTCCAGACTTTGGGCGGCACGTAGGCGGGGGTGTCAGTCATGCGGGGGCTCCGGCGGAAAGATGCGTCTGCATTAATTAACCCGGGAATGGCCAATAACAAGGGCACCGCAATGCATTGTCGGGCGAGGCAACCTCACGTTTTGTCATGGCAAGCCCCTCCCCGTCATTCTTGGCGCGGACGCCGCGGCCTGCGGATGCGCGTGACGCCTACACACAAGATGCCCCGCCGAATCCGGCATGTCATCGATCGGCTCGCGTCGCTATGCTTCGCCACGACAACAACAGCAACGCGAAAGCCGCCGGGAGAGAGCCATGAAATCGCCGATCTGCGACATGCTGGGCATCGAGTTCCCGCTGCTGGCCTTCAGCCATTGCCGCGACGTCGTCGCCGCCGTCAGCCGCGCCGGCGGCTTCGGTGTGTTGGGTGCGACCGTGCACACGCCCGATACCCTCGAACGCGAGCTGACATGGATCGACGAGCACGTCGACGGAAAACCCTACGGCATCGACGTGCTGATCCCCGAGAACATCTCCACCGCCGGCGAAAAGGACGTCACCTGGAAGAGCCTGGAAACGCGCGTGCCGCAGGAGCACCGCACCTACACACGTGATCTCCTGAGGAATTACGACATCGAGCTGACGAGCACGGAGGTCGCAGCCGATCAGCCGCAGCCGTTCGACGGAAAGACCGCGCTGGAGCTGCTCGAGGTCTCCTTCAACCATCCGATCCGGCTGATCGCCAATGCGCTGG
The DNA here is from genome assembly GCF_023074075.1 of Bradyrhizobium sp. 138. Taxonomy (GTDB): domain Bacteria; phylum Pseudomonadota; class Alphaproteobacteria; order Rhizobiales; family Xanthobacteraceae; genus Bradyrhizobium. The sequence continues at coordinate 166,468 of NZ_JADPKT010000100.1, read as the reverse complement.
GCGTGCCGCCGAAGGCGATGATCGAGATGGGCAAGACACACGGCGTGCCGGTCGCCGCCCTCGTCGGCGCCAAGGAGCACGCGCTGCGCCAAGTCGCGGCCGGGATCGACATCCTCGTGGTGCAAGGCACCGAAGCCGGCGGCCATTGCGGCGAGGTCTCGACCATGGTGCTGGTGCCCGAGGTGATCAAGGCGATCGAGAAAATCCGCGACGTGCCAGTGCTGGCGGCCGGCGGCATCATGACCGGACGGCAGATGGCGGCCTGCATGGTCATGGGCGCAGCCGGCGCCTGGACCGGATCGGTGTGGCTGGCCACCGTCGAGTCCGAGACCAGCGAGATCTTCCGCGAGAAGATGATCGCGGCCTCCTCGCGCGATGCAGTCCGCTCCAAGGGCCGCACCGGCAAGCCGGCGCGGCAGCTCCGCTCGGTCTGGACCGATGCCTGGGACCGTGCGCCGGACAGCCCGGGCGCGCTGCCGATGCCGCTGCAGAGCATCATCAGCCGCGATGCCTTCAACGCGATCGACCGTGCCGCCGCGAGCGGCAACGCCAAGGCGCGCGATCTCGTCAGCTATTTCGTCGGTCAGGGCGTCGGCCTGATCGACAGCGTGAAGTCGGCCGGCGCCGTGGTGCAGGAGTTCAAGGAAGATTTTGCGGAGGCCGTCGAGCACATGAATGCGCTGGTGGCGGAGTAGGTGGTGTGTTTCCGGCGTGGTGTTCGCGGCCCATCCTTCGAGGCTCGCCCGACGGCGCGTTGCGCCGCCGACCTCGCACCTCAGGATGACGCTTTCCCCGTAGCCGTCATCCTGAGGTGCCGTAGCGTAGCGAAGGCCTCGAAGGGCGACGGCGTGCCTAAGATCCAAAGTGTAAAGCAAGAAATGGCCAATACCCCAGAAGACCGCATCCCCGTCATCGTCGGCATCGGCGAGATCGTCGACCGTCCGAAGGAGATCACCGAAGGCCTCGAGCCGCTCGATCTGCTGGAGCAGGCGCTGCGGCGCGCGGAGGCTGATGCCGGCGCAAAGCTGCTCGGCTCGGTGCAGTCGCTCGACGTCGTCAACTTCCTGAGCTGGCGCTATCGCGATCCGGAGCAGTTGCTGGCAAAGCGCCTCGGCATCACGCCCGCACATTGCTATTACGGCCCGGTCGGCGGCGAGAGTCCGATCCGCTACATCCACGAAGCGGCAAAGCGCATCGCGCGTGGCGAATGCACCGTGGCGGCAGTCTGCGGCGCCGAGGCGCAGTCGACTGCGACCAAGGCCGAACGCACCGGGGCAAAACTGCCATGGACGCCGTTCGCGCACGACGTCGAGGAGCCCAAGCGCGGCGCGGCGTTCCAGAAGCCGCTGGCGGTCAAGCTCGGCGTATTCCGCCCCGTCACCGTTTATCCGTTCTACGAGGCGGCCTCCTCGGCGCATTGGGGCCAGACGCCGCGCGAGGCGATGGCGGAATCCGGCACGCTGTGGTCGCGCTATTCGGAAGCCGCCGCACAAAATCCCCATGCCTGGCTGAAGCGGCGCTATGCGCCCGAGGAGATCACGACGTCGACCGCGGACAACCGCCTGATCGCATGGCCCTACAACAAGCTGATGGTCGCCAATCCCAGCGTCAACATGGGCGGCGCGCTGCTGCTGACCAGCCTCACCAAGGCGCGCGCGGCCGGCATCGCGGAAGACAAATTGGTCTATCCGCTCGGCGGCGCCTCGGCGGAAGAACCGCGCGATTATCTCTTGCGCGACCAGTTTTACGAGAGCCATCCGCAGAATGCGGTGCTTAAGGCTGTGATGGATCTCGCCGGCGGCGACGGCAAGAGGTTCGACGCGATCGAGCTCTACAGCTGTTTTCCCTGCGTACCCAAGATGGCGCGGCGGACGCTCGGTCTTGGCGCTGACGTGCAGCCGACGGTGACCGGCGGCCTCACCTTCTTCGGCGCGCCGCTCAACACCTACATGACGCATGCGGCCTGCGCGATGGTGCGCCGTGTGCGCGACGGCGCAAAGCTCGGCCTGCTCTACGGCCAGGGCGGTTTCGTCACCAAGCACCACGCGCTGGTGGTGTCGAAGGCGGCGCCGCGCGAGGCGCTGGCGCAGGAGACCAGCGTGCAAAGCGCGGCCGACCGCAACAAGCGCGCGGTGCCGGAATTCGCTAGCGAGGCCTCGGGCAAGAGCAAAGTGGAGAGCTTCACGGTGCTCTATGGCCGCGGCGGCGATGTCGAGCACGGCGTGGTGATGTTGCGGACTGAAGATGACCGGCGCACGTTGGCGCGGATCCCGGCAAGCGATAGCGTGACGTTGGCGCATCTCTTGAATATGGATAAGACGCCAATCGGCTCAATTGGTGAGATCACCATGGCAGCCGATGGTACTCCGGAGTGGCGGGTGGCGTAGCTCTCTTAGGGTGGGCAAAGCGACTTGTCCGCCATAGCTCGAAGAGCGACGGCGGAAGCGTGCCCACGATATCCGTCTCATCCGGAAAGATTGGTGGGCACGGCGCAAGAGCGCCTTTGCCCACCCTACGAGACCGGCGTCCGGGGCACGTGTTCGTAGGGTGGGTTAGCGCAAGCGTAACCCACCTCTTTTGCCCCCGCGGCGACGGACGTGGTGGGTTACGCCTTCGGCCAACCCACCCTACGGACCTCAGGCCGCGCGCACATTGGTCAGGAATTTGCTGACCTCGTTCTTCAGCCGGCCCGAGTCGTTCGACAGCATTTGCGCCGCCGACAGCACCTGCGAAGAGGCCGTGCCGGTCTCGGTCGCGCCGCGTTGCACGTCGGTGATGTTGGAGGAGACCTGCTGCGTGCCGTGCGCGGCCTGCTGCACGTTGCGGGCGATCTCCTGCGTCGCCGCGCCCTGCTCTTCCACGGCCGCTGCGATCGCCGACGAGATCTCCGAGAGACGCTCGATGGTCGAGGAGATCTCCTTGATGGCGCCCACCGAATCGTTGGTCGCCGCCTGGATGCCGGAGATCTGCTGGCCGATCTCGCCGGTCGCCTTCGCGGTCTGCTCGGCGAGCGCCTTGACCTCGGAGGCGACCACGGCGAAGCCGCGGCCGGCTTCACCGGCACGAGCGGCTTCGATGGTCGCGTTCAACGCAAGCAGGTTGGTCTGGCCGGCGATGGTGTTGATCAGCTCGACGACGTCGCCGATGCGGGATGCGGCCTTGGACAGCTCGCTGACTCGTTCGGTAGTAGCGCGCGCCTGGCCGACGGCATCGCCCGCCATCCGCGCCGATTCCTGCACCTGACGGCTGATCTCGCCGACCGACGAGGCCATCTCCTCGGTCGCCGAGGCCACCGACTGCACGTTGGTCGAGGCTTCTTCCGAAGCCCCTGCAACGGTGGTCGCCAGCCGCTGGGAGCGGTCGGCCGTCGACGTCAGCGTCGAGGCGGAGGCCTCCAGCTGGGTCGAAGCCGACGACACGGTCTGGACGATCTCGCCGATCATGGTTTCGAATTCGCGGGTGATGTTGTCGACGCGGCGGCCGCGCTCGATTTTGGCTTCGGCATCGGCCGCGGCGGCTTCGTCGGCGGCCTTCTTGGCGATCAACGCCTCCTTGAAGATCTGGAGCACGTCGGCCATGGCGCCGATCTCCGTCTTCTCGCCGCGATGCGGGACTTCGGCGGAAAGGTCGCCCTTGCCCAGCGCCTGCATCGGCTCGGTGATGGAATTGATGCCGTTCGAGACGTCGCGGACGAGATAGAAGCTGAGACCAATGCCGACCACGACCGCGACGCCGAGAATGATCGACACCAGCATGAAGGCGTAGGCGTAGCTGTCGGCGGCATCCAGCGCGGCCTGCTCGCCGCCCTTGGTGTTGAGCTCGATGTCCTTGTTCAGCACCTCATCGGCCTGAAGCCCGATCTTGTTGACCGTCTTGCTGTTGAGCTCCTGCGCCTCCTGCGGCACCTTGCCGGCTTCCTTGCGCGACAGCGCCATGACCTCCTCGGTGCCCTTCTTGTAGTCCTCCCAGAGCTTGGACCATTGGCTGTAGAGCGCCCGCTCTTCCGCAGAGGTGATCATCGGTTCGTACTTGGTACGCACCTTGGCGAGTGCCTCGATCACGGTGGCGGCGGTCTTCTCCGACGCGAGCTTGTCCTCCAGCGTCGGGGCCAGCATGTGCTGGCGCACCACGTTACGGTAGGTGATGACGCTGGCGCGCAGATCCCCGATCACCCGCACGCTCGGCATCCAGTTGGTGGTGATGTCGACGGTGTTGGCATTCATCGACCGCATCTTCACGACGGCGAGCAGGCCCATGCCGGTCATCGCGACCAGCAGGAACGCCACGACACTGATGATCTTGGCGCGGATCGAAAGCTTGGCAAACATAATCGGGGTCTCTTTGCGTTGGCGCGGCGGCGCGCCCTGAAGTTTTACGAATCAACCAAAGGGAGCAGCATCGACATCCAACACCAGGGCACCTGCGCAGATGTTAACTACGACTCCGTACGAGTACGGAAGCCCGAAACAAATGAACAGGCGGCTAAGAATGCCCCGCGTTCAGCGCATGAGCCCAAGCGCATCCGTGAAAAACGCCGCTCCGCCGAAATTTCCCGACTTCAGCGCAAGCAACATCTCGCCCGCCTTCGCGCCGACCGCGCGCAACACCGGGACGCCCGCCGCGATTTCCACTCCTACGAGAAATCCGGGGATCTTCAACCGGTCGACCACGGCGCCCGACGTTTCACCGCCGGCAACGATCAGGCGCCGGACGCCGGCCTGCACCAGGCCTTCGGCGATGTCGGCCATGGCCTGCTCGATGGCGTGCCCGGCCGCATCGCGGCCGTGGCGTGCCTGAACGGCGGCAACGGCTTCCGGTGTCGCGCTCGAGGCGATCAGAACAGGACCATCCGCCAGACGCGGCCGGGCCCAGGCGAGCGCGCGCTGCGCTTCGCTTCCGCCTGAGACAATCTGCTCCGGATCGAGATGTAACACCGGCATGACACGTTCGGCATTGGCGATCTGCTGAAGCGTCGCCTGCGAACAGCTTCCGGCAAGGCAGGCCGCCGGTCCGCTGACCGCCGCACCTGCATCGCTACTCGCAGCAGCCGATTTGACCTTGCCGGTCGACACCAGCGCACGCGCAAGCCCGAGGCCGATGCCGGAGGCACCGACCGACAAGCGATGTTCGGCGGCGACGAGGCCGATGGTCTCGAGGTCCCGGTCGAACACGGCGTCGATGATGGCGGCGCCGATGCCCTTGCCCGCGAGCTCGGCCAGCCGCACCCGCACGGCATCCGCGCCGCGTGCGACGGTGGCGAGGTCGACGAGGCCGATCCGCGTCCTGCTCTGGCGCGCCAGCACGCGCACCAGATTGGAATCATGCATCGGGTTGAGCGGATGGTCCTTCAGCGGACTTTCGTTGAGCGGCACGGCACCGACGAAGAGGTTGCCCTGATAGACGGTGCGACCGGTCTCCGGGAACGCCGGCGTCACCAGAACGGCAGCTTCGCCGCAGTCGGCGCGCAGCGCGTCCATCACCGGGCCGATATTGCCAGCGTCGGTGGAATCGAATGTCGAGCAGATCTTGAACAGCACATGGCCCGCGCCGCGGCCGCGCAGCCATTTGTCCGCCGCGCGCGAGCGCGACACGGCAAGGCTGGCCTCGATCGAGCGGCTCTTCAGCGACACCACGACGGCATCGACCTCGGGCAGCGCCAGATCGTCCGAGGGCACGCCGATGGTCTGCACGGTGCGCAGGCCCGCACGCGTCAGCGTGTTGGCGAGATCGGAGGCGCCGGTGTAGTCGTCGGCGATGCAGCCAAGAGAAATTTTCGCTGCGAGGGTCACGGCTTCACTCCAGCGTAAGGCTTGAACCAGGCGAGGCCGTCCGTGGTCTTGCCGCGCGGATTGTATTCGCAGCCGACGAAGCCGGCATAGCCCAGGCGGTCGAGCTCTTCGAACAGGAACGGATAGTTCAGCTCCTCGCCGTCGGGCTCGTTGCGTGAGGGGATGCTGGCGATCTGGACGTGGCCGATGATCGGCATCATCTCGCGCAGGCGCATGGTGACGTCGCCGTGAATGATCCCGCAATGATAGATGTCGAACTGGAGCTTCAGGTTCGCAAGCCTCAACTCCTGGATCAGGTCGCGTGCGAAACCGAAATCGTTGAGGAAGTAGCCGGGCACGTTGCGCGCATTGATCGGCTCGATCACGATGTCGATGCCATGGGGGCCGAAGAATTCGGCGGCCCATGCCACCGATTTGTAGAACGCCTCGATCGCGACGCGCTCGCCGCGGTTGGCGATGCCGGCCATCAAGTGCAGGCGCTTGACGCCGGTCGCCTTGGCATAGGGCAGCGCCGTCTCCAGGCTTGCCTTCAGATCATTGAACCGCGCCGGCAGCGCCGCAAAACCCTTCTCGCCGGCATTCCAGTCGCCCGGCGGCAGGTTGAACAGCGCCTGGGTCAGGCCGTTGCGCTTGAGGCGCTCGCCGACCGCCTCGGCCGGATGATCGTAGGGAAAGAGAAACTCGACCGCGGTGAAGCCGGCTTGCGCAGCGGCATCGAAGCGATCGAGGAACGGCACCTCGGTGAACATCATCGTGAGATTGGCGGCAAAACGCGGCATCGAAAAATCCCCTTACTTACTTGTCGCCGGGCAGCTTGACGCCGGTGACCTGCGCATACATCCGCGCCACCGACGCATCGTCATCGCGGCTCATGCCGGCGGCTGATGTCATCAGGAACATCTGGAGCGCGGCGGCGGAGACCGGCACGGGGAATCGAGCACTGCGCGCCATGTCCTGGATGATGCCGAGATCCTTCACGAAAATCTCGACTGCGCTGCGCGGGGTATAATCGCCGTCGAGCACGTGCGGCATGCGGTTCTCGAACATCCAGGAATTGCCGGCGGAGGCCGTGATCACCTCATAGACCTTGCGGATGTCGAGACCCTGCTTGGCCGCGAACGCCATCGCTTCGCTGGCGGCGGCGATGTGCACGCCGGCGAGCAACTGATTGATCATCTTGAACGCAGCGCCCTGCCCTGCGGCATCGCCGAGCTCGTAGAGCTTGGCGGCCATGGCATCGAGCGCGGGCCGGGCCTTGGCAAACGCGGCGGGACTGCCGGAGGCCAGGATCGTCAGCTCGCCCTGCGCGGCGCGCTGCGCGCCGCCGGAGATCGGCGCATCCAGATAATGCCGGCCCGTTGCCTCGAGCTGCTTGGCAAGGCGCCGCGCCACGTCGGGATCCATGGTCGCCGAGGATATGAAGACGCTGTCCTTCGGCATGGTCTCGGCGGCGCCGTCCTTGCCGAACAGGATCGCCTCGGTCTGCGCCGCATTGACGACGACGCTGACGACGATGTCGGCCTCCTTGGCCGCCTCAGCCGGCGTCTTGGCGCCCGCGCCGCCATCCTTCACGAAACGCGAGACGGCATCGGCCGAAACGTCGCAGCCGGTCACGGCATGGCCGGCGCGCTTCAGCGAGGTCGCCATGCCGTATCCCATCGAGCCGAGGCCGACGACGGCGATGTGCTGATTTTGTGACGTGGAGGCGGACATATGCAACTGATCCTTGCGAACGTTTCCCGGACGGCCAGCCTTTGCGGCGGCTCGGCGAACCGATATCACGGCTTGGCCGCGCTGCCAAAGCGTGAGACAAGCGGGCATGACGGCCATAAAGACTGAGAACAGCAACGAGACAAGGCTGCGCGAGGATATCTGCCGCTTCGGACGCTCGCTGTTCGAGCGCGGGCTGACGCCGGGCTCCTCCGGCAATATCAGCGTCAAGCTGGACGGCGGCGGCTGGCTGGTGACGCCGACCAACGCCTCGCTCGGCTTCCTCGATCCGGCAAAGCTGTCGCGGCTGGACGATCAGGGTCGGCTGGTCTCGGGCGATGCGCCGACCAAGGAAGTTCCGCTGCACAATGCGCTCTACGACACGCGCGGCAGCGCGAAGGCGATCGTGCATCTGCATTCCACCCATTCGGTCGCGCTGTCGATGCTGCCCGAAATCGACCCGCGCGCCGCGCTGCCGGCGATGACGGCCTATTATTTGATGAAATGCGGCGCCACAGCACTCGTGCCCTATTACCGCCCCGGCGATCCCGCCGTCGCGGACGCGATCAAGGGACTGGCGGGGAAATATTCATCGGTGCTCCTCGCCAATCACGGCCCTGTCGTCGCCGGCGACACGCTGGAAGCGGCGGTGTTCGCGACGGAGGAGCTGGAGGAGACGGCGAAGCTGTACCTGCTGCTGCGGGGGATGAATCCGCGGTATCTGTCACCGGAGCAGGTGCAGGATCTGGTGAAGGTATTCGGGGTGACGTTGCCGGAACATGGGCACGAGTAGAAGCTCACGATGTCGCAGAAGGTAGAATATGTCCGAGTTACCAGCGAGTACGGCTTAGTCGTCCGTCTTGCCTCGTTGACCGAGCGAGGGCTCGCTTTGGAAAACTTGCTTGCAGCGATCGGGGTCTCTTCCCCATACGATAGCAACGACGAAATAGCGTCCTTCGGGCCCCATTTCGGCAGAGAGGCGCTCGACGCTATCGTCCGACGCTTGTCCGATCTCGGTCTGACGTATTTCGACGACTTCTTTGAGTTTGCAGGAGACTTCCCGGCGTGGTGCGCTTTTCGCGTTTCCGTGGCACGGACATAGCCAAATCGTCATTGCGAGCGGAGCAATGACGGAGGATGTGGCGACGACTGTAGCGACAATGCCGTAGGGTGGGCAAAGGCGCGCCAGCGCCGTGCCCACGTCTTTGGAAGGCGTGGGCACGCTTCGCTTTGCCCACCCTACGAAGCTTCTCTGCCGCTACAGCCCCAGATACGCCTTGCGCACGTCCGGATTGCCCTTGATCTCGCTCGCTGCGCCTTGCATCAGCACGCGGCCGGTTTGCAGGATGTAGGCGCGGTCGGCGATCTCCAGGCACTCGGCCATGCGCTGCTCGACGATCAGGACGGTCATGCCGGCGTCGCGGATGCGCTTCACCGCCTGGAAGATCTCATCGACCAGCTTTGGCATGATGCCCTGCGACGGCTCGTCCAACATCAGCAGCCGCGGGCGCGTCATCAGCGCGCGGCCGATCGCGAGCATCTGCTGCTCGCCGCCTGAGAGGGTTTCGGCGCGTTGCTCCAGACGTTCCGACAGGCGCGGAAACAGCTGGAAGACGAGATCGAGCGGCCCTTCGCGGTCCGCCTCGCCGCGATAGAGATAGCTGCCGAGGCGAAGATTGTCGCGCACCGACAGGCGCGGAAACAGCCGGCGGTTCTCCGGGACATAGGCGATGCCGGTGGCGGTGATGTGGTGCTGCGCCATGCCGTCGAGGCGCTTGCCGTCGAACGTCACGCTACCCGAACGCGGGCGCTCGGCACCGGCGATGGATTTGAGCAGCGTCGACTTGCCCGCGCCGTTGGCGCCGGCGACGCAGACGATCTCGCCCTTCTGGACCTCGATCGAGACCGCGGAGATCGCGACCAGCCCCTGATAGGCCGTCGTGACTTCACGCACGCTGAGCATGGCGATCTCCCAGATATGCGCTGATCACCTTGGGATCGCGGACGACGTCGGCGGGCTTGCCCTCGACCAGGACCTTGCCGAGGTCGAGCACGATGGCGCGGTCGACCAGCGGCATCACGATCTCCATGACATGCTCGACCATCAGCACCGTGATGCCGGCATCGCGCACCTTGCGCACCAGCGCGACACCGGTCTGTGCCTCGGTCGGCGTCAGGCCGGTGAGGACTTCGTCGAGCAGCAACAGCTTCGGCTCGGTCGCGAGCGCACGGGCGACTTCGAGGCGGCGCTTCTCGGCCGGCACGAGGTCACTCGCCAGCACGTCGGCGCGCGCGGCAAGGCCGGTGAACTCCAGCACCTCATGCGCCTTGCGGCGCGCCTCGCGCATCACGGTGTTGCGCACGAGGGCGCCGACGATGACGTTGTCGATCACAGTCATGGTCTCGAAACTCTTGACCACCTGGAAGGTGCGCCCGATCCCGCGCTGGCAGCGCTCGGCCGCCGGCATGCGGGTGACGTCCTCGCCGTCGAATAGGATCGAGCCTTGCGTCGGCGGCAGCACGCCGGCGATCAGATTGAACAGCGTCGACTTTCCGGCGCCATTGGGGCCGATCAGGCCGACGATCTCGCCGCGGCCGACCGAGATCGAGACGTCGCTGTTGGCGACGAGGCCGCCGAAGCGTTGCCAGACGCCACGGGTTTCGAGAAGCGCGGTCATCGGGCAGCCCCCGTCTTCTTCGGGCGTGAAAACAGGCTGAGCAGTCCTCGCGGCAAGGCCAGCGAGATCAGGACGATCAGCGTGCCGTAGACAATGAGGTCGACACCGCGGCCGGAGCCGCCCAACTTGAAGCGCGTCAGCTCGGTCAGCGGGATCAGAATGGCGGCCCCAAGCACCGGCCCCCACAGGGTGCCGATGCCGCCGAGCACGGCGGGCAGCGCCATCAGCAGCGAGAATTGGAAGCCCATGACGCTCTCAGGGTCGATGTAGGACACGAACTGCGCATAGAAGCTGCCGCCGACGGCAACCAGGAAGGCGGAGACGGCGGCCGCGCCCATCTTGGAATTGAACACATCCACGCCGAGGCTCTCCGCCGCGTCCGGATTGTCCTTCACCGCGCGCCACCAGAATCCCCATTTGGAATTTTCCAGCCACCAGGTGACGAACCAGGCGAGGCAGCACAGCGCCAGCGCGAAATAGAAATAGGGCAGCTTGGTGCGCAGGAACTGGAATTTCAGCCAACTGTCGCCGCGGATCGGAATGGTGATGCCCATCGCCGCGCCGGCCCATTCCCAGTTGTGGAACAGCAGCAACCCGATCTCGGCGATGACGATGGTGGCAATCACGAAGTAGTGGCCACGCAGGCGAAAGAAGGGATAACCGAGCCCCATCGCGATCAGCGCCGACACCACGCCGCCCGCTAGCATGCCGAACCAGGGCAGCACGCCGAACTTGGTGAACAGCAGCTCGGTGGTGTAGGCACCCAGGCCGAAATACAGCGCGTGCCCGAGCGAGATCTGCCCGCAATAGCCGGACAGGATGTTCCAGCTCTGCGACAGTCCCGCATACATCAGCGTCAGGATCAGGATGTTCTGGACGACGACATCCTTCACGAACAATGGCGTGAGCGCGGCGATCGCGGCAAGCACCGCGGCGATGATGAGATCGCGGCGGCGCCGCGCTGCAAAATCCTTGTCCATCAGATCGATCCGAACAGGCCGCGCGGCCGGATGAAGACGACCAGCAGATAGACCGCGTAGATGCCGACCGATTTCAGCGAGGGCGGCAACACCAGGGCGGTGGTGGCTTCGACGAGGCCGACGATGATGCCGCCGGCGAAGGCGCCGAACACGCTGCCGAAGCCGCCGAGCGCCACGGTGACGTAGGCGATCAGGGCAAAGGACGCGCCGACGTCGGGATAGATGTAGAAAAAGCTCGCCATGATCGCGCCGGCGAGGCCGACCAGCGCGGCGCCAAGGCCCCAGCCGAATGCGAACACGCGGTTCTTGTCGATGCCGACCAGCGCGACCGCGCCGGGATCTTCGCGCGTGGCTTCGATTGCGCGGCCGAAATCGGTGCGGTGGATGAAGACGTAGAGACCGGCAAAGGCCGCGATCGACACCAGCGCGCCAACCAGCTGCGGCTCCGGTAGGAAGATGCCGGCGATCGAGATGGTTTTACCGCCGAGCCAGGATTGCGGAATGCTGCGATAGTCCGGCGTGAAGAAGAACTGCGCGAGGCCGCGCATGACGATGGCAAGGCCAAAGGTCGTGAAGATCTGCACCATGCCGGCATTGGCCTTGGCCCGCATGGCGAAGCGTACAATCAAGAGATAGATCACCGCTCCGAACACGAACAGTGCCGCGGCGACCAGCGGCGCCGACAGCAAGGGGTCGATGGCGAAGAACGCGAACAGGAAGAAGGACAGATACATCGCGATCATCAGGAACTCGCCATGGGCGAAGTTCGTGACGTCCATCAGGCCGAAGATCAGCGCGAGGCCGACCGCGATCAGTCCGTAGAGCAGGCCCATGAGCAGGCCGCTTGCGAGACTCTGGATAATGGCTTGGGCTGTCAAAAGTCGTCCCCCGTTCGAAGCGTCATCATTTGCTCCGTCATTGCGAGCGAAGCGAAGCAATCCAGAAATGTCTCCAAGGAAGCAGTCTGGATTGCTTCGTCGCCAGCGCAAATTGCTTCGCAATTTGTCGCGGGCTCCTCGCAATGACGGTGTGGGAGCTGCCTGCTTCCCACAACGCCTGGCCCCGCCCCCGTAGTGCTTACTTCATCGGCCAGATCGCCTCGGCGATCGCGGCCTGCGGCGGGAAGATGGTGACGAACTTGCCGCCGACATATTGCAGCAGCACCGGGTCGGCGTCGTTGTTCTGGCCCATCTCGTCGAACTTGACGCGCTTCCAGGGCATGATGGTCTGCTCGCCCGGGATGTCGGTCGCGGCAAGCGCATCGCGGATCTTCTCGCCGTCGGTCGACTTGGCGCGGCTGATGGCGTCGGCGAGGATGATCAGGCCCATGAACTGGCGCGAGGTGAGGTCGTTGAAATCCTTGCCAGAGCGCGTCTTGAACATCTCGTTGATCTTGCCGACCATCGGGCGCTTCTGTGCGAGGTCGAGCGAGAAGGTACCGCGCGAGATCACGCCTTCGAGCTTGTCGCCGACGGCATCATAGAGCGCCTTCTCGGAGAAGCCGGCGTCCTGCGCCACGATCGCGTTGGGCTTGTAGCCGAGCTCGGCCATGGTCTTGACCAGCAGGATGCCGTCGGTGGTGTAGCTCGAGGGCATCAGCACGTCGGCGTTCGCAGACTTGAGCTGCTGCACCTCGGCCGAGAGCGAGGGCGAGTTGGCGCGGTACTTGATGTCGGTGACGATCTTGTAGGCGCGTTCGCCGGCGATCTTGGCCTGGGCGTTGCCGGAATCGGTGCCGAAGATGGTGTCCTCGTGGAACAGCGACAGCGTCTCGATCTTGGTGCCCTTCTTCTTCATGGCATCGAAGAAGTCGAACATCGCGGCCGAGTACATCTCGTCATGCGGCGCGGCGCGGAAGTAATATTTCAGACCGCGGCGATGCAGGCTCGGCGAGGAATTGTCGGCGGAAACGAACGGGACCTGATAGCGCTCGCAGATCTGGCTGACGGTGACGGCGACCGCGCTCTGATAGGTGCCGATGATGGCGCAGACCTTCTCCTGCGTGATCAGGCGCTCGGCCTCGGCGCGGCCCTTCTGCGGATCGGCCTGGTGATCGGCGAACACGAGGCGGATCTTCGCACCACCAAGACCCGGCAGGCCTTCGCCCTTGGCGAGCGGCAGGTCGAAATCAGTGTCCTTGTTGATGACCTCGAGCGCGGTCTCATAGGCCTTCTGCGCGTCGACGCCCTGCTGCGCGCTGCCGCCGGAGAACGGATAGATCACGCCGATCACGACTTCCGACGTCTGTGCGCGTGCAGCGAGCGGCACCAGCGCAGCGGTGGCGGTGGCACCTAACAACACGTCGCGGCGAGTGATTGTCATGGCAGAGTCCCCTATATCTGAATTTCGGCTGATCGAATGAAGCGATTGACGGATGCGGTAAAGCTCGAAGAAGCAGCAATCGCTGCCTACTTAAATCACGGCCATGGTCCTGTTCTTGAGATCCGTCACCAGCATCAGGCCCGGCGAATGCGTGATGGCGAACGGCAGCCTGGCGGCGTTGATGACTGATTGCGGCGTCACGCCACAAGCCCAGAACACCGGGATCTCGTCGTCGGCAACGGGCACCGGATCGCCGTAATCAGGCTTGGCGATATCCTTGATGCCGATCAGATGCGGATGTCCGAGATGCACGGGCGCACCGTGCACGGCCGGATAGCGCGAGGTGATCTGCACCGCGCGGATCGCGTCAGCGGGCTTGAACGGGCGCATCGACACGACCATGGGACCGACGAACGGCCTGGCCTCGCCGCAGGCGATGTTGGTGCGATACATCGGCACACGCACGTTCTGCTCGATATGGCGGATCGGCATGCCCTCGTCGAGCAGCGCCTCCTCGAACGAGAAGGAGCAACCGAGCACGAAGGTGACGAGATCGTCGCGCCAGTACTTCTTCACGTCGGTCGGCTCGTCCACGACCTCGCCGTCGCGCCAGACGCGGTAGCGCGGCACGTCGGTGCGGATGTCGAGATCGGCGCCGAGCGAGGGGATATGCGGGCTGCCAACATCGGACATGCCGATGATCGGGCATGGCTTTGGATTGAGCTGGCAGAAGCGGTGAAAGGCGCCGGCATATTCCGCGGGCAGGATCGCCAGATTGCCCTGGACGAAACCGGGGGCGGCGCCGGCGGTGGAGGCGACCAGCCCCTCGCGATAGGCGAGCCGGGCCTTGCGGCTCGGAAGGACGTCGGGCGTTTCAGTTTGCTGCGCTGCCACCAAAACAGTCATGTGATCGACCTGCCTATAAACTCGACAAGGACAAGCCAACACCAAGCGTGCTATAAAGTCTAATCGTCGTTTCTAATCAATCTCGATAAATCTATTTTATCGATTGGGAAAATCCTTCCAATGCTGGACTTTAGGTCGATCGAGACATTCCTCTGGGTTGTGAAGCTCGGCAGCTTCCGCGGCGCCGCGCAACGGCTCAACACCACTCAGCCGGCGATCTCCCAGCGCATCGCCCAGCTCGAGCGCGAGATGGGCGTGAAGCTCCTCAACCGCGATCATCGCGTCGCCTCGCCGACCCCGAGCGGCCGGCAGATGATGGTTTATGCGGAGAAGCTGATCGGCCTGCGGGCTCAGATGATGGCGGAGATCAGCGATGCATCCGCGATGCGCGGGGTGATGCGGCTCGGCGTCGCGGAGACCATCGTGCACACCTGGCTGCCGCGGCTCGTGAAGAGTGTGAACCAGATCTATCCGAACCTGTCGCTGGAGATCGAAGTCGACATCACGCCGAACCTCACCGCCCGCCTGCTCGCACAGGAGATCGAGCTTGCCTTCGTCGTCGGACCGCTGTCCGCCTCCGGCGTGCACAATCGCGTCCTCGCCGATTATCCGATCGGATTTCTTGCAAGCCCCTCGCTCGGTCTCGACAAGGGCCCGGTGACGCCGGCGGAGCTCGCGCGGTTTCCGATCATCACCTTCCCGCGCAAAACCAAGCCTTACGAGGTCGTGCGCGAGGTATTCGACCGCCCCGAGCTGCCGCCGATCCGGCTGCACGCCTCGGCCTCGCTCGCGACCGTGATCCACATGGCGGTGGAAGGGCTCGGTGTCGCCGTGATCCCGTCCGCCATCGTCGAGAACGAGCTCGCCGACGGGCGGCTGCAGCTGCTCGACACCGATCTTGCCATCGCGCCTCTCACCTTCACCGCGAGCTGGCTCGCCTCGCCCGACGTCGTCGCCGTGGAGCGCGTCGCTGAGCTGGCTCGGCAGATTGCGCAGAGCAGCCTCGCGGTTGACGCGCCCGCGCTGGCGGGTCATTGAAACAGGCGCCGGACAATCGAGAGAACGAACGCATGAGCCGAGCCGCCACCAACCTGCAAATCGATTCCGCCCGCCTCTGGGGCTCAATCCACGAGACCGCACAATTCGGTGCGACGGCCAAGGGCGGCGTGCGGCGGCTGACACTGAGCAACGACGACAAGCAGGTGCGCGACTGGTTCCGCAAGGCTTGCGAGGCCGCCGGACTGGAAGTCCACGTCGACGCGCTTGGATCGCAGTTCGGCCTGCGCAAGGGCCGCGACATGTCGAAGCTGCCCGTCGGCATCGGCTCACATCTCGACACCCAGCCGACCGGCGGCAAGTATGACGGCATTTTGGGGACGCTCGGCGCGCTGGAGGTGATCCGCACGCTGAACGATGCCGACATCGAAACCGAAGCGCCGATCTGCGTGGTCAACTGGACCAACGAGGAAGGCTCGCGCTTCGCACCTGCAATGATGGCCTCCGCGGCTTACGTCGGCGACTTTACCACTGACGACATTTTGTCGCGCAGGGACGCCGAGGGCATCACCGTCGGCCAGGCGCTCGACAGCATCGGCTATCGCGGCGACAAGCCGGTCGGCTTCCAGAAGCTCGGCTGCTTCGTCGAGCTGCACATCGAGCAGGGCCCGATCCTGGAGGCCGAAGCCAAGACCATCGGCGTGGTCGATTCCGGCCAGGGCGTGCTCTGGTACGACGGCAAGATTTCGGGTTTCGAGAGCCATGCCGGATCGACGCCGATGCCGCTGCGCCGTGATGCGCTGGCCACGCTGTCGGAGATCGTGCTGGCGATGGAGTCCATTGCCAAGAAGCATGGGCCCAACGCGGTCGGCACCATCGGCGAGGCCGTGATCGCAAACCCCTCACGCAACGTCATTCCCGGCGAGATCGCCTTCACCATGGATTGCCGCAGCGCCGACGGCGCGATCATGGACGCGCTCGATCGCGATTTGCGCACCGCCATTGCCGAGATCGCCGCACGCCGCAAGGTCGAGGTGAAGATCGACCTGGTCTGGCGCAAGCCACCGACGCATTTCGACCCCAAGCTGATCGCCGCGGTCGAGAACGCCGCAAAGACGCTCGGTTACTCCTCGCGCCGCATCACCTCCGGCGCCGGCCACGACGCCTGCAATCTCAACACCGTCATGCCTGCCGCGATGGTGTTCGTGCCTTGCAAGGACGGCATCAGCCACAACGAGCTGGAAGACGCCACGCAGCCCGATTGCGCCGCGGGCACCAACGTTCTCATGCATACCGTGCTGGCGATCGCCGGCGTCGCGTCCTGACCGGAGAAAACCATGCGCGGAGTATTCGTCGACGCCAATGAAACCTTGGCCGTGATCATGGAGCGGCTAACGAGGCCCGGCGATCCCAAGGTGCGGATTCACCGGGACCCCGACATCAAGCCCGAGCAATACCCTGAGATCCTCGATGGAGTCGAGATCGCGATCGTCGACCACACCGCGCTGCCGACCGAGGTGGCGAAGAAGTGTACCGGGCTGAAGCACGTCGTTTTCCTCGGCACCGGCGCGCGCAGCTATATGAACCCGGAGGAGCTAGCCGAACTCGGCATCTCCGTGCATCTGATCAAGGGTTACGGTGACACCGCGGTCGCCGAATCCGCGATCGCGCTGATGTGGGCCTCGGCCCGCGTCATCGCGATGATGGACCGCGAGATGCGCGGCGGCAATTGGCTGCGCGAGGACGGCATGCAGCTCACCGGCAAGACTCTCGGCCTGATCGGCTTCGGCGGCATCGCCGCCGAGGTTGCGCGCATTGCGTCGGGCAGCGGCATGAAGGTGATCGCCTGGAACCGCTCCCCGAAGAGCCATCCCGGCGTGGAGTTCACCGATCTCGACACGCTGCTGGCCAGGAGCGACGTCGTGTCGCTGCATCTTCTGCTCAACGACGAGACGCGCGGCATGATCACGCGCGAGAAGATCTTTGCGATGAAGCGTGGGGTCATTCTCGTCAACACCGCGCGCGCCGCGATCGTGGACGAAGCCGCGATGATCG
The DNA here is from genome assembly GCF_023074075.1 of Bradyrhizobium sp. 138. Lineage (GTDB taxonomy): Bacteria > Pseudomonadota > Alphaproteobacteria > Rhizobiales > Xanthobacteraceae > Bradyrhizobium. Next base: position 149,032 of record NZ_JADPKT010000100.1, on the reverse strand, counting down.
AGGCGCTGAAGTCGGGCCATATCCGCCATGCCGGCCTCGACGTCTTCAACACCGAGCCGCTGCCCGGCGATCATCCGCTGACGAAGATTCCGAACGTGACCCTGTCGGCGCATTCCGCCTTCCGCACGCCGGAAGCCAGCGAGAACCTGATTGGCGCGGCGTGGGAGCACTGCCGCCGGATCGTGAATTCGTAGGGTGGGTTAGCTCTGCAGAGGCGCGAAGCGCATCTGCAGAGCGTAACCCACCATTGTCTATTTCCGCGGGACTGCAGAGGTGGATTCCGGCTTCGCCTAACCCACCCTACGCTCCCCGCCATATCCTGAAGGGATAAGAGCAACAACAATGGCCGACTATCGCACCATCCAGGCAGAGCCGCTCACCAAAGCCATCCACGCCATCGTCAAGGCCGGCGGCTCCTCGGACCGCGAGGCCGAGCTCGTGTCCACCAACTTGGTCGAGGCCAATCTCAAAGGCCACGACTCCCACGGCGTCGGCATGATCCCTCGCTATGTCCAGAGCGTCACCAATGGCGGCCTCGCCGTGAACCAGCACGTCAAGATCGTGCTCGACACCGGCCCGCTTCTCACCCTCGACGGCCTCACCGGCTACGGCCAGGTGATCGGCCATGAGGCGATGGAGCTCGCGGCCGAGCGCGCCAAGAAGAACGGCGTCTGCCTCGTCGGCCTCTCCAACTCGCACCATATCGGCCGCATCGGCCATTGGGCCGAGCAGTGCATCGACCACGGGCTGGTCTCGATCCACTTCGTCAACGTGATCTCGCGCCCGATCGTGGCACCCTGGGGCGGCAGCGACGCGCGCCACGGCACCAACCCGTTCTGCGTCGGCATCCCGCGCAGGGGCAAGGACCCGATCGTGCTCGACTTCGCCACCAGCAGGATCGCGCAGGGCAAGACCCGCGTTGCCCACAACAAGGGCGTCGCGCTCGAGAGCGGCACCATCATCGACAATGAGGGCAAGCCCACGGTCAATCCGCGCTACACCGTGATCCCGCCGTACGGCGCCATCCTCCCCTTCGGCGAGCACAAGGGTTCGGGGCTCGCGCTGGTCTGCGAAATCCTCGGCGGCGCGCTCTCCGGCGGGCAGGCGGTCAAGGGCCCGTCCGACGGCAAGTACAACGTCCTCAACGGCATGCTCTCGATCGTCATCGACCCGAACAAGCTCGGCACCGGCGAGAACCTCGCGCGCGAGGCCGAGAGCTTCGTTGCCTGGCACACCGGCTCGCCGCCCGCACCCGGCGTCGACAAGGTCAAGATCGCAGGAGATCCAGAGCGCGAGACCAAGACGAAGCGCCTCGCCGAAGGCATTCCGGTCGATCCAACCACCTGGCAGGAGATTCTGGAGGCCGGGAAGAAGTTTGGGCTCGATCAGGCGGCGATCGAGAAGATCGTGGGCTAGCGATCAGCTGTGTCAATTGAAACAGAAATCGTAGGGTGGGTTAGCCGCAGGCGTAACCCACCGCCTTCTTCGCTGGGACGAAAGAGGTGGGTTACGCTGCGCTAACCCACCCTACCGTTTCTGCGTCAATCCACCATATCCGCGACGGCCTTGCCGCAGGCGGAGGTGTCGGCATTGCCGCCGAGATCCTTGGTGCGCAGCGTGCGTTCGGCCAGCGTCCGCTCGATTGCCTCGACGATCGACTTGCCGGCTTCCTTCTCGCCGAGATGCTCGAGCATCATGGCGCCCGACCAGATCGCGCCGATCGGGTTGGCGATGCCCTGCCCTGCGATATCGGGCGCCGAGCCGTGCACCGGCTCGAACACCGAGGGGAAATCGCCCTCGGGGTTGATGTTGCCCGACGGCGCGATGCCGATGGTGCCGGTGCAGGCCGGGCCGAGGTCCGAGAGGATGTCGCCGAACAGGTTCGAGCCGACCACGACGTCGAACCAGTCGGGGTGCAGCACGAAGTTCGCAGTCAGAATATCGATGTGGTACTTGTCCCACTTCACGCCGGGAAACTTCTTGGCCATCGCCTCCACGCGCTCGTCCCAATAGGGCATGGTGATGGAGATGCCGTTGGACTTGGTCGCCGAGGTCAGATGCTTCTTCGGCCGCGACTGCGCGAGCTCGAAGGCGAACTTCAGGATGCGGTCGACGCCGGTACGGGTCATCACCGTCTGCTGCGTCACGAACTCGCGGTCAGTGTCCGGGAACATGCGGCCGCCGACCGAGGAATATTCGCCCTCGGTGTTTTCGCGCACCACCCAGAAATCGATGTCGCCGGGCTTGCGGCCCGCCAGCGGCGACGGCACGCCGGGCATCAGCCGCACCGGGCGCAGGTTCACATATTGGTCGAACTCGCGGCGAAACTTGATCAGCGAGCCCCACAGCGAGACGTGGTCCGGAATCTTGGCCGGCCAGCCGACCGCGCCGAAATAGATCGCATCGTGCTTGCCGATCTTGTCCTTCCAGTCATCCGGCATCATCTGGCCGTGCTTCTCGTAATAGTCCCAGGACGAGAAGTCGAAATGGTCGAAATGCACGGCGACCCCATGCTTCTTTGCCGCCGCCTCCAGGACGCGCAGGCCCTCCGGCATGACTTCCTTGCCGATGCCGTCGCCGGGAATGACCGCGATCCGGTATTGTTTCTTGCTCATCGAGAACGTCCTTGGTTGGTCCGGCAGCCGCCGCCTTTTGACCGCACTGCAATGGACCAAACGCGTCGGCAGTGCAACGCTGCACTGCAATGTTGACCATGGCGCGGCCGGGCGCCTACTGATTTGATCCTGTTCCTATCCTGCGAGTACCACTCATGGATCTGCATCTGCGTGGCAAGCGTGTCCTGATCACGGGCGCGTCCAAGGGCATTGGCGCGGCCGCCACCGAGGCGTTTGCCGAGGAAGGCGCGCACCTCCTGCTCGCCGCCCGCAGCGGCGATCAGCTCAAGGCGCTGGCCGACCGATTGCGTTCCGCGCATCAGATCGATGTTGCAACGAGCATCGTCGATCTGCGCAAGGCCGAGGACGTGACGCGACTCGCCAGGGAGGCCGCCGATATCGACGTGCTCGTCAACAATGCCGGCGACATCCCCGGCGGCTCGATCGACAAGATCGACGAGGCGACCTGGCGCCACGCCTGGGAGTTGAAAGTCTTCGGCTACATCAATCTCACGCGGCAGATTTACGCGCAGATGAAAGCAAAGGGCGGCGGCGTCATCGTCAACGACATCGGGGCTGCCGGCGAAAAGTTCGATGCCAATTACATCTGCGGCAGTGCCGGCAATGCCGCGCTGATGGCCTTCACCCGTGCGCTCGGGGGAAAAAGCCTCGCCGACAACATCCGTGTGGTCGGCATCAATCCCGGCCCTGTCGGCACCGATCGCCATGTCACGCTGCTGAAGACGCGGGCCAAGCAACAGTTCGGCGACGAGAGCCGCTACAAAGAGTTCCAGAAGAGCCTGCCGCTCGGCCGTCCCGCGCATGCACGAGAGATCGGTGACCTCATGGCGTTCCTGGCGTCGGACCGCGCCGGGTATACCTCGGGTGTGATCTACACCGTGGACGGCGGCATCAGCGCCGGGTGGGGTTAACTGGCACGTGGTGTTTGGGAACGTCGTTCCGGGGCGATGCAAAGCATCGAACCCGGAACCTCGAGATTCTCAGGTGCGCAATTGCGCACCATAGTTCGCCCTCCGGGCGCCCCGGAATGACAATCTAGAGGTAGGAGTAAGCTAATTGTCTCAAGAGCTGATCCGCGAAACCGCATGCGCCGTCGTCGACAAATTGCGTTCCGGCGATGTCTCGCCGCTCGAACTGCTGGATGTGTTGGAGAAGCGCATCGGTGAGGTCGACGGCAAGGTCAATGCGCTGCCGATACTCTGTTTCGATCGCGCCCGGGACAGCGCCAAGGCCTTGATGCGGAAACCCGCCGGCGCGCGGGGGCTGCTCGCGGGTCTGCCGGTGCCGATCAAGGATCTGACCGACGTTGCGGGTGTGCTGAACACCCAGGGCTCTCCTATCTTCAAAGACAGCATCCCCGCCAAGTCCGACCTCATGGTCGAGAATCTCGAAGCCAATGGCGCGGTCGTCTACGCAAAATCCAACACGCCGGAATTCGGCGCCGGCGCCAACACCTTCAACGAGGTGTTCGGTGCGACGCTCAATCCCTGGGATATTTCGAAATCCGCGGCGGGCTCATCCGGCGGCGCGGCAGTGGCGCTCGCCACCGGCATGGCCTGGCTGGCGCAGGGCTCCGACATGGGCGGGTCCTTGCGCAGCCCGGCGGCTTTCTGCGGCGTCGTCGGCATGCGGCCGAGCATCGGCCGCGTCGCGCACACGCCGAAAGCGGGCATCGATCGCAATCTCGGCGTGCAGGGCCCGATGGCACGCAACGTCGAGGATCTCGCGCTGCTGCTCGATGCCATGAGCGGCGACTACGCGGACGATCCGCTGTCGCTGCCGGCGCCCGCGACCTCGTTCCTGTCGGCGGCTCAGGCGGGCAAGAAGCCGAAGCGCATCGCCTATTCGCCCGATCTCGGAATCACGCCGGTTGATCCCGATGTGAAGGCGATCACACGCAAGGCGGCGGAACGCTTTGCCGAGGCCGGCGCCATCGTCGAGGAAGCGCATCCGGACTGGCGCGAGGCGCATGAGTGCTTCCACGTGCTCCGCGCCTTCGATTTCGCGATCACCAAGGCGCAACTGCTGCGCACCAAGCGCGATCTGCTCAAGCCCGAGGTGATCTGGAACATCGAGGAAGGCCTCAAGCTCACGGTGGAGCAGCTCGCGCGCGCCGAGGCCCAGCGCGTCGGCATGACCGCGCGGGCGGTCGAGTTCTTCAAGAGCTACGATTTGCTGCTGACGCCGACTACGATCGTGCCGCCCTTCCCGATCGAGCACCGCTATGTCGCCGAATGCGCCGGCAAGCGTTTCGAGAACTACGTCGAATGGCTCGGCATCGTCTATGCCATCACGCTGGCCTGCTGCCCCTCGCTGTCGCTGCCGTGCGGCTTCACGGCGTCCGGCCTGCCGGTCGGCGTGCAGGTCGTCGGCGCCCCGCGAAGCGACGCCGACGTGCTCGCAGGCGCGAAGGTGCTGGAGGATATTTTGGGCCTGCGCGGAACGACGCCGGTTGATCCGAAGGTGAGGCAGTAACCTCGTGCTCCTGCCCCGGACGCGGCGCAGCGCCCCTTCGGCGGTGCGCTGCAGAGCCGGGGCCCATGCATCTGCAACCTACCGTGCCTCCCCTGGATCCCGGCTCTGCGGCACAGCGCTGTTGCGCTGCTCCTTGTCCGGGACACGAGAGCCTCACCTTCGCGTCGCCTCCAGGCCGCGGCTGTAGCGCGACATCGCGAAGCAGAAGACGAAATAGATCGCGGCGACGAAGATGTAGACCTCGACCGAGAACTGTTGCCAGGCGGGATCGATGATCGCGGTCTTCGCCGTCGTCAGCAGGTCGAAGATGCCGATGATGAGGACGAGGCTGGTGTCCTTGAAGAAGGCAATGAAGGTGTTGACCAGCGGCGGGATGACATGGCGGATCGCCTGCGGCAGGATGATCAGCCGGTTCTTGCGCCAGTAGGACAGCCCGAGCGCATCGGCGGCCTCGTATTGCCCGCGCGGCACCGCCTGAAGCCCGCCGCGGATGACTTCGGCGAGGTAGGCGCCGGCGAACAGGATGATCGCGATCTGTGCGCGCAAGAGCTTGTCGATGTTGAATCCGGCGGGCATGAACAGCGGAAACATCACGCTCGCCATGAACAACAGGCTCACCAGCGGCACGCCGCGGATCAGCTCGACATAGAGCACGCTGAGCGAGCGGATCGCCGGCAGCTTTGAGCGCCGGCCAAGCGCAACGAGGATGCCGAGCGGAAAGCCGAAAGCCAATCCAAACGTCGCCAGGATCAGGGTCACGGGCAAACCGCCCCAGCGATCCTGCGAGACGAAGGAGAGCCCGAACACGCCGCCCCACATCAACACGCTGATCAGCGCAAGCGCACCGATCCAGAGATAGACCAGTTCGCGCCGCCACAGGGCGCGACGGGTCGAGAGATAGTACAGTGCGATGAACAGCAGCACCGCCAGCGCCGGCCGCCACTGCTCGTCGAACGGGTAGGTGCCGAACAGGATGAAGCGGTACTTTTCGGGAATGATCGCCCAGCAGGCGCCGACGCCACGCGCCGCGCGGCAGGCGCTGGAATCGTTCGCCGGGGTCAGCCACACGGCATTGGCGATGCCCCATTGGGCGAAGCTGAAGATGCCCTTGGCGAGAATTGCCAGCAGCACGACTGAGAGGATGCCATTCGGGATCGACGAGAACAGATTGGTGCGCAGCCATCGCAATGCGGGGTTGCCGGCTTGCGGCCGGCGAGCGGCGCGAGGTGCATCGGGAGTGTCGGCGATCACAGTCATGATCAGCGCTCCACCAGCGCAATGCGCGCATTGTACCAGTTCATGAAGAAGCTGATGGAAAGGCTGATGGTCAGGAACACCGCCATGATCAGCGCGATGGCCTCGATCGCCTGCCCGGTCTGGTTCAGCGTGGTATTGGCAATCGAAACCACGTCCTGATAGCCGATCGCCACCGCGAGCGAGGAATTCTTGGTCAGGTTGAGATATTGGCTCGTCATCGGCGGCACGATGACGCGGAGCGCCTGCGGCAGGATGATCTGCCGCAGCATGAAGCTGCGGCGCAGGCCAAGCGCATTGGCGGCGTCCCACTGTCCGCGCGGCACCGACTGGATGCCGCTGCGCACGATCTCGGCGATGAAAGCCGAGGTGTAAGTCACGAGAGCGATCAGCAGCGCGAAATATTCCGGCGCAAGCGTCAGCCCGCCGACGAAATTGAAGCCGCGCAGCTGCGGCCATTCGATTGTCCAGGGCACGCCGAGCACCAGTGACACGGCTGCCGGCAGCGCGACAATGAGGCCGAGCGCAAACGGCCAGGCCGGCCGCGGCTTGCCGTCGCGCATCTGCTGCGCGATCAGCCGCCTCCTGACGAGATAGAAAGCGACGAGCCCGAGCACAGCGGTGCCGAGCACCCAAAGCTGCAGCGAGCCAATCGGAATTGCCGGCAGGATCAGGCCGCGGTTGGACAGGAACACGCCTTCGACCGGGCGCCATGCAGCGCGCGCGGCCGGCAGCGCCTGCATCAGCACATACCAGAACAGGAGTTGAAGCAGCAGCGGGATGTCGCGGAGCGTTTCGACATAGACGGCGGCAAGTCGTGACAGCAGCCAGTTGGCCGACAATCGCGAAATGCCGATCAGCGTGCCCAGGATGGTCGCGAGCACGATCCCGATCACGGCGACGCGCAGCGTGTTGCCGACACCGACGACGAAGGCCCAGAGATATGTGTCTCTCGGATTATACGCGAACAAGCTGTCGGCAATGGGCATGCCGGCCTCGCGGCCGAGGAAGGCAAAGCCGGTCGTGATGCGGCGCGCCGAGAGGTTGGTGACGGTGTTGGACCAGAGGAAGCCAATGACTGCGAGCGCAATCCCGACCACCAGCACCTGCCAGAACAGGCCCTTCAATTCGTTGCGCCCGAGCGCGAAGAAGCGGCGGCGCGGCGGCGGTCTCCGAGCTTCCGTGGTCACAGCACAAAAACCCTTCCCCAATAGCGACGATTTCCGGCAGCGCACGTCAACTGTTGCACCGATCTCGAATTCATGCAACAAATGTTTCATGGCCGAGCCCGTGAAATCCTCGCCGCTGAGCGAACTGCGCATTGCATTGCCGTCGCTCCCGATGCGGCTGCAGGAGGTCGGACGCTTCGTCGCCGCCAACGATTACGACGCCACCACCCGTTCGATGCGCGACCTCGCCGCGGAAGCCGGCGCCGATCCTGCCGCGTTCACGCGCCTCGCCAAGGCGATCGGCTATTCGGGCTGGGACGAATTGCGCGCGGCGCTGACCGAGGCGCGGCGGCCGGCGCAAACCGCGCCCTTCTCCGGCCGCGCAAAAGGCCGTCGCCAAGGGCCGAACGCCGACGTCGCGCTCGTCACCGACAAGCTCGAGGCCGAGGCCGCCGGCCTTCCGCGAATCCCAGCCCAGCCGATTGCGGAGGCCGCTCGCGCGCTGCACGAGGCCAAGCGGATCTGGATCGCCGGCTATCGCAGCTGCCGCAGCGTCGCGGAACTGCTGAACTACGAGCTGCGGCTGTTCCGCCCCGAACAGGTGCAGCTCGTCGGCACTTCCGGGCCCGACGACCTCGATCTCGGCGCCTTCCGGCCCGGCGAGGCCGTCATCGTCGTCGGCTTCCTGCCCTACACACACGCCAGCGTTCGCGCCGCACAGGCGGCCTATCGCGCCGGGGCAACGTTGATCGCGATCGCGGATAGCGTCTCGGCCCCGATGGCCGAGGGCGCCGATCACGCGCTGCTGTTCGAGGCGGCCTCCTCTCCCGGCTTCTTCCCGAGCCTCACCGGCGCGGTCGCGATCGCGCAGTCGCTCGCGGCGGTGACGTTCTCGCTCGGCGGCGTCGCCGCGAAAAAGCGCCTGGAAAATACCGAGGCGCGGCTTGCCGCGGCCTCCATCTACGTCTCGGAGAAAGGTTGACCCATGGCCGCTCGCCCCAGCCGCGTGCTGCACCGCTCATTGCGCGAGACGCCGCCGAAGGCGATCGGCGGCGAAGGCGTCTATCTCTTCGCCGCGGACGGACGGCACATCATCGACGCCTCCGGCGGCGCGGCCGTCTCCTGCCTCGGTCATCAGCATCCCCGCGTGATCGCGGCGATGGCGAAGCAGGCCTCGACGCTGGCTTATGCGCACACCGCCTTCTTCTCGTCCGAGCCGGCAGAGGCTCTCGCCGAGACGCTCGTTGGTCACGAGCCCGGCGGTCTCGCCTACGCTTATTTCGTGAGCGGCGGATCGGAGGCGATCGAGGCCAGCATCAAGCTGGCGCGACAATATTTCATCGAGCGCGGCGAACCACAGCGGCAGCATTTCATCGCGCGCCGGCAGAGCTACCACGGCAACACACTTGGTGCGCTCGCAGCCGGCGGCAACGCCTGGCGACGCGCGCCCTATGCACCTTTGCTCTCGGCCGCTTTCAGCCATGTGACTCCAGCCTTTGCTTACCATGAGAAGCACGACGGTGAATCCGATGCGCAATTCGTGGCACGGCTGGCCGCCGAGCTCGAAGCCGAGTTTCAGCGGCTAGGCCCCGATACCGTGGCGGCGTTCCTCGCCGAGCCGGTGGTCGGCGCCACCGCCGGTGCCGTGACCGCGCCCGACGGCTACTTCAGGGCGGTGCGCGAGATCTGCGACCGGCACGGCGCGCTGCTCATCCTCGACGAGGTCATGTCTGGCATGGGCCGCACCGGCACCACGCACGCCTGGGAGCAGGAAGGCATCGCGCCTGATATCCAGGCCATCGCAAAGGGGCTCGGCGGCGGCTATCAGCCGATCGGCGCGATGTTAGCGAGCGGCAAGCTCATCGACACCATCCGCGCTGGCTCCGGCGCCTTTCAGCACGGCCATACTTATCTCGCACATCCCCTCGCCTGCGCGGCCGCGCTCGCGGTGCAGGATGTGATCCGCGAGGATCGCCTGCTCGACCGCGTCAAGGAGCGCGGCCGGCAGCTCGAACAGCGGCTGACCGAGCGCTTCGGCAATCACCGCCATGTCGGCGACATCAGGGGCCGTGGCCTGTTCTGGGCGATCGAGCTGGTCGCCGATCGCGCCAGCCGCACCTCGTTCGATCCCGCACTCAAGCTCAATCAGAAGATCAAGGCGGAGGCCTTCGCCAATGGGCTCGGCTGCTATCCGGGCGGCGGCACAGTGGACGGCGTGCGCGGCGACCATGTGCTGCTGGCGCCGCCCTACATCGCGTCCGCCGATGAGATCGACCTGATCGTCGACAAGCTCGGCACGGCCGTCGACAACGTGTTGCGTAGTGTCAATCACTGAGGGGAGAGTAGCATGATGAGGAAAGTGGTTATCGCGGCGAGCATGCTCGCGGCATCGACGGTCGTCGGGTCGACGGCAACGCTCGACACGGTGAAGAGCCGTGGCACACTGGTGTGCGGCGTCAGCGCCGGCTTTGCCGGCTTCTCGGCGCCGGACTCGCAAGGCAACTACAAAGGTCTCGACGTCGACTATTGCCGTGCGCTCGCCGCCGGCGTGCTGGGTGATGCCAGCAAGGTGCGCTACGTCTCGCTGACCGCGCAGAACCGCTTCACCGCCCTGCAATCGGGCGAGATCGACGTGCTCTACCGCAACTCCACGCAGACGTACTTGCGCGGTGTGACGCTGGGCTTGCGGCAGGGCCCGATCAATTTCTACGACGGCCAGGGCTTTGTCGTGAAGAAGGAACTGGGCGTCAAGGAGATCAAGGACCTCAAGGGCGCCACCGTCTGCGTGGCTCAGGGTACCACGCACGAAGTCACGCTCGGCGATTACGGCCGCGCCAACGGCATCGATTGGAAGCCACTGGTGTTCGACCGCGTCGACACCATGTACCAGACCTTCTTCGGCGGCCGCTGCGATGCGATGACCCAGGACGCCTCCGCGCTCGCCGGCGCCGTGACCACCGCGGCACCGAACCCGGCCGATTACGTCGTGCTGCCGCAGACCATCAGCAAGGAGCCGCTCGGCCCCTTCACCCGCAACGGCGACGAGGTCTGGAGCGACATCACCACCTGGCTGCATTACGGCCTGATCGAGGCCGAAGAGCTCGGCGTCACGCAAGGCAATGTCGACGAGATGGCGAAATCGCAGACACCGGCGATCCAGCGCCTGTTAGGGGCCTCCGGCGATCTCGGCTCCCGGCTCGGGCTCGACAACAAATGGCTCGTGACCGCGATCAAGGCCACCGGCAATTACGGCGAGATCTACGAGCGCAATGTCGGCAAGGCGAGCCCACTCAAGCTCGACCGCGGCCTCAACGGCCTCTGGAGCAAGGGCGGCTTGATGTACGCGGTGCCGTTCAAGTAGCGTCTCGCGTGTCCCGGACGCGCTGCAGCGTCCCCGGCGATGCGAAGCATCGTCCGGTGCGCTGCTGCGCAGAGCCGGGATCCAGCGGCCACAATGCGCCCCGGCTCTCCAGCGCAATACTTCGCATTGCGCTGCGTCCGGGCACGAGACCCAAATAGTCACGCTCAATGACGTCGCCCATGCGCATCGCCCTGATCCATGCCCTCAAGCACTCGATCGCCCCGATCGAAGCGGCGTTCGCGGCCGCGTGGCCGGAGGCGCGGCTGATGAACCTGCTCGACGACAGCCTGTCGGCGGATCTGGCCCGCGACGGCGTGCTCGACGATACCATGACCGAGCGTTTCCTGGCGCTCGGCGACTATGCGGCTGCAACCGGCGCGAACGGGATCCTGTTCACCTGCTCGGCCTTCGGTCCCTGCATCGAGGCGGTCGCGCGCGCGCATGCACCGATGCCGGTGCTGAAGCCGAACGAGGCCATGATCGAGCGGGCGGCGACCATGGGGCAACGTATCGGCCTACTCTCCACCTTCCCGCCGACCCTGGCCTCGATGCCGCCGGAGTTTCCGACCACCGTCCAGGTCGTTCCGAAACTTGCCGAGGGCGCGCTCGCGGCGCTCGACCGCGGCGACCGCGCCACGCACGACCGGCTGATCGCTGAGGCCTCGCGCGACCTGCGCGATTGCGACGTCATCGCGCTGGCGCAGTTCAGCATCGCCGCAACTGCGCCGTTGGTAGCAGAAGCCACCGGCCGCCCGGTCGTGACCACGCCGGACAGCGCGGTCGACAAGTTGATGAGATTGCTGAAGGCGAAGGCCTAGGCGCCGTTCTTCTTTCGGCGCCGCGCATCCTTGATCGCTGCCGCAAGCGCCGCCTTCGTCTCATTGACGAAATCCTCGACCAGTTCCTCGCGCGTGGCATGGGCGGCCTCGCCGGTGAACAAGCCCTGCTCGGCCAGCATCACCACGCCATGCAACGCCGCCCAGATCTTGAGCGCTTGCCGTTCGCGCAAATAGCCGACGGCGGGCGCTTCCAGAGCTTCGATCACAAGCGAAAAGGTCTCACGCGTGGCCTCGTGCAGCTCGCTGCCCTTGGCCGCGCATGAGACGGTGCGCGACGCGAACATCAGGCGGTAGATGCCGTTGCGGCGCAGACCGAAATCAAGGGTCACCTGCGCCAGCCGCGACAGCTTTGATTGCTTCGACGTCCCAGCCATCGCCTCGCGCAGGATCGCGCTGAGCTGCCGGAACGCTTCTGCGGTCACCGCCGCGAGCAGCGCCTCGCGATCGGCAAAGTGCCGATACGGCGCCGGCTGGGAGACGCCGAGCTGCTTGGCCAGCGCCTTGATGCTGATCGCCTCGGCACCGCCCTGCTCCGCCTCGCGCAGCGCGGCCTTGATCAGGGCGTCGCGGAGATCGCCATGGTGGTAGGTGTTCTCGGGCTTGCGAGCGAGTTGTGAGCGCATGTTGTGGTCAAGCCTATAAGTTTGCGCTTGACAGGGAAAGCTTGTCGCGAATGTAATAGTATATAACTTATAACAAGCGGCGAATGCCGCGACAATGTCGACAAGAGGAACGCGCCGCCTTCGAGCCGCGCGCATACGACCGAGGAAGCCGCCATGACAGAGCGACTGAGGGTTCACGTCGATCCCGACAAATGCCAGGGCCACGCCCGCTGCAAGGCTCTCGCGCCCGAGCTGTTCGAACTCGACGAATATGGCAACGCACACGAAGCCGGCGACGGCATTGTTCCGCCGGGCCTTGAAGACAAGGCCTGGCTTGCCAAATCCAATTGTCCCGAAATCGCAATCGACGTGACCGAGGAGTAGCGCGGCCTCCGCCGCTTGCGTCCTATCAGCGAACACGAGCCAAGGGATTCTCGACATGTCCGACGTCAGCCAGCCTGTCGCCCACCCGCCCGTCAACGACTGGGTCCATGATTTCGACCACACCGATCCGCAATGGACCGAGGATCCCTTCCCGATCTGGGACGAGCTGCGCGCCGCAAGCCCGGTCGTGCACACAAAACGCTTTCTCGGCTGCTACATGCCGACGACCTATGAGGCCGTGCGCGAGATCGCCAACGACACCGAGCATTTCTCCTCACGCCGCATCATCGTCCGCGACGTGCGGCCGGAGGTCGCCAGGAACGCCGCCCCGCCGATTACCTCGGACCCGCCCGTGCACAAGCCGGCCAAGCAGCTCCTGCTGCCGCCGTTCACGCCGGATGCGATGAAGAAGCTGGAACCGCGGATGCGCGCGATCTGCAACGAGCTGATCGACGGCTTCATCGCCGACGGCAAGGTCGACGCCGCAGCGCGCTACAGCAAATACATCCCGGTTCGAGCGATTGCGCATATGCTGGGCATCCCCGAGAGCGACAGCGATCTCTTCATCAACTGGATCCACATGATCCTGGAGCTCGGCATCAAGGACGAAAGCAAGCTGCTGGAGGCCGTGCATGAGATGAGCGCCTATTTCAGCGCGCATATCGAGCAGCGCAAGACCAGGCCGACCGACGATCTCATCTCCTACCTGATGAACGCCAAGGACAAGGAAGGCAACCCGCTCGAAGACTCCCACGTCCTCGGCTCGCTGCGCCTGCTTCTGATCGCCGGCATCGACACCACCTGGAGTGCGATCGGCTCCTCGCTCTGGCACCTTGCGAAGACACCGGCTGACCGCGAGCGCCTGACCGCCGAGCCAGGGCTGATCCCGACCGCGGTGGAGGAGCTGCTGCGCGCCTATTCGCCGGTGACGATGGCCCGCGAGGTGGTCAAGGAGACGACGATCTCGGGCTGCCCGGTCAAGGCGGGCAACATGGTGCTGCTGTCCTTCCCAGCCGCAAACCGCGATCCCAAGATGTTTCCGGATGCTGACAAAGTCGTGATCGACCGCCGCGAAAATCGGCACGCTGCGTTCGGCCTCGGCATCCATCGCTGCGTCGGTTCCAACCTGGCACGCATGGAAATGCAGGTTGCGCTGGAGGAATGGCTAAAGCGCATTCCAGATTTCGCCCTTGATCCCGCAGGCACGGTGACCTGGTCGCAGGGCACGGTGCGAGGCCCGCGCCAGTTGCCATTTTTGCTCGGAAAGGCGATGTAGGCTTTTCCAGACAATGGAGAGGCCGAAACGTGACTGAGCAAGCAACCCTACCGGCCTCCGAGCATTTTGACGCCGCCGATGCCCAGCGGCGGATCAAGGCGATCTTCATCGGTTCGATCGGCAATCTCGTCGAGTGGTACGATTTCTACGCCTACACGGCGTTCGCGCTTTATTTCGCCCCGGCCTTCTTCCCCGGCAACGACCCCGTCGTCCAGCAATTGAACGTCGCCGTCGTTTTCGCGGCGACCTTCCTGATGCGGCCCTTGGGCGGATGGTTCTTCGGCTATCTCGCCGATCATTTCGGACGGCGCATCTCGCTGACGCTGTCGGTCGTCTTCATGTGCTTTGGTTCACTGATCATCGCGCTGACGCCGACTTATGCCACGATCGGGTTCGCTGCGCCTGTTATCCTCGCGCTTGCCCGCGTCATCGAGGGCCTGAGCCTCGGCGGCGAATATGGCGCCAGCGCCACTTACTTGAGCGAGGTCGCCGATCCCATGCACCGCGGCTTCTATTCGAGCTTTCAATACGTCACTCTGATCGGCGGCCAGCTCACCGCGATCATCGTGCTGCTGCTCCTGCAAAAAGTCTTCCTCACGCCTGAGGAGCTGAAAGACTGGGGGTGGCGTATCCCGTTCGCGATCGGCGCGGCGCTCGCGGTCTTTGCCGCGGTGATGCGGCGCGGCCTGCACGAAACGGAGGCATTCGAGGAAGCCAAGAAGGTGGTGAAGCCGACCGGTTCGATCACCAATTTGCTGCGTTATCCGCGCGAGCTCTTGCTGGTCGTCGGCCTCACCGCCGGCGGTACCGCCGCGTTCTACACCTTCACCACCTACATGCAGACCTTCGTCAAGCTTTCGGTCGGGCTGACCGAGGACCAGACCACTTTCGTGATCTTCGGCACGCTGATTTTCGCGACCATCCTGCAACCGATCTACGGTGCCATTTCTGACAAGATCGGACGCAAGCCACTGCTGATCTTCTTCGGTGTCGCCGGCACACTCGCGACCGTGCCGCTGCTGATGACGCTGAAAGAGACCAAGTCGCCCTTCGTGGCGTTCATCCTGATCTGCTGTGCCTGGCTGTTCGTCGCGGGGTACACCTCGATCAACGCCGTGGTGAAGGCCGAGCTATTCCCGACCAATGTCCGCGCGCTCGGCGTCGGCCTGCCCTATGCCATTACGGTGTCGATCTTCGGCGGCACCGCGCCTGCGATCGCGCTCTCCTTCAAGAGCATCGGGCACGAGGAATGGTTCTATTTCTATCTTGCCGGCATCATCTGCCTGTCGCTGATCATCTATTCCACGATGCGCGACACCAAGCATGCCTCCGCGATGCATCGGCACGAGTAAGCCATGACCGACGAGACGCCATCCGACAGCAAACTGACGCGCACCAAGGAGAAATGGGCGCGCGAGGGCCGCTTCCTCACAGGGAAGATCACCCGTCCGGAAGAGCAGCGGCTGCCGCCCGGCCAGCATCTCACCAAGGATTGGCCTGTGCTCGATCTCGGGGTCCTGCCGCCGGTGTCGCGCGAACGCTGGCGGCTCGACGTTTACGGTGCGGTCGAGGTCCCCGTGTTCTGGACCTTCGCGGAGTTCGCTGCGCAGAAGCAGGCCCGGTTCATCTCCGACATCCATTGCGTCACCACCTGGTCGCGCTACGACAATGACTGGGAAGGGCTCGCCACGCGTGAGCTGCTCGCAATCTGCCAACCGCGCGAGGATGCACGCTTCGTGGTGCTGCATTCCTATGACGGCTACACCACCAACCTCGCGCTGGAAGACTTCGCCGCCGAGGATGCGCTGCTCGCCCATGGCTGGACCGGCCAGCCGCTGACGGAGGAGCACGGCGGCCCGGTACGGCTGGTCGTGCCGCATCTGTATTTCTGGAAGAGCGCGAAATGGCTCCAGGCCATCGAATTCCGGACCGAGGATGCGCCGGGCTTTTGGGAAGTCCGCGGCTATCATAATCGCGGCGATCCCTGGGCCGAGCAGCGCTATTCAGACGATTAGACCTCAAGCAGGAACGGGGGGAAGCCCATGCCGACGGAACGCTTTCAATTCACGGGCGAGGGCGGTCACCAGCTTGCCGCCGCGCTGGAGTTGCCGGACGGCGAGCCCGCGGCCTACGCGCTGTTTGCGCACTGCTTCACCTGCGGCAAGGACACGCTGGCGGCCAAGCGCATCGCGGTCGCGCTCGCAGCCAAGGGCGTCGCGGTGCTGCGCTTCGACTTCACCGGGCTCGGCTCGAGCGAAGGCGATTTCGCCAATTCGACGTTCTCGTCCAACGTCACCGATCTCGTCCGCGCCGCCGATCATCTGCGCAGCGTGCGCAAGGCGCCATCGATCCTGATCGGCCACAGCCTGGGCGGCGCCGCGATCCTCGCGGCGGCGGGACAAATTCCGGAAGCCAAAGCCGTCGCGACCATCGCGGCCCCATCCGACCCGGCGCACGTGACCGGCCTGTTCAAGGAGCATCTCGACAACATCCGCGCGCAGGGTGAGGTGGAGGTCTCGCTCGCGGGACGGCCGTTCCGGATCAAGCGCGAGTTTCTCGACGACATCGCCGAGCACGAGCTGATGAAGGACATTACCGGCCTGCACAAGGCGCTGCTGGTGATGCACTCGCCGGTCGACGACACCGTCGGCATCGACAATGCGACGAAGATTTTTGTCGCGGCGAAGCACTCCAAGAGCTTCGTTTCGCTCGACCATGCCGATCATCTGCTGACGAAACCGGGCGATGCGCTCTATGCGGCCGACGTGATCGCGGCGTGGGCGAGCCGCTACATCGACACCGCAAAGCCCGCAAAGGTGATGGATCTGCCCGAGGCACCGCGTCAGGTCGTGGTCCAGGAGACCCGCAAGAGCAAGTTCAACCAGATCATCACGATCGGACCACATCAGCTTGTGGCGGACGAGCCGGTCGCCGCCGGTGGCGAGGATGCCGGCCCGGGGCCCTACGATTTCCTGCTCGCTGGCTTGGGAGCCTGCACCTCCATGACCATGCGGCTCTATGCCGACCGCAAGTTGCTGCCGCTCGACCGCGTCACCGTCACGCTGAAGCACTCCAAGATCTACGCCAAGGACTGCGCGGAGTGCGACACCCGCGAGGGCATGCTCGACCAGATCGAGCGCGACATCGCGATCGACGGCGCGCTCGACGCCGAGCAGCGCAAGAAGCTGATGGAGATCGCCGACAAATGCCCGGTGCATCGGACATTGACGTCGGAGATCCGCATCGTGACGAAGGCGGTGGATTAGGCCGCTAGCGCTAGAAGCACGATGCCATCGTCCGCACGGCCGCACTGATCTCGCTCTCGCGCCAGGCCGCAAAGCCGAGCAGCAGGCCGTGATCACGGGGCCGGCCAAGCGCGAGGCTGGACAGGGCGCGCGTCTCGACCCCCGCCGCAACCAGCCGCTTCACTGCCGCTTGATCAGCGCGACCGCGCTTGAAGCGGGCGACGAGCTGGATGCCGCCCGGGGGTACTTCGACCGAGAGCTTCGCGCCCAGTTGCCGCTCCAATTCCTCGACGAGGTGATCGCGGCGCGCGCGATAGAGGCGGCGGGTGCGGCGCAGATGCGCGAGGAAGTGGCCGTCGGCGATAAATTCGGCCAGAGCCTCCTGGACATGGCTGGCGGCGATGAGCCCGATATGGCGCTGCGCGATCTCTAGGGTGCTGACCAGCGCCGGCGGCGCGACGAGATAACCAACGCGGATATCCGACGTCATCACCTTCGAGAAAGTGCCGACATAGAACACGCAGCCATGGGCATCGAGCCCCTGCAAGGCCGGCACCGGCCGGCTGTCATAATGGAATTCGCCGTCATAGTCGTCCTCCACGATCCAGGTCTTGCCGGGCCTGCTCAGGCCGAGAAATTCGGTGCGGCGAGCGAGCGACATCAGCCGCCCGGTCGGATGCTGATGCGAGGGCGTCATGAAGATCAGCTTTGGCGCGGCAAGGCCGGGCATCCGTTGCATGCCCTGCTCGTCCAGTCTGATGCCGGTCACACGCGCGCCCGAAGCCCGGAAGGCAGCCACAGCACCGGGATAGCCGGGATCCTCGATCCAGACCTCGTCATCGGCCGCAACGATGGTTGCTGCAATCAAGGTCAATGCGGCCTGCGCGCTCGGCAGGATCATGATCTGGTCCGCGCTGGCGCGGACGCCCCGACTGGTGGCGAGATAGTGCGCCAGCGCCTCGCGCAGGCGCGCTCGGTTCACCGGTCCGAGCCCACGCTTGGCCGCACCTACGGCGTTACGGCGCAGACAGCGCGCCCAGACCTCGTTCGGAAACTCCCTGAAATCGCCGTGCCCAGGGCGCAACGGCTTGAGCTGTCCCTGATAGGACATCGGCCAGTCGGTCTGCTCGAGCCTCGAAGCCCAGGGTGAGAGCCGCGGCCTTGCGGAGCGCATGCTCGGTTCCACGGCGCCCGACCGTCCGATACGCTCATGGCCGTCGACCGCGACGACCGGTCGGCGGCCATGCGAGGCCTCGAGATATCCCTCGGCAGCAAGCTGCTCGAACGCATAAGTGACGGTGTTCCGGGAGACGCCGAGATCGCGCGCGAGCTGACGGCTCGAGGGCAGCGGGCGGCCTTTGCCGAGGCGGCCGCTCGCGATCAGCCCTCTCAGCTGGCTCGTCAATTGTGCCACCAGCCCCTCGTCGTCCGCCCGTTTCAAGTCGATCAGAGCGGAAATCACGTCTTGCGAAACTGGCACTTTGTTCTTCTCCAATCTGGCACTTTTTCAAGAGCCAGACGAGATGCTATCCGCCGAACCGGATTGCTTCAAGGAGCTCGAGATGAAGGCCCTGTCACCTCGCGCCGCCATCGGCCTGTTTCTCATCGTCGTGTTGGCCTGGGGCGTGAACTGGTCGGTGACGAAGCAACTGGTGCAGCTCGTCCCGCCACTGTGGAGCTCGGCGATCCGGAGCTGGATCGCGCTGATCGGCCTCGCCGTGATCCTCGGGCTGAGCAACAATCTGGTGATCCCGCAACGACGCGACGTGCCGGTCATCCTCAGCGTCGCGCTGCTGCACATGACGCTGTTCTCGATCCTCGTCGCCACGGGCCTGCGCTTCCTGCCCGCGAGCAAGGGAATCGTGCTCGGCTACACCACGCCGCTCTGGGCCGCGATTGCGGCGCCTCTGCTCGGGAAGGACACGCTGACCGCGCCGAAGCTTGCCGGTGCCCTGCTCGGGCTGATCGGGCTTGCCGTCATCCTGAATCCGTCCTCGATCGACTGGACCAATGCGGGAATCCTGCTCGGCGCCGGCATGGTCATCCTCGCCGCAATCTCCTGGGCCGCGAACATCATCTATATCCGCGCGCATCGCTGGATCGCCTCCCCGCTCCAGCTCCTGCTCTGGCAGGTGCTGGTGGCCACGGCGGTGCTCTCGACCCTGGCGATCACCATCGACGGGCCGCCGCAGGTCGAGTGGTCATGGAGACTTGTGTCGCTCTTTTTGTATTCGGGCCTGATCGGGACGGCGCTGGCTTATTGGGCGATGTCGATGGTCAACAAGAGCATTTCGGCGCTGACGACGTCGCTTGGCACCACCGGGGCGCCGCTCGTCGGCATCGCCAGTGCCGCGATCCTGCTGGGTGAGCCCATCGACATCAGCCTGGCCGTCGCGGCCGGGCTGATCGTCACTGGCATCGGGCTTGCGACACTCGGCGACCGGCTGTTGCGCGGTCAGGCTACCGCGAGGGGTTGAACCCGCAAGCTTCCGCGCAGCCCTGCCGTGGTGCCGAGCAGGATGCCGGCGACTGCGACGAACGAGCCGAGTGCGAGTGTCGACATGCCGGTGAGCCCCTGCCCGATCGAACAGCCGAACGCCATCACACCGCCAATCCCCATCAGCGCGGCGCCGCCGCCCGAGCGCAGCATATGGCGCGGCGACGAATAGCCTTCAAGCTTGAAGCGGCCCGTGGCCAGCGCCGTCGCGAGGCTGCCGGCGAAGACGCCGGCCACTGTCGCAATGCCGAAGTTCAGCGTCAGGCCGGTCGAGAGCATGGCGTATTGCAGGGCGTCCGCGATCGGCGCGATGAATGTAAGGGAGGTCACCGCGACGGGATTGAAGTCGTCCGCACCGAGATAGCCGGTGACGAACCAGCCGGCCGCAACGAGGAGACCGACGATGACACCCGCCGCAACCTGGCCCGGCGCGCGGCGGAATCCCGGATGCGCCAAGGCAAACAGCACCAGCGCGACGATGATGACAGCTGCAGCCAGCGCGCGAGAGAGCGGTTCGGCAAGACCGAGCGTCGCCAGCAAGGACGGCAGCGAGTTCGCGTTGACGGTCGTTTGCGAGGCCTGAACCAGCGCGATGCGGGCTGGCGCAATCAGCCCCTTGAGCGTCATCTGCGCGGCGATGGCAAGCACGATCACGACGACGAAGGAGCGGAGATTTCCGCGCCCGAGCAGCACCAGCGCGCGCGAGCCGCAGCCGTTCGACAGCACCATGCCGTAACCGAACAGCAGGCCGCCGAGGAATAGCGCCGGTACCGAGAAAGTCTGTTGCAGGTAGATCGTCTTGCCGAGATCGACCATGCCGTTGCCGGCGAGCAATTGGCTTGCGGCGATCGCAACCGCGATTGCCAGCGCATAGGTCCGCACCAGCCGCCCGTCTCCCTCGGCCAGCCAGCCGCGCATGCTGCTCATCAGGCAGAAGCCGCTGAGCAGGCCGACGGCGCCGTAGACGAGACCGATGGCGAGACCGGCGAGGATGACGAGTTGTGCGGACGCTTCCATGATCACGGCTTCAAAATCACCCGATCCCGCGAGGAGCCGGCGACGGCGATATAGGCCTCCTTGGCGCGCTCGAGCGGATAGACGGCGCGCGGCATGATCGGGAAAGGTTTCAGCTGGCCGCCGGCAAAGCCAGGGCCGAGATCACGCAGCACCGCGCCAGTTGCCGCCGAGGACAGGCCGAGCGTGTCGATGCCGACATAGGTGTGCTGCCCCCGGTAGAATTCGAGGATGTTGAACTGCACGATGCGGTCGATCGCGGCAATCAGGATCTGGCGACCGCGCAAGGCGAGCGACTTGTGCGCCGCCTGGAAATAAGGATCGCCCACCGTGTTGAAGACGATGTCGGCACCCTTGCCGCCGGTCATTTCGCGCACGCGCGCGGCAACGTCCGTCGCGGAAGCGTCGATCACCTCGATCGGCGCGTTGGCGTGGCCTTCGTAAGCTTCCGCCTTGCGCACCACGCCGACGACGCGGGCGCCCTGCCAGGTCGCGATCTGCACCGCGGCCTGGCCGACCTTGCCGTTGACGCCGAACACCAACACGGTCTCGCCACGCTTCGGCACGCCAGCGCGACGAAAGCCTTCCATCGCCGTGACGAAGGGAACGCCGATGCCGGCGGCTTCCTCCCAGGACACAGTCTGCGGCTTCTCCACCACCGCATCGGCCTCGACCACGAGATGGCTGGCATGGGTGCCGTCGCGGCGGATGCCGAGATCGCCGGAGGAGCCGAACACCTCGCGGCCAACGGTGCCGGCCGGCCCGTCGATGACCACGCCGGAATAGTCACGGCCCGGGGTACGCGGGAACACGGCATAGGGCATCAGCCCGGTCGCGGCCTTGACGTCGGAGGGGTTGACGGCGGCAGCCTTCACCTCGACCAGGAGATCGTTCGGACCGCGCGCGAGCGTCCGAGGCTCAATCATCAGCGCGAGTGCAGCGGCGTTTTCGGCCTTGGCGTTCAGGCGCACGCAGCGCGCTTCGACCGTTTTGGCATCGGCTGGCAACATCGAGAGCCCCGTGATTTCTCGCGGGCCTTGTCGCCTTTGGCGCCGGTCAAGTCAATCCGCCAAGTCAATCCGCCAAGTCAATACGTCAAGTCAATACGTCAGGTCAGTCTTTAGGCCGCTTGTCGTAGAGGCGTTTGGCCTTGCCGAGCGAGCGTTCCAGCGTGGCCGGCGCGACCACCTTCACCCTCGAGCTGACTCCGATCGTGTTCTTGATGTGGGTCGAGATTCGATCGGCGTGGTCGACGAGCCCCCGGCCATCCCAGCTTTCCGGCCTCGCCTCGGCGATGATGGTCAACTCGTCCATGCGGCCTTCGCGGGTCAGCTCCAGAATGAAATGGCCGCCGCACCAATCGGTCGCGAGCAACACCTCCTCGATCTGGGTCGGGAACAAATTGACCCCGCGCAGGATGATCATGTCGTCCGAGCGACCCGTCACCTTCTCCATGCGCCGCATGCCCGGGCGTGCCGTGCCGGGCAGAAGCCGCGTCAGGTCGCGGGTGCGATAGCGGATCACCGGGAACGCTTCCTTGGTGAGCGAGGTGAACACCAGCTCGCCCTTCTCGCCATCCGGCAGCACCGCGCCGGTCTCGGGATCGATCACTTCGGGGTAGAAATGATCCTCCCAGATATGGAGTCCGTCCTTGGTCTCGATGCATTCCTGCGCAACGCCGGGGCCGATCACCTCGGAGAGGCCATAGATGTCGGTCGCGTCCATGTCGAAGGCGTCCTCGATCTCGCCGCGCATCGCATTGGTCCAGGGCTCGGCGCCGAAGATGCCGATCTTGAGCGAGCACTGGCGCGGATCCAGCTTCTGGCGCTTGAACTCGTCGAGGATCGCCAGCATGTAGCTCGGCGTGACCGTGATGATATCAGGACGGAAATCGTTGATGAGCTGCACCTGCCGTTCGGTCATGCCGCCGGAGATCGGCACCACGGTGCAACCGAGCTTCTCGGCGCCGTAGTGGACCCCGAGCCCGCCGGTGAAAAGACCGTAGCCATAGGCATTGTGGATGATCATGCCGGTGCGGCCACCGGCGGCGCGGATCGAGCGCGCCATCACGGCGGACCAGGTATCGATATCGGCTTGCGTATAACCGACGACGATCGGCTTGCCCGTGGTGCCCGACGAGGCGTGCACGCGCACCAGCTTTTCGCGCGGCACGGCGAACATGTTGAAGGGATAATTGTCGCGCAAATCCGTCTTGACTGTGAACGGAAATTTCGCGAGATCCGCGAGCTCGCGAAAGTCGGACGGATGCACGCCCGCCTGGTCGAAGGCCTTGCGGTAATGCGCGACATTGTCGTAGGTGTGCTTCAGCGACCAGGCCAACCGCTGCCTCTGCAGCGCCATGATCTCGTCGCGCGAGGCGCGCTCATGCGCATCCGTCTCGGCGCTATGGGCGCTGCCACCTTCCTTGCGTCTCGTCAGAGCCATCCTCGTTTCCCACATTGGTTCGTTCTTCTTATTGATCCTGCGTCGGCAACCACGTGCCCGGAATGACACGCGAGTGCCCGCGGAATTCCGCAATAACGGTGTCGCCCGCGGTGACGCGCACGTCATAGATGCCGGAACGTCCCCCGCGTGTGACCTCACGCGCCTTCGCAACGAGGCGATCGCCGAGCTTGCCCGGCTTGATGAAGGTGATCTGTCCCTGCGCGGCAACGATGCGGTCATTGCGCGAATTGCACGCGAAGGCGAAGGCGGAATCGGCGAGCGTGAAGATGAAGCCGCCATGGGCGATGCGCTGGCCGTTGACCATGTCCGGGCGCACATTCATGGCCAGCGTGGCAAAGCCTGGACCGATCTCGACGATCTCCATGCCGAGTCCCTTGGAGGCATCGTCCTCCGCCCACATCGCCTCGGCGCAGGCGCGGGCAATATCCTCAGGCGATAAAGCGGCTTTCACGTCCACGCGCTTCTCCCGGCAAGATGTCTAGCCATGATGCTCTGCCGCTGAGCCAATCCTGTCAAACATGATCGTAGTCGACCACGACCCGCTCGGATGAAGGCTTGGCCTGACAGGTCAGGACGAAGCCTGCCTTCAGCTCCCACGACTCCAGTGAATAATTGATGTCCATCGGCGCCTCGCCCTCGACCAGCTTGGCCCGGCAGGTCGAGCACATGCCGCCCTTGCAGGCGAAGGGCAAATCGACGCCAGCGCGCAGCGCGGCATCGAGGATGGCCTCGTCCTCGGCGACCGGCACGTCGCGGCGCTTGCCGTCGATGATCAGCGAGGCGATCGCTTTCGGCGGCGCGTCGGGGGCTACCACCTTTTTCGGCCGCGGCTTGCCGCCGAATTCGGAGACGAAGCGCTCGACGTGGATGCGTTCCTGCACGATGCCGAGCTCACGGCAGGTTGCCTCGATGTCCTCGCTCATGCCAAGGGGCCCGCAAATATAGACATGATCGACACTTCCCGCCGGCACCAGCGAGCGCAACAGCACCCTCACCTTGTGGCCGTCGAGCCGGCCATGCAGGATCGGGATGTCCTGCTCCTCGCCGGAGATGACGTGGAAGATCGAGAGGCGATCGATGAAGCGGTCCTTCAGCTCTTCGAGCGCCTCGAGGAACATGATGTTGTCAGTGGTGCGGTTACCGTAGAACAGGAAGAAGCGGCTGTCCGGCTCGCGCGAGAGCACGCCCTTCACGATCGACAGGATCGGGGTGATGCCGGAGCCCGCCGCAAAGCCGACATGGATGCGCGCAGTGTCCGCGTGGGGAATCGCACCGAAGCGGCCCGTCGGCGTCATCACATCGAGCTCGTCGCCGCATTTCAGATCTTCGGCGGCCCAGTTGGAAAACGCGCCGCCGTCGACCTTCTTCACGGCGATGCGGATCTCGCCATCGTCAGGGCCGGAACAGATCGAATAAGACCGGCGCACCTCCTCGCCGTCCAGCGTGGTGCGGAGCGTGAGGTATTGGCCGGGCGTGAAGGCGTAATCGCGTGCGAGTTCGCCGGGAATGGCGAAGGTCATCGAGACGGCGTCAGCCGCCTCGCGGCGGAGATCTCTGACGGCCAGGCGATGGAAGCGTGGTGCGGCGGCTGACATCAGAAATACTCTGGTTTGGTCTCACCACCGTCATTGCGAGCGAAGCGAAGCAATCCAGAGTCTTTCCTCGGAAGCAGTCTGGATTGCTTCGTCGCAAGAGCTCCTCGCAATGACGGTGGGGTTGGCATCGAGCGCCTCAATGACATTTGAAATAATCGAAAGGTTCGCGGCAGGCCTTGCAGCGCCACAGCGCCTTGCAGGAGGTCGAGCCGAATTCGGACAGCAGCTCGGTGTTTTCCGAGCCACATTGCGGGCACGCCACGGCCTGCGCGCCGAACAGCGCGCGGCGCGAGTTTGACGCCCGCGGCGGCGCGATGCCGTAGGCATGCAGCTTTTGGCGACCCTCCTCGCTCATCCAGTCGGTGGTCCAGGCCGGCGACAGCACGGTACGGACCTTGGGGCGGCGGAAGCCGGCGCGCTCCAGCGCCAGCTCGATTTCCAGCGCGATCATATTCATGGCCGGACAGCCGGAATAAGTCGGCGTGATCGCGACCTCGACATGATCGCCAGCCAAGGCGACGTCCCGGAGCACACCGAGATCAGCGATGGTCAGGACCGGGATCTCCGGGTCGACCACGCTCGCCGCGGCATCCCAGGCGCGCCGGCGCAGATCGCTGTCGCGCTCCAGCACCGTCACCATGTCTGCCCCGGAAAGGTGCGCTGCATCGATTGCAGCTCGGACAGGAGGTGGCCGAGGTGTTCGCTGTGCCGACCCACGCGGCCGCCCTGCTGCATCCAGCCGTTCTGCGGCAGCTCGAGTGTCGCCTCGCTGGCGATATCAGACAACGTCGTCAACCAACGACCGCGCAGGCTCGCCGGATCAACGGCGACACCGGCATGGATCAGGCCGCGCTCGCCTTCGTCCACCTCAAACATCTCGCCGGTGAAGGCCCAGAGGTGATCGATCGCCGCTTGCGCGCGGGCATGGCTCTCATCGGTGCCGTCGCCGAGCCGGATGATCCACTCCGAGGCATGACGCAGGTGATAGGCGCTCTCCTTCTCCGACTTGGCGGCAATCGCGGCCAGCGTCGTGTCGCGCGAGGCCATCATCGCGCGCCAGTAGAGATCAGCGAAGGCGGAATAGAAGAACTGCCGCACCAGCGTCTGGGCGAAATCGCCGTTGGGCTGCTCGACCAGCAGCAGATTGCGGTACTGCCGTACGTCGCGCAAGTAAGCGAGCTTGTCCTCGTCGTTGTCCTTGCCTTCGGCCTTGGCGGCGTAGCTGTAGAGCTCGCGCGCCTGGCCTATGAGATCGAGCGCGATGTTGGAGAGCGCCATGTCCTCTTCCAGCATCGGCGCATGCCCGCACCATTCCGACAGCCGGTGGCCGAGGACCAACGCATCGTCGGCGCGGCGCAGCGCGTAGAGCACCAGCGGCGTTTCGGAGACCTGGATATTGGCGCTGGGCATCACATGTGCCCCACTTCCTCGGGGACCTCGTAGAACGTCGGATGCCGGTAGATCTTCGTTTCGGCAGGCTCGAACATCATGCCCTTGTCGGCGGGATCGCTCGCCGTGATCGCGGTCGACGGCACGACCCAGATCGACAGGCCCTCGCCGCGGCGGGTGTAGATGTCGCGGGCGGCTTGCAGGGCCATGGTGGCATCGCTGGCATGCAGCGATCCCACATGCTTGTGCGCGAGCCCGTTGCGGCTGCGAATGAAGACTTCCCACAGCGGCGTGTTCGGCGTGGTCATATCGATCTCCTATTCCGCGGCTTGCGCGGTCTGACGCTGCGCACGCTTTGCCGCGTAAGCGGCTGCCGCCTCGCGCACCCAGGCGCCCTCGTCATGTGCCTTGCGGCGCGCCGCCATACGGTCGCGATTGCAGGGACCGTTGCCGGCGAGCACCTGCTTGAACTCGGTCCAGTCGATCTCGCTGTAGCGCCAATGTCCGTCGGCGTCCTGTGTCATGCCGGGATCGGGAATGGTGAGGCCGAGATATTGCGCCTGCGGCACGGTGGCATCGACGAATTTCTGGCGCAACTCGTCATTGGAGAAGCGCTTGATCTTCCATCTCGTCGAGGTGTCGCTGTGCTGGCTCGTCGCATCGGGCGGACCGAACATCATCAGCACCGGCCACCACCAGCGGTTCAAGGCGTCCTGCGCCATCGCCTTCTGCTCGTCCGAGCCGCGGCACAGCGTCAGCATGATCTCGTAGCCCTGGCGCTGGTGGAACGACTCCTCCTTGCAGACCCTGATCATCGCGCGCGCATAGGGGCCATAGGAACAGCGGCACAGCGGGATCTGGTTCATGATCGCAGCGCCGTCGACCAGCCAGCCGATGGTGCCGATGTCGGCCCAGGTCAGCGTCGGATAGTTGAAGATCGAAGAATATTTGGCCTTGCCCGCGAGCATGGCATCGACCAGCTCTTCGCGCGAGGTGCCGAGCGTCTCGGCGGCGGCGTAGAGATAGAGGCCGTGGCCGCACTCGTCCTGCACCTTGGCGAGCAGCGCGGCCTTGCGGCGCAAAGTCGGCGCGCGCGTGATCCAGTTGCCTTCCGGCAGCATGCCGACGATTTCGGAATGGGCGTGCTGGGATATCTGGCGGGTGAGAGTCTTGCGATAGGCCGCCGGCATCCAGTCGTTCGGCTCGATGCGTTCCTCGGCATCGATGCGGGCCTGGAACTGAGCGGCTTTGCCAGCGTCCTCCAGACCGTGATCGCCGGTCTCGGCCGTGTTCAGCGCCTGGGTATACATGCGCATCCTCCCGATTTATTGGGAGGCAATATATAACAGAAATTAGATCATGCAAGATATTTCTGTAACATAAAGCTCAAGCGCCAAACCTGCGTTCCAAGAGCTTCCGCGCCGCCGGCAACGGCCCCTTCTCGTTGGTTCCACGTCCATCAAGCCATTGTTCGGAGGGGATAATCAGAGCGCGATAAATTTCGCCGCAAAGCTCGCGCGCAGCCCTGCCCGGCCAGTCCCCCGGCAGCAGGCTTTCCGGCAGCAGCGGATCGCGCAGCACGACGCGGCGGTAATAGTGGATCAAGAGGATACGCGCGGTGAAGGCGTCTGCCTCGGACAGATCCGTGCCGCGCCCGATCGCGGCGCGGAGCGGCTCGAACGTCTTCATGAATTTCAGATAGGCATCCGCCGTGCGGTCCAGCGGCCAGCTCGCGCTGAGCAGACGACGGCCGCTGTCGTCTTCCGCCGAGACCTCGAGACGGATCGCGCCCGAGGCTTCATCCGGCACCGGCACGCCCGACGGAGCGACCCAGACGCCTGGCAGCGGACTGCCGAAACCGGCGTTGCGGAGCGCGTCGCGCGAGGCGTCGCGGTCCTCCCCATTGCCGATTAGCAGCAGCTCGAAGCGCCCGGTCCAGTCGGACGGCGGCGGATCATAGATGTGGCGCGTCGCAGCCTCGAATGTCTGCCGACCCTTGTCGGCCAGGCGATAAAAACTGTTGCGGCCGACCTTCTCGCGCGTCAGCCAGCCATCGGCGGCAAGGCGCGACATCGCGGTGCGGACGACGCCGCTGTCGATATCCAGGCTTTCGAAAAATTCCAGCAGCGTGCCCAGCCACACGGAGCCGCCGCGCGGCACGATGGCATCGCCGAACACGGTGATGACGATGGAGCCGGTGCGCGACGGCTCGCGCTTGAGCTGGTCGATGATGCGGGAGAGCGGATGCGCCATGCGCGAGGCATAGCGCGTTTGATGTAGCTGCGACAATGGACGGCTGCGACGCCGCCTCTTCTCCCTGTCCCCGCATACGGGGCGAGGTGAAGACGCGAGCTACCTATGCGGATCGGGATACACCACGCTGCGCCAGCCGCTGCGGTCGAACGGACGCCACTGGCCTTCCTTCTGCGCGAGCCGGTCGGCCACCGCATAGACCACCGCCGGATGATGGCCCATGCCGCAATGGCTGCTCTCGACCTCGATGCTTTCGGTCTGTGCGCCGGTCTTCTCCATGCAGCCCTGCCAGGCGCAGACGCCGTCAGTCCGGCTGAAGATAGCGGTGGTCGGCACCGGTGGCGGGGCGGCGAGTTCGCCGCCGAATCGCGGATCGACCTCATCGGACTTGCGCCCGCTCGCCCACTCGTAGACGCGCCAGGCGTTGGTCGAACGCGGATCGCCGGCGAAGGGGCTACCGAGCGTGATCACCTGGCGCACGCGCTCGGGCATCATCTTGGCAAGCTGACGCGCGTAGAGGCCACCGAGACTCCAGCCAACCAGGCTGATCTTGCGGCCATGCGTGTCGCTGAGCTCCCGAACCAGGTCCACCATCGCATGCTGCACGCCCTCGCGCAGACCGTAATTGCGGCCCTGGCGCCAGCCGCTCACGGCATAGCCCTTGCTGGTCAGAAACGCGCGCAGCGCGCGCGTGGACATGTCGGACGCCACGAGGCCCGGCAGCACCAGCACCGGATGCCCATCGCCACGCGGCGCGAGGCTCAGCAGCGGCAGCGCGCCGAGGAATGCGCCGAACTCATGAATCGCGCGCCCTTCCAGGAACATCAGAGTTCTGGACGGCGGACGCAGCGTCTGGGCAGTAGCGGTCATCAATGTTTCCCCTGAGAAGACGCCGGCTGCCATGGCCGGCAAATGGGCATGAATTCCAATACGCCGGCTTCTTGATCGTTCCGCAGCGCAACATGAATCAGCTAGGCGGCCGGTTCCCGACATTCAAGCGGGAGAGATGCGGCGCGACAATAGGCCCGCGCGTTAATGCTAACGGCCGTGACGCAAAAGTCACAGCAATCGGAGCAGGACTTCCACGGAGTAGAGCGCGAGCCCGGCGAGGCCGCCGATCAGCGAACCGTTGAAGCGGATGTATTGCAGGTCGCGCCCGATGTTGATTTCGATCAGCGAAATCAGCTGCGCCATGTCCCACGCCTTGACCTGGTCGGAGATGAAGATGGAGACGCCGCTCTTCTGATCGGCGACAAAGCTGCGCAGCACTGTCACCAGGCCCTGGTTGATCTCAGCGCGCAGCTCGGCATCGCTCGCGAGCGCCTCGCCTGCCGCGACGAACATGCCGGCGAGATGATGCTGCAGCACCTGCGTCTCGCCGCTCGCGCTGCGTTCGATGAAGGAACGCGTGTTGGCCCACACCGTGCGGGCGAGATCGGCAAGCTCGGGCCGCGCCAATAGATCGCGCTTCAAGCCCGCGATGCGGTCGATATAGGCCTGATCGCTGCCGAGCCGGTCGACGAAGCTCAGCACCATGCGGTCGAACTCGCCGCGGAACGGATGCTTGGGATCGCTGCGCACCTCATTGAAGAACGCGGTGGCGGACGCCACGATCTTGTTCACCAGAAACTTGTCGGCACGGTAGAGCCTGAGCAAGGTCGGCAATTCCGCGCGCACTTTCTCGCGGATCATCGCCATCGTCTCTTGCTGGTTCAGCGTCTCGTGCATCACGCGCAGGAGATCGTCGAACAGGATCTGGTGCCGTCCCTCTGCGACGAAGCCGCGCAGCGTACCGGCGGCGAGCGGTGCAAGGTCGATCGCCTGAAGCTGCGAGGACATGCGGCGGATGATGAAGGTCATCAGGCCCGAGCTTTCCGTCGCGGAGACGGCCTCCGGCAGCAGGCGCAGCGCAAAGCGCGCCAGATCATCGCTGCGCTTGCGGTCGCGCAGCCAGTCGGCGACGAAAGAGCCGAAATCGATCTCCTTCAGCTTGGCCTCGACCGGGCCGGCCTCGAGGAAATGCACCTGGATGAATTCGCCGAGCTTGTCGGCGATGCGGGCCTGATTGCTCTGGATGATCGCGGTGTGCGGAATCGGCAGGCCGAGCGGCCGCTTGAACAGGGCAACCACGGCGTACCAGTCGGCGAGGCCTCCGATGGTCGCGGCTTCCGCGAAAGCGGCGATGAAGCCGAACACGGGATGCACGTTCAGAAGGATCTTCGCGGCGATGAAGAGCGCAAGCGTGGACGCCAGCACCAGCGTCGCCAGCGCTTTGACGCGGCGCAGCTCGGCCGCGCGCTCGGCGTCGCCGGGGGTGTCGAAGGCGAAGGTGGCAGACGAGTCCATGACTGCATCACAGTACTCGTCATTGCGAGCGAAGCGAAGCAATCCAGAATCTTTCCGCGGAAAGACTCTGGATTGCTTCGTCGCATCAGCGCAAAATTGCTACGCAATTTTGTCGCGAGCTCCTCGCAATGACGGCGGCGCAAAAAACAAAGGCCCGCCGAAGCGGGCCTCAAATTCAGTTTCTCAACTCAACGCACAGATCAGGCGGTCTTGTTGTAGACCTTGGCAAAATTGTCCTGAGCGGACTTCGCGCCGTTGGCGGCGAGCTTGCCGAAATAGTCGGCGGTCGCCTTGGCACGCGAGACGAACACTTCGCCGCGCGAGCGGAGCAGGCCCGACTGGATCTCGACGGCCTCGCTGAACGACTTGGCGGAAGCGAGCTTGTCGATGCTCGAGAAGAACGCCTCGGCGTCCTCGTAGATCGCCTGCTGGATGTTGCGGCTGATCTTGCCGGCCTCAGTGACGGACTCGGTCACCGCGTTCTCGACGGCGGCGGTCACGCGCTCGGAACCGGCGAACACCTCGGCAGCACGGTCCTTGGCGGTGTTGGCGGTCTTCTTGACGAACTCGCGGGCGGCCTCGGGAACTTCCAGATTCTGGATGTTCTTGAAAGCGTCCTTGAAGCCTTCGAACGCGGTGTTGGTTTCAGTGGTCATGGGGTTCTCTCCATCCTCATTGGTTGAGCTATGGGCTCACCCCGTCCGCATTGGCCCGGGGCCCGATCTATATGGCACGGTTAATTGTGCGATGCAATATTCATGTTGCAGCGCGATATCACGAAATCGTGAAGAAAGTTAACGGCAGGCAGCCTGCTGCCCTTTTGCCCCACTGCCTACTGTGCATGGGGTTGAATTCCATTTTCTTGAAATACGCGGGGCGCCTCTAGTGCTGCACCGCCCCCGGCAGCCCGTAGGCCTCCATCTGGGCCTGGACCTGCGCGACGTTATGGCCGAGGACGACAATATCGTGGGTCTTGCCGTCGACGTCCCGGACGTGATCCCGCAGCAGCGCTTCGGCCTTGAAGCCGAGGCTCTCGAACAGGGCGATCGCCGCCTGCTGGTCGACGGTCATCTGCACCGAGAGTTTTTCCAGGCCCGCGCCCAGCGCGAGCGCAAAGGTCTCCTGCGACAGCGCCCGCCCCACCCCCTTCCCGCGCACATCGAGCGAGACCACCATGCGGATCTCGCCGACATGGGGCGACCAGGAATGGGGATCGCGCACCAGCGTGCCACAGCCGACGACCTTGCCGTCCCTGACCGCAAGCAGGCTCGTGATCGCGCCGCGCTCGATCTCCTTGACCCAGGCCGACAGCACTTTCGGCTCGCTGATGTTGCGCGGCAGAAACAACAAATCGTGGGTCGGAAGGCCCTTGCCGAAGGCGAGCACCGCGGCCTCATCCGCAGGCGCCATCAGGCGGATCTCGATATCGCCGGCGTCGGTCTTGACGTGACGCGGATAGGAACGCTGTTCGCTCATGTCGATCTCTTTCCCAGCCAGGAATCCAGTTTTGGCCATAGCCGCTTCACGGCGTTGGCGCCCGCGACGAGCGAGACGTGACCGCCTTTCAGCATCACCTCTTCCTTGTCGGCAGATCCAATCTTCGCGATCAGGTGCTTGGCGGCCTCATACGGCACGATGTGATCGTGCTCGGCGACCGCATGCAGCATCGGCACCTTGATGTTTTCGAGCTTAGCCGCGCGACCGCCGACCGACATGGTGTCGTTGAACAGCTTATTGTCCCACATCAGGTCCTTGGTGATGGTGCGGAAATATTCGCCCGCCAGCGGCAGCGTGTCGGTCGCCCAGCGGTCGAACATGCGGTACGACTTGACGAACTCGTCGTTCCAGATGTTCTCCCAGAGCTGGATCTGGCTCACCGTGCGCGAGGCCGGGCGCAGCATTTCGAACGAGGACAGGATCATCTCCGGCGGCACGTTGCCGATGCTATCGACGAGATGGTCGACATCGAAATAGCGGCGGTCCGAGAAATTCGAGAACAGCTTCATCTCGCGGAAGTCGATCGGCGTGGTGAAGCAGATCAGATTCTTCATCGGCCCGTCCTGGTGGATCGAGCCGTACAGCAGCGACAGCACGCCGCCGAAGCAATAGCCGATGACGGAAACGTCCTGCTCGCCGGAATCGGCTTGCACCCGGCGGACGCAGTCCGGAATGAAGTCGAGGACATAGTCCTCCATCCGCAGGCTCTTCTCCTCCGGCCGCGGCGCGCTCCAGTCGAGCATGTAGACGTCGTAACCGCGCTTGAGCAGGAACTCGATGAAGCTCTGCCCAGGGACGAGGTCGAGAATGTAGCCACGGTTGGTGGTGGCCATCACGATCAGCACCGGCACGCGGTAAATCTCGTCCGAGATCGGCCGATAGTGATAAAGGCTCATCGTGCCGCGCGAATGCAGCACGTCCTTTGGCGTCGAGCCGAGCGTCGGGCCGGAGGTCGAGAAATACTCGACGCCCTTGATGCTGCGCTGGATTGCACGCTGCACCTCGGACTGGATGCGCTCCGGGATGGATGCGAGATCGAGTCCCGTCGGCGCGTTCATGTCTGCTCTCCGCCTTCGGAGGGCGGACGCTTCGTCCGTGGCGGCCGCGGCGTGCCGTCGAAGCCTTGCGAGATCCCCGAACTCGCCGCCATCTGGCTCAGCATCGACTTCATCTCGCCGATCTGGGCTTCGATCGACTGGAGCCGTTCCGCAAGGCCCGTGACCTGCTCCCGGCTCGGCAGGTTCATCGCGAGGAGATATTTCTCCATGAGCTCGCCGAGCTGCCTCTGAGCACCTGCAGCAGCTCCGCCCGCACGGTTCATCGCCTGCGAAAATTCCGGCGAAGACATGGCTTGATTGGCGAAAGAGTTGAACCCCTTCTCCATCTCGCCGACCATCTTCTGCCACATGGCAACGGGGTCGTTGGTCTTGTCGGTCATCGGCGTCCTCCTGATATCGAGAGCTGCGATGCCCTTCTTTTTGCGCCATACCACACCGTTGCGCGGTGCCGGTCAACCGGCAAGCCCACCCGCCGCCCGGCACGCCGCTTCTTTGCGGCGGCAAACCGTGCGATACAGCATCGATCAGCAGGAGGGACCCGTGACCACCCATCAGCCGCCCCAGACCGTCCGCGCCAATGGCATCGACATCTGCTACGAAATCTTCGGCAACGACAATGCCGAACCGTTGCTGCTGATCATGGGTCTCGGGGCGCAGATGATCCATTGGGACGATGCATTCTGCGAGCAGCTTGCCGCGCGCGGCTTCCGCGTGATCCGCTTCGACAACCGCGACATCGGCAAGTCGAGCCATCTGACGGGCGGCAAGCGATTGACGCCGCTCGAACTGCTGAAGCTGCGCTTCCTCAGGATTCCCGTGGCCGCGACCTACAGACTGATCGACATGGCCAGGGACACGGTCGGGCTGATGGATGCGCTCGGCATCCAGTCGGCGCACCTGGTCGGGGCGTCCATGGGCGGCATGATCGCGCAGGAGGTGACGCTGTCGTTTCCGCATCGCGTCCGTTCGTTGACATCGATCATGTCGACGACAGGCAATCCGCGCGTCCCGCCCCCCTCGCGCGAAGCCGCCGCGATGCTGATGGCACCGCCGCCGCGCAGCAAGGAAGAGTTCATGGTCCGTTACGGCCAGACCTGGAAAGTGCTCCGCGCCGGGCATTTTCCGGAGGAGGAAGCGCTCGACCCCGGTCGTGCCGAGCGCGTGTTCGCGCGCGGGCTCAATCCGGCCGGCGTCGGCCGGCAACTCCGCGCCGTGCTTGCATCGGGCAGCCGCAAGGAGCGGCTGCATGCCGTCAAGACGCCGACGCTGGTGATCCACGGCACCGTCGATCCCCTGGTCCGTCCCGAAGGCGGCAAGGACACGGCAGAGTCGATTCCGGGCGCCAGACTGCTGATGATCGAGGGCATGGGCCACGCGCTGCCGATGCGGTTCTGGCTGGAGATCATCGGCGCGATCGACAAGCACGCGCATGGCGCTGCGGCGCAGGCAGCCTAGACCGCAGGTCTCCTTGCGGTGACCATGTGAGCAGCCGGTTACTTCTTAACGAAAGCCGGCACGGAAGCTATACAGGCCTTCCTCAATCGCAAAGAGGCTGCGGCCTCGCGGAGCTCACATGCATTCCATCGTCCGGCCGGGCGCCATGATCGTTGCTGCCATCCTCATGCTCTCGCTGGCCAATGGCCCCGCGATGGCCGGTAGCGCGCAAGAAGAAGCCCATCGCAAGACCGTGCTCGACTTCTATGAGAAAGGCCTCAATCTGAAGGACGCTGATGCGGCTCTCGCCCATGTCGGCGATCGCTATGTCCAGCACAATCCGAACGCAGCCGATGGCGCCGAGGGTTTTCGAAAATTCATCGGCTTCCTGCGCGAAAAGTTTCCGAACTCGCGCAGCGAGATCAAGCGCAGCTTCGTGGACGGCGATTACGTCATCCTGCACGTTCACGCGGTTCGTGAGCCTGGCACCCGAGGCAATGCGATTGTCGACATCTTCAAACTGGAGAACGGCAAGATCGTCGAGCATTGGGACGTCGTGCAGCCGATCCCGGAAAGCCCTGCGAACAACAACACAATGTTCTAGCTCCGTAGGGTGGGCAAAGGCGCGCTCTTCGCGCGCCGTGCCCACACAACCGATAGAGATGGTGGGCACGCTGCGCTTTGCCCACCCTACGATTCTGGAGAAGGACGGCTACCCCTTCCGAGCGATCCAGATCACGTGGCGCGCGCCGCCGCCTCTTCCGGTGGCGCGGACGTTGACCTCGTTGACGTCGAAACCGGCGCTGCGGAGGCGCTTGGTGAACGCCGGATTAGGCCCCGACGACCACACAGCGAGCACGCCACCCGGCCGCAGCGCCGCCTTCGCCGCCGAGATCCCGCTCGCGCTATAGAGCGCATCATTGCCCTTGCGGGTCAGCCCTTCCGGCCCGTTGTCGACGTCGAGGAGAATGGCGTCGAAGGCCGATCGCTGCGCCCGGATGATTTCGCCGACATCGGTTTCCCGGATGCTCACCCTGACATCATCGAGGCTGTTGCCGAAGACCTCAGCCATCGGACCTTTCGCCCAGGACACCACCGCGGGCACGAGTTCGGACACCACGATCTTCGCCTTGCTTCCGAGCACGGCGAGCGCCGCACGCAGCGTAAAGCCCATGCCGAGGCCGCCGATCAGGACGACGGGTTTTGCGACCTTCTCGATCTGCTTCGCCGCGAGCGTTGCGAGCGCGGCTTCCGAGCCCGACAGGCGGTTGTTCATCAGCTCGTTGGTGCCGAGCTTGATGGAAAACTCCTTGCCCCGTCGCATCAGGCGGAGCTCTTCGTCGGAGCCGGGGATCTTGGCGGTATCGATCTTTTCCCAGGGAATCATGGGGGACGTTTAACACGATCGGACGAACAATCATCCTCCCGCCCAAACGTCGAGCACATAGCGGTTCTTGGTCCCCATCTCCTCGATCCAGCGAGCGCTCAACGCCGCGTCGCTGCCGCTCTTCTCGCGGTGGATCGCGACCAGCGCCGCCTTCACGTCGGGCTCCATCTTGCCGCCGTCGCCGCAGACATAGATGATCGCGCCCTGCTCGATCAGCGGCCAGACCTTGTCCTTCTGGGCTGCCAACACATGCTGCACATAGGTCTTCGGCCCGTCGCCGCGCGAGAACGCCGTGAACAGCTCGGTGATGCCGCCTTCCGCCAGCGCCTTCAGCTCGTCCGCATAGAGAAAATCCTGATCGGGATGGCGGCAGCCGAAGAACAGCATGGATGGCCCGAGCGCCGCGCCCTTCGCCTTGCGCGCGGCGCGTTCCTGAAGAAAGCCGCGGAACGGCGCGAGGCCCGTGCCGGGGCCGATCATGATGATCGGCAACGTGGGATCGTCCGGGAGCCGGAAGCCGGCCTTGGTCTCGCGTACGGTGGCGTAGATCGCATCACCTGCGCGCCGATTGGCGAGGTAGTTCGAGCAGATGCCCTTGTAGGCGCCACGCCCGGACGCGGCCGGCCCTTCGACCACGCCGACCGTGATGCTGCATCGCGCCGGGTCGACCGACGGTGAGGACGAGATCGAGTAATAACGCGGCGCCAGCAGCGAAAGCATTTCCAGATAGACATGGAACGGCAATTCGCAGGCGGGATATTCGAGCAGCAGGTCGAACATCGATTTGCGCTTGGTCAGGATCTCGGCGCGATACCGCTCGAGCGGCTCCATCTCCTCGCCGACGAAGGCCAGCAGCTTCGGCTTTGTGACGGGACAGCGGGTGTGCTCGGCCATGACCTGGATCTGCTTCCGCGTCGCGACCTGCTGCAGCTCGACGAACTCGCTGAGCAGACGGCCGACCGACACGGCATCCCCCACCGGCAATTGCGCGCGGCGGCCTTCTGCGACCTGAAGCCTGATCTGGTCGGCCGGCAGGAAACCGAAGCGGCGGGCCACCGAATCCACCAGCGTCGGATCGTTGCGCGGGACGACGCTGAGATGATCGCCGACGCGGTAGCTGACGTTGGACGGCAGCTGCACCTCGATATGACGCGTCGAGCGCTCCGACGGATTTGAGCCGTTCTTGTTCTGAAGCTCGTCGTTGACCAGCACCTTCATCGCCACGGCGCCGCCCTGGGCCACGATGGTGTTGACGGC
The DNA here is from genome assembly GCF_023074075.1 of Bradyrhizobium sp. 138. GTDB lineage: Bacteria > Pseudomonadota > Alphaproteobacteria > Rhizobiales > Xanthobacteraceae > Bradyrhizobium. The sequence continues at coordinate 111,598 of NZ_JADPKT010000100.1, read as the reverse complement.
GGTCACCGCGACCGGCTCGATCGCGTAGAGCGGGTCGTCCTCCGCGGTGCGAGTGAAATTCCAGTCGATGCCGAATTCCTTGGTCGCGACCTGGGCGGCCGCGGGAAACCATTTCTGGAACTGGCCGTCGAGGTCGCTGCGCGCATCGCCCTCGCCGCGCGGATACACCGCGCGCGCACCGTGCGCCGACAATTGTTCGTCGATCAAGCGCGGCACCGATTGATAGGTCGCGGCCCAGTCACTGTTGCCGCAACCGAACACGGCGTAGCGAACACCGGCAAAGGCATCCTTCGGCAGATCACTGCCGAGCCATTTGACGAACTGTGTCGCGTTGTCAGGCGGCGCGCCGTTATAGGAGGCGCAGATGATCAGCAGGCCGCCCTCCTGCGGCAGCTTGCCGACGTAATCGTCGAGCGGGCCGAGATGCACCGCAAAGCCGTTGATCTCGGCAAGATCGGCCATGCGCGTTGCGAGCTCCTCGGCGGTGCCGAGATTGGAGCCGTACAGCACCAGCATCGGCGTGTTGTGGCCGGGCCGCGTGGTAGGCTTGCGCTGCGCCTTGGGCGCCGAGGACGCAGCCGCGACGGGCCCGCCATAAGCGCCGCGCTCGCGATCGGCACGCGGGCGCACCTTGATCTTGAAGCCTTCCGGCTTCATCGTCAGCGTTTCCTTCAGATGCATCTGGTAGCGCTGATGGTCGATCAGCTTGAAGCGCTGCAGGATCATGCCGAGTGCCAGCGCGGCCTCGTGCATGGCAAAGCCGCGGCCGATACAGGCGCGCTGGCCGTTGCCGAACGGCTTCCAGGCATTGATCGGCCGTTTGGCCTCCGCCTCACGGCTGAAATTCTCGGGATCGAAGGCATCGGGATTCGGCCCCCAGACGGAGGGGTCGCGATGCAGCGCGGTCACCAGGATGGTGGTGAAGGTGCCCTTCCGGAGCTTGTATTTGCCGCCGCCGATAGTCTCGTCGTTCAGCGGCGAGATGCCATAGGCCGGCGCCGGCGGCCACAGCCGCAGCGCCTCTTTGAGGATCTGTGTGATGTAGGTGAGCTGCGTCACCTGCTGGTAGGTCGGCTTGGCGTTGACGTCGGGGCCGAAGACGCGATCGACCTCGTCATAGGCCTTCTTGAGGATCTCCGGGTGCTTGAGCAGCGCATAGAGCGTGTAGGACAAGAGGCCACTGGTGGTCTCGTGGCCCGCGATCAGGAACGTATTGATCTGGTAGCGGATGTTGACGTCGTCGAGCTGCTCGCCGGTCGAACGGTCGACGCCGGTCATCATCGCGGCCAGCATGTCCTTCTTGTCGTCGATCCCCTCCGCGCTCTTGCGCCGCTCGGCGATGATCTCGTCAACCATCTTGTTCATGAAGGCGACGTCTTCAGCGAGCGTCTTGCGCCGCTTCTGCATCCAGAGCTGCTCGAGCGGCAGGCCGCGCGTCATCATGATGGTTTCGAGCGAGCGCACCAGCGACTCGACGAAAGGATGGTAGTCGCGCCGGTAGAACGAATTGAAGCGGTACTCGAAACCGCACAGTCCGATCGTATCAAGCGTCAGCGCGGTCATGTCGTGGACGACGTCGATTTCATCGTCGGCGTTGAGCCGCTCCCATTTCTGGACGAGCTGCTCGGCAATGTCGACCATGCTCGGGTGGTAGGACTGCATTGCGCGGTTGCCGAAGGGCTGCAGCAGGATGTTGTGGGCCTTGCTCCAGTTCGGCTCCTTGGTATCGGCGGTGAACAGCCCGTCGCCGCCGACCGCACGCACCCGCCGCAGCGCGCCGCGCACCGTCTTGTCGAACCGCTTCTCGTCGGAGAGCTCGTCGACGAGATCGTGGCCGGAGACGACGACGATCGGCGAGCCCATCATGTCGAGCCAGAAGATCGGACCGAGCTCCTTGGCGAGCCGCGTCAGGTGTTGCACGGGGGCGGCCGAGTCCAGCGACAGCATGTTGCCGACCACCGGCTTGGTCGGCGGATGCGGGATCGGATCCAGACGGTTCTTGGATGACATTTAACTGCGCTTCCCCCTTACAACCTCGTCATTGCGAGGAGCCCTTGCGACGAAGCAATCCAGACTGCCGCAGCAGGAAGATTTCTGGATTGCTTCGCTTCGCTCGCAATGACGATTACCCAAACCGCCTTCTACGCCATTCGATCAGCTTGGCGCTGACCTCTTCCGGCTTCTCCTGCTGCGTCCAATGGCCGCTGTCGCGGACCAGATATTTTTCGAGATCGGGGATCAGCTTGTCCATGCCATCGGCGGAAGACGGCGGCAACACCGCGTCGTTCTCGGCCATGATCATCAGCGACGGCACGCGCACCGTATGATCGAGCCCTTCGGACCGCATCCAGTTGCGTGACATGTTGCGGTACCAGTTGATGCCGCCGGTAAAGCCGGTCCTGGTGAAATTGTCGACGAACACCTTCTTTTCTTCCGGCGACAGGATCGGCGTACGCGGATCGTGCTTCGCGTCATAGGCCGCAATCATCTGCGGAAACGCCAGATTGACCCGCGGCGAAGCGCCGACGCCGGCAACCACTTCCTCCGCCGGCGCGTCGGGCGGGCGCGGCGCCGGCTTGCGCATGAATGCATCGAATGTCTGCTCGACACGACCGCCAAAGATCCTGTCGGGTTCACGCGCCGGATCCTGGAATTGCACGATGTACATCTTGTCGCCGAAGCGGGCGCGTAGGAGCTCGATCGGATCGGCCCAGGCACGGTTGGTATGAGGCGTGTTGATGCCGACCACCCCCGCAACCCGGTCGACGTGTCGCAGCGGCATCTGCCAGACGATGAAGCCGCCCCAATCGTGACCGACGAAGATCGCCTTGTCGATCTGGAGGTGATCGAGGAGCCCGACGAGGTCGCCGGTCAGATGCTCGATGTCGTAGGCCTCAACCGGCTCCGGTCGGTCGGTCGCGCCATAGCCGCGCTGGTCTGGTGCGATCACGCGGATGCCGGCTTCGCTCAGCGCCTTGATCTGGTGACGCCAGGAGAAGGCGAGCTCGGGCCAGCCGTGGCACAGCACGATCGGCGGCTTGTCGTCGGCCGGGCCCGCCTCGTAATAGCCCATGCGGATTCCGTTCGTCGTCGCGAACTGGAGCGGCGGCATTTCAATCATCACAAAGCTCCTATTCCGCAGCGCCCTTGATGTCCGCCGCCGGTGGCGCATAGGCCGCCTCCAGGGCGGCAAACTCCTCCGGCAGCATGTCGCACATCACCTGCACATGGGGAATGATGTTGGCACCGACGATGAAGCCGAAATCGAGCTGGTCGCGATAGCTCTGCACGGTGATGTTGAGCGCCTGCCCGTGCGTCGAGATCGACACCGGGAAGATGTGCAGAAGCTCGGCGCCCGCCGCATAGAGCGTCTGCCGTGGTCCCGGCACGTTGGACACGGTGATGTTGGCCGCCGGCGGCAGCACATCCGACAGGTTCGAGCGGCTGTAGAGCAGCGCCAGGATCTGCACCATGATCGGCGCGCCCAGCATCGAGATGTTGGAGACCTGCGGCATCAATGCGCGCAGCGGATGAGACATCTCTTTGGACTTGGTCGACTGCGCGATGATGGCTTCCAGCCGTGCCTTGGGGTTCTCGATGTTGGTCGCAATCGCGCAGATCATGCCGAACACCTGGTTGTTGGCCTCGGTGTTGCCCTCCTCGCGCAGCGAGATCGGCACGGCGGCGGTCAGGGATTTGGCCGGCAGCGTGCCATATTGCAGGAGATAGCGCCGAACCACGCCGGAGGCGAGCGCCAGCACGACGTCGTTGAGCTTGCCGCCGGCCTGTTTGGCCAGCGCCTTGGCCCGTGACAGCGAGATCGATACACCGGCAAAGCTGCGTTCGGACGAGATCGTCTTGTTGAGCATGGTCGGCGGCGACACCATGCTGGCAAGGCTCTCGCGCGATTTGGGATCGGCGACCTTGCCGAGCACGTCGGACACGCTCTTGAGCACGGTCGGAATGTTGCCGGCGAAGCGCACCGCGCTCTCGATCTGGTACATCGCATTGTCGAACAGGATCGAGCCGATGTCGCTCTTGCCGGTGCGCGGCAGTTGCAGGTTCTTCGCGGCGGCCGAGGCATCGAGCGGCTGGGTGAAGAGCTGCTGATAGGAATCGAGCAGGTTCGCGGCGATGTCGCGCGGCTCCTGTCCGGGCTTGGCTCCAGCCGCCGGCGGATCGACCTTCCGCGGGATCGGGGAGATATCGTAGATCATGTTGGTCAGCGCCGCACCGGCGCCGCCGTCGATGGCGGCATGGTGCATCTTGGAATAAAGCCCGACTTCGTTGTCCTTCATGCCCTCGAACACGTAGAACTCCCAGAGCGGGCGGGCCCGGTTCAGCAGCTTGGCGTGCATCCAGCCGACGATGCGCTCGAGCGTGGCCCGGTCGCGCGGCTGGGGCAGGCTGGCGCGGAAGATGTGGCGGTCGATGTCGAACTGATCGTCCTCCACCCAGGACGGATGATCGATGTCGAGCGGCGCCTTCTCCAGCCGCGCCTTCAGGATCGGCGCGATGTGCAGGCGCGAGACGATCATCGCCTTGAAGTCTTCGAAGAAGTCGCCCTTGTAGTCGTCCGGCAGGCGAAAGATCGCCATGCTCCCGACATGCATCGGCATTTCCGGCGTTTCCAGATAGAGAAACGACGCGTCCAGCGACGACAGCTTCTTACCGTCAGCCATAGTTCCCTCCCGCAAGATTTGACGGGCGCCTTGTCAGCGCTTCTCGTCAGGCCGATACTGCCTGTTCCGGCGGGGCATATGCAATGGCAAACGGCCCTGCCCGGTCAAATGGCGAGAATTCCCCCTCCGGCTGGGCCAGACGGTCGGCCACGGCCCACAGCGCCGCTGGGTTCACCCCGAGCCCGATATGGCTCGCCAGGTGCACCTCGATGTTCTCGGCACGGTCGGACGGACGGAGCAAGCAGGTTCGCCAGTTCACCACACCGTCGGCGCGCGAATAGACCGAGGTTGTCGGCACCGGCAGATCGCCGGCGATCGCCTCGCGCGCTGCCGCAAAATCCTCGACCCGCTCGCCGGACAGCGCTTCGTAGAGCCGCGTGGCGTTGGTCGCCCGCACGTCGTTGGCAAAAGGGCTGCCGAGCGTGATGACATAGCGAACCTTGTCGGGTGCCCACAGCGCGAGATCGCGGGCATAGACGCCGCCGAGACTCCACCCGACCAGGCTGACCTTGCGCCCCGTGGCGGCATGGATTTCGACGAGACGGCTGCGCAGCGAATCCCGCATCCGCCCCAGCCCACCAAGGTTGCGGCCCATTCGCCAGGCATGTGCCTCATAGCCGAGCTCGCTGAGATAGCGCCGCATCGGCATCATCGAGAGGTCGCTGGCGAGAAAGCCCGGCAGCGCCAGCACCGGATGGCCGTCGCCCCTGGGCGCGCGCATCAGAAGCGGCGACAGCAGCAGGCTGGCGTTGAATTCGAACAGGCCGCGAGCCTCGGCAAGCAGCAGGCCGAGGCCCGGCGGACGAAGCCGGTCTGACTCCAGCGCCCCGTCCGGCCCGGGCGACACTATTTCTTCTTGTCGCCGCTGCGCGGGCTGCCGAGACCGGCCATGGTGACGAACATGTCCTGAAACCGCTCCGCGATCTTCGGATCGAAGGTGAACCAGCTCTGGATCAGCGATTCCGGAGAGACCTTGTCGATGTTGCTGAGCACCTGCTGCTGCAGCTTGTCCATCACCGCGGTCTGCATCGGGGACACGTCGGGCAGGCCGAAGAACTGGCGGGCCTCGAGGGGGGTGCAGTCGATTTCGATGTTAACTTTCATGTCCCCTCCGGATTGAGATTCGAGCGGCTCGGCGGAGTATCGCCGCGAGTTGTGGTGCGACGCAAGCGACCTGATGCAGGCGCGACATGCCCCGTCCCGCAATTGGCCGATATGGTCAACCAAAGTCGAAAGATGCGGTCCTCCATGCCAGGCGGCACGGTCAGCATTGCTGCACAGCGGCGCAACTTGGCGCGTTCCTTGCTGGAATGGCGCTTGCACCAGTCGAGAACTCTGGGCAACATGGATTAATCGGCCGGCCGAACAAGCAAAAACCACCGGCACGGCGGTGTGGAGAGGGTCAAGAATGTCAGTATGTCGAAGCCTGTTTGCGGCGACGCTCGCCGGTACGTTTGCGTTGACGGTCTCGCCTGCGACCAGCCAGACGCTGCGTTATGCCAACCAGGGCGATCTGAAGTCGCTCGATCCCTATACCCTCAACGAAAGCACCACCCACGCCCATCTCGGTCACGTCTATCAAGGCCTCACCGCGCGCGACAAGGACCTCAAGATCATTCCGGCGCTGGCGGAGAGCTGGGAAACTCCGGAACCGACCCGCTGGCGCTTCCATTTGCGCAAGGGCGTGAAATTCCACAACGGCGATCCCTTCACCGCCGACGACGTCGTGTTCTCTGCCGATCGCGTCCGCAAGAAAGGGTCCAACATGCAGACCCGCCTTGCGCCCGACGTCAAGGTCGTCAAGGTCGACGACTACACCGTCGACTTCGTCCTGCCCTCGCCCAATCCCATCCTGCATAATGCGTGGGATGTCTGGTACATCATGGACAAGAAATGGGCCGAGGAGAACAACGTCGTCGATCCGACGCCGGTGGCGGCGACCACGCCGAGCTACGCCTCGCTCCACGAGAACGGCACCGGCCCCTTCATCATCGAAAGCCATCAGCCCGGCGTGAAGACGGTGTTCAAGGCCAACCCCAATTACTGGGGCAAGGTCGAAGGTAATTTGAAGGAGATCGTCTTCACCCCGATCGCTTCCGATGCCACGCGCGTCGCTGCGCTACTTTCCGGCGAAGTCGACGTCATCGAGCCGGTGCCGATCCAGGACATCTCCCGCGTCGATTCCAGCCCGAACGCCCAGGTGCTGAAGGGACCGGAGCTGCGCACCATCTTCATCGGCTTCGATCAGATGCGCGATGAGCTGCTCTATTCCAACATCAAGGGCAAGAATCCGTTCAAGGACGTCCGCGTCCGCGAGGCCTTCTACAAGGCGATCGACATCGAGCTGATCAAGACGCGCGTGATGCGCGGATTGTCGACGCCGTCGGCGCTGATGATCGCGCCGGAGCTGTTCATCCTGTCGAAGGAGTTCACGCGGCCGAAATTCGATCCTGACGGCGCCAAGAAGCTTCTGACAGAGGCCGGCTATCCTGATGGCTTCGAGGTCACGATGGATTGTCCGAACGACCGTTACGTCAACGACGCCGCGATCTGCCAGGCCGTCGTCGGCATGCTTGCCCGCATCGGCGTCAAGATCAATCTCTTGGCGCAGCCGAAGGCGCAATACTTCGCCAAGGTGCTCAAGCAGGGCGGCTACCAGACCTCGTTCTACCTCCTGGGCTGGACGCCGAGCACGATGGACTCGCACAACGTGCTCTACGACATCATGGGCTGCCGCGACGATGCGAAGTCCTCGCGTGGCGAGGCCAATCTCGGCGGCTACTGCAACAAGGAGTTCGACGCCATCACCGACAAGGTGCTGGTGGAAACCGACACCGCCAAGCGCAACCAGCTGATCAAGCAGGCCTACGAAATCGGCAACAAGGACTGGTCCTACATCCCGCTGCACCAGCAGGCGCTGGCCTGGGGCGTATCGAAAAAGGTCAACCTGCCGCAGCGCGCCGACAATTTGGTCATGTTCCACTGGGCGACCAAGAAGGAATAGCGTCAGTTGAACACGAGGTCCCGGAGGCGTCAGGCATCCGGGACCTTTCCTTTTCCGGCTGACAAAGACGTCGGCCGCACGCACACCCAAGGATAGTGGAAGGCATGCTCGCTTTCACTCTTCGCCGCGCCGTTCAGGCCATCGGCGTCATGTTCGCCGTCGGCATCATCGCCTTCTCGATGTTCCGTTTCGCCGGCGACCCCGTCAACCAGATCGTCTCAATCGACACGTCGGCGGCCGAACGCGAAGTCGTGCGCAAGTCGCTCGGCCTCGACGATCCCGTGCCGGTGCAGTTCGTGCGCTATTTCGCCGATGCTGCGCAGTTCAAGTTCGGCGTCTCCTACCAGTTCCGCCAGCCGGTCTCGACACTGTTGATGGAGCGTATGCCGGCCACCCTGGAACTTGCGGTCTGCGCGACCGTGTTTGCCATGGTGTTCGGCATCCTGATGGGCGTCTATTCGGCGCTCAAGCGCGACACCGTGCTCGCCAAGCTATTCCAGGCGGTTTCGCTTGTAGGCATCTCGTTGCCGACGTTCCTGATCGGCATTCTGCTGATCTATCTGTTCGCGGTGACATTGGGCTGGTTGCCCTCGTTCGGCCGCGGCGAGGTGGTCAAGCTCGGCTGGTGGAGCACGGGCCTGCTCACCCTGTCGGGACTGAAGGCATTGATCATGCCCTCGATCACGCTCGGCCTGTTCCAGATGACCCTGATCATGCGGCTGGTGCGCGCGGAGATGCTGGAAGTGCTGCGGACCGACTATATCCGCTTCGCCCGCGCCAGGGGCCTGACCACCCGCGCCATCCATTTCGGCCACGCGCTGAAGAACACACTCATTCCCGTGATCACGGTGGCCGGCCTTCAGTTTGGCTCGGTTATTGCATTTTCGATCATCACCGAAACCGTGTTCCAATGGCCGGGCATGGGACTTCTGTTCGTGCAGGCCGTGCAAAATGTCGACATCCCGATCATGGCCGCCTATCTGCTGATGGTTTCGCTGATCTTCGTCACCATCAATCTGGTGGTCGACATCCTCTACACCGTGGTCGATCCGCGCCTGCGCGCGACCGTCGGCCGCGCCACATAAGGCAGCCCTGCATGTCCGACGCAGTCGCCTCCAATTCCGACAAGCAGAGCGCACCGCAAACGCATGCTGGCCGCAGCTGGTTCAGCCGCGCCCTCGACAGTGACATCTTTTACTCGTTCCGCCGTTCCAAGCTGACCATGGTGGCGGCGGCCATCACCGTGGTGTTCTTCCTGCTCGCGATCTTTGCGTCCGCGCTCGCAGTGCAAAACCCGTTCGATCCGGCGCAGCTCCAGTTGATGAACTCGCGCATCTCGCCGCTCTGGACCGCCGACGGCCAGAGCCCTTTCCTGCTTGGCACCGACGAGCAGGGCCGCGACGTATTCTCTGCCATCCTCTACGGCATGCGCATCTCGCTCGCCGTCGGCGTTGCCGGCGTGATCTTCGCCGGCGCGCTCGGCATCGCGCTCGGCCTGATCGCCGGCTATTTCGGCGGCGCGGTCGATGGCGTGATCATGCGGATCGCCGATGTGCAGCTCACCTTTCCCGCCATTCTGATCGCGCTGCTGGTCAACGGCATCGCGAAATCGATCTTCGGCAACCGGCTGGATGCCAACAGCATGCTGGTGGTGCTGGTGATCTCGATCGGCCTGAGTTTCTGGGTGGGGTATGCCCGGACGGTGCGCGGCTCGGTGATGGTCGAGAAGAACAAGGACTACGTGGCCGCTGCGCAGCTGATCGGCCTGCCCGCACCGAAGATCATGTTGCGGCACGTTCTGCCCAACACGATGGGTCCGATCCTGGTCATCGCCACCATCAACCTCGCGCTGGCCATCATCACCGAGGCGACGCTGTCCTTTCTCGGCGTCGGCCTGCCCGACACCATGCCCTCGCTCGGCACGCTGATCCGCATCGGCAACAATTACCTGTTCGCCGGCGAATGGTGGATCGTCGCCTTTCCCGGCCTGGCGCTGGCCGGACTGATCCTGTCGATCAACCTGCTCGGCGACTGGCTGCGCGACGCGCTCAACCCGAAACTTCGATGAGCAAACCTTTGATAAGAGCGCCTCGCCCATGACCGAGCCCGTTCTCTCCGTGCGTGATCTTCGCGTCGAGTTCGCCTCCCGCCGCGGCACGCTGCGCGCCATCGACGGCGTCTCCTTCGACATTGCCAAAGGCGAGGTGCTGGGCGTGGTCGGAGAATCCGGCGCCGGCAAATCCGTCACCGGCCTCTCGGTGATCGGCCTGATCGACCCGCCCGGCCGCATCGCCGGCGGCGAGATCCGCCTCGCCGGCCTGCGCATCGACAATCTGCCGCCGGAGGAGATGCGCCGCATCCGTGGAAAACGGATCGGCATGATCTTCCAGGATCCCCTCACCTCGCTCAATCCGCTCTACCGGGTCGGCGACCAGATCATCGAGACAATCAGGACCCATCTGAATCTGTCCGAGACGGCCGCCCGCCGCCGCGCCATCGACCTGCTCGCAGAGGTCGGTATTCCCGCGCCGGAAAGGCGCATCGACGGCTATCCGCACGAATTCTCCGGCGGCATGCGCCAGCGTGTCGTGATTGCGCTCGCGATCTGCGCCGAGCCGGAGCTGATCATCGCCGACGAGCCGACCACCGCGCTCGACGTTTCCGTGCAGGCGCAGATCATCTCGTTGATCAAGCGGCTCGGCCGCGACCACGGCACCGCCGTGATGCTGGTGACTCACGACATGGGCGTGATCGCGGAGACCTCCGACCGCGTCGCGGTGATGTATGCCGGCCGTGTCGCCGAGATCGGTCCGGTCCAGGATGTCGTCAGAAATCCGCTGCACCCTTACGCCAAGGGCCTGATGGGCGCGATCCCGACGCTGGCCGGCGACGACAAGCGTCTCATGCAGATTCCCGGCTCCATGCCGCGCCTCTCCGCGATCCCGCGCGGCTGCTCGTTCAATCCGCGCTGCGCCTTCGCGTTCGACCGCTGTCGTGTTGATCGGCCGGAGCCGCTGCCACGCGGCGCGCAATCGGTCGCCTGCCATCTCTACGACGATGTGCCGACGGAGAGCGCGGCATGAGCGCCCCCTTCGTCCAGGCCAGGGATCTGCGTCGCGTCTTCGACGTCTCGAAACCCTGGCTCAACCGCGTGCTCGAAGGCGGTCACCTCGAATATCTCAAGGCTGTCGATCACGTCGCATTCGATATCAGGAAGGGCGAGACGTTTGCGCTGGTCGGCGAGTCCGGCTCGGGCAAGACCACGGTGGCACGGATGGTCGTCGGCCTGTTGCCGCCGAGTGCCGGCGATGTCCTGATCGATGGCGTCTCGATGACGGATCCGCGGCAGGCGCCGGCACGCCGAAAGCTGCGCCGCCGCATCCAGATGATCTTCCAGGACCCCTATGCGAGCCTGAACCCGCGCTTCCGCGTGGATGCCATCATCTCCGAGCCGATCCGCGCCTTCGATTTGATCCAGGGCGAGCGCGACATCCAGGCCCGCGTCGGCGAGCTGCTCAGCCTCGTCGGCCTGCATCCGGACGACCGGCTCAAGTTTCCGCACGAATTCTCGGGCGGCCAACGCCAGCGCATCGCGATCGCGCGGGCGCTCGCCTCCGACGCCGAGTTCATCGTCTGCGACGAGCCGACCTCGGCGCTCGACGTCTCCGTGCAGGCGCAGATTCTCAATCTGATGCGCGACCTCCAGGACAAGTTCGGCCTGACCTACATGTTCATCAGCCACAACCTCGCCGTGGTCCGCCACATGGCGAGCCGCGTCGGCGTGATGTATCTCGGCCGCATCGTCGAGATTGCGGAGGGGCGCGAGCTGTTCGCCAATCCGCGCATGCCCTACACCAAGATGTTGCTGGGCGCCGTGCCTGATCTCGCCATGAGCGGCCGCCAGCGCATTCCGGTAAAAGGCGAGATCCCGAACCCGATCAATCCGCCCTCCGGCTGCGCCTTCAATCCGCGCTGCCCGCTGGCATTCGATCTCTGCCGCAGGGAAACGCCGGAGCTGATCAACGGCGTGGCCTGCCATGCGGTGAACACCGCGCCGGTCCCGGCGTGACGCGCGCGTGCCATGCAGTCTGCGCATTTGGCGGCGGCTTGCCTCTGTGATCAATTGCGCGCGCCGCAAATGAGGTAGCCCATGGCCAGCAACGTCAATCCCGATCCGTTCACGACACGCCCCGAGATCGAGGGCACGTTCGGAGTCGTCGCCACCACGCACTGGATCGCGACTGCCGTCGGAATGGCCATCCTGGAGAAGGGCGGCAACGCCTTCGACGCCGGCGTTGCCACCGCCTTTACGCTCCAGGTGGTCGAGCCGCATCTGAACGGACCCGGCGGCGACGTGCCCGTCATCGTGCACGACGTGAAGCGCGGCCGGACCGAGGTGATCTGCGGTCAGGGCCCGGCACCGGCACGGGCCACCATCGCGCATTACAGAAGCGAGGGCCTCGACATGGTGCCAGGCACCGGCTTACTGGCCGCGTGCGTCCCCGGCACGTTCGAATCCTGGATGATGCTCTTGCGCGATTACGGCACGATGCGCGTGCGCGACGTGCTGGAGCCGGCGATTTCCTACGCACGTGACGGCTATCCGCTGGTCGAGCGCGCCTGCGCCACGATCCAGACCGTCGAGCAATTGTTCCGCAAGCACTGGCCGACCTCGGCCGCGGTCTATCTTCCGAATGGCGAGGTGCCAAAGCCCGGGACGCTGTTCACCAACAAGACGCTGGCCGCGACCTACGCCCGCATTCTCAGCGAGGCTGAAAGCGGCGCCGGCGGCCGCGACGCCGAGATCGAGCGCGCGCGGAAGGCCTGGTCGCAAGGTTTCGTTGCGGAAGCCATCGACAGATTCTGCCGGACGCAGGAGGTGATGGACGTCAGCGGCTCGCCGCATCGCGGCGTGCTCTCGGCCGACGACATTGCGCGCTGGCAGCCGACCGTCGAGGCGCCGCTCACTTACGATTATGGCCGCTACACCGTCTGCAAGGCTGGCGTCTGGAGCCAGGGCCCCGTGACGCTGCAACAGCTCGCGCTGCTGAAGGGCTTTGCGCTCGACGGGCTCGATCCCACCGGACCGGAGTTCATCCATCTCCAGATCGAATGTGCAAAGCTCGCCTTCGCCGACCGCGAGAAATTCTACGGCGATCCAAAATTCAGCGAGATCCCGATCGCGACGCTGCTGTCGGACGCTTACAATGACGAACGTCGCAAGTTGATTACGGAGAAAGCTTCGCTCGATCTCCGGCCCGGCTTGGTCGAGGGCTTCGGCGGCGTGGTCAAGCTGCGCCGCGCGGAAGGACAGCGCGAGGCCGTTGGCGCGCTCGGTGCCGGCGAGCCGACCGTGGGGCGCTTCGGCGAGGTGCGCGGCGACACCGTGCATTTCGACATCATCGACAAAGCCGGCAACATGGTGTCCTCGACGCCGTCGGGAGGCTGGCTGCAATCCTCGCCTGTCATTCCCGAGCTGGGTTTCTGCCTCGGCAGCCGCGCACAAATGTTCGATTTGGAGGAGAACCAACCGAGTTCGCTCGCGCCGGGCAAGCGCCCACGCACGACGCTGTCGCCGACCATGGCGCTACGCGACGGCGAGCCGTATCTCGCCTGGGGATCGCCCGGCGGCGACCAGCAGGATCAGTGGATCACGCAGTTCTTCCTGCGCCACGTTCATTGCAATCTCAATCTCCAGGAAGCCATCGACGCGCCCGCCTGGCACTCCGAGCATTTCCCGATCTCGTTTTGGCCGCGCACGGCGCGTCCCGGCGTGCTCGTGGTCGAGAACCGCGTGCCCAAGGCGACGATCGAGAATCTGCGCGAGCGCGGGCACATCGTGGAGGTCGGCCCCGACTGGTCGGAAGGCCGCCTCACCGCTGCCTCTCGCGTCGGCGTCCGCCGGCGCGCCGCTGCCAATCCGCGCGGCATGCAAGGGTACGCGGCGGGGCGCTGAAGGCAACACATGACCTGGTCGATCATCGCGCGCGATCCTGCCACTGGCCAGTTCGGCATCGCGGTCGCGACCCGCTTCTTCGCGGTCGGCGCGCGCGTGCCCTATATCGCCGCCGGCCTCGGCGCCATCGCGACACAGGCCTTCGTCAATCCCTATTACGGCATCGACGGGGTGAAGCTCCTCCGAGAGGGCCTCAACGCGCACGACGTGCTCGCCACCCTGCTCGCGGCGGACGACGGCCGCGAGAGCCGGCAGGTCCACATCATGGATGCGAGCGGTGCGATCGCCGCGCATACCGGCCGCGACTGCGTCGACTGGTGCGGCCACATCGCAGGCAACGGCTATTCGATCGCCGGCAACATGCTTGCGGGCGCCGACGTGCTCGCCGAGACGGCAAAGACCTATATCGCCAACGACAGCCTGCCCTTCCCGCGCCGCCTGCTCGCCGCGATGCGCGCCGGGGAAGCCGCCGGCGGCGACAAGCGCGGCAAGCAGTCCGCCGCGCTCTTGATCCACGGCGAGGAGGAATGGCCGGCGCTGGACATTCGCGCCGACGACCATCCCGACCCGCTCGGCGAGCTCGAACGGCTCGAGCGGGTCAGCCACGAGCTGTGGGTGCACTTCCGCGCCTCCATGCCGACGCGGCAGAACCCGGCCGGCAACACCGATCGCAGCGTCATCGACGCCAGCATCGCAGCAGCGCGCGCAAGACGATCATGAGCGCGAGCCCCCTCATCGAGATCAGGGATCTGCGCATCCGCTTCCACGGTGACGACGGCCGCATCACCCATGCGGTCGACAGCGTCGATCTCAGCGTCGCCAACGGCGCGACCCTCGGCCTTGTCGGCGAATCCGGCTGCGGCAAGAGCGTGACGTCGCTGGCGATCATGGGTCTCTTGCCGAAACAAAGCGTGGAGATATCGGGCGCGATCCGCTTCGACGGCATCGACCTCTTGCAGACGCCGGACCAGACCCTGCGCGATCTGCGCGGCAACCGGCTCGCGATGATCTTCCAGGAGCCGATGACCTCACTCAACCCGAGCTTCACCATCGGCGACCAGATCATCGAGACCATATTGCGCCACCGTGGCGGCTCGCGCAAAAGCGCGCGCGAGCGGGCGGTCGAGCTGCTGCGCCGTGTCCACATCCCCTCGCCCGAACGTCGCATCGACGAATATCCGCACAAGCTCTCGGGCGGCATGCGCCAGCGCGTGATGATCGCGATGGCGCTCGCCTGCGACCCGCGCCTCTTGATCGCGGACGAGCCGACGACGGCCCTCGACGTCACCCTACAGGCGCAAATCCTGGAACTGATGCGGGAGCTGAAGGCGGCAAGCGGCGCCGCCATCATCCTGATCACCCACGATCTCGGCGTCGTCGCGGAAGTCTGCGACGAGGTCGCGGTGATGTATGCCGGCGAGATCGTCGAGCGTGCGCCGGTCGACGACTTGTTCTCGGCGCCGCAGCATCCCTACACCGTCGGCCTGCTCGGCTCGATCCCGCGGCTCGACCATCGCGCCGAACAGCTTGCCACGATCGAAGGCATGGTGCCGAACATGGCGCAGCTTCCCGCCGGTTGCCGCTTCGCCGCGCGCTGCCCATTCGTGCTGGACGCCTGCACCAAGGCGCCGCCGCCATTGATCGAGGTCAGTCCCGGCCACCTCTCGCGCTGCATCCGCGCGCCGCTCGAACGTCTGGTGTCGTGATGGCGCTGCTCGAGGTCACTGGCCTGGTCAAGCATTTCGTCGCCCAGCGTTCGCTGTTCGGCCGGGCGCTGGCGCACGTGAAAGCCGTTGATGGCGTGTCCTTTTCGCTCGAGGCCGGCAAGACGCTGGCGCTGGTCGGCGAATCCGGATGCGGCAAGTCCACCGTCAGCCGCCTGGTGCTGCGGCTGATCGAGCCGGATGCGGGCACAGTGCGCTTCAATGGTCGCGATCTGCTCGCGCTGGATGCCGATAGCTTGCGAAAATTCCGCCGCGAGGCGCAGATCATCTTCCAGGATCCCTACGCCTCGCTCAATCCGCGCATGACGGTCGGTCAGATCCTGACCGAACCGCTGGCGCTGCACGATCTGGTGGCGCCGGCACAGCGGCGCGCGCGGGTCGCGGAACTGCTGCGGCTGGTCGGTCTGGAGCCGAGGCTGGCGCGGCGCTATCCGCACGAATTCTCCGGCGGCCAGCGCCAGCGTATCGCCATCGCCCGCGCACTCGCGGTCGAGCCAAAGCTGATCATCTGCGACGAGCCGGTTTCGGCGCTCGACGTCTCGATCCGCGCGCAGATCCTCAACCTCCTGCGCGAGCTGCAGGACCGGCTCGGCCTCGCCTACATCTTCGTCTCGCATGACCTTGCCGTGGTCAAGCACATCGCGGACCACGTGGCGGTGATGAATCTCGGCCAGATCGTCGAGACGGCGGAGGCCGACGCACTGTTCGCATCGCCCCGCCACCCCTATAGCCGCGCGCTGCTGTCCGCGATCCCGCTGCCTCAGCCGAAGGCGAAGCGAACGACCGTCCTGCTGGAAGGTGAGATCCCGAGCGCGCTCAATCCACCCGCGGGCTGCCGCTTCCACACCCGCTGCCCCTTCGTGATCGAGCGCTGCCGCAGCGAGGCACCTCCGCTATTGGCCGACAGCACCGGCCACGCCACCGCCTGTCACCGCACGGCGGAGCTGCCGCCTGCCGACGCCATTCTGCCGGCGGCAGGCGGGTTTTCGCCGGCGCTTGCAAAATTGGTCGCGGCCTTCAGCCAAAAGACGGAAGGCGCAAGCCCAGCCGGGGTTGGTATACAAGGCACCGCGTCCGCAACGACCGAAGCAATGGGGACTGTCCGATGAAAATGTTTCGCCTGGCCGCAACGGCCGCCGCCGCTGTCCTATTGTCGATCGGAGCCGTGCAGGCCCAGACCAGCTTGCGCATCGGCCTTGCCGAGGACCCCGATATCCTCGATCCCACGATGGCGCGCACCTATGTCGGCCGCATCGTGTTCTCCGCCTTCTGCGACAAGCTGTTCGACATCGACGAGAAGCTCAACATCGTGCCGCAGCTCGCGCTGTCGAGCGAGACCGCCGATGACGGCAAGGGCCTCGTCATCAAGCTTCGCCCTGGCGTCAAATTCCACGACGGCGAGCCGTTCGATGCGGAGGCTGCAAAGTTCTCGCTGGAGCGGCATCTGACGTTCCCCGGCTCGTTCCGCAAGCCCGAGCTCGCCTCGGTCGATCACATCGAGGTCGTCGATCCTCTCACCGTCAAGCTGGTGCTGAAGTCGCCATTCTCACCGTTGCTCGCCCAGCTCACCGACCGCGCCGGGATGATGGTGTCGCCGAAGGCGGCGAAAGAGGCCGGAGACAAGTTCGGTCTGCGCCCGGTCTGCGCCGGACCCTACAAGTTCGTCGAGCGCGTGCAGCAGGACCGCATCGTGTTCGAGAAGTTTTCCGACTATTGGAACAAGGACAACGTCTTCATCGACAAGATCGTATTCCAGCCGATCGTCGATGCCACCGTGCGGCTCGCTAACCTGAAATCCGGCGGCCTCGACCTGATCGAGCGCGTGCTCGCCACTGATTTGAAGGAAGTGCGCGCCGACTCACGGCTGAAGGTCGCGACCGCCATTGAGCTCGGCTATCAGGGCGTCACGCTCAACATCGGCAAGGACAAGGCCAAGGGACCGCTCAGCCAGTCCGCCAAAGTGCGCCAGGCGCTCGACCTTGCCATCGATCGCGAAGCGATCAACCAGGTCGTGTTCAACGGCGAGTTTCAGGTCGGCAATCAATGGGTCAATCCTGATCACCCCTATTATCAGAAATCGCTTCCGGTCCGTCCCCGCAACGTCGAGAAGGCCAAGGCGCTGCTGAAGGAAGCCGGCGTGACGCCGCCGGTCAGCGTCGACTTCCTGGTGCCAAAGGGCGCGGAGACCGAGACGCCGGCGCAGGTGATTCAGTCGATGGCGGCCGAAGCCGGCTTCGACATGAAGATCCGCGTCACCGAATTCGCAACCGGGCTCAAGCAAGCTGAAGCCGGCGATTACCAGGCCTACATGCTGGCCTGGAGCGGCCGCGTCGATCCCGACGGCAACACCTTCGTGTTCCTGCACAATGGCGCGCCGCAGAATTACGGCGGGTGGAACAACCCGCAGGCCGACAAGGCGCTGGAGGATGCCCGGCTGGTAACCGACCCCGCCAAGCGCAAGGCGAGCTATGAGACCCTGGCCAAGCTGGTTCAGGAGGAGGAGCCGCTCCTCTACCTCTACCATCGCCGCATCATCATCGCGCACACGACCAAGCTGGAAGGCTACAAGCAGATGCCCGATGGCCTCGTCCGCGTGGTCGGCCTCAAGCTAAAGTGACGATGAGAGAATGCTGAACTTCCTCGCCCGCCGCCTCGTGCAGATCTTGCCGACGCTGTTCTTCGTGTCGGTGCTGATCTTCTCGCTGCAGCAACTGCTGCCGGGCGATCCCGCGCTGGTGATGGCGGGCGAAGAGCGCGATCCCGCGGTAATCGAGCAGATCCGCCGCCAGTACCGGCTCGATCAGCCCGTCCCGGTGCAGTACGCCTACTGGATCAAGGGCGTACTCTCCGGCGATTTCGGCGAGTCGCTGCGCAACAAGATGCCGGTGCGCGAGCTGATCGCACAGAAGCTGCCGGTGACGCTGCAGCTCGGCTCGATGGCGATCGTGATCGCGTTCTTGATCGGCATTCCCGCCGGCATTATCGCGGCCGTGAAGAAAGGCTCGGCCTGGGACTACGGCGCGAACCTGTTTGCGCTATGGGGCATTTCGACGCCGAATTTCTGGCTCGGGATCATGCTGATCTTCCTGTTCTCGATCGAGCTCGGCTGGCTGCCGGCGTCCGGCTACGTGCCGCTCACCGAGAACTGGCGCGCCAGTCTAGCGGCCACCATCATGCCCGCCTTCGTGCTCGGCAACGCAATCGCCGCAGTCCTGATGCGGCATACGCGCAGTGCCATGCTTCAAGTGCTGGAAAGCGACTACGTCCGCACTGCGCGTGCCAAGGGACTGTTGGAGCGCTCGGTGATCCTCAAGCATGCCATGCGCAATGCGCTGACGCCGGTCATCACCCTCGGCGCACTCGAGCTCGGCACGTTGTTGTCCGGCGCCGTCCTGACCGAGCAGATCTTCTCCATCCCCGGCTTCGGCAAGCTGATCGTGGATGCGGTCTTCAACCGCGACTATGCCGTGGTGCAGGGCGTGGTGCTGGTGACGGCCACGGTCTACATCATGCTGAATCTCGTTGCCGACATCGCCTACATCCTCGTCAATCCGCGGCTGCGAGGCTAGATCCATGACCGACGCCGCGCTGCCGGGCCCTCTCACGCAAGCCGACGAGCTGGACAGTCCGGCCCGCCGCGCACGTCGGCGGCTGTTCAAGCGCAAGGCGGCGGTGTTCGGGCTCATCGTGCTCACGATGTTCATCGCGCTTGCAGTGCTGGCCCCGCTCATCGTGCCCTACGATCCCATTGCGACGAGCTGGGGCCTGGTGCGCAAGCCGCCGACCGCGGCGCACTGGTTCGGCACCGACGAGCTCGGCCGCGACATTCTCAGCCGCGTCGTCTACGGCGCGCGCGCCTCGCTGCTCGCAGGTCTCATCTCGGTTGCGATCGCGCTCGGCATCGGCGTGCCGCTCGGTCTCCTCGCCGGTTATCGCGGCGGCTTCCTCGACGCGCTGATCAGCCGGATCACGGATGCGATGCTGGCCTGCCCTTTCCTGATCCTGGCAATCGCGCTGGCGGCATTCCTCGGTCCGAGCCTCGGCAATGCCATGATCGCGATCGGCATCTCGGCGACCCCGATCTTCATCCGCCTGACCCGCGGTCAGGTGCTCGTCGTCAAGGCCGAGGACTATGTCGAGGCCGCGCGCGCACTCGGCAATCCACCGTGGCGGATCGCGCTTTCGCATATCCTTCCGAACATCCTGCCCGCGCTGCTGGTGCAGGCGACGCTCTCGATTGCCGCCGCCATCATCGCCGAGGCTGCGCTGTCGTTCCTTGGCCTCGGCCAGCAACCGCCGGCGCCGTCCTGGGGCAGCATGCTCAACGCCGCGCAACGCTTCCTGACGCAGGCGCCGTGGATGGCGATCTGGCCGGGGCTTGCTATCTTCCTGGTCGTGCTGTCGCTGAACCTGCTCGGCGACGGCCTGCGCGACGCGCTGGATCCGCGGCAGCGGTGAGCCAACAACAATAGCCGACGGTAAGGCTTGTTCACCTCTCCCTATGGGAGGGGTGAAGTTCGACCGTCGACGGTTCAAATCATCACCTCCCGCATCACGCGGCGACAATCCATCTCGTATTCGAGATCGACTACCGGCGGCCGGGCAAAATGCCAGGTCAGGCCGGAGCGCAGCGCGCCGCGGCGCACCAGTTCGTCGACCAGCGCGTGATGGAAGTCGTGCACGGAATAGGCCTGCACGCCGGTCGTATCCTTCCAGCCGAAGCCGAAGGCCGTCATCCGGTTCTCCATCTGCGACGTGGTCGTGAAGCGCACCTTCTCCCGCAGCCCCTCCGGGCTGAGATCGCGGTAGCGCACGGTGCGCTCGACATAGGTGCCGCTCCCCTCGCGCGCCTCGGCGCCACCCGCGATCACGAAGCTCGGCGCCGTCGAGCGGCTCGGGCGCGTGAAGGAGAACGCGTAGAACGACGGCTCGGACGGCGGATCGATCTCGGGACAGACATTGCTGCGCGCCACCGGATTGGTGGTGCCGTCGAAGATACCCCATTCGGACAGCGTCTTCACATAGTGCAGGTTGAACGCGCGAAAGCCCTCTTCGCTGAAGGCCGCGGGTGAACGCAGCTCGCAGGCACAGAACGCCGTCAGCGGACGTCCTGCCTCCTGAATGAATTTTGCAGCCAGTGCAAACCCTTCCGCAAGCGGCACCAGGCGGTCGAAGCGGACGCGCTCGATCTCGTAGCCGTCATCCGCAGCGGCACCCGCTGAATACTGAAACACGGACGGAATGAAGCGGTAATTGCCGGCAGAGAACTCACGAAGCATGACGCACCCCTATTCCAGTTGCATGCGAACGCCCTTGGCGCCGTTGAGCAGGCGCTTCAGGTGAAAGCCGGCCAGGGAATCGTCGGCGTGCATGCCGACCAGCGCGGCAAAAGCCGGCATGGCCGCGGCATCACCGGCCTCCAACTTGGCGAAAGCCTCCGAATACAGCGCCGTTTCCGGGGCTTCGAATTTGGCCGGCGGCAGCGGCTCGAACGCGCGCAACGGCTCGCTGCGCCCGCGCAGCATCAGCTCGCCCACGGGGCGGCCTTGAAAATTCTCAGCCGTCTCGGCGACGCTGCCGCTGACGCAAATGCGGGTGCCCAGATGCTTATTGGCGGCCTCCAGCCGCGCCGCGATGTTGATGGAATCCCCATACGCGGTGTAGTCGAAGAAGCGGTTGCCGCCGAAATTGCCGACCAGCGCCGGGCCGGCGTGAATGCCGATGCGGGTGGTGCCGAAGGTGACGCCCATGGCGCTCTGGCGCGCGCGAAAGTCCTGTGACCAGGCATCGAGCTCATGCGCGCAGGCGACCGCACGCGTGGCATAATCCGGCTGATCGCCGGGCGCATTGAAGAGCACCTGGATTGCATCGCCAATGATCTTTGCGACTGTGCCCTCATGTTCAAAGACGATCTCGGTCATGCCGCCGACATACTCATTGAGCAGCTTGCCCAATGTCTCGGGCGGCGCGCTTTCCACCAGCGAAGTGAAGCCGGTAATATCGGTGAAGATGGTGGCGACATCGCGCCACTGCACTTCGATCCCCTCGCCGTCGCCGCTGGCCGCCAGACGCTTGGCAAGCTCGGGCGAGAAATGACGCGATAGCGCCGCATGGGCGCGCTCGGCTTCCATCTGGCGCCGCCGCACATCGCGCAGCATCTCCACATGGCGGATGGTCTTCTCGATCGTGGCTTCCAGATCGGCGAAGTCGATCGGCTTGGTCAGGAAGTCGAACGCGCCGCGATTCATGGCGGTTCGGATGTTGCTCATGTCGCCATAGGCGGAGACAATGATGGTCGACTTCTTGTCCTCGGCTTCCTGGAGCTTCGCGAGCAGCGACAGGCCGTCCATCCTGGGCATGTTGATATCGGAGACCACCATGTCGACATGCGGATTCTGCTCGAGCGAGGCCAGTGCATCGAGGCCGTCGCGGGCGAACATGATGACGATCTGTCCGTCGCGAATCTGCCTGCGGAATTTTTGCAGGATCAATGCCTCGAGATCCGGCTCATCGTCGACGAAGAGAATGGTCGCAGTCATGCGGCTTGCTCGAGCCTCGTATCGATCTCCTGCCGCAGCAGCGCAAAGTCAATCGGCTTGGTGAGGAGCCCAACGGCGCCGCGCTCGATCGCCTTGCGCCGCGTCTCGGCGTCGCCATAGGCCGTGATCATGATGACGGGAACGTCGGGATGCGCGGCACGCACCTTTGGCAGCATGTCGAGCCCGCTCATGCCGGGCATGTTGATGTCGGACAGGATCAGGATCAACGAGGGGTCGCGAACCTCGGCGGCGCGCTTGAGTGCATCGGGCGCAGAGGAGGCGAACTCCATCTGGAAGCGGCCGGCGCGCAGCTCGCGCCGGAACTGCTGCCGAAACAGCGCCTCGACGTCAGGCTCGTCGTCGACGACCAGGATGTAAACGTTCAAGACTTGCCTCCGGAAGTGCCGCCTGCCGCCATCGTGCGCGGCAGGGTGATGATGAATTCGGTAAATACACCGGGCTCGGTGTTCACGTCGATGGTGCCGCCGTGCTGTTTCACGACGATATCATGGCTCATCGACAGGCCTAGGCCGGTGCCCTCGCCGGCAGGCTTGGTGGTGAAGAAGGGGTTGAACATCTTCTGCATCACCTCGGGTGGAATGCCGGTGCCGTTGTCGCGGATCCGGATTTCGACCCTGTCGCCGAGGTTTTTCGTGGTCGCGCTCAAGGCTGGCTCGAAGACGTCTCCGCCGCTCTCCTTGCGCTTGGCCGCGGCGTAAAAGCCGTTGGAAATCAGGTTGAGGAGAACGCGCGTGATCTCCTGCGGATAGATGTCGACCGTGCCGGCTGCGGGATCCAACTCACGCCGGAGCGTGACGTTGAAGGACGGCCGTTCGGCGCGCGCGCCGTGATAGGCGAGGTTGAGGCTCTCCTCCACGACCGCATTGATGTCGACGGCGCGATGCTCGCCTGAGCCCTCGCGCGAATGCAGCAGCATATTCCTGACGATGGAATCGGCACGCTTGCCGTGCTGCACCACCTTCTCGAGGTTGCCCTTGAGCATGTGGGTGAGCTCGTCGACCTCTTCCTTGGTCTTACCGTCGAGGCTTGCCGCCTCGAGCACCTCATTGAGCTCGTCGATCAGCTCGGTCGAGACCGCGGAGAAATTATTGACGAAGTTGAGCGGGTTCTTGATCTCGTGGGCGATGCCGGCGGTGAGCTGGCCGAGGGAAGCGAGTTTTTCAGTCTGGACAAGACGGTCCTGGGCGGCGCGCAGATCGTCAAGCGACTGCGACAGCTCCCTGGTGCGTTCCTGGACCTCCTCGAACAACCGGACATTCTCGATCGCGATAAGGGCCTGGTCTGCAAAGGTGGCGGCGAGTTCGATTTGCTTTGCACTGAACGGCCGCACCTCGTGTCGCGTCAGGACGAACACCCCGATCGGCGCTCCCTCTCGCAGCAGGGGCACGCCCAGCATAGTGCGTACGTTGGAGCGCCTTCGAGCGGACGAGGGCGCAAATTCCGGGTCGGCCTGCACATCCGGGACATGAACCGTCTTGGCATCGAGCAGCGTACGGCCGACCACGCTTCCCCGTTCAGGTACAGACGCGAATGTCCGAAGCTTGTTTTCCTGCTCCGCGTCGAGCCCACAGCTTGCCGCCAAATAGAAAACACCGTCCCTGGGCCGGAAAATCGTCCCCTCATCCGCGTCGCACAAGCGGGCTGCCGAGCCAACAAGCGTGTTCAGCACGGTTTGCAGGTCGAACGCCGAACGGCTGATGACTTTCAGCACATCGGCCGTCGCAGTTTGCTGCTGCAAGGACTCGCTCAATTCCGCGGTTCGACGCTCGACCTTGTTTTCCAGGTCGGCATAGGATTCCTGCAAGCGCGTGCCCATGTCGTTGAACTGGTCGGCAAGCCCTTCGAGCTCATCGCCGGTCCGGATCGAAATACGCTGCGAGAAATCGCCGCCGCCCATCCTCTCGGCGCCACTGCGCAGCGCTTGAATCGGCCCGACCATGCGGCGCGCAAGGAATATCCCCGCAAGAACCGCGAAGATCGACGCCGCGAGCAGCACGATCGCGAGCCGCTGCAGCGAGGCGTAGAGCGATGCATAGGCCTCCTCGACCGGCAACTCGACGAACATGGTCCAGTGCAGCGGCTCGATTGGAGCCGATGCCGTCAAGACCTTTTGGCCCTGGATGTTGTGCGCTTCCTCGAGCGCATCGGCCATCGTGCCGCCGCCAGCCTGCGCGGCGCGCACTTGGGCGAGGCCCGACATGTCGGTGTTGCGCAGGACCAGACTGATGTCGGGATGCGCGATCAGGCGCCCCTCCGGCCCGACCACGTAGGCGTGGCCATGCTCGCCGACCTTGATCTGGGAAACGACGTCCCAGATCAGCTTGAGATTGACCTCGGCGATGCTGACCCCTGCGTCCTTGCGTGCGCCGGCCAGTGCCAGCGTCATGTAGGGCTCGGACTCCCGGCGGAAATAGACCGGCCCGTAATAGACCTTGTGCGCAACGGCCTCGGTGAACTTCGGATCACTGGACAGGTCGATCCCGCTCTCGATTGCGTCCATCGCCAGCCGCGAGACGCGCAACCGTTCCTTGCCGGTCGAATCGACCTGGGCGAGCTCGGTGATCCCCGGTACTTGGCGCAACAGCCGCAGCGCGTCGAACCGGCGCTGCTCGATCGAGCCTGCCGACCACGGCAATTGCGTGGTCCAACCGAGCTGGCTCTCGATCTCCTTGACGAATTGACCGATCTTGGCCGCAGCCGCCTCGGCCTGCTCATGCTGGACCCGGATCAGCGAAGCCTTGTGCTCGCGATAATAGAAGAAGACCTCGAACAGGCCGTTGGCCAGCAGCGCGATGGCGACGACGGCCACGAACAGCGCAACATATTTGGTGAACAGCCGGGTCCTGATCCCCCGTCCCGCCGCGGCGCCAGAGGCAGCGCCATCCGGCACCGCACTCGGCAGCGTCCTGGCTTGCGGGGTGTCGGGATGGAGGGAAAGGCTCATCCCGCGGAACCTAGCAAGAAGACGGGGCCTTGTCTCTCGCAAGCGCGGGAAGGCCCCGCCCACGGCCGTGGCGCCGAATTGCCGATGGGGTGGCAGAACGAAAAAGGGCGGCAACGGTTTGGCCGCTGCCGCCCTCGTGGTTCGCTTGCGTGGGGCTTCAGGTCGGCCGCAGCGCCTTGGCGCCGAGATCGAGCTCGTTGACCTGCTTGTTCCGCTCGGAATCGGCGGCCGCGCGGTGGTCGGTCGCCAGCACCACATAGACCGCCGGCAGCACGAACAGCGTGAACAGGGTGCCGATCGACATGCCGGCGACGACGACCAGACCGATCGAGAAGCGGCTGGCCGCGCCCGCACCGGTCGCAGTCAGGAGCGGGATCAGACCGGTCACCATCGCAGCCGTCGTCATCAGGATCGGCCGCAGACGGATGCGAGCCGACATTTCGATGGCCGAGCGGCGGTCGAGCCGCTCATTGACCTGGAGCTCATTGGCGAACTCCACCATCAGGATGCCGTGCTTGGTGATCAGGCCGACCAATGTGAGCAGACCGACCTGGGTGTAGATGTTCATGGTCGCAGCGCCAAAGAACAGCGGGATCAGCGCGCCGACGATCGCCATCGGCACCGAGATCATGATCACCAGCGGATCGCGCAAGCTCTCGAACTGCGCTGCCAGCACCAGGAAGATGATGATCAGCGCGAAGCCGAAGGTGATCGCGAGCTGGTTGCCTTCCTGTACGTACTGACGGCTGTCAGCCAGATAGTCGTGGCTGAAGCCTTGCGGCAATTTCTTGGCCTCGCTTTCGAGGAAGTCGACCGCCGCGCCGACGGTCACGCCGGGCATCGGCACGGCCGAGAACGTCGCCGAATTGAGCTGATTGTAGTGCGTCAGCGAGTTCGGGTCGGTCTTGGTCTGGATCGATACCACCGTCGACAGCGGAAGCTGCTGGCCGGTGTTGGTCGTCACGTAGAAGCCGCCGAGCGATTCCGGCGAGAGCCGCTTGCCGCGCGGCACCTGCGGAATCACCTGGTAGGACCGGCCCTCCAGATTGAAGCGGTTGATGTAATTGCCGCCAAGCAGCACCGCGAGCGTTGCGCCGAGGTTCTGCATGTTGACGCCAAGGTCCTGCGCCTTGCTGCGGTCGATCGTCACCTTCACGTTGGGCTGGTTGTAGTTGAGATCGCTGTCGGAAACGATGAACATGCCGCTCTTGCGCGCGGCGTCCTTCAGCTTCTCCATCTGCTCATAGACCGTCTGGAAGCCGGCGGTGGAGTTGATCACCATCTGCACCGGCAGGCCGCCCGGCCCGCCCGGCAGCGGCGGCAGGTTGAAGGCGAAGGCCTGCACGCCCTCGATCTTGGAGAGTTCGGCCTGCACCAGCGGCTTCAGCTGGATCGACGAGCGCTTGCGCTCGTCCCAGGGCTTGAGCAGCATGCCGGCGATGCCGCCCTGCGGGCCGTTGATGCCGTTCAGCACGAAGCGCAGATCGGTCTCGGGGAACTGCTGGAATTTCTCGTCGAGTTTCTCGCCATAGAAATCGACATAATCGATGTTGGCGTATTTCGGCGCCTTGGTCACCGCGAACACGATGCCCTGGTCTTCCTCAGGTGCCAGCTCCTTCGACGTGTGCATGTAGAGGAAGCCGACGAGCCCGAGGATGGTCACCGCGAACAGGCCCGTGATGGCCTTGTAATCGAGCGAGCGGTCGAGCCTCCGGCCATACCAGCGCGTCAGTGCGCCGAACACCCTGTTGACGAGCTTGGCGAACCGGCCCTCTTCGGTGTTCTTCAGCAGCACCGAGCACATCATCGGCGACAGTGTCAGCGCGATCACGCCCGACACGATCACCGAACCGGCGAGCGTGAAGGCGAATTCGCGGAACAGCGATCCGGTGAGGCCGCCAAGGAAGCCGATCGGCGCGTACACCGCGGCGAGCGTGATGGTCATCGAGATGACGGGACCTACGATTTCACGCGCGCCTTGCAGCGACGCCTGGACCGGCGACTTGCCCTCCTCCAGATGGCGATGGATGTTCTCCACCACGACGATGGCGTCGTCGACCACGAGACCGATCGCCAGCACCATCGCGAGCAGTGTCAAAAGATTGAAGCTGAATCCCAGTGCCAGCATCAGCGTGCAGACGCCGATCATCGACAGCGGGATGGTGACGACCGGGATGATGACCGAGCGGAGCGAAGCCAGGAACAGGAAGATGACCACGATCACGATGATCACGGCTTCGCCCAGCGTCTTCTCCACCTCGTCGATCGAGGACTGGATGAACTTGGTCGAGTCGTAGGCGACCTTCATCTTCATCGACGGCGGCAGATTGCGCTCGAGTTCGGGGAACAGTGCGCGCACGCCCTTGACCAGCGTCAGCGGGTTGCCCTGTGGCGTCGCCTGCACGCCGATGAAGATCGCGTGCTCACCGTTGAAGGCGACGCTCGCATCCGTGCTTTGGGCGGCAAGTTCGACGGTGGCGATGTCCTCCATCCGCACGAAGCCGCCGTCCTTGGCCTTGACGATCATCTTCTTGAACTGGTTGACGTCGGTCAGGCCGGTGTTCGTCGAGACGTTCGAGACGATCAGATAGCCCTTGGTCTGGCCCGCCGCCGACTGGAAGTTGTTGGCGGTGATCGCCGCAGCGACGTCGCCCGGCGATACGTTGCGGCCGGCCATCTTCTCCGGATCGAGCCAAAGCCTCATCGCGAAGGTCTGCCCGCCCAAAATGTCGGCGGAAGCCACGCCATCGACGGTCGACAGCACCGGCTGCACCACACGCGTCAGATAATCCGAGATCGCCGAACCCGAGAGCTCCTCGGACGAGAAGCCGAGATACATCACGGCCGTGGTCTGGCCCGTGGTCTTGGTGACGATCGGGTCGTTGGACTCCTTCGGGATCAGGTATTTGACCGAATTCGTCTTCGCCAGCACCTCGGTGAGCGCCTGGTTCGGATCGAAGTTCAGCTTGATGTAGACCTGGATCGTCGAGGTACCGAGCACCGAGGACGAGGTGATGTAGTCGACGCCTTCGGCGGACGCGACCGCCTGCTCGATCGGCGTCGTGATGAAGCCCTGGATCAGGTCCGCGGACGCGCCCGGATAGACGGTCGTGATGTTGATGACCGTGTTCGACAGTTTGGGATATTGCCGGATCGGCAGCACCGTCGCCGCGCGCAGGCCGATCAGTAGGATCAGCAGGCTGACGACGACCGACAGGACCGGTCGCTTGATGAAAATATCGGTAAGGGCCATCGCGGCGATCTCGATTTCTTTGTCTCAAGAGAGGCGATCCGGCCAGGCCGGATCACTCGAATGTCATGGGATCAGTAGCGCGGCGGCTGCGCCGGGATCTGCGGAACCGGGTCGGCAGAAATCGACACCGCCGCGCCCGATTGCAGCTTGAGCTGGCCGACGGCGACGACCTTGTCGCCCGCCTTCAGACCCTTGATGATTTCGACGCGACCTTCGACCCGGTTGCCGGTCTGCACGAAGGTGCGCACCGCGGAGAGACTGGTCTTGCCGTCCTCTTCCTTCTTGTCGGTGATCACGAACACCGAGTCGCCGTACAGCGTGTAGTCGACTGCCGTCTCTGGAACGGTGATCACGGCCGGCTTGTTCGGCAGCACCACCGTGGTGGTCACGAACATGCCGGGCTTCAGGATCTTGTCGGGATTGGCGACCGTCGCCTGCACGCGGATATTCCGGGTGTCGCTCGCGATCTGCGGCTCGATCGTGGTGATCTTGCCCTCGAAGGTGCGGCCCGGATAGGCATCGACCTTGAGCCGGACGGTCTGGCCGACCTTGAGGCTGCCGGAATCCTTCTCGGTCACGGTGAAGTTGGCCCACAGCTCCGACAGATCGGTCAGCGACACGATTGCCGTACCTGCCGTCAGATACTGGCCGACTTCGACCTTGCGGACGCCGAGATCGCCGGCGAACGGTGCGCGCACCAGCTTCTGCGAGATCAGCGCCTCGGTCTTGGCGATGCCGGCCTGCGCCTGGTCATAGGCGGCCTGCGCGGTATCGACGGTCGCCTGCGGACCGAACTGGCGCGCGGCGAGCTGCTTGGCGCGATCGAGCGACAATTGCGCCACGGTCGCCTGGGCCTTGTAGTTGGCAAGGTCGCCCTGCTCCGGCGCGTCGAACAGCTGCACCAGCGGCGTGCCGGCCTCGACACGCGTGCCCGGCTCGAACTTGATCTCGGTGACGCGGCCGTTGACGTCGGCGCTGACGTCGACCTGATGCACGGCGACGAGGCCGCCGACTGCGGTGAGCAGGTTCGGCACCACCTCGGACTTCGCCTCCGCCGCGCTGACCGCGGTCGGCGGCGGCTTGTTGTTGGCAAAGAACTGCTTGATCATCTGGCCGCGGAAATAATTGAACCAGACGAGGCCACCGACGAGCACGGCCAGCAGCGTGCCGACGATGACGAACCAGAGCACCGGCCGGACCGGACGCTTGGGAGCCTTGTTGTCGATCGGTTCGCCCGAAATCTTGTGTTCGGTTACGATGTTCATGTCATGCACTCTCTGCAATCGCCGTCCTGCCGGCATCCGCGGCCTGATTGTGGCCCAGATGCGAAGCAATTGCGGCGTCGTTAAGTCCGATACCCCTGAGGAGAAACTCACAGAGCTGCCGCTCGAGGTCTTCAGCCTTGCCGTAGACGAGGCAAGGCGTGGCCGGCAGCCTGGTCAGCGCTGCGGTCATCACCGTGTGATGTGCAAACCAGAATAGGTTGAGCGGTTCGCCGCTGCATGGCCGCGCGTCACCGCCGGCAACGGCACGTTCGAGCGAGGCGACGAAGACCGCCCCGATCAGCGTCTCGATCTTGGCATACAGCAAACGGGCGAATTCGCCATCATCCAAATGGCTGGTGGCCATCAGCCGCAGGCGCTGCGCCTCTTCCTGATCGGGACCGTCAGCGATGTGCATGAAATGCTGGACCATGCCGCGGATCAGCTCGACCAGCGTGGCGGTCGACGGCTCGCGCTCGAGCAGCTCCATGAAGGCCGGATCGGCCTCGCATTCGTCGCTGAGAATTTCGGCGTAGAGCGCCGCCTTGGATGGGAAATGCTTGAACAGCAGCGCCTCGGAAATGGCAGCGGCGGCCGCCACGCTCTTCGTCGTGGTGCCGGTATAGCCATGTCGGGCAAAGCAGCGCTTTGCGGCGCCGAGGATCAATTGACGCCTCAGGTCGCTCGTCATACGCAATGAGCTCATGCTGGGTGAGTAAGCACTCACCCACGCAGAAGTCAAGCACTATGTTGCATCGCAACCTAAGTACGTTGTAGATTCAGTGGAAATTGGGCCAGCCCGCACGGGCTGCGTGCAGGACGTGGGCGCCGCGGGAATGGACAGGCCCGCCCTAGATCGGCTGGAAGCCGAGTTCTCCGCGGATCCGGTTGAGGATGTAAGTCCCATCCCGGCTTGGCAAAATGCGCTCCAGGCCGGCGCTGTCGATCTTCACATTGGCAAAGCGCGGCCCGGCCGAGACATCGTGGACGGCTTTGGCAAAGGCTTCGACCTCGGCCATGGTCGTCACGGCCCGGCTGTCCTCGATGCCGCAGGACTTGGCGACGCCGACGAGATCGGCGGCGGCCGAGGTGTGGCTGGTCTGGCCGCCTGTCTCGCCATAGGCCTCATTGTCGAGCACCGCGATCGAGAGGTTGGCCGGTTTCTGCAGGCCGATGGTGGCAAGGCTGCCCATGCCCATCAGCATTTCGCCGTCGCCGGTGATGACCAATACCGGCAGCTTCGGCTGTGCCAACGCCAGCCCAAGCCCGATCATCGCGGCGCCGCCCATGCCGCCCCAGAGATAGAAGTTGCGGGCGTGGTCGCCGGCCGCGCACATGTCGTTGGTCGAGGCACCAAGGCCGCCGATCGCAACGACGTCCTTGCGGTTCGCGAGCAGCGTGGAGACCACCTGCCGGCGGTCGAGGAGATTGGCCTTGCTCATTTGGTGAAAACCTTGGCGCCGATCAGACGCTGCGACAGCAGAACAGCGGTGGGGGTGAGCGCGTTGTAGGCCTGCGCCGCAGCGGCCTCCAGCACGGCCGGCACCTCGGCTGCGGTCGAGGCGCGCAGCACCTTGACGCCGGAGAGCTCGAACACGCCCTGCGTGGTCGACCCCATCGGCACCTGCCACGGATTGAACTCGCCCCACTCGCCGCGCATGGTCACGAGGGTGAGGAACGGAAAGCGCAGGATCGGTATCAGCGACAGCATGTTGATGCAGTTGCCGACGCCACTCGACTGCATCAGCAGCACGCCGCGCTGCCCGCCGGTCCAGGCGCCGGCGAGGAGCGCCACGCCCTCCTCCTCGGTCGTGAGAGGAATGCCGCGCATGGTGGAGCAATCCAGCACCCGCTGGATCAGCTTCGAATGGCCGGCATCGGGCACATAAGGCACCTGCCGGACGTCGAAGCGCTGCAATGTCGCAAAGATGTCGTCGGGCCAATTCGGGGCCGTGTCGGGAGCGTCAGCGCGCGCGTGCATTTTTCTGTCCGGTCGGCTAGCAGTGTCTAAAGACTGTAGACGCAGGCACGCGTCGCCCAGAACAACAAAAACGGCATAACGGCTTTAACCGGCGAGTATAACGGGATGAACGCAGATGCGAAGGAGCTGGCCGCAAGCTTCGACCTCGAGAAGCTGACGCCGGAGTTCTACGACAACCCCTACCCGACCTATCGTGCACTGCGGGAGAACGAGCCGGTCAAGCGCCTGCGCAGCGGCACGGTGTTCCTGACCCGCTACGACGACCTCGTCACCACCTACAAGAACACAAGATCGTTCAGCTCGGACAAGAAGCGCGAATTCGCGCCGAAATACGGCGACACCCTGCTCTACGAGCATCACACCACGAGCCTCGTCTTCAACGATCCGCCCGCGCATACCCGCGTCCGCCGCCTGATCATGGGCGCGCTGTCGCCGCGTGCGATCGCAGGGATGGAGCCTGATATCATCAAGCTGGTCGACGGCCTGCTCGACGCCATCGCCGCCAAGGGCGCTTGCGAGCTGATCGAGGATTTCGCCGCGTCCATTCCCATCGAGGTGATCGGCAATCTGCTCGACGTGCCCCACGAGGAACGCGGGCCGCTGCGAGACTGGTCTCTGGCGATCCTGGGCGCGCTCGAACCCGTGGTGTCGCCCGAAGCGGCCGCGCGCGGCAACAAGGCGGTGCGGGACTTCCTCGCCTACCTCGAAACGCTGGTCGCACGGCGGCGCCAAAAGCCCGGCAATCCCGAGCGCGACGTGCTGACGCGGCTGATCCAGGGCGAGGAGAACGGCGAACGGTTAACCGAGAAGGAGCTGCTGCACAATTGTATCTTCCTGCTCAATGCCGGGCATGAGACCACCACCAACCTGATCGGCAACGGCCTCGTCGCGCTGGACAGGAATCCGGACCAGAAGCAGCGCCTGATCGAAAACCCCGACATGATCAAGACCGCCGTCGAGGAGATGCTGCGCTACGAGAGCTCCAACCAGCTCGGCAACCGCATGACCACCGAACGCGTCGAGCTCGGCGGCGTCATGCTCGATGCCGGCACGTCGGTGACGCTGTGCATTGGCGCTGCCAATCGCGATCCCGCGCAGTTTCCCGACCCCGAACGCTTCGACATCGCGCGCACGCCGAACCGGCATCTCGCCTTCGCTACCGGCGCGCATCAATGCGCCGGCATGGCGCTGGCGCGGCTGGAGGGCGCGATCGCGATCTCGCGCTTCCTGGCGCGCTTCCCGAACTATGCCGTCAGCGGCAAGCCGGTGCGGGGCGGACGGGTGCGGTTTCGGGGCTTTTTGAGCGTGCCTTGCGCGATCGGTTGAGGCCTCCAAAACAAAATTGCGAAAACAACCCCATGCACAGTAGAGACCGGGCCGGCGCACGATGCCGTGTGGTTCCGCAGAACCATCTGACATTGCAGGCAAATCAGGCCTCGGCCCGCAATCGGGCGGGTGAAGGCTTCCAAGGCGGCAGACCGATACCCAAATCAAGTTGAGAGCCCGGTGCGCGCAGCCATGGAGCGACGACAGATGAGTTCATCCGTCATTGATTTCGTCGCAACAGAAGCGCGCTTTGGCGCCCATAATTACGAGCCGATCGGGGTCGTCCTGTCCCGCGGCGAAGGTGTCTGGGTCTGGGATACCGATGGTAACCGTTATCTCGATTGCCTCTCGGCCTATTCGGCGGTCAGCCAGGGCCACTGCCATCCCAAGATCCTGGCGGCGATGGTCGAACAGGCACAAAGGCTGACGCTCACCTCGCGCGCCTTCCACAACGATCAGCTCGCCTTGTTCTACGAGGAGATCGCGGCGCTCACCGGTTCCCATAAGGTGCTGCCGATGAACAGCGGCGCCGAGGCGGTCGAAAGCGCGATCAAGTCGGTGCGCAAATGGGGCTATGAGGTGAAGGGCGTGCCGGACGGCCAGGCTGAGATCATCGTCTGCGCCAACAATTTCCACGGACGCACGCTGGGCATCGTCGGCTTTTCGACCGACCCCGAGACGCGCGCGCACTTCGGGCCGTTCGCGCCGGGCTTCAGGATCATCCCGTTCGGCGACGCCGCGGCGCTGGAAGACGCAATCACGCCAAACACCGTCGCCTTTCTGGTCGAGCCGATCCAGGGCGAAGCCGGTGTCATCATTCCTCCGGCCGGCTATTTCACTGAGGTGCGAAAGCTCTGCACCGCCAACAACGTGATGCTGGTGCTCGACGAGATCCAGACCGGGCTCGGCCGCACCGGCAAGCTGCTCGCTGAACAGCATGAAGGCATCGAGGCGGACGTGACGCTGCTCGGCAAGGCCCTGTCCGGCGGCTTTTATCCGGTGTCGGCCGTGCTCTCGAACAACGACGTGCTCGGGACATTGAGACCCGGGCAGCATGGTTCGACCTTTGGCGGCAACCCGCTTGCCTGCGCGGTGGCGCGCGCGGCGATCCGCGTGCTGGTCGAGGAAGGCATGATCGAGAACGCGGCGAGGCAAGGCGCCCGCTTTCTGGAAGGCTTGAATGACATCCGTTCCAATACGATCCGCGAGGTGCGCGGACGCGGCTTGATGCTGGCGGTCGAGCTGGATCCCGAGGCCGGCCGCGCTCGCCGTTACTGCGAGGCGCTCCAGGCCAAGGGCATCCTCGCCAAGGATACCCATGAGCATACGATCCGCATCGCCCCGCCGCTGGTGATCACCAGCGACCAGGTCGACTGGGCGCTGGAGCAGCTCACCACCACCCTGACGCAGAACTTCTCTTGAGGCAGCCCTGCGTCGGAAGATCGCACGCCGGCCGCGGCCAACAACGAACGATTCCGCCGGCTGTGCGTTGACATTCGTGGGCGATTACGAGCTGGGAGCTGTGATCATGCTTCCGCGTGGCGTTTGCCTTACGACTGTTTTCGTTGGTGTCTCGATGCTGGCGGTCAGCGTCGGCGCGTTCGCCCAAGGGCCCGGCCAGGGACATGGAAGGGGCGGACCACCAGGGCCAGCCGCAGCCCCGGCAGCGCGGCCAGCAGCACCACCGGCTATGGCCCGCCCGGCAGCGCCGCCAGCCATGGCCCGTCCGGCAGCGCCTCCTGCCATGGCCCGTCCGGCGGCGCCTCCTGCCATGGCACGTCCCGCCGCCCCGGCCTTCCATCCACCTTCCATGCCGCAGCGGCCGGCCATGGCTCCACGTCCGGCGCCCCACATCGCCTCACCGCCGCCCCGTCCGTCCCCACATTTCAGCGCCCCGCGAGCCGCCCCGCAGGTGGCGGCGCCAAGGCGCGAATTCCATCGGGCGCCGGAACGTCCGGCCATGGCACCGCGGCCGACACCGCATATCGCTTCCCCTTCTCGCCCGAGTGCACCACCGGCCGTGAGCGAGCGATCGGGACCGCCGCGCGAGATGCTTTCGCGCCAATCCGCGGAACGCCAAGACCGCATCGACCGCTTGCAGCGACGCGTGCAGCAATTGCAATCGCAGAAGCCGGAAGGCGCAAGGGCGCAACACCAGCAGCAACGGTTGCTGCAGTCGCAGAGCC
Organism: Bradyrhizobium sp. 138; assembly: GCF_023074075.1. GTDB lineage: Bacteria > Pseudomonadota > Alphaproteobacteria > Rhizobiales > Xanthobacteraceae > Bradyrhizobium. Next base: position 76,720 of record NZ_JADPKT010000100.1, on the reverse strand, counting down.
GCCTTCTTGAGCGCGAGCAACGCGTCCAACAGCGCTCGCAGCACGTCGAGCAGCGGCAGCGCGAGATGCTGTCGCGTCAGACCACGGAGCGCCAGACCCGCATCGAACGCCTGCAGCAGCGCGTGCAGCAACTCCAGGCGCAGAAACCGGAAGGCGCGCGGGCGTTGCGCGCGCAGCAACGGACGCTCCAGACGCAGAACCGCTTGCTTGAGCGCGAACAGCGCGCGCAACAAAGCGATGTGGCGCGTCAACAGCGGCTTGGACTACAAGCTCCGGCCGGGCGGGCGCCGGCGATTGCGGCCGCTGCGCAGGCTGCCCAGCGCGGGCGGTTTGCAGAGCGCTTCCGCGAGCAGGCTCCTGCGCAAGCCCAGGCTGCACTCACCACGCGCCAGAGCGGCTGGGCTCCGCGGCAGGCGTGGCGTCACCGCCATCCCGCGGTGTTCGTGGCGTGGCTTGGGCCGGTGTTCTGGCCTTACGCCTATTCCGACATTTTTGACTACACGTTCTGGTCCTATGCTTACGAGCCCGGCTATTGGGCGTACGCCTATGACGACTTCGTCGACACCGTGTTCTGGGGTGGTGACGGCCCCTACTCCGCCTATGCCAGCATCAACCCCTCCGACTATCCGCAAGCCGGCGGCAGTTACCGCGCGCGTTCGCGCGCCGGCGTCAGCCCGCAAACGCTACAGCAATTGTGCGGTACACCGGACCAAGGCGTCACCGCCTGGCCGCTTGCCGATATCGCGCGAGCCGTACAGCCGGCGCCGGAGCAACGCGCACTGCTCGATGAGTTGAAGAATGCGGCGGTCAACGCTGCCGCCGTGTTCAAGGACTCCTGCGCGGAGACCTATGCACTGACTCCGCCTGGCCGCCTGCGCGCCATGATGAACCGCATCAGCGCGACGCTGGAGGCCGTCAAGATCGTGCGACCGGCACTGGAGAATTTCTACAACTCGCTCAGTGACGAACAGCAGGCCCGCTTCAACGCGCTCGGCCCCAAAGTCGGCGAGCGCTCGCCGCAGCAGCAGGAGGCGGGTAGCGAGGGCTGCGGCGATCCCAAGTCCAGCCTGACGCAGTTGCCGATCCAGAGGATCGAGGCTGTGCTCCACCCCGCCGGCAGGCAGAAGGAGGCACTCGACCGCCTCAGCGAAGCAACGGAGAAGGGCGTTGAGGGCCTGCAGGCGGCCTGTCCGAATGATGTGCCTCTGACGCCGGTCGGGCGGCTGGAAGCGATGCAGCACCGGCTCGAGGCCATGCTGACGGCCGCCAAGCTGGTCGAACCCGCCCTGGACGAGTTCTATGCCACGCTGAGCAGCGAGCAGAAGGCGCGCTTCAACACGCTGCAACAGGTCGCAGGCCAGTGACCGCCGCCGGGCGACATCGGCTGAAGGCCCTATCTCGCGAGCATTGCGAACCGGATTCTGAATGAGCCCGCCAGCGCTTTGTGAGGTGCATCATCCCGGCTATGGCGCTGCCCGTCACCACCGCCACAGCTTATAGGGCGCCGGCGGACAACCGCCAGAACCAAAACTTTGTTCAATCTCGTCCATCAGCGGGTCAGAACGGCCGTTGGCACGCAATTTCTGGAAATCCTGCAAGACTCCGTCTCGCCAGGTAACGTCTCCCTCAACCTCCAATTTTTCTGCGCAATGTTGCAGATATTCCTTACGAGCAAGGTCCGTCTGGCCCAGGAACATGAACGCGTGCGCGCGATTGACCCTTATCCAAAGTTTCGAGGGGTCAAAATCAATGCCGAGCTGGGCGGCATCCAATGCAATTCGAGCGTCGCCGCCCTTCTTCAGGACATCGTCAGAGAAATTGCCAAATCTCTCCGAAAGCTTCGAATCCAAACGCTGCTTTCCGGCCTCCCAATCGCGCCAGAACTCTGTGTTGTAGGGATACTTCCCTTGCTTGATACACCAAGTCGGAGGCCTGGGCGTCAACTCCAAGTCGATGCGTTCTTGGAGCGTGAGACAACGCGGCACGACCCGCCTCCCGACCTCGACAAGTACCTGCGAGGCCGCTGTATCGTCCGGCGTGTCAACCTCCGCGTACGGCCCCACGACCTTCCAAATTCTCGCCGTGTTGTCTGCTGATACCGTAACGATCGCACGACCGTCAGGCGTGATGGCCAGGCTTCGGACATCACCATTGTGACCTCTCAATCGAATGAACTCGGGACTCTTCGTCACGAGAATGGGGGCCGCCTCCTTGCGTGGAGCCACGGCCCATACGCTCACGGAATCATTATCTGTTCCAACCACGATCGCGTTCGTTCGATTTACGTTCGGTGCCCACGCAACGCTGAGCGGGGTGGCGCCGAGCTCGATACGTTGCAACTCCTCGCCTGACTCGCTGTCCCACAATCGAACCGTACGGTCCGCAGACCACGTTATGATCCGGGTCTCATCCGGTGACACGGCCACCCCTGAAACCGAGCGCAAGTGCCCCTGAAGCTTGACCAATTCGCTGCCCGTCCTTGCATCCCAAACCCTGGCCGTCCTATCAGCCTGACCCGTGACAAGTTTCCCGCCGCCGGGCGCCACGGCCACGCCGAGAATCGCGTTGGTTTGCTTCTCCAGTTCGAGCAGCTGCTTGCCACTATCGACATCGTAGACGCGCGCGATGCCGTCGTCTGACCCGGACACAATGCGGGTGCCATCTTGTGCCAGCGCGACAGAAAAGACGCGACTGCCGTGACCATCGAGCGTGTACGACGTTCCCTGCAGACTGGCGGGCCAGACTCTCACTGCTCCATTTGCAAGCCTTGCCACGATACGCTGTCCATCGGACGAAGCCGCAACGCTCAGGACTGCATCTTCAACCTCGACACGCGCAAGCTCGTCGCCTGTGCCGGATTCCCAGAGTCGCACGGTGCGGTCGTCAGAGCCGGTGATGATGCGCTTGCCGTCCGCCACGACGACCACGCTGTTGACGGCCTCGCTATGACCATCGAAGATCAGGACTTCGCGCAGACTTCTGATCGAGCTGGCAAGCAGTTGCTGCATTTTCTGAATTCGCGGCCGTCCCGCCACGTCCGCGTCCGAGCTCTTCTGGTCCGGCAGACTTTCCAACGCCAACAGAATCTTCCTGGACTGATTGGTTGGATCTTGCGCCGCCAACAAGGCAAGCCGACTTGATTTCGAGCGCTCCGATTGCACAAGCGTGCGCCGGGAGATTTCGCGACTCGCGTCCGCATCGACCGACGCCTGACGAGCCATCCAGCCAAAATAGCCGGCAGCGGCAGCAAGCAAGGACATGCCAAGGGCTGTCGCCTGCGTGATCCGGAGCGCACGTTGCTGACGCCGTTTCTGTTCGGCCGCTTTGGCCCTGCTCTTATCCAGAAAAGCCATCGCCCCGACGAAGCCGGGATGATAGCGTTCGGCCCACGTCGCATTGGGTCTGTTCTGCTTGCGCCAATCGAGCGCGACCTGAAGCTGAGGATCGGTGTAGAGGCTTGTCTCCCCTCGACCGTACTCCTGCGCCGCTTCGGCGAGCCGTCGATACACGCGAACCGACTGCGCCTCCTCGCTCGCCCAGCTATTCAATTGTTCCCACACCCGCATCAGGCTTTCATGGGAGATGTCGACAACCGAATCGGCGCGCAGCTTTTCCTTGATCGACGGCATCAGGAAGGACCGGCTTTTCTCGCGGAACACGTCCACCACGCTGGTGATCTCGTCCATGCTCCCATCAGTCAGGGCGCACAGAGTTGCGGCCGTGGTCGGACGACGGACGCCACGCGGATCGCTCGCCTTGTCCGTGAGCGCCTTGAACATCTTCTCGCAGATCTGCCTCTGCCGGTCGTTCGCCAGATCGCGCAACGCCTCGTCGGCGTGCTGGTTGAGCGCCTTGGCCATCGTACCGATCGCCGCGTAGTGTTCGAGTTCCAGCGGACCCTGGCCGCCCTGCTTTCGCCAATAGGCCCAGGTGCGGTTCAGCGCATGCTGGAGAATCGACAACTGGTCCGGATTATCGCCGACGTCGTTGACGAGTTGCGTCAGCAGCACGGGCGAGAGCTGGGCACCACGCACCTGGACCGGTCCCTCGATCGCGTCGCGGCGCTCGTCCCGCGTCAGACGCGGGACCAGATATTGTCCGGCATTGATCGCCTCGGCGAGCCCGGGAAATTGGGTGCAATCCCCGAGGAAATCGGAACGCATGGTCAGAACGACGAAAATCCGCGCCGGTGCACGCTCCCTGACTTCCAGCAGCAGGTTCACGAAGGCCGTCACCTCTTCCGCGGCGCGTCCTTCGTCCGGGCTCGCGATGACGAGTTGCCGATAGCGGAACAGCTCCTCGAACTGGTCGACCACGAGCAGAAGATTGACGTCCGCGCCGAGCCCCGCCTGCTCGAAGACATCGATCAGCCCAAGCTTGCTCATGCGCAAGGTGGTCTCGACGAGCTGTGGAAGCGGGAGAACGTCGTCGTCGTCATCATCGGAAGACAACGCATCGTTCTCGGCGAGCGCACGCGCCATTGCGCGGATTGGTTCATTGCCCGGCCGGAACTGCGCCATGCGCCATGACGTTCCGGCGCCAGCCATGAGACCCCGGCGCAGCGCCGGCCGCAATCCACAATTGACGAGGGAGGATTTGCCGCTGCCGGACGTGCCGACCACAGTGAGGAAATGGGTTGCGGCCAGCTTGTCGACCATGGTGTCGACCTGATTCTCGCGCCCGAAGAACAAATGCTCCTCTTCCTCCTGGAAAGACCGCAACCCTGGGAATGGATTTTCCAGCGCGTCTTGAGCCAGCTCTCTCATGACAGATCCCTCATAGGGGCACGCCACGGTTTTTGAAGGCGTTCTTCACCGAGTTCGCCAACGCCGCATCCGTCACGCCTTCCAGAGCGACAATCAGTCCGTCGTCTTCCGTCTCGACGATCTCCTGCTTGTCCGGCGTGCTTTCCCCGGCCACGCAGGTGTATCGCGCCGGCAGCGCCTTGCCGCGCCGATAGCCGCCGACCTTCCTGAGTTCGCTCTCCATCGCGCGCTTCCACGCGGGATCGCCGGCGCCGTAGAACAGGATGATCGCGTCGCATGCTCCAAGTAGATCCCTATGCGCCTTGCGGACGCTCGCCGCATCGCCCTCGAATACGGGCGTCTCGACCCTGAAGCCGAGCTGCCGGCACACCTTTCGCAACGGATTCGCGATCTTGCGCTCACGATCCTTCTGGTCGCAGATGAGATAGATCAGCCCGTTGTCCTGCTCCGCCACCTCCGCCTCCACCTGGCTGACGCGCACCGGTGCGGGCCGTTCGATCGCTTCCAGCGTGGCGCGAATCGACGCCTTCAATTCTTCGACGTCGCCAGCAATGAGATCGGCTCCGTATTGCACCTCGGCATCCTCGCGGAGCGCCTTGACGAAAGCCTGCTGGGCCGGTTGCTCCGGGTGGGTCGTTGCCGGCAGGCTGATCAGGCGCTTGAGCCCGCCACTCCTGGCGCGCGCCACGGCGCGCTCGTTCTGGTGGATCGTGACCGATTTGCCGGAGGGACCGTCCGGCACGGCGCCATAACCGGCGCCGACCAGGTGGACCGACAACGCGCAACGTGACAGCATCTCGTCCACGACTGCGATGCATTCGTCTTCGTCGGGAGGCAGGCGACGATCCGGTAAGACCGTGTATCCGAGCCTCAACAACTCCCCGCCGATCATCTCCCTGTCACGCTTGCGGTCGTGGCTGCATTCGGCGAGGTAGACGACCGGCTTCTGCGACACGGGCAAGCCGTTACCGCGCAGGGCGTTGAGCGTCTCCTTGAGACGGAAGGCAAGCTGAATCACCTGCTTGAGGAAATCCTGGCCATACTTTTCGCCGTAAGCCTCGTCGAATTCGATGGGTACACCGTCTTCCAACGTAAAGAAGTCGCGGACCCAAACGTCCTTCATGATGGGCGGAAGCGGGCCGTCGACCGGTGTCTTGACGATTGGGACCAGGCGCTGCGTGCTGCCGACCGCCAGCCCGCCGCTCCGCCGGGCATGCTCGCAGAATTCGTGCATCTCCCGCGTGCACCATTCCGATTTGAGATAGCGTGGCGAAATCACCGAGAGCATTACCGCCGACTGCTGCAACTGGGTGATGATCTCGTCTTGCAGCACATGGCCGTCGGCAAGCCTGGTGTCTCGCCAGATCTTCGCGTCCGCGCCGAGGTGCTTGCTCAGAAATCTCGCCAGCACCTTGTGAAAGCGGGTGATCCAGCCGTCGAACCGGTCGCTAATCCGCTCGTTGTCGATATGGCTAAAACTGATGAAGACGTCATTCTTGAAATCCATTCGCGCCATCCAAACGACATGCGACGCGCTTCACCGCCAGCGTCGCGAAAGGCAAAGGGACATGCAAGAGAACGGGACAGGCAAAAAGCCTGTCTGCCGTAGCTGACAAAACTGCAACAACCTCAGGTGATTTTATGTGAAATGGGCCACTTGTGGAAGATCACAAATTCGGCATCGATGGCTACACCACCGTCTTATGCCGCGAGATGCAGGTGCGCAGCACCTCGTCCATCGGCTTGCCCCACCAATCGTTGGAGAAGATCTCGATCTCGGAATAGCCGGCGAAGCCCTGCGCTTCGACCGCGTTGCGCACCGATTTGATGTCGATGACGCCGTCGCCCATCATGCCGCGGTCGTTGAGGATGTCCCTGGTCGGCACCAGCCAGTCGCAGACATGGAAGGCGAGCAGGCGATCTTGGCCGGCACGCGCGATCTGGCCCATCAGCTCCGGATCCCACCAGATGTGATAGACGTCGAGCGCGACGCCGAGCATGCCGCTACGATCAGGATCGAGCCGGTCGCAGATGTCGAGCGCCTGCTTGGTCGTGTTCACGCAGGCGCGTTCGGCGGCATAGGCCGGATGCAGGGGCTCGATCGCCAGCGGCAGCTTGGCCTGTTTGGCATAGTCGAGCATGTCGGCGAGGGCCTCCTCGACCTGCCCCCGTGCCGCCAAGATGTCCTTCGACGCCGCGCTGCCCGGCCGCGAATATTGCGGCAGGCCGCCGACGACGAGGACGATGCAGGGCGCGCCCAGCGCCCTGGCTTCATCGACGCAGCGCTTGTTATCGTCGCGCACCTCGCCCCGGCGCGAGGTGTCCGAGGTGAACATCCCACCGCGGCAATAGCCTGACAGATCGAGGCCGGCATCGCGGACCGCGCGCGCGGCGCGCTCGAGACCGACGGTTGCGACCTGGTCGCGCCAGGGATCGATGGCGCGAATGCCGTGCTTGGCACAGGCATCGACGATCTCGACGAGGTCACCCTGCTTGCGGACGGTCGCCGTATTCAGCGACAGCCAGCGGTGGTCGGACGAGAAATCGCGCATCAGGATTCGATACCGTGGGTGGCGAGCACGGTCTTCATCCGCTGCGTCGCGAGTTCAGGATTGGCGAGCAGGCCGGCCTTGTCGGCGAGACGGAACAGCTCAGCCAGATGCAGCGTGGAGCGCGTGCTCTCCTGGCCCCCGACCATGGTGAAGTGATCCTGGTGGCCGTTGAGATAGGCCATGAACACAACGCCGGTCTTGTAGAAGCGCGTCGGCGCCTTGAAGATGTGGCGCGACAGCGGCACGGTCGGGCCCAGCACGTCGTGGAATCCCGCTTCGTCACCCGCCGCGAGCCGCGACAGCGCGTAGGACGCCGCCGGCGCGATCGCATCGAAGATGCCGAGCAGCGCGTGCGAAAAGCCCTGTTCGTCGCCGGCGATCAACTCCGCATAGTTGAAGTCGTCGCCCGTATACATCTTGATGCGCTGGTCGAGACGCCTGCGCATGTCGATCTCGCGCTGCTTGTCGAGCAGCGAAACCTTGACGCCGTCGACCTTGGCGGCGTTGCCATTGATGATGGCGACAGCCGTGTCCATCGCCTTGTCGAGATCCTTGGTGCCCCAATAGCCCGTCAGCGCCGGATCGAACATGTCGCCGAGCCAGTGGATGATCACGGGCTCGCGGACCTGCGACAGCACGCGGTCATAGACTTTTGCGTAGTCGTCAGCGTTGCGGCCGAGTTTCGCAAGCGCGCGCGACGCCATCAGGATGATGCGGCCGCCGACCTTCTCGACCGCCGAGACCTGTTCTTCGTAGGCCCGGATCACGTCGTCGAGGCCCCTGGCATCCTCAACCGCGAGATGGTCCGTGCCAGCGCCGGAGAACACCAGCGCGTTGCGCCGCTTGGCGGCGCCGACCGAGCGCGTGATCAGCTCCAGCGAGGTCGGCCAGTCCAGCCCCATGCCGCGCTGCGCGGTGTCCATGGCTTCGGCAACGCCGAGGCCGAGGTCCCAGACGTGCTCGCGAAACGCGATGGTCTTGTCCCAGTCGACGGCGACCGACAGCCAGGGGTCGTTATCGGCGAAGGGATCGGCCACCGTGTGCACGGCCGAGAAGGCGATGCGGTTGAGCGGCCCCTCGAGCTTTGCGGGGAACGTACGGGAGGCCGCGAGCCGGTAAGTCTCGATCGAGCGATCGGCCTTCGGCAGCTTGAGCGACAATGACGACATCGGCTGGACGGGCTTGTTCATGCGTCCCTCCTCAGGCCTTGATCGGGGCGACGTCGATCCAGCGCCGCTCCTTCCAGCTCTTCAGCGCGCATTCGGCGAGCTGCACGCCCTTGACGCCTTCGAGCAGCGTGTACTTGTAGGGCGCATCCTCATAGACGTGGCGGATGAACATCTCCCACTGCTCCTTGAAGCCGTTGTCGTAGCTGACGTTGTCGGGAAGCTTCTGCCAGTCGCCGTAGAAATCATGCAGCCGCTTCTCGTCGGGATTCCAGACCGGCCTCGGGGTGGCCTGCCGCGCCTGGATCATGCAGTCGGTGAGGCCTGCGACTGCCGAGCCGTGCGTGCCATCAACCTGGAAAGTGACGAGATCGTCGCGATAGACGCGCGTGACCCAGGACATGTTGATGTGGGCAATGACGCCGCCCTCGAGCTGGAACGTCGCATATGCGGAATCGTCCGCGGTCGCCTTGTACTTCTTGCCCTGCTCGTCAAAACGCTCGGGGATGTCGGTGTTGCCGATGCAGCTCACGCTCTGGACGTTGCCGAAGAGATTGTCGAGCACGTAGCGCCAGTGGCAGACCATGTCCAGGATGATGCCGCCGCCGTCCTCGTCGCGATAGTTCCAGGACGGGCGCTGCGCCTCCTGCCAGCCGCCTTCGAACACCCAATAGCCGAACTCGCCGCGCACCGAGAGGATGCGGCCGAAGAAGCCCGAATCGCGCAGGAACGCGATTTTCTTCAGGCCCGGCAGGAACAGCTTGTCCTGCACCGTGCCGTGCTTGACGCCCTTGGCATTGGCGAGCTTGACGACCTCGAGCGCGTCCTCGAAATTCGTCGCGATCGGCTTCTCGCAATAGACGTGCTTGCCGGCATTGATGGCCTGGGTCAGAAGACCAGGGCGCGCCTGCGTGGTTGCGGCGTCGAAGAACATGGTGTCGTTGTTGTCGGCGAGCGCCGCATCGAGGTCAGTGCTCCAGCGGGTGATGTTGTAGCGCTTGGCGAGCGCCTCGATCTTCTCCGCGCTGCGGCCGATCAGGATCGGGTCGGGCATCACGCGGTCGCCGTTCTTCAGGCGCACGCCGCCCTGGTCGCGGATCGCGACGATCGAGCGGATCAGATGCTGGTTGAGCCCCATGCGGCCGGTGACGCCGTTCATGATGAGGCCGAGGCGTTGGGTGGTCATGCCAATTGCTCCTGAAGTGATCTTGGCTGTTCGAGCGGGCGCAGCGCCGACCAGTCCGGATGGACCGAGGTCGCAAAGCCCGTTGTGTGAAGCGATCCCGTCAGGAGATCGCCGTCGTGGATGGAGAGCCGGATGCCTTGCCCGGCATCGGCATAGAGATCGGGATGCGCGGCCGCGAAGGCCTGCACTTCGGCAGCGGGCGCCTCGCCAAAACCTTCGACATAGTGGTGGCCGTTGCGCTCGGCATGGGTGACGCCGATCAGGGCACCGAGCGCGAGATCCTGCTGCACCGCAAGGCCGGCCTGACAGGTGAGGTCCTCGCCGGTCACGAAGAACCTTTCGCCGCCCGCGCTCCATTTCGCCGCACGCGTCGCGTTGACGATGGACTTGTAGAGCCCCTTGCAGGACTTCGAGGAAATGCCGCAATAGCCCAGCGCCCGCGCCGCCGGGAATGCATCGTAGGAATCGTCGGCCTCGTCGATGATGAAGCCATGCGAAGCCAGCGGGCCGAGCGGCGATTGCCGCGTGATGTCGCGCGGCATCGGCTGTTCGACATAGAGCAAGCGCGAGGTGATCGGCCGCAATGCGGGATCATGATCGAGCCGGTCCATCAGCGCGCCCAGCACGGCAAGATCGGCGTACTGCTCGTTGGCGTCGAGCGTCACCTTGGTGCCGCGCCCAAGCGTATCCAGCTCCTTGCCGATCCGCACCAGCCGCGCCGCATCGGCGGTGGGATCGCCCGACAGCTTCAGCTTGAAGTAATTCGCCCCGGCGTTTTCGCGGGCATCGGCAACACCGCCCTCGCCATCAACGACATCATCGAGGCCGACCGTATGCCTGATGGCAACACGCTCCAGCGGCACCCGGCTGGAGAGAAATGTCCTGATGTCCCTCTCGCTCAGGTCAGGGGAAAGCCGCGCATCGATGCCCGCGATATTGCCGGTCATTCCGTCGAAAAAGTTGGTTTCAACACCGCGCAGCAGCGCATCGAGGATCGCCTTGTCGATTTCCGCCGAACCATAGGCCGCCGCAAGCGCCGGAATGTTCTTTTTTGCACAGGTCGCGACCTGGGCACCGATGCACGAGGCGTGGAGGTCAAACGCCGTCAGAAATCCGGTCCGTGCAAGATAAAGCCCGCGCGCGATTTCCAGCGAGCGACGCAAGCCATCGATCGTCTGCGCCGGCGACAACTCCGGCCGCTTGTCGAACCATTTTGGCACCAGCAGCTCGGCGCTGGCCCCGACCGCGCTCCCCCTGCCCTCGACCTCGATCTCGACCCGCACGAACAGCTGCGGCGTGGCGTTGATGGTCACCGCGCCAAAGCGGAACGGTCGCGCGAACTGCACGGGACGTTCGAAGAAGGCGATGTCTCGCAGCTTCAGGCGCAGTGCCATGGTTTAGTCCAGCGAACCTTGCGAGAAGAAGTGCTTGCGGATGCGTTGCACTAGCTCCGTAAACACCGGGTCGGCCATCACGTCGAGCGAGCGCGGACGCGGCAGCGGCACGTCGTAGATCGCGGCGATCGCGCCGGGGCGCTCGGTCATGACCAGCACGCGGTCGGCAAGGAACACGGCCTCGGGGATCGAATGCGTGATCAGCAGCACCGTCTTCTTCGTCTCGCGCTGGATCCGCATCAATTCGACATTCATGCGCTCGCGCGTCAGCGCATCGAGCGCACCGAACGGCTCGTCCATCAGCATGATCTTGGGATCGTGCACCAGCGCACGGCAGATCGAGGCGCGCTGCTGCATGCCGCCGGAGAGCTGCCAGGGCAGCTTCTTCTCGAAGCCATCGAGCCCGACCAGCTTCAACAGCGCCTTGGCGCGATCGAGATATTTTTGCCGCGGCAGCCGCTTCATGTCGATCGGCAGCATCACGTTGTTGAGGACGTTGCGCCAGGGCAAGAGCAGGGCGTTCTGGAACACGATGCCGACATTGCCGTGCGGCGTCGTCACCTTCTCGCCCTCGACCAGGATCTCGCCCGTGGTCGGCGGCAGCAGGCCCGAGATCAGCTTGAGCAGCGTGGACTTGCCGCAGCCGGACGGGCCGACCACGACGAAGAACTCGCCGTCATTGATGTGGAAGTCGAGCGGCCGCAGCGATGGCACATCGCCATCGCGCGTCCGGTAGGTTTTCGACACGCCCGACAGCTTGATGCCCGACGCATCGCCGGCCCGGTCGCTCACCAGTCTCAGATGCGCGGCCGGCTGCGCGGCTTCATTCATGACGGTCGCAGGTTTCACGAGCCACTCTTCGGCAGGTAATCGTTGGTGTAGAAGGCCTTCGGGTTCTCCTTGGCCTTGGCGTCGAGGCCGCCATATTCGACCAGCAGATTGACGGTGTCGGTCATGTTCTGGTCGGTGACCTGGAACGGCCGCTTGCTCTTGGTCTCCGCGGTCCGGTAGAGCGGGATGGTCAGCTCGAAGCCCTGTGTCAGCGTGTCGATCTTGCCGCCCTTGGGGTTGGCATCGAGGATCGATTGCGCCGCGGCCTTCGGCTCCTTCTCGGCGGCTTCGATGGCCTTGGTCGTCGCCGACATGAAGCGGCGGACGATGTCGGCATTGGCCTTCACATAGTCGGCGTTGGCGATGATGCCGGAGGACACCATGTTGATGCCGTAGTCGGCAAACTTGATCGGATAGACGTCCTTGCCGGTGGCGTCCTTGATCTTCATCGACTGGTCCATGACGTAGCCGAGCAGGAGGTCGGCCTGGCCGTTGATCACCGCGTTGAGCTTGGTCTGGCCGTCTCCGGCAACGGTCTTGAAGTCGCTTTCCTTCAGGCCGGTTTTCTTCAGGAACAGCGGCCAGATCTGGGTCATGGAATCGGCCGGCGTGATCGCGACCGTCTTGCCCTTGATGTCCTCGGGCTTCCTAATGTTCTTGTCGGCGAAGCCCATCGCGGACATCGGTGAGGTCTGCAGCAGCACGCCGGTCGCAACCACCGGCGCGCCCTTGATCGCGGCGCGCATCATGGTGGGGACGTCGACATAGCCGAAATCGGCGGTCTTGGCGGCCACGGCCTGCGTGGTCGCGGCCGAACCGCGGCCTTCCTGGATCTCGAGGTCGATGCCTTCGGCGGCGTAGATGCCCTTGGCCTTGCCGTAATAGAACGGCGCGTGCTCGCCATAGACGTACCAGTTCAGCATCAGCACGACCTTGTCGGCCGCCTGCGCCGGCGCAACTGTAAACGCCATCAGCGCCACGGATGCAGCCCCAATCCATCGCTTCATCGTCACTCTCCCTTGCCGTTATATTCCGGCCGTTGGTGGCCGTTGCTTAAGTTTAAGAGGCGAAAATCACGTCCTCACGCTGGCTGACATGCCAGGGAATGACCAGCTTCTCGATCCGGTCGACGACCCAGAACAGGACCACGCCGAGCAGCGCGAGAATGACAAGGGCCGCGAACATCGTCGGCAGATCGAACGTGCCGATCGAGCGCTGCATGACGTAGCCGATGCCGGAATTGGAGCCGACGAACTCGCCGACGACGGCACCGACCACGGCGAGCGTCACCGACACCTTGAGGCCGGAGAAGATCGCCGGCAGCGCATGCGGCAGGTTCACCGCGCGGAACACCTGGAAGCGGCTCCCCTGCATGGCGCGGGCGAGATCGACCATATCGGGGTCAACCGACTTGAATCCCTGCACGGCGGAGACCACTACGGGGAAAAAGCCGAGCAGGAACGCCGAAATGACTTTGGGAATGATGCCGAAGCCGAACCAGACTACAAACAGCGGCGCGATCGCGATCTTCGGCACGGATTGCGAGAACACCAGCAGCGGATAGACGTAGCTCTCCACCGTCTTGGAGCCCGCGATCAGCATCGCGACGGGGATGCCGAATAGAGCGGACAGCGCGAAACCGCAGACGGTCGCATAGGTCGTCGGCCAGGACTGGCGCAGCAGCTCCGGCCATTCCGTGCGCAGCACGGCAATCACATCGCCCGGCGACGGGATCTGATAGGCGGGAATTTTGAACAGCCGGATCGAAAGATCCCAGGCGACGACGATGAAGACGAGGAACAAAAACGGCCGAACCCAGGCGGCATTCAGCACCTTGGACACTGCACCTTGCTGCTTAAGCTCGGCCAATTTTCACTCCCGGCATTCTTCTTCGTTGTCGGAAGAAATTAACCCGTTGGATAAATACTGTCCAGAGCTTTCCCTGTGACGTTTTGCGGCGGGTTCCGCGGTTTCGTACCCGGATGGGGCGAAAGCGCAATCCGGGTTGGCGCCAGGAGCGACAGGGGTCCCGGATTGCGCTTCGCTCCATCCGGGCTACGGACCTTGTAGGCAATGACAGCGGAGAGCTGGGCTAGGCTGTCTGCGCCACCGCCGCGCGCGACTTCGGTGCCTTGGCGATCTCGAACAGCGCGACCGACTGTCCCGTCAGCGCAGCGAGTACCAACCCGACCATGTGTGCCAACCGCTCATCCTTGGCCTTTTTATCCAGGAGATCGCGGCCGAAGATCACGCTGAGCGTCGCCGAATTCGAGAGATAGAAAAAGCACAGCCCTGCGATGGAGATGTAGAGTTGCACCGGATCGACCGCGACCTGGAAGTCGCCGCTGTCGACGCCGCGGCGCACCACGGTGCGGATCATCTCGACGAAGGGCGAGTGCATCGACTTGACCTTGGTCGACTTCTTCAGGTGCTTTGCGCGCGCGAGGTTTTCAGTCTGCAGCAGCGACAGGAATTCGGGATTGCGCAGGAAGTAATTCCAGGTGAACTCGATCAGGCGCCTGATCGCCTCGGGCGGATCGAGATGTTCGAGATCGAGCCCCCGCTCTTCGCTGCGGATCTTGTCATAGGCGCCCTCGAGCACCGCGAGATAGAGCTCGTCCTTGTTGCCGACGTGATAGTACAGCATGCGCTTGTTGGCGCCGGCCTTGGCCGCGATGCGGTCGACCCGCGCGCCGGCAAGGCCATGGGCGGAAAACTCCTGCTTGGCGGCTTCGAGAATGCGCAGCCGCATCCCCTCGGGGTCGCGCTGCCATTTCAGAGTTCGCTTTGCCTTCGCCAAACTGGATGCTCGCTGGGGTGGTGGTCTATCGCATGTATCATGCGCGCAGCCCGCCGCATAGGAGAGAGGCAGGCACCTGCTTCAACACCGTCATTGCGAGCGCAGCGAAGCAATCCAGACTGCCACCCTGGAGACAGCCTGGATTGCTTCGTCGCAAAAGGCTCCTCGCAATGACGGGTGGAGAGAATTTCGGAACCTTCGTAGGGTGGGCAAAGGCGCACTTGCGCCGTGCCCACGTCTCCGCATCAATTGGGCCAAGACGTGGGCACGCTACGCTTTGCCCACCCTACGAAGGGCTCGAATGGAGGGCGCGGCGCCCTACTCCACCGGCTTCGGCGAGCGTTCCAAGAGCACCGTCTGTATCCCGCAGGTGCCGCTCCGCACCGTCATGATGCGCGTGCCCGGCTTGCGGCCGTTGCGCACTTCGCTGACGTCGAGACCGGCCGCGATCAGGCGGACGCGGGTGGCGTCGATGTCGGCGACCCGCCAGCTCAAGCCCCACAGACGGTCACGCGTGAGGTCACCGCCGGCAACGGGCCGGCGCACCACCTCGACGATGAGGTCGCCGCAGCGGAAGAACATCAGCTGGCCCCAATCCTGGTGCGAGCGGTCGAGCGCGAGGTCGAGCCCGAGCCGGGCGCCGTAGAGCGCGGCGGCGCGTTCGGAATCCTCGGTGGTGATCACGACATGGTCGAGGCCGTCGATCGGCGCGACGTCGGTCGCGACCGACTTGGGACGCTCGTCGGCCAATTCGAGGAAGAACATGCGCACGCCGCGCGTGAGCTCCGTGGCGGCACGCGTTCGCCTCCAGTGCAGGACGTTGCCCGATTCAGCGTCGCTGCTTTCGACCTCGGCGACCGGCTCCGGGCTCAAGGCCACCCGTTCCAGCCGGCGATGCATCCTGCCGATGTCTGCGACACGAAAGCACAGGCTGGCGAGCACACCTTCCTGGTCGCCGAGCAGTGTCCGCATGCGGTCGGCCGTCACGCTGAAGCCGCTCGGCGCCATCAGCTCGATCGTCATGTTGTCGAGGGTGAACAGCACCCTGTCGGCGCCCTCGCCGGAATTCTGCCAGGCCGGCGCGCGGCCGAGCAGCGTCTGGTAGGCCGCCTTGGCCGCACCGATATCGCTCACCAGAACGACGATGTGATCGAGCCCGGTGATCATCCTCCACCCATTTGGTCGCCGCTTTCATTGCCTTGGAACCCACGGACCGAAAGACGGCGTTTGTCCGGGCTTGGCATTGGCCTGACATGGTCGTATTCCGGCAACATGCTGACCTCAAGCGCTTCGGGCGGCAGTTTTGCGAATAATTTCGGCGTCCCTCCGGAGCGGAACCGGTGCTAGAGTAATCCCGCCGGCCGGGACCACAAGCGCATCACGGACAAGCAATGCAGGCTCTCTTCATCGGACAGACCTATATCGACGTCGTCTTCATCACCGACCACATGCCGACCGGCGACGAGAAGCACGTGGCCTCGGACTACGCGGTCTCCTTCGGCGGCAACGCGGTGACGGCAGCGTTCTGCTGCGCCAAGCTCGGCATCGTGCCCGATCTGATCGCGACGGCGGCCAATGACTGGCTGGGGCGCATGTTCCAGGACATGTGCGCGAAATACGCAATCTCGCTGCACGGACGGAAGGTGAACCAGTCCTCGCTCTCCTTCATCATGCCCAAGGACGGCAAGCGCGCCATCGTCCGCTGCCGCGACGACGAGCACATCCATCCGTTCCCGATGCTCAATCTCGGCGGCTGCCGCGCGCTGCATGTCGACGGCCACCAGCCGGATGCGGCGATCCACTATGCCAAGGTCTGCCGCGAGGCCGGCATTCTGACCTCGCTCGACGGCGGCGGCCTGCGCACCAACACGCATGAGCTCCTGGAGTTCATCGACGTCGCCATCGTCGCCGAGCGCCTGTGCGAGCAGATGGACCTGACGCCCGAGAAGATGCTGGATTATCTCAAGAGCCGCGGCTGCAAGATCGGCGGCATCACCATGGGCGAGAAGGGTTTGCTCTGGTACGACGAAACCGGGACGGTGCAGGTGATGCCGGCGATGCCGATCCCGCGCGAGCGGGTGATCGACACCAACGGCGCCGGCGACGTCTTCCACGGCGCCTATGTCTATTCCTACCTCGCCCATCCCGGCAAAAGCTGGCGCGAGCATTTTGATTTTGCCCGTGCCGCCTCGACCTACAAGATCCAGCGCCTCGGCAACGAGGCCGGCCTGCCGACGCTGGTCGACATCGCCAAGGTCAGGCACGAATTCGAGGTCAGGGTCTAGATCGAGATGGGGCGCGTCTTCGTCGCCGGCAGCATCAACATGGACGTGGTGGCGACAGCCGATCGCCATCCACGCGTCGGCGAGACCGTTGCGGGCAAGCAGGTCCTGTATTTTCCGGGCGGCAAGGGTGCGAACCAGGCGGTGGCGGCGTCACGACTTGGCACCGGGACCACACTGATTGGGCGGCTGGGCAAGGATTCCTTTGGCACCGAGCTGAGAACGTTCCTGGGTGCTCAAGGTATCGATCTCGGCTACGTTCAGGAGACGGCAGAGGCCCATACCGGCACCGCAATCATCACGGTGGCGGAGGCCGACAACACCATCGTCGTCATCCCCGGGGCGAACGGGCTGGTCGGCACTGATGACGTGGAGGTCGTGCCGCTGCTGCAGGGCGACGTCGCGGTCAGCCAGTTCGAGATTCCGCTGCCGACGATCGCCGCGTTCTTCCGCCGCGCACGCGAGGCTGGCGTCGTCACCGTGCTCAACCCGGCGCCGGCGCGAGATATGTCCGGCGAACTGCTCGCACTGGTCGACATCCTCGTGCTGAACGAGACCGAGCTCGGTTTCCTCGCCGGCGTCGACCTGTCCGACAGCGACGAGGCCGCACGGATCTTCGCCGTGGCGCGGCAGCTTCAGGCGCGCGAGGATCAGACCATCTGCGTCACGCTCGGCAAGCGCGGCGTGCTCGCACTGGCCGGGCGCGAAGAGCTTGCGGTGCCCGGCCGCGCCGTGAAGGCGGTCGATACCACCGGCGCCGGCGATTGCTTCGTCGGCGCGCTCGCCGCGCAACTGGCCGGCGGCGCGCCCTTGCGCACCGCCCTCACCTTCGCCAACGCCGCCGCCTCGATCAGCGTGCAGCGGATGGGCGCGGGGCCGTCGATGCCGACGGCGAAGGAAGTGGCGGCGGTGATCGCCGCAAGCTGATCACGCCAGCGCGCTCTTCAGGTCAAAGCTTTCATCCGCAGCCTGCTCCGGCGTGATCGAGCGGTCCATGCCCTGCAGGCGGCGGCCGAACATGTGGTCGCCGGCGCGGTTGATGGATTCGATGCCGAGCAGCTTGTCGCCCTTGTAGCAGAACGCGGAGAACGCCTTCTTGGCGGGATTGCCGCGCAGCACGACGCGGTCGTAGCCCGTGGTCAGCCCGGCGATCTGGAGCTTGTCCTCGCCCTGGTCGCTCCAGAACCAGGGATGGCTGTCGTAAGGTTTCTTGTCGCCGGTCAGCCGGGCCGCGAGGCAGCGGGCGTGGTCGGTGGCGTTCTGCACCGATTCCAGCCGCAGCGATCCGCCGAAGCGCGGGCTTGCGAACAGCGCGCAATCGCCGATCGCGGAGATATCAGGGTCGGCCGTCGCAAGATGTTCGTCGACGATGATGCCGGCAGCGACCGGCAATCCGGCCTCGGCCGCCAGCTCGATGTTCGGCAGCACGCCGACACCGACCACGACGAGGTCGGCCGGCAGATGCCGTCCGTCGCTCAAGGAGACGCCGGTGACCTTACCGTCTTGAGCTTCGATCGATGTGGCCTGCACGCCGAGATGGATGCGGATGCCGGCCTCGCGATGGCGTTCTTGAAAATACTCCGAAACCTCCGCCGTTACCGCCCGCGCCATCACGCGCGGCGCGAGCTCGAGCACGTCGACCTCGAGGCCCTTGATCCGCGCGGTCGCGGCGAATTCGAGGCCGATGAAGCCGGCACCGATGATCACTGCGCGTGTCTTCGACGGCATGATCTGCCGGAGCGACTCGCTCTCGTCGAGAATGCGCAAATATTTCACGTCGGGCAGATTGGCATTCGGCAGATCAAGCAGCCGGTTGCGCGCGCCCGTCGCCAGCACGAGGTGCCCATAGGAAAGCGTCTCGCCCGAGGCGAGCAGGACCTTGCGGCGCGCACGGTCGATCGACACCGCGCGGCCCGCGATCAGCTCGATGTTCTGGTCCTGGTAGAATTTTTCGGGGCGGAACATCAGGCTCTCTGGCCCAGCCGAGCCCTTGATATAGGCCTTCGACAGCGGCGGCCGCTGATAGGGCAGATGCGCCTCGTCGTTGATCAGGCAGATGCGCTCGGAAAAGCCCGCCTGGCGCAGGGATGCCGCGGCCTGATAGCCGCCATGGCCGGCACCGACGATGATCACCGGACCGTCGGTCATTGGAGCAGCCTACTTCCGGAGACACGAGCGTGACCCATGTCGTCTCCTCTTTCGCTGATTTTGATTTGCTGGCCTTACGAGGAGCCGGCGCTCGTGTCCGTTCCTTGGCGAAGGCGGGCCTATTTGAGCCCATCGTTTGGCCCAGCGCAAGAGCGACCGGGGATTGTCTCCCCCTGTCTTCTGCGATTTAGTTGCAGCAATGACCTCCTGCCGGGGATTTCAAGATGACAGCTCCCGCCTCCCAACCCGATGATCCCGCCCTGCTGCGGATCGACGGCCCGATCGCGACCATCACGCTGAACCGTCCCGCCGCGTTCAACTCCATCAACCTTGCGATCGCGCAGAAGCTCGAACAGCTCGCGGCCGCCATCGAAGGCGACGACAACATCCGCGTCGTCGTGCTCGAAGGCGAAGGCCGCGCCTTCTCGGCCGGCGGCGATCTGCAGACAATCGGAGCGGCCGCCGAAGCGGGCACGGTGACGCCGGTCGTCGGCGAGCTCCTGAAGCACTATCACGCCTTCATCGAGATCATCAGGCGCATGCCGAAGATCTCGCTGTCGAGCGTGCACGGCTCCGCCGCCGGTGCCGGCATGGGCCTCGCCTTCGTCACCGATCTCTGCATCGCCGCTGATGATGCCAAGTTCACGCCGGCCTATGCCAAGATCGGAGTGTCGCCGGACGGCGGCTCCACGGTCGGCATCGTCGGGACGGTAGGCTCCCGCCGCGCACTGCAGATCTTCCTCGCCGAGGACAATTTCACAGCGCAGCAGGCCCATGAATGGGGCCTCGTTGCGAAAGTCGTTCCCGCCGCGGAATTGAAGGCGGCGACGCGAAAACTCGCCGAGCGTCTGGCGCAGAACCCGCCGGCCGCCATCGCCGGCACCAAGCAGCTGGTCTACCAGGCCGCCACCACGCCGGTGAAGCAGCAGCTCGATGCCGAAGAGCACAAGATCATCATGGCGATGAACACGGATGAATTCCGCACCGCCGTGAAGAAATTCACGAGCAAGTCGAAGTGACGCCCGCGCGCTCATTCTACGGCCTTCGTCACGGCGCGACTGACTGGAATCGCGAGGGACGATTCCAGGGGCGGACCGACAATCCGCTGAACGAGGACGGCCTGCGGCAGGCGCATGAGGCCGTGGCCATGCTGCGCGACGCCGGCATCAGCCGCATCGTCGCAAGCCCGCTGCTGCGCGCGGCGCGGACGGCCGAGATCATCGCGGCCGCGATCGCGGTGCCGGTCGATATCGACGAAGGCATCATCGAGTTCGATTTCGGAAGCTTCGAGGGCCTGCCCGTCCGCGATCTCATGATCAAGCATGGCGTCACATCAGCGACGGGCCTCGTGTCGATCCTTCCGACCGACGGCGAGAGCTGGGACGCCATGACCGACCGGTCGCTGCGTTGCGTCTCGGCCTGGCTCGCGCGTCATCCCGACGACGATTTCGTCTTCGTCTGCCACGACGCGGTGATGCAGGGCATGGCGAATGCGCTGTGCGGCAGCTATTTCAAGAACAGCCACGGCACGCCGTTCCGCTACGTGCACGACAACAAGCAATGGCGCATCGAGCAGGTCGCTATTGCGGACAGATATAGCCAGTCCCCGCCGGCGACTTGAAGCAGCCGACCGACTCCGGCGGTCGCGCTTGTGCGGTCTGGGCGCTCGCCGCTCGGTCAGCTTGTCGCGGTCTTCTTCCCAGTCCTCTGCATGAAGTCGAAATCGCAGCCCTCATCGGCCTGCATGATGGTCTCGTTGAACAGCCAGGCGTAGCCGCGCCGTGCTTCTTCGGGCGCTGCGGCCGGCTGCAACGTGGCACGGCGCCGCTCCAGCTCGGCGGGATCGACCAACAGCTCGATGCTGCGCTTGGCCACATCCAAGTTGATCATGTCGCCGTTCTTCACCAGTGCCAGCGGCCCGCCCACGGCGGATTCCGGCGTGATGTGCAACACGATGGTGCCGAACGCGGTGCCGCTCATGCGCGCATCTGAGATGCGCACCATGTCCTTAGTGCCGCCACGCGCGAGCTTCTTCGGGATCGGCAGATAGCCCGCCTCGGGCATGCCCGGCGCACCCTTCGGACCGGCATTGCGCAGCACCAGCACGTCATCGGCGGTCACGTCGAGATCGGGGTCGTCGACCCGCAAGGTCATGTCCTCGACCGATTCGAATACCACCGCGCGTCCCGTATGTTTCAGCAGCTTCGGGCTCGCAGCCGACTGCTTGATCACAGCGCCGCGCGGCGCGAGGTTGCCGTGCAGGACGGCGAGGCCGCCCTCTTTCTTGATCGGATTGTCGCGTGATCGGATCGCGTCCTGGCCGGGCACGTCCTCCGCATTGGCGGCGACGTCACGCAGCGTCTGGTCGCTGATGGTCCTGGCATCGAGATCGACGAGATCGCCGAGTTGCGCCAGCAGCTTCGGCACGCCGCCGGCGTGGTGGAAATGCTCCATGTAATGTTCGCCGGACGGCTTGAGATCGACCAGCACCGGCACCTCGCGACCGATCTGGTCAAACACTTCAAGATCCAGCCGGTGCGGCGAGCGATGCGCCATCGCGGTCAGGTGGATCAGGCCGTTGGTCGAGCCGCCGATCGCCTGCAGCACCACTTGCGCATTCTTGAAAGACGCCGGCGTCAAGAGTTCGCTCGGCTTCGGCCCCTTCGCCTTCGCCATCTCGGCGGCCACCTTGCCGCTCGCCTCGGCCAGACGGAAGCGCTCGGCATGCGGCGCGGGAATCGTCGCGCTCATCGGCAGCGACAGGCCCATGGCTTCGATCATGCAGGCCATGGTCGAGGCCGTGCCCATCACCATGCAGGTGCCGACTGATGGCGCGAGGCGTCCGTTCACCGCCTCGATCTCGACATCGTCCATCTCGCCGGCGCGGTATTTGGCCCAGAGCCGGCGGCAGTCGGTGCAGGCGCCCAGCACCTCGCCCTTGTGATGGCCGACGACCATGGGGCCGACCGGAATGACCACGGTCGGCAAATCGGCGCTGATTGCCGCCATGACCTGCGCCGGCAACGTCTTGTCGCAACCGCCGATCACGATCACCGAATCCATGGGCTGCGCGCGGATCATCTCCTCGGTGTCCATCGCCATCAGATTGCGCAGATACATCGAGGTCGGATGCGCAAAGCTCTCGGCGATCGAGATGGTCGGGAACACGAACGGCATCGCGCCCGACAGCATCACGCCGCGCTTTGCGGCTTCGATGATCTGCGGGACGTTGCCGTGGCAGGGATTGTAATCGCTATAGGTGTTGGTGATGCCGACGATCGGGCGCTCCAGCGCGTCGTCGGAATAGCCCATCGCCTTGATGAAAGCCTTGCGCAGGAACAGCGAGAAGCCGGCATCGCCATAGCTCGTCAGACCCTTGCGCAAACCACTCGTCATCATGCCACTCCTTCTAGCTTACCATCGTGGTACAACGTGCCCCTGGATTGTCAATAAGATCGGCACACGACGTTTATTTTCCGGCTCAAAGGGCCATTTGCGACACGAATTATTGACAATCCATCCCTTCCCTGCTCCACAAGGCGGACCGGCTGAAGCCGAAGGCTGAGGACATGTCCGAGATTCGCACCGCAGACGCCATGGCTATCAGGCTCGACGACCCGGACGATGTCGTCGCGCGGCTGGAAGAGGACATCATCTTCGGCCGCCTCGCGCCCGGGGCGCGCCTCACCGAAGACGCGCTGATGTCGCGCTACGGCACCTCCCGCCATTTCGTGCGCCAGGCGCTGGTGGATGCAGAGCGGCGCGGCATCGTCCGCCGCGGGAAGAACGTCGGTGCCACCGTGCGGTTCTACTCGGCCGAGGAGGTCCGGCAAATCTACGAGGTGCGGGAGATGCTGACCCGGCAGGCCGCACTGATGATCCCGCTGCCCGCGCCACAAGGCCTGATCGACGAGCTCTCTGCGCTGCAACGGCAATATTGCGCGAGGGCCGACGCACGGGATCTGCGCGGCATTCATGAAGCCAACGACGCTTTTCATCTCGCGCTGTTCTCGGCCTGCGGCAATCCCTATCTGGTGCGCTCGCTGCAGGACTACATGAACCTGACGCTGCCGATGCGCGCCAAGAACCTCGCCGACCGCGAAGGCCTGGCGCAGTCACGGCGCCAGCATGAGATGATGATCGAACTCTTGAGGGGCCGCGACAGCTGGGCGCTGGCGCAGCTGTGTGTGGATCACATGCAGTTCAGCAAGAGGGATTATCTGGCGAGGATTGGGGGCAGCGAAAGCTAACGCAGCGCTATCGAGGGAGCGACGCTCCTTCGGATTGCATCGAAGATGCGATCCGGCTGAGAAGGTCTCCGCTGTCGATGTGCTGACTGGCAGGTGCGCTCCTTCAACGCGTCATTGCGAGGAGCTCTTGCGACGAAGCAATCCAGGCTGTCTCCGCCGAGAGATTCTGGATTGCTTCGCTGCGCTCGCAATGACGTGGCGAGTGGCGGCGAGCCCAACTCTCACCGTCGTGCAGAGGCCGCCCCTCACCCCAATCCTCTCAGCGCGAGCGAAGCTCGTCGCGGCCCCGTAAGAACGGGGCAAGGGAGCGCACCATTCGCGTCGAACGCTACCGCTTGTTCCAATCAATGATCCGACTCGGGTCGGCGTCGAACTCCATGCTGCAGAACGCGCCGCCCTGGAAATAATCGCCGACCGGATCCGGCTTCAGCTTGGCCTGCTCGGCCATCGCGTGCTCGCGGAAATCCTCGGCGCGGCCGGTGGGGCGATAGCCGAACTCATAAGCGCGGTGGTTGTCCCACCAGGCGCGCTCGTTGAGGGAGGCGCCGTAGAAGATTTCGAAGTGGATGTCGGGATGTTCGAGCCCGATGCGGCAGAGCTGCACGAGGTCGTCGGGCTTGAGCCAGATCGACAGCCGTCGCTGATCGAGCGGCATGTCGCCGAAATTGCCAATGCGCAGGCAAGTCACTTTCAGGCCGTGCTTGTCGGCGTAGAGCGCACCGACCGCTTCGCCGAACACCTTGCTGACGCCATAGCGCCCGTCGGGACGCGGAGTGACGTCGGTGCCGATCTTGTGGTGGCGCGGATAGAAGCCGACGGCGTGGTTCGACGAGGCGAACACCACGCGCTTGACGCCCTTGCGGTAGGCGGCCTCGAACAGATTGTAGCCGCCGATGATGTTGGCCTGGAGGATCTGGTCCCAGGTGCCCTCGACCGAATAGCCGCCGAAATGGATGATGCCGTCGACGCCCTCGCAGATCGCCTCGCATTGCGCGAGATCGGCGAGGTCCGCCGCCTTGAACTTTTCGTTCGCGCCGAGATCGGCGGGCGGTTTGATGTCGGACAGCAGGAGATCCGGATAGATCGGCGGCAGCAATTTTCGCAGGCTCGTGCCGATTCCGCCCGAAGCTCCCGTCATCAAAATACGCGGCATGTCTTCCCTCGCCGTTAGTGACCAATTTGCGGTCACGTGTCTCTAATGCTAGCAGGTTTGTCCAGAGGGAACGAAACGAGAGAACCGACATGAATGAGGCATCGTCCCACTCCTGGGATGGCCGTCACGGCTGGCGGCCGGCGACCTATTACCCCGACCCCGCGATAAAAGCATTCGATCCCCGCTTCGAAAAATACTGGCTGAAACTGTCGGCGGTGGAGCGGCTGGCAACCGGCCTGCGCTGGGCCGAGGGGCCGGTCTGGTTCGGCGACGGGCGCTATCTCCTGTGCAGCGACATCCCGAACCAGCGCATCATCAAATGGGAGGAGGAGACCGGCGCCATCAGCGTGTTCCGCAAGCCCTCCAATTTCGCCAACGGCAACACCCGCGACCGGCAAGGCCGGCTGATCACCTGCGAGCATGGCGGGCGACGCGTGGTGCGCACCGAATATGACGGCAGCATCACCGTGCTGATGGATCAATTCAACGGCAAGCGGTTGAACTCGCCGAACGATGTCGTTGTTAAATCGGACGGCTCGATCTGGTTCACCGATCCGACCTTCGGCCTGCTCGGCAATTACGAGGGCTACAAGGCCGAGCCCGAGATCGAGCCGAACGTCTACCGGTTCGATCCCGCGACGCGCGACGCGACCATCGTCGCCGAAGGCGTGCTCGGTCCGAACGGGCTGTGCTTCTCGCCGGACGAGAAGATCCTCTACGTCGTGGAATCGCGTGGGCAGCCGAACCGCAAGATCCTCGCCTATGATGTCTCGGCGGACGGCACCACGATTTCGAACAAGCGCGTCCACATCGACGCCGGTCCGGGCACGCCGGACGGCATGCGCTGCGACATCGACGGCAATCTCTGGTGCGGCTGGGGCATGGGCGATCCCGAGCTCGACGGCGTCGTGGTGTTCGCGCCCGACGGCGTCATGATCGGCCGCATCGCGCTGCCCGAGCGCTGCGCCAATCTCTGCTTCGGCGGCGTCAAGCGCAACCGGCTGTTCATGGCGGCGAGCCAATCGATCTACGCGCTGTATGTGAACACGCAAGGCGCGGCGGGGGGATAGTCGCACCACAATGACGGTCTCGTAGGGTGGGCAAAGGCGCGCTTGCGCCGTGCCCACCATCTCTCTCCGCAATCAAACAAAATGCGTGGGCACGTCGCGCGAAGAGCGCGCCTTTGCCCACCCTACGCGATTTCTCCTCGCAATGACGGAAACAAAAACGCCGGAGCGGTTGCCCGCCCCGGCGTGATGTTCGTTCAGGCGCTAGAACTTACGCCGCGTTGAAGCCGGCCACCGCCTTCACTTCGAGGAAGTCCTCGAGGCCGTACTTGCCCCACTCGCGGCCGTTGCCCGACTGCTTGTAGCCGCCGAACGGCGCGGTGCGGTCGTTGGGCACGCCCTGAAGATTGACGTTGCCGGCGCGGATCTGGCGACCGACGCGCTTGGCGTCCTCGACCGAAGCGCCCGTGACGTAGCCCGCGAGGCCATACGGCGTGTCGTTGGCGATGTGCACGGCTTCGGCTTCGTCCTTGGCGCCGATGATGGTCAGCACCGGCCCGAAGATCTCTTCGCGGGCGATCGTCATGTCGGGGGTGACGTCGGCAAAGATGGTCGGACGAACGTAGAAGCCCTTGTTGACGCCTTCGGGCAGGCCCGGGCCGCCGGCGACCAGGGTCGCGCCCTCGTCGATGCCCTTCTTGATCAGCCCCTGGATCTTGTCCCACTGACCACGGTTGACGACCGGGCCGATCGTGGTGCCTTCGGCGCGGGGATCGCCAGCCTTGGTCTTGTCGGCGACGGCCTTCGCGATCGCGGCGACTTCCTTCATCTTCGAGGCCGGCACGATCATGCGCGAGGGCGCGTTGCAGGACTGGCCGGAGTTGTTGAACATGTGCATCACGCCGCCGGTCACCGCCTTCGCGAGGTCGGCACCTTCGAGGATCACGTTCGGCGACTTGCCGCCGAGCTCCTGGCTGACGCGCTTCACGGTCGGCGCCGCGCGCTTGGCGACGTCGATGCCGGCGCGGGTCGAGCCGGTGAAGGAGATCATGTCGATGTCGGGGTGCTCGCTCATGGCGGCGCCGACTTCGGGGCCGAGGCCGTTGACGAGGTTGAACACGCCCTTCGGCACGCCGGCTTCATGAAGGATTTCCGCGAAGATCAGCGCCGAGGTCGGCGTGAACTCGCTGGGCTTCAGGACCATGGTGCAGCCGGCGGCGAGCGCGGGCGCGACCTTGCAGGCGATCTGGTTGAGCGGCCAGTTCCAGGGCGTGATCATGCCGACCACGCCGATCGGCTCGCGCAGCACCATGGCGGTGCCGATCGGCTCCTCGAAATGATAGTTCTTGAGCACGTCGAGCGTGGTCATGAGGTGACCGAGGCCGGCGCCGGCCTGCAGCTTCTCAGCCATCGGCAGCGGTGCGCCCATCTCGTCGGAGACGGCGGCGCCGATCTCCTTGAGGCGGCCCTTGTAGATCTCGATGACTTTCGAAAGCAGCGCGACGCGCTCATCGCGGCTGGTCTGGGAGAAAGTCACAAAGGCGCGCTTGGCGGCGGCAACCGCCTTGTCCACGTCGGCCTTGGAGCCCAGCGCAACCTCGTACATCGCCTCTTCCGTCGCAGGGTTGACCACGGCGGTGGACTTTTTGACGGCGGGATCGACCCAGGCGCCGTCGATGTAGAATTGCATGCGATTGACCATCGTAAACCTCTTCTTGGGGGCATGTGGGGGCGTTTCGGCAGGCATCCTTGCACGAAAGCGCCGGCAATTGAACCCGCCATATGCGGGGCCAGCGTTGCGGCGAGCGGAGGTTATATGAGCCGATGGCGGGAACGTGGCAAGGCTCCCTCGGATGTCATTCCGGGACGCGCCTTTTTGGCGCGGGCCCGGAATCCATACTCCCAATCGTGGTTATGGATTCCGGGCTCGACGCTGCGCGTCGCCCCGGATGAGGAGGCAGTTACCTCCACTACACCGCCATCTTCCGATGCAGCACCGGGGCGCCGGTGGTGAGGCTTTCGGCCGCATCGATGATCGCATTCGCATCGATCCCGTAGTGCCGATAAAGGTCCGCGATGCTGCCGGTCTGGCCGAACTGCTCGACGCCGAGCGTCTCGACGCGATGGCCGCGGACGCTGCCGAGCCAGCCGAGCGCGGAGGGATGGCCGTCGATCACGGTCACGATGCCGCAGTCGCGCGCCAGCGGCGCCAGCAGTTTTTCGATGTGGCTGAGGTGCTGCACCCCGCGACGATCCCGCCGCAATTTTCGCGCGGCGGTCCACCCCGAATGGAGCCGGTCCGCCGAGGTGATCGCGAGCAGGCCAATATCGCGGCGGCTCTCGCCGATGAAGCCGGTCGCCTCGATCGCCTCCGGCGCGACCGCGCCGGTATAGGCGATCACGACCTCCGCATTCGGCCCCGGCTTGCGCAGCCAATAGGCGCCGTCGGTGATGCCCTGCGCGAGCTCCGGTGTCATGATCCGCTGCGCCTGCTCGATGCTGCGCGTCGAAAGCCGCAAATAGACCGAGCCGCCCTCGCCCGGATCGCGCTGCATGTGCTGGAAACCCCACCCCATGATCACGGCGAGCTCATCCACAAAGGCCGGCTCGAACGAGGCGAGTCCGTCCTGCGCCATGCCGATCAGGGGCGTTGCGATCGACTGATGCGCGCCGCCTTCCGGCGCCAGCGTGATGCCCGACGGCGTTGCCGCCACCATGAAGCGCGCATCCTGGTAGCAGGCATAGTTCAGCGCATCGAGGCCGCGCTCGATGAAGGGATCGTAGAGCGTGCCGACGGGTAAGAGCCGCTCGCCGTTGATCTGATGCGACAGGCCGAGCGCCGAGAGCATGATGAACAGGTTCATCTCGGCAATGCCGAGCTCGAGATGCTGGCCTTTCGGCGAGGCATCCCAATTGTAGGTCGAGGGAATTTTCTCGCTACGGAATAAATCCGCCTTCTCGGCCCGCGCGAACAGCCCGCGGCGGTTCACCCACGGCCCCAGATTGGTCGAGACGGTGACGTCGGGCGAGGTCGTGACGATGCGCTTTGCCAATTCGCTGTCGCCGCGGGCGATCTCGTTCAGCACGAGGCCAAAGCCCTGCTGCGTCGACATCTGCGGCGACGGCTTGAAGCTGAGCTGCGGGGGCACCTCGATCACGGGTGCGCTCAGCCTGCGGCCGTCCTGGTTGAACGGCACGCTCGCGAGAAACGCGTCAAGCTCGGCAGCGGATTGCGCGAGGCCTTCGTACTTGTCCCATTCATGGCCGGGCCGGATGTTCTGGCTGTCGCGATATTTCTCCATCTGCGCGACCGTCATCAGGCCGGCGTGGTTGTCCTTGTGGCCCTGGAACGGCAGACCGACGCCCTTGATGGTGTAGGCGATGAAGCACACCGGGCGATCATGATCGATGGACTCGAACGCCTCCAGCATGCTCGCCATGTCGTGGCCGCCAAGGTTCGACATCAGCGCCAGCAATTCGTCGTCGCTGCGCTTGTCGATCAGTTCAGTGATCGGGCCCTGGTCGCCGATCTCGTCATGCAGATGTTTGCGGAACGCAGCGCCGCCCTGGAAGCACAGCGCGGCGTAGAGCGCGTTCGGACAATTGTCGATCCAGCGCTTCAGCGCCTCGCCGCCGGGCTCGGCGAAGGCCTCGCGCATCAGGCGGCCGTATTTCACGATGACCACGTCCCAGCCGAAATTGCGGAACATGGTCTCAAATTTTTCCCAGAGGCCTTCGCGCACGACGGCGTCGA
Source organism: Bradyrhizobium sp. 138 (assembly GCF_023074075.1). Classification (GTDB taxonomy): domain Bacteria; phylum Pseudomonadota; class Alphaproteobacteria; order Rhizobiales; family Xanthobacteraceae; genus Bradyrhizobium. Next base: position 47,431 of record NZ_JADPKT010000100.1, on the reverse strand, counting down.
GTGACTGCCTGTTATAGTCGACCACCCACCAGGTGTTGCGCAGGCCATGCTTCCAGCCCTCCGCCAAGGCTTCGAAGATGTTGCCCTCATCCATCTCGGCGTCACCGACCAGCGCGATCATTCGCCCCTCACGGCGGTCCTTCATCCAGCCATGCGCCTTGACGTAATCCTGCACCACCGAGGCGAACAGCGTCTGCGCGACGCCGAGGCCGACCGAGCCGGTCGAGAAATCGACGTCGTCGACGTCCTTGGTGCGCGAGGGATAGGACTGCGCACCCTTGAAGCCTCGGAAATTTTCCAGCTTCTCGCGAGTCTGCCGGCCGAACAGATATTGGATGGCGTGGAACACCGGGCTCGCATGCGGCTTCACCGCGACACGATCCTCGGGGCGCAGAACATGGAAGTACAGCGCCGACATGACGGTCGCGAGCGAGGCAGACGAGGCTTGATGGCCGCCGACCTTGAGTCCATCAGCATTCGGGCGAATGTGGTTGGCATGATGGATGGTCCAGGACGACAGCCAGAGCGCCTTGCGGGCCAACGCGTTCAGGGTGTCGAGGCGGGTGGTATCAACGGGCATGGCAATGCTCCCGGCAACAGGTGCCCCGATGATACGCCCGCGGGCGGCGCCAAACTTCTCAATTTTTCGCGCCATACCCGGCTATATTGGGATATTTTACCAACTGAACGCCAAAAGGATAGGTTTCAACCCAATGTCAGAGCTCGACACCATCGACCGCAAAATCCTCGCGCTGCTCCAGGCCGACAGCCGCATGACGATGCAGGAGCTCGCCGACAAGGTCGGGCTGTCGGTCTCGCCCTGCCATCGCCGGGTCAAGCTGCTGGAGGAGCGCGGCGTCATCTCGCGCTATGTCGCGACGGTGGACCAGAAGGCCCTCGGCCTGCATGTCAGCGTCTTCATCTCGATCAAGCTGGCGCGGCAGAAGGAGGAGGATCTCAACCGCTTCGCGCGCGCGATCTCGAAATGGGACGAGGTGCTCGAGTGCTATCTGATGACCGGCAACCGCGACTATCTGCTGCGCGTGGTGGCCGCCGACCTCGCCTCCTACGAGACCTTCCTGAAGACCAAGCTGACCCGGCTCGACGGCATCGCCTCGATCGAGTCCAGCTTTGCGCTGAGCCAGGTGAAATATTCGATCGCGCTACCGGTATGACCTGCTTTGGCGGGATTGGAGGGCCGTCACATGGGCGCAACAAACCCCGCCGATGGTCGTTGTGACTGGTATCCAAGCCGAGAGAAAGCCCATGACTGCATCCGACCGCACCTCCCAAATCGCCAAGCGCGAGCGCATCATCCAGGAAATGGCTGACGATCTCGACGAAGAGCTGGAGATGGAACTCGATGATGCCCGTCTCGACGAGTTGCTGGACGAGACCGGCACGCTGCGCCCGACCGTCGATCGCAAGCTTTATTTCCGGGAGCTGCTCCGCCTCCAGGGCGAGCTGGTCAAGCTCCAGGACTGGGTGCAGAGCGAAAAGAAGAAGGTCGTTGTGTTGTTCGAGGGCCGCGATTCCGCCGGCAAGGGCGGCGTCATCAAGCGCATCACCCAGCGTCTCAATCCCCGCATCTGCCGCGTCGCGGCGCTTCCCGCCCCGAGCGAGCGCGAGCGCACGCAATGGTATTTCCAGCGCTACGTGTCGCACCTGCCGGCTGGCGGCGAGATCGTGCTGTTCGACCGCAGCTGGTACAACCGCGCCGGCGTCGAGCGCGTGATGGGCTTCTGCACCGAAGAACAGTACCAGGAATTCTTCCAGACCGTGCCGGAGTTCGAGCGGATGCTGATCCGATCCGGCATCATCCTGGTCAAATATTGGTTCTCGATCACCGACGACGAGCAGCAGTTCCGCTTCACCATGCGCATCAAGGATCCGCTCAAGCAATGGAAGCTGAGCCCGATGGACGTCGAGGCGCGCAGCCGCTGGGAGGCGTATACCAAGGCCAAGGAGGCGATGCTTGAGTACACGCATCTGCCGGATTCGCCGTGGTGGATCGTCGATGCCGTCGACAAGAAGCGCGCCCGGCTCAACTGCATTGCGCATCTGCTGAGCCAGATCCCGTACCAGGAGGTCGCTCGCGCGCCGGTGATGCTGCCGCCGCGCGTCCGCCACCCCGACTATCAGCGCGGTCCGGTTCCGCCGGAGATGTACGTGCCGGCGAAGTACTGAGGGAGGTCTCGTCTACCCACCTCTTCCGCCGCCGCGGTAAGAGAAGTGGTGGGTTACGCCGTGCGGACTGCGCTGCGCGCAGCCGCAGAGCTAACCCACCCTACGCAGTCAGCGTCATCGCCACGGCTGCACGATGATCTTGGTGTGGGCTTCAGGATTGGCGAGGTCGGCGAAGGCCTTTGCGACGCCGTCGATACCGACCTCGGCAGTCACCATCGCCGCCGCATCCACCTGCCCTTCCGCGATCAGCCGCAGCGAGCTTGCGAACTCCTCCGGCGTATAGCCGAGCACGTATTGAACGTTGAGCTCCTTCATGATGCCGAGCATCGGCTCGCTTCTGTCGCTTTCCATGCAGACGCCGACCACGACGATGCGCGCGTCACGCGGCGCGCCCTCGAACACCTGCTGCAGCAGGCCAGGCACGCCGACGCATTCGAAGATGATGGCAGGCTTCAGTGCCGGCAGCATGGCCTGGAACGGCGGCCGCGCGGCCTTCTCGGCGTCGGACATCTGTGCGTGCTCGGCCCAGGTCGCATAGGGCTGCGACACCCTGGGATCGACGACGATGTCGGCGCCAAGCTTGGCCGCGAGCGCGCGCCGTGCCGGCGAATAGTCGGCGGCAATAATCGGATGCAGGCCCTTGATCCTCAGCGCTGCAATCACCGCAAGCCCGACCGGACCGCAGCCGATCACCAGCGGCACCTCGCCGCCACGGATATTGGCTTTCGCCACGGCGTGGACCCCGACCGCGAGCGGCTCCGTCAGCGCGGCGTGCTCCGGCGCGAGACCATTGGGCACTTCGAGCAGCAGCGCTTCGCTGAGCAGCATCGCCTCGGCATAGCCGCCAATATTGTCGTTGGAGTAGCCGATGCCTTCGATGCCCGCAGGCGTCACCAGGGCCGGCAGCGAGCAGACGCGCGTGCCCGGCTTGAGCTTGCGCGCGGTGCCGGCTCCATAGTCGACGATCTCGCAGCAGAACTCATGGCCGAACACGACGTCACGGTTGAGATCCATCGGCTTACGCCCGGTCTTCCGCGCCATCTCCACCATGCGGTGAGCGTGCTGGCGCGCGTGCAGGTCGGAACCGCAGATGCCGCAGGCGAGCGTCTTGACCAGCACCTGGCCCGGACCCGGCGTCGGCTCGGCGATCTGGCCGACGACAATCTCACCGTTCCTGAAAATCGCGGCGCGCATCCGGCTCCTCCCGTATTGGTTGGAGCATTGATACCACGAAGCGGAGCGCGCGAACTTGCGTCAGGCGTTCGGCGAACGCTCTTCCAGCACCAGCAGCTGGGCGCGGCGGACGCGCTCGCGATGGGCGATGTAGAGACCGCTGGCGACGATGAAGGCGGCGCCGACAATCGTCCAGATGCTCGGAATCTCGCCGAAGATGAAGAAGCCGAGAATGCTGACCCACAGCAATTGCGAGTAGGAAAATGGCGCCAGCACCGAGGCATCGCCGTAGCGATAGGCCAGCACGACGATCCACTGGCCGGCGGTCGAGGCGACGCCGATGAAGATGCCCAGCGCGATCGCGGTCCAGGACGGCGTGACCCAGACGAACGGCACGATTGCGGTGAGGATCGCAAGGCCCGTCAGCGAGGAATAGGCCATGGTGGTGACGACGGCTTCGCGGCCGCTCATCATGCGCGTCAGGATCAACGTACCAGCCCAGCACGCCGCCGAGACGACGGGGAAGAACGCCGCCGGATGAAACGCGCTGGTGCCCGGGCGCAGAATGATCAGCACGCCGATAAGGCCAAGCGCGGTCGCAAACCAGCGGCGCATGCCGACCTTCTCGCCGAGGAACACGATCGAGAGCGCCGTGACGAACAGCGGCGCGACGAAGCCGGTGGCGGACGCCTCCGCGATCGGGAGGAAGCCGAGGCCCGTGATGAAGAACAGCGAGGAGCCGAGCAGTGCCGCACCGCGCATCACGTGAAGGCCGGGACGCTTGGTGCGCATCGCATAGAGCGGCGACGCGGGCAGCATCACCGGCGTGAAGATCAGCGCAAAGGTGAGGAAGCGGATCCAGGTGATCTCGATCGAGGGCAGGCTGGTCGAAAGATATTTCGCGGCGGTGTCGGAGCAGCCGAGAAAAATCGTCGAGAGCAGGATCAGTGCGATGCCCTTGAAGGGATGATCGACGCGTGCAGGCGCACGGCGAGCCTCCTTCTTCTCCGGTACGGGCATGGTGATACTGTCGAGCCTTGCGGCTGCGGCGGGCGGCGGTGTCACGGCTGGAACCCGGGCAAAATGCGAATCGAGAACGGTTGTAAAAAACGACAAATGCGCCGCGTTCACAACTTCCGAAAACAGGATGCCGATATGCGCGGGCCGCCGCGCGCGTCAGTGCTCCGTTAATAATGAGCGTTTGTGCGTTACAGCATCGGCAGGCTGCGCGGCTTCGGACCGCGCGGAAAGGCCGCATCGAGCGCAGAAATCTCTTCCTTCGTCAGCACGAGATCGCCGGCCGCCGCGTTCTCGGCGGCATGTTCCGCCGACGACGCCTTCGGGATCGCGAACACCGTAGTCGCACGGGTGAGAAAGCTCAGCGCGACCTGGCGCGGCGTCACGCGACGCGCCTCCGCAATGTTCGCCAGCACAGCACCGCCCTTGCTGCGCGCATCCGGGAAATCGTCATGCCCGAACGGGGAATAGGCGACCACAGCGACGCCGTGACGCTCGCACCAGGGGATCACCGCGTGCTCGATCGCGCGTTCCTTCAGATGATAGAGCACCTGGTTGCAGGCGATGCGGCCCTCGCCGGCGACCTTGCGAATCTCGTCGAGATCGTCGGCGTCGAAATTGGAAACGCCCCAGGCTTTGATCTTGCCAGCCTTCACCAGCTCATCGAACGCGGCGACGGTGTCCTCCAGCGGATAGGAACCGCGCCAGTGCAGGAGGTAGCAGTCGAGACGGTCGGTCTTCAGCCGCTTCAGCGAGCGCTCGCAGGCAGTAATGGTTCCGCGGCGCGAGGCATTGCTCGGCAGCACTTTCGAGACGAGGAACACCTCGTCGCGCCGACCCACGATGGCATCGGCAATGACGAGCTCAGCGTCGCCGTACATCTCGGCGGTGTCGATGTGGCTCATGCCGAGATCGAGCCCACGCTGAAGCGCGGCGATCGCGCGCTTGCGGTCGCCATGGTCGAGATACCAGGTGCCCTGCCCGATGACGGAGACGTTGGCGCCGGTTTTACCGAAAGGGTTTGTGTTCATGTTGGAGCTCACAGTCCGCTGATATCCGCCACCAGCACGCTGCCGGTCGACGACTCCGTGATATAGAGACGATCCCTGCTTCCGCCACCGATGGCGACATTGGTGCAGTTCGGCCCCGCGCACGACTTGATCCGCGCAATCAGTTCGCCGTTGGGGGCGAACACGAAAACGTGGCCGAGCGAGGCGTGCCCGACGAACAGGCGCCCCTTGGCGTCCATGGTCAGGCCGTCGGGGCCGCTGGTGCCGAACAGCGAGCAGAAGCGGCCGACCTTCGAGACGCTGCCGTCCTTCATGAACGGCAACCGCCACACCGCGTTGTCGCGTGTCATGGCGACGAACAGGACGGTCTCGGTCGGGTCGAGCACGAGCCCGTTCGGGCTGATGCCGGTATCGATCAGGCAGTCGAGCCGGCCATTTGACGCCAGCCGATAGACCCGGCCACTCGGATCGTGCAACCCGGTCTGCCCCTGGTCAGTGAAATAGATGTCGCCGTTGGAGGCAAGATGCAGATCGTTGCAGCCGCGGAACGATTCCGAATTACGCGCGGTCAGCACCGGCGTGACGCGGCCGGCCTTGGCATCGAATTCCATGATGCCGTGCATGTAGTCCGCGATGAGGATACGGCCGTCGGGCGCGATCTTCAGTCCGTTCGGCCATCCCTCATATTCGGCAACCTGCGACCACTCGCCATCAGGCGCGATGCGGAAGATGCGGCCGAAGGGAATGTCGACGATGTAGAGATTGCCATCTTTGTCGAATGAAGGACCTTCGATGAAGCTATCCGTGGCAATGCCCGGCCGGTTGGCGTCGGCCCACTCCGTCCGCACGCCCTTACGGCGGAATTTTTCGGGCATAGCGGAGAAGAGCCTTGTTTCAATCAGGCGCGGCGGCGTTTCCAGGTACATCATTGTTGTTGTGGTTGGTGGCTGGCGGGATGCGCGGCAGCATAGGGCACAATCGAGGGCGCGTCGATTGGCGGAGCGTATGGCGATCGCGTGAGTGCTGCGCAGGGTGGGGTTAGCCGAAGGCGTAACCCACCTCTTTCATCTCCGCGGTAGCAGAAGCGGTGGGTTACGCTGCGCTAACCCACCCTACGAGACCTATCCCACCGCGCTCGCGACCTTCGCCTGCTTCACCGGCACTTCCGTGGTCGCGATCAGGCGCTTCAGCTCGGGGATGCAGGAGCCGCAATTGGTGCCGGCCTTGAGCTTGGCGCCGATCTCGGCGGCCGTGCGCGCGCCGGTGACGATGCTGTCGCAGATGGTATCGCGGCCGACACCGAAGCAGGCGCAGACGATCGGCCCGCTAGATGCGGCGCCCTCGCCGGACCTGCCCGACAGCAGGATGCGCCGCTGCTCGTCGGTGACGTGATCGGCCACGAACAGGCTCTTCACCACCTCCCAGTCGCCCGCATCATGCGCGGGGCCGACGAACAGGCAGGTCTCGATGCGATCGCCGGCGAACGACGCCGCGCGATAAACGCCGCCGCCGAAGTCGCGATAGTCGGCGATGTCCTCGCCGGCGACGTCTTCGAGCCAGGTCGGCCAGCGCGACAGGTCCGCATTGTCGGCAAAGAGATAGCCGAAGCCGCCGGCGACCATGACGCGGGTCCATAACAGGTTCGGCGGCAGATCGAGCTGTTTCCGCGACAGCGCAAATCCGCGGAAGACGAATTCGTAAGGCGCAATCGCAGCCGGCGTCGCCTTCGATTCCGGCTGCCCGGAGAATGGATCGGTGAAGGACTGCACCAGCGCGCCGACGCGGCCATGCGAGGCGTTCATCGCGCTCCAGTGGATCGGAACGAACAGCGTGCCGCGCTGCTGCCGTTCGCTGACCACCGCCTTCAGGATGCACAGGCCGTAATCGGTGGTGATCCGGGCATAGCCGTCATGGACGATGCCGTATTTGCTGGCGTCGTCGGGATGAACCTCGACGAAGGGCTCGGGCAGATGGGCGCCCAGCCGCTGGCTGAGACCGGTGCGCGTCATGGTGTGCCACTGGTCGCGGATGCGTCCGGTGTTGAGCCTGAGGGGACGCGAGGCACCGGTCTCGCTGCGCAGCGAGGGCACCTCCGGCGCAACGAAACGGCCCTTGCCGTCATTGGTGAAGAAGCCGCCATTGGCGAAGAAGCGCGCGCCGGGTGCGCCCCCTTCCCGCACCGGCCACTGCACCGGCTTCAAGGCGTCGAACGCTTCCTCGGACAGCGAGGTCAACGCACCGATGTCGAAATCACGGCTGCCGTCGTTCTCGAAGGCCGAGAGCGCGGCATGCTCGCGGAAAATGTCCGCCGCGGATTTGTAATTGAAGCTGTCGCCGAAACCGAGACGTTTGGCGGTCTCGCTCAGGATCCACCAATCGGGACGCGCCTCTCCCGGCGCGGGAAGGAACGAACGCTGGCGCGAGATGCGGCGCTCGGAATTGGTCACGGTGCCCGACTTCTCGCCCCAGGCAAGGGCCGGCAGCAGCACATGCGGACCGGCCTCGACCGTGTCATTGGAGAGCACGTTCTCGGAGACCACGAACAGCTCGAGCTTCTTCAACGCCTCGCGCACAAAGTCCGCGTCGGGCAGCGACACCGCCGGATTGGTGCCCATCACCCAGAGCGCCTTGACCTCGCCGCGGTTGATGGCCTCGAATAGCTGCACCGCCTTCAACCCCTCATGGGTGGCGATGTGCGGTGCCTTCCAGAACCGCCTGACACGATCGATGTCGGGCGGCGTGAAGCCCATATGGGCTGCCAGCATATTGGCGAGGCCGCCGACCTCACGGCCGCCCATTGCGTTGGGCTGGCCGGTGAGCGAGAACGGCGAGGCGCCAGGCTTGCCGATGCGTCCCGTCGCGAGATGGCAGTTCAGGATCGCATTGACCTTGTCGGTGCCCTGCGCCGACTGGTTGACGCCCTGCGAGTAGAGCGTGACGACGCGCTCAGTGTCGCGGAACATCTTGAAGAAGGTCGCAACGTCCTGCTCGGAGAGGCCCGTGGCGAGCGCGGTGGCGGTGACGCTGCCGGCAATGCTCCGCGCGCGTGCCAGCGCATCGTCGAAGCCCGACGTGTTGTTCGCGATATAGTCCTGATCCAGCGCGCCGTTGTCTGCGAGATGGACGAACAGGCCGGAGAACAGCGCGGTGTCTGTGCCGGGCTTGAGGCCGAGGAACAACTCGACGTCCTCGGCGGTGTCGGTGCGACGCGGATCGATCACGATCATACGCGCGCCGCGTTCCTGCCGGTTCTTCAGCATGCGCTGGAACAACACCGGATGGCACCAGGCCGCGTTCGAGCCGACGAAGACCAGCAGATCGGCCTGGTCGAGATCCTCATAGCAGCCGGGCACGGTATCGGCACCGAAGGCGCGGCGATGGCCGGCGACCGAGGACGACATGCAAAGCCGCGAATTGGTGTCGACATTGGCGGTGCCGACAAAACCCTTCATCAGCTTGTTGGCGACGTAATAATCCTCGGTCAGCAACTGGCCCGAGAGATAGAACGCGACTGCGTCGGCGCCGTCACGCGCCACGATGTGCTGCATGCGATGGGCGACATGATCGAGCGCATCGCTCCAGGCGACGCGCTCCAGCACGCCCTTGCAGCGGATCATCGGGTAGAGCAGACGGCTCTCCAGCCCGACGGTCTCGCCGAGCGCGGAGCCCTTGGAGCACAGCCGACCGAAATTGGCGGGGTGATCAGGGTCGCCGGCGATCGCGGCGCCGCCCTTGCCATCGGGCGTTGCCAGCACGCCGCAGCCGACGCCGCAATAGGGACAGGTCGTCTTGGTGGCGCGGAGCGTGGGATCGATCGCCGTCATATCAGGCTGCTTTCGAAGGCAGCGCGAGCGCGCGGCCGAACATCATGTCGGTGCGGATCGCGGCGACCTTGTCGCGATTGCGGATCAGCTCGAGGTACCAGAGCGCATCGACGGTATCGCCGATCAGCACGGCGCCGGTGAGCCGACCGTCGGCAATGACGAGCTTCTTGTAGGTGCCGCGCCTGCGATCGGTCAGCACGAGGCTCTCGCTGCCCTCTCCGCCCAAGAAATCGCCGGCCGAGAACACGCTGACGCCGGAGACCTTCAGATTCGTGGAGACCACGCTGCCCTGATAGGCGGCGGGGCGACCGGCCAGATGTCGCGCCAGCACGCGCGCCTGCTCGTAGGCCGGCTCGACCAGACCATAGCAGGTGCCGCGATGCTCGGCGCATTCGCCGAGCGCGAAGATGTCGGGTGAGGACGTCTGCATGACGTCGTTGACCACGATGCCGCGATTGACCGCGATCCCCGCCTCTTTCGCCAGCGCCGCACTCGGCTTGATGCCGGCCGCGAAGATGACGGCGTCGGCCTCGATGCGGCTGCCGTCGGCAAGCTCGACGGCTTCGACATGACCGTCGCCGTGGATGCGTGCGGTGGAGGCGTTGAGCAGGATGCGGATGCCCTTGCGCTCGACCAGCGTCTTGAGCAGGTCGGCGGCCGGCCCATCGAGCTGGCGCTCCATCAGCCGGTCCATCAGGTGCAACAGCGTCACCGGCGCGCCGGCCTTGGCGAGGCCGTAGGCTGCTTCAAGTCCGAGCAGGCCACCGCCGACCACGACGACGCGCTTCTTGGCTGCCGCCAGCGTCAGCAGCAGATCGACATCGCGGGTGTCGCGAAAGGTATGCACGCCGGCGAGATCGGCGCCGGACACATTCAGCCGCAGCGGCGTCGATCCCGTGGCAAGCACGAGCTTGGAATATTCCATGCTCTCTTCGCCTTCGATCTTGAGCTCGCGGCGGCCGACATCGATTTCGGTGACGCGATAGCCGTAGCGCACCGTGACGCCGCGATGGCGCCACCAGTCGGCCGGCCGGAGCTCGATCTCGTGCGAGCCGGTCTCGCCGGCCAGTACGGAGGAGAGCAGCACGCGATTGTAAGCGAGCCGCGGTTCCTCACCGATCACGGCGACCGCGTAGCGGCCGAGCGCGGTCTTGGCGAGCTCGTCGACCAGACGCGCGGCCGCCATACCGTTACCGACGATGACCAGCGGTTCACTCACGAGGCATCTCCTATTCAGCGGCCTGCGGCTGTGCGCCGTAGGCTTCGGACATCATGTAGCCGGACAGAACGCCATAGACGTCGGTCCACGCCTTTGCGAGTTCGGGTGTCCAGTCCTCGCCGAGCCCCTTCTCCAGGGTCCACAGCAAGGTCGCGCCGACCACGGGGTAGTGTTCGGCCTTGGTGCCATAGGCGACGTGGCGCTTGGCAAGCGCAGAGGCTGCCGGAAGAATCGAGTCGAGGTTCGACAGGCCACCGACGACGGCGGCGAGCATGCCCATCAGCTTCTTGCGCTGCTCGGTCATGTCCTCGGGAAACATCGCGCGCACGGACGGCGCCACCTCGAACAGACGATCGTAGAACAGCACCGCAGCCTGCGCTGAAATCGGTGCGACCTTGGAAAAGCTCTGCTGGACGAGGGCGATTTGTTCTGGCGTCATGATGTTCTCCTGTCTGTTTCGGTCTGCCTTCGTCCGCGCCGTTGCGGAAAAAGTTCATGGGTCAAACGTCATCAGAGGGACTTCTCCCCGCGTACGGGGAGAAGCGAGATTCGTACCAAGTGCCTAAACGCGAGCCTCAGCGAGGCTTCCTGCGCCCTCGCCCTGCGGGCTGCGACGCAGGTAGAACCACCAGGTCAGAGCGAGGCAGGTGGCGTAGAAGGCCAGATAGATCACGAGCGCGAGCTGCGGCCCGCCGGTCATGGCGATCGACTTGCCGAAACCGGTCGGGATCAGATAGCCACCGACCGCGCCGATGGCGCCGATGAAGCCGACCGCTGCACCGCTCTCGATGCTCGCCGTCTTGAGCGCCACCGTGCGCGCCGCATCGCCCTTGCCCCGCATCTTGAACAGGTTCTCCTCGCGGAAGATCGAGGGGATCATGCGATAGGTCGAGCCGTTGCCGATGCCCGTCGTCACGAACAGGATCAGGAACATCGACAGGAAGCCGATGAAATCCTTCTGCCCAACGAAATAGAGCACGCCGACCGTGGCGCCCGCCATCACGATGAAGTTCCAGAAGGTGATGATCGAGCCGCCGATCTTGTCCGCAAGCCAGCCGCCGAGCGGACGCGACAGCGAGCCGACCAGCGGCCCCAGGAAGGCGATCGCAATCGTGATCTGCGGGAACTGGGTCTTGATCAGCAGCGGAAACGCGGCGGAGTAGCCGATGAAGGATCCGAACGTGCCGATATAGAGATACGCCATGATCCAGGTGTGCTTGCGCTTGACGATCGCGAGCTGGTTCTTCACCGACGATTTCGCCGTGGTGAGGTTGTTCATGAAGAACACGGCGCCGAACACCGCGATCGCGATCGGCAGCACCCACATCAGCCCGGCGTTCTGCAGGAAGATGCCGTCGACCGGCGTTGCCTGGAACAGGTTGAAGACGGCGAGCGTCATCAGGATCGGGGTCAGCAGCTGCACGCTGGAGACACCGATATTGCCACCGGCCGCGTTCAGGCCGAGCGCCCATCCCTTCATCCGGTCGGGGAAGAAGAAGGAGATGTTGGTCATGCTGGAGGCGAAATTGCCGCCGCCGAGACCCGCGGTCGAGGCGATCAGCAGCATCAGCCAGAACGGCGTATCGGGCTGGCTCACGAAATAGGCAAGCGACAGCGTCGGAATGAACAAGATCGCCGCACTGAAGATGGTCCAGTTGCGACCGCCGAACGCCGTCACTGCGAATGTGTAGGGAAAGCGCATCAATGCGCCGATCAGGCCCGGCACCGCGACGAGCTGGAACAGCTGGTCGGTGGTGTAGTGGAAGCCCGCCTGCGGCAGCTTGGTGGTGACGATGCTCCAGATCAGCCAGACCGAGAAGCCGATATGCTCGGCCACGATCGACCAGATCAGGTTGCGTCGCGCGATAGTCCTGCCAGTCGCATTCCAGAACGCCTCATCTTCGGGGCGCCAGTCTGAAATCCAAGTAGGATTCTTCGTCATTGAGTATCCCTTCTAGGCTCACCGCTGCGTCGTTGCAGGCTCTGCCCCACATGGAGGCGCGCTCCGAGGCTTCACCCCGGTGGCGAGTTCACGATGCTGATTGATGATGTTGAGGGACGTCGTCGTTGGCGTCGCGCAAAGACGTTTCAATTTCCGTGCCAATTGCGCGCACGCTGGAAATACAGGGATTTCAGGACGTTATTCGTATCGCCCGAATTTGTTCCGGGGCTTTTCCGCACGCTTAATTTGCGATTCGCTCAATCCTTGTGCGGCGCACAAGGATTGAGCGGAATGTCGATTAATTAGGCGAGCGCAGGTCTCGCGTTAACATTTGATTTACGCGGCCTCGACGAAGCGATGACGCTCGTAGAGGAATTCGAGCACGCGCTGCCGGCACTTCAGATACGTGGCGTTGGTCGCGAGCTCGAGCCTTTTGCGCGGACGCGCCAGCGGCACCTCCAGCACCTCGCCGATGCGCGCGCTCGGCCCGTTCGTCATCATCACGATGCGGTCGGACAACAGCACGGCCTCGTCGACGTCGTGGGTGATCATCAAAATGGTGTTGCCGAGCTTCTGATGCAGCGCCATCACGGAGTCCTGCAAATGGGCGCGGGTCAGTGCGTCGAGCGCGCCGAATGGCTCGTCCAGCAGCAGCACCTTCGGCTCCATGGCAAGCGCCCGCGCAATGCCGACGCGCTGCTTCATGCCGCCGGAGATCTCCGAGGGCCGCTTGTCCCTGGCATGGGCCATCTGCACGAGGTTGAGATTGTGCATCACCCAGGCGTCGCGCTCGGCGCGGGACTTGGTCTTGGCGAAGACCTTGTCGACGCCGAGCCTGACGTTCTCGTAGACCGTGAGCCACGGCAACAGGCTATGGTTCTGGAACACCACCGCGCGATCGGGCCCCGGCGAGTTGACCTCGCGGTTTTCCAGCAGCACGCCGCCGGTCGAGGCACCGGTCAGCCCTGCGATGATGTTGAGCAGGGTCGACTTGCCGCAGCCGGAATGGCCGATGATCGAGACGTATTCGCCCTTCTCGATCGTGAGGTTGATGTCCTTGAGCACCTCCGTGGAGGCGGCGCCGCGGGTGAAGATCTTGTCGATGTGGTCGAGCTTCAGATAGGCGGTCATGTGCCCCTCTCCTCTCAGTTCTGCGCGGTGCCGCGAGTGACGAACTTGCCGAGCCCCGCGATCAGGCGGTCCAGCACGAAGCCGACGATGCCGACATAGAACAGCGCCAGGATGATCTCGCTGATATGCGAGGAGTTCCAGGCGTCCCAGATGAAGAAGCCGATGCCGACGCCGCCGATCAGCATTTCAGCCGCGACGATTGCGAGCCATGACAGGCCGATGCCGATGCGCAGGCCTGTGAAGATGTAGGGCGCGGCCGCCGGGATCATGATTTTGGCGAAGAACTCGAGCGGATTGAGCTGCACGACGGCTGCGACGTTGCGATAGTCCTGCGGGATGTTACGGATGCCGACCGCGGTGTTGATGATGATCGGCCAAATCGAGGTGATGAAGATGACGAAGATCGCCGACGGTTGGCCGTCGCGGAACGCCGCCAGCGAGAGCGGCAGCCAGGCGAGCGGTGGAATGGTGCGCAGCACCTGGAACAGCGGATCAAGCCCGCGCATCGCCCAGACCGACTGTCCGACCAGCACGCCGAGCGCGATGCCGGCGATCGCCGAGAGCGAATAGCCGAAGGCGACGCGCTGCAGACTCGCCGAGAGATGCCAGAACAGGCCCTTGTCGATGCCGCCATGGTCGAAGAACGGATCGAGGATCAGCTCCTTGGTGTCCTTGAACACTTTTGACGGCGGCGGCAGTGCCGAACCGGCTCTCCGGCAGACCAGCTCCCACACCAGCGTCAGCAGCGCGATCACGACCAAGGGCGGGATCACGCGCACGGCCGTCTCCCGCGCCATGCGCGCGTAAGCTTCACTGCGCGGGGGGCGCTTCGGCGTCATCGCGACGACCGGGGCGGCACTGGCCGCGGTCGTCGCAGCTTCAATCTCAATCTTGGTGGCAGTCATGTTCATCGCAATCTCTCCGGCTGCAAAAAGACGATGCGGCCGCCCAGGGGCGGCCGCTGGCTCCATCAGACTTCGACGCGTTTGATCGCGAGCGACTTCAGATAAGCAGCCGGATTTTCCGGATCGAACACCTTGCCGTCGAAGAAAGTCTCCTTGCCGCGCGAAGTAGAGGTCGGGATCTCGGCGGCCGCGACGCCGAGCGTCTTGGCCGCGTCGCGCCACATGTCCTCGCGATTGACCTTGGCGATCAGCGCCTTGCTGTCGAAGCCGGGCTCGTATTTGCCCCAGCGGATGTCCTCCGTCATGAACCAGAGATCATGGCTCTGGAACGGATAGGAGGCATGGTCGCGCCAGTACTTCATGATGTGCGGCGAGTTCTCGACCACCTTGCCGGGGATGCCGTAGTCGAACTTGCCGGCGGTGCGATCGAGCACATCCTCGACAGGACAATTCATCCACTGCCGCTTGCCCATGATGGCCGCGAGCTCGGCCTTGTTCTCGGCCTTGTCGGCCCATTGCTGGGCTTCCATCACCGCCATCAGCAGCGCCTTGGCGGCCTTGGGGTATTTATCGACGAAGGCGGCGCGCATGCCGAAGGACTTTTCCGGATGCTTGTTCCAGAGCTCGCCGGTGTTGACCGCGGTGTAGCCGATCTTCTGATGGATCAGCTGCAGATTCCAGGGCTCGCCGACGCAGAAGCAATCCATGGTCCCGACCTTCATATTGGCCACCATTTGCGGCGGCGGCACCACGATGGTCTCGATGTCCTTGTCGGGATCGATGCCACCGGCGGCGAGCCAGTAGCGAATCCAGAGGTCGTGCGTGCCGCCGGGGAAGGTCATCGCGGCTTTCACCGCCTTGCCGGAGGCCTTCTTCTTCTCCAGGGCCGCTTTGAAGGGTGATGCGTCGACGCCGAGCTTGAGGTCGGCATATTCATTGGCGACCGAAATGCACTGGCTGTCGAGGTTGAGCCGCGCCAAAATGTACATCGGCGTCGGCTGGTTGTTCTGCGTCACCTTGCCGGCCGAGATCAGGTACGGCATCGGGGTGAGGATGTGCGCGCCGTCGATGCCGTTGCCTTCCGAACCGAGCACAAGATTGTCGCGCGTGGTGCCCCAGGAGGCCTGCTTCTGCACGTCGGTGTCGGGCATGCCGTATTTGGCGAACAGGCCCTTGTCCTTAGCGACGAAGAGCGGGCCGGCATCGGAGAGCGCGATGAAGCCGAGCTTGGCGCCCTTGACCTCGGGGCCTGCGTCCTGCGCGAAGGCGCCGGCGGGGAAATTCAGTTTAGCGGCGGCGAGAAGTGCGGCGGTCGAGCTTACGGCCTTCAACAATTGGCGGCGGCTGAGCCCATTGTCCGAGGGCCGGCGGGTGCGCTTAGTCATGAGTGGTGTCGTCCTTTGCGTCGTTGCATAATTGATGGCGTCTGTGCACACGAGCAGCCCGTCCGTCCGGCGGCGCCGTCTTTGGCGCATGCGAACGCACGACGGGGGAGACCCCCGCCTGATGGCGTCGGCAAGTCGGATGAGAAGTCTCGCGGGACGGCTTCAATGGCGTCGGCTTGGAACCATTCAAGCTTCATGCCAAGCCCGACGCCTAAAAAGCGGAAGAATAATCAATATGTTATTTGGTTTGCGGCAGACGGTCGCATGGCCGTCGCGCATGTGAAACTTGCGACCTGCTCAATTCTTGTGCGTCGCACAAACCTTGTGCAGTCGATTAAGCAAGAAGCCGACCAGCGTTGCACCGGCCGACCGCGCCGAGATCCACGTCATTGATATTGCTACATTTTTCCAAAACCGCGACACGGCACGCAATTTGCTTATCTAGGGACGTCAACGACGACTGCGGTTAGCCGCATTGTTGCAGCCTCTGGCGGCTGCTTCCGGAAGCTCAACTGCTTCGCGGCCCTTACCCGGCTCAGTCCTCGTGACGCGATTCCCAAAGCTTCCAGACATTCCATAGCCCTCGTGCGCGGCAGAGCCGTCCGCACGGCCAAAACGTTCAGCCGCGTCCTCTGAGGGGGCGTGTCGATCTCACTTACGAAGCAAAAGGAACCATTGATGTCGTATCTCGCGCCTTCGGAATTCGTCACCAAGATGGTGGATGCCGGCGAGTCCAAAATCTTCATGTCCACCCGGGATACCATCATCCGCGCTTACATGGCCGGCGCCATCCTGGCGCTCGCGGCCTGGTTCGCCGTCACGATCAACGTGAACACGGGCCAGCCGCTGGTCGGCGCCCTCTTGTTTCCGGTCGGCTTCGTCATGCTGTACCTGCTGGGATTCGATCTCCTGACCGGCGTGTTCGTGCTCTCGCCGCTTGCCCTGATCGACAAGCGTCCCGGCGTCACGCTCGGTGGCGTGCTGCGCAATTGGGGCTTGGTATTCGTCGGCAATTTTGCCGGCGCCTTTACCGTTGCCTTCATGATGGCCTTCGTCACCACCTTCGGGTTCTCGCAGCCGCCGGACAAGGTCGGCACCGCGATCGGACTCATCGGCGAAGGCCGGACGCTCGGCTACGCCGCGCATGGTGCGGCCGGCATGGCGACGCTGTTCATGCGTGGCATGCTCTGCAACTGGATGGTCTCGACCGGTGTCGTCGGCGCCATGATCTCGACCTCGGTCTCCGGCAAGGTCATCGCCATGTGGATGCCGATCCTGGTGTTCTTCTACATGGTGTTCGAGCATTCCGTCGTGAACATGTTCCTGTTCCCGTCCGGCCTGCTGCTCGGCGCAAAGTTCTCTATCCTGGACTACCTGATCTGGAACGAGATCCCGACCGTGCTCGGCAACCTCGTCGGCGGCCTCGCCTTCACCGGCATGACCCTCTACGCTACGCACGTCATGACGCTGCCCAAGCGCCAGGCCGACAAGGCTGCGAAGCCCCGCGTCGCGGCCTGATCGAATACGTCTCGACAAGGGAGCCTCGCCCAAGCAGGGTGAGGCCCCCTTCCCCTGGTGATGGCGATGTCCCGCGGACTCCTGATCTCGGTTGGCCAGCACTCCGACAGGGGCCGCAAGCCCGTCAACCAGGACTTTCACGGCGTCCTGATTCCAGAGGAGCCGCTGCTCAGCCTGAAGGGCATCTCGGCCGTCCTCGCCGACGGCATCTCCTCCAGCACGGTGAGCCAGATCGCCAGCGAGTCGGCGGTCAAGAGCTTCCTCATGGACTATTACTGCACATCGGAATCCTGGACGGTGAAGACGTCCGCGCGCCGCGTGCTGGATGCCACCAATTCCTGGCTGCACGCGCAGACGCGCAAGAGCCAGTACGCCTATGACCGCGACAAGGGTTATGTCTGCACCCTCAGCGCCATGGTCATCAAGGCGACCACCGCGCACATCTTCCATGTCGGCGACTGCCGCGTCTACCGCGTCGCCGGCAAGACGCTCGAGCAGCTGACCGACGATCACCGCATCATCGTGTCCTCGGAGCAAACCTATCTCGGCCGCGCGCTCGGCATCAATCCGCAGCTCGAGATCGATTATCAGGCGTTCGAGGTCGAGGCCGGCGACATTTTCCTGCTGGCGACCGACGGTGCCTACGAATTCGTCGACGCGCGCTTCGTCACGAGCGCACTGAACGAGCATGCAGGCGAGCTCGACGGGGCGGCCAAGGCGATCGTCGAGGAAGCCTACCGGCGCGGCAGCGACGACAACATCACGGTCCAGATCCTGCGCATCGACGCGGTGCCCCAGCGCGAGCCGGCCGGCATCTTCAGTCAGACCTCACAATTGCCGCTGCCGCCGTTGCCGGAGCCACGCGCGGTCTTCGATGGCTACCGGATCGTCAGGGAAATCCACGGCAGCAGCCGCAGCCACATCTACCTCGCAGTCGAGGTGGAAACCGAGGAACCGGTCGCGCTCAAGCTGCCGTCGGTCGACCTGCGCGACAATGCGGCCTATCTCAAGCGCTTCCTGATGGAGGAGTGGATCGCGCGCCGGATCGACAGTCCGCACGTGCTGAAGCCGCTGTCGCAGTCGAAGCGGCGCAGCTATCTCTACGTTGCGACCGAATTCGTCGAAGGACAGACCTTGAAGCAGTGGATGACCGACAATCCACGTCCCGATCTCGAAACCGTCCGTGGCCTCATCGAGCAGATCGCCGCCGGCTTACGCGCCTTCCACCGTATGGAGATGCTGCATCAGGACCTCAGGCCCGACAACATCCTGATCGACAAGACGGGCACCGCGAAGATCATCGACTTCGGATCGGTCAGGGTGGCCGGCGTCGCGGAAGCGGCGCCGCCGGACGAGGTCGACGAAATCCTGGGCACGGTCCAGTATACGGCGCCGGAGTATTTCCTTGGGCAGGGCGGCACGCCGCGCTCCGACATGTTTTCGCTGGCGGTGATCTGCTACCAGATGCTGACCGGAAAGCTGCCCTACGGCACCCAGGTCGCCAGGATCCGCCGCAAGGCGGACGTGCGGAAGCTTCAGTATCGCCCGGCCGACGACGACCGCAACGTGCCGGCCTGGGTCGACGGCGCGCTCCGGCGCGCGCTACATCCCGACCCGTACAAGCGGCACGAGGATCTCTCGGAATTCGTCTTCGAGCTTCGCACGCCCAATCCGGCCTATCTCGACACGCGGATCACGCCGCTCCTGGAGCGCAGCCCCCTGATGTTCTGGAAGCTGACCTCCGCTGCGCTCGCCTGCGCGGTGATCGTGCTGCTGGCGCTGCTGCACGCACGCTGAGTGAAACTGCATCGCTCACCATATGATCAAGAGCAGCGATGCAGCCATGAGTCCTCAGCGAGCCCTCAGACGGAGGCGGTGATCTCGGCGACGAAGTCGCGATAGGACCGTAAGGGGCGACCCAGGATACCGGTCAGACGCTCGATGTCGCCGGCCTCGGGGATCATTCCTTCCGTGAGAAAACGTTCGCTCATCAGCCGCATGTCGAAGGCCATCCAGTTCGGCATGAACTGTCGGAGGTTCTTCTCGAAGCCGGCGGTGTCGTCGCCGGGATAAGCGATGGTGCGCCCCAGCACCTCGGACCAGATGGCGGCTGCCTTCGGACCGGTCAGCGCATCGGGACCAACGAGATTGATGCGTGCGAGCGGAAGCGGCGTTGCAGCCTGCTCGCGACGGACGAGCTCGATCGCGGCGATCTCGCCGATATCGCGTGCGTCGATCATGGCGAGGCCCTTGCTGCCGATCGGCATCGGATAGACGCCATGACCAAGCACGACGTCCTTGATCGTGAGATCGTTGTTCATGAAGTAAGCGGGGCGCAGAATGGTGGCGTTGAAGCCCATTTGCTCGATCATGCGCTCGACACCGAACTTGCCGGCGAAGTGCGGCACGTTGACGTAGCGATCGCTGTGGATCACCGAGAGGTAGACGACCCGCTCGACGCCAGCCTCGCGGGCCACGTTGAGCGCGATCAAAGCTTGCGTAAATTCATCTGCGACCACCGCGTTGAGCAGGAACAGGGTCGAGACGCCATCAAGCGCGCCGCGCAGCGAGTCGACGTCGAGCAAATCGCCCTGCACGACTGTGACGCCTGCCGGCAAGTTTGCCTTTGCGGGATCGCGGACGAGCGCGCGCACATCGGCGCCACGCTTGACGAGTTGCTCGACGACTTGGCTGCCGATCGTTCCGGTTGCGCCGGTAACAAGGATAGTCATGGGATCACTCCGGTTTCGTTGTTAAGACACTCGGAATTAGTGATCCACATGCGGGCCGATAGACGCTATATCTGGACAGACCGTTTCACTGGTGGAACAGATGGATTTGCTTGCCCTCGCCGACTTCAATCTCGTCGCCCGCCATGGAGGGTTCGGAAGGGCCGCGCGCGCGGCGGGACGGCCGAAAGCGACCTTGTCCCGCCGCGTGTCCGAGCTCGAGAGCAGCCTCGACTTGCGTCTGTTCGAGCGCGGCGGGCGCGCTCTCAAATTGACCCAGGAAGGACGAGCACTCTACGAGCGGACCGGCGCACTCCTCACCGAGCTCGACGAGACGGCGGCAGCGATCGCTGCGGGTGGGGACAAGCCGAAGGGCAGATTGCGGATCAGCGCTCCCGTGCTTTTTTCCCAAACCGCCATGGGCCGGCTCGCGGCGGGCTTTGCCCTCAGGCATCCGCAAGTCCGGCTCGAGGTCTCGACGGATGACCGGTACGTCGACATGATCGAGGAAGGTTTCGACCTCGCGATCCGGGTCAATCCCGATGCGGATGAAAGCCTGGTCGGCCGCATCTTCTTGCACGACCGCCTGGTGGTCGTGGCCAGCCCCGCGCTGAAGCGGCCGAAGGGACATCTCGCCGTTCCGGTCGTCCTGCGCGGAACGGGCGACGAGGCTGCGGCCTGGGACATCAAGCGGCCAAGCGGCACATCGCGTATCGCCATCGATCCCGTGCTTCGCCTGTCTTCGCTGATAATGGTTCGCGACGCAGTTCGAGCCGGCGTCGGCGCTGCACGTCTGCCGCTGTCGCTCGTCAGCCACGATCTCGCCGCTGGCACGCTGGTGCGCTGGGGGGATGTCGAGAGATCCGACATCGCCCTATGGACGCTCTATCCCTCGCGGCGATTGCTCAGTGCGCGCGTCTCCGCCTTCCTCGACTATCTGAAGGAGGCCTTTCCGAGGGGAACGCCGGACGAATTGGCAGCCTACATCGGGGGATGACGGAAATGCCGAGCCCTCACGCCACCTCTCCCGCCTTCACCCCCAGCGGCTTTGGCGCCATGCCGCCGCCGGGCTTGAGGTGGAATTCGTAGGTCATCAGGTGCCACTTCCCGTTCGCCTTGGCGCCATCAGGCATCTCAAGGTCGTTACGCGGCTCGACCTTGGCGACGAGGTCGTCCTTGACCCCGAACACCACGTCGGAATCCAGATATTTGTCACCATCCATGAAGACGTGGGTGACCAGCGGCTCATAGCCCTGCGCATTGACCAGGAAATGCACATGCGCCGGGCGCATCGGGTGACGCTTGGTCTGCATGATCATCTCGCCGACCGGGCCATCGGTCGGGATCGGGTAGCTGCACGGCAGGATGGTGCGGAAGAAGAAACGGCCGTCGCTATCGGTGATGAAGCGCGCCCGCGCGGAGGCACCGACCTCGTCATAGTTCGGCTTCTGGGAATCGTACAAGCCGTCGTCGTCGGCATGCCAGACGTCGACGGGCACGGCGGCAAGCGGCTTGCCTTTGAGGTCGGTGACGCGGCTCTGCACGAACATCTTCTCGCCGGTCTGGTTGTTCGGCGAGATGTCGGTGCCGTGTGCGGTCACCTTGTGCTCGCCGACATAAAACGGTCCGAGCACCGTGGTCTGGGTGGCGCCGTCGCGGTCGCGATGGTTGACGGCATCGACCAGCATGGAGACGCCGAGCACGTCGGACAAAAGAATGAATTCCTGGCGGGTGTCGGTGCACCTCTGCCCGGTGCGGGTCAGGAAATCGATGGCGTAGTCCCACTCCTCGAAGGTGAGGCCAGTCTTGCTCACGTAATCGTGCAACGACTTCACCAATTCCTGCAGCAGGAATTTCGCGCGCGGATTGGGCGTGCTGTCGAAGCTCCTAACGACGGCGTCGGTGAGATCAGTCTCGTTGAACTGGGTCATGATGGCTTGCCCTGTGTTTTTTTTCGTTCGCCCCGGGGCCTCCTTGGAGGCGTTCCAGGGGCAGTCTACACCCGCCGGCCCCCCTGCGTTAAGCGCGAGCGGCTTGGAATGGGGCCGTCATTTGGCTATCAACGAACCGACAAAACTGCTCGGAGGAACCGATGCTCGCGCCCACCCCCGCCTCGCCCGAATCCGTCGGCATGTCCAAGGCCGTACTCGACCGCATCGATGCGCATCTGAAGAGCCGCTACATCGATGCCGGCCGCTTCCCGGGCACGCATCTTCTGGTCTACCGCCGCGGCAAGGTCGCGCACAGCTCGGTCCAGGGCCTTGCCGATGTCGAGCGCAAGCTGCCGGTCAAGGACGACACCATCTACCGCATCTATTCCATGACCAAGCCGCTCACCAGCGTCGCCTTCATGATGCTGGTCGAGCAAGGCCTCGTCGCCATCGACGAGCCCGTCGCCAAGTACATTCCGGAATGGAAGGATCTCGGCGTGTTCGTCGCCGGCACTTACCCCGCCTTCCTGACCCGGCCGCCGTCGCGGCCGATGCTGATCGTCGACCTCCTGCGCCATACCTCCGGCCTCACCTACGGCTTCCAGCAGCGCTCCAATGTCGATGCCGCCTATCGCGCCGAGAAGATCGGCGAGGTCGAGAAGTCGGGCACGCTCCAGACCATGATCGAGGCGCTGGCAAAAATCCCGCTGGAGTTCTCGCCGGGCGAGGCCTGGAACTACTCGGTCGCGACCGACGTGCTCGGCTATCTCATCGGCAAGATCTCCGGCATGCCGTTCGAGCAGTTCCTTAAATCACGCATCCTCGATCCGCTCGGCATGACCGACACCGACTTCCACGTCCCGGCCTCCAAGGCGCATCGGTTCGCGGCCTGCTATTCCGCCGATCCCGGTGGCGGCATGACCTTCCATGCCGGCCAGCGCCGCGAGGGCCTGACGCTCCAGGACGATCCGGCCGGGAGCTCGTTCCTCGTCCCGCCCTCCTTCATCTCCGGCGGCGGCGGCCTGTGCTCGACGGTCGCAGACTATCTCACCTTCTGCCGCGCGCTGCTCAACGGCGGCGAGCTCGGCGGCATCAGGCTGATCGGGCCGAAGACACTGGCGCTGATGACCAGCAACCACATTCCGGGCGGACGCGCGCTGCCGGAGGTGTCCCGCTCGCTGTTCTCCGAAGCCGCCTACAACGGCATCGGCTTCGGCCTCGGCTTTGCCGTGACGATGCGCCCTGCAGAAACGCTGATCGCCGGCAGCCCCGGCGAATACAATTGGGGCGGCGCGGCCACGACCTCGTTCTGGATCGATCCGGCCGAAGAGCTGATCGCGATGTTCATGACCCAGGTGCTGCCGTCGAGCGCCTACCCGATCCGGCGCGAGCTGCGCAGCATGGTCTACGCCGCGATCACCGAGAGCAACCTGTAACCGATGATGCGATCCCGCGGCTGACGCCGTGGGATCGCACGCTCATTTGAGCATTTCCGGCACGATCAGCCGCGGCAGGAACAGCGACACGCTTGGCCAGACGATGACGGCCGCGAGCACGAGCAGCATCGGGATCAGCATGATCACCGTGTCCTTCAGAGCATAGCGCAGCCGCACGCCGGCGATCGAACAGGCGATCATCAGACAGAGGCCATAGGGTGGCGTCACCAGTCCGAACGCCAGCGATACGATGGAAATGATCGCGAACTGGACTGGATGGAGATCGACGGACTTGGCGAGTGGCTCCAGCACGGTGCCGACGATGATGATGGCCGGGATGGCGTCGAGGAAGCAACCCACCACCAGAAAGCAGAAGGAGATGAAGAAGCCGGCCGCAACAGCGCCCATGCCCCATGTCGAGACGTTGGCCAGCAGCTCTTGCGGGATCTTGTAGTAGGCAAGCAGCCAGCCGAACGCACTGGCGGTACCGACGCAGAACAGCGCCACGCCGGCAAGCCGCCCAGTGTCGAGCAACGCCTTGTACAATTCGCGCAGGCCCGTCTCGCGATAGAAGAACGCTGAGAGTGCGACGGAATAGAGCACCGCGACGCAGGCGGACTCGGTCGCGGTGAACCAGCCGAGCAGAATGCCGCCAACGATGATGAAGGGCGTCATCAGCGCCGGTATCGACCTCCAAATGGCCCATCGCATCTCGACCCAGCTTGCCTTCGGATAGGTCGGGTAACCGCGGCGCACCGCGTAAATGTGCACCGTCGCCATCTGCGCGCCCGCGATCAGCAGGCCCGGCACGATGCCGGCCAGATACATCGCCGCAATCGAGGTCGAGATCAGCCCGCCCCACACGATCATGAGGATCGACGGCGGGATGATGACCGCCAGAACCGCCGACACCGCCGTGATGGCAATGGAGAACGAGAGATCGTATCCCTCCTTGGTCTGCGCATCGATGAAGATCTTTGACTGGCTCGCCGCATCAGCGGTCGACGAGCCCGAGATACCAGCAAAGAACACTGACAGCACGACATTGATCTGCGCCAGCGATCCCGGCCAGTGCCCGACCATCGAGCGCGACAGCGCCACCAGGCGATCGGTGATGCCGCCGATGCTCATCAGGTTCGCCGTCAACAGGAAGAACGGCACCGCCAGCAGGATGAACGAATTGTAGGCGTTGAAGGTCTCCTGCGCGAGCGTCATCAGCGACAGGCGCGGCTCGATCAGCAGGATCGGCACGCAGGCAAGCCCAAGCGCGAAAGCGACCGGCACGCGCACGATGAGCAAGCCGACGAAAACCCCGAACAGCACCATCGCGGCCTGTCCGGCGGAGAGTACGTTGCCGCTCATCGCCCCACCCCAAACAGAACGCGCATTTCATCGATGATCTGTTCACCGGCGAAGACGATCCACGTTACGCCGGTGACGGGCCAGGCGACGTGAATCAGCCAAAGCGGCAGATCGGCCAGCTCCGACGTCCTGTTCCAGGCAAAGCGGGTGAACTCGAGGCCGGCCGTTACGAACACCAGCGCCAGCGCCAGCACGCCGAGCCGCGCGAGGATCCGCACCGCAGCCTCCGACCGCCGCGACAGGTCTGGCCACACGTCGACCTCGAAATGCTGCGCTTCGCGCACGCCGACCATGGCACCGATCATGATCGTCCAGATGAACATGAAGCGCGCCATTTCCTCCGTCCAGATGTAGGACGGAATGAAGGGTGTGTAGCGTGAGATGATCTGCAGCGTGACCGGAATGATCAGGACTCCGACACAGGCGGCGAGCAAGAATTCCAGCAATTTCGCATAGGCCGCCGATACGCGACGCCACAGCGACGGTGTGGACGGGACGGGCATTTCAGACATTGGGACTCCCGTGCGGCAATCATCCGCCATGCCCGGGCAGGAAGCGGGGCCTGCCCGGCATGCTGTCGGCGGACGAAAAGACCTCAGACGACGTTGATCTTCTCGAAAATGCCTTCCGCACCGATTTCCTTGGCGTAGGTGGCCATCACGGGGTCGGCGAGCTTCTTCATGGCATCCCGCTCCTCGAAGGGAACGCGCTTGAGCTTGCCGGCCTTCTCGAGCGTGTCGAGCTTGACGACCTCTTCGCTGGATTCGAGCTGACGGCCGTAGTCGCCGGCCTCCTTGCCGGCCTTCATGATCGCGTCCTGCAAATCCTTCGGCAAAGTCTTCAGCGTCTTCACCGAGAAGCAGATCGGCCGGATCGACACGGCGTGCTGGGTCAGGTTGAGGTGCGGGGCCACTTCGTAGAACTTCATCGCCTCGACGCCGGCTGCCTCGTTTTCGCCGGCCGATATCACGCCGTTCTGGATCGCGTTGTAGATTTCGTTGTAGGCGATCACCGTCGGGCTCATGCCGACGGCCGCAAAGGTCTTCGACCAGATCGGCGCGCCTTGCACGCGGACCTTGAGCCCCTTGAGATCGGCAAGATTCTTGAGCGGCTTGTTAGCGAAGATGTTGCGGATGCCGCCGCCGGCATAACCGATCAGAACCACCTCGGCCTTCGCCGCGACCTCATCGGCGACCGGCGCCAGGATGTTGGCCTCGACGACCTTGTTCATGTGCTCGATACCCTTGAACACGAAAGGCGCATCGATGAACGGGGCCGCCTTGGCGAAGGTCGACATGTGGGCCGGCGAGACGATGCCGTAATCGACCGCCTTGCCCTGCGACATGTACTCGAAATATTGCTTCTCGAGGCCGAGCGAGGAGTTTCTGTGCAGGGTGAAGTTGACGGGCTTGCCGTAATACTTCTTCACCAGTTCCTCGAACCGGAGCAGCGCCCGGTTGAAGGCGTGGTCGTCGTTGAACTGGACCGCACCGTTCAGGGTGATCGGCGCTTGCGCCCTGAGGATCGACGGCATGCCAATCGCAGCCGCCGCAGTGGTCGCGCCTATACCAGCGAGAAATGACCTTCGCTTCATCGTCTCCCCTCCCTTTGATGCTCCGCCCCTGTCGCCGGGGCGTGAGCGCAGCCGGTATGCGGCTTGCGAGAGAGGAAGCGTATGAAAATCCTCGGCGGGACGGAAGTCATTTCGCGCGCGCCGAGCGCATTCTTCGTCGCAGGCTGCTCCTGCACCACCTGCTGCACTGCAACTTGCGCTCCTACCGGCAGGCGGGCAGCCCGATGGCCTTCCCCTCCTGTGGAAGCGGAAGACTTGCGGACCTGTGCGCTGCACGCAAGGCCCGCTCGCCTCCCTCGACAGGCCTAGTGCATATGACCAATCAGATAGATGCCGCCGCCGATCACAATGATCGTGGGCACGGCCCAAAGAATAAATACAGGCATGGCATTCTCCCTAATTGGACGTGCAGACCTTGACGGTCTTCATGCCGCTCTCAGCCTCCGTGCGCGTCTTGTAGATCGTGCCCGAGGGGCTGACGACGGTCATCGACGTGTCCGTCGGCTTCTTGTCGACGATGGTGCACTTCTTGGTCTTGACGTCCTGGACGACATAGAACTCGTCGGCCGCGAATGCCGGCAGGGACAACGCAGCAACCATCAGCGCTGCACTCGCAATTTTCAGCATCATCTTCTTCTCCTCCAATTTCCGGGCTCCCGGTCAATTCAGAAACGGGAAAAAATGGCAATTTGTTCCTATGCGGAGGAACGCCACGGAAGGTGAGATGTTGTTGCGGCGCGTAGTGAGGAGGACAAGATGAAAAAGCTGTTCCTGCTGTCGGCTGCGGCCGTCCTGATTTCAACCGGCGCTTTCGCGCAGTCCACCGTGGTGACCACCACCGGGACCGGTCACGCGGCGGTTCAGATCGAGCCGCAATACCGGACCAAGATCAAATCCTACGTCACCGAGCACCGCGTTCGCCCGGTCACGACGAAGGAAAAGATCGTCGTCGGCGCGACGGTGCCGAGCGAGGTCGAGCTCGAGGCCATTCCGGCCGATTGGGGTCCGTCGCTGACGAAGTATCGCTACGTCTATTCCGGGGAGCGCGTGATGCTGGTGGATCCCGGCTCACGCATTGTCGTGCAGGAAATAGATTGATCATGACGAGACGGACGGCCGTCCCGGCGACGGCCGCCCTCTGCGCAAGCGTCCCGACTGCGCTGCAAAATCCGTCTGCGGACTGCTGGCGGGCCGCGAAAATCGTGGCACAACGCAACCCCTGACCGTATGGTCTCCCAAAACGATAATCCGGCGCCGCTGCGCCGGAACCGGGACGCCTGCGTTTGTCAAAACTCACCCTGCCGGTCCGGCTCGCTCTTCTGGTCACGGGAACGATGTTGCCGCTGATCGTTTTCGCCGTCGGACTTGCCGTCTACAATTACAAGCAAGACCGCAGCGACGCGACTCGCCGCGTGCTGGAGACCGTGCGCAGCATGCGCCTCGTGCTGGACTCCGAAGTGCAGCGGATGACGGGCGGCTTGCAGGTCCTGGCGCTGACGAATTCGCTGCGCAACGGCGACTTCCAGAACTTCCGCCGCATCTCGCTCGGCTTCCTCGATCAATATGGCAAGGGCGGCCTCGTGTTGATCTCCGACCGCAAGGGCCGGCTGCTGTTCTCCTCGACGACGGAGGACACCGCGAGCCTGCCGCCGCGCGGCAATCTGGAGATCATCGAAAAGGTATTTGCGACCAAATCGCCGCAATATTCCGACCTGTTTACCGGCGCGATCAATCGGCGGCAGGTGCTGACAGTCGAGGTCCCGGTATTGCGCGACGGCGAGGTGATCTACGACCTCTGCTTCAGCCCGCCGCTTGGCATCTTTCAGGAGCTGGTGGAAAAGCAGCGACCCGATCGGCTTTGGACGGTGTCCCTGCTCGACACCAAGGGCTTCGTATTCGCACGCGCCCCGAACCCGAGCGAGACGTTCGGCAAGCAGGCGTCGGGCGCACTCTACGATGCGATGTCCCGCACGCCGGAGGCCGCGCTTTCGACCGTTTCGCTCGACGGTGTCGCGCTGTCCTCCGCCTTTACCAGATCGCAGCTGACCGGCTGGACGATCGTGGCGGGCGTCGCCGAGAGCTCGTTGATCGCGCCGCTCTGGCGCAACATCGCGATCACCAGCCTGATTGGCGGGATCCTGCTGCTGGTTGGCCTCACCTTCGCAGTGCGGATGGCGACTACGATCGCACGCGGAGAGATGCTGCACAATCTCCTGATCGAGGAGCTCAACCATCGCGTCAAGAACACGCTGGCTTTGATGCAGGCGATCGCAGTGCAGACCTTCCGCAGCGCCAGCCGGGACGAGCGGACCAAGTTCGAGGGCCGGCTCGGCGCGCTGGCCGAAGCGCATAACCTTCTGAGCCAAGAGAAATGGGCGGGCTCCGAGCTCCAGGACGTGATCGCCCGTGCCCTTCAGCCTTTCCTGCTGAATGGTCCCGACCGCATCCGCATGGCCGGTCCCTCGGTGCCGCTGTCGCCGCGGCTCGCCGTGGTGCTGACGATGATCGTGCACGAGATCGCCACCAACGCCGCGAAATACGGCGCGCTGTCCAACGAGACCGGCCGGGTGACACTGGACTGGGAGGTCATCACTGAAGCGCCGAAGCCGCGGCTGCGGCTGATCTGGACCGAGATCGGTGGACCGCCGGTGACGGCGCCGGTGCAACGCGGCTTCGGCTCGCGCCTGATCGAGCGCAGCGCGCGCGACCAGCTCGGCGGCGAGGCAACCGTCGACTTCCTGCCGCGCGGCGTCGTCTGCACGGTGACTTGCACGCTTGACGAGGCGCAGTGAAGGGGGAACGCCCTACCCGATCGTCTGCAGCGCCGGAAACGTCTCGAGCAGCCAGATGCTCACATTCGAAACCGCACCGGTGAGAAAGCCGACGCCGGTGATCACCATCAACACGCCCATGGCGCGCTCGACGGTGACGAGATGGCCCTTCATGCGCGCGAATAGCGCGGAGAACTGTTCGATCATCAGCGCGGCGATCAGGAAGGGAATGCCGAGGCCGGCGGAATAGACCGCGAGCAGGCCGGCGCCCTTAGTCACCGTGGCTTCAGCCGCGGCGATCGAGAGGATCGCGGCGAGGATCGGACCGATGCAGGGCGTCCAGCCGAAGGCGAAGGCGAGGCCCATGATGTAGGCGCCCCAGAGGCCGACGGGCTTGGGGATCGGCAGCCGGCCCTCGCGCATCAGCAGGCCGATGCGCGTCAAGCCAAGGAAGTGCAGGCCCATGATGATGATGACGATGCCGGCGAGGATCGACAGCTCCGCCGACCAGGCACGGATCAACCCGCCGATCAGCGAGGCGCTGGCGCCGAGCGCGACGAACACCGTGGAGAAGCCGAGCACGAACAGGAGCGCCGACATCATGATCGCACGCTTGGAGGCCGAGGCCGGCTCTTCGCTCTCGACATGCTCGATCGTGGCGCCCGTGAGATAGATCAGATACGGCGGAACCAGCGGCAGGACGCAAGGCGAGAGGAAGCTGACGAGGCCGGCAATCAGCGCCGCCGGGATCGAAACATTTTGCATGATGCCGTCTGAGCCATCTCAGGTGCCGGTACGGCGCGCGGGGAATGCGTCCGGCCCGGATCCGAACCGGCTCTGGTGTAGCCGATGCCGGGGAATGCGCAACTGAGGCCCACGAAACCAGGGCTCCTCCCGATGCCGTCTGCGATCACAGGTGCGGCATCGGGACACGCACGAATCTCGCCAAAAAGCGAGATTCGGCGGCGCGGCTACTTCACCACGCGGAGCAGCGGACGCCGGGGCTGGTCCTGCGTCTGCCTGGAAGGGGACGGCGGCTCGCTCGCAGCGCTCCGCAGCATTTCGTCGCACAATGCCTTGAGATCGGCACTGTCGATTCCTTTGAGTTTCATCCTGACGTCGAGGATGACGATGGACAGCAGCTCGGCCGACTCACGGCTGTCGCACTCGTTGAGCACCCTGCGGCACTCCTCAAGCGTTTCCAGGACCGACTGCAACTGTTCGTCTGAATGCGACACGGCGTTCTTTCCGTTAATTCGGCCTGCGAGACGTGGTTGTGACGACCCCTTCGGCCCCCATGGAATACGGAGGATAGCATGAGGCCGCTGCGCCTCCGAACCTGATTTCAGTCGGTTTCAGCCCTGGAACCGCGATTTCGGCCAACGTCGCCGCGCTGCGCGGTTGGCCATTGTCGAAGCAGTCCGGGAGGAAACGCCTGGCGCGCTGTGATTGATCCGTCGAGGTTGATGACGCCGGCTCTCGCGCAAAGTCATTCTTTGCGGACAGCGCCTGCAATCCCGCAGCCATTCGAAGGCTCACAACGGAACTCACGCCACACCCCTCATCCGGGCAAATAATCCGCCCGCTTCCCCAGCCCTTGGCAGCACTCAGATACCACCCCACGCGGTAGTAAGGATGACGTTCAAAACTTTACGTCCCCCAACCCGCAGTGGTTGTGGTTTGCGCCAGATTCTGCCAGTTTAGCCATCCGAAGGGAATTGTATGCACTCCTTAGCGGAAAGGGGCGTTCATCTGGCGGAACGCCCAAAGACAAATCTCAGCGGCCTCTCTGATTGGGATACGGCCCGCATATTTCTAGAAGTCGTCCGATGCGGAAGTTTCCGGTCGGCGGCCGAGCGCTTGTCGCTGTCGATCAATGCCGTGCGCCGGCGAATCGACGATTTCGAACGCCAGACCGGCACGACGCTGTTCACCCGCGACGTCCATGGCACCCATCTCACCGATGAAGGCGCGCTGGTGGTCTCCGCCGTCGAGCGCATGGAGGCCGCTACCTTCGACGTGCTGCGGGCCAGCGATTCGATGGCCAATGCCCTGTCCGGCGAGGTTCGGGTCGCCGTCACCGAGGGGCTCGGCACGTTCTGGCTCGCCCCGCGCCTGGTTGAATTCCAGCAGGCTTATCCGAAGATCCTGGTCGACCTGCATTGCGCGATGCGTTCGGCCGACGTCTCGCGTCACGAGGCCGACGTCGCCATCCATCTGTCGCGTCCCTCGGCGCTCGACATCAAGCTGGTGCGGCTCGGCCGCATGCACCTGATGTTCTGGGCCTCCGAGAAATACATCGAAAAGCATGGCGCGCCGCGTTCAGCGGCGGAATTGATCAAGCATCGCCTGGTGCTGCAATTCGCCGACCAGCTTGCCGCCAAGGAATCCTTCGAGAGCTTCTTCCCGGGCGTTTCGGAACGTGACCTCCTGGTCATGAAGACCAACGTCTCGAGCGCCAACTATTGGGCGGTCGCGAATGGCGCCGGCATCGGCGTCTTCCCCAGCTACGCCATCGCGCTTGGCGGGAAATTGATTCTACTGGAGGTCGAGCTGAACCGACCGCTGGATATCTGGTTGTCCTACCATCCCGGTAGCGGCCGTATTCCGCGCGTGCGGCACATGATCGACTGGCTGATCGAAGCTTTCAGTCCGGCTCGCTTCCCGTGGTTTAAGGAAGAGTTCGTGCACCCGCATGAATTCAAGGACTCGTATATGGGCGAACCCCTGACCCAGCTCTTCGGGGGATTTTCAACCGAAGAACAAAGGTGAGAACAGAGATGAAAGCAGCGGCGAAAAGAATGAAGCAGCGCAGTGCCGGCAAGCCGGACATTGAGCTTGGCAAGCGGATCCGCCTGCGGCGCGTCGAGATGAAGATCTCGCAGGCCGAGCTGGGCGAGAAGCTTGGCGTCAGCTTCCAGCAGGTCCAGAAATACGAGAAGGGCGTCAATCGTGTCGGCGCGGCTCGGCTTCAGCAGATCGCCACCGCCCTCGATGTGCCCGTGACCTTCTTCTACGACGGCGACAACAAGGCCCGCGAAGTCGAGAGCCTGCTGTTCCTCGACAGCGCCTTCAGCCTTCGCTTGCTGCGCGCGTACAGCAAGATCAAGGACCAGACGGTGCAGCGTCAGCTCGTCTCGCTGATGGAATCGATCGCGGCGAACGAGAGCTGAGATCGATCGACGGTCTGCTTTTCCGGCCCATCTTCAATCCGCCGCGCCACGGGGGCGCGGCCGGATTGAACGGGACCCGGATCGCATGTCCTTGCGTCCGTCTTGGCCCGCGCGCGTCCCGCGCGCGGCCTTTGCTTGTCGGGGGCGGTCTGACCGCCCCTTTTTATTGCCCGATTGCCTGGCATTCACCCCCGCTTGCGAACACGGGGCGCCCCGCCATGCAATAGCGGCACAGGCGAATGCCAATCGCCTCGTTTGCCGCCGTTGACCCCGGCAACGCCTCCGCAGCACATTGCACCTCGTCAACGACCAGCGAGCGCGCGATGCCCGACATTTTCAGCACGATCGAAACGCCTTACGCGGACGGCAAGATCCTCAAGCACGCAGCCGATGGCGTCGGTGTGATCACCTTCAACAATCCCGACAAGCGCAACGCGATGTCGCTGGAGATGTGGGAGGGATTTGGCGAGGCGCTGACGGCCTTGCGCGACGACGAGACGGTGCGCGTCGTGATCCTGCGCGGAGCCGGCGGCAAGGCGTTCGTATCAGGAGCCGATATCAGCCAGTTCGAGAAGACGCGCCATAACGCGGCCGCGTCCGAGGAATATGCCAAGCGTAGCGCGGCGCAGCGTGCGCTGCTCGCCGACTATCCCAAACCGACGATTGCCTGCATCGAGGGCTTCTGCCTCGGCGGCGGCATGCAGGTCGCGATGCTCGCCGACATCCGCATCGCCGCACACGGCAGCCAGTTCGGCATTCCCGCGGCCAGGCTCGGCATCGCCTATGGTTATGACGGCTTGAAGCATCTGGTGTCGCTGGTCGGCCCGTCCTGGGCGCGCCTCTTGATGTACACGGGCATGCGGATCGATTCCGCCGAGGCGTTGCGCATCGGTCTCGTCGAGCGCGTGTTCCCGGAGGGCGCGCTCTGGGGCGAGACCATGACGATCGCACAGACCATCTCCGAGAATGCCCCGCTCGCGATCAAGGCCGCCAAGATCACCATCGCGCAGGTGCTGAAGGACGAAAGCCAGCGCGATATGGAGGCGATCAAGGCAGTCGGCCATGCCTGCATGGACAGCGCGGATTTCCGCGAGGGTCGGCAAGCTTTCATGGAGAAGCGCCGACCCAAGTTCCAGGGACGCTGAATCTGAACCTTCATTCAGGAAGATTAAATCCGCGCGCTGCAGCACCCCGATAGCAACCGGTTGATCTGTCGAAAGTTCTCTCGCCACCTACGAGGGAGATTGCGATGAAACTCAAGTTTGCTGTTCTTGGTCTGGCTGCCTTGGGCGGTGTAGCGCTCGCTTCGGGCTCGGCGTTCGCGGCAATGCCGAACGGCATTCCGCAGGCGGATCGAATCGCGAGCGGACTGGCCGCTGACGTCGATCAGGTGCGCTGGGTCTGCAACCCCTGGGGCCGTTGCTTCTGGCGTCCGAACTATTATGGCGCCTACGGCTATTATGGCGGCCCGCGACGCTTCTATGGTCCGCGTCCGTGGGGCTGGGGTCACCGCCATCACCACTGGCGCCGCTGGTAAACGACAAAGGGGCCTGCGGGCCCCTTTTCCTTTGACTACAGCGCCGCCAGCACCGCCTTGGTAATATCCGCCGTCCCGTTGCCGCCGCCGAACTCCATCGGCTTGATGCCGCCGGCATAGACCTGATCCACCGCACGCTCGATCGTCTCGCCAGCCTCCGCCGCGCTCTCGATGCCGTGCTTGTCGGCGAGCCAGTCGAGCATCATCGCCGCCGACAGGATCATGCCGGTGGGATTGGCCTTGCCCTGCCCCATGATATCGGGGGCGGTGCCGTGACAGGGCTGGAACACAGCGTATTTGTCGCCGATATCGGCCGACGGCGCCATGCCGAGGCCGCCGATCAGGCTCGCGGTGATGTCGGAGACGATGTCGCCGAACATATTCTCCATCACCATCACGTCGAAATCCCAGGGCCGCTTGACCAGCATCGCCGAACAGGCATCGACATAGAGCCGGTCGGTCTTCACATCAGGATGCTTCTTCTCGATCTCGTCGAAGATCCCGCGAAAGAACGCAAACGCCTTGAACACATTCGCCTTGTCGACGCAGGTGAGCATTCCCGGTTTGCCGCGCGCCTTGCGCCGCTCGGCCAGGCGAAACGAGAACTCGAACAGGCGTTCCGACGTCTTGCGCGTGATCACCATGGTCTCGCGCGCGTCCTCATGGGTGACGACACCCTTGCCCATCGAGGCGAACAGGCCCTCGGTGGATTCGCGGATCACGACGAGATCGATGCCACGCTGGTCGGCACCGACGATCGGGCTCGGCACACCGGGAATGAGGCGTGCGGGCCGCACGCCGGCATAGAGATCGAAGATGAAACGCAGCTCGATCTGCGGCGCGATCTCGGTATTGTCGGGGTAGCGCACCGACGGCAGACCGCAGGCCCCGAGCAGGATCGCGTCCGCCTGCTCGCAGAGCTTGATGGTCGAGTCGGGCATCGACTTGCCGGTGGCGAGATAATTGTTGGCGCCGGCGGGTGCCTCGGTGAAGCGGAAGCTCAAGCCCGACTTCTTTTCGGTCTTGCGTAGCACCTCGATGGCCGGCGCCATGACTTCGGGACCGATGCCGTCACCGGCGAGCACGGCAATGTGGAAGGCGTTGTTTGCGGACATGGGAAGGCCTCGAGAAAGGAGTTAGCCAAGTCGTCATTGCGAGCGAAGCGAGGCAATCCAGAATCTTTCCGCGGAGACAGTCTGGATTGCTTCGTCGCTTCGCTCCTCGCAATGACGAGGGAGAGAGCTGCGCTTACGGCGTCAACACCGTGCGCCCGACCACCGCGCCCTGCTGCAATTGCAGCAGCGCGTCGTTGGCCTTGGCGAGCGGTGCCGTCGTCACCGGGATCGGCGGCACCTTCTTGGTGCGCACGAGGTCGAGCAATTCCTGCGTTTCGCGCAAGTTTCCGACATAGCTGCCCTGGATCGTCACCGCCTTGATCGGAATCAGCGGCAGCGCCCAGGTCGCGCCGCCGCCGAACAGGCCGACGATGACCAGCTTGCCGCCCTTGGTGAGGCAATCGAAGCCGAGCTGCGTCGTTGCGGCATTGCCGACGAGGTCGATCACGGCACGGATCGGCCCGCCCACCTTCTTCGCAAGCTGCTCCAGCGCATCTGGTGCCTTGGGATCGACGGTGGCGAGCGCGCCGGCCCTCTCCGCCGCCTCGCGCTTTCTGGCGTCGATATCGACCACGATCGCGCCCTTGCCGCCCATCGCCTTCAGGAGCGACAGCGCCATCAGGCCGAGGCCGCCGGCACCGAACATCACGATTGGCGTGTCGAAATGCTGCTCGACTTTCTTCAGCGCGCTGTAGGTGGTGACGCCGGAGCACGCATAGGGCGCGGTCGTCGCGGGATCGAGCCCTCTAAGGTTGAGCAAATAGCGCGGATGGGGCACCAGCATGTGATCGGAATAGCCGCCGTCGCAATAGACGCCGAGCGAACGCGGCGTCAGGCACATGTTCTCGTCACCCGCCAGACACGTCGCGCATTTGCCGCAGCCGATCCAGGGATAGACGAGGCCGACATCGCCAAGCCTAAGATCGCCCTGATCGGTCGGCTTCACGTCGGGGCCGAAGGCGAGGATTTCGCCGACGGTCTCGTGCCCCATGGTCAGCGGCAGATTGATGCCGCGATCCTTCAGCGACAGCGGCTTGCGGCCATGGCCGAGATCGTAACCGCCTTCCCAGATGTGGAGATCGCTGTGGCAGACGCCGGCCGCCTTCACCTTGATCAGTACCTGCGTGCCGGACGGCTGCGGCGTCGCCTCGTCGAACTCCTGCAGCGGCGCCTTGAACTCGGCAACCTTGAAACTCTTCATCGGCGTCCTCCCGGCATGCTTATCGTTGTCGCCACCATGCCATGGGTGGCGTGACGAGACAAACCAGGGTCTGTCTAGTTGACGCTAGCCGATGATGACAAGCCGACGGAACGCAAGGCCGCATTGCTTGCCGCACGACACTCGGCCTTCAGTGTGTCGCCGCCGCCGTTTTGCCAGTCGGAATTGGCGCATCATCGGCGAGGCCGATCTCGTCGCGCAGTGCATCCGTATGCTCGCCGAGCACTGCTATCGTCTTGGCCGGCGTAGTGTCGGCGCCCGACATCCGGAATGGCAGGTTGAGCACCTGAAAGGAGCCACCCTCGTCGCGCACCTCGGAGAGCGCTTGCCGGTGCGCGAGCTGCGGATCGGTCAGCGCCTCGGACACGGTGCGATAGGCCGAAGCCGGCACGCCGGCCGCGCCCAGCGCTGCGAGACACGCATCGGTTGTGAGCCGCCGTGACCAGGTTTCGACGCCGTCCATCATCTCGACCCAGTTCTCGCGGCGCGCGGCATAGGTCGAGAAGCGCGGATCGGAGATCCATTCCGGCCGGCCGATCACGCCCATCAAGCCCTGAAACGTCTTCTCGCTGGCGACCGTGATCATGACATAGCCGCTTGCCGTCTCGGTCGGCCCGAACATGGGACGCGACGTCGGCTTCACCGTGAATTGCGAGGTCTGCAGCTCGGTCAGCGTCAGCGAAAGCATCGTTTCCATCATGGAGACGTCGATGTGCTGGCCTAGTCCTGTCACGGTGCGCTGATAGAGCGCGGACGCGATCGCGCCGAAGCCGTAGGTGCCGCTGACGACGTCGGCGTGGTAGATGCCGCAATAATCGGGGCGGTTGCGGCCGGGCTGGTAAGACAGATGCGCCATGTCGTAGCCGGAGGCCGCGTGAATCACCGGCGCATAGGCCGGCAACTCGGCCGAGGGGCCGGTCTGCCCGTAGCCCGAGATCGAGCAGTAGATCAGCTTCGGGTTGATCTGACGCAGGCTATCGTAGTCGAGCCGCAGCCGCTGCATCACGCCGGGGCGAAAATTCTCGACCAGAATGTCCGATGTAGCCGCCAGCCGGCACACCGCCTCCTTGCCGTCTTCGGACTTGAGATCGAGCACCAGGCTCTTCTTGCCGACATTGAGCTGGCCGAACGCGGTGCTGCAGCCCTGGCGCAGCGGCGGTCGGGTCCGCATCGTCTCACCGCCCTCGGTCTCGATCTTGATGACCTCGGCGCCCATATCGGCGAGCATGCGCGCGCAGTGGGGACCGGCGATGGTGGTCGAAAAATCCAGGACCCGCAGGCCTGCGAAGGCCTTTGTCGTCGTCCCCTCATGCTTATCTGCTAGCTGCATGCCTGCTTACGTCCTTGGGTCTCTTAGGAACTCTCGAAGTTCTCTGTTGTTGACGCGACGACCCTAGAGGGCGGCGGCTGAGTAGGAAAGTCTTTACCGAACCGACGCGTCTTATAGGCGGGCTTGGGAATTCCGGGACAACTGGACCCGTTCTTGCATAGCAGCAAACGGGATCGACAGAGGGCAGCTGTTCTTGAGGGTCTTGTTCGTCACCACAGAGATGGACGACTTCGTTCGCGTCGGCGGACTTGGCGCCGTTTCGGCCGCCCTCCCCCGCGCCCTCCGCTCCTTTGCCGATATCCGGATCATGCTGCCCGGCTATCGCGACATCATCGAGCAACTCACGCATATTCAGATCGTTGGCCGCTGCCCCGCGTTCGCGGAAATGCCGGCCTGCTCGCTCGGCCGGGCCGCGACCAAGGACGGAATGCCGGTCTACGTGCTGCTCTGCTCACAACTCTACGATCGGCCCGGCAACCCCTACGGCGACGAGTCCGGGCGCGACTGGCCGGACAACGACATCCGCTTCGCGCGTCTCGCCTCGGCGGCCGCTGAGCTGGCCATGGGCAAGCTGGACAAGAATTGGGCAGCAGACCTGATCCATGCCAATGACTGGCAGGCCTCGCTCGTGCCGGCCTATCTCGCCTGGCGCGGCTCCAAGCTGCCGTCGATTCTGACCATTCATAACCTCGCCTATCAGGGCCTCTTCCCGAAGGATTCGCTGCGGCGGATCGGCGCACCGGAAAGCTCGTTCCATATCGACGGCGTCGAATTCTACGACCAGATCTCCTTCCTCAAGGCTGGCCTCGTTTACGCCTCGCACCTCACCACCGTCAGCGGCACCTATGCGCGGGAGATCACGACGGCCGAGTTCGGCTGCGGTCTGGAGGGCCTGCTCCGCCTGCGCTCGGACGCCGCCGAGCTCACCGGCATCCTCAACGGCATCGACGAGAGCTGGGACCCGCGCTCCTGCGCCCAGCTCGCCCAGCAATTCGGCGCCGGTGATTGGATCGGCAAGAGGGCCAATGCGGATTATGTCCGCAAGCAGTTCGGGCTTGCGGTCTCGCGTGGCCCGATGTTCGGGATCGTCGCCCGCCTCGTGCACCAGAAGGGCATCGACCTCGTGCTGTCGGCGGCCGACGAGATCGTCGATGCCGGCGGCCAGATCGTGGTCACCGGCTCCGGTGAGCCGGCGCTCGAGCAGGCTTTGATCGACGCGCATCGCCGCCGCCCCGACGCCATCGGCGTGGTGATCGGCTTCAACGAGGCCCAGGCGCGCCGCATCTTTGCAGGCAGCGATTTCACCCTGATGCCATCGCGCTTCGAGCCGTGCGGGCTTAGCCAGATGTACGCCCAGCGCTTCGGCTCGCTGCCGATCGGGCACCAGACCGGCGGCCTCGCCGAGACCATCACCGACGGCGAGACCGGCTTCCTGTTCGCAAAACCCTCGCGCGATTCCTTCCTCGGCGGCGTGCGCCGGGCCTTCTCGGCCTTCGTGGCACAAGACCAGCTCGACACCATGCGCCGCAGCGCCATGGGACGCTCGTTCTCCTGGAGCGTCTCGGCGGGAAGTTACAGCGCGCTGTACAGGAAGCTGGCGTCGGTGTGAGGCTGAGGCTCGTACTCCGTCATTGCGAGCACAGCGAAGCAATCCAGATCGTCTCCGCGGTGACAGTCTGGATTGCTTCGTCGCAAGGGCTCCTCGCAATGACGGTGTTGGAAGAGTGCCCGCCTCACTCTCCGCTCGTGCCCCGGACGCAGCGCAGCGTCTCTTCGACGGTGCGCTGCTGAGCCGGGGCCCATGCCGCCGCGTTTACGTTGTCCGCAACGCTTATGCGTTGCAGCTTGTCCGGGACACGCTGGGAGCGTTCAGCGACGCACATCCATCTGCGGCCGTCCGATCCAGGCCCGATTGAGGCAGCGGGTCATCCAGTCGGGCTGCGGCTCGCCCCGCAGGCGCGCCTGCGCCTCCTGGTAGGGGCCGACATAGCGCAGCCTATTGGGCAATCTTGGATAGACGCGCCTGATCCATCTCAGCGCATGGTCAGCGGATCTGGTGTCCCGCGCATCGAGCTCGAACCCGAAGCCGATGCGCAGGCGTTCCGGCAACATCCTCGCCGTCAGTGCACGATACCAGCGCGGCGGCCGTAACCATGGACGCGGGCCGCCAAGAATCTGCGTGGCGATCTCGCGTGCCGCCGGGCTGACGGTCAGTGTCTCCGACTGCGCCATCGCCGCGGTGTAGGCGCTAAAGCCCGACCAGTCCGCCGGCAGATCATCCGCCGTCAACCCGAACAAGGCACCGAACAGCCGGCTCTCGGTCCAGTAACGCTCGCGCTCCTCCGCCGAGAGAGCTGGCAGGACCAGGTCGTGCGCCATCAGCGCGGACTCCACCAGCGTCGCATGAACCCAACGCAGCGACGGGATGTCGTTGGCACAATAGCGCGAACCTGCCGCAAAGTGGCCGATAGTCTCGGGCATCGCTCCGACGATCATGCTGTGACGCCGGTGCAGCTGGCGCGACGACAGCAATGCCCGGTCGAGCGAGCCGAACACCATGGCAAAGACGATATCGAAGGTGCGATGGAAGCGGCCGATCGGATCGGCAAAGGTGCGGGAATGCTCGGCGATGGCGGCCGCGACCCACGGATGGGCCAGTTGCAGCAACAATGCGCGGCCGGCGCCGAGGAAGATGACGGCCTCCCGGTCGATCCGCCAGGTCAGCGTATCAGGACCGAACACGCCAGCAACCGGTCCTGCCGCATCGGCGCGAACCTGGTCGAGGGTCGATTCCAGATCTTTTTCGGCAACCAATGGCAAGCCTCACGACGAAGATGCCGCGACAATAGCCCAGAATGCGCGCTCGTGACATCGTCACCGCGCAAGACAATCATGCACAAGGCCCTCACTCCGCCGCAATCGGCAGCACGTCCATATGCTCGTGCAGCACCACGCCGGCGAGCGGATCGAATTCGCCGATCCACGGTTTTCGTTCGAGCACAGACCGCGTGTGCGCATAACCGGCGTCCCAGCGCCGCATGATGCCGGACGGGCTGAAATCGATGTCCTTGGTATGGGTCTCGCGGTCGAGCTGCGGCGCCAGCAACCGCACGACATGCATCCGGGTCGGACAGCCGTAGCTGGTCAATTCCCTCACCGCGGGGTCGCGGCGTTCGCTCTCGGACAGGCGCGCGGCGAGCTGGTTGATGACGTGGCGCAGGCGGTGGGCCTGTTGCTGGCGGGCAATCTGGCTCGCGATGCGGCTTGAGTATTGCACGTCCTTGTGCCGGTTCAGCACCTCAGCCATCGTCGTCGGCTCCGCGCCTATCGGATTCCACAGATGCACGGCGAAGATCAGCGAGTTCTTGCGCGGATTATCGTCGAACACAGCCTCCGTCGGCGTGTTGGACAGGATGCCGCCATCCCAATAGAGCTCGCCGTCGATGCGCACCGCCGGAAACGCCGGCGGCAACGCGCCCGAGGCCATGACGTGCTTCACGGTCAGTTCGCCGTCGCGGCTGTCGAAATAGCGCATCTGGCTGCTGCGGACATGTGCCGCGCCGACCGTCAACCGCGGCGAGCAGCGATTGACCAGGCTGAAATCGACCAGCTCGAGCAGCGTCTTCTCCAACGGCGCGGTCGAATAGAAGCCGGCGCGATCGGCACCCAGCGGATACGAATCGCCGGCATGCGCCAACGGATTGGGGCGAAAGAAGCCGGGAATGCCGTTGGTGACGGTCGACCAATAAGCCAGTTTCTCATTGAAACCGGGAAACGCGGTACGCAGATTCCAGACCGGATTCTGCTCCATCCGCTTCCAGAATTCCTTCAAATGCGCCAGCCGCTGGCCGGGCTCGTTGCCCGCGATCAAGCTCGCATTGATGGCGCCGATCGAGGTGCCGATGATCCAGTCCGGCTCGATCCCGGCCTCATGCAGCGCCTGATACACGCCGGCCTGGTAGGACCCGAGCGCGCCGCCGCCCTGGAGCACCAGCACGACCTGACCTGGCAAATTCGTCACCTTGCTCTGCGTGTTGTCCTGCATGCCGTTCATGTCTCGCTCCTGGTGAGCTTGCACCGATCGGATATTGGCGGGTCGCTGCGGCTTGTTGCGCCGACCCATCTCAATGCGCGGTCCAGCCGCCATCAACCGGCAACGCGATGCCGGTGATCGAAGCGGCTGCGTCCGTCGTCAGGAACACCGTCAGCGCGCCGAGATCCTCGACCGTGGCAAAGCGCTTGTTCGGCTGCTGCGCCAGCAGCACGTCGCGGATCACTTGATCGCGGGAAATGCCGTGCGCCTTTGCCTGTCCGTCGATCTGCGCCTCGACCAGCGGCGTGGAAACGTAGCCGGGACAGACTGCGTTGCAGGTGATGCCCTCCTCCGCGGTCTCCAGCGCTGTGACCTTCGTCAGACCGACGATGCCGTGCTTTGCGGCGACATAGGCTGCCTTGAACGGCGACCCGACCAGGCCGTGCGCTGAGGCAATGTTGATGATCCGGCCAAAACCGTTCTGACGCATTGCCGGCAGCGCGAGCCGCGTCGTGTGAAAGGCCGAGGTCAGGTTGATCGCGAGGATCTGGTCCCATTTCTCGACTGGAAACTGATCGAGCGGCGCGACGTGTTGGATACCGGCGTTGTTGACGAGAATGTCGAGCCGGCCCGATTGGGCGATGGTGGCCGCGATCATCTCCGCGATCGATCTCGGCTTGGTCATGTCGGCTGGAGAGTAGCTCGCCTTGACGCCGAACTCGGCAGCGATCTGCTCGCGTGTCCGGCCGATCTCGCCGGCGACGCCAAGGCCGTTCAGTACGATATCGGCGCCGGCTGCGGCCAGGGCACGCGCGATGCCAAGACCGATGCCGCTGGTCGAACCCGTGACAAGCGCGACCTTGCCGGCGAGCGCGCGTGCAGGCTGAGACGTCTGCGGCTTCAGCGGTATGTTCATGGCACGATCTCCGTTGGCGATGGCTGGGCTGCCAGCCTTCGCAGAACCCTGGACGATCGTCGGCCCAAACGGAAATACCGGCTGGCTTCCGAATCCATAGGCGCGCGCTATTGCGGCCGGGATGTCATTCGCCGGCCCGATCGGATAAGGTCCACCATCTTTGCTGGGAGCCGATCCATGGAAATGCACCAGGTCCGCTATTTCCTCGCGGTGGCGCAGTTGCTCAATTTCACGCGCGCGGCGGAGGAGTGCAACGTCACGCAGCCCTCGCTGACGCGCGCGATCAAGCAGCTCGAGGCCGAGCTTGGCGGCGACCTGTTCCGCCGCGAACGGCCGGCGGCGCAACTGACCGAGCTCGGCCAGCGCATGCATCCGCTCCTGAAGCAGTGTTTTGACGCCGCCGCCGGCGCGCGCTCGCTCGCCTCCTCGTTCCGAAGCGGCGAGGTCGGCGCACTGCGCATTGCCTTGACCCATTCGATCGACCTCGCGCTGCTCATCCCGCATCTCAACGAGATCAGGCGGCAGTTCAATCGGCTCGAATTCCGTTTCCTGCGCGGCTCGAACCGGGAGGTCGGCGAGTTCCTCAAGAAGGGAGAAGCCGAGCTCGGCATCGCCGCCGAAATCGACGAGGCCTGGGACCGGCTCGATGTCTGGCCGCTGTTCACCGAGAGCTTCGAGCTCGTCGTCAGCGACGGTCACCGGCTGGCCGGCCGCACCAGCATCGAACTGGACGATTTGCGCTCGGA
Source organism: Bradyrhizobium sp. 138 (assembly GCF_023074075.1). Lineage (GTDB taxonomy): Bacteria > Pseudomonadota > Alphaproteobacteria > Rhizobiales > Xanthobacteraceae > Bradyrhizobium. Next base: position 4,249 of record NZ_JADPKT010000100.1, on the reverse strand, counting down.
GCAACTGCTGAGCCGGACTTTCTGCGAGCACGCGCGCCGCATCTCCGCGAGCCTGCGCGAGCACGGCATCGAGCATGGCCACGAGATTTCGAGCGAGCGCGACCTGATCGAGCTCGTCGAGGCCGACATCGGCGTCGCCATGGTGCCGCACACTTCGCCCCTGCCGGAGAAGCTGACGCGCGCTGCCGTCGCCGGGCTGGACGCCCGCCGCACCGTCAGCCTTTACGGCGTGGCCGGCCGGCAGCGTACGGCGGTGGCCAATGCGGTGATGCGGATGCTGCGCGGCGCCGACTGGCGCGAGATCGCAGGGTAGCGGGGACCGACCTCCTCCCTTCTCCCCCTCTTGAGAGAAGGCTGCGACTCAGCTCTCCCGGCTCACGCTCTCCAGCGCCGCGAGCAGGTCATCGATCTCCATGCGCTTGCGGAAATCGGGATCGACGAAGCGGGCTTTGACGATCCCGTCGCGACCGATCACAAACACGGCCGGGATCGGCAGTATCCAGCCGTCATTGCCGTGGAATTTCGCCATGTCCTGATAGGACAACAGGCGCTGGATTTCGGCGCCGAGCCAGATCGCGAGATTGAGCGACAGCGCATAGCCGTTGTCGAGGTCGGTCAGAATTGGAAACGGCGCGCCGGATTCGACCTTGAGCCGCCCAGTGTATTCCTGCGTCTCCGGCATGATTGCGACGACCTGCGCCCCCATGGCCTTGATGCGATCTTGCGCCTGAACCACGGCACGGACATTGAGTCGGCAATAGGGACACCAATGGCCGCGGAAGAACATCACGGCGAGCGGACCACGCTCCAGCAGCGAAGGCAACGTGACGAGGCGGCCGCCCTCGTCCGGCAGCATGAATGGCGGCATCGCATCGCCCGGGCGCGGCGCGGCCTCGCCACCGCCGTTCCCGCCCAGCCTCGCCACCAGGCGATCGACTGCCTCGCCATAGGCCGGAAAGACTGCACGGCTGGCATCGGCGTAGGCGCGGAGCTGTTCGTTCAGGGTGCCGTCCATGTCGCGGCAGCGCTGGAAGGCAAGCCTGAGCTGTTCGGCATCGGCTAGCGTGAGAGATGTCATCTTCTGCTCCGGCATGTCCTGAGGCGAATATTAGTTTCCCGGTTTGGCCGCCCGCAAGGGGCGGCCGCGACGCCAGGCCGGATCAGTTCACGTAGAAATTGCCGGCGATCAAGGTCTTGGACAATTTCGGCATGGGTGCTCCTCCGGATTGACGTGAACGCCCGCCAATCGAGCGCCCTGCCATCGGACGCCGAATGCCGCCAAAGCGGAAATGCCGTTGCCCAATCGGATCGATAGCCGCCGCGCATCAACATAGCGCGGCGCTATCGCATCGAGAGCAAGCCGGCATTTCAGAAGGAAGGCGATCTCGATGAAGCTCCCGTCATAGCCGGCGACCAGCGGGGTTGCGGCCAACACAGGAGACCTCCCCATGTCCAAGTGCCATGCCTTGTCGCGTCTGATCTGGCCAGGCCTTGCCATCGTCGGCGCGCTCACGTTCTCGGCGCAGCCGGTCGTTGCCGGCGAATGCCCGGCCGGCAAGACCAAGCCGAACGCCCAGCAGATGGTCGACCACAAACCCGTCGGCGTTACCGACGTCACGCTCGGAGCGATCGATCTCGGCAAGCAGCCGGCGCATATCGAGGGCCGCGAGCTGCGCTTCCGCAAGCTGACCATCGAGCCCGGCGGCATCGTGCCCTGGCACAGCCATGACGACCGTCCCGCTTTGATCTTCGTGCAACAGGGCGAGATCGTCGAATACGCCTCCAACTGCGTCGATCCGATCGTGCACAAGGCCGGCGACATCCGCCCCGAGGTCTACGGCACTTCGCATTGGTGGAAGAACCTCGGCAAGGAAACCGTCATTCTCTATGTCGGCGACGTCCGCAAGGATCCCAACGACCACCACATGTGATTCGCTGCGGCCATCCTTCGAGACGCCCGCTTTGAGCGGGCTCCTTGGACGAGGCGCGCGCTCGGGCTGACAAAGCGCCAAGTGCGATAGCCCAATGTCATTCCGGGTCGCGAAGCCGCACCCGGAATGACATGAGGCATGAGGGAGCGCAACGACATGACAGACCTTTCTGCGCCAATCAAACCCGCGACGACGATAGAGGCGCACTCGCAGGGTCTCTGGCTGCGATCGCTCGTGATCGGCCTCACCGCGTTCCTGACCGTCGTCGACCTCTTCGCGACGCAGGCGATCCTGCCCTCGCTGACGCGTCATTACGACGTCACACCCGCGGCGATGGGCTTTGCCGTCAATGCCAGCACCTTCGGCATGGCCACGGCCAGCCTCGTCGTCGGCTTTTTCAGCCCGCACATCGACCGCCGGACAGGCATCCTGCTTAGCCTCACGCTGCTCGCAATCCCGACGAGCCTGCTGGCAATCGCGCCAAATCTCGCTGTCTTCACCGCCCTGCGGGTCGCGCAAGGCCTGTGCATGGCATCCGCCTTCGCGCTCACCCTCGCCTATCTCGGCGAGCAATGCAGCGCGATGGACGCCGGCGGCGCCTTCGCCGCCTACATCACCGGAAACGTTGCCAGCAACCTCGTCGGCCGGCTGATCTCGGCGGCTGTCGCCGACGGCCTCGGCCTGGCCTGGAATTTCTATTTCTTCGCGGCCCTCAACCTGGCGGGCGCGGTGCTGGTTTACTTCACGATCAAGCACGTGCCGCCGATGCATGCGATAGCACCGGCGGGATCTCCGCTGGCCGCCACGATCGCGCATTGGCGCAACCCGCGATTGCGCGCGGCCTACGGCATCGGCTTCTGCATTCTATTCGCCTTCATCGGCACCTTCACTTTCGTCAATTTCGTTCTGGTGCGGTCGCCGCTGTCGCTCGGCATGATGGATATCGGCCTCGTCTATCTCGTGTTCCTGCCATCGGTCGTCACGACACTTCTGGCCGGCAAGGTGGCGGCGCGGCTCGGAACGCGGCCCACGATCTGGGGCTCGCTCGCTGTTGCCGGGCTGGGCCTGCCATTAATGCTGACGCCGCATCTGGGCGAGGTGCTCACCGGCATGGTTCTGATCGGCATCGGCACCTTCTTCGCGCAGGCCGCAGCGACGGGCTTCGTCGGACAGGCGGCGGCTGACAACCGCGGCATCGCCAGCGGGACGTATCTCGCCTGTTACTTCTGCGGCGGGCTGGTCGGTACGGCCGTGCTGGGGCGCCTGTTCGACGCCTTTGGATGGCACGCCTGCGTGCTCGGCGTCGGCGTGGCCCTCGGCGTCGCCGCCCTGCTCACCTTCGCCCTGAAGCGCTAGCGTTTGACTGGGGCTTCCTGCGGCGACTCATCGTCGGCGATGGCGCGCAAGGCGGCGCCGTCGAGATCGTCGTATTGGCCGCTCCTTAGCGACCACAGGAAGGCGACGAGACCGGCACCGCCGAGCATCAGCGCCAGTGGAACCAGGATGACCAGGATTTCCATCACACGATCTCCCGCGAGGCGGTGCGCGCGCGCAGCGAATTCAGCATGACCAGGATCGAGGATCCGCTCATGGCCGCAGCCGCGATCAGGGGTGTCACCACGCCGCTGATCGCAACCGGTACGGCGAGAACGTTGTAGCCGATCGCGAGCCAGAGGTTCTGCCGCATCAAATGCAGCGCCTTGCGGGAGGCGTCGATGGCAGCAACCACCGGCGCGAGCGGCCGGCCGAGGAAGACGAGATCGGCCGTGGCCTGGCTGAGATGCGCAGCCGAGATCGGCGACATCGAGACATGGGCTGCCGCGAGCGAGGGCGCGTCGTTCATGCCGTCGCCGACCATCAGCACTTTTGCGCCGCGCCGCTTCAATTCCTCGATCCGCGCGATCTTGTCAGCCGGCGTGACGCCGGCGCGCCATTCGGGAATGTCGAGCGCATGGGCCGCCGCCATCACGGCCGGCTCGCGATCGCCGGAGAGAATCTCGATGCCGATATTGCGCGCCTTCAGTGCCGCGATCACAGTCTGCGCATCCGGACGCAGGCCCTGGCGGACCGAGAGGATGAAGCTTTCGCTGCCCTTGCTGAAAGCGACGATGGAGGCTTCGGGATCGACCAGGGCGCGGCCGACCAGTGCCTCCGCGCCGCAGAAAGAAGGTCGGCCAAGACGAAGCTCGACGCCGTCCACGGTCGCGCGGACGCCCTGCCCGGGCTCTTCGACCGCACCGACAACAGGGGACCTGGCGCCGGCCGCTTGTGCGATGGCGGCGGCGACCGGATGATGGCTCGAGAGCGCGAGCCGGCTG
>NZ_JADPKT010000057.1 GCF_023074075.1 Bradyrhizobium sp. 138 | reverse complement strand
CTGAGGACCGAGCTGGCGCGCCCTCCGGAGTTGGCCACTCGAAGTCGGACGGCACCCGTGGAGACCAGGTGAAGCTCGACCCGGCCGGGTCCTGCCAACTGGCCGGCGCAACCGGGCCTTGCGGCGCCGGCCACTCACTTGGATCAAAGTCGGACGGCACCCGTGGAGACCAGGTAAAGCTCGACCCGGCCGGGTCCTGCCAACCGCCCGGTCCAACCGGGCCTTGCGGCGCCGGCCACTCACTTGGATCAAAGTCGGACGGCACGCGCGGGGACCAGGTCGAGCTCGACCTAGCCGGTTCCTGCAAGCCGGCCTGCCCATGCTGAGGGAAGCTCACACCCAGCGCTCGGTTCGCCTCAACGAGTTGCAGATACTGCCTGAGCTTCTTGAGACCCACGCCATCAACTCTCCCTGTGGCTTCCCTGAAAGCCCGGAGGTCTGCGTCCAGCGAGCATCGCTGCTCACTATTGCCGTTGATTCGGCTCGCGATGCTCTCCCTACCCTGTGTGCGGAGCCAATCACTGAACTTGCGTTGGGCCGAAGCAGTATTACGA
>NZ_JADPKT010000021.1 GCF_023074075.1 Bradyrhizobium sp. 138 | reverse complement strand
GCCCACCCTCATATGGGGATTTGTAAGTCAAGCCTGTTCGATCTGTCCGGGTAAGGGACTTGCGGTAGGAGGGCGGCGCGCGGAGCCATGCGTAGCGCAGCGCGACGACCGTGTTCCGGGCGAGGATTGGCTTCCGAAGTTTTCTGCAGCTCACTGCATCACCTCATATCCGGTCGGATCGTTTGATCCGTACCCACCTTCCGCATGCTTGCGGCGAGGAAGCCTGGCGAGGATGAGACCCATCTACAAAACGACATTTGAAGCCCTAGGGTGGCACGGTCATCATCCATCCCGCACGGGACGCGGCGAGGCCGCGACGCGTGATGGCGGTTGGTTTATGCCTTCATGATTGCCCCCTCAGGAACGAGGCCCGTGGTGAGATAGCGCCACAGCGCCACGATCAGCTTGCGGGCCAGAGCCACGATGGCGATGCGTTTGGCCCGCTTGCCGGCGTTGGCGGTGCGGGTGCGGAACCAGCGGCTGAGTGCACTGTCGTCTTGATGGCGAAGCCACAACCAGGCCAGTTCGATCGCCTTGGTGCGCGCCCGCCGATTACCGGCCTTGCTGATGCCCTGCTCGCGATCGATGCCGCCGCTCTTCCAGGGACTGGGCGCCAACCCGGTATAGCTGGCGACTTCGCGCCGGTTGCGGAAGTCTTTGTAGAACACCTCGTCCACCAGCCCTGGGGTGAAAGCGGGGCCGAGTGCCTTGAGCCGCTGCAAGTTCGATCGCCGCTCCGCCATCGGCGCTGGAATAGGACAGGTCTGCGCAGCCTGGGCCTGTTCCAGCGCCGCAAGCTGCTCGCATACCATGGTCAGCCGCGCGTGCTCGCGCTTCACCTCGGCCAACAGATGGGGCGGCAGCGGCTGCCCCTGCCAATCGCGCTGCTGCTCCAGAAAGGTGAGCCAGTCCCGTCGGCGCGGGTTGCCGACCGCCACGCCCAACAGGCGCAGCAGCGCCTTGATCCGATTGCCATGGGCCGTCTGCTCCTTGATCAGACGATCCCGTTCCCGGCTCCCTCGCCGGGTATCCTCTTCGGCCACGGTCGGGACGCGGACGATCCGGACTACCCGTGGCTCGCCCCGCAGATAGGCCATCAGGGTCCGCAGCATGAGCTCGCCGTCGATCCGGTCCGTCTTCGCCCGCCGCGACCGCTGCTCCACCGCAATGCTGGCCGGATCGAACACGAAGTTGGCAATCCCGGCCGCTTGCAACAGCCGATGCAGCCAAAAGCCGTCATAACCGGCCTCGTAGCAGCTCACCACCCGCGGCGGTGATCCGAGCTTCTCGGCCGCTCGCGCCTTGATCTTCTCGAACAAGGCCAGCAGCCCGGCGTGATCGCCGCCTTCAATCTTGTGGCGTGAGATCCGGTCACGATCCGGACTGTGCAGCGTCACTAGCCAGGTCTTTTGACTCAGTTCGATCGCAACGAAAATTGTGCCAATATGCCCGGCGGTGGGCGTGCTCTCGGTCGATGCTTGCATCAGACTCTCCGATGGTTCGAGTGTGGAAACCCAAACCTATCGGAAAGAGCCCGCTCACCGCCCCATGGAATCTAC
>NZ_JADPKT010000098.1 GCF_023074075.1 Bradyrhizobium sp. 138 | reverse complement strand
ACCATCAAGATCCCGCTGACCTTGGCCATCGTCTCGGCCCTGATCGTGGAGGCCGCCGGCGACCGCTTCGCCATCCCGCAGCTCTCGGTGGTCGAGCTGGTGCGCGCCCGCGCCAACTCCGAGCACCGCATCGAGCGCATCAAGGACACCGCGGTGCTCCGGTTGCGCAACAAGCTGCTGCCGCTGATCCATCTGAAGAAGCTACTGAAGATCGACGACGGCGCGGCAAGCGATCCCGAGAACGGTTTTATCGTGGTCACGCAAGTCGGCAGCCAGACCTTCGGCATCGTCGTCGACGGCGTGTTCCATACGGAAGAGATCGTCGTGAAGCCGATGTCGACAAAACTGCGTCACATCGACATGTTCTCCGGCAACACCATTCTGGGCGATGGCGCTGTCATCATGATCATCGACCCCAACGGCATTGCCAAGGCGCTCGGCGCCGCCGGCTCCTCGGCCCATGACATGGGCGACGAGAACGGAGCCCACCACATCGGCTCGGGCGAGCAGACCACCTCGCTGCTGGTGTTCCGCGCCGGCTCGTCGCAGCCCAAGGCGGTCCCGCTCGGGCTCGTCACGCGCCTGGAAGAGCTGCCCGCCGACAAGATCGAGTTCTCCAACGGCCGCTACATGGTGCAGTACCGCGAGCAGCTGATGCCGCTCATCGCCATGGAGGGCGTCACCATTGCGAGCCAGGGCGCCCAGCCGATCCTGGTGTTCGCCGATGACGGCCGCTCCATGGGCCTCGTCGTCGACGAGATCATCGACATCGTCGAGGAACGGCTCAACATCGAGGTCGGCGGCTCCAGCCAGGGCATTCTGGGCTCGGCCGTGATCAAGGGCCAGGCCACCGAGGTGATCGACGTCGGCCACTTCCTGCCGATGGCGTTCGCCGACTGGTTCACCCGCAAGGAGATGAAGCCGTCGCTGCACTCGCAGTCGGTGCTGCTGGTCGACGATAGCGCGTTCTTCCGCAACATGCTGGCGCCGGTGCTGAAAGCGGCCGGCTACCGCGTCCGCACCGCGCCGACCGCGCAGGAGGGCCTCGCCGCACTGCGCGCCCAGAGCTTCGACGTGGTGCTGACCGACATCGAGATGCCCGACATGAACGGGTTCGAGTTCGCGGAAGTGATCCGCTCCGACAACAATCTGGGCTCGATGCCGATCATCGGTCTTTCCGCCCTGGTGTCGCCGGCGGCGATCGAGCGCGGCCGTCAGGCCGGCTTCCACGACTATGTCGCCAAGTTCGACCGTCCCGGTCTGATCGCGGCGCTGAAGGAGCAGACCGCGGGCGCCGCCGGCGCCTCCGAGCTGAGCCGGGCCGCGGCCTAAAAGGGACGAGGAGATACGAGATGACCAGCAAGACCCAGTCCAGCGAAGGCGCCATGGTCGAATACGTCACCGCGATGATCGGCGGCCAGCTGTTCGGCCTGCCGATCTCCCGCGTCCAGGACGTGTTCATGCCCGAGCGCGTCACCCGCGTGCCCTTGTCCTCGCGCGAGATCGCCGGCGTGCTCAATCTGCGCGGCCGCATCGTCACCGTGGTCGACATGCGCGCCCG
>NZ_JADPKT010000006.1 GCF_023074075.1 Bradyrhizobium sp. 138 | reverse complement strand
ACTGGGATTACATCATTGTCGGTGGCGGCTCGGCTGGTTGCGTGCTCGCCAATCGTCTGAGTGAGAACACGAGCGTCAAGGTATTACTCCTTGAGGCGGGGCCGCGCGACCGGTCGATGTGGATCAATATTCCCGCAGCATTCGCCACGCCCGTGCTGAGAAAAACGTTCAGTTGGAATTTTCAGGTCGATTCTGATGATGGTGCGGCCACCGAGCGTCTTCCGTTTGCCAGCGGGCGCGGGCTTGGCGGCTCAAGTTTAATCAACGGGATGCTCTATGTGCGCGGCCAGCCCCTTGACTATGACAAGTGGAGCCAACTCGGCAATCGGGGCTGGTCCTACGAAGACGTGCTGCCGTACTTCAAGAAATCGGAGTATTACCAGGGAGACGACGACGACTCGCGCGGCAAGTACGGTCCACTCAATGTAGGCGAGATCAGGGAGCACCATGTCCTTGGCGACGCGTTCATAAGCGCTGCCAAGTCCAGTGGGTTTTCGCACAACCGAGACTACAACAACGGTCGGCAGGAAGGCTTCGGCTATCTTCAGGCGACGATCAAGAACGGGTGCCGTTGGTCGGCGGCTCGCGCCTTCCTGGACCCAGCGCGCAGACGGCCCAATTTGCACATCGAGACCGGTGCTTTGGTCAATCGCATCTTGCTCGAGGGCAAACGGGCTGTCGGGGTGTCTTATACTCTGCACGGGAACCCTCGCGAGGCGCGCTGCAGAGGAGAAGTGATCGTCTCTTGTGGCACGATCCAGTCGCCGGGCGTGCTGGAGCTTTCCGGCATCGGTCAGCCAGAAGTCCTCAAGAAGTGTGGCATCGACGTACACCATGAACTGAAAGGCGTCGGTGAAAACTATCGCAACCACTGTTTCGTGAACATGACCTGGCGCATCAATCAGCCAATTACATTCAACGAGCGGGCGCGGGGCTTGCGGCTGTTGGGCGAGACCATCCGATACTATGCAAATGGCACCGGAGTGCTCACCCAGCCAGCGGCCCTGGTGACTGGATTCGTGCGCGCGCTGCCCGAGGCGCAGACGGCTGATGTCCAGTTCCATATGTCGCCCGCGACCTTCGATCCGGCTCGGCGGGGACGGCTCGAGAAAGAGCCCGGAATGACCGTCGCGATTAACCAGTGTCGACCTGATTCGCAGGGCTCCATCCATATAGGGTCACCAATTCCCGGCAGCGAGCCTGCCATTCAGCCGAATTATTTGTCTGCAAAGATTGACCGCGACTGCATTGTCGCGGGCATGCAGATCGCGCACAACATCATGCAGAATCCCGCCATCGCTAAATTCATCGATTGTGAGCTATCCCCAGGCGGGAAGTTGAACAGCTATGAAGAATGGCTCGCCTTCGCCCGTAGACCTCGACGGGGAATGCACCACTACGTCGGAACTTGCAAGATGGGCAACGATCCGATGGCCGTCGTTGATCAGCGCCTTCGTGTCCACGGAATCATCGGGCTGCGCGTCATCGATGCCTCGATCATGCCGACGGTGCCGTCCGGAAATACCTATGCGCCGACGCTAATGGTGGCTGAGAAGGGCGCCGACATGATCATGGAAGACGCAAA
>NZ_JADPKT010000032.1 GCF_023074075.1 Bradyrhizobium sp. 138 | reverse complement strand
ATTGGATTGCCAACCACCCAGCCTCGGAGGACCAAGATGATCAAGCTCGATCGCACTGACGCACCCGCCGCTGCAGAGTATGCCACAGTCTATCTGGCTTTTGAACTGAGCAAAGCGAAATGGAAGCTCGGTGTGTTGTTGCCGTGCTCGCAGAAACTGAGCCGGTACACGATCGCGGGCGGCGATTTGGCAGCGTTGGCCGCGCGGCTCGCGGACATGCGCAAGAAGGCAGCCACGACTGGTCATCCGGTGCGCGTGTTGTCGTGCTACGAGGCCGGTCTTGACGGTCACTGGCTGCATCGATGGCTGACCGGACAAGGCGTGATCAATCATGAGATCGATCCTTCCAGCATTGAAGTGAACCGCCGCGCCCGGCGCGCCAAGACCGACCGGATCGATCTGGAGAAGCTGATGCGGGCGCTCCTTGCCTATCTACGTGGCGAGCCGCGGGTGTGCAGCATGGTCCACGTGCCGAGCGTTGAAGATGAAGACCGCAAGCGCGCTACGCGCGAACGCGAACGCCTGCTCAAGGAACGCACGGCTCACACCAACCGCATCAAGGGGCTGCTGCACGGACAGGGCATTCGGGATGTGAATCCATTGCATCGCGCGTTCGTCGAACGGCTGGCCAGCCTGCGCACCGGTGACGGCCGTCCATTGCCGACACGGCTTAAGGACGAGATTACGCGCGAGCACGAGCGGCTGGGCCTGGTGGTGCGGCAGATTACCGAGCTCGAGGCCGCAAGCCGCGCCGAGCTGCGTAGCCCGCAGCCTGGTTCGCCAGAGGCCAAGATCGGTCTCCTCGTCGAACTCAAAAGCATCGGCCCGATCGGCAGCCAGGGATTGGTCAACGAGGCGTTCTACCGTGACTTCGACAACCGCCGTCAGGTCGGCGGCTACTTCGGCCTCGCCGGCACGCCTTACGACAGCGGTCAGCGTATCCGCGAGCAGGGCATCAGCAAGGCCGGTAACCACCGCGCCCGCAAGCTCGCCATCGAACTCGCTTGGCTGTGGAGACGCCATCAGCCTGACAGCGAGCTGACGCTCTGGTTCAACAAGCGCGTTGGCAATCTCAAGGGCCGCATCCGCCGGATTGCCATTGTCGCCTTGGCACGCAAGCTCATGGTGGCATTGTGGCGCTACCTGACCGCCGGCCTCGTTCCCACCGGCGCCGTGCTGCGCCCGAGTTTGTAAACGGTCGCGCGCAATGACGACCGACGTGAGCCAGGACAGACGTGTGACCGTCGTCATCCAGGGGAGCAAACATCCCGCTCTCTCAGAGGGGTCCCGTCCTTGCTGGGCTTTGCCTTCACCCGTGCACGAAAGATCAGGGTTCCGTGCTTCGCGCCGGACCGGATACAAGGTGATGCGGTCTCTCCGCATTATCGTTCACGGCCCAGGCCTCGCATCACGTCGCACCAGCCAGCGTCATCGCGCGCGTTGCTCGGGCGCTATTGTGGCGCCGATCTCGTCGCGCTCAAGGCCGCTCACGCGCCGCCTCCGGCGGTGGCCTACGGCCAACCTTGACCGCTCCTCGCCTCGGCGCCCAAGACCGCCTCCAACAAACGACGCCCTCTTGACAACTCATTCCCCATACAAGGATGACGG
>NZ_JADPKT010000075.1 GCF_023074075.1 Bradyrhizobium sp. 138 | reverse complement strand
GGCCGATTGGCATCACAATCACGACACAGAGCTGTTCGGTGGCTGGCGATCTGATGACGAGTCACAAAGCTGGCCCGGCCCGATGCGGCGATTTGCTGATCTTTGAGGTTTGCGCTCTGGATGGGAGCTTCCGCTGGCATTTTGATGCCAGCCGATTTGCGCCGAGGCAGATCGGCCGCATGACGCAGCATTTGGAGACTTTGTTAGACGGTGTGATGGCCGATGCGGGGCAGCCGGTCGGCCGCACGGATATTTTCCCGGCAGACGAACGCAAATATCTGCTGGAAGAATTGAATCGAACGGCGACGCCTTATCGGTCGGAGCGGTACATCCATGAGGTGTTCGAGGCGCAGGTGCACAAGGCGCCGAAGGCGTTGGCTGCGGTTTTTGAGAACGAGAGACTGAGCTATGGCGAACTTAACGCACGGGCCAACCGGCTGGCGCATCATCTGATCGGGCTCGGGGTCAAGCCGGACCAGCCGGTGGCGATCTGCCTGAAACGCGGCTTCGGATTGGTGGTTGGTGTTTTGGCGATCCTGAAGGCCGGGGGGGCCTATTTGCCGCTCGATCCGGCTTATCCATCGGCGCGGCTGCGGCAGATTGTCGATGATGCCGCGCCGCGACTGCTGCTTTGCGATGCCGCCGGTCGAACCGCATTGGACGCCGAGGCTATAGCCGATGTCAGCGTAGTCGATCTGGATACTGCCGCCCCGGTCTGGGCCGAGCGGCCGGATTCGGACCCCGATCCGCGCACGCTTGGCCTCACATCCCGTCATCTCGCCTACGTGATCTACACCTCAGGCTCCACTGGAACGCCAAAGGGCGTAGAAATGTCCCACGGCTCGCTTGTGAATTCGCTCGCGGGGCTTGGCACGTCAAAACGATGCACACTTCAATTCGCTACCCTCAACTTCGATGTGTCCTGTCAGGAAATGTTCATTTGTTGGAAGGACGGTGGACTGCTCGTACTCGTGCGGGAAGAGACCCGTAGGCACTTCTCCGAGTTGCTCGAATTCATGGAAAAGGAGGCAGTCGAGCGACTTTTCCTCCCATTCGTAGCATTGAACCGACTTGCGGAGGTCTGGGGCGCGCAGCAAGTGAAGCTGTCCTCCTTAGGTGAGGTTTATACAGCGGGTGAGCAACTGCAGGCCACTCCAACGCTTAGGGCCTTCTTCGAAGCACATCCAAAGGCGAGGTTGATCAATCAATACGGGTCCACAGAAATCAGCGTCATTGCCGAGCACCACCTTGCAGCTGACCCATCATGTTGGCCCCAGTTGCCTCCCGTTGGCCGTCCGATTGCGAACACGCGGGTGTACCTGCTGGACGGCCATGGCGCGCCCGTGCCGTTCGGTGCGGTGGGCGAGCTTTACATTGGCGGGGCGGGAGTGGCGCGAGGCTATCTGAACCGCCCCGAGCTGACAGCCGAGCGGTTCATCGCCAGTCCCTTTGTGGACGGCGATCGGCTGTACAGGACCGGCGACCTCGGGCGTTATCTGCCGGACGGCAATCTGGAGTTCCTGGGCCGCAATGACGACCAAGTGAAGATCCGCGGCTTCCGCATCGAGCCGGGCGAGATCGCGGCGCGGCTTTGCGAGCACGCCTTTGTGCGCGAGGCGGTGGTGGTGGCG
>NZ_JADPKT010000020.1 GCF_023074075.1 Bradyrhizobium sp. 138 | reverse complement strand
CCGCTCGTCTGCACGAAGCCTCGGGCTCACAGGGACTACCCGCCCTGCCCGCGCCTCTCATGCCGACGCTGCCGCGTCCACCGCAAGCCCGGCTCGCGATCAAGACGACCTCGAGATCGCCCCTCTTGGTGAGCCGGGATGGCCGACACATACGATAAAACCGAATTTCGGTAAAGTGGAATATTTTTAGCGGGGTGGATTGACAGAGGGGACACAGGCACGCATCCGTAGCCCGCAAGTGGGTCCCGGGTATCGCTACGCTCACCCGGGCTACAGAGCCCGTAGGATGGGTCGAGCGAAAGCGAAACCCATCAGATTCTAACCGCAATGAACCATGATGGGTTTCGCAGGTGCTCTACCCATCCTATTGCCCCGAGCTCTCACACAGCGCCGTCCCAATTCCCGCCATCCTCTTTTCCACTGTGTGCTTCAGGTCACAGCAGAATCACGCGCCTTCACCTACAAAAACCGGGCATGGCCGCAAACAAGGTAACGGCGGTACGCGTAAGGCTGCGGAGGGATCAACAGCTAGGGACTTTTTTGGGCCGCCAGGGTGAAGAGCCCGGCGGCTTTTTCTTGCAAAGCCCGCTTCTATCGTTTCGAGGACGCCTCGGACGGCTTGCGCTCCTCGCGTTCCTCCTCCAGCTGCCGTTCCGCGTCGAGCCAGAAGTCCAGATCGCGGCCCGTTGGCCGGCCGGCCTGCTCCCAGAGCTCGTAGGCACGCGCGCGCACCTGGCCGCGCCGCATCATGCGACGGAGCTTTCGTCTCAGCTCTTCGGCAAAACTTCGGAAGCGCTGTCCCGTGGTTTCGTCCTTGACGAGCGCGGCCGCTCGCGTTGCGAATTCGATCTGGTGCTCGATTTTTTTCTGCTCGTCCACCGCCGACACTGCCGTGGGATAAAGGTTGTTGTCAGAGCCCGTGCTGTCAGACAGTGAATTCCTTGCCGGGATGCTCTGTTCCCTCAACAACAGGGCACGGTCACAACGTATCGGGCGTCCGCAGCGTGTCCGACTTGTCCTCGTTGCGCAGTTCCTGCTCGGCGGCGTGCCAGAATTCGTCCTCGCGGCCTGCGGGCTTGCCTGCCTGCTCCCACAATTCGTGCGCACGTTCTCTGATCTCTTGCTCGGTCGGCTCGGGCATTTCGTCTCCTGCTGATGAAGCACGGCCCCACCCTGGGGGGTATGGGGGGGCTTGGAGGCGGGGCCGTGCAGACCAGCGATCGGCGGCGATGCTGGCCCGCGGAGTCAAGCCGCGATGGCAGGCGGGGGTTCCTAATCGTGCGAGAGCCGGGCCCCCGCCGCGCCTGACAGGTATCGGGATAAGTCTCGTTGAAGCTCCGCAAGCCGCAGAGATGCGATCCGACGGCAGGATCACGGTCCATTGGGAAACTCGACCTTGCAGCGAAGGCCCGCGGGGATCTTGTTGTCCGGATTGGACAGCAACAGACGAATTCCATAGGTGCCGCTTCTCGCATCGATCAGCGGATCGATCACCTCGACCTTTGCGAGGTAGCGGCCTCCGACCGGAGCTTCGCCGGTCACGGACGCTTCCATCCCGACCTTGATGGTGCCATAGAGCGCCACCGGCACGAAGACCTCCACGTTGAGCGGATTGATCTGCGCGATCGTCATGATCGGCGCCTGCTCGTAGGCGTATTCCCCGCTGAGAAGATTGCGTTCGGCCACGACGCCGTCGATGGGACTTTTGATCGAGCGAAGCTTCAAGACCTCTTCGGCCCGCTGCACTTCGAGCTGGGCGATGCGCAGATTGGCCTGCGCTTCGCGCAGGTCCTGGCCGGCAACGCCGAAATCGGATTCGATCTCGTCCAGGGCAGCGGCCGAGGCCGCGCCCTTGGCCAGCAGGCCGCTGGTCCGCTCGCGTTTCTTGGTCAGGAAGACCAGGCGGGCCTCCCGCGCCTTCACGGTCGCATCGCTTTCGGCCTTGGCCTTGGCGAGCTCGAGCTGGGCCTGGTCCACGGCCGATTCGAGTCCGGCCACGATCTGATCCTTGCGCACGACATCGCCGCGGTCGACCAGAACCTCCTTCAGGACACCGGAGACCGGGGTCGCCAGCTTGATCTTCTGCCGCGGCTCCAAAATACAATCGAAGGTTCTATTTTGTGCATATGACCAATCAATGCTTGCAAGCAGGACGGCGGCCACCGCCGGAACGTGCCTGCTGAGTGCCCACAGCGGGACAGGAGCGAAAATGCGCAATGCCTTCACCTCGCCAGAGGCCTCCTCATCCTATGGGAACATTGCGTTCCCCGACGCAAAACCCGATACTCGACGCATATAGATACAAAATTTTTCGACAGCTTATTCTCAGCGGGCGCCCGGTGCCAACTCCAGAACAGGCCATTGAATTACAGAGCGGGCCGCGCAGTTCGAGGCAGGACCCCGCCCTGTGGTCGGTGCTGACAAGGACCCGCAACGCTCCGGAATTCTGCCAGGCCTGGCTGCGGCTTCAATGCGAACAGGTCACCGGGGCAACCGCCGCGCTTCTGCTGCTCGACGATGGCGAGGGTCATTTCTCCAGCGCGGCGGGCTGGCCCGACGGCCACCAGGACCTGTCCTTCCTTGCTGCAACCGCGCACCAGGCGCTCAGCCGCCGGACCAGCTTCATCGACCAGCCGGCCATGCCAGCAGGCACGACACAGATCGGCCAACCGATCGAGAGCGAGGGGCGACTGACGGGCGTCGTGGTGGTCGAGCTGAAGCGGACGGCTGCCGACATCCCGGCTGCGATCCGGCAACTGCGCTGGGGCATCGGGTGGCTGGAGCTGCTGTTCGTCCGGCAGCAGAGCGCACAAGACGCGACCAAGCTCGCCCGCACCGGCTTTGCGCTCGGCATCCTGTCGGAGGCGCAGCAGCATCCCGCGTTCCGTGCCTCGGCCCTCGCGATCGCCAACGAGATCGCCAGCAAGCTGGATTGCACCAATGTGAGCGTCGGCTTTTCGCACGGCCGAAACGTCCGGCTCATCGCCATGTCGCATTCCGCGGTGTTCAGCCAGTACAGCCAGATCGTCTCGACGATCGAGAATGCGATGGAGGAAGCGGCCGATCAGAACGCATCGGTCGCCTTTCCCGTCACGCCCGGGACCGAGCGTCGCATCGCGCTCGCGCATGAGGATCTTGCCAGGCGACTGGGCGGCGCGGCAGTCGTCTCGGTGCTAATGACCAACGGCATCAAGCCCGTCGGCGTCATTCTGCTCGAGCGCGATCGCAGCAAGGCATTCGACGACCCGACGATCGAGACGCTCGAAGCCGTCGCCGCGCTGGTCGGACCGGGCCTGGAAACCAAGTCGGAGACCAACAGGCTGATCGCCGGCCGCGCCGTCACCGCAATCGGATCGGGCGTGCGGGCGCTGTTCGGCCCGGGACGTCCCGCGATCAAGCTCGGCACGGTTGCGGTCCTCGCCGTGCTCGGCTGGATGGCGCTCGCGACCGGCGAATTCCGCGTCACCGCCAAGGCCGTCGTCGAGGGCGCGATCCAGCGCTCCATCGTGGCGCCGTTCGACGGCTATGTCGCGAGCGCGCCGGCACGCGCCGGCGACATCGTCGACACCGGCCAGGTGCTCGCCACCCTGGACGACCGCGAGCTCAAGCTCGAGGCCGCACGCTGGAAGAGCGAACGCGACCAGCAGGCGCTGAAATACAGCGACGCGATGTCGAAACACGACAGGTCCGTCGCGCTCGTCGTGTCGGCTTCGCTGGAGCAGACCGCAGCGCAGCTCTCGCTCGTCGAGGACAAGCTCACCCGCGCGGCGATCGCGGCGCCATTTCGCGGCGTCGTCGTCTCGGGCGACCTGCGCCAGCTGATCGGGTCTCCGATCGAGAAGGGCAAGGTGCTGTTCGAGATCGCTCCGCTGGATGCGTTTCGGGTCATCCTCCAGGTCGACGAGCGCGACATCGCCTTCCTCACGGAAGGCCAGCAGGGCACGCTCGTTCTCACCGGCCTGTCGAGCGACGCGGTCCCCTTCAACGTCAAGGTCATCACCCCCGTTGCGACCGCGTCCGAAGGCCGAAACCAGTTCCGGGTGGAAGCCGCCGTGCAAGGCGTTGCCCCGCTGCTGCGCCCCGGCATGGAAGGCATCGGCAAGATATCGATCGATCGCCGCTCGCTGCTCGCGATCTGGACGCGTTCGCTGATCGACTGGATCCACATCACCGCCTGGAAATGGCTGCCTTGAGGCCATGAGAGAAAATTTCCTCGATGCATCCTGGCATCGCGTCGGCACATTGAAGCCGAAGCTGCGAAGCCATGTCCGCGTGCATCGCCATCGCTATCGCGACGCCTCGTGGTACGTCGTCCAGGACGGCGCATCGGGCCGCACGCACCGTTTCACGCCCGCGGTCTATTTCTTCGTCGGCCTGATGGACGGACGGCGCAGCGTGGACGATATCTGGAACCAGGCGGTGCGGCAATTGAAGGACGATGCGCCGACGCAAGGCGAGGTCATCAATTTGCTGGCGCAGCTCAACGCGGCGGACCTCTTGCAGACCGACATCGCGCCGAACGCCAACGAGATGCTGGCACGATACACCCGCTATGCGAAGATGAAGCGCCGCGGCAGCTTCGGCAATCCGCTGGCGATGCGCCTGCCGGTCTGGGACCCCGACCGCTTCCTGGAAGCGACCTTGCCCGTCGCTCGCTACGCCTTCACCCGAGCGGGCGCGCTGATCTGGCTGGCGACGGTGCTCTCGGCTCTCGTTCTCATCGGCATGCACTGGACCGAGCTGACCGAGGGCATGTCGGACCGTATCATGGCGTCCGAAAGCCTGTTGCTCACGGCCATGGTGTTTCCGGTGCTCAAGTTCTTTCACGAGCTCGGCCACGCCTATGCCACCAAGATCGGCGGAGGCGAGGTCCACGAGCTCGGCCTGATGATGCTGGTGTTCGCGCCGGTCCCCTACGTCGACGCATCGGCCTCGATCGCGTTTCGCAGCAAGTGGCGGCGCGCGCTGGTCGGCGCCGCGGGCATGCTGACCGAGATCTTCATCGCCTCGCTGGCGATATTCATGTGGGCGCTGGTCGAGCCCGGCCTCGTGCGCTCGATGCTGTTCCAGATCGTGCTGATCGCCGGCGTCTCGACCGTGCTCTTCAACGTCAATCCGCTGCTGCGCTTCGACGGCTACTACATCCTGTCCGACCTGATCGAGATCCCCAATCTCGGCGCCCGCTCGACCAAGTACTGGACCTGGCTGATCGACCGCTTCGCCTTCGGCCTGCCTGATCAGCCGCCCGCGGTTTCGGCGCGCGAGAGAGTCTGGTTCCTGGTCTATGCTCCGCTCGCGCTCGCTTATCGCATCTTCATGCTCTTCACCATCTCGATCTTCGTCGCCGTCCATTACTTCTTCGTCGGTGCGCTGATCGCGATCTGGGGCCTCGTGCTCGGGCTCGGGCTTCCGGTCTACAAGAGCCTCAAATACGTGCTCACCAGTGCGCGCCTGGAGAAGCGCCGGCTGCGCGCGGCCTCGATCAGCCTGGCTGCGGCGACCGCTCTTTTCGGCGCCCTGTTCCTGGTCCCGCTGCCGCTCTACACCGTGTCCGAAGGAATCGTCTGGCTTCCGGAAGAGAGCTTCGTCCGGGCCGCGGACAGCGGCTTCGTCACCAGGGTGGCGGCAAACCCCGGCGCCGCCGTGCATGCCGGCGATGTGCTCGTGGAGGCCGAGGAGCCCGAGCTGAACGCCAGGATTCAAGTGTTGCAGTCGGAGATCGACGGATTGAGGCGGCGACTGGCCTCCGAGCAGTTCACCGACCGCAATCAGGCCGAGATCACCCGCCAGGAAATCTCGCTGAAGCAGACCAATCTGGACAGGGCCACCGAGCGCAGGGATGCGTTGAAGGTCCGCAGCGCCGTGGACGGCGTGTTCCTGTCGCCGGCCTCCGAGGACTTGCCCGGGCGTTACGCCAGGCGCGGCGAGGTGCTCGGTTACGTGATCTTCCCGCAGTCGCGCACCGCGCGCATCGTCGTGTCGCAGGACGACATCGACCTCGTGCGCAACAAGACCGAGAAGATGGACGTGCGGCTCGCCAACCAGCCGTCGGTCAGCTTCCAGAGCAAGATCGTGCGCGAGGTCCCTGCGGCATCCGACCGCCTGCCCAGCAGGGCGCTGACCGAGGCGGGCGGCGGCCGTTTCACCACCGATCCGCGCGACAGCAATCAGCTCAAGACGCTGGCCCGCACCTTCCAGTTCGATCTCGAGCTCCCAGCCGGGGCCGACCACGCCAATTTCGGCAGCCACGTGCTCGTGCGCTTCGACCACGGAATGGAGCCGCTCGCCGCGCAATGGTATCGGCGCCTGCGACAGCTGTTCCTGTCCCGGTTCGAAGCCTGATGGCCGGGATGTCGGACCGGGCGGCGGACAAGAGCGAGGCCTGGCGCAGCAGGAGTCCCTACGCGGAGCGCGGCGACGTCAAGATCGCGCCGCTGGATTACGCGCTGACGCGGGCGCTCGGCGGCCTGGTGTCGCGCTTCGAGAACTATGCCGGCAGGCTGGCCGCACGGGTGAAGCTCGCCGACGAATGCGCGCCGATGTTCACTGACCTCAACGACGAGGAGCTGGCGGCCGCGGCCAGGCAATTGCGCGGGCCCCTGCTGCGCCACGGCTTTCGCCCGGATCTCGTCGCGCGCAGCTTCGCGCTGGTCCGCGAGGCGACGTTTCGAACCCTCGGGCTTCGTCACCATGCGGTCCAGTTGCAAGGCGCCTGGGCGATGCTCGACGGCCGGTTCGCCGAAATGCATACGGGCGAAGGCAAGACGCTGACCGCCCTGCCCGCCGCCATCACCGCGGCCCTGTCCGGGCGCCCCGTTCACGTCATCACGGTCAACGACTATCTGGCGGCGCGCGACGCCGAGGAGCTCGGACCGATCTACCGCGCCCTTGGCCTCACGGTCGGCGTCATCCAGCACGACGACGAGGCCGAGCAGCGCCGCGCCGCCTATGCCTGCGACGTGACTTACGGCGTCAACAAGGAGATCGCGTTCGACTATCTGCGCGACGGACTGAAGCTCGGCAATCGGCGCAGCCACGCCAGCAGGATGGCAGGCAAGCTGAGCGGCGCCGACATGCCGCCGCTGCTGCTGCGGGGCCTGTATTTCGCGATCGTCGACGAGGCCGACAGCATCCTGATCGACGAGGCCCGCACGCCGCTGATCATTGCCGGCGCCGACAGCAATCCGCTGCCCCCGTCCGTGTTCTCCGAGGCGCTGGGCTTTGCGGACAAGCTCACGCCACATGTGGATTTCGTGCTATCGGGCAATGCGCAGGATGTCGCGCTGACGCCGGAGGGTTCCGAGACCCTGAAGAAGCTCAGCCACGGTCTCAGCGGCATCTGGGAGGCGCGCAAGGCGCGCGAGGAGCTGGTCAATTACGCGCTCGCGGCCCTTCACCACTACAAGATCGACCAGCATTATGTGGTGGTGGACGGCAAGGTCCAGATCATCGACGAGTTCACCGGCCGCATCGCGGAGGGCCGCTCCTGGCAGCACGGGCTGCATCAGCTGATCGAGGCCAAGGAGAAGTGCGAGATCACCGAGCGTCACGAGACGCAAACCAGCATCACCTATCAGCGTTTCTTCCGGCGTTATCTGCATCTGTGCGGCATGTCCGGAACGATCTCGGAGGTCGCCGGAGAGCTGCGGGCGGTCTATGACGTGCCCGTGGTGCGCATCCCGACGCATCGGCCGAGCCGCCGCACCTCGCGCGGCACGCGAATGTTTCGCACCGCGGAGCAGAAATGGTCCGCCGTCGTCGACACCGTCCTTGACCATCGCCGCGCCGGGCGGGCGACCCTGATCGGCACGCGCGCAATCGAAACATCGGAATTGTTGTCGAAGCTGCTCGATGCAGCCGGCATCGATCATGTCGTGCTCAATGCGCATCACGACCGCCAGGAAGCGGAGATCGTGGCCCAGGCCGGCGGCGCCGGGCGCGTCACGGTCGCCACCAACATGGCGGGCCGCGGCACCGACATCAAGCTCGGCGAAGGCGTGGAAGCCAAGGGCGGCCTGCACGTCGTCCTGACCGAGTTCCACGAATCCGCCCGGATCGACCGCCAGCTGATCGGCCGCGGCGGCCGGCAGGGCCAGCCCGGCACCTACGAGATCATTGCCTCGCTCGAAGACGAGCTTCCGCGCGTGTTTGCACCCGGACTTGCAGCCATCCTCGATCGCATGCTCACCGGCAAGGGGACGCCGATTCCGGCGGCGCTTGCCCGCATCCTGCAACTCTACGCCCAGGACCGGGCGCAGCGCCTTCAATACCGAATCAGGCAGCAGACGCTGCGGCTGCAAGACCAACGCGACAACATGCTCGCCTTCGCAAGGCCCGACTGAGCGCGCTATTTGATCTCCCCGTGCCGCGCCTCGTGGTCGTGCACGAGCTTGGTCATCAAATCGAGCAGGCGCTTGGCCGCACCCGGGCTCAGGATGATGCGGTGGTGAAGCTGGATCTCCCGCGGCTGCGGGCCCATGTCCCAATCCTGGTTCACGCCGAAGGACAACACCACCTCTTCGCGGGTGCTGTTGCCGCTGACGACATTGCAATAAGAGCTCTTGAGCGATGACGTATCGACCCTGATCCCCTGTTGAGGCGCAGCGGCGCCCTCCTTGGCCGGCTGCCCCGTGGGATGCGCGGCATCTTTCTCGTTCGACATGGTTGCAGACTTCCTTTCACTCTTGACGCATCACGGGATCGAAACGCGAGGTCCCGGGCCTCCGGGCTTCCTCATCAATGCCGCGACCGGGATGCGAACCGCGCTCGCGCCCGCTTCGCCCCCAAGCGATTGCTCAGCCTGCCACGGATGGTCCGGCGCGGACAGCGTGTCGTGAGGTTGCGGCGCTTCGTTCGCGATATCCTGAACTGCGATCCGGATCGGCGGCCGGGCGCGAACGCGATCGGCTGCCATGGCCGGCGCGGTGGCGGGCCGCGCTGCCAATGTGTCCATCGCGATCCTGACGCGGCCGGTCGTCGCCGGGCGATCGAATGCGGGGTCCTCAGCTTCCGCGGCATCATCGCCGAGCGGCAGGCTGGCTGCGTGGATCCGCACCGGCGCCGTATCGGCGGCTGACTCGCCATTGACGTCGACGGCGACCAGCTTGAGCGCACCGTCCATGGCATCATCGAGGTAGCGGACGGTCAGCGAGGCGAGATCGACAGTGCCGCCGGCCAGCTCCTCGTCCGAGACCACCACGACGCGGACCATGGCGATGCCGTCACTCGGCGCGCGCGAGAACGACACCATCGCGGTTTCCGGCAGGTCGGCACCAGGCTCGACGCCGATCACGTCGACGCGCTCCGCATCATAACTGAGCTTGAACACGACCGACTTGACGCCGCCCGCACTGGTGAACGACACGCCGAGGCTGCTGTTCCGCTGCGGCTTGCGGCGCTTGTGCACGCCGAGGGCCGCGCCCTGCAACAGCATGATGGGCGCCGCCACGGCAGCGAGATGCTCGATGGCTCGCGGCACATCGGCGCCGGCGACAATCGCTTGGCGGTCGGCGGACGGCGGCTGCGGCCTCGCCTCGCTGCGCTTTGAACCGGACACGTCGGACGACTTGCCGGGTTGCTGGCCGCTCTCCTGCCCGCTCGGCGCATCGGGCCGCACATCGCCCCTGTAGTCCGGGGCGGCAGTGCCGGCTGACGGCTTGGGCGGCAGCGTGCCGAAGCTCTTTGAATCCAGCAGCTGCAATTGCTTCTGCAGGTCCTGAAGGCTGAAGGGCGAGGCGCCGCGAAGCCAGGGCGTGAACGAGGGAGGCATCGGGCAATAATTGAGGTCGTCCTCCGGCAACGGGTCCAGGGACTTGGTGTTGACGTTGTTGCCCTGGTGCGGAAGCCAGCCGCTGAAGGCGACGAACGTGAAATACGGCAGCCCGTTCAGGGGCGGCTCCAACACCGTATCAATCGTATGGCCCTTGATTTCGGGGAATTGCGGGAAGTCGAACTTGAACTCCCACCAAGGCAGGATGAATTGCGGCCGGTCGTCGTTTTGGTCGCGCCCGCGCTGCGCGCCGATCAGCGTGATGGTGACTGTCCGTGTCGCCTTCCCGCCATGGCCGTCATCGACGACGACGTCGTAGAGCTGAACCAGCTTTTCTCCTTCGCGGAGGCTCGGCCCCTGGCCGGTGACGCGGTAGGTCCACTGAACCGCGCCCGTCCCGCCGCCGGCCGTGTCGGAGACCATGATCGCTTCGAGCGTGCCATGGTAGGCCTTCCCGCCACGATCGTGCGACTGAACGCTGACGACATGCTTGTCGCCGAGATCGACATCGCCGAAGGCAAGCAGGCCCGATGCGGCGCCCGCGCCGCGATGATCGGCATCGATTTCGATGTCGGCCGTGTGCCTGCCGCCCGTGATCGCAGGGGCATCGTTGGTTCCGGAGATCGTCACGGTGACGGTCTCGCGCGCCTGCCCGCCGTGACCGTCGTCGACGGTCACCGTGTATTTTTGCGTCAGCGTCTGCCCGGCGGAGAGATGATCGATGACGCCATCGGGCACCGAGAACGTCCAGCCGATCGTGCCCGCCTCGCGCTTGCCGGTGTCGAGCCCGAACAGGCCGACATAGCCGGCGCCTTGCGCCGTGAACGATGCGGTATGCAGATCGCCGATATCGGCATCGGTGAACGCGATCGTCCCGGTGCCGCTCTCGATGCGGTTGACGTGCGCATCTTCGATCAGTACGGCACCTTGGGCGGGCGACGTGATGACCGGGACCTCGTTCTGGCCGATGATCGTGATCGTGACGGTGGCGAGCGACGACTCACCGGAGGCATCCTTCACCGCGTAAACGAACGTATCCGTCGTCGTGTCGCCCGCCTTCAGGCCGATGAACGCGCCGTTGGGGTCGTAGGTGAAGGTGCCGTCGCCGTTGCTGGTGACCTTGCCCTTGGTCGCGGCGGTGTCGACCGCGAAGGTGAAGCTGTCGCCGAGGTCGGGATCGGCGAACGAGGCAATAACTGTCTTGGCCGGCCCGTGCTCCTGCACGTCGACGGCGATGTCCTTCGCCACAGGCGCATCGTTCTCGCCGATGATGGTGATCGTCACCATTGCGGTCGACGTGCTACCGGAGCCATCGATCACGGTGTAGCGGAAACTGTCCTGCGCGGTCTGGCCAGCCCTCAGTCCGACGAACGCGCCGTTCGGATCATAGCTGAAGGTCCCGTCGCCATTGCTGGTGACCTTGCCCTTGGTCACGGTCGTGTCGACCGCAAAGGTGTGGCTGTCGTTGCTATCGGGGTCGGTATACGACGCCGTCACCGTCTTCGCCGGACCATGCTCCTGCACGTCGGCGGCGATGTCCTTGGCGACCGGTACGTCGTTCTCGCCGGTGATGGTGATCGTCACCGTCGCCGTCGACGACAGACCCGCAGCGTCCGTGACGGTGTAGCGGAACTTGTCCTGCGCGCTCTCGCCCGCCTTCAGGCCGATGAATGCACCGTTCGGATCGTAGCTGAAGCTGCCATCGCCGTTATTGGTGACCTTGCCCTTGGTCGCATTGGTCGCGGTGTCGACGGTGAAGCTGTGCGCATCGCCGGTGTCGGCATCGCTGTACGCCGCCGTGACCGTCGTCGCCGGACCGTGCTCCTGCACGCCGGCGGCGACATCCTGCGCCACGGGCGCCTGGTTCTCGGTAGCGGTGATCACGATGGTGACGATGGCCGTCGACGAGGCTCCGGAGCCGTCGACCACCGTGTAGCGGAACTTGTCCGTCGCGGTGGTGCCGAGCGCCAGGTTGAAGGCGCCGTTCGGATCATAGCTGAAGGTGCCGTCGCCGTTGTTGATGACCTTGCCCTTGGTGGCGTCGGTGAGCGTATCGACCGTGAAGCTGTGGCCGTCGCCATTGTCGGCATCGTCATACGAGGCCGCAACGGTGATCGCCGGCCCCTGTTGCGAGACACCGCCGCCGACGTTCGCCGCCACCGGCGCCTCGTTCTGACCGGTGATCGTGACGGTCACGACGGCCGTCGACGTCGCACCGCGGCCGTCCGTCACGGTGTAGCGGAACTGGTCCGTCGCGGTGGCACCGGCCTTCAGGCCGTCGAACGCGCCGTCCGGATCGTAAGCGAAGGTGCCATCGCCATTGTTGGTGACCTTGCCCTTTGTGGCGTCGGTCGCTGTGTCGATCGTGAAGGAGCTGATATCGCCGGCATCGATGTCGGTAACCGACGCTGCAACAGAAATCGCCGGACCGTGCTCCAGCGCGTTGGCGGCGACCTCCTTCGCGGACGGCGCCTGGTTCTCGCCGTGAATGGTGATGACCACGATCGCCGTCGACGATGCGCCGGCCGCGTCGGTCACCGTGTAACGGAACTGATCGGTTGCCGTGGCACCCGCCTTCAGGCTGGCGAAGGCGCCATTCGGATCGTAGCTGAAGGTGCCGTCGCCATTGTTGGTGACGGTGCCCTTGGTGCTATCGGTCGCCGTGTCGATGGCGAAGGTGAAGGTATCGTTCGTGTCGGCGTCGGTGAAGGTCGCCGTCACCGACTTGGCCGGGCCGGTCTCCTGCGCGTCCACCGCGATGTCCTGTGCGCTCGGTGCCCGGTTCTGGCCGGGCGCGACATTGACCGTGACGGAGCTGCTGGTTGCGCCGAAGCCGAGCAGATCGAAGTAGAGCGTGAGCGTCGTGCCCGCCGCGATGCCGCTGAGGTCCTTGGTGACCGTGATCAGCTGCGACAGCGAGCCGGCATCGCCCGATGCGGCCCGGCCCGAGACCGTCACGCCGGGACCGAAGAAGATCTGACCGGTCGATTGGATGTTGAGGAACGCGTCGGTGTTGGCGAGCCCCATCGCCGCGCCGTTCACCGGATTGCCGTTCTGGTCGAGCAGCGCCACTTCGAACGCGTCCGGCGGGTTGCCGCCGGCATTGGCGAAGAGATGGTCGGCCAGGATCGTGAATTCGAGCGTGTCGACGCCGGCGGGAACGACGAAGCTCTCGGACAGACCGGACAGCGTCTGCGCATTCTCCGTTAGCACCAGCGTGCCGCCGTTGACGCTGGTGGTGCCGTGGCTGGTCCAGTTGGTGGGAAGCTGGGCGGCGACGAGGTCGGCGTGCGACGAGGTCACGATCTGCGTGACCTGCTGATCGGTCAGCGGCGGGAGGCCGGACATCGCATTGCGGAGAACGTCGATGATCTGCGCGTCGATCGTCGACGGCAGCCGCCGTTCTGACGGTGCAAGCGAAGCCGCCATCAGATCGTTGGGGAAGGCGCCGCTGTCGAGGTGGTCCTCATCCGGTGCCGCCGTCAGCTTCGCGGTAAAGCCGGGACCGACGAAGATCTGCGAGCCGTCGACCGTGCCGACATGGGCGGCAAAGGCCGGGATGTCGATGTTCATCCCGAGCAGATGCCCCTCCTCGTGCATCAGCACGGTGAGGAGATCATATTTGCCGGCGGCTGCCGAATTTCCGGTGGCGAGGAACGCGCTGGCGTTCAGCGCCGTGCCGAACTCGGAATGGTCGAGCGGCGTGGAATCGACGTACCAGCCGGCACCGCCGGCATCGCGATCGAGGAAGATGATTCCCGCCGTCGGCAGACCGCCGGCTCCGACCGCCGTGATCCTCGCTTCACCGAGCTCGTTGCCCGGCAGGTCGGTGAATTGCACGTCGATGCTGATCGATGTTCCGGGCGCGATTGCATTCCATAGTGCCTGAGCCGCATCGACAATTGCAGAAAGTTGTTCATCGCTGACCGCGAGATGATCGAGGTTCGGAGGACCGACGGGCATCGTCGCCTCCAAGACGCCCCCGGGAACGTAGACGGCCGCAATCGCGTTCCTGCCACGATCGGCAAAGAGACGCTCGAGCTGGTGCATGCCAACCAGTTCCCGGTTGCCGAGCACGCCTTCGGGATCAACGAAGATCCGCTCTCCAATTTGGTAGCCCGAGTTCCTGATCGACGCGTATCTCGCACCATTGGGTTTGGTTATGATCTCGTCGACTATGATCGCATGTCCGGGGAAGCCTTTCGCTGCCTTGTCCCACATGCCGGCGCGCACATCCATGATCACCGGATGTCCGGCGTTCACAGTTGCCTCGATCTCCGCCATGGTCACGGCGGATCGCGCATGGGCGTCAGGCAGCGACTCTTGCAGAACATCGACGGTTCTCGCGAAAGCAGCTCTCTGGCTCTTGACGGCATACACTTCGCGCGACACTCCCGGAATGTCGGTGATCCCGCCTTTGCCATAGTCCAACAGCATCCCGTCAGCCGTCTGGACAATGCAGTTATTCGCGGCGCCCTGCTCGAAGATGAGACGTTCCGCCACAGGCCGCACCGTTGGCTCTGCCAGAGCCGAGTCCGCCCAATGATCGAACTCCAATGCGCCGAACGCATCCGGCGACATCGGACTTCGCACGACATTCTTCGGTTCGGGCCAGTGCGAGAAACTCGGCTCCGCCCCTGCACCCGGAGCTGGCCTATCGACTGCGGCTTCCAGTGCCCCGCCACCTTCGACCACGGGCGCACCGTGGGCGCCCTCGGCAACTGCCCCGGACACACCGCCCTTTGCCGCTCCGACCGACTTCAAGCCTAGCAACGTCAGCGCCAGGGTAGCGACACCGACGATGCCCTTTGCAATGCGCGTGCCCATCGACTGTTGGCGGCCTTCCAGGTCAGTCTCCGAAAACGCTTCGACGATCTGGGTGCCGCCGATCAGATCATTGACACCGGCCAATGTCGCAAAGCCGGCTCCATCCTGGTCCATGCGACGGGCGAACGTGCTCACGATCCCGCTGATCATGTTGTAGCCGGGCCGCGACATCGGGAAGACGCTCAGCAGAGCCTCGACATATGAGTTGTCGGCTCTCTTGGTGACGGTCTCGAACATTCCCGAGAACAGGCCCGCAAAAACTGCGCCCGCATCGGCGAGATTCTGGAAGGTCGAGTTCTGGTAGAGAAAGTCGGCGTCGATCCCTCCGGGCAACATCATGATATCGGTGGAATAGCCGCCGTTCTCGGTGGCCTCGTGGCCCGTGGGATCGGTGTACCGCAGCGGATTGTTGAGAGTATAGACGTATCTGTTCAAGCTTGGAGGGCTCTCGGAACGGCCGGTGAAGCTGTCCTGCGTGATGAACGATCCCGTCCGCGAGTCGTAGTAGCGCGCGCCGAAATACTGCAAGCCGGTTTCCGGATCGAAATCCTGCCCCGTGTAGAGCTTGGGATTGTCGGAGGTGCCGACGGTCTTCAGCAGATTGCCCCAGGCGTCGAACGTGTAGGTGACCTCGATGTGCCCGGCTTCGTTGGTCAGCTCTGACGTGCTTCCCAGCCCGTCGACCAGATAGAACTCGCTCGTACGCGCGTGGGTCGCTGGATCCACGTTGGTCATGGAGATCAGATCCAGACCGTAATTGTACTTGCGCAACGTCTGACCCGTGGCGCCGTCATATTCCTGCAGCGTGGCGCCATCGTCGTAAAGATAGCGGGTCTCACCCACGGTCGTGATCTTCTTGCTCCGCATCCCATCGACGTCGTAGTCGAACTTGACGGGATTGCCGTGGAGGTCCGAGGTCAGAACGAGTTGATCGAGGATGTTGTAGTAGTACGGGACGGTAATCCCATTCGTCGTCATGGCAACGCGATTGCCGTTGGCATCGTACTGGTATGCAACACTCCTGGTCGAATCGACGCCGTCCGTAATCGACATCAATCGATTCGAGTTTGCGTAGTACGCGTAGGTGCGACTGACCTGCTTGGCCGGATCGCCAGGATCCGCTCCGGCCTCCGACAGACGATTGCCGGCGTTGTCGTAGGTGTAGGCCATGTGGCCGCCGTTGCCGTAGGTGACATCGCGCAACCGGTCGAGCATGTCGTAGGAATAGGTTGTCGTGCTCGGTGCGCCACCATCGACATTGGCATGCGCTTCAGTCTGCGAACGGCGATTGCCGGCGTCGTCATACGTATAGACGAAGCTCGATATGAGCTGGCTCGCCGACGGCGTCGTACCGGGAACCGCACTGTCCGGGGACGATCCAGGCGCGAGCTGACGATTGACGACGTGCGTGACGCGGTTCGCCCTGTCGTAGGAGTCCGCGAAACCGTAATCCTCAACCGTGCCGTTGGGATAAACGACCATCTTGAGCAACCCGTTCTGATAGTACTCGTAACGGGTAACGCCATCCTCGGTGGTGGCGGTATGCACGCGATTGCGATGGTCGTATTGGTAGGTCGTCGTCAAACCGTCAGCATCGGTCACGCTGCCGCGATTGCCGACCTTGTCGTAGCTGAACGCGATCGTCTTGCTGTCGTTGACGAAGGTCGATTTGATCTGGCGATCGAGCTCGTCGTAGGCATAGGTCGTCAGCTCGGCCACAGTGCCGGCTCCGATCATCTTGACCTCGGTCGCTGATATCCTGTTTCCGTTGCCGTCGTACTCGTAAACGATCGACAACGGCTGGTAGTCGAGGCTCGGCAACACTGCGCCCGAATAGGTCAGCGTGTGCACGCGGTTCATGTAGTCGTACGTTATGATTGTCTGCTGCTTCAGCGGATCGACGAGTAAATTCCGGTTGCCGTTCGCATCATATCCGTACTGCCAGTGCTGGCCATCGGCCAGGGTTGTATCCGTGAGTCGATTTAGCTTGTCGTAGACATTCACGACCTGACGACCGGCAGCGTCCGTCTGGAAGCGTAGATTTCGATTAGCGTCATAGACATATTGCGTCGAGCCGCCACCACGTGCGGTCTCGTCGACCGACGTCAGCTTGCCGAGCGCGTCATAGTGGTAGACGGAGCGGTGACCGAGCGCGTCTGTCACGCTCGTCTGATTGTCGTTCTCATCATAAGTGAACGTCTTGGTCTCGCCGTCTCCATTGGTCGCGCTGACGGCGCGGTGCCGCGCATCATATACATAGCTGGCTTCAGCGATGGTGCCGTTGGGCCCGGTATCCCATATCGTCAGGTTTCCAGTCACCGCGGCGTAGTCATACGTGGTCACGGCTTGGTCGGCCGTTCCCTCGGCCTCGGTGGCCTGAGTTCGACGGTTCGCGCCGTCATAGACATAGTGAGCGACGTTGCCGTTGGCATCGATCGAATAGATGAGGTTGCCGAGACCGTCATAGGTCTTCGCGAGCACGATTTCCGAGGTTTGGTAGTGAGCAGAGAGACCGGGTGCCCTGACGATCTCCTTCACCAGCCTGCCCAACGAATCGTATTGGCTGATCGTCTCCCGACCGGTCTCCGCATAGCGTCCGTCGCGCGAGATCGCCTGATTCTGCTTGTCGTCGTAGATGACCGCGTTGCTCGTCAGCGCCGCGCCGCCCGCAGAGGCGGCGTCTTCAGTTAGAACGACCCGATTCTTGGCATCGTAGGTGAATCGTGTTTCGAAGCCATTCTGGTCGACGACTGCTCTCAGATTGACGGCATCATAGGCATAGCGAACTGTGTTGCCGTAAGGATCGGTCATCAGAACGACCCGGCCAAGCGCGTCGTATTTGGACGTCGTCTTGTTCCCGTTCGGATCGGTCACCGTCACCGAATTGGTGCCGTCGTCATAACTATATCCCGTGACCGTCGCGGGCAGCCCCGGCGCGGTCTGCGTGAGAACGCGGTCGAGATTGTCGTAGGTGCTCAGGAAGACGCCGCCGCGCTTATCGACGTAGCGGATCAGGTCGCCGTTGCCGTTATAGAAGAACTGCTCGGTCGGCGTGACCTGGTCGTCCGGCGTCCCGACATATTGCGCTGAAATCTTGCGATTGAGTCCGTCATAGGCGTACGTGACGTCGACATCGCTGTTCCAGGGATCGCTGATGGTCGCGAGGTTCCCGTTGCCGTCATAGGTATAGGTGGTGGTGAGGTTCAGCCCGCCGACGTCGACGATCTTCGTACGAACGCGTCCCAGGCCATCGCTTTGAGTAAACGTCTTGTTGGCGTTGGCATCGGTCACGACCACAGTGTTCGCGCTGTAGTTCGGATCATAAGTTGTGACATAGGTATCGACCGCGTCGCCCGGCCCGCCCCGCAACACAGACTGTTCGATCTGGTGCGCCTGATTGCGGCCGTCATAGTTGCTGTACGTCGTCTTCAGGCCGCTGCTGAGATTGGTTTCAGTCGCCAGATGCCGGTTGGCATAGGTGTAGTCAGTCTCGTTTCCGACCGAGTCGATTGCCGACTTCAAGCTGTAGTCGGCATTGTAGCTGTACGTTGTTCCGTGGCCATTGCCATCGCGAATAAAGAGGACGTTTCCGACGCGATCGTAACCACGTGTCGCGGTTGCCTTCCCGCTGCCATCGGCGTTGGCCGGCGCGTCGACCTTCGTGGCGACGACGCGGTACAGCCCGTCATAGGTGTAGGTCGTCGTATTGTTGTGCAGGTCAGTGTCGGTCAGCTTGTTGAGCGCATCGTAGGTCGAGCGCTGGGTCACGAGATTGCTCGGCGTCCCCGCGGATCCGCCCAGCAGGGTCGTCATCGTCAGACGGTTCAAGCCATCATAGGTGTATTGATGAGCATTGCCGCCCGCGTCGAGGTCGCGGACGAGATTGCCGTCCTCGTCGTAGGAGTACTGCCAGCGCAGCGTGACGCTCGATCCGTCCGCCTGCTTGACGCCCTTCGCGGTCTTGACCGTCACCCGCCCGGCCGCATCGTATTCGAACGCGGTTTCCTGGCCCAGGCCATTGACCGTCGACTTGACCGCCCCACCCGCCATGTAGGTGTAGGTTGTCCGCTCGGCCCAGTCGAAGCCCGGCGCGGTCGTGTGCAGCAGGTCGTCGTAGACCGTCTGACTGAGGATGCGATTGAGCCCGTCATACTCGTAATGGACGCGGCGGCCGCTCTGATCGCTCTGATCGGTCAGCCGGCCTCGTACGTCGAATGTCTGTGTCGTCCGGACCCCGACGGCATCCATGATGGCCGTGGCGTTGCCATAGGCGTCATAGGCGAGGTACTTCGTCTCGTTGCCGGACGCATCGATCGAGCTCGTGAGATCACCGGGCCCGTAGGTCCCATCATAGGTCTTGACCTGTGAATAGGAGAATTGACCGCGCGTTCCCAGCGCGTCGGACGTGGACATCGTGTGGCCGGTGGCGGGGTCAATGACAGACGACGTCGTGTGCCCTTCCGCGTCGGTCGCGCTGACGAGCTTGTCGAAGATCGGATCGTATGCCGCCGTCGTCGTGATGCTGGAAACCGCATTGCCGCTGCTGTCGGTGACCGGCGCACCGACCATCGACGTGATCTTCGTCTCCACGACGTTGCCGAGATTGTCGTACTTGAACGTGGTGACGCGTCCGAGCGCATCGGTCTGCGAGACGAGAACGATGTCCTTGCCCTGCTTGCCGCCGCCGACGAACGCTTCCGGATGCGGCGTCTGCGGCGTCGCCCACACCATGGTGGTCGTGCGCCCCTCAGGCGCCTGGATCTTGGTGACCGCGCCGTATTCGTTGAGCGTGTAGACGGTCGACCCCACGCCGGCACGCGCGTCCGATACGGTTCTGGTCTTGGCGCCGAAGTCATACTGGAACTTGACCACGGACTCGCTGGACGTGCCCGTGGCACCGCCCGGCATGTGCACGGCGAGGATGCGCTCGCCCGCGACGTTCAGGCTCTGGAAGTACGCATTGATCTGCGCGTTCGCGCCGGAGGTCGGCAGATCGCCGGACTTGGTCGACCCCGAGTAATATTCGTAAGTGGTCTTCTCGCCGTCGGGTGCGGCGCTGCTGTTGCTCGGAACGGTGCGCGACAGCATGTTGTGACCGAGGCGCTCGTCACCGGGCGTGTAGGTGTACTTCGCGCTATAGCCGTCGCTGCCGTCGGAATGCGTGGCGGCGCGGACCATGCTGGTGAGATTGCCGTAGCCGTCCTCGTAGTAATAGTGGATGTCGAGACCCTGGAGATCGTGTCCCGGACTGACGGTGTCATAGCCCTTCAGCTCGACGATGCGCTTGTCGCCGAAAATCGCCTGATAGGTGAAGACGAAGGCGCGGTTGGCGCCGTCCTTGACGACGTCGACCGTCGTCGCGTCGCTGTCCAGCTTGTCGCGCAGGTCCGGCGCAAGATCGTTGACGCGTGAATCCTGCGTCGCGTCCTTGGTGTAGTACAGGTCGATCCGGTTGCCGCTGGCGTCCTCGATGTAGCGCAGCGTGAAGGTCTTGTTGTACGGCGCCAGATCGGGCTCCAGCTCGAAGTGATAGCGGGTGTGGGACGCCGTGAAGAAGTCGTAGGCCGCCTTGTTCTTGTCGGACTGAACCAGGACGGAGTGATAGCCGGGCTGCGGATCGAAGAACAATGCCGTCGCCGCAAGATTGCCCGGCACGCCATAGGTTGCCGCGAGCCCGGGATTGGTATGCCCCGTGGCGCCGAACGTGTTGCCGGTGCCCTCGCCGCCCACGATCGTCAGCAGGCCCTTATCGTCCTGGACCAGCTTCACGTCGTAAGAACTGCTCCAGCCGGCTCCGAGCGGGCCGTCCGAGGAATCGCCCTGGGTGTTGTAGGTGCGCGAAAAGTCGAGACTGAGACCGCGTCCGGAGATCGAGATGTCGTTCTCGGAGATGGCCAGATGACCGTCCCAGAGATCGACGCCATTCACCATCTGGTGCCCGACCGGGAGCGCCTGGTCCTGATCCAACTGGTCGGTGATGAGCCCCTTGGCGGCAACCGACCTGCCGACCGCGGTCGGCACGGCCGGATTGAACGCGGTGGCGGTGATCACATAGGCGTGGTTCTTCAGGCTCGGATCGAGGCTCGACACCGCGTCGATCAGCTTGTGATAGACGCCGGGATCGAGGACCACATCCTGGAAGCTCGAGATGACGTTGCCCGGGCTGAGGGCATCGTGGACGTTGGTGGCGACCTTGCCGTCGATGAGCAGAGTGACCTTCGACCTCACGTCGAGGGAGAAGATGAAGTCGCCGTTCTCGTTGACGACGGTGCCGTTGATCTGATCGACACGGGTGGCGGCGATCTCGAGATTGGTCGTGGTCGCGAGATTGACGCCAGGCAGGAGGTTCTTGTTGCCGGGCGCATCGTCCGCCACCCGCTTGTAGATGGTCAGCGACGGTGTCGGGCTGTGCATCGTCGCGATCCCGGCCGGGCGGCCGCCGGTCGCGACGGGTGCCCGCAGGCTGCCGCCCGGCACGCCGAAGACCTGCTGGCCGTTCTCCATGTGGAACAGATAGTCCGCCCTCACGTCGATGAGCGCGTTGGCTTGACGCTGGCTGTTGGCATTCAGCGGCAAATCGTCGACGGCGACCTTGCGCAACAAGGTCGGCGACGCCTTGAGGGCGGCCTCGACCTGCCCCAGCATGGCCTGGGCGTCGAAGACCAGGACGCCACCCGAGCCGTTGTCGGTGGGCAAGCCCTGATAGGTGACATAGAGGAAACGGCCATCCTCGGACATCGCGATGTCGGTCGGGTAGCCGAACGGGATCGGCCGCGTGGCGGCGACCAGCTGCGGATTGGGACCGAGCGGATCCTTGATGATGCCAACGTTGCCGTCCATGTAGAGCGGGTTCGCCGTCTGATCGAGATAGCCGGAAACCCCGGTCGCGTTGAGGCCGACGCCGTTGTAGCCGCCGCCGAACACGGAGTTGACCTGGTCCGCGCGCCCGGTGACGAATGCGTAGCTGCCGTCCGGCGTGAAGACGATGCCGCCGGCATTGTGGACGGAGAGTTGCGGATTGCTCGCGGTGGCAAGCTTCTGGAGATCGAGCGGAATCGACTGCTTCGTTCCCGCTGCCGTGTTGGTGACGAAGACGCCCGCGGCATCCGAGCCCGAATTGGTGAAGGCGGCACCCGTTCCGCCGGGCGTGGTCGTCACGCCGTTGGTCCCGCTCGCACCTGGGATGACCTTGACCGTCGGC
Organism: Bradyrhizobium sp. 138; assembly: GCF_023074075.1. Lineage (GTDB taxonomy): Bacteria > Pseudomonadota > Alphaproteobacteria > Rhizobiales > Xanthobacteraceae > Bradyrhizobium. The sequence goes on along the minus strand of NZ_JADPKT010000020.1, from coordinate 242,908 downwards.
GCTGCGCCCTTGGCGAAGGTCGGGGTGAGATCGATGTCGATCAGGCTGCCTGGCAGATCCGTCCACGCATGCGGACCGTTCGGATCCGGATGCTCGTTCGGCGCCGTGGCATAGACGTGCAGGCCGTCCGCCGACACCGCCAGATTGCGGAAGCCGGACGGCGCGATGGAGCTCTGCGCAAAGACGTCCTGGTTGGCCTGGTCAACGCCGGAGAGCGCAACGCTGCCGATCGCGATGTTGCGCACCACCTGATTATAGGTCGCGGATGCCGGATCGATGTCGATCTGGAAGATGTAGGACGACGCGATCCCTTCGATCAGATAGGGATTGTGGGCGGCAACGTAAGCGTATTTCCCGTTCGGATCGATCGCGATGCCGTAAGGCTGCGCGCCGAACGGCATGCGGATTTCCTTGTAGCGCGGGTTCGCTTCGAGGTCGACGATCGCGGTGTCGTCCTTGAACGTCGTTCCGTTGCGATCGGTCGCCGTCAGCACCAACCGATAGAACCCAGTCGCGTAATGCGAGGGATCGAACTGGGAAACCAGCTTGTCGCTGGAGACGCTGCTGGTGCCCGAATTGACAACGATGTTGGCGCCGCCGAACAGCGGCACGAGCTCGAGCGTCCAGCGATCGAGATTGTTGACGTCGACCGTGCCGAGGAGGTCGATCGGCTTGGTCAAGACGACCGAGTGCAGCTGCGGATCGACGGCCACTCCGTTCGGAGCCGAAATCGTATGCGGCTTGATCGACAGGGTCGGAGAACCGCCTCCGACGTCGATCTCCTGGAGCGTGAGGGTGTCGACGACTGCGACGCGGCCGGAGCCGAGCAGCGTGACATAGGCCCGGGTGTTGTCGGGGGTCACCGCGACGTCGCGCGGATAAGGCGTGTCTTGGGTGCGCTCGAGCGGAATGCTGGCGATCAGGCTGCCGAACGTGCCGGGGTTGGTCGCATCGATACGATGGCTGGGATCGCCGTCGATGACGCCGAGGGCGCCGCCAATTCCGTTGCCGGTGTACTTTGCCTCCGGCAGCGCCACGAAGACGTAAGTGCCGTTCGGGGTGACCTTCGCCGCGTTGCTCACGACGGGCGTCTCCTCCGTCGTCACCAGACCGTTGCTGAACACCGGCACCTCGTCCGTCCGCGTGACGGTGATCTGGGCAAGGCCAAGGGTCACGGAATCGGGAACGGAGACGTGCAGCTCGGTGCCACTGCTCGACGCGTTCGGCTTCGCGGTGATGACGATGTTTCCTGGCAGCGTGAATGTGACCGTGAGGTCCTGGGGTGAGGCCAGTGCCCCGGACTTGATGAAATTGGTGCCCTTAAGGATCACTTCGGGCTTGACGTTTCCACTTGTCTGATCGACCGGGAAGGCCACGCTCACGCCGGTGACCTGAGGAGCGGTCGGATTGATCGTCGGCGGCGGATGGATGTCGGTCTTGAAGAGGTTGACCGCGTCCGGATTGATCTGGAAATTCGACGTCGTGGTGACAGGCAGGCCCGCTTGCGGAATCAGTTGGATCAGGAATGGCTGCGGCTGTGGCGCCGACGGCACGGCCATGGTCGCAAGCACGCCCACCGCGCCGGTCACGCCGAACGCGCCCATGAAGCCGCCACCGGCGCCACCTATCGCGACCGTGAAGGCCATCTGGCTCGCCTGCGCCTGCTGAAGCTGCAAGGTGCCGAGGTTCGAGTCGCCATAGGCGACCATGTAGAGCGATTTGCCGTCGACGCCGTTATAGGGCGGCGAGTTGGTATGGGCATAGCCGTCGGCGCCGACGACACCGTTCTCGACCTGCCACCAGATCGGCCGCGTCGTGCCATCGTCGTTGAGATAATCGCCCGCCTGGAAGAAGTAGACCTTGGTGCCCACCGGGATCGACGGATCGACCTTGATGGCGAGCTGAACCGGAACTTCCAGCGGATCCGGGCCGAGATCCAGGTTGAACGCGGCCGCGTAGTGGAAGCCGCTGGGCAACGCCTGAGGCAGGTCGGCCTGACCTGCCGGCGTGATGCTCACGGTCGTCGTGCCGTCGAGCACGCCGGGCGGCACCGCCACGGTCGATCCGTCGCTGCCTTGCACGACGGCGCCTTCGGCACCGACGGCGACAGTGCCGGTTTGCGGGACCTGCACCCGGACGGGCACCACGACCTCGGCGGCGCCGTTGATGATGGTGACCGTCACCGTGCCCGGCGCGACGGCCGTCATCAGGCCATCGGCGCTGATCGACACGATGCCCGGCTTGCTGACGAAATACCGCGTGCCGGTCGACGCCGCGGCCAAGTCGGTGGTCAGCAACTGGTCACCGCCGGGATGCACGTCGAGCTGGCGCGTGCCGCCATTGGCGCTCAATGACACCGCAAGCGGATAGAGATCGATGCCTTGGTCATAGAGCTGCCGTCCGAGCGCGCTGGTCGGCACACCGATCGTCACCGCTGTCGCGCCGGTGACGCCGTGACTGGTCGCCAGCAGCACCGTGGTGCCGTCGTGGAGCGCCGTCACCCGGCCCGCGCCGGAGATCGAGGCAACCGACGCATCCAGCATCTGGAACGAGACGTAGGATGACGGCAGCAAGACGTCCTGCTGGTCCTCGAAGTCGCCCACCAGCACCATCATCTGTGTCGCGCCTGCGCCAAGGCGCGGCGCGCGGTTCTGGAAGTCGAGATTGACGAGCGCGGCCGTGCTGACGTCGACGGTGACGGTCGCTACCGACGATTTGTTGAAACCATCGTCCGCCAGGAACTCGAAGTCGGCATGGCCGGAGAAACCGAGTTCCGGAATGAACGTCACCGTGTGGCCGTCCGGGTTCAGCGTCGCCGTGCCGTTCAGCGAGGAGATCAGCTTGAAGAACAGCGGATCGCCTTCCGGATCGTTCGAGATCGTGTTCAGGTCGATCGTGAGCGGAAGGTCGATGTGGGTGAGGACCTGCTTGTCCTGCGCGACCGGCGGCGGGGCGGCGTGGAAGCCGTAATTGTTGCCGAGCAGCTGCGCGTCGGCGGCGTTCACGACACCGTCGCGATTGGCATCGGCCCCAAGCAGGTAGCCGGCCTGCCCTGACGACTTGCCGAAGGCCTGGCTCAGCAATGCACTATCCGAACCATCGACCGTACCGTCCTGGTTGGCATCGCCGACCACGAAGAGCTGGACCGTGTAGTCGCCCGACGTTGCGGCGTCGGAACCGAGGATCTCGAGCAGGTTGACGCCATCGCGACCAACGGCGAACAGCGCGAAGGACGTGCCGTTGCCGCTGCGCTGGATCAGCGGCGTCAACCCGGCCATGACGGGCGCGCCGGGCTGGAACGCGCTGCCGTTCGCCGCCGTGATCTGAACGCCCAGCAGCACGGCATCGGTCGGCGTCGACCGCAGCTCCGACGGCCGCAGATTGAAGGCCAGGTAATTGCTGGCGCCGGCGGGCAGCGAGCCCTGATAGGTGCTCGCGCCGAAATCGCTGGGGCCGCCGAGATTGGCCGTGAGCGGTGCGACCTCGGCCGTCGTGCCGTAATTGATGACGCTGCCGGCCGGCCCCGCTGGGGACGTCGCCACGATCAGTCGGTGTGGGTCGTCGATGGCGTAGCCGTAGCGGCTGCTCTGCCCGCTGTTGGTGTTGTGCGCGGACGCGAGGTTGCCGGCACTGTCGTAGGAATAGACCACGCGCGTGCCGTCGGAGGCCACGATCGAGGTGATCCGGCCTGCGGCATCCCTGGTGAACCGCACGGAATCGCCGTTCGAAGCGAGGATGCCGCCATCGCTGAAATAGAGCTTGTTGCCGCCGGGCAAGACCTGGTCGAGCACGCCCTGCGTGGTGCTGAGATGATAGATCGTGCCGTCCGGCGCCGTGAGCGTGTAGTCGGCCGCGCCGAACGCTCCGTCGACAGGATTGTAGGGCCGCGCCGTCTGCAGCTCGTAATAGCCGTTGGGTCCCTTGCTGAGCGGCACGGCTGCGGACGCGAGCTGATAGGTCACGCCGGGATCGGCGGTGAATTTCGCCGTGTAATAGGTCACGCCGAGCTGCACGTGCTTCTCGGGCGTGAAGGTGAAGCCGGCGCGCTGCCCGTCCGGCAGCGTCAGGTAGACGCGGGTGCCGTCGACGAAGGGATTGTAGATGCCGAGACTCTCGCGGCCGGTCGGAGGAATGCTGGTCTGGATCTGCGGATCGAGGTTGGCGAGGCGCCAGCCATAACCGAACGATCCCGCGATGTCCTGGTCCAGCGATGAGTAGGACCGCACGAGATTGACAGTGGTGCCGCCCAGCACCACGGAAAGATCGGTGAAGTTCTGAATGTAGGCCGATGGCTTTGCGACAGCGTCGGCCTCGACGACGATCTGCACCACGGTGCTGCGGCCGCTGACGTCGGTCGCGGTCAGCCGGAGCTGGTAGGCGCCGCTGCGCAAGGCGGCCGGATCGAAATGATGGACGGTCCCGGTGACCGGCGCATTGCCGCTGGCCAGCGTCGTGAACGCGCTCGAACCGACCAGGGCCTGCTCGAGCACCCAGGAATCCAGATTGCTGTCACTGATGGTCGCATGCAGATCGAGCGCCGTGGTCAGCAGCGCGTGACTGGCGATGTTGTCAAAGGATACGATCGGTGGCGCGTGGTCGTTGGGATCGCGAACCTTCAGCACCGTAAGTGCGGTGCCGGTGCGACCATCGGCGTCGGTCGCCGTGGCATCGACGGCGAACACACCGGGCACTTGCGGCGTATAGCTGGCGCGGCCGTGACTATCGAGCGTCAGGGCCTGCCCGTTCACCGACAAGGTCAGACCGGCAATCGGGGCGATGCCGGACGCCGCGACGTGCAGCAGCACGGGCGTTCCCGGCACATCCGGGAAGCTCGGCGTGATTTCGACGATCACCTGCGGCGCGGCCGGGACGAGCGTCGCGCGCAGCGTCGCGACACGTGACGTGCTGAGCTCGCCGTCGGTCACCGTGAACTTGATCGCGTAGTCGCCGGTCTGTGTCGGTCCCGGCGTCCAGGTCAAAAGCCCCGTATGCGGGTCCAGCGTCGCGCCGTCGGGCAGGCCGAGGGCGGAGAAGCCGAGCTGGGTGTTGAGATCGGGGTCGCTGGCGATCAGCTGGAGGCTGAGCGGCTGGCCGACCACGACGTTATGGTCGGTGACCTGCAGCGTCGGCGCGCGATCGACATTGTCGATGTGGATGTTGGCGGTCAGGCTGTCGGTGAGCCCGCCGGGATCGACCACCTTGAACACCACCGCATAATCGCCGGTCTGCTCGAAACCGGGCGTCCAGATCAGCTGGGCCGTCGTCGGATCGAACGTCGCGCCGATCGGCAGTCCGGACACCACGCTGTAGGTCAGCGGATCGTCGTTCGGATCAGCGGCCGAGATCGCGAACTGGAGCTTGGTGCCTTCGCGGCCGGACTGCTGCTGCAACGGAATGAATTTCGGTGCCTCGTTGGAGGCGACCACGGTGATGGCGATAGTCTGCGTCGTCGTGAGGCTGCCATCCGTCGCCGACAGCACGATGCCGCTGTACTTGCCGACCTGGAACAGGCCGGGAGTCCAGGTCAGCACGCCCGAAACCGCATCGATCCTGGCGCCGACGGGCAGATTCGTCGCCGAATAAGTGACGGTGTCGCCGTCGGGATCAATCGCGTGCAGAGACACGCTCAGCGTCTGATTGGCCGCAGCCGTCTGATCGCCGGCCGCGACCCACGCCGGGGCCTGGTTGCTGGTGCGCACGGTGAGCGTGAACAGCTGATGGTCTTCCAGCACGTTGGCAGGATCGCCATTGCCGCTGTCGGACACCGATACCAAAATGCTGTACTTGCCGACATCGGCGCTCGTCGGCGTCCAGGTCAGCACCCTATGGCCATAGATGCCGTTGGATGACAGCACCGCACCGGGCGGCAGCCCGGTCGCGCTGAAGGTCAGCGGGTCCTGGTCGGCGTCGACCGCTTTGAGAACGAGCTGGAACGGCTGACCGACGACGGCGACCTTGTCGCCGATCGGAGCGACATGGGGCGGACGGTCCGGCGCGTTGACGGTGAGGACGAAGGACTGCGTGCTCGACAGCGCGGCATTGATGCCGTTGCCGTCGCCATCGTCGGTCGCGGTGAGGAAGATCGTGTAGTTGCCGCGGTCGTCTGCGGTCGGCTTGAACGTGAAGACACCGGTGCCGTCGCCATTGTCGACGAACGCGCCGAAGGCCGGCACGCCGAGGATCGAGAGCTTGAGCGGATCACCGTCCGCATCGACGGCGGAAACCGGCACCGTCAGCACGCCATCATGATCGACGCTCTGATTGGCGACGGGAGCGACCTGCGGGGCGCGGTTGACGTTGAGGACCGTGAGGGTGACCTGCTGGGTCGTGACCTTCGGCTGCCCGGTGCCGTCGCCGTTGTCGGTCGCCGTGATGGTGACGACATGCTGTCCGGCAGCGCCGAAGCCGGGCGTCCAGCTGAAGATCAGCGTATCGGGATCGAAGGTCGCGCCTTGCGGCATGCCGCTCAGCACGTAGCTGACCGTCGGAATGTTGAGATCGCTGTAGACCAGTTTGCCGTCGGCGGCGCGGTCCGGCGGCGTGAAGGTCGGATTGTCGGGATCGAGCGCCTGAACACGGAACTCGATCTTCTGCCCTTCCGGTCCCTGGAAGACGTCGAGGTTCTGGAAGGTCGGCGCGGCGTTGACGTTCAGCACCGCGATCGTGGTCGTCTGGGTGGTGCTGGCCTGGCCGTTGCTGACCGTGAACGGGATCGTATAGACGCCGTGCTGGGTGTAGTCGGGCGTCCAGGTGAACACGCCGGTCTTGGAGTCGAGGTAGCCGCCCGGCGGCAGCAGATTGCTCGAATAGGTGAGCGGCAGTCCGTCGATATCGGTCGCCTGCAACGCGATGCGGACCGGAACGCCTTCGGCGGCGGTGAAATCGGCCGGCTTGATCAGCTTCGGCGGCTGAGGCGTCGGCGCGATCACGATCGTCGTGACCTGGCTCACCTCATGGATGCCGTCACTGGCGACGAAGGTGACGTTGGTGTAGGTGCCGGCGGCGTGGAAGTCGGGCGCCCAGATCAGGGCGTGCTGCTGCGCATCGAAGGTCGCCCCGGGCGGCAGATTATTGGCCCAATAGATCAGTCTGTCGCCGTCCGGGTCGGTTGCCTGCACCGGGATAGTGAGCGCCTCGCCCTCCTTGCCGGCGATCTCGGCGGGGAGCGCGGCCAGGACCGGCGCCCGGTTCACGCCGGTCACGACGAGCGTGAAAGTCTGCGTGTCGTAAGCGCCGCCTGCGTCATAGACCTGCAGGGCCACCGTCGTCCGGCCGAGACTGTTCGGCGTCGGCATCCAGGACACGAGCCCCGTGGCCGCGTTGATCGTCATGCCGTCCGGCCCCTTCACCAGCACGAAGGAGAGCGGATCGCCGTTGGGATCGAAGGCGGTGGGGCGGTAGGTATAGGCCTCCCCCGCCGCAGCCGACATGATGGGATAGGTGAGGAAGACGGGCGGCGCGTTGCCGGTCAGCACGCCGCTGACACTCGGGTCGAACGTGACCGGCCGGCGATTGGGATCGGCAACCGTGATGGTCCGGCCGGTGGTCGAATGTCCAGCCAGCAGGATGCCGTTGGCCGGCAGGTTCGAACTGAGATCGATCAGCCAGGAGCCGTCCGCGGCGCGCCCGGCCGTGCCAAGCGGTTCACCGTCGAAATGCTGCGTCGGCGTCAATTTCAGCACGAGCGGCAGCACCAGATTGTGCGAGCTCTTGTTCGTCACCGTGACGTCGAAGGAAATCGTTCCGGTGTCGCGGTCGCTGCGCGCCAGCGAGAAGGACACATCGAGCACCGAGGTGACGTCGCTGACGGCAGTGAACTCGGTCGAGTATTGCTCGGCGAGCGCAAGGCCGGCGGCGCTCTGGACTGAGGTCAGGACCTTGAGCTGGTAATGATCCGCATAGAGCGGCGCGAAGCTGAGAACGGCCGTCCGCGTCGTCTGATCGTAGGCGATCGCCTGGATCGGGATCAGCCCGGCGCCATCGCCGCGCAGCTGATAATTGTCGGGGTTGAGGACCGAGCGCGGATCGCTCGCGGCATCGGCCAGCATGTCCTCGTCGAAGGTCACCGAGATGTTGGCGAACGGCAGCGGGACGAACGCGTCGGGCGGTGGATTGGTGCTGGCCACATGCGGCGCGCGCACCGGACCGAGCACGTCGACCTGATGCGACTGGCTCAGGAACACACGCCCATCCGCGGTGGTCCTGACGATGTCGCCGCGCGTACCGCCCCTGGCGATGTCGACGACCTTCATGGTCGCGAGGTCGACCATCGACAGCACGGCGCCGGCGCTGGATGCTTCGGTGTGGGAGACGAACAGCAGGCCATCGAATTTCGAACCTGCAGCTCCGAAAGCGATCGAGCCGACATCGTCGTCGAACGACAACATCAGTTTCGGCTTCAGCGGCGTTCCCGTGAACTGGATGACCTGGCCCTGATTGTGCGGCCAGGTGACGGCCCACAATTTGCCGTCGGGCGCGAAAGCCAGACTGCCGACCCTGATGTCGCTGAAGTGGCTGAAGGTCTTGGCAACGGGGTCGAACACCTCGATGCCGTCGCCCGACGAGATGTAGATCAGACCGGTGCCCGGCTGGATGGCGAGGCTTTGGGTCAGGGAATCGCCGAACCGATCGATCACCTCGCCGGTGGCGGCGTCGAGCTCGTAGAGCGGGCCGCCGCCGGTGGCAGCCCAGATCACGTTGCGGGTGGTGTCGAGCACCATGTCGTAGATCGGCTCGGGCAGCGTGACCAGCGGCGCTCCCACCTGCCCGCCTTCGGCACTCAGTTTGAAGATCTGGTTGCGCGATGCGCCGCCGCTGACCAGCACCGTGCCGTCGGGCATGACCAGAATGGCCATGGGGCCGATACCCGCACCGCTCGTGCCGATTCCAGTGGCGAAGGCTTGCGCCGTGAAGGGCGCGAGCACGGTCGAGAATTCGGACGCGCGCGTCTGGACGATTGCGGATGGAATGCCCTGCTGCGTCTGAACGAACAGCGCATTGGTCGAAGGCTGCGGGGACGGCGCCGGCGGCGTGCCGAAATCCTGGGTCGTTCCGGAAACCGTCGGCGTCGCGCCGAGATTGGCGGAGGCGTCGCTATTCGGAACCGAAGCGCCCAGCGGCGCCTGCTCGCGGTTGCCGGCATTGTCGGTCGCCAGCGCGAGGAATTTGTAGGTGTGGCCGGCCTGACCGTTGTAGATGCCGGAGGTCTCGGTCGTCTGCTTCAGCCAGGTGGCGTAGTTGCCGCCATCGACCGAAACATAGACGGTGACGTCCTTGACGCCGCTGCCGCCATTGTCATCTTTCGCGCTCCACTGCACCTGATAGTCGGCGCCGCCCTGCACCAGGGGCGCCGACGTCAGCGTGGTCACCGGCGCCTGCCCGTCCAGCGTGAAGGTCAGTTGCTGCGTATCCATCGGCGCAGCGGTATTGAAGATCACGCGGGCCTCTGCCGTCAGTTGCGTGCCGGTGGCGAGCCCCGCCTTTGGCGTTGCGGTGTAGCTGACGAAGCCGCGGCCATCGCCTTGCGCGTTGTCGGGCGGCAGCAATCCCTTGGTGGGATCCTGGATGACCTCGCCGGTCAACGGGTCGATTGCCTGCAGCAGCCATCTCAGCGTGTTGGACGACAGCTCGATGCCGGCGCTGACGCGCAGGATGAAGCCCTTGCTCTGAGTGAAGTCGAAATCGTTCTGGAACGAGCCGACGCCGCCGGGCAGGTGAACCTTGATGTCGCCGATCTGGAGATCGCCGAGGCGGAACGAGCGAGGATCGTAGTCGAAATCCAGCTGCGTCACGATGTTGATCTCGCCGACCGTCGAGGCGTGCGGAGCGTTCTGGAACTGGATGGTGTAGGGCTCGGCAACGCCCGCGGGGACGAACTGATCCGTCCCATAGCCCAGCGGCCCGTTCAGGAACGCCTGACCGGTCCGGCCGCTGCCATTGAAGAAGGATGCGAAGTTCGGCGGCTGGACGTTGATGAAATTCTGATTCTCGGGGTGGGTCTGATCGTTCCCGTGCTGGGTCCAGGGGAAGTCCCAACTATTGGCCCAGGGGACGTAAACGTAGTTCGCCACATAATGCGTCGGCGAGGCCGCGTGCAGATCGAAGTCGCTCGCCGGCGGCGGGTCGAAGCTGACATAGGTGGTCGGCTCGTGCGGGCTGACCGTATCTTCCTTGATGGTCTGGTACGGCGTCGTCTTGGTCGGATCGTTGCCGTACCATTGCTGCACCTGACTGAAGAACTGGAGCAGGTTGCCGTTGGTGATGATCTGCTTGCCGGCGGGACCGGCCAGAATGCCCGCGGCCAATGTCGCCTGGAGGCTGACGAGAACGGGGTTGTCATGGATCTCCGGCGGCTGGTCCACCGGCCGCAACAGACCGGCCTGCGTCAGGGCGGTCAGATAAAGGTCTACCCACGACTCTGCGTCGGCCGCCAGGTTCTGCAGGGCGGACGACGCCGTCGGATCCTTCAGGATGTTGACGCGCAGCGTCTCGGCGAACTGCCGCTGCTGCGCGACATACTCCTCGGGCGTCAGGGCCGTGGCCGCGCCCATGATGTTGAACGCGAACGCGGTGACGCCCGGGTGCTCGCTCTGGTTACCGGGCGGCAGGCCATCCGGATAGGTCTGCACCAGGAAGCTGAAGGTGGTGTTGGCACGCGTGGCGAGATCGTAGGCGTAGCCGGTCGTCAGCGACTGCCCGTTGGTGTTCGTCATCGGCACGATGCTGGCCCAGGGCACGTCGGCGACGTTGGGTGTCCCGGTGACGTTCGTGGTCACGCCGAGATACGGCACGCCTTCGTTCAGCGGCGTTCCCGGAACGCCGTACTGGAACTGGACATAGGGAATGTCGACATTGGTCTGGCTCGCCAGCGTGAAGCCATAGAGGCCGCTCTGGCCGCCCCAGATGACGCGCGGTCCTCCGAGCGCAATGCTGACATCGGCAGGCAGCGCTTCCTCGACGAGATAGCGATAAGGTGCAATGGCGATCAGGCCGTTCGGATTGATGACCTCGACGTCGTAGAGACCGTGCGGCGCGTTGCGCAGATCGAAGACCGCGATGATCCGCGTGGGGTCCATGACCTTGTAGCTGACCGGCTCGTACTCCGCGAAGCCCGGACGAACCAGCTTCACGACCGCCTGCGCGTCGAACTGCGCACCATGGATCGTCGTGGTGACGTATCGGTTGTCGCCGCCCTGGTCCTGGACGACGTCGATGATACCGAACGGCAGCAGATGGGCGCGCAAGGTCACGCGCGTATTGGGCGCCGGCTCCGATTGGCCGTGGACCAGCACGTAATAGGTGCCCGCAACGGTCGACGGAATGACGGCGACCTGATTGGCCTGCACGGCGCCTTGATAGGACGCATCATAGGTCGCGCCCGTCGGCAGCGCGCCGTAGCGCAGGAACAGGGTGTTGGCCGCGGTCGAATCCGGTGAGGTCAGATCGACCTGGAGGGTCTGACCTTGCGCCACCGTGACCTGGAACAACCGGTCCTGGCCGGTGCTGAGCGTCGTGTCGAGCGCCACGCCGAGATGCAGCTCAGGCACCGAGACCTGGAGAACGCTCGCGGACGTCGTCGTATTGTTCTGCGTCGGAGCTTCGGCGATGTCGTCGAAAATGTCGGTCCTGACGATGATCCGGTACGTCCCCGGCGTCGCCGGCGGCAACCGCGCGTCGACCACGCCGTTATAGGACTCGCCCGGCAGCACAGTGCCGCTGTGATCATAGGCGCCGATCGGCTTGTCGTTGATGTCCCAGGTGTTGTCGCTGGAGAGATAGGCGACATCGCGCCATGCCCCGATTGCAGCGTTGACGCCGGCATTCTTCGTCGTCCAGGTCAGATGCACGAGGTCGCCGGACATCGCCCCATTCGGAATCGTGATGGTGTCGACGACCAGATCCGACGGCGGCGGCTGGTCGATCAGCAGCGGCGTGGCCGTCGCTTTGGCGTTGTTGGTTTCCTTGTCGGCTTCGAACACGATGCCGGTGACCGGCGATGTCGCAGTCGGCGGATCGGTCAGGACGAAGACATACCACGGGCCCGTCAGACTCTTCGGCGCCTTGTATGTGAGGGTGGTCTGGTAGCTGGCGCCGGCGGCGAGACCGCCGACATGGCGCGCGGTGCCAAGATAGATGTCGGCATCGCTGAGGAACTGATCCCGCGACAGATAGACATAATCGTCCCACTTGCCCTGGCGGTCCGGCGTCGGGCCGCCGCCGGTGTTCGTCACCTGGTAGGTCACCGTGAATGACTGTCCCGTCAGGACGTGGTCGAGCTGCAGCGGGTCCGGCCCTTGTGCCAGGATGGACGTGACCTGGAGATCCGGCGGCGGCACCATCGACACCGGCATGAAGGCCGCAGTGATGTTGTTGCCCTCGCCCTGAAACTCCGGGACGTCGCCCATCCCGGTGCTGTACATCAGGCCGGGAACGTCGAGCGTTCCGGACGCGGTGCTGTCGGTGTAGACCAGGACGTAGTAATCCCCGCCGATCCCGTCGGGGAGCTGTGCGTTGACGGTGACGGTGTAGCTGGAGCCTGTGGCCAGGATGCTGCTGTGCGACAGCGAGCCGATCTCGATGTCGTGCCCGTCGAGAGACGGATCGAGCGACAGGAAGACGCGGTCGGTCCAACGTCCTTCGCGCGTGTCGCGGTTGCCGAGATTGGTGACCGTGAAGGTGATCGGGACGATCTGGCTGGAGTAAGGCGTGGCGGTCGGAACGATGAGATTGGTGACCTGGAGATCCGGCTCGCGGTAGATCACGGGGAGAACACCGGAGCCGCGATTGTTGCTGACGTCCTCGTAGCCACGGACGGTGAACGATTCCCGCGCGCTGCTGTTGTCGTGCGTGCGGGCGGACGTATTGCCTTCCGCGTTCGTCATCACATAGACGTAATAGGGCTGCGGGTCCGCGGCCGTGCCGCCGATCCCCTTGGGCAGGGTGAACGTCGCCGTTTGCGTGTAGCTTCCGCCGCTGGCGAGCGGCTCAGCGTTGCTGTGCGGGTAGCGACCGACGAAGGTGACCTGGCTCGGATCGAACGTCGCATAGCGCGAGAAGTAGACGTCATCGACCCAATAACGCGTGGCCGGCCAGGCGTCGGCGCCGAAATTTTGCACGGTCCAGGTGACCGTCGTGGCTTCGCCGGAATAGTTCGCCGGCGGCGCGGTGACGGAGGTGACCCGAAGGTCGGCCACCGGACGCGGCGTGACGCTGGTGTTGCCGACATTGACGTTGTTGCCGGTATACTGGCCCTCCCATGTCGGGGCCACGTAACTGCCGCCTTCGTTGTATCCGCCGGCGTTGGCGACGACGATGACGTATTTGCCCGCGATTTCGGGGGCGAGCTTGAACGTCGCCTGATTGGTGTAGCTGCCGTTCGAATTGACGATGCCGTTGTGTGCGACCGAGCCGAGGAACCATTGGTTGCCGGTATCCTTGCCGGTGTTCGGGGGCACGAAGGTGGGCGTATCCGACAGGTACACATGATCGAACAGCAGTGAATTCTCGGTCGCGTTGGTGCCCTGGTTCTGAACCGTCCAGCTGACCGTATAGTCCTCGCCGCCGACGCCCGTCGCCTGCGGCGTGACCGCCGTCACCACCAGGTCTGGCGGCGGGGTCAACAGCACCGTGATCGCGCGGGCCTTGTAATTGTCGCTGTTGGAGCGGTTCGGATCGTCCGGATTGACGTTGACGTCCTGCATGCTCTTGTGCACGACGTCGAAGGAGTCGGACCACGCCGTGATATAGAACTCGCCCGAGAGATGCTTAGGCAGTGTCACGGTCGCGGTGACGTCGTAGCCGGTCGGCAGCGTGATCACGCTGGGATCGTTGCCGATCACGCCGCTATGGGCGATGGTGGCGAGCAGCACGTCGCCCTTGGTCACGTTGGGCCGGGTCTTGTCGCGCGTCAGCCAGATCGTGTCCGTCCAATGTTCCTGGTCGGTCGGCTCGAGGCCGAGATTGTCGACGTGGTAGGAGACCGTGATGGTCGAGCCGTCATAGGACTGGCTCGGCGCGACCACGTTGCCTGTGACGAGGTCCGCCGGAGGCTCCGCGTTGATCGAGATCGCCTTGACGAAGGTGTTGTTGTTCGCATTCGGATATTCGCCGACGCCGTCATTCGCGTTGGTGTCGACGATCAGATAGGCCGGTCCGCCGAGCCGCTTCGGCACCAGCATGTTTCCGGTCGAAATCTTGTACTTCTCGCCGGGCGCGAGGGCGGAGAGATTGTCGAACGTTCCGATCAGGATGGCGCTGCCGTCGAGATGATCGACGAGCGAGATGTAGACCTTGTCCTTCCAATGGCCCTTGGCGTCGACGATGCCCTGGTTGATGACCGTGAAGTCGAGCGCGACCGTCCCGCCTGCATTCGCCGTGGCCGGTGAATTGTCGATGGAGAAGACCTGAAGGTCCGGATTCGGCGGCACCACCAGCGTGATCGTGTTGGGATCGGCCAGCGTGTTGTTGCCCCCGACCGGCTCGTAGATCGGGAACAGACCGGCATTGGTCTTGATCATCAGCTGGAAGACGCCGGCGACGTTGCTCGGCAGTTGCACCACTTCGGAGCGGCTGTAGGACAACCCGGCACCGAGCGGCCCGTTGAAATCGAAAGCGCCGAGACCGAAGGTGCGATGCTGGCCGCCGACCTCCTGCAGGTAGATGCTGTCGATCCAGGTACCGTTGGCCGGACCACCGCCGGCGTTCTGGATGGTCCAGCTGATGTCGATCTTGTCGCCGGCGTTGGCAAGGCTGACCTGGGCGGTCGATCCCGGCGTCGTCGCAACCACCGTGCCCGGGACGAGGTCGGGTGCCGGCGTCAGATTGATCGTGACGGGTCCCGATACGGCGGAATTGTTGGTGGTGTAGATGAATTCCGACGGCCCGCCGGTCGTCACCACCACATAGAATGTGCCGTGCAGGCCGTCCGGGATCATCGCAGTGCCGGTGCGGGTATAGCTGCCGCTGATTTGCAGCGCCCCGACGTGGTCGAAGCTGCCGATATTTGCGACGATGTTCTTGCCCAGCGGGTCCGATGCCAGCGCGACGCTGTCGCCCCATGCGGAGCGATCGGTGGTGCCGATCGCATGCGGCGACTGGTTGGTGACGGTCCAGGAGATTTCGAGCGGGCGACTGCTGTCCGCGGTCGCAGCGACCACGACGTTCGAGACGGCAAGATCGGAGAACGGAGCGGTGACCACATCGAACATGTTCGATGCTTCCGCCGCATTGTTGGCCTCAACGCCGTTTTCGAACACGGCGTCGCCCGCGTCCGTGCGGACGAACAGATGCGAATGGGTCTGGTATCTCGGCGGCAGCGTGATCGTCAGGCTGGATTGATAGGTCGCGCCGGCCGCGAGCGCGCCGACGTGATCGAGCTGGCCGATCACCGTGCCATGGCTCGGATTGGTGTCGGACGAGACGATGATCACGTCTCTCCAATTGCCGACCGTGGTCGCGGCCTGGCCCGCATTGGTGACCGTCCATCCGATCGTGACCGTCGCGGGATCGCCGATGGTCAGGCTCGGCGCGGTGACCGCCGAGGTCACGAGGTCGGCGTAAGGCGCGAGCGCGGACGAGGCCGTGATGGTCGCCGAATTGTTGCTCTCGGCCGTGCTGGAGCCGTTTGCGCCGGCCGCGTTGAACTCGCCCACCTGGCTGTAGAAATCGGTCGTGACCGTGATTTCGAGCTGGCCGGCGCCGGGGGATCCCGGAGGCAGCGTGAACGCATATTGCTGCGCGCGGGTTGCGCCGGCCGTAATCGACCCATTGCCTGCCGCGGCGGGGTCGTACAGAACGTCGCCGAGAGCCACCACCTGATTGGTCGTGACGTTGCGGACCACCAGGTGGGAATAGAACGAGCCGGTGACGGCGGCATTGCCGGTGTTCTGCACCGTCCAGCTCAGAGTAGCGCCGTCGCCCGAGCGCAGCCCGGCGGAAGGCGTCAATGCCAGGTTGGCGACCTGCAGATCGGGCGCCGGCGCGGCCGACGACGTGACGGTCACGCTTGTGGTGTTGTTGCTCTCCGCCGTATTGCTGCCACCGCTGCCCGAATTGTTGAGCTCGAACACCTGGTTGAAATTGTCGGTCGAGACGATGAATTGGATCTGGCCTGTGCCGCGAAGGCCGCTGGGAAGCGTGTAGCTGAGCTGGCGCGCCCGCGAGCCGCCCGCGGCGATCGCTCCATTTCCGCTTGCCGATTCCGTGTAGGCGACCGGAATCGTATCGAGCGTCTCACCCGTCGTGAGATTCCTGATCGTGACGTAATCGTACCAGGAACCGCTGCTGGCGGAAGTGCCGATGTTGCTGTCGTCCCAGTGCAGCACGACGGTGCTGCCCGACTGCAGGCCGTTCGGCGCCTCGACGGAGAGATTGCGGACCGTGAGATCGGGATAGGGAGCGACCGTCGACGTCACGGTCTTGGTTGCAGCGTTGTTGCTCTCCGCCGTTCCTGCCGCATTGAACTCGGAGACATTATTGTTGCTGTCGGCGGTGATGGTGATCTGGATCTGGCCGACGCCGCGGCTGCCGTCCGGCAGCTTGCCGATATATTGCCGCGTGTGCGAGGCGCCGCCCGCGATTGCGCCGTTGCCGGCTTGAGCCGGGTCGTAAGGCACGGCGACACTGGCGAGCGTCTCGCCCGTCGTCAGGTTCTTGATGACGATCAGATCGGTCCAGCCGGACTGCGTCGCTTTCGTCCCGGTGTTGCTGTCGTCCCAGCGAACCGTAAACGATCCGCCCGATGTCAGGCCGGCTGGATCGACGTTGATGTTGGCAACCTGGAGATCGGGATAAGGCGCGCTGACCGAGGCGAAGGTGAGCGTGCCCGAATTGTTGCTTTCCGCCGAGCCGTCCGCATTATTCTCGACCAGCACATTGGCGCTGTCGGCGGTCACCGTGACCTTGATCTGGCCGATGCCGCGTGTCCCGTCCGGCAGCTGATAGCTGACCTGGCGGGCGCGCGACGCACCGGGATCGATGCTGCCGTTGCCTGCTGCCGCGGAATCATAAGGTACCAGCAAGGTGGCAAGCGTCTCTCCAGTCGTCACATTTTGGATGACGACCTTGTCGGTCCACCCGACCGGCGTGGCCCTGGTGCTGGTATTGGTGTCGTTCCAACGGATGGTGACCGAGCTGCCCGACGTCACGCCGCTTGCCGGATCGACGGTGATGTTGCCGACGACGAGATCAGGGTAGGACGCAATGGAGGATGCGACGGTGGCAACCGCGCTGTTGTTGGCCTCGGCGGTCCCGCCGCCATTGTACTCGAATACGCTGTTGCTGGCGCCGTCAGTCGTGACGGTGACCTCGATATTGCCGACGCCGGCCGCACCGTCCGGCAGCAGGAAGGCCATCTGACGCGCGCGCTGACCGCCCGCCTCGATGTTGCCATTGCTCGCAGCCGCGGGATCGTAGGGGACGTTCTGACTGATCAGAATCTGTCCGGTCGAGATGTTGCGGACTACGACGCGGTCCTGCCATGCGCCCGAGGTCGCAGCGTTGCCGGTGTTGGTGTCGTTCCATTTGACGACCACCAGGTCGCCCGATTGCAGCGTCGTTGTGGCGTTGCTCGTGTAGAGCGAGAACGACAGATCGTCCGCATAGCCGTCATTGTAGCTGCCGCCCTGTCGCGTCATCGCCAGGGTGATCACGACCTTGCGGGCGCCGACCGGGACGAGATCGGTGGCCGTTCGCGCCAGCAGGCCGGTCGCATTGGCGCGATCCGCAGCCGTGACGGGGCCGACCGCCGTGGTGCCGAGCACCGTGCCGTCGGCCGCGACGAACTGGGCCGTCAGTGATGCGGAATCGTCCTGGCCGCTGAATCCGCCGAGATATGCCCCCAACGCGAAGTAAGCAGCGCCGGCATCGATGGTCGCGTCGACCGAGCCCAGATCGATGGTCTGCCACAGCGAGGATTGCGCGCTGTTCTGCCCGCCGGCAAAGAGGTGCGTGCCTCTGTCGGCAGGACCCGGATCCGTGCTGGATGGTCCGCCCGCGCCGTAGGCCAGCAATTCGGGCGAGCCGGTCACGGTCCATCCCGGGAACGGAGTGCCCGCGGCGCCGGCTTCCGCATTCCCGTTCACGATGAGGTTGTGATTGAAGAGGTTCGAGACGCCGGCCGGCGGCTGCAGCGAGACGCCGCTGAGAACCAATCCACTCACCTGAAGGTCGGGATAGGGCGCAATCGTCGCCGTCTGCGTCACGCTCGCGATGTTGTTGGTGCCGACGGCATCGGATTCGACCACGGCGCGCTGGTAGTTGACGGTCGCGGTGACCTGGATTTGCCCGACGCCGGCCGCACCGTCCGGCAGGCGGAAGCTGTATTGGCGCTGCCGCGAGGCGCCCGCCGCGATCGGGCCGTTGGCGTTCTGGTCGTAGGGCACCGTCGTGCTGACGAGCGTCTGTCCGGTCGTCGTGTTCTTCACCACGATCAGATCGCTGAAGGACGCCGAGGTCGCGAGGTTGCCGACATTGGTGACGGTCCACTCCACCGTCACGGTGCCGCCGGATTGCAGGCCCGTTGCCGGCGTCAGCTTCAGATTGCCGATCTGCAGATCGCGCGTGTCGTTGTCGCGGTTGACGAGGCTGACGTCCGCTAGCCTGAGCTGATTGTAGTTCGCGTCGGTGCTGCCCGCCGTCCCCTGGATCTTGTAGGCAACGTCGCCGTCGATCAGCTGATCGTCAGCGCCGGTCACGGTGACCGTCTGCGCCACGTTCCAGTTCTGGGGCGTGAACGTCAGCGTGAGCGGCGTGACCGTGCCTTCCGCCGGCACGGTCGAGGACAGGCTGACGATGACGTTGGCCAGCGGCTGGCTGTTCAGCACGACCGTGTAGGACGCCTGCCCTCCCGATTCGGTCGTCGCGAGACCGGAGATCGGCGTGACGGTGAAGCCCGCATGGTCGTCGTCGCGATTGGTGATCGTGACATCGCTCGGATCGAAGCCGTTGTAGCTGGCGTCGGCCGAGACCGCCTTTCTGAGAATGATGTGATAGACGACGTCGCCGTCCTGGATCTTGTCGTCGACGCCGGTCACCGTGACGACCTGCGGCGTGTCCCAATCCTGCGGCGTGAAGCGCAGCGTCGTGGTCGAGACCGTGCCTTCCGCAGCATTGTCGGTGTCGAGATCGATCAGGACGTCGGCTGTCGGCCGGCCGTCGAGCACGACCGAGAAGCTGATGCTGCCGCCGGCCTCGGTGGTCTGAAGGCCTGATGTCGGAACCACCGTGATGCCGACCACCTGGCTGATCAGGGTGAGGTCGGTCGCGCTGTAATTGGCGACCAGCCCGGGCGGCAGGCCGTTGATCGTCGCGAACGTGCCGAGATGCGAGTCGAACGTCTCGATCTCGAAACTTTGTCCCGAGGTCGGCTGGAAGCTGTTGATCAGGCTGACATTGAGAGCGCCAGCGAGCGTCGCCGCACCATCGACGAGGAACTGATCGAATTGCGAGCCGGCTGAGATGCCTCCGACCTCGACGTTGAGGGCGCCGGCAGAGGTCTGCGTATAATTGCCGGTGACGACGAGCGATCCCGCCGCGCCGGTGCCGCCGACACTGATCTGCCCCGCATTGGTGAGGTCTGCCGCGACAACGCCTCTGCCGGAGAGCGTGCCGCCCTGGATGTTCACCGCAGGCTTGCGTGTCGTGATCCATACGACCGCAGAACCCGCGATGGTACCGTCGGCGCCGGTGCCGGAGGAGTCGCGCGCAACGGCTCCGCTGCCCTCGTTCAATTTCCAATAGCCGATCAGCCCCGCCTCGGTGCCGCTCAGAGGCTGCGCCGTCGCCAGGATTTGCGCCTGCGTCAGCGCGATGTTCCAGAGACTCACTTCCGCGAGCTTGCCGGACCAGGGCATGCCCAGCCGCTCGTTGTTGAAATCATCGCCGATGGTCAGGGCGTGGCTGTCATAGCCGATCGTGGTGGTCGAGGTGCTGGAGGCGACCAGCGATCCGTCGAGATAGAGCTTGAGGCCGCTCGAATCATAGGTGAATGCGACGCGATACCAGGTGTTCTGAACAGGCGCCCAATTGTAGGCGATCGACACGCCCGTCGACGCATTGCCGACCGCGGCCCGCAACGACCCGTTCTCGTACCAGACCACGTAGGAATCCTGGCTACCGCTTCCGACGGTCTTTCCGAGGACGTGACGAACGTTCGAGGTGAAATTGTCGCCCGTGTTGATCCAGGCCTCGATGGTCAGTGCATTGGTCGGGCGCGGTACCGCGCTATCGGCAACCTGGATGTTGTTGTCGGTACCGTTGAAGACGAGCGATGTCGTTACGGGCGGAGGCGCATTGGTCAAAACCTGAGTCGGCTGGAAGCCCGACGAACCGCCCAGCAGCGCGTCGTTGTGGTTGGACGTCGCATCGCGCGCCACAATGCCCACGCCATCGTCCAGCCGCCAATTGCCCACCAGGCCGGTCTCGTTGCCGGCCAGGGTGCTGTTCATATCGGCTTGGATTTCGGCGACGCTCCGCGCAACGTTCCAGAGCCTCGCATCGCGGATCTTTCCCGCCCAAAACCCGGCCAGCTGATTGAAGTCGTAGTCGCCTCCGATGACCAGCGGATGGCTGTCATAGTCGAGCGTCGCGGTCGACGCGCTGGACGCGACCAGCGCGCCATCGACATAGAGCCTCAAGCCGGTTGCGTCATAGCTGAACGCGATGTGGTGCCAGCTGTCCTGTGCCGGGCTCCAAGTATAGTTGACCTGTGCACCGCTGGAGGCGTTGCCAAGCCCGGCGTGAAGCTGGCCGCCTGAATACCAGATGGCATAGGAATCATTGACTCCCGAACCAACCGCCTTGGCCATGATGGAACGGGAGCCCGAGTCGAAGTTGGGTCCCAGCGTCGCCCAGACCTCCATCGTCAAGGCGTTGGTCGGGCGAAGTGCGGCCGCATCGACAATCTGGACATTGTCGCCGACACCGTCGAATGACAGGGCGGAGTCCGACGTCCAGGCGGGCTGGCTCGTGAGGACGCTACCAAGATAGCCGGTATTGCCATGACC
This sequence comes from Bradyrhizobium sp. 138, assembly GCF_023074075.1. Classification (GTDB taxonomy): domain Bacteria; phylum Pseudomonadota; class Alphaproteobacteria; order Rhizobiales; family Xanthobacteraceae; genus Bradyrhizobium. The sequence continues at coordinate 221,906 of NZ_JADPKT010000020.1, read as the reverse complement.
GGTGACGTCGCTGACGGTCGCACCGACGGTTTCGAAATTCCAAAGCGCGGCGAGACCTGTCTCATCGCCGGTGAGGCGCCGGTACATGTCGGTGCGGAGCGCCTCGGCGCTGCGCGCGACGTTCCAGACGCTCACTTCGTCGATGCTGCCCTGGAAGGAATTGTCCCATCCCGGCGCCTGCCCGATCCGGAAAGGCCCGGTGGTATCGCGGATGCCGCTCGGATCGTAGGTCCGCTCGGCTGCGAGATCGCCATTGACGTAGAGCCGCATGAAGTTGCCCGACGTGCTGATGACGGCGTCGAAATGATACCATTGGCCAGCCTTGATGAGACCGGCTGCGGTGGCAAGGTCGAGCTGTCCGACGCTGACGCGGCTTTGCGGCGTCGAGCTGAGATAGAGATAGCCCGAAGAGTTGAGCCAGAGCGCGAACTCGCGATTGGAATTGCCGCTGACCGTATCGGGGCCATCGCCCTTGAAGACGATGTTCTGCCACGTCCGCGGAAAGCCGTCCGCCTTGAACCAGCCGCTGACGGTGAGATCGCTGGATGAATGGAGCGCCGCGCTGTCGGCCATTTCGACGAAGTCGTTTCCGTCGAAATGCAGGGCGCTGCCCGTCGGTGGGCGCGTGTCCCCGAGCGTACCACCCTGCAAGTCGACGCTGCCGCCGGTCTGGGTGAATTGGCCGCTCAAGCCGAAGACGCTGCCGGTGCCGACGGTGATCGACCCCGCATTGACGAAATCACCGGCCGTGGTGAGATCGTAGCCGTTCGTGATCGTCAGGCTGCCGCCGGCCGCGTTGGCGATCAGGCCGGACAGCGCGTTGCTCGAGCCGGAATCGCGGTAGAGATTCGAATTGCCGCCGTCCACGACGATCGTGGCGGCGTTGGTCGCGATGGCCTGCGGCAGCAGCATGCGCAGGGTCGCGCCATTCAGGGCCTGCCACGTGCCGCCGGTCAGCGTGGCGTTCGCGAAATTGGTGATCGCGCCCGTGACGATGCTGATCGCCTGCCCCGCGAGGTTCGACGTGATCGTTCCGTTGTTGGTGAGCTTGTTGGCGCCCCCGTTTTCCCATTGCTCGCCGATCGTGCCATAGCCGCCAACCACCTTGAAGGTACTGGCGAGCGTCAGCGTCGAGGCACCTTCGATCGTCAGCCGGCGGGCCGACCCGGTGGTGCCTTCAAACGAGATCGTGCCGTTGCCGTCGAAAGTTTGATTGCCGAAGGAACGCACCTGGGCGCTGGAGCCGGTCAGGTGGACCGTGCCGTTCAGCATCATGCCTCCGGCGACGCGAAGCCGCGCGGTATTGCCCGAGACGGTCAGATCGCCGTTGAGCGTCACGCCGCCGGTGAAGGTGCCGGCCCAACTGTCACCGGAAAGCGCCAAAGTCGCGCCGTCGACGAAAGCCACCGTGCCGCCATTGATCGTACCGAGGAAGTTCCAGGAGCCGGTCGTCGCGTTCAGCGTCAGCGTGGCACCGGTATTGTTCAACGTGCCGGTGAGATTGACCGTGCCTCCGGTGCGGTTGACCGTACCGACGGCTGCCGTGGCAAAGGTACCGCCGAGGTTCAGCGTCGAATTGGCAACATTGATCGCGCCACTGTTGCTCCAATTGCCGCCGAGCGTCAGCGTGGAATCGGTCGCCGATGCGATACCCCCGCCCGCAATGGCGATGTTATTGCCGACGGCGGTGCCGCCGTTTGTCGCCTGAAACAGACCAGAATTGGTAAAAATGCCGCCGACACCGACCGTCAACGTCTGGGCCGAGACGTTGGAATTGATCGAACCGTTGTTGACGAGATGATTGGTGCCGCCGTTTTCCCATTGCTCGCCAACCGACGCATAGCCGCCGACGATCTTGAACGTGCTGGCGAGCGTCAGCGTCGAGGCGCCTTCGATCGTCAGCCGGCGGATCGACCCAGCCGTGCCTTCAAACGAGATCGTACCGTTGCCGTCGAAAGTTTGATTGCCGAAGGAACGCACCTGGGCGCTGGAGCCGGTCAGGTGGACCGTGCCGTTCAGCGTCATGCCTCCGGCGACGCGAAGCCTCGCAGTGTTGCCTGAGACGATCAGATCGCCGTTGAGCGTCACGCCGCCGGTGAAGGTGCCCGCCCAACTGTCACCGGTGAGCAGCAATGTGGCGCCGTCGGCGAAAGCCACCGTGCCGCCATTGATCGTACCGAGGAAATTCCAGGATCCCGTCACCGCGTTCAGCGTCAGCGTCGCACCGGCATTGTTCAGCGTGCCGGTGAGATTGACCGTGCCGCCGGTGCGGTTGATCGTGCCGATGGCTGCGGTGGTAAAGGTACCGCCGAGGTTCAGCGTCGAATTGGCAACATTGATCGCGCCACTGTTGCTCCAGTTGCCGCCGAGCGTCAGCGCGGAATCGGTCGCCGATGCGATACCGCCGCCCGCGATGGCGATGTTGTTGCCGACGGCGGTGCCGCCGTTCGTCGCCTGGAACAGACCAGAATTGGTAAAGACGCCGACGACGCCGACCGTCAACGTTTGAGCCGAGACGTTGGAATTGATCGAACCGTTATTGACGAGATGATTGGTACCGCCGTTTTCCCATTGCTCGCCAACCGACGCATATCCGCCGACGATCTTGAAGGTGCTGGCGAGCGTCAGCGTCGAGGCGCCTTCGATCGTCAGCCGGCGGGCCGACCCGGTGGTGCCTTCAAACGAGATCGTGCCGTTGCCGTCGAAAGTTTGATTGCCGAAGGAACGCACCTGGGCGCTGGAGCCGGTCAGGTGGACCGTGCCGTTCAGCGTCATGCCTCCGGCGACGCGAAGCCGCGCGGTATTGCCCGAGACGGTCAGATCGCCGTTGAGCGTCACGCCGCCGGTGAAGGTGCCCGCCCAACTGTCACCGGTGAGCAGCAATGTGGCGCCGTCGGCGAAAGCCACGGTGCCGCCGTTGATCGTACCGAGGAAATTCCAGGATCCCGTCACCGCGTTCAGCGTCAAAGTCGCGCCGGTATTGTTCAGCGTGCCGGTCAGGTTGATCACACCGCCGGCGCGGCTGATCGTGCCAAGGCCTGCGGTCGTGAAATTGCCGCTCAGATTGACCGTGCTTGCCGTGTTGGCATCCAGATGCAGCGTGCCGGTGTTGGTCCAGCTGTTCACGAGCGACAGAACGCCGCCTCCGACGGCCTCCATCGTGCCGGCATTGGTGAAGGTGGCGCTCCAGGATGCCGTCAGCGTCTGACCGGCGACATTCGCCGAGATGAGACCGTTGTTGACGAGATGATTGGTGCCGCCGTTTTCCCACTGCTCGCCAATCGTGCCGTAGCCGCCAATCACCTTGAAGGTGCTGGCGAGTGTCAGCGTCGAGGCGCCTTCGATCGTCAAGCGGCGGGTCGAGCCGGACGTCCCTTCGAACGAGATCGTGCCGTTGCCGCCGAACGTCTGATTGTCGAGCGAGCGCATCTGGGCGTTCGAGCCGGTCAGGTGGACCGTGCCGTTCAGCGTCAAGCCTCCGGCGACACGAAGCCGCGCAGTGTTGCCCGAGACTGTCAGATCGCCGTTGAGCGTCACACCACCGATGAAGGTGCCCGCCCAACTGTCACCGGTGAGCAGCAACGTGGCGCCGTCAGCGAAAGCCACTGTGCCGCCGTTGATCGTACCGAGAAAATTCCAGGATCCCGTCACCGTGTTCAGCGCCAAAGTCGCGCCGGTGTTGTTCAGTGTGCCGGTCAGATTGACCACGCCGCCGGCGCGGCTGATCGTGCCGAGGCCTGCGGTCGTGAAATTGCCGCCCAGATTGACGGTGCTGGCCGCGTTGGCATCCAGATGCAAGGTGCCGGTATTGGTCCAGCTGTTCACGAGCGAAAGAACGCCGCCTCCGACCGCCTCCATCGTGCCGGCATTGGCGAAAGTGGCACTCCAGGCTGTGGTCAGCGTCTGACCAGCGACATTTGCCGAGATGAGGCCGTCATTGACGAGATGATTGGTACCGCCGTTTTCCCACTGCTCGCCAATCGTGCCGTAGCCGCCAACCACCTTGAAGGTGCTGGCGAGTGTCAGCGTCGATGCGCCTTCGATCGTCAAGCGGCGGGCCGAGCCGGACGTCCCTTCAAACGAGATCGTGCCGTTGCCGCCAAACGTCTGCGTGCCGAGCGAGCGCACCTGTGCATTGGAGCCGACCAGGTGGATCGTGGCGTTCAGAGTGAGGCCGCCGCTGACGCGCAGCCGCGCGGTGTTGCCCGAGACCGTCATGTCACCATTGAGCGTCACGCCGCCGGTGAAAGTGCCTGCCCAACTGTCCCCGGCGAGCAGCAACGCCGCGCCATTGGCGAAGCTGACCGTACCGCCGCTGATCGTGCCCAGGAAATTCCACGATCCCGTCGCCGCATTGAGCGCCAGCGTCGCGCCGGTATTGTTCAACGTCCCGACCAGGTTCACGACGCCGCCGGCGCGATCGAACGTACCGATTCCGCCGGTGTCGTTGAATGTGCCGCCGAGGTTGACGGTGCTGATCGTATTGGCGTCGAGATGGACGGTACCGGTATTGGTCCATGAGGCGGCATTCACCGTCAGGATGCCGCCGGCGACGGCCTCGATCGTGCCTGCGTTGGTGAAGCTGTTGATCGGCAGCAGCGTCAGCGTCTGCGCCACGGTGGACGACGAGATCAGGCCGTTATTGACCAGATTCTTGGTGCCGCCGCTTTCCCAATAATCGCCGATCGAGCTGTAGCCGCCCACGACCTTGAACGTGCTGGCCAGCGTCAGCGTCGACGTTCCTTCGATGGTGAGGCGACGAATCGAGCCGTTCGTCCCCTCGAACGAGATCGTGCCATTGCCCGCGAAGGTCTGGTCGCCGAACGATCGCACCTGCGTGCTCGCGCCCGCGACGTGGATCGTGCCGTTGAGGGTCAGCCCGCTGCTGACGCGCAGGACCGAATTCGCGCCTGTGATCTGGACGTCGCCGTTCAGCGTCACGCCGACGAGATTGCCCGCGGTGTTGTCGGCGCTGACGGCGATCGCTGCGCCGTTGCTTGCCGTGACGACGCCGCCCTGGATGGTGCCGCCGGCAAGCGTAATGTTGCGCGACACGTCGACCGTGGCGGCCTGCAACGTCGCGCCGCTCGCGATGGTGATCGGGCGGGCCGAATTGAGGCTCTGGATCTTGACCACGCCTGCGGCCGAACTGATCGTGATCGCGGGATCACCGGCCGCCGCGGCGATGGTGACGGAATCGCCGGCGACCGGGACGACGCCGCCGCTCCAGTTCCGTGCGTCGCTCCATGAGGTGCCGTCGCCACCGCCTGTCCATTGCACCGCCGCAAGCAGATGATCGTAGGACGCCAGCGAAGTCTCCGCCGCCGGCAGCACCGCCTCGATCGACCCCGTGCTCTTTTCAAGGGTCCAGTTGCCGCCCTGTTGCAAGCTGCCCGTGTCATCGGTCGACGCGGCGACGTTGGCACCGGTGAGTTCGGAGAAGCGGTTGATGAAGGCCGTGCCGTCGTCGCCTGCGGCGACATCGCATCCGTAGAGCAGGATGTCCGCTCCCGGCTGCAACGCCGAGCGCCAGCTCGAAAGCTCGTTTGCATGCTCATTCAGTCCGGCGAGATCGAGCTGCGTCGCACCTAGACCGAGACTGGCCTCGAAGCCGTGCGAGAAGATGTGAACCGACGTGACGCCGGTGCGATCGGCCAGCACGTCGGTGATCTGCGCGATCTCGCTCTTGGTGGAGTCGAGCACGACGATTTCGGTGTCGCTTGCAGCCGGATCGCTCGAAATGGCCCCGACGATGCCTTGATAGTCGGGCAGCGCCGAATCGACGAAGACGATCGGTTTCGAGCTGGCAGGAGCGAAACCCGGCCCCTCTGCAGCGCGCGTCGTCTCCGGCAGGACCTGGCCGGAATTGCTGATCGGGCCGGCAGAGGGCGCATCGACGGGCTCGGGAAGCTGGAATTGATAGCTGCCCACCGCATCGCCCGCACCCTCGACATGCAAGGTGAAGCTTGCGGCGACGACGTCGGCGTCCTCCCTCAATGGAGTAGCCTGGGGATTGGTGACCTGCGCGGCAGGCACATCCGACAACACCCGCACCTCGCTTGCAGCGGCATATAAAGGCGCAACCGGCGGCAGCGAGACGATGTTTGTATTGGGATCCTCGGGTGTGTGCACCGTCGCGGTCGGCGCGAGGTCGGCAGACAGCAACACCCGCGGTTCGATCGTTTCGAACAGAAAGCGGCGCGAAACGCTCGTCAGCAATTCGTTCTTGCGATGTGCGTTGGCTTTCTCCGCGGGCGGTGCTCCCGCGAGCACGCAACGGACCCGGGACATCAAACCGGTGCGCGGCGCGCCGGGTGTAAATTTCGAACGACCACGCTGTTCAAAAAACATGTTGCCCAGCCGAGAGCCCAATCAAATGGCGCGTGGCCGTCGGTCGGGAGAGCTGTTGAGGGAGCGTTCGGAAAGTAAAAAAGCCGCTCCGCGGGCGAAGAAAATCGAGGCCCACTTGATCAAGAAATCTCAACCTCGGATATCGGCCAGTATCGAGCCGATATCCTCCCCTTGCCCACACCACGCGAGTGCAAGTTAACGAAAGATTAATCTAAGAAACGAATGGCAACAATCTGGAACTTCCAGACACACGAAATTGGAACCGGCCCGCAACGAGGGTGAGGCAGTTCGCGCGCTGGTTGTGCGGGCGCCCAAAAATTTGGCAGAGCCGGACAGGAATCCGTTGAACCTTGTCCCGTCCTGCAAAGACTTATGACAGCGATGATTTTATGATTTGGCTGCACGCATGCGTTCGTCACGCGTTTGGCACAAATCACAGCGGCGCAGCGTGGAAAGCCGACAACGCCACTGGATTTGTTTGCATCATTCCACCACGGCCGAAAGTAGCTGGCCTCGACGTCGCTGCAGCAATTGTGGGGAACGATCGCGAGCGCTCAATCTGTCTCACGCGCTAACCATTGTCAGCGGGCACAAGCCTGTTCGATTTCATTCAGGTAGGCCGCCCAGTTGAACGCGTAGGGTCCCACATCGGACAGCGCGGCTTCGCTTTCATATCCGTTCTCATATGCGAAGCCAGACCATTGCACGATGTCATCATTCCGCGAGACGCGCGCGGTGATAGCTCCGCACGCAACGTCCCCACATTCCGGACAGACAAACAAGGCCACACGCTTGCTGCCGCCGTTAGGAATGTCCGACGTCAGTAGCCGCGCGACCGTGCCATTCAAACGAAGGGCAAACTCTGGCTCGCGTTGAGGGTCCGAAAGACAACCGCACAAATCCAAGCTGGAGGCATCGGTCGCACCGAAGAGAGAGCGCCCATTGACGACAAAGTCGAAGGTGTATCTCTCCGTCTTCATGGGACTGGAGCAACCGCTCCGATGGAGCACCGCGAGTTTAAGCTGATAGGGCATTCCCAAGGCTCTGCCCCAAGGCTCTGCGCCTAGTCGGGTGTCAGGCCGTGTAAGCGGCCGGAAGGCAACCGACACCAGATGATCGCGACGACAATAGAGCGACCCGTCACCAAGCGGCGAACGAACGACAAATCCCGCAATAATATCAACGGCGATTGTTGGTAGCGGGGGAGGGACTCGAACCCCCGACCCCAGGATTATGATTCCCGTGCTCTAACCAGCTGAGCTACCCCGCCACAGGGCCCACGAACCGCCTGAAACGGCCGATCTCGCGAACGCGCGGCATATAAGGAAGGGGGCGGCGGGAAGTCAATCCGCCTTCGCTACGCTTCGGCGCGACAAGTCCAATTTGGGTGGAAAAGCGGGCGGTTTCGGCGCGGGATTCGCCTATTTCGGGCACCGGATTCGCGGAGAAGCCCCCTCACCCGGAATCCGCGCTTTGCGCGGATCCGGCCTCTCCCCGATGGGGAGAGGCGAAGGACGAGCTAGCTATTTCGGCCTTATATTCGGGTCGCCGCCGGGGCTGCCCGGGGGCGGGATCACCGGGGTGTTGCCGCCGCTGTCGGGGGCGGGGGCGTGCATCTCGGGATCGACGCCGGCGGGCGGGCAGAGCACGCCGTCGGACTTTGCCAGCTTGTCGCCGAGCGGTTCCCGGGACTGGCCGGTGGTGGTGCCGTCGGCCTGACGGTTCGGCCGGTCCTGCGGCGTGCAGTTCGCGGCATGTTGCGGGGATGGCGGCGCGGTCTGTTGCGGCGGCGTCGCCGGGGCGGGCGGGGCCTGCGCGATCGCGCTGCCTGAAGCGGCGATCAGGAGGCCAACCAGGATGATGTTTGATGTCGTGCGCATGGGAGAGAAACGCGCAGCTCGCGCGCCCCGTTCCCTGCCCGCATGATCACGATTTGCGGTAGCGGATCAGCGAGAAGTGCCCCATCGGCGGCATCGGACGGCGCTCGGCCAGCGTGACGCCGCCGTGCCTGGCGGCCCAGCCCTCGAGACGGGCCCACGGGAATTCCGGGCGCCAGCCGAGGCGGCGGGCGACGGGCGCGAAGGCCAGCTCGAACAGTTTTCGCGGGCCGGTCTCCGCGCCGATGTGGTTGACGAGGATCAGCTCGCCGCCGTGCTTGAGCACGCGCACGAACTCGTCGAGCGTGCCCTCGGGATCGGGCACGGCGGTGATGACATATTGCGCGACCACCGCGTCGAAGGCGTTGTCGGGGAAGGCGAGGTTTTTCGCGTCCATCACCGAGAGCACCTCGACATTGGACAGCCGAAGCGCACGCACCCGCGCCTGCGCCTTGCGCAGCATCGGCTCGGAAATGTCGACGCCGCAGATTCTCGTAGTGCGTGAATAATCGGACAGCGAGAGTCCGGTGCCGACGCCGACGTCGAGGATGCGGCCGCCGATGCGGTCGGCCTCGGCGATGGTCGACTGCCGGCCGGCGTCGAACACCTTGCCGAACACGAGATCATACACCGGCGCCCAGCGGCCATAGGCCTTCTCGACCCCGGCCCGCGAGATGTCTGCTGCCATGCCCCCTGCCCTAACAAAAACCTTCGAAAGGAATAACCATTGGTGAGATCAAATCCATCCCGGCGCGCGGTCTAGCGCCTCTCCCGCTTGCGGGAAAGGTGGACACGCTCGCAAGAGCGTGGCGGGTGAGGGTTCTTTCCTCTCGCGATATATCGCTGGCGGAGAAAGCCCTCGCCCCACCCCCCTCCCGCAAGCGGGAGAGGGGGCGCACCGACGTAGCGGCGACAGTCGGGCCAAATCTCGTCATTTCTCAGCCGCGCACGGCTTCCGCGAGCGGCCTTGCCGTGTCGCTGGCGAGCTTTGCCGCGGCGCTTTGAATGAAGCCGCCGCCGAGCACGCGTGCCTGCCCGCTGGCTGCGTCGTAGAACACGCAGGCTTGGCCGGGTGAGACGCCCTCCTCGCCGGCGACGAGCTCGACCTCGTAATGACCGTCTCCGCCGCGCAGCCAGGCGGGCTGCGGCGAGCGGGTCGAGCGCACGCGCACGAACAGCTCGAGGCCGCCGCCGATGGCGCGGTCGATATCGCCGTCGCCGATCCAGTTGACGTCGCGAAGTGCGATGCGGTGCATCTTCAGGGCATCGCGCGGGCCGACGACGACGCGGCGGGTGGCCGCCTCCAGCCGCACCACGAACAGCGGCGCGTGAGCTGCGATGCCGAGGCCGCGGCGCTGGCCGACGGTGAAATTGGCGATGCCGTTGTGCCGGCCGAGCACCCGCCCGTCGAGATCGACGATGTCGCCGGGGTCCATCGCGTTCGGGCGCAGGCGCGTGATGATGTCGGTGTAGCGGCCCGTCGGCACGAAGCAGATGTCCTGGCTGTCGTGCTTGTCGGCGACGGACAGGCCATAGCGCCGCGCGAGCTCGCGCGTCTCCGGCTTGGTCATGTCGCCGAGCGGGAAGCGCAGGAAGTCGAGCTGCTCGCGCGTGGTCGCGAACAGGAAATAGCTCTGGTCGCGGTCGGCGTCGGCCGCGCAGACCAGCGCACGCGAGCCGTTGTTGAGACGGCGCGAGGCGACGTAATGGCCGGTGGCGAGCGCCTGGGCCCCGAGCTCGCGCGCGGTCTTCAGGAGGTCGCGGAATTTGACGCTGCGGTTGCACTCGATGCAGGGCACCGGCGTTTCGCCAAGAGCATAAGAGTCGGCGAAATTGTCGATGACGGATTCGCGAAAGCGATCCTCGTAGTCGAGCACGTAATGGGGAATGCCGAGCTTGGCCGCGACGTCGCGCGCGTCGTGGATGTCCTGGCCGGCGCAGCAGGCGCCCTTGCGATGGGTCGCCGCGCCATGGTCGTAGAGCTGCAGCGTGATGCCGACGACGTCGTAGCCTTCCGCCTTCAGAAGCGCAGCCGTCGTCGAGGAGTCGACGCCGCCCGACATGGCGACAACGACCCTGGTGTCCTCAGGACGGCCTTCGAGATCCAGACTGTTGCGCATGGGCCTTAAGGTTTGTGGCGGCGGCGTGCGGCGATCCGCGATGTCATGCTTCTCGCGGGACATCGGCGATCCCCGGGAACCCTGGTTCCCGAATGGTACGACTGCCCGGTCGAAAGCGGCTGAGAGTAACCTCTTTAATATAGGCGGCATTCCGGTGAAGCAATCACAGGGGCGGCCAGCTTAGGGCAATTCTTGCCGGGGGGCAGAAATGGCGGGGTCGCGGCCGGCCTAGCGGCGGCGGCTCCAAATCGTCAAGCTATTGATTTTGTTATTTAAATATACACAGCAAGACGCTGGCCCGCTCCTTGCTCCCCTGATGCCGAAGTTGTTTCCGAGGGGTCGCCTGTGGTCGGTCGTACGTCAGATGTCGTGGCAAGCGTGCAGGTTTCGAGCGCGCAGCAAAAGCCTACCCGGTCGCAGAGTGCCAAAGAGCCGTCCGCGAACGATAGCTTCGGGTCGCTGGTCGACAGCAACACCCAGGCGATCAGCACCAATGCCGCCGCGCAGGCCCAGGATAACGCGCCGCGGCGGAGCGATTCGTCCTCGTTGGACAAGGGCCCGCGCGACACTTCATCCACCGAGCCGCCCCCGCAGAGCAAGGCGAGCGACGATACCGATACGTCCGCGCCCGCGGGGAACGACGAGGCGAGCGGTACGGCCGCCGATCCGGCCAAGGACGCCGGCAAGGTCAAGGACACGTCCGAGACATCCGACGCCAAATCGGCTGATACGTCCGAAGAAGCCAAGGGCGATGAGACCGAAGCCAGCGATGGGCTCACCGCCGCCGCCGATGCCGCGGCGATCGCGCCGACCGACGCGGCGCAGGCCGCCTTGCCCGATCCCAACGCGATCGTGGTGGCAGCACCGGTCGTCCCGGTCGATCCGAACGCAACGGCGAACCAGGCCGCCACCGCCTCGCCGCTGACGATCGCCGCCGCCGGCCTCGCCGCCAGCGCCTCGACCGCGGCGCAGATCGCCGGCCCCAAGACCGACACCGCCACGCCGGCCGACAAGAGCGCCAAGACCGCCGGCGCCAAAGTCGATGCCGATACCTCGGCGACGCTGGCCGATGCCGCGACTGGAGCGACCGACGCGGCCGCGACCGACGCCAAGCCGACCGGCGGACTGATCCCCGCCAATCCCGGCACGCCGAAGACCTCGTTCCAGGCTGTCGCCACGGCGCAGGGACAGTCCGACGTCTCCAATATCGGCCAGGACACCGGCAAGGCGAACGCTGCCACGGTACCGGCGCCCGGCGCTGCGACCGCCAACGCCGCCGCGCATGCGCAAAGCGCAAAGCTGCAGGCAGATGACAGTGCGACCGACGCCAAGCCCGGCGCCGCGGACCGCAACCCCGACACGATCCCGGCCGCACCGGCCGCCCAGGCCCATGCCAATGCGCAGGCCGCTTTCAACACCACCGACGCCAGCGCGCAGGCGGCCTCCGCCGTGCAGGCGCCGCTGACCAACACGACCTCGACGGCGTCCGCATCGACCGCGACGCTGACCGCGACCGCGGCCACCGCGACGGCGGTGCCGATCAACGGCATTCCGGTCGAGATCGCGGCCGCCATCCGCTCCGGCAAATCCCGCTTCGACATCAGCCTCGATCCGGCCGAGCTCGGCCGCATCGACGTCCGCATCAATGTCGACCGCGCCGGCAACGTCACCTCGCATCTCACGGTGGAAAAGCCGGAGACGTTGCAGATGCTGCGCCAGGACGCGCCGCAATTGCAGCGCGCGCTCGACGATGCCGGCCTCAAGACCGGCAGCAACGGGCTGTCCTTCAGCCTGCGCGACCAGAATTCATCGGGCCAGAACTCCGGCCAGAACAACGACAATGGCGGCAATGCCCGCCGGCTGATCATCAGCGAGGACGAGACCGTTGCTGCCGCACCCGTCGGGCGCGGCTATGGCCGCATGTACGGGCCGAGCAGCGGCGTCGACATCAGAGTGTAGGGAGTATTGGACATGACCACGACTGGCGCCACCGCCCCTTCCGTCGTCTCCGGGACGACCGACCTGCCGAAATCCTCCTCGTCGAACTCGCTGAGCTCGACCACGGGATCGACGCTCGCCGGCAACTTCCAGACCTTCCTGACGCTGCTGACCACGCAGTTGCAGAACCAGAACCCGCTGGATCCGCTCGACACCAACCAGTTCACCCAGCAACTGGTACAGTTCGCCGGCGTCGAGCAGCAGCTCAAGACCAACGATGCGCTGTCCCAGCTCGTCACCCTGCAGCAGACCACGCAGGCAACCCAGGCGCTGGGCTTCGTCGGCAAGACCGCCCTGGTCGACGGCTCGACCGCGACCATGACGAAGTCGTCGGCGACCTGGCATCTCAACGTGCCGACCGACTCGACCGTCGACATCACCGTCGCCAATGCCAGTGGCCAGACCGTGTTCACCGGCAAATACACCGCCGCCGCCGGCACCGACATTCCCTTCACCTGGAATGGAATGGGCAATGACGGCACGCAATGGCCCGACGGCAAGTACACGATCTCGGCGACGGGCAAGGACGTGGCGAACAACAATGTCGGCATCGCCGCCCAGGTGCAGGGCGTGGTGTCGTCGGTCGACCTGACCCAGTCGCCGCCGCTGCTCACCATCGACGGCGCCAGCTACACCCTGAGCCAGGTGAAGAGCATCATCGCGACGAGCAGCAATTGAGGCGGGGGCACGAGCCACATATTCGGTGTCATCCCCGCCCTAGTGCGTAATTGGGTCCCGGCGCCCCGAGCGCCATTGCGCACTAGGCCGGGACGACGCTGAGAGAGCCCCTTACGGGCCCCATTCGTTATTAAAGTATTTACGAAATCCCCCTCGACTGGCCCTGACGCCGGCCGAGGACGAGTGCGTTCCAGCCATTTTCAACGAGAATTGTATTGAAGCCTTAGGCTTAGCGGATTTTTAAGCCGCCGGGCGTAGGGTTACGGCGTGAGTTCAGTGGTTGAGAGTTTGTGAGTACGCCATGACAGAACCCCATCGCCCGAGGGTAAAATACGTCATCGGGCCGGACGGTAGTCCGTTGACGATCGCGGATCTGCCTGCACCCGGCACCAAACGCTGGGTCATCCGCCGCAAGGCCGAAGTCGTCGCCGCTGTCCGTGGTGGACTTCTTTCGCTCGAGGAGGCCTGCAGCCGTTATACCCTGACGGTCGACGAATTCCTCTCCTGGCAGTTTTCCATCGACCAGCATGGTCTGGCGGGCCTTCGCACCACCCGTATCCAGCAATATCGCCAGTAAGGCGATCCGGAAAACTGCGGCTTTTGACGAAAATCGGCCTCGCCCTGCGAGGCCGATTTTTTTCATATCGCTCTTTGGCGCTACTTTTGTCCGACCTCTTAACCTTCGTTAACCATATCGAAACCATCCCCTAGGCAATAATTGCCCAGTCGGCCTTTCCGGTGAAAGCGGCCGAATCTGTTGGGGCGGTTGCTTGCAAGGTCTTGCGGACTTTTTGAAGAGTATCGGCGCCGCCCGGTTCGGGGCGATGATCGCGGTCACCGCCGCGCTCATCGGCTTCTTCGCGTTCGTCATCATGCGCGTCACCACGCCGCAGATGACGACGCTGTTCACCGACCTCAGCGTCGAGGACTCCTCCGGCATCATCAAGGACCTGGAACGCCAGGGCATCCAGTTCGAGATCCGCAATGAGGGCGCCATCATCATGGTGCCCAAGGACAAGGTCACGCGGCTGCGGATGAAGCTCGCCGAGGGCGGCCTGCCCAAGGGCGGCGGCGTCGGCTACGAGGTGTTCGACAAGTCGGACGCCCTCGGCACCACCTCTTTCGTCCAGAACATCAATCACCTCCGCGCGCTGGAAGGCGAGCTCGCCCGCACCATCCGCGCCATCGACCGCATCCAGGCCGCCCGCGTCCATCTGGTGCTGCCCGAGCGCCCGCTGTTTGCGCGCGAGGCGCCGGAGCCGTCGGCCTCGATCGTGGTCCGTGTCCGCGGCGCGCTGGAAGCCCAGCAGATCCGCGCCATCCGCCATCTTGTCGCCTCCGCCGTCAACGGCCTGAAGCCGCAGCGGGTCTCGATCGTCGACGAGGCCGGCCAGCTGCTCGCCGACGGCGCGGCGGCCGATCCGGAGCAGGCGGTCGGCGACGAGCGCCGCATCTCCTTCGAGAAGCGGATGCGCAAGCAGGTCGAGGACATCGTCTCCTCCGTGGTCGGATCGGGCCGCGCCCGCGTGCAGCTCTCCGCCGATTTCGACTTCAACAAGGTGACCCAGACCTCGGACAAGTACGATCCCGAAGGCCGGGTGCTGCGCTCGAGCCAGACCCGCGAAGAGCAGAGCATGACCGCCGACAACAACGGCCAGGTCACCGTCAACAACGAGCTGCCCGGCAACCAGCAGAACAACGGCGTCGCGGCCAAGGATCAGAGCAAGAAGACCGAAGAGACCAACAATTACGAGATCTCCCGCACCACCAAGACCGAGGTGACCGAGGCCGGCCGGGTCAACCGCATCTCGGTCGCGGTGCTGGTCGACGGCATCTATTCCAAGAACGACAAGGGCGAGCTGGCCTATCAGGACCGCACCAAGGAGCAGCTCGATCGCATCGCCGCGCTGGTGCGCTCGGCGATCGGCTTCGACCAGAAGCGCGGCGACCAGGTCGAGGTCGTCAATCTGCGCTTCGCCGATGCGCCCTCCACCGCCCCGATCGGTGAACCCTCAGGCTTCCTCGCCATGCTGCAGTTCACCAAGGACGACGTCATGTACTTCGTCGAGCTCGGCGTGATGATGCTGCTCGGCCTGATCGTGCTGTTCCTGGTGATCCGCCCGCTGGTCAAGCGCATCCTCGCGTCCGACGAGGTCGCCGCCGCCATCTCCGGCGTGCTCATCGGCCCGGCGGCTTCCGAAGAGGCCGTGCCGGCCGCCCAGCCGCTCCTGCCGAGCGGCGCCGCCAGCGCGATCGACGTCGCCACCATCCAGGGCCAGGTCCATGCCCAATCCGTTCACCGCGTCGGCGAGCTCGCCGAGCGTAATCCCAACGAAACCGTCGCCATCGTCCGCCAATGGCTGAGCGAATCCGCAAAGTAATACGAGAAGTGATCTGACATGGCCGCCGCATTGCAAAACGCCAACAGCAACGACATCACCAGCGTGATCTCCACGCTCGGTCAGCGTGCCAACACAAGGTCAAAGGACGGCAAGCCGGCCGAACAATTGTCCGGACCGAAGCGCGCCGCGATCCTGATGCTCGCGCTCGGCGAGCAATATGGCGGCAAGATCTGGAGCCTGCTCGACGACGACGAGGTGCGCCAGCTCTCGCTGGAAATGTCGACGCTCGGCACCGTCGAGGTCGACACCGTGGAAGACATGCTGCTCGAATTCGTCTCGCGCATGTCGGCCTCCGGCGCGCTGATGGGCAATTTCGACGCCACCGAGCGCCTGTTGCAGCAATATCTGCCGCCGGAGCGCGTCAACGGCATCATGGACGAGATCCGCGGCCCTGCCGGACGCAACATGTGGGAGAAGCTCTCCAACGTGCAGGAAGAGGTCCTCGCCAACTACCTCAAGAACGAATATCCGCAAACCATCGCGGTGGTGCTGTCGAAGCTGAAGCCGGAGCACGCCGCGCGCGTGCTCGGCATCTTCCCCGAGGAGCTCGCGCTCGACGTCGTCAACCGCATGCTGAAGATGGAGGCGGTGCAGAAGGAGGTGATCGAGAGCGTGGAGAAAACGCTGCGCACCGAATTCATGTCCAATCTGTCCCAGACCCGCCGCCGCGACGCCCACGAGGTGATGGCGGAAATCTTCAACAATTTCGACCGCCAGACCGAAACCCGCTTCATCACCTCGCTGGAGGAGGACAACCGCGAATCGGCCGAGCGCATCAAGGCGCTGATGTTCACCTTCGACGACCTCGTGAAGCTCGATTCCGGATCGGCCCAGACTCTCATGCGCAACGTCGACAAGGACAAGCTCGGCGTCGCGCTCAAGAGCGCCAACGAGGACGTTCGCAACTTCTTCTTCGGCAACATGTCCTCACGCGCGGCCAAGATGCTCCAGGACGACATGGCGGCGATGGGCCCTGTGCGCCTGCGCGACGTCGACGAGGCCCAGGCGCTGTTGGTCAACCTCGCCAAGGACCTCGCCGCCAAGGGCGAGATCATGCTGACCAAGAACCGCGCCGACGACGAACTGGTGTACTGATGGCCGCTCCGGCGAAATTCCTGTTCGATACCGACTTCGCGGCACCCGAGCGGGCGACGCGCGAGAAGGCCGCGACCGCCGCCGAGATCGCGCAGAAGGTCGCGGAAGCCGAAGCGCGCGCCTATCAGGACGGCTTTGCCGCCGGCCAGCGCGAAGCCAAGGCCGAGAGCGACCGCCGCGTCGCGCTCGCCATGGAAGAGATCAACATCGGCATCCGCGGCATCGCGTCCGGTATCGGCGGCATCGAATCCAAGATGGAAACCGAGGCGGTCGACGTCGCGTTGGCGGTCGCGCGCAAGCTGTGCGCCGACCTCGTCGCCGCGGAGCCGCTCGGCGAGATCGTCGCGCTGGTCAAGGACTGCTTCTCGCATCTGGTCGCGACGCCGCATCTCGTCGTCCGCATCAACGATGCGCTCTACGACGCCGCCCGCGACAAGATCGAGCGGCTCGCCAAGCAGAGCGGCTTCGAGGGCCGGCTGGTGATCCTGGCCGAACCGGAGATTGCCACCGGCGACTGCCGGATCGAATGGGCCGATGGCGGCGTCGTGCTGGAGCGCGGCGCCATCGCGGCCAAGATCGACGAAATGGTCGGACGCTATGTCGCGTCCCGCAGGGGGAGTTAACCCATGAGCGACACCGACGGACAGGTCCCGCTGCCCGATCTCAACGGCCCGATGCCGCCTGCCGGCACGGACGTCGGCTACACTGAGGACGAATATGCGGCGCGCGCCGCCGCCGACCTCGAGGCCGTGTTCGACGTTCCCGTCCAGGTCTCGGCGGTGCTCGGCCGCTCCAAGATGGACGTCAGCGAGCTCCTGAAGCTTGGACCCGGCACCGTGCTCGAGCTCGATCGCCGCGTCGGCGAAGCCATCGACATCTACGTCAACAACAAGCTGGTCGCCCGCGGCGAAGTCGTCCTGGTCGAGGACAAGCTCGGCGTGACCATGACCGAAATCATCAAGACCGAACGCACGTAATCATTACGCGAACAGGGAATGACGCGCGGCAGCGCGACCAGACGGACAGGAGACTGACATGCGGCTTCTCATCGTTGGCACATTGAAGGGCCAGCTCACCACCGCCACCAAGATCGCGATGGACAACGGGGCTACCGTGACCCACGCCGAGGATCACGAGCAGGCGATGCGCGTGCTGCGCGGCGGCAAGGGGGCCGACCTCCTGCTGGTCGACGTCGCCCTCGACATCCGCGACCTCGTCATGCGGCTCGAAGCCGAGCACATCCATGCCCCGATCGTCGCCTGCGGCATCACCAACGACGCCCGCGCCGCGGTCGCCGCGATCCACGCCGGGGCCAAGGAATACATCCCGCTGCCGCCCGATCCCGAGCTGATCGCCGCGGTGCTGGCCGCCGTCGCCAACGATTCCCGCGAGCTGGTCTATCGCGACGAAGCCATGGCGAAGGTGATCAAGCTGGCGCAGCAGATCGCTGGCTCCGACGCCTCGGTGATGATCACCGGCGAATCCGGCACCGGCAAGGAAGTACTGGCCCGCTACGTCCACACCCGCTCGGCGCGCGCCAAGCGTCCCTTCATCTCGATCAACTGCGCCGCGATCCCCGAGCATCTCCTGGAGTCCGAGCTGTTCGGCCACGAGAAGGGCGCCTTCACCGGCGCGATTGCGCGCCGCATCGGCAAGTTCGAAGAAGCCACCGGCGGCACGCTGCTGCTCGACGAAATCTCGGAGATGGACGTCCGCCTGCAATCGAAATTACTACGTGCGATCCAGGAGCGCGTCATCGACCGCGTCGGCGGCACCAAGCCTGTCCCCGTCGACATCCGCATCATCGCGACCTCGAACCGCAACCTCGCCGAGGCCGTGCGCGAAGGCACGTTCCGCGAGGACCTGCTGTTCCGCCTCAACGTCGTGAACCTGAAGATCCCGCCGCTGCGCGAGCGCCCCGCCGACATTCTGGAGCTCGCTCAGCATTTCGTGAAGAAATATGCCGAGGCCAACGGCGTGCCGATGCGCCCGGTTTCGGCGGAAGCGCGCCGCGTGCTCTCGGCCAACCGCTGGCAGGGCAACGTTCGCGAGCTCGAAAACACCATGCACCGCGCGGTGCTGATGGCGCAGGGCGACGAGATCGGCGCCGACGCGATCATCACCCCCGACGGCGACCGCCTCGACCTCGCCAAGACGCCGCCGGCGGTGGCGCATGCCACCATGGCCGCCGAGCAGGTCACGCGCGCATTGGTGGGACGCACCGTGGCCGATGTCGAGCGCGACCTGATCCTGGAGACGCTGAAGCACTGCCTCGGCAACCGCACCCATGCCGCCAATATCCTGGGCATCTCGATCCGCACGCTGCGCAACAAGCTCAACGAATATTCCGACGGCGGCATCCCGATCCCGCCCGCGGGCACGCCCGGCGAATATTCGCGGATGCCGATGATGGGGGCGTAGGCGGTGCCAGCGAATATCGAGAATGCGAATGCCCGGGCTGGTCCCGGGCATTTCTGTCTGAGTGCAGGCTGCCAACCTCGTCATTGC
The DNA here is from genome assembly GCF_023074075.1 of Bradyrhizobium sp. 138. Classification (GTDB taxonomy): domain Bacteria; phylum Pseudomonadota; class Alphaproteobacteria; order Rhizobiales; family Xanthobacteraceae; genus Bradyrhizobium. The sequence goes on along the minus strand of NZ_JADPKT010000020.1, from coordinate 202,877 downwards.
GAGCGCAGCGAAGCAATCCAGAATCCCTCCGAGGAAACGCTCTGGATTGCTTCGCTACGCTCGCAATAACGGCGTTTAGAGCGGCCCCCGCATGACGGCATCGCATCCGGCGACTAGGTCGCGTCAGCGCAAGGCCCTATAACCTCGCCCGACAACCACGCGAGGAACCACATGTCTGAAGCTCAAATCACGGACTGGCTGGCGGCACAGCGGCAGGCGATGATCGATCTGCTCCGCGATGTCGTGAACATCGATTCCGGCTCCTATGACAAGGAAGGCGTCGATGCGGTCGGGGCGCGGTTCGAGCGGCATTTTGCCGAGCACGGCATTCCGTGCCGGCGCGAGGGCCACGACGCCTTCGGCGATGCGATCCATGCCGAGGTGGCAAAGCCCGGCAGCAATGAGAAGCCGGTACTGTTGATGGGGCATCGCGACACCGTGTTCGGCAAGGGCGAGGCCGGGCGCCGTCCCTTCACCATCCGCGACGGCCGCGCCTATGGTCCTGGCGTCGCCGACATGAAGTCCGGTCTCGTCATGAACGTGTTCGTCGCAACTGCCTTCCACAAGTTTGGCGGCAACCCGCATCCGATCAAGCTGCTGATCACCTCGGACGAGGAGATCGGCTCGCCCTCCTCCCGGCCCGTGATCGAGCGCGAAGGCCGCGCCGCCCGCGCCGTGTTCAATTCCGAGCCGGGCCGCCCCACCGGCAACGTCGTGACGGGGCGCAAGGGCGGCATCTTCATGCATCTGGCCATCACCGGCAAAGCCGCGCATTCCGGCGCCAATTTCGCCGCCGGCGTCAGCGCGATCGGCGAGCTCGCGCACAAGATCGTCAAGATCCACGCGCTCACCGATCTCGACAAGGGCATCACGCTGAATGTCGGCCTGGTCTCGGGCGGGCAGTCCGTCAACACCACGGCGCCCTCCGCCGAGGGCCAGATCGACCTGCGTTATGTCGATCCGGCCGATCGCGCGCGGGTGATGGAAGCGATCGAGACGATCGTCGCGACGTCCTACGTGCCGGGCACGAGCGCAACGCTGGCGATCAAGGGCGAGTTCGTGCCGGTGGTGCAGAGTGCAGAATCAAAAGCGCTGTTCGAGAACTACCAGGCCGCCGCACGGCAGGCCGGCCTCACCACGCTGCAGGGCGAATTCTCCGCCGGCTGCGCCGATTCCGGCTTCACCGCCGCCGTTGGCACGCCGACCATCTGCGGCCTCGGCCCGGTCGGCGGCCTCGCGCACACGCCGGAGGAATATCTCGAGCTCGACAGCATCGTGCCGCGCGCGCAGGCGCTGGCGCTGGCGATCTTGAGGGGGTGAAATCCAGGTGCCGTAGGGTGGGCAAAGGCGCTCTTTGCGCCGTGCCCACCATCTGTTTCTATCGGCTAAAGGTGCTTGGGCACGCTTCGCTTTGCCCACCCTACGAGACCTCCCGAGTTCACGAATAGCTCGGCGCGTCAGGCTTGCGGAAGATGTGGATGGGATCGCCGGGGATGATCACGGGCTGGCCTGAGAACATCGCGTAGGCATAGAGCGCGAGATAGGCGATCGCGAGCGCGCCAACGGCGTAGAAGGCGAAGGTCGCGATGCGCTTCATCGATCCGCTCCATGGCCGTCCCGAACAGGGAGGCTCTGGGCGCTTCTAGAACGATGAGGCGGAAAAGGCCAGTCTGTATGCCCGCTTCGGACGGCGATCAAACGCCGCGCCGGCCGCGCGCGGGGAGGCTGACATCGGCGAGCCTCGCCGCATCCTCGTCCTGGTCGACCGCCACATACTGGCCGTGCCAATAGGCCAGCGCAGCGGTGCGGGTGGAACTCTTGATGTCCCTGACACGGCCGATGACGATGCCGTGCGAGTGGCGTTCGACGATCTCCTCGACCTCGCAATCGAAGGCCGACAGCGCGCCGGCCAGGAGCGGAACGCCCGACACCGCCGTCACCCATCTGGCCCCCGCGAAACGATCGGCGCCCTTCAGCCCGCCCTTGCCGGCAAAACGCTCGGCGACATCGAGCTGGTCGGCATTGAGGATGTTGACGCCGAAAGCACCGTGGCGCCGGATCAGCGGAAAGGACGAGGCATCGCGGTTGATGCTGACCAGCAGCGTCGGCGGCTCGACCGACAGTGAGGTCACCGAGGTGACCGTCATGCCGGTGATGTCCTTGCCCCGCCCGGCAGTGATGACACTGACGCCGCCGGTGAGATGGCGCATGGCGCCGCGGAAATCGGCGGACGAGACGGGGATTTCAGTCATGAGATCGCGGGGCACTACATTCATGGCATTGCTCCCCAGAACGGGGTTCCCTGTATCTAGGTACGATCGTCCGCCGACAACAGGTGGCTCAGGATCGAGCCTTCGAGGCCGGCAAGCTCGACCGAGCCGCGCTGACGCGGCCTGCCTGCGTTAACCGAGACGTCGTGGGCGATGCGGCCCTCCTCGATCACGAGCACGCGATCAGCCAACGCAACCGCTTCGGAGACATCGTGGGTGACGAGGATGGCGGTAAAGCCCTGGTCGCGCCAAACGCGCTCCAGAAGGCGCTGCATCGAGATCCGGGTCAGCGCATCCAGCGCGCCGAGCGGCTCGTCGAAGGCGAGCACGCGTGGGCGCGAGACCAGCGCACGGCCGAGCGCGACGCGCTGCTTCTGGCCGCCCGACAACACCGAGGGCCATTGGTCGCGCTTGTCGGCGAGCCCGACCTCGATCAGCGCCTTCTCCGCGCGCGCATGCGCATCGCCGGAGGCGCGATCGCGGCCGAGGCCGACTTCGACATTGGCGAGCACGCGTGCCCAGGGCAGCAGCCGCGGCTCCTGGAACATGACGCGGATGTCCTCGGGCTGGATCTCCTGACCGAAGCTGATGCTGCCGGCATCGATCTTGTCCAGGCCGGCGATGAGGCGCAGCAGCGTGCTCTTGCCGCAGCCGCTTTTGCCCACGATGGCGACGAACTGACCAGCGGGAATGTGCAGGTCGATGCCGCGCAGCACCTCGTTGTCGCCGAACGATTTGCGCAGGCCGCGGATGCTGAGCGGCAGTCCGACGGCAGACGCCGAGCGCTCTTCGCGCACCACACGAGCGTGAGGTGTGAAATTGGCGCGGCTGGCGAGCTCGGTTTCCGGAAGGGAGCTACGAACGGCTGTCTGCATGTGAGTCCCAGTATTTCTGATCAACGTTTCTGGAAGGCGGGGTGCCAGGAGAGCGTGAGACGCTCCAGCACGCGGGAGGCGCTGTCGGCGAGCTTGCCGAGCAAAGCGTAGATCAGGATCGAGAGCACGACGACGTCGATCAGCATGAACTCGCGCGCCTGCATCGCCATGTAGCCGAGGCCCGAGGAGGCCGCGATGGTCTCGGCGACGATCAGGGTCAGCCACATGATGCCGAGCGCGAAGCGGATGCCGACGAAGATCGAGGGCAGCGCGCCCGGGAAGATCACGCGGCGGAACAGTTCGCCGTCCGTCATGCCGTAGATGCGGCCCATCTCGATCAGCTGCGGATCGACGGTGCGGATGCCGTGCAGCGTGTTGAGGTAGATCGGAAAAAACACCCCGAGCGCCACCAGGAACAGCTTTGCGCTCTCGTCGATGCCGAACCAGAGGATGACCAGCGGGATCAGCGCCAGATGCGGCACGTTGCGCACCATCTGCAGCGTGGTGTCGGTGAGCTTTGCCGACAGCTGCGACAGGCCGTTGGCGAGGCCGAAGGCGAAGCCGATGCTGCCGCCGATCAGAAAGCCGATCGAGGCGCGCCAGAACGACACCCAGATGTTGCGGACGAGCTCGCCGGAGAGCAGCAGCTTCCAGCCGGCGAGCACGACGTCGCTCGGCGCGGGCAGCACGCGGGTCGGCACGAATCCCGTGACGCTCGCAACCTGCCAGATCGCGATGATGGCCAGCGGCACGATCCACTGGATCAGGCCGTCCACCCGCGGCAGGCGGACGCTGCGCGGAAGCGGGATGCTATCGATCAGGCTCATGACTGCGACACCCGATGCTGCGGACGGAAGTCGCTGCCGACCGTCTCGCCGAACGGACCGCCGTTGAAGTGCAGCTTGGTAACGTTGCTCGGCTGCTCCAGCGCGAGCAACGGGAAAACCAGCTCGGCGAAGCGATAGGCCTCCTCCAGATGCGGATAGCCCGACATGATGAAGGTATCGACGCCGAGATCCTGATACTCCCTGATGCGGGTCGCGACGGTCTCGGCATCGCCGACCAGCGCGGTGCCGGCACCGCCGCGCACCAGGCCGACGCCGGCCCAGAGGTTCGGCGCGATCTCGAGCTTGTCGCGCTTGCCGCCATGCAGCTGCGCCATGCGTTGCTGGCCGACCGAGTCCATGCGGGCAAAGTTCTTCTGCGCTAGCGCAATGGTGTCGTCGCTGACATGCTTGATCAGTTCGTTCGCGGCGCGCCAGGCCGCTTCATTGGTCTCGCGAACGATGACGTGAAGACGAATGCCGAAGGAGAGTTTTCTACCGCGCGCAGCGGCGACCTCCCTCACCTTCGCGATCTTCTCGGCCACCAGCGCCGGCGGCTCGCCCCAGGTGAGATATTTGTCGACGGTGTCGACCGCGACGTCGATGCCAGCATCGGACGAGCCGCCGAAATACAGCGGCGGCCGCGGCGCCTGCACCGGCGGAAACAAGAGCTTGCCGCCCTCGACATGGATGTGCTTGCCCTCGACGTTCACCGTCTTGCCGGCGAGCAGGTCGCTATAGACGCCCAGGAACTCGCGAGTGACCTCGTAGCGTTCGTCATGGCCAAGGAAGATGCCGTCGCCCTTGTTCTCGACGGGATCGCCGCCGGTGACGACATTGACCAGCAGCCGGCCGTTGGTGACGCGGTCGAGCGTCGCTGTCATGCGCGCCGCAGCGCTCGGCGATTGCAGGCCGGGGCGGACAGCCACGAGATAGCGCAGCCGCTCGGTGAACGGCGCCACTGAAGAGGCAACGATCCAGGAATCTTCGCAGGAGCGTCCGGTCGGCAGCAGCACGCCGAAATAGCCGAGCTGGTCGGCAGCCTGCGCGATCTGCCGCAGATAGTTGAAATTGACCTCGCGGCCGCCGATGCCGGTGCCGAGATAGCGCCCGTCACCGTGGGTCGGCAGGAACCAGAGGATGTTGGGGTTGCTTTGCTTGGTCATGACTTTGCTCACGATCCTGACTTCCGCGCGACGTCGGAGATCTTGATGGATTTGGGGATGAGGCCCAGCGCGAAGAACGCGTCGGCAACCTGCTGCTGATCGGCGATGACGGCATCGGTGATCGGCTTGATGCCGTAAGACTGCCGCTTCAACGCCACCTCGACCACCGGCACCGGCAATCCGATCGATGGCGCCAGTTGCTCGGCCACCGCGTGGATGTCGCCCTTGGCCCAGTCATCGACCGCGCTCAGCTCGGTGAGCACGGCGTCGACAATCTTCGGATTGGCGTCGAGGAATTTCCTGGAGGAGAAGTAGAACTGGTAGTTGGCGACGATGCCGGTGCCGTCAGCGAGCGTGCGGGCGCCGGTGGCGGCTTCCGCCGCGGCCTGGAACGGATCCCAGATCACCCAGGCATCGACCGCGCCGCGCTCGAAGGCGGCGCGCGCGTCGGCCGGCGCGAGGAACACCGGTTCGATGTCCGAATATTTCACGCCGGCTTTCTCCAGCGCCTTGACCAGGAGGTAGTGGACGTTGGAGCCCTTGTTGAGCGCGATCTTCTTGCCCTTGAGGTCCGCGACCGATTTCAGCGGACTGTCCTTCGGCACCAGGATCGCCTCGCCCTTCGGCGCCGGTGGTTCATAGGCGACATACTGGATCGGCGCGCCGGCGGCCTGCGCGAAGATCGGCGGGGCTTCGCCGGTGTTGCCGAAATCGATCGCGCCGACATTGAGCGCCTCGAGCAGCGGCGGTCCGGAGGGGAATTCGGTCCACACCACCTTATAGCCGTCGGCAGCTAACTTCGGCTCCAGCGTGCCCTTGCTCCTAAGCAGCACCAGCTTGCCGTATTTCTGGTAGCCGATGCGGACCACCTTGTCCTGCCCGTAGGAGGTGCCGACTGCGGCGGCAACAATGCCGATCGACAGCACGATGGCTGCGATCAGACGCTGAATGATACGCCTCATGTTCAAACCCTTGTGGATGGGAAGAGTGGTCGGCACGGTCAGGCTGCCGGATTGCGCCAGACGATGTCGCGGATCTGAATCGGCTTCGGGATCAGGCCGAGCTTGTAGAAGCGGTCGGCGACGCCCTGCTGGGTTGCTACGATGTCGTCGGTGACCGGACCGACCACGAAGTTCGCGCGTTTGGCGGCGACGGTCTGGATGTCCAGCGGGACGCCGGTGATCGCGGCGAGCGATTTGGCGACCTCGTCGCGATGCCGTTCGGCCCATCTGCCCGCCGCGGTCGTCACGTCGACGATCTGCTGCAGGATCGCGCCGTGATTCCTCGCGAACTCGCGATTGGCGATGTAGAAGGAATTGGTCTTGGTGACCTCGCGCGAATTGATCAGGATGCGACCGCCCTGCTTGGTCTCGCCGATCGCGAAATACGGATCCCAGATCGCCCAAGCCTCGATGCTGCCATTGGCGAAGGCGGGACCGGCATCCGGCGGCGTCAGATAGACCGGCGTGATGTCGGCATAGGTGAGACCGGCCTTCTCCAGCGTCTGCACCACGATGTTGTGGGCGCTGGAGCCCTTGGTGAAGCCGATGCGCTTGCCCTTCAAATCGGCGATGCTGCGGATCGGGGAATCCTTCGGCACCAGAATGCCCTGCCCGTTGGTGATGGGCTGGCCGGCGGCATAGACGATCGCAGCTCCCGCGGCCTGCGCGAACACCGGCGGGGAATCACCGACCGAGCCGAAATCGACGCTGCCGACATTCATGGCTTCCATCATCGGCGGCCCGGAGGAAAACTCGATCCATTTCACGTCGATGCCTTGCGGCGTGAAATGTTTTTCCAAACTCGCCTGCTGACGCGCGATCACCAGCACGCCGGTCTTCTGGTAGCCGATACGGATGTCCTTCACCGTGCCTTGCGCTAGTGCAGGCGAGGCAATCGCTGCAGCGGCCGCAGTTCCGATCGATAGTTTGAGAAAGTCGCGACGCTGCATTCCACACTCCCGGCCACGTGCGGCCGTTGCTCGTTCCCGTGTGAAGAATGATGGTGCGGGTTATCTGAGGTGTCGAGACGTCGAGGAAAATAGCGATGCGAGCACTGCGCGAGCGGTCGTGCGCATGATTATTCTTTCAAGCGGCGACGACGATGCAGAGCGATTATTTTCGCACGGGAATGTGAGCGATACACTGTTCCCGTTCGTGATCGCGAAGCACCGAACTCAAAATGTCGAAAACAACCCCATGCACAGTAGCCGGCGGCAACGAGATCAATGACTTACGCTTCCTGCGATTTGGTCAGGCAAGCCTTTGCGCCGTCGGGCAAAACAGGCGCATGATGAAATGATCGGCATGGTGCGCGCACGTCCGCGGGTCTAATGCGCCCAGATAACCGGCAAGTTCTGCAGGCCCCGGAACGCCCAACCGCCGATCCGCACCTCCTCGTCGTCGGCGATCTCCAGCGTCTTAGCGCGCGCGAACAATGTCGGCAGCGCGACATCGGCGATCATGGCGCGCGAGGCGAAGGCGCCGGCGCAGAAATGCGGGCCGGCGCCGAACGCGACGCTCTTGGTCGTATCGCGCCGCACATCGAACTGATCGGCGCGGTCAAAATGCTTCTCGTCGCGATTGGCGGAGCCGAACATCAGGAACACGCGCTCATCGAGCTCGAACGACACGTCGCGGATGCTCCAGGGCTTTGCGATCCGCCGCGGCGACATGCCGATCGGCGAGATCCAGCGGGCGTATTCCTCGAACGCCTGCAACCAGGTCACCTCATCCTTGCGCACGAGATCGAGCTGCTCGGGGTGGGTCAGCAGCGCCCAGACCGTGCCGGCGATCGCCTTGCGCGGCTCGTTCTGCCCGCCTGAGATCGCGAGTTTGACATTTGCGTGCACGCTCTCCATCGGCATGCCGGACGCAAGAAGCACGCCGAGGATGCTCTGGTCGGGTTTCTCACGCATCACCGGCAGGATATCGTCGATCGCAGCATCGATGCCTGAGGTCGCGGCATGGCAGCGCGCCTCGACCGCGGGATCGCCGGCATAATTGGCGATGCCCTCGATCATGCCCTGCGACCACGCATCCATGTCCTCAAAGCCGATATTGGTGAGGCCGGTGATCGACTTCAGGCATTCGCCGGAGAACGGCAGCGCGAAGTCGCGCATGAAATCGATCCGCCCCGGCTCGATCGCATCGAGAATGCGGTCGGCATGGGCTTGAAACAGCGCGGTCCAGTGCGCCTTCACCGTCCTCGGCGACACCGTCGGGAACATCGCGCGGCGCTCGACCTGATGCGCCTCGCCGTCCTTGCGCATCATGTTGTGCCCCATCAGCCGGTTCATCAGGCCCGCCGGCTGGTGCGAGGAGAACACGTCGATCTGCTTCTCGGAGATCGAGATGTCGTCGCGGCTGGTCAGCAGCGTCGAGCCGAGCTGCGGCACGAAGGCGATCGGCGCGTCTTTCCGCATTTTCGCGAGCATCGGATAGGGATCGGCCCAGAACGCGGCCGGGTCGATGTCGATGCGCGGCGCGGTGCTCAAGGCGGTCTCCCTGGATCCTCGTGTGCTTCAGGGCAGACTAGCGAACTCCGTTGCCGGCGTCTGTCCCTAGCGATAGGGACCGACCGAGTTACCGCGCCTCGGCGATCTTCGCTCCAGGTGACAGCATCTGTGCGTTGGCCGCCAAGGGCCGCTTCGATGGCGATGCCGGGTCCGGGAATCGGAAAGCAGCGTCCTGTGGCGCGCCCTGGGATGGTCGACGGGCACCAATTGTCGGAAGCACGATCACTTTCGCGCCGACCTTCACCCGCTCATAGAGGTCCACGACGTCCTCATTGGTCAGCCGGATACAGCCGGACGAGACACGCTTGCCGATCGTATCGGGCTTGTTGGTGCCGTGAATTCGATATTCGGTCTCGCCCAGATACATCGCCCGGGCGCCGAGCGGATTGCCGGGGCCACCTGCCATGAACCGCGGCAGATAAGGCTGACGCGTGACCATCTCCGCAGGCGGATGCCAATCCGGCCATTCTGCCTTGCGAGCCACAGTCTGCTCACCGGACCATGTGAAACCTTCGCGGCCGACACCGATGCCGTAGCGCAGCGCCTGCGCGTCGTTCAGGACGAAATAGAGGAACGTGTTCTTGGTATCGATGATCACGGTGCCCGGCGTCTGGTGGCTGGCGTAGTCAACCACCTGCCGAACCAATGCGCCGGGAATGTCGGCGTCGGCTTTTGGCGGCTCGACCAGAGGTGCCGGGGCTGGAATCGGAGCCGGAGCAGGCGCTGATGCATGAACCGGAGGTGCCACGTAAACCGGCGTCGACGATGCCTGAGCTTGGGGTGCGGACGGCTTCCGTGCCGGCTGCACGCTCGCCGGGCGAGACAGCAAACCGTAGCCCAATGCGGCGACGGCCACGACGCCAATTGCAACGCGCGCGGCCATCGGCAGCGCGAGCGTCTCCGCCTTCTTGCCGCGTTTGGGCCGCTTGCTCATACCCTTCTCCAGGTCACCATGCCCAAGAGAGGTACCCAGCAAAATTTAAGAAACTTCGAAGCGATGTCGCTCGGACTGGAACCGTCGGTGATGGTTAACGCCGAACTCTTGTTCGGCAACATAAGAATTGGAAGTACTGCGTGACATTGCCCTCAGTTCAGGCCGTGAGGCCCCGAGCGATCGCTAGCAGCTCACTCTGTGAGGAAAAGCCGAGCCGCCCATAGGCACGCTTGCGGTAGATCAGGGTCAAATGCAGGCTGACGCCGAGTCCTTTCGAGATCGCCTCGGAAGGAGATGCCCTCCGATGCCGGGGATGTGAGGAATCGTGAGGCCGCCATGTGTTGGGGCGCTGCGGCCGAGCGCTAACTATGCAGGCGGGGCATTTGGAGAAAAAACCGATGCGCTTCATTCTGGCCTTGGGCCTTCTGATCACCTTCGGCGGCGTTGCGAACGCGGCACAGGTGCATCACCCACACCGGCGGCACGCCATTGTTCATTCGAATCCGGGCATGTCCGCATCAGGTCCCGCTTCGAGTTTTGCCTATGTGCCACCGCCGGCACAGTATGGGGCCGCGCCCTACCCTGGCTCCAGTGAGCCGTATTTTGGCGCGTCTCAGGGTTACGCGCCTGGCGAAAAGGATCGTTTTCTCCACAGTTTGTTCAGCCCATAGAGGCCGTACCGCTTGGGCGCTGGCCGACTCCCCGCACCTGGCCAGCAACGCGGAGGGGAAGCTGCTGAGCTGATTCAGCGGCTTTCCCTCTCTCCTACCCGATCATCGAACGAGAATGTCGTTACCGTCGGGTTGGATCGTTGCTCCCGCCAGGTCGCGGAGTCTGGGGGCCGCCTTGGCCGCTGCTATTCGCGCCGCTCCCGCTGGCACCCGCGTTGGAGCCAGTGGTTCCACCCGCGGCACCAGCACCGCCCGTTGCTGCTGCACCCGCTGCATCGCCCGTTCCGCTACCAGAGCTAGCGCCGGTTCCACCAGCGCTTCCACCCGCGCCGCCCGTTCCACCTGCACCTCCTGCCTGCGCGTGGGCGAAACCGACCGACGCGCCGGCAAGCAATGCACACATTGCCACTGAAAAAATTGTCTTTCGCATTGTTTCAACTCCGATTGACGATGACATGCCAATCAAACCCGCGCGCGAACGTTCCTGATGACATCGCATCGGAAGCTTCGCAGTTCGTAGGAACGATGTTGCGCGACGTGGGATCAATCCTGCCCCATGATACCCACGCAACTTCCGCGAAGACGAGGTGATCTCGGGACGCAAGAAACACGGAGATCTCGGACCTGGAGTCCTCCCGACCTAGTTCAGGCTGCGCGGCCCGGCGAGCAGGCCCAGCACGATCGCAAACAGCTCGCTCTGCGAGGAGATGCCGAGCCGTTCATAGGCGCGCTTGCGGTAGGTCAGGGTCGAATGCAGGCTGATGCCGAGTTCTTGCGAGATCGCCTCGGAGCTGAAGCCTGTGAGGATGCGGCGGCAGACCTCCTGCTCACGCGGCGTGAGACCGGCGAGCGGCGCGCGCGTCGCGAACAAGGCGGCGAGAGATTGTTCGGGCGCCGCCTTCTCCTGAAAATGGCGCGCCACGCTCGCGCCGATCGCAGGCGCGATCGCCTGAAGCCGTTCGCGCTGCGCGGCGGTGAAGCGGCCCTGGGCCGCGATGCGATAGAAGTTGACGTAGAAGCAGGTATCGCCAGTCCAGATCGCGGTCGCGCATTTATCGACGATGCCGGAATCGTGGAAGAAGATCTTCCGGTAGCGCGCGCCGTACATGCGCGGCGCGAAGGACGGCAGCATGATCGGGGCGCCGCCCTCGGCTTCGAACAGTGCATCGCGGTTGGGATCGGATTCGTGGAATTGGCTGGCATAGACCGCGCCGAGATCGCCGCCGATCGGGATGTTGCCGGCATCGAGCAGGCAGGTCGCGGCACCGGCACGGTTCAACGCGAACACCATGCAATGGCCGACAGCGGCCTGGCGGCGCAGCGTGTCGATGAGGACGTTCGGGAAGTCAGGTCGGCCGATGGCGAGCACCGCCGGCGCGACATCACCAGGGGCTGGACTTGCAGGCATCACCTGAGGCCGCATCGTTTCCTCCGCAAGAGGTTCTTTTGCGAGAGGATAACAGCAACGGCATTTTGCCGGAAGCCGGAGCGACCTGCGAATTCAGGCCTTCCGCCCCAATCCGAGCCGCTTGAGCTCACGAGCGCAAGTCGTAACGGCCCATATCGATGGCACTGCAAATCCATGGCAAGCGTCGTCGCCTCAAGAGGTGAGATGCTCTCCAGACGAACGAAGTTGCCGGCAGCGAACACCCCGGTTCCGCCGCGAGGAACGATCGCATCAGCCCCGCTTTATCGCTCCGGATCTTCCAGGTTTGATCAGCGGTTACAACGCCCGGACCGCCTATCGAAGGATCAGTGAATGCGCGTCCTTCTCGTCGGGGGCACAGGACTTGTTGGGTCGGCAATCTACGCCAGGCTGTCCGCCGACGGACATGAATGCATATTGGTGTCCCGACATGCCGTGACGATACCCGGCAGGCACCACATCACGCTCGATCTCGCGCGCACCACGGACTCTTCGGAATGGAAGGGCGTTCTTGCAGGCGTCGATGCCGTCATCAATGCGGCGGGTGCCCTACAGGGACAGGACATGCAAGGCGTCCATGTCGCCGGCAGCGGGGCGCTCTATGCCGCCTGTGAAAGCATGGGCGTCCGCCGTGTCATCCTGTTCTCGGCGATCGGCGTCGATCGCGACGCCCGCTCCGATTTCTCGCGCAGCAAGCGGGAAGGCGAAGCCGCCTTGATGGCACGAGATCTCGATTGGATCGTATTGCGGCCTTCGGTCGTCGTTGGCCGGCCCGCCTATGGCGGCAGCGCGCTCTTGCGCGGGCTGGCCGCACTGCCGATTCTACCCGTTATGCCCGATACGGCGGCGATTCAACCGGTGCATCTCGACGACGTGGTCGAGACCGTGGTGTTCTTCCTGCAACCGGGCGCTCCCTCCCGCGTCGCGCTTGATCTCGCCGGTCCAGAGCGAATTGCCTTCAGCGACGCGGTTGCGCTCCTTCGCGCCTGGCTGCGCTGGCGGCCCGCCCACCGCCTGAACCTGCCAGCCTGGGCGGCTTCGGCCGCTTACCGCGCCGGCGACGTTGCGCAGATGCTGGGGTGGCGAACACCCGTGAATACGACAGCACAGGCGGAAATGCGGCGCGGCGCGACTGGAGATCCCGAGCCATGGCGCCAGATGACTGGCATGCGCCCCCGTGAGCTTGCAGTCGCGCTCGCGCGCGAGCCCGCCTCAGTGCAGGAACGCTGGTTTGCACGGCTGTATGCACTCAAGCCGCTGATCTTCGGCGTCTTCGGCCTGTTCTGGATCAGCACAGGCATCATCTCGCTCGGTCCGGGCTGGGATATCGGCATGTCGTTGCTGCGGGAGGGCGGGCTGCAGGAGAGATTCGCGGCGGTCACCGTGACCGCTGGCGCCCTCGCCGACCTCGTCATCGGCCTTTCCATCCTCTGGCGCCCTCTGAGCCGCTACGGGCTCTGGGCAGCACTGATCATCTCGCTCACCTATGCCTTGATCGGCACGGTGCTGGTGCCGCGGCTGTGGGCCGATCCGCTTGGGCCGATGCTGAAGATCTGGCCGGTGATCATGCTCAACCTGGTCGCCATGGCGATCCGGGAGGATCGCTGATGCTCTACTTCCTGGTGAAGATGGCGCACATCATCGGTGCGGCGGTCCTGCTCGGCACCGGTGCCGGCATCGCCTTCTTCATGCTGATGGCGCATCTGCGCGGCGACCCGCGCGAGATCGCGGGCGTTGCGCGGACCGTGGTGCTGGCCGACTTCCTGTTCACGGCGAGCGCCGTGATCCTGCAGCCGATCACCGGCACATGGCTCGCCTGGTCGAGCGGGTATTCCCTCGGCGACGGCTGGATTGCGGCCTCCATCGCACTCTATCTGGCGACCGGTGCCTTTTGGCTGCCGGTGGTGTGGATGCAGATGCAGATGCGCGATCTCGCCGTCGCAGCGGTTGCGACCAACACCAAGCTGCCTGCCCGCTATCACCGTCTCTTCCGATGGTGGTTCGCCTTCGGCTTTCCGGCGTTCGCGGCCGTGCTGATGATCTTCTGGCTGATGATCTCGCGTCCGGCCATTCCCTACTGGGACTAAATAGCCCTACCCCGCCGCCTTCGCCGGCGCCACGTTGATCGCCAGCTTGCCGTAGCGGTCCGTAAAAGCCTCGGTGTCGATCTCCTCAAGCTGGATCTCACCGCTCATGACGCCCTGCTTCCATTCGGCTTGCGCCGGATCGTTCTGGAATTCCGGCATCACCTCGCGGCCGAACAGCTCGAGCGATTCGCAGATGTGCTCGTGGCTGTTCTTGCCGGCCTGGTTGAGCAGGATGACCTGGTCGATATGCGAGGACTGGAAGCGCTTCAGCTTCCGGCGGATCGTCTCGGGCGAGCCGATCAGGCCGCCGCGCAGTGCGGCCTCCTGCGCCTCGGGGTTATCGCGCTTCCACTTGTTGTACTCGTCCCACATGTTGACGGTGTAGGGCGCGGGACGCTGGCGGTTCTGCGAGGCGCCGTAGAAGCGGAGCGCGAACTGGAAGAAGGTGGCGCCGTCGGCGCGCGCACGCGCCTCCTCGTCGGTCTTGGCGCACATGAAGAACGAGACCAGCGCCATGTTGGGGTTGATCTCGTAATCGGCCAGCTTGGAGAGCCGTTTGGTCATCGCGTTGTAATAGGCGTGCACCCAGGCATGGGCGGCGTCGGCGCTGACGAACTGGAAGCCGAGCGCGCCAAAACCGTGGCGGCCGGCGCGCTCGATGGTCGGCAACTGCGAGCAGGCCATCCACAGCGGCGGATGCGGCTTCTGCACGGGCTTGGGCACCACGTTGCGCAACGGGATGTCGAAATATTTGCCGTGATGCTCGGAGCCTGCGTCCTTGAACATCGGGAAGATCGCGGCCACGGCCTCCTCGAACACCTCCTTCTTGGTCTCCATGTCGCGGCCGAACGGGGTGAGTTCGGTGATCGACGCACTCTCGCCCATGCCGAATTCGCAGCGGCCGTTGCTGAGCAGATCCAGCACCGCGACACGCTCGGCGACGCGCGCCGGATGGTTGGTGGTGAGCTGGAGGATGCCGTGGCCGAGCCGGATGTTTTTGGTGCGCTGGCTCGCGGCGGCGAGGAACGATTCCGGCGAGGGCGAGTGCGAATATTCCTCGAGGAAATGATGCTCGACCACCCAGGCATGGTTGTAGCCGAGCTTGTCGGCGAGCTCCAACTGCGAGAGCGCGTTCTGGTAGAGGGCGAGCTCGTCGCCGGCCAACCAGGGCCGCGGCAATTGCAGCTCGTAGAAGATGCCGAACTTCATGGCGCCGCTCTCCCGCTTAGTGTTGTTAGCAACATCTTAATGCGTGAAGCGGCGCTGTCCACGGAATCGCAATTCCGCCGCGCGGCAGATCGCTCCCTCGACCGTGCGTGGCAATGAAAGCGGGAATCCGGCACCCACTACGGGCTCCTGCAAACCCGGCTGGTTGATTCAGATCAACGCGTTAGCGGCTCGAACAGATCTAAAGTAACGCAAGGCAACGGCCCGGATGCCGTCTCGATTCCCCGCACCATTATCAGAGAGACCGATATGTCGGCCCCTGACGACACGCCTTCCCGCGTGCGCCGTAAGCGCATGGAGATTTTCGCCTTCCTATTCCTGACCGCGGTCGTGATGCCCGTCCTCGCGGTCGGAACAGTCGGCACCTACGGGCTCGGGGTCTGGATCTACCAGATGTTCGCCGGTCCTCCCGGCCCGCCGCCCTCTCCGCATTGATTCCTTACCAGCGAAAGACAGGCATCATGGCTCACGCCACACTCAATCGCCGCGCCTTGATTACCGGCCGGGTGCTCAGCGCCGATCGCATCATCGCGCCGCCCGGCGCCGAGATCGCCAGCATCATCGTGCAGGCGCGTCCCGAGCGTCTCGCCGAGCTCGAAGCCGAGATCACCGCGCTGCCCGGCTGCGAGATTCACGGCTGCGATCCGCGCGGCAAGCTCGTCGTGGTGACCGAAGCGCCCGATGCCGGCAGCCTCGGCACCCTGCTCAACACCATCCAGTCGCTGCAACACGTCTATTCCGCAGCACTGGTCTTCCACGCCATCGAAACCGCCTGAGTCAGGAAGAGCCATCATGACATCGCCCAAGCTCGACCGCCGCCAGATGCTCAAGCTCGAGGCCGCCGCAATCGCGGCCGCCGCCGCTGGCATGCCGGCTCCGGCGCTCGCCGCCAATCTCGTCACCGAGCGCAACAACAGCGAAATGAAGTGGGCCAAGGCCGCCTGCCGCTTCTGCGGCACCGGCTGCTCGGTGATGGTCGCGACCAAGGACAATCGCGTCGTCGCCACCCACGGCGACATCAAGGCCGAGGTCAATCGCGGCCTCAACTGCGTCAAGGGCTACTTCCTCTCGAAGATCATGTACGGCCACGCCCGCCTGACCCAGCCGATGCTACGCAAGGCGAACGGCAAATACGACAAGAACGGCGAGTTCACGCCTGTATCCTGGACCGAAGCCTTCGACATCATGGAGCTGAAGTGGAAGGAGGCGATCAAGAAGCGTGGGCCCAACGGCGTCGCCATGTTCGGCTCCGGCCAGTGGACGATCTGGGAAGGCTATGCCGCCTCGAAGCTGTTCAAGGCCGGCTTCCGCACCAACAACATCGACCCCAATGCACGGCACTGCATGGCCTCGGCCGTGGCCGGCATGATGCGGACCTTCGGGATCGACGAGCCGCCCGGCTGCTATGACGACATCGAGGCCACCGACGCGTTCGTGCTGTGGGGCTCCAACATGGCTGAGATGCATCCGATCCTATGGACGCGCCTGGCCGACCGCCGTCTGTCTGCGCCGCATGTCCGGGTCGCCGTGCTCTCGACCTTCGAGCACCGCTCGTTCGACCTCGCCGACATCGGCATGGTGTTCAAGCCGCAGACCGACCTCTACATCCTCAACGCCATCGCCAACCACATCATCAGGACCGGCCGGGTCAACAAGGACTTCGTCGCCAAGCATACCGTGTTCAAACGCGGCCAGACCGACATCGGTTATGGCCTGCGGCCCGAGCATCCGCTGCAGAAGAAGGCGACGGGCGCGGCGAAGCCCAACGACGCCACGGACATGAGCTATGACGAGTTCGCCAAGTTCGTCTCGGAATACACGCTGGAGAAGGCCGCCGAAATGTCGGGCGTGCCGCTCAACCGGCTGGAGGCGCTGGCCGAGCTCTATGCCGATCCAAAAACCAAGGTGGTTTCGTTCTGGACCATGGGTTTCAACCAGCACACCCGCGGCGTCTGGTGCAACAACCTCGTCTACAACATCCATCTTCTGACCGGGAAGATCTCCTCGCCCGGCAACAGCCCGTTCTCGCTGACCGGCCAGCCCTCGGCCTGCGGCACCGCGCGCGAGGTCGGCACTTTCTCGCACCGCCTGCCCGCAGACATGGTCGTGACCAACAAGGCGCATCGCGACCATGCCGAGCACATCTGGCAGCTTCCCGAAGGCACCATTCCCGATAAGAACGGCGCACACGCCGTGCTGCAAAGCCGGATGCTGAAGGACGGCCTGATCAACGCCTACTGGGTGCAGGTCAACAACAACCTCCAGGCCGGTCCCAACATCAACGAAGAGACCTATCCCGGCTTCCGCAACCACGACAATTTCATCGTGGTCTCCGATGCCTATCCGTCGGTCACCGCGCTTGCCTCCGACCTGATCCTGCCGACCGCGATGTGGGTGGAAAAGGAAGGCGCCTACGGCAACGCCGAGCGCCGCACCCAGTTCTGGCACCAGCTCGTCTCTGCGCCCGGCGAATCGAAATCCGATCTCTGGCAACTCATGGAGTTCTCCAAACGCTTCAAGATCGAGGAGGTCTGGCCCGAGGAGCTGATCGCCAAGAAGCCGGACGTTCGCGGCAAGACGCTGTTCGACGTGCTCTACAGGAACGGCCAGGTCGACAAGTTTCCGGTCTCCGATATCGAGCCGGGCTATGCCAACGACGAGTCCAAGGCGTTCGGCTTCTACGTCCACAAGGGCCTGTTCGAGGAATATGCCCAGTTCGGGCGCGGCCATGGCCACGACCTCGCACCGTTCGACACTTATCCCCGCGAGCGCGGCCTGCGCTGGCCGGTGGTCAACGGCCGGGAGACGAAGTGGCGTTTTCGCGAAGGCAGCGACCCCTACGTCAAGCAGGGCACCGACGTGCAGTTCTACGGCCATCCGGACGGCAAGGCCCGCATCTTCGCGCTGCCCTATGAGCCGCCGGCGGAATCACCCGACAAGGATTATCCGTTCTGGCTCTCGACCGGCCGCGTGCTGGAGCACTGGCACTCCGGCACCATGACGCGCCGCGTGCCCGAGCTCTACAAGGCCTTCCCCGAAGCCGTCTGCTTCATGCATCCGGACGATGCGCAGGAGGCCAACCTCCGCCGGGGCGACGAGGTGAAGGTGGTCTCCCGCCGCGGCTTCGTCCGTGCGCGCGTCGAGACGCGCGGCCGCGACCGGCCGCTGCGTGGCCTCGTCTTCGTGCCGTGGTTCGACGAATCCAAGCTGATCAACAAGGTGACGCTGGACGCCACCGATCCGATCTCGCTGCAGACCGACTTCAAGAAATGCGCCGTGCGCATCGAGCGGGTGAACCTGTCATGATGATACGATCCGCAACCATTCTGCTCGCCTTCGCGATCGCAGCGGGCGCGAGTTCACTGACTGCGCAGACGGTGACGTCGGGCCTGCGCGGCCCTGCCCCGCTCGACGATGAGGGCCCGGCGCCGCCGATGCTGCCGAACCGCAACACTTCCGAAAAGGAGGTGCGCAACTATCCGGAGCAGCCGCCGGTGATCCCGCACACGATCGACGGCTATCAGATCGATCTCAACGGCAACAAGTGCCTGTCCTGCCATGCGCGGGCGCGCACCGCGGAATCGCAGGCGCCGATGGTTTCAGTTACGCATTTCATGGACCGTGACGGTCAGTTTCTGGGCTCGGTCTCACCGCGGCGCTTCTTCTGCACGGAATGCCACGTGCCGCAGAACACCGCCAATCCGCCCGTCAGCAACGATTTCACCGACATCGACACACTGCTGTCACGCTCAAGCCCCGGTGGCCGCCGATGACGACGACCGCTGAGGAGCCCAATGCCGAGCTGAAGACCAGGCGCGGCGTCATCGCGCGAAGCTGGGATTTTGTGCTGGAGCTCTGGCGGGTGCTGACCCGGCCGAGTTCGGTGTTCGCCCTCGGCACATTGGTGCTGGCCGGATTCGTTGCCGGCGTGATCTTCTGGGGCGGCTTCAACACGGCGCTGGAAATCACCAACACCGAGAAGTTCTGCACCGGCTGCCACGAGATGAAGGACAACGTCTACGCCGAGCTGAAGTCGACCATCCACTTCAGCAACCGCTCCGGCGTGCGAGCGACCTGCCCCGACTGCCACGTACCGCACAACTGGACCGACAAGATCGCGCGCAAGATGCAGGCCTCCAAGGAAGTCTGGGGCAAGATCTTCGGCACGATCGACACGCGCGAGAAATTTAGGGACCACCGGCTCGAGCTCGCCGTCCACGAATGGGCGCGCTTCAAGTCCAACGATTCCCTGGAATGCCGCAACTGCCACAGCGCCGATTCCATGGACATCACCAAGCAGTCGCCGCGGGCCTCGGTCGCGCATCAGCGCTTCCTGTTCACCAAGGAAAAGACCTGTATCGACTGCCACAAGGGCATCGCCCACCAGCTGCCCGACATGCGCGGCGTTCCGGGCTGGCAGTAGGACCGGAAGCAATGGAATTCACCCCGCTTGAACCGGCGGGGCGAATGGTTAGTTTTGGCAGGTAGCGAATCGCCTCGTTTCGCACCTCTCAAGACAGACATGGCCACCTTCACCCCGCATCAGGATGCCGCCCTCAAGGCCGTCGGCGACTGGCTGAAAGCAAAACCCGGCCGCAACGGCACGCCGCCGGTGTTCCGCCTGTTCGGCTTTGCCGGCACCGGCAAGACGACGCTGGCGCGGCACATCGCCGAGGGCGTCGACGGCGAGGTGAAGTTCGCCGCCTTCACCGGCAAGGCGGCCCTGGTCATGCGCAACAAGGGTTGCGACGAGGCCTCCACCATCCACTCGCTGATCTACCGCGCCCGCGAATCCGGCGAGGAGCAGCCGAGCTTCGAATTGTGGGACGACGCGCCGGCCTCGAAGGCAAAGCTGATCGTGATCGACGAATGCTCGATGGTCGACGCCGAACTGGGGCGCGACCTGATGTCGTTCAACTGCCCGCTGCTGGTGCTGGGCGATCCCGCGCAGCTGCCGCCGATCCAGGGTGGCGGCTTCTTCACCAACGTCGAGCCCGACGCCATGCTGACCGAGGTGCATCGCCAGGCCCAGGACGATCCGATCGTGCGGATGTCGATGGACGTCCGCGAGGGACGCGAGCTCGACATCGGCCGCTATGGCGAGAGCGAGGTGGTCTCGCGCAAGGAGCTCGACCCTGACCGTGTCATGGGCGCCGACCAGGTGCTGGTCGGCCGCAACAACACAAGGCGCGCCTACAACATGCGCGTGCGCCAGCGCCAGAATATCGAGGACGTCTTTCCGGTCGCCGGCGACAAGCTGGTCTGCCTGCGCAACAACCGCAAGAAAGGCTTGTTCAACGGCGGCCTGTGGCGGGTGAAGTCGCGCAACACGTCGCGCTCGAAGTCACGCATTCTCAGCATGCGGCTGTCGCCGGACGAGGATTTTGGCCACAAGGTGACCAAGGTCTCGGTGCGCGCCGATTGCTTCGAAGGCGGCGTCGAGCAGATCGCCTGGGAGCAGCGCAAGCCCTATGACGAGTTCGACTACGGCTACGTGCTCACCGTGCACAAGTCGCAGGGCTCGCAATGGGACGACGTCGTGCTGTTCGACGAGAGCTTTGCGTTTCAGGACAGCCGGGCACGGTGGCTGTACACGGGGATTACGCGGGCGGCGAAAAGGTTGAGCATCGTCGTTTAGAGCTACGCTGCCGTAGGGTGGGCAAAGCGAAGCGTGCCCACGCGCTCTATGCTTATAGAGAGAGATCGTGGGCACGGCGCGTTGCGCCTTTGCCCACCCTACGGCACTCTCCACAAGCAAAAGATCGTGGGCACGCTTCGCTTTGCCCACCCTACGGCACCGCGATTGAGGCGCGGTGTTCGCGTCCAGTTACTTGCCCGCGACAAAGTAAAAATCCTCACGTCCTGGCGGCGAGCCGTAGGTGAACGGCTGCTGCCCGTGCCTGGTCGCGGCCCAGACGTCGTCGCGGATGATGTCGAACAGTTTCCTGATCTCGATGCGCGGCTGCTTGATCTCGCGGGCGAGCGCGGTGGCGAACGGGCTGTTGGCGCTGCCGTCGCCGTCCATCGCGGTCTCGCCATGCTTGGCGGCGTAGACCACCATGAAGCCGGCGCCCGGCTCGATGTTGGAAAAGCCCTTGTCGACCAGCTTCAGCGACAGCGTGCGTTGCATCGCCGGCGCGAACGGATTGTCGCGGCAGGCATCCAGCACCACGAGACGCACCTTTCGCGCAGCCCCGACGGCGGCGATCACCTGCTCCAGCGCGACGGCCTCGGTCTCGGCGTCCTTGTCGGCGGTGAGCCTGGCGTCGACAGGAACGAGATAGTTCACCCCGCCGATCTCGAACCCGTGGCCGGCATAATAGACCACCGCCCAATCGGCCTTTTCCGCTTCCTCGGCGAAGGCTTTCAGCGTCTGGAAGAACGTGTCGCGGGTGAGGTCTTTCGTCTCCATCACGCTCTGGAAGCCGAGATCGCGCAGCACGCCTGCGATCAGCTTCGAATCGCGCGGCGGATTCGGCAGCGCATGGGCGTTCTTGTAGGCGCCGTTGCCAATCACCAGCGCGACGCGGCGGCCGGCGCTCCCCGGCGTCTGCGGCATCAGCGCGGCGAGCCGCTGCTGTGCCGTGGCACGGGCGCGCGCGACGTCAGGCTCGTCGAACTTCGTCAGCGAATAGGCCGCCGCACGATAGTCGGCGCGCGCCTGGGCGAGATCGCGTCTCATCTCATAGATCTGGCCGCGGCCGGAATGGGCGCGAACATTGTTCGGATTGATCTGGATGGCCGTGTTGTAGTCCTTCAGGGCAGCGTCGAGGTCGCCCTTCATCATGCTGACATCTGCGCGATTGTTGATCGCGAACACGTTCTTCGGCTGTTTCTCGATCAGGCGGTTGCAGTCGGCAAAGGCCAGATCGAACCTACCCATCATGCCGTAAGTGACACAGCGGTTGCCGGCGATCTGCGGCGCGGCCGGGTCGATCTTCTCAGCCTCCGCGAAATCGGCGATCGCACCGTCGAAATCCTTCATCAGCGTGCGCGCGCGGGCACGATTGGTCCAGGCGAGCAGGAATTTCGGCGTGAATTTGATCGACAGGCTGAAATCGCCGATGGCGCTTTGCAGCGCGCCGCGGCGCGCGTGAATGACACCCCGGTTGTTGTAGGGGACACCATAGGCGGGGCGCTTCTGCAGGGCGAGATTGTAGTCCGCCATGGCGAGGTCGTCCTGGCCCTTGCGCTCATAGGCGAGACCGCGCAGGTTGAGGGCGATGACGTAGTCCGGATCGAGGTCGAGCGCGATGGACAGGGTTTCGATCGCATGGTCGTAGTCGCGCTTGTTGAGCAGCGTCGTGCCGCGCACGGAGAGCGCGATCGCCTTGTCCTTGCCACTGACCTTGTCGGCCTTCAGCAGATTTTCACAGGCGCTCGCGCGGGCCTGGATCTCCCCCTGGCGGTCGCGGCAGATGGTGAGGTCGTCGGCCTGCGGGTCGGCCGCGGCGCTCGACACGCCGGCGGCCAGGAGGATGAGGATCAGTGAAACCGCGCGCAGCATGTTGTCAGGCCTGCTCGAGCCACCAAATTCTTCTTGAGTCGATCATCGATCGCACCGGTTCATCTAGCGCGTAGTTCCCGGTCTCGCCAAGCGGCTGCCGCCGGACTCTCACGCGCGGCTCATTTCACAGACTCGTGTCCATCCCGCCGTAACAATCGGCGGCCGCGCCCGTACCTCGGTTGATGCGAAAAGGCGGCCGGATAACTGTTCGTCCGGCCGCGATCGCCCTAGACTGTCAGACCTTCCGAAAGAGGATCCGCCATGCGCCGACCTGCCCTCGCCTCCCTGCTGGCCGCAACCACCGCCCTCTCGCTCACCTTTGCACTGGCCTTTGCCGCGCCGTCCCGCGCTGCGGAGGATGCGGTCGTGATCCCCGCCCCCGCCATGGATGCGGCACCGGCGAGCGGGATCCAGACCGCCGTGGTCGCCGGCGGCTGCTTCTGGGGCGTGCAAGGCGTCTTCCAGCACACCGCAGGCGTCGTCAACGCGGTCTCCGGCTATGCCGGCGGCACCAAGGCGACCGCCGACTACCAGACGGTCTCGAGCGGCCGGACCGGCCACGCCGAGGTCGTCGAGATCAAGTACGACCCGAAGAAGATCTCCTACGGCAAGATCCTCCAGATCTACTTCTCGGTGGTGCACGACCCGACCCAGCTCAACCGCCAGGGCCCTGACGTCGGCCCGCAATACCGCTCCGCGATCTTCACCAGCTCCGACGAGCAGAAGAAGGTGGCGGAGGCCTACATCGCCCAGCTCAACGGCGCGAAAGTCTTCAACAAGCCGATCGTGACCAAGGTCGGCGCGCTGGAGGCGTTCTACCCGGCGGAGGCCTACCACCAGGACTATCTGACGCTGCACCCGAACCAGCCTTACATCGCCTATAACGACCTGCCGAAGGTCGAGAACCTGAAAAAGCTGTTCGCGGATAACTACATTGAAAAGCCGACGCTGGTCAGTGCCAGCAAGGCCACCAACTGATCGCGAGATCATCTTCAGAACGGGAGACCCATGCCCGACACCAAAACGAAAACCACGGACGACAAGGTCATCAAGAGCGAAGAGCAGTGGCGGCGCGAATTGTCGCCGATGCAGTACGCGGTGCTGCGCGAGAAGGCGACCGAGCGTCCCTTCTCGGGCGAATATGAGCACGACGAGCGCGCCGGCACCTATGTCTGCGCCGGCTGCGGCAACGTGCTGTTTGAGTCTGATGCCAAGTTCGATTCCGGCTGCGGCTGGCCAAGCTTCACCGCGCCCGCCGTCGAGAGCCATATCGACGAGGAGCGGGACGTCAGCCACGGCATGATCCGCACCGAGGTGCTCTGCTCCAAATGCAGTGGTCATCTCGGCCACGTCTTCCCCGACGGCCCCGGGCCGACCGGCCTGCGCTACTGCATCAACTCGGCGGCGCTGAAGCTCGAGCCGAAATAATCGCCGCCCGCGCTCGGGTTCCCTCATGGAACCCGGGCGCGGGATGTGCTTTTCTTCCCTGGCGGTGCGGCCGATCATCGCATTTGGGCTGCCGCCAGGGAGGAAGCCATGTCACTCGGGACCATCCTGATCATCCTGGTGATCGTTTACCTGCTCGGCGGCCTGTCCGGCCGCTTGGGCGGTTATGGCTATGGTCTCGGCCATTCCGGCATTGGGATCGGCGGCGTCGTGCTCGTGGTGCTGGTCGTCCTGCTGCTCCTTGGCAAACTGCAAACCAGCTAATTAATTGAAATTGCTAGGTTTATCGCCGCTGCGGGGCTGCCATGCACGGATTCATCATCTCCCATCGCAGGGGTCGCATTTTTGTCAAAACGGCCTATATTAGTGGACGAAAATGACATGTGCGGCGGGCCCGCTCGATTGCGGCCCCTGCCCTCCCAAACCCCACGCGCTTAAAGCCCCAGAGAAGATCACGAGGTCTTTGACCATGCGTCCACTGCGTCCGTTCAACTTCAACACCTCCGCCGAACTCTTCCCCGCCGCGATCCGCAAGAAGAAGCGTGCGGGCTTCACCTATCGCCGGTTCGGGACTGCGGCCGAGGCCGTGCAGTTCGCGATGGAGCAGTTGCCGACGGATTCGCTGAACGGCGCCTATCTCCAGGTCGAGGAAGCGCGCTTCGATCAGAACGGCATCCGCTCGCTCTATGAGAGCGAAGCCTTCCCGCTGCCCCGTCGCCCGAAGCCGGCGCAGACGGCCGAGACCGACGCCGACGCGGCGTAAGTTTTCGCTGAGCCTTACGATGTGCGCAGAGAGCGCGACGGCCGAAAGGTCGGCGCGCTTTTTGCGTTTGGGGGCTCTGCCTTCTCCCTCGCCCCGCTTGCAGGGAGACGCGAAGGAAAAGCTCGCCTTACATCCGCGGCTGCTTCTCCAGCCAGCGCTGCAGTAGCCGCACGTTGCGCATGTTGGCGCGGAACATGACGTCGAAAGCGTCGCCCGCGAAGGGGACGATGCCGACCACGCCGTCGAGCGCGACATTGCCCAGCATGCGCGCGGTAATGTACCAGGGCGCACCCAGGGCGCGGGCCTCGCGCACCAGCCACAGCGAGATCGCCGTCGTGATGATGTCGCCGACGACGGGGATCAGGCCGATCAGCCCGTCGATGCCGTAGCGGATGTTGGTGCCGGGCAGGACGAAGGCGACGTCGAGCAGCTTTGCGATCGCCCCGAGCCGCGCGATCCGCTGCTCGCGCGTCAGATTGCCGAACGGATTGCCTTGCCCGAAATCGAAGCGAAACTCGCGAAATCCCTGCTCCAGCGTTTCGGGACGGATCTCATGGCCCTCCTGGTCGATGATCGGCCCGCGCGCCGCCTTGCCTGAGGTCGCATGCGAGCCGCTGCCCGAACGGGATCGGCGCGGAGCAACGATATCATCGTCGGACATGGACATGGCCTTCAAGAACGCGCCGCCGCGGCGAAAGGTTGCTGCGCCGCGCTCTAAAGTCGCGCGCTCAGGTCGGTGCCGTCGCCGCCTGCGGCTCCTTGACATATCTCTGCACGAGCCAGGACGAAATCACCGCCGGCACGAACCCGACGAGGCCGTACAGGATGAACTGCACCGCGCCCGAATCCGGCCCGCGCGAGCTGTAGGTGAATGAGGCCAGCACGAAGGCGAACAGGCCGACCAACAGCATCCGCAAGCCCGGGCCGACCCGCTTGATATGGACCAGGATGTCGTCGACCGCGCCGATCATCAGCGCGGGCAGGAATCCGAACAGGTAGCTGTATTGCAGGGTCTTGAAGAACACGGCGAACAGCTTGCCGACCTCGCCGAGACTGGTCTGGGCCCAATAGCCGGACTGATAGGTCGTCGTCAGCAGCAGCAGGAACCCGCCGAGGAACGGGCCAATCAGCGCAAACACCAGATAGCGTTTCATCAAACACCCTCACTCTTCTCCAGTGTTATAGCAGCGCCGCGGGAACCTTGAATAGCGGGGCGGCGCTGCCTTTGGGGGAACAAGTGACAGGGCGACGAGTTCAGACAGGACCTGAAATGGTCCCTGCACATTGGAGCCGCCGATGGCCCGCAAATTTCTTCTGGCGACAATCACACTGGCGGCCCTGACCGGCCTGTCGAACGCGCCCGCTCTGGCGCAGGGCCATATGGGCACGCCGCAGGAACAGCAGGCCTGCTCGCGGGACGCATCGCGCCTCTGTCGCAAGGATCTCGGCAATGACGGCGCAGTGCAGAGCTGCCTGCAAGCCAACCGGTCCAAGCTGTCGAAGTCGTGCAGCAAGGTCTTTCAGAGCCACGGCATGTGAGGGCCACGACCATCCCCAGCGAACGGAGAGTGAAGCCATGTTGCGCGACGAACAGCTCTCGATCCTGCGGGACATCAGTCAATCCGTTGCCTTCGCCGACGACCGGCAAGGCCAGATGGGGCAACTGATCGCGGACGGTTACGTGATGAAGGACGGCGACCTGTTCGAGCTCACCGCCAAGGGTGTCACCGCCGTCGAGGAACACGCCGCCGCGCTCGGCACGAGCGATGCGGAACAAGCGAGCGCATCCTCGGATCGGCTGATGTGAGCCACGCGACGTGACTCGCGTGCAACAATTGCGAATTCATTTGCGCTGACCATTGCAGCCGCTCGTCAATGGCGCATACTTCGCGTGGGCGGCGCAGCACTTTTCGATTCGAACATCAAGAAATCGAGCGACCACATGCGGGACAAGGTTCCCGACGTGAAGGCTGTGACATGCGGCAGATCAAGTCGCGTGCGGCGCCCCAAGAAACCAAGTGGCTCAAGCCCAGGGAAATCGGGGACCCATCTGCATGATACGCATTCAGACAATCGCTTCGCTGTTGGCCATCGCAACCACCGCCATCGCACTCCAGACCTCACCCGGCCTCGCCTTCTCGTCCGAAGCGCAGCAGATGTGCACGGGCGATGCGATGCGACTGTGCTCAAGTGAGATTCCCGACATCCCGCGGGTCAGGGCCTGCATGGTGCGGAACAAGGCACAAGTCAGCCCCGGCTGCCGCGCCGTGATGGACCGCGAGGCCGGTGCCGCAACTGCATCGCGCAAGCGGGAAGCGGCGGCGCAGTAAAGTCGCCATCCAATTGTCATTCCGGGGCGACGCGTAGCGTCGAACCGGAATGACAGAAGTGAATTCAATCGCCCCACTGCGCGAAGGCGTCGTTGAAGGCGCGCTCGCCGGGGGCGCCCTTCTCGATGGCGATGATGGCGCGGCGCTGGTTGGCATAGACCAGCGGCACGTCGAACCACGAGCGCTCCTTCAAGAGCTGGACGTTGCGCGAGCGGTCGGCGTCGACATTGGACAGGCCGACCAGGAAGAAGCCGTCGGTGACCTTGACCGCGAGGCCCGCGAGCGGCGTGCCGCGCGCCTGCTCGTTCGACTTCATCAGGATGCCCGGGACGTTGGAGACGCTGCCGCCCGGGAAATCCGGCGGCAGGATGAAGGTCAGCTCCGCCGTGTGGCTCGCCGGCAGCGAGGAATCGGTGTTGCGGCGGAACGACATCGTCATCTTGAACTTGCGGTCAGGGATCTCGATGTCGGCGCGCACGGCGACGTCGGCCTTCTGGTTGCCCGACGCCTTGATCGGCTCCAACCGCCATACCACCGAGCCGACAAATTGCTTGCCCTTCGGATCGGACGGATCCTCGTCATAGAGCACGACCTTCTGCGCCACCGGCGCGACCGGCTGGTCGCTGGCCGAAGGCTGCCCGACGCGATCGGGGATCTTCGGCTTGCTCTGCGGCTGCGCCGGGGTCGGCGTGTCCGCCACTTGCGTCGCGGACGGCTTGAGAAAGCCGTTGACGATCTGAACCAGGGGCTTGCCCCAGAGGATGCCGGCGCCGACCAGGATGAGCACGATGCCGACGGCGATCGCGCTCTTGAACGGAAAGGCGGAGCCGGTGCGGACGCGCTTCTTGGCCCCGCGCTCGGCCGCGATGCGCGGACGCTGCGAAGGCGGCTGCGGCGCGTAGCGCTCCGCCTCCTCGATCGACTCGTCGTAGGAATAGGGCGCCTCGGACTCGCCGGCGCGGTTTTCCAGGCTCGGCTCGAGCCGGTCGAATTCCGGCGTGGGCGACGGCACGTTGGCATAGGTGCGGCGCGCGGCGCGGCTGGCCTGCGCGGCCGCGCCGCCGAGATCATTGGCATCGGCCGTGATGTCGCGGAAGCCGCGCACGCCCGGTGCCGGCGGCAATGGCGGCGGCGGTCCGACATCAGGCGGACGGCGTGCACCGGCGCGATCGCGTCCGGCCGGCGGCGGCTCCGGCATCGGTGGCGGGGCAGACGGCCCCGGTTGGCGGGGGGCGTCGAAACGGGGCGCGCGCGGCGGACGCGGCGCATCGCCGGGGTCATCGACGTTGAAGGACGGACGGTCGGCCCGCGGCGGGGGCGGAGCCGGACGCGTCCGCGGCGGGGCCGCAGCCGCGTTGCCTTCGGTGGCTCTTGTGCTGGCGCGGCGAAAGGCATCGCCGCTGCCGCCGCTGCGCCCGCCGCCACCGGGGCGCGAGGCCTCACGGGCACGCTGGGCGGCCTCCGATTCGACCTTGCGGACGGCCTCCTCCAGCGACAACCTTTCGCGGGTGATCTCGGATTCGGAGAGCGGTGGCTGCACGCTGCGCAGCTGCGCGATCAGGGCCGTGCGCGCCCGCTCATAGAGCGCGCGACGGCTTTCGCCGGGAGCGTTGGGATCCAGGGCGGCAATAGCGCGGGCGATCAGCGGATAGTAATCAGCCATTTCAACTCAACTATACGCGCGTCCCGGTAAGATATCGTTAAGCCTCAAACGGGTTTTGCACCAGGATAGTATCCTCGCGTTCGGGGCTGGTGGAAAGCAGTGCGACCGGGCACCCCACCAATTCCTCGATCCGCCGGACATATTTGATGGCCTGGGCCGGCAGGTCGGCCCAGGACCGCGCACTCGCGGTCGGCTCCTTCCAGCCCTCGATGGTCTCGTAGATCGGCTCGACCCGGGCCTGCGCGCCCTCGCCGGCCGGGAAATGGTCGATCTCCTTGCCGTCGAGCATGTAGCCGGTGCAGACCTCGATCGTGTCGAAGCCGTCGAGGATGTCGAGCTTGGTCAGCGCCAGACCGTTGATGCCGCAGGTCCGGACCGCCTGGCGGACCAGCACGGCGTCGAACCAGCCGCAGCGGCGCGGACGGCCGGTATTGGTGCCGAACTCGCGGCCACGCTCGCCGATCCTGCGCCCGGTCTCGTTGTCCTGCTCGGTCGGGAACGGGCCCTGGCCGACGCGGGTCGTATAGGCCTTGCACAGGCCGAGCACGTAGCCGACCGCAGCCGGCCCGAGGCCGGCCCCGGTCGCGGCCTGCGCCGCCACCGTATTGGACGAGGTGACGTAAGGATAGGTGCCGTGGTCGACGTCGAGCAGCGCGCCTTGCGCGCCCTCGAACAGCATGCGCTTGCCTTCGCGCCGCTTGATGTCGAGCAGTCGCCACACCGTCTCGGCGTAGGGCAAAAGCTCAGGTGCCAGCGCGCTCAATTCCTTCACGATCACCTTGCCGTCGAACTCCGGCAGATTGAGGCCACGGCGCAGCGCATTGTGGTGCGCCAACAGCCGGTCGATCTTGTGCGGCAGCGTGTCGAGGTCGGCGAGGTCCATCAGGCGGATGGCGCGGCGGCCGACCTTGTCCTCATAGGCCGGGCCGATGCCGCGGCGGGTGGTGCCGATCGCGGTCGCCGCGCTGGCGGATTCGCGGTGCGCATCGAGCTCGCGGTGCAGCGGCAGGATCAGCGTGACGTTCTCGGCGATCCGCAGGTTCTCCGGAGAGATTGCGACGCCCAGGGCCCTGAGCTTGCTGACCTCGTCGAGGAAGGCGGCGGGGTCGAACACCACGCCATTGCCGATCACCGACAGCTTGCCCTCGCGCAGCACGCCGGAGGGCAAGAGCGCCAGCTTGTAGGTCTTGCCGTTGATCACCAGCGTGTGGCCGGCGTTATGGCCGCCCTGGAAGCGGACGACGATGTCCGCCTGCTCCGACAACCAGTCGACGATCTTGCCCTTCCCTTCGTCGCCCCACTGGGCGCCGACGACGACAACATTGGCCATTCGCGGGTAATCCTTCGAAGATTTCTCTGTAAGGGCATGATCCGAACAGAAAACCGGGACCCACTTTTCCGGGATCATGCCTGCGCCCAGCCCAATTCCCGGCCCAAGGCCGTTCGCACGCGAGGCAGCCCAACCGGATAAAGGAAGCAGCCTCTCTAGGCAAGCAAGAACGGGACTTTTTCAGGGCATCGAGGCCGCTCCAAGCCTTTGATATCCCCGGAAAATCCAGAAACCTTCGCGGCCGGCGCGCTCACTTCGACCAAAGCGTGAGAGGCCCTGTCCGCCGCTGCATGGTCGCGATGCGTCCGCCCCCCGTTGATGCAACCTCGATTTCCGTGTCTTTGGACAGTGCCGGGCGATCAGCCGGCCCGGATGCCGCCGGGCCGGAAGCCTCGGCGTATGCGGGGCCACGCCAATCACAATGTCCGCCACCGGTCAGACCACGAGCGCGGAAACGTCCGGTCACAGCTGGATCGCCAACCAGCCTTATCTGCTGCTCAGCATCACCGCGCTGTGCTGGGCCGGCAACGCCATCGTCGGACGGCTCGCCGCCGGCCACATCCCGCCGGTCACCCTCTCCTTCCTGCGCTGGTTCTTCGCCTTCCTGCTGGTGCTGCCGTTCGCCTGGAAGCATCTTGCCCAGGACTGGCCCGCGATCCGCGCCAAGCTCGGCCTGATGGTCACACTCTCGGTCACCGGCATCGGCGCCTTCAACACCCTGCAATATTGGGCGCTGGAACATACCCAGGCACTCAACACGCTGCTGCTGCAGTCATCCGCGCCGCTGATCGTGGCGCTGTGGTCGCTGGCCATTCTCGGCGTCAGGCTCACCGCGGCGCAGGCGTTCGGCGTGCTGCTGTCGATGTGCGGCGTGCTGACCATCCTGCTGCACGGCGACTTCACCACGCTGTCGAACATCGAGTTCAACAAGGGCGATCTCATCTTCATCGTCGCGCTCGTGATCTTCGGGCTGTATTCGGTGCTGACCTTGAAGCGTCCGCCGATGCACGGCCTGTCGTTCCTCGCCTTCACTTTCGGGGCCGGTGCCGCCTGCCTCATTCCGCTGGAAATCTGGGAATTGTCCGCCCGCCCGGTCATGAAGCTCGACGGGCCGAACCTCTTGACGCTGTTCTACGTCGCGGTGTTTCCCTCGACGCTCGCCTATCTCTGCTTCAATCGCGGCGTCCGCCTGATCGGCGCCAACCGCGCCGCGCCGTTTTTCCACGTCGTGCCGGTGTTCGGCTCAATCATGGCGATGGTCTTCCTGGGCGAGCACCCGCAGGCGTTCCACTTCATCGGTTTTGCGTTGGTGCTGTCGGGCGTGTTCGTGGCGTCGAGGAAGCAGGCGAGTTAAGCTCAGGCCCATCAAGTTGCCCGTGTCGGGATGGGCCCTAGCTTTGGCCCATTGTTCAATCATCTGCGATCAGGCGCTCGCCGATGGGTTCATCCATACCATCTCCCAAACATAGCCATCGGGATCTTCAACGTGTCTGTTATACATGAAGCCGAGATCCTGTGCCGGGTTGGGATCGGCCCGACCGCCCGCAGCCACCGCGCGAACCAGCGTTGCATCGACGGCATCGCGGTCCTCGACCGTAAGAGCGAACATGGCCTGGCTGTCGCGCCGCGCGTCGCCGATCTCGCGTTGGGTGAATTCGCGATAGTGGTCGTGGGTCAACAGCATCACGCCAATCGCCTCCGTGAACATGAGCGAGGTGGAATTTGCGCCGGAGAATTGGGGATTCACCGCGCCACCCAGCGCCACGTAGAACGCCGTCGATACAGCGAGGTCACGCACGGGCAGGTTCACCAGAATCATCTTGGGCATCGCTTTCCTTTCATGACGGCTCTAAGCCGCGCTGTCGTTTGACAACTCTCAACCTTCATAAGACGCCACTCATCGGGCCTTTGTGACGATCCTGAACCGCGTTTAAATGTAGCGCGCAGCGCCCATGCAGAGCGCTGCGATGGCTAGCAGACCGGCCGCCGTGCGTTGACCGGCGGCGATCCGCGAATGTAGATCCGCCGCGTTGCCGGCGCCGCGACGCAAGGCAGCGAGCGCACGGGGACCGATTGCCGCCTGAACTCCGGCCGCGATCAGTGCGCAGACGGCGCCCGCCGCAAGCACCTGTTCGGTGATGCCGAAACTGCCGGAATGAACGAGATGCCCGAGATAGCCGCCCGTCAGGATGGCGATCGTCGCCGCACCGAGTTGTGGAAATACGAGGTGCTCTCCACCCGCGCCGCCGGTGCGCGCCA
Source organism: Bradyrhizobium sp. 138 (assembly GCF_023074075.1). Taxonomy (GTDB): domain Bacteria; phylum Pseudomonadota; class Alphaproteobacteria; order Rhizobiales; family Xanthobacteraceae; genus Bradyrhizobium. The sequence continues at coordinate 170,582 of NZ_JADPKT010000020.1, read as the reverse complement.
GCGTAAAGCTTGATCCGGCCCAGAACACGGACGACAACACATGAAGCGACAGAGCGATCACAAGGGCGGTCTGCATGGCAAGCTCCGACTTTCCAAATTTGATATACATACTGTATAGTCAAAATGACGGAATGGCAAGGCCATGACGAAGCGCAACTACAACAGCCCGGTGCGAGCCCTCGCGGCAGCAGAGACGCGCGAACGCATCATTGCAGCCGGGGCCAGATTGCTGCGCAAGGACGCCAGCATCGTTAACTTCTCACTCGACGTTGTCGCGAAGGCAGCAGGCGTCACCCGGCTCACCGTCTACAACCAGTTCGGATCCCGGCGCGGATTGCTGGAGGCTGTGTTCGACGAAATCGCTCGCGAAGGCGGATTGTTCGACCTGGCCGAAGCGCTGGCCATGCCCGACCCGCGCGCCGCGCTCGACCGCGTCGTCGCGATCTTCTGTACTTTCTGGTCGCACGATCCCGCCATCGGCGGCCTCAACCAGGCGATCGCGACTGATCCTGAATTCGGCGACTCGCTGTTTGAACGCAACGAACGCCGGCGGGAACTGCTGACCGCGCTGCTGTCGCGTATCGTTAGCAAGCACGCAGGCAAGCGCGCCATGCAGGATGCGGTCGACCTGATCTTCGTGCTGACGAGCTATCCGACCTTTGCAGCGTTGAGCCCGCGGCGGTCGACCGAGGAGGTCTGCTGGCTGTTGCAGACGGCGTGTCACGCCGTCGTGGACGGGTTGAAGTAGGTCGGCGGCGTATGGGGGCTACTTCGTCTTGAATTTGCTGTACGCTTCGCTCGTTGCGATGATGACGTGCTCGGCGCAGGCGTTGAGGCGTTGCGGGTCGGCCTCTGTCTCGTAGGCTTCCGACGTCATCATGTCGAGGAAGGCGGCGACAGTCGGATAAGAGACCAGTGCGACGAAATCCCATTCGTTGCCTGCGTGGGGACCGAGCGCGATGGCCTTGGCCTCGCCGGTCCAGAGCAAGGTGCCGCCGCGCGCCTTGATCATCGGCACCGTGATGGCGCTGTAGCGCAAATATGCGTCCCAGCCGGATCCGTCGCCGTCACGCGAGCGCACGTGGAAACGCATCAGGTTCAGCATCACCACAGGCGCCTGTGGATCGAGCTGCTCCAGCCCCTCGATGTTCAACATATTAACCGCCAAAGGCACCTCCTCGGGGCTTGCCTGCATTGTAGCATTGCGGCGCTGTGACTTGTGCCACGACGCCGACCCGGCGCAAGCTCCCATAACACCAATGACGATCGCTTCGCCCGCGCCAAAGGCCTCCAATCCGGCCAGTTGGCTCAACAACCAGCCTTATCTGCTGCTCAGCCTGAGCTCGCTGTTCTGGGCCGGCAACATCGTGCTCGCGCGCCATGTCGGTGCGCATGTGCCGCCGCTGACGGTGACCACGATCCGCTGGTTCGGCGTGTTCCTGATCCTGTTGCCGTTCGCTTGGCCGCATCTGAAGCGCGACTGGCCGGCCTTGCGCGAGAGCCTGCCCTTGATGCTGTTCCTGTCGCTGGTGGGTTTTGCCTTCAACAACGCGATCTCGTACTGGGCGATGCAGTATACGGAAGCGCTGAACGCGCTTCTGATCCAGTCGGCAGGCCCCCTGTTCGTGGCGCTGTGGTCGCTGGTGCTGTTCGGCGTGCGGCTGACCGGTGCGCAATTCGCCGGTATCGCGATCTCGCTGCTCGGCGTGCTGATCATCATCCTGCGCGGCGATCTCGCCGCGCTTGCGAGCATCAGCTTCAACAGGGGCGACCTCATGTTCGCCTCCTCGCTGGTGGCGTTCGGGCTCTACTCGGCGTTCATCCCGCGCCGGCCGAAGATCCACCAGCTCTCCTTCCTGTCCTTCACCACTTGCTGCGGGGCAACGATGCTGCTGCCGACCGCGGTCTGGGAGATGGCAAGCGGCCGCGTGCTGCATTTCGACGGGATCACGCTGACGACGATGGGCTATATCCTGATCTTCCCCTCGACGCTGGCCTATTTGTTCTTCAACCGCGGCGTGGCGCTGATCGGGCCGAACCGGGCCGCGCCGTTCTTTCATCTGGTGCCGGTGTTCGGCTCGGCGATGGCGATCCTGCTGCTCGGCGAAATGCTGCAGCCATTCCACCTGATCGGCTACGCGCTGGTGCTCGCCGGCGTCGTGATCGCCTCGCGCCAGGGTTCGGCGTGAAGTAATTCCGCGGGGCGGACGTGCCCTCTCGTGTCCCGAGCAAGCGAAGCGCAGACCCGGGACCCAGACCGCCGCAGCATGCGCCCCGATTCAGCAGCGCATCACGCCGCGAAGGGCGGCGCGCTGTACTGCGCCCGGGGCACGAGACAAACTCCCATCTTCCGATTTCAAGGCAGAGGCGCTAGGTTCCCCGCCAACCAAAAAGAGGGAACGTCCAAAAATGATTTCAGGGCTGATTCGAAACCTCCGTGCCATCGGCACGGCCACACTGTGTCTTGCCACCGTATCCACTGCCCAGGCCGACAATTATCCGAGCCGCAACATCACGCTGGTCCTGCCGTTCGCAGCCGGCAGCGGCACCGACACCACGACACGGCTGATCTCGCAGCATTTGTCGCAGGCGCTCGGCGTCGGCATCGTGATCGAGAACAAGGCGGGTGCCAACGGCATGCTGGCCGCAACCTATGTCGCGAAGGCCGCGCCCGACGGCTACACGCTGCTGGTGACCACCAACACCACGCATTCGGCCAATCCCTATCTGCTCAAGAGCCTCACTTACGATCCGGTCAAGGACTTCACCCCGATCGCGCGCACGGGCGATTTGCCCTTCATGCTGGTGGTCAATCCGGAAGTGCCGGCCAAGACCGTCGGAGAGCTGGTCGCCTATGGCAAGGCCAATCCCGGCAAGCTGAGCTACGCCTCGGGATCGTCCTCCGCGATCGTGTCGGGTGCGACCTTTGCGCACAATGCCGGGCTCGACCTGCTGCACGTGCCCTACAAGAGCTCGCCTCCGGCGCTCAACGACGTCATGGGCGGCCGCGTCTCGATGATGTTCGTCGACATCCTTACCGGGCTTCCGCACGTCAACGGCAACGCGCTGCGCGCGCTCGCCGTCACCACCAAGGAGCGCTCGCCGCTGGTGCCGCATCTGCCCTCGATGCAGGAGGCCGGCGTGCCTGATTTCGACATCTCGTCGTGGCAGGGCTATTTCGGCCCGGCTGGCCTGCCCAGGGAGATCGTGACGCGGCTCAACGCCGAGATCCGAAAGATCGTCGAGAAGCCCGAGATCAAGGCCAAGCTCGCCACCCTCGGCATGGACGCGTTTTCCGGCACGCCGGAGCAGCTCGGCACGTTCGTCAACGAACAGTTGGTGCTGTGGGAGAAGCTGATCACCAACGCGAAGATCGAGAAGCAGTGAAGCCTGCGTCCGGGGCACAGGTCTCGTAGGGTGGGCAAAGCGATGCGTGCCCACCATCGGTCATCGCGAATACAAAAGAAAAGGTGGGCACGACGCTTCGCGCCTTTGCCCACCCTACGAGTTCGGAGCCAGGAATTCAGCGCCCAAATTCAGCGCAAGAAATTACGCCGCACGCACCTTGGCGAGGAAGCCATCGACGGCGCTGCGCAGCGCGCCGGACTGGCTGTCCAGCTCGCGGGCATTGGTGAGCACGTCGGTGGCGGCGCTGCCGGTCGCTTCCGCGGCGGAGGTGACGCTGCCGATATTGGCGTTGATCTCGTTCGAGCCTGCCGCGACCGACTGAATGTTGCGGGCGATCTCGCGGGTCGCCTCACCCTGCTGCTCGATCGATGCGGAAATGCCCGCGGTGATCTCGCTCATCTCGGCGATCGTCTGGGTGATGCCGGAGATGGCGGTGACCGCGTCGCTGGTCGAGGTCTGCATCGCCGCGACCTGCGCGGAGATTTCCTCAGTGGCCTTGGCAGTCTGGTTGGCCAGCGCCTTGACCTCGGAGGCGACCACGGCGAAACCGCGGCCGGACTCGCCGGCGCGGGCCGCCTCGATGGTGGCGTTGAGCGCGAGCAGGTTGGTCTGCGCGGCGATCGAATGGATCAGCTTGACGACCTCGCCGATCTTCTCGGCGCCGGTCGAGAGCACCTGCACGGTGGCGTTGGTGCGCTCGGCGTCGCTGACGGCGCGGCTCGCCACTTCGGTCGAACGGGTGACCTGGCGGGAGATTTCCGCCACCGAGCTCGACAGCTCTTCGGCGGCCGCCGCGACCGTGCCGACATTGCCGGAGGCCTTTTGCGAGGCCGCGCCGACCGTCGCCGCACGCGACGAGGCGTCGCTGGCGGTTGCGGTCATCGACTGCGCCGTCGTCTGCATGCCGGCCGCGGCCGAGGAGACCGAGCGGACGATGCCGTTGACGCTACGTTCGAAGTCGTTGGCGATGTCCTCCATCGCGCTGCGACGTTCCGCCGCGACGCGTTCCTTGGCATCGGCTTCGGTCTTCTCGAGGTCACGGATGCGGACCGCGTTGTCCTTGAAGATCTGCACGGTGGCGGCCATTGCGCCGACCTCGTCGCCGCGGCCGACGCCCGGAATGTCGCCCTCGAGCTTGCCGTCAGCGAGATCCTTCATGCGGGCGCCAAGCAGCGCCAGCGGGCGGCTGATGCCGCGGCCGATCAGCCAGGCGACGCTGCCGGCGACGATGAAAATGCCGAGCATGGCAAAGCCGAGCATCCAGTAGACCGGGCCCATTTTGGTGTCGATGTCATCGAGATAAGCGCCGGTGCCGAGATACATATCGAAGCCGGGCACCGCCACTGCGTAGCCGATCTTGCGGATCGGCGTTTCCTGGCCGGGCTTCATATACTCGTAGTGAAGCAAAATCTCGCCATTGGCCTTGACGCCATCCATCAATTCCACCGACAGCTTGCGGCCGTTGGTCACGACGTCCATTCGGTTGGTGCCGATCACCTTCGGATCGGGTGCAAGCTGGGTGAGGCCATCGTAGGACGTGCCGAACAGATAGCCGGCACCCTTGTCATAGGTCATCGCATTGCCGTAGCGGCGCAACTCGGCGAACGCGGCGTCCTTGGTCATTTCACCGGCATTGACCCGCTTCATCAGCGTGGCCGCGTAGTTGCGCGCCAGCTCGACGATCGCCTTGGCCTGATCGATGCGCGCATTCACCATCTCGCGCTTCATCAGATAGCCGGCGAGCACACCGGAGATGCAGAGGCCAAACAAGGTGACGCCGACAAGAATGCCGAGCTTGGGGGCGATCTTCAGATTGCTCAACTTCACGGGATGGCTCCGGCAAATATGGGATACGGGCACGCGACCAGATCGATCAAAATCGAACCAACGTTTAGTGGTCGACCCCTTAGCAAGTTACTTACACCTCTCCGTAGAAGCCCGAACGCAGCCGCGAAAACCGGCAATTTATCTCCATCACAACAACCGGCGATTGTACGCAGCTGCATCGATTTCGCGTAAAAGACGCAAAGGCCCGCCCGCGGAGGCGGGTCACAACAAGAAACCAAATCGGGAGCCAAAAATGCCGAAATACAGGGTGGTGACGCCGAAGGGCGCGAGCTTCACGGTCGCGGGCAGCGACTATTCCTATGAGCGCGAGGCGCTCGACCCGATCGACGCCGAGATCGTCGAGGCGCCCGCTGACGAAGCCGGGTTCATTGCCGCCGCGAAGAATGCCGACGCGATCTATGCCAAGGGCATCCCCATCACCAAGACCATCATCGACAGCCTGGAGACCTGCAAGGTCATCACGCTCGGCTCGGTCGGCGTCGACAGCGTCGACGTCAAGGCCGCCACGGCGCGCGGCATTCCCGTCACCAACATCCCCGACACCTTCATCGAGGAGGTCGCCGACCACGCCATGATGCTGCTGCTCGCCGGCTTCCGCCGCCTGGTCGAGCAGGACCGCATGGTGCGCGACGGCCGCTGGGCCGAGGGCCGGCCGGCTCTGCTTAAGGTCCCGAGGCTGATGGGCCAGACGCTCGGCTTCATCTCGTTCGGCCGCGTCGCGCGTGCAGTTGCGAAACGCGCCGCGCCCTTCGGCCTGCGCATGATGGCCTATGATCCGTTCATCCAGGAAACGCTGATGTACGACCACGGCGTGATCCCGGCGACGCTGAACGAGGTGCTGTCGCAATCCGACTTCGTCTCCATGCATGCCCCGGCAAGGCCCGAGGTCCATCACATGCTGACCGAGAAGCACTTCCGGCAGATGAAGAAGGGCTCGATCTTCATCAACACCGGGCGCGGCGCCACCGTGGACGAGGAGAGCCTGATCAAGGCGCTGCAGGAGGGCTGGATTGCGCACGCCGCCCTCGACGTGCTGGAGAAGGAACCGCCCTCGCACAACAATCCCCTGCTCAGCATGGAGAACGTGACCCTGACCGCCCATGTCGCCTCGGCCTCGGCACGGTTTGACGAAGCGCGCAAGCGCCGGGTGGGCTACGAATTGTCACTGGTGCTGCAGGGCATGTGGCCGGTAAGCTGCGTCAATCCGTCGGTGCTGCAGACTACCTCGCTCCGTCGCTGGCAACCCGTCAGCATGGATCGCGGCCCGAACAGCTAGGCGGCCGGCGCCAAGGCGCCAACGACCGAAACGACCCTTCACCGGCGAGCAACGCCGGGAAGGGAGACATCATAGGGAGGAACTGATGAGGAACGACATCACCCGTCGTGATGCCTTGGCGCTGGGCCTGTCCGCTGCAACGTTCGCCGCCACCGGTGCTGCAGCGCAAACATCTAATATCAAGGCCGCGGACGTGGCGGCGCCCAAGCGCGAGATCGAGAAGGGCGCTTCCTTACGGATGCTGCGCCCGGTGCGTTTCGTCCAGGCCGATGAGGACGTGTTCCGCGCAAATGCGGCAAAGTTCACCAAGGAGACCGGGGTCGAGGTCAAGGTCGATTTCGTCGGCTGGGAGGACATCAACCAGCAGACCGCGGTCACCTCGAACTCCGGCGCCGGTCCCGATATCATCATCGGCTTCTCCGATGCACCGCACATCTATGTCGACAAGCTGATCGAGCTGACCGACGTCGCCGACTATCTCGGCAAGCGTTATGGCGGATGGCTGCCGCTGGCGCAGAAATACGGCAAGAAGAGCAAGAGCGAGTCCTGGATCGGCCTGCCGTTTGGCGCCACCGCCGGTCCCCTGATCTACCGCAAGTCGATCCTGCAATCGGTCGGCTTCGACAAGGTACCGGAGGATCATGCGGGCGTCGTCGATCTCTGCCGCAAGCTGCACAAGGCCGGCAAGCCGGCCGGCTTCGCGCTCGGCAACGCCAAGGGCGACGGCAACGGCTTCGCCAACTGGGCGCTGTGGTCGCACAACGCTGCACTGCTCGACGAGGAAGGCAATGTCGTCATCAATAGCAAGGAGACGATCGCCGCGCTGAACTGGGTCAAGGAGCTCTATCCGACCTTCATCGCCGGCACGCCATCGTGGAACGACGTCAGCAACAACCGCGCCTATTCCTCGCAGGAGATCTCGCTGACCGCCAACGGCGTCTCGCTGTACTTCTCGCTGAAGAACGACCCGGCGACCAAGGCGATCGCCGAGGACAGCGAGCATCAGCTGCTGCCCAAGGGCCTCGCCAAGGTCTCTCCGATGGCGGGCCTGACGCTGAACGCGATGGTGTTCAAGCACAGCCCATATCCGAACGCCGCGAAGGCCTTCCTGCAATACATGCTGGAAAAGGACCAATACGAGCCGTGGCTCAACGCCAATTCCGGTTACTGGTCCCAGCCGCTGGCCGCCTATGCCGAGGCCGCCGTGTGGTCGCAGGATCCCAAGGTGCAGCTGTTCAAGAACACAATGAACAGCACTTACTATGACGGCTACAAAGGCCCGATCTCGACGGCGACCGGAGCGGTCAGCGCCGACTACGTGCTGATTCAGATGTGCGCATCCGTCGCGACCGGCGCGGCCACGCCGGAAGCCGCCGCAGCGGAAGCCGAGCAACGCTGCAAGCGGTACTTCCGGCGGCAGCGGTAAGGACTGACAGCGCAGCCGTCATTGCGAGCGAACCGAAGCAATCCAGTCTGTCTCCGCAGTTGCAGTCTGGATTGCTTCATCGCTTCAGCGCAAAATTGCTACGCAATTTTGTCGCGAGCTCCTCGCAATGACGGTGGAGTGACCTTCAACGACAGGACAACGACCTGATGTCCGTGACTACCCTCTCCTCCCATACGCTGGCGCACCGGCAGCCGTCCTGGCTGGTGCGGCTGTTCGACTACAAGCCGTTCCTCATCGTGATGTGCCTGGCGCCCGCGATCGGGCTGCTCTCGGTGTTCCTGACCTATCCACTCGGCCTCGGCATCTGGCTGGCCTTCACCGACACCACGATCGGCCGGCGCGGCATCTTCGTCGGCTTCGAGAACTTCCAGTATCTGCTCACCGACCCGCTGTGGTGGAACGCGGTGTTCTACAGCGTGGTCTATACGGGGATCGCGACCTTCGGGAAGTTCGCGCTCGGCTTCTGGCTCGCGCTGCTGCTCAACAATCATTTTCCGTTCAAGAGCGTCTTGCGAGCGATCATCCTGCTGCCCTGGATCGTGCCGACCGTGCTCTCGGCGCTGGCGTTCTGGTGGATCTACGATCCGCAGTTCTCGATCATCTCCTATCTCCTCGTCGACGTGCTGCATTGGCGATCGAGCAATATCGACTTCCTCGGCTCGCCATGGCCGGCGCGCTTCTCGCTGATCGCCGCCAACATCTGGCGCGGAATTCCCTTCGTCGCGATCTCGCTGCTGGCGGGCCTGCAGACCATCTCGCCCTCGCTCTACGAGGCCGCGATGCTGGACGGGGCCAGCGCCTGGCAGCGCTTCCGCTACATCACCTTCCCGATGATGATGCCGATCCTCGCCATCGTCATGACCTTCTCGATCATCTTCACCTTCACCGACTTCCAGCTGGTCTACGCCATCACCCGCGGCGGACCGGTCAACTCGACGCATCTGCTCGCGACCCTGGCCTTCCAGCGCGGCATCGCCGGCGGTGAGCTCGGCGAAGGCGCGGCGATCGCGGTGTCGATGATCCCGTTCCTGGTGTTCGCGACGCTGTTCTCTTATTTCGGCCTGGCGCGCCGCAAATGGCAGCAGGGAGAGGCCAATGACTGATACCGCCGCGCAACCGGCCGTCGCGGACGCCAAGGCCGCACCCGACACGATGGCCTGGGATTCCGGGCTGCGGCGGCTGATGATGATCTACCTGCCGCTCGGCTGCTTCGTGCTGATCCTGCTGTTTCCGTTCTACTGGATGGCGATCACCTCGTTCAAGCCGAACGCGGAGCTGATGAACTACCGGGATCACAACCCGTTCTGGATCTCCTCGCCGACGCTCGCCCATATCAAGCACCTGTTGTTCGACACCGCCTATCCACGCTGGCTGAAGACGACGATGCTGGTCGCGATCGGTTCGACCACGCTGTCCTTGATCGCGTCTACGCTCGCCGCCTATGCGATCGAGCGCCTGCGCTTCCGCGGCAGCCCCTATGTCGGCCTCGGAATTTATCTCGCCTATCTCGTGCCGCCGTCGATCCTGTTCATCCCGCTCGCCACCGTCGTGGTGCAGTTCGGCCTGTTCGACTCGCCGCTTGCCCTGATCCTGGTCTATCCGACCTTCCTGGTGCCGTTCTGCACCTGGCTCCTGATCGGCTATTTCAAGTCGATCCCCTACGAGCTCGAGGAATGCGCGCTGGTCGATGGCGCGACGCGCCTGCAGATCCTGCGCCGGATCACGCTGCCACTGGCCGTGCCCGGGCTGATCTCGGCCGGCATCTTCTCCTTCACGCTGTCCTGGAACGAGTTCATCTATGCGCTCGCCTTCATCCAGAGCGGCGCCAACAAGACCGTGCCGGTCGCGATCCTGACCGAGCTCGTCACCGGCGACGTCTACCAGTGGGGCGCGCTGATGGCGGGATCGCTGCTGGGATCGCTGCCGGTTGCGATCTTCTATTCGCTGTTCGTGGATTATTACGTGTCCTCGCTGACCGGCGCGGTAAAGGAATAGATCGCGGCTGCGGCGTTTGGCCCGGTTTCACAATACTGCAACACGCGATCCGCATAACGCGTGCGTCCGCCAACAGGAGACGCACATGCGCGCGACTTTTCTCAGCACCGTCGCAACGATCATTCTCACCGCGAGCACGGCGCTCGCGCAGAGCGAAGGCGAATTCCCGGCCAAGCTCGCCGGCCACGTGGTGATGCCGGCCGCCACGTTCATCGACGCGCCCGCCGATGCCCCCGCCGATCTCAAGACGTCGGGCAAATACACCACCGGCAAGCGCGTCGATGCGCTCGGCACGGTGATGGGCAAATCCTATGAACGTCCGACCGGCGTGTCGCTTCCGTTCAAGGGCCAGCCGCTGCAGGGTCATTCCGGCATCAAGACCATGCTCGACGGCAGTTTCTGGGTCATCACCGACAACGGCATGGGCGCGCGTGCCAACTCGCCGGATTCGATGCTGTACCTCAACCGCCACAAGATGGACTGGGCCAGCGGCAAGATCGAGCGGCTGGAGACCATCTTCCTGCACGATCCCGACAAAAAGGTGCCGTTCCGCATCGTGCACGAAGACACGCAGAAGCGCTATCTCACCGGCTCCGACTTCGACACCGAAGGTTTCCAGATCATCGGCGATACCTTCTGGATCGGCGACGAGTTCGGCCCCTACATCCTGAAGGCGGACAAATCAGGCAAGATCCTCGGCGTGTTCGATACGGTCGCGGACGGCAAGCCGGTGCGTTCGCCGGACAATTGGGCCGTGGCGACGCCGGGCGCGCCGGGCGCGACCTATACCAACGTCAACCTCCGCCGCTCCAAGGGCTATGAGGGATTTGCATCGTCCAAGGACGGCAAGTTCATTTACGGCCTGCTCGAAGGACCGCTGTGGGACGCCGAGAAGAAGGATTGGGAGAAGGTCGACGGCAAGGAAGCTTCCCGCATCCTCGAATTCGACGTCGCCGCAGAGAAATTCACCGGCCGCTACTGGCAATATGTGTTCGAGCAGAATGGCAACGCCATCGGCGATTTCAACATGATCGATCAGGCCTCCGGCCTCATCATCGAGCGCGACAATGGCGAAGGCACGGCCGACAAGTCCTGCCCGCAAGGCACCCGGGGCGAGAACTGCTTCCCGGATCTCGCCAAATTCAAGCGCATCTACAAGATCGAGCTCATGGAGGCCAATGTCGGCAAGCCCGTGCGCAAGATCGGCTATATCGACCTGATGAAGATCAGCGATCCCGACAAGAAGGCGAAGAAGCCGCTCAACGACGGCGTCTACACCTTCCCGTTCTTCACCATCGAGAACGTCGATCGCGTCGACGACACCCACATCATCGTCGGCAACGACAACAATCTGCCGTTCTCTTCCAGCCGCGATCCCAACAAGGCCGACGACAACGAGTTCATGCTGCTCGAAGTCGCGGAGTTCCTGAAGGCGAAGTAAGGCGAGGCTCTCTCGACATGGTCGTCGTCCAGCTCGACCGGTGATCCAGTACGCCGCGGCGTCCGCGTCACGTGCAAGGCCGCGGAGTACTGGATGCCCGCTTTCGAGGGAGCATGACAAAGAGGATGATGCGAGGCGAGAGCAGCCTCACTGCACCGTAAAGTCCACGGGAATAGTGAAGTCCATCGAGCTGTTCTTGATCTCCGGCGGGATCGGCGGGAACGGCGCGGCCTGGCGGATCATCGACAGCGCCTTCGCGTCGAACGCGGCAACGCCGGACGGGCTGATGCGGCTGGACATGATCTGGCCGTTGCGGCCGATCGTGAATTTCACCCGGACCAGTCCGCGCTGATCGTTACCGCCCGAGGGATAGGAATGAAAGCGCATGAGGTGCGCTCGAACGCGCTGATTATAAGCCGCAACCAGAGACGCAAGAGCGCCCGCACTCATGGCTGACGCCGCCGGCGCCTCACGCTCAACGCGTGGCGGTGCGCTGGTGCGCGGCGCGGGCGGCGCCTCCGACGGCTTCCGGGCATCGGGGCGCACCACCTTGGGCTTGGCCGGCGTCGGCTTCTCAACGGGCACAACTTTCGCGGGCTCGGGCTTCGGCGGAACTGGCTCGAGCTTCTGCTCCGGCGGCGCAACCACGTCCGGCCTTTCCTGCGGCGGCGTCGGCGGAATCATTTCTTCGACGGCCTGCTGTTGCACCGGCTCCGGCGGCGAGGGATCCGCCTGCTGCATCACCGGTCCCGGCGCCATATCGAGCGGCGTCGATTGCGGCGCCGATGTCTCCGGCTTCATGTCGATGAGGATGGCCGGCATGTTGACACCCTCGTCCGGCACGTGCTTCAGCCAGCTCATCGCAAGCAGCGCGGAAGCAATATGCAACGCCACGATCACCGCCGCCGACAGGCCCCAGCGCGCGCCCTCTCGCTCGCCGAGCGGCTCGTGCAGGGCAAACGCGTTCGCGGCGGCCATCAGCTGCGTCCGTCGAGGCCGACGAGAGCGACCTTGAGATAGCCGGCATTGCGCAAGCTGTTCATCACCTCCATCAGGTCGCCATAGGAGACGGCCTTGTCGGCGCGCAGATAAATACGTTCGTCCTTGCGGCCCCTGGTGGCGGCAGCGAGCGAAGTGCCGAGCGCATCGCGCGAGACGAGCTCCTCACCAACAGCGATCGAAAGATCCGGCTTGACGGTGACGAACACCGGCTTGTCCGGCCGCGGCGCCGGCTCGGCCGCAGTCGCCGGCAGCTCGACGCCGATATCGACGGTGGCCAGTGGAGCCGCCACCATGAAGATGATCAGCAACACCAGCATCACGTCGATGAACGGCGTGACGTTGATCTCGTGGGTGACGTCGAGATCATCCGGGTCGCCGCGCCTGAGCGGCGATCCCGAGCGCGAGCCGAGCTTCGATGCGCCGAGCTTTGCGGCCATGGCTCTACTCCGCCGCCCGCGCCAAGCGGAATTCCCTGTGGTCGCGCTGGCGGCTTACCAGCAACATGAGCTGAGCCGAGGCGTCGCCGAGCAGCGCACGGTAATTGGCGATGCCGCGGACGAGATGATTGTAGATCACGACCGCCGGGATCGCCGCGACGAGACCGAGCGCGGTGGCGAGCAGCGCCTCGGCGATGCCGGGTGCGACCACCGCGAGGCTGGTGGTGTGGCTCTCGGAGATGCCGATGAAGGAATTCATGATGCCCCAGACCGTGCCGAACAGACCGACGAACGGCGCAATGGCGCCGATGGTCGCGAGCACGCCGGTGCCGCGCGCGATCTGCCGTGACATCGCCGCCTCGACCCGCTCCAGCCGCAGCGCCACCCGCTCCTGCAGGCCTTCGTCGAGCACGCCGCCGGAGAGCTCGGCCTCCCTGGCGCAGGACTGGATGAGCTGGGCGACGGCGTCGTGCCCGTCGCCGGCGCGTGCGGATGCCTCCGCCAGCGTCATATTGCCTTCGAGCGCGCGCGTCCGCTGCAAGGCGAGCGCGCCCTTGCGGCGCAGCTCGATGGTCTTGGCGAGCCACACCGTCCAGGTCACCAGCGAAGCGACGGCGAGCCCCACCATCACCGTCTTCACGATGATGTCGGCGCTGACGAACATGCCCCAGGGCGACAGATTGCGCGGCAGCAGGGCCTCGTCTATCGCAAGGGCCGGCGTCGACGCGAGCGCCAGCGCGATTGTTAGGATCACATGCCGAAGCCCAAAATTGCTCTGCATCCTGATCTCCCGACAGAGTGAAGCAAGTTATGCCGCGGGCGCGGGCACGATCCGGTCCGCAAGCTGCCGAAACCGCACCAGCTGATCCGCCCGCAGCGCCCGGGTCTCGTCGCGGCCGACGAAGACCTTGAACATGATGCCGCCGTCGGCGTTCACGAACGCGACGAACGCCGAAGTCTTGCCCATGAAGGGCCGCTCGACAAAGGCAACGGCCGCACAGCGCTCGTGGCGGAGATGGCCGTGCAGCCCCTTCGGCTGCATCAGGTTGAAATAGCCGCGGCCGATCTCGCCCGCGGGAACGGCGCCGGTGAACTCGAAGATCGCATCGTCCGTGTGCACGATCAGCGTGACCTCGCCCCATTCCGCGATGTCCTGCATGGCCGGGGCGAAATGCTCGCCGCCGCCCACACGCACCATCGACGACGGCAGCGCTTCGATCACCGCGCGCGGGGTGACCTTGCGCTCGCGCGCGACGTCCTCGATCACCGCGCCGGGATTGTCGGCCATATAGGCCTTGAGATCGGCGAGATCAGTACTCAGCATGTCCGGCTCCTCATCAAGCTGGCCGCCTCAGGCGGCCGCGTTCGCCTTGCGCTCGGTCATGATGACGTCGAATCCTTCGAACTTGGGATGGCCGAGATAGAGGCTCTCCCCGGTCTTGTTGTCGGCGCGCGCATGAGCGCGGCGGAATTCGTCCGAGCGCGTCCACGCCTCGAAGGCCGCCTTGTCGACCCACACGGTGTGGGAGGAATACAGCGTGTGGTCCTCGAGCACCGGCCCCTTGAGCAGGTGGAACTCGACGAAGCCGGCCATGCTGCCGAGATAGGATTCGCGCGTAGCCCAGACGGTCTCGAACGCGGCTTCCGAGCCGAGCTTCACCTGAAAACGATTCATTGCGATGAACATGAAAGTCACTCCTTCTGATCAAAACGAAACGCGCCGAAGCCGCGCTGGAGCATCAGCGCGGCCCGGCGGAGATGATGGGGTTAAGGCCCTGTCGGCTTACGCACCTCCAAAGTGGATTTTCATGCCGGCCTTGTAGACCCTGCCCGCTCCCGGGGCTGACCAAAGCACGTCGTTCTGCGACGTGCCATCGGTCGAGCTGCCCGGAATGGCGTAAGGCCGGTAGTACTGGTTCAGGAGGTTGTCGATCGAGGCGGTGAACACGATGTCCCTGGTCGCGTTGTAGGTCATGTACAAATTGACCAGCTCGTAGCCGGTCGCAGGAAGATAGTTGGCGGGTACATCGTTGTTGGCGCCGAACGAGGCCCACTGCGCCGACAGGATCAGCGTGCGGTCGAGCAGGCGGACGCCGCCGGTCGTAACGACCTTGCGCGGGGTGATGGTTGCGAGGCCGATATTGGTGGCGACGTTCTTGCCCTGGATGTAATGACCGGCGACGCCGATGAACCAGTCTCCGGCATCGTACATCGTTTCCGCCTCGAAGCCCTGGATCCGGGCATTGGCGATGTTCTGGTACTGGTAGAACTGACTGAACGAGCCGAACGGTGGCACCGGGACCGGCGCCGAAGCAACGAGGTCGATGTAGTCGCTGACGTCGTTGCGGAAGAGATTGATCTTGCCGCGGAAGGAGTCGTTGGCGCTGAAGATGTTGTCGTATTTCAGGTTGAAGCCGACTTCCTTGTTCTTGCCGACTTCGGGGCGAAGGTTCGGGTTGGGCAGGAAGCAGAACAGGCCGACCGTGCCGTCGGGACATGGGAAAAAGGCCGGTCCGCCGCCGGTCGCATGCGCACCTGAGATTACCGTCTCGGTGATGGACGGTGCGCGATAGCCTTCGGCATAGCTGACATAGGGCTGGAAGCCCGGGACGGGCGTCACGCCAAGGGTGATCTTTGGCGAGAAGCGGTCGCCGCCGGCGTGGGTATTACCGGAGTCCAGATCGTAGCGGTCATAGCGGATCGCGCTCACCGCCTCGAACCAGGTACTGTAGTTCTGCTTCAACTGAAGAAAGCCGCCCGATACCGTGCGGATGCCGCTCGGCGTGGTGATGTTGGAGTTGCCGCGGCTGTCGGTCGTCCTCACATCGTCCTGGAACGCGTCGACACCCCAGGTCAGCGCGTTACGCCAGTCGCCGACATTGAAGCGGGTGGTGTTGTTGGCATCGATACCGATTGTGTCGAGCACATAGCCACGCTTGTCGCCGACACAGCCCGAAATGTTGTTGCCGAAATTGCCCGCGCCGCAATAGGCCGCGCCTCCGGTTGAATAGTGATAGGTCTTGGTCTGGTCGTTGTCGACACGATTGCCGTAGATCGACATGTGCCAGTCGAACAGATTGTCGCTCGGCAGCGAGTAGTTCCAGGTGATGGTGCCGGTGTAATTCTTGGCGTCGGAGGCATAGACCGACGAGCCCTGATAGAGCGCGCGCTGTGCCGCTGTTGCCACCGGGCCGCGGTTGAACTGACCGATATCGTATTGGTAGTCCTGGAAGACGGCGCCGAGCTTGACCTCGTGACCGAGGGCCGGCCGCACCGTGAGCTTCATCAGTCCGGCCGCGACCTGATTGCCGGTGTTGCCGATCTCGGTGCCGTTGCCGTCCTTGTAATTGCCTTGCGTGCGGTAGACCGCGCCGCCGAAGATATCGACGTCGGGCGTGGCGCGGACGCCGCCGAACACCGAGCCGAGACCACGATTGTTGTTCGTGCCGTAGGAGCCGGAGAGATCGACACCCCAGCGCTCGCCGGGGCGCAGCACGTCGTTGATGTCCTTGGTGCGGAACGAGACGAGGCCGCCGATCGCGCCTGAACCGTAGATGTTGGCGGTCGGACCGCGCACGACATCGACGCCGCCGATCAATTCAGGATCGAGGAAGAACGAGCCATTGGCGTTGTGACCGGTGCGCTGGTAGTTCTGCCGCGCACCGTCGACGACGACCGCGACGCGACCGAAATCCTGCAAGCCGCGGACGTTGATAACGGTGGCAGGATCGTCGCCGCGCTCCTGGAACGACACGCCGGGCACGGCATAGAAGATACCTGACAACCGGTTGGGCTGAAGCCCTTGGATCTGGTCGAGCGAAATGGAGCTGACGGGCGCGAGTGAGTCGATCGCGCGCTCCTTGGTCTTCGTGGCGGCAGCCGTGATCGTATCGAGCGCCTGGACGCCGACAACCACCTGCGCGTGCGCATCCCGGACGCCGGCGCTGGCCTGTTGCTGATCGACTTGCGGCTTGGCCGGCTTCCGCTTCGCCTGCTTCGGCCGTTCCGCCGGCGCGCGGTGGGCTTGCGGCTCCGCGGTCTGTGCAAGACCGCTCTCCGTCATCATTGCCGCGATTGAAACCACCGACGCGCCCAAAATCAGGGCGCGCGAATACCTAGCCCCGTCAGCCATATTAGCCCCAGCCTGCATTTCACTTTTAGATTTGGCGTCTTCTGGCTGGCGTGCGTTCGCAACGCGAACGGCTGGCTGGCTAATTTTCTCAAGGCGCGGGCATGTTCCCCGTCGCCATAATTGGTTACGTGGCAACACTCTGACGGTCAATGACATCAGGTTGCAGTTTATATCGATTGTAAATTGCTGCCGTTGGAATGCGCTCCGCGCCGCCTATACAAACTAGCTGCACTCCACGGTCTCGAAAGCATCACACTTCACATGTCAGCAACGTCCGTAGACAACGATGGCAGCGCGGCTGAGACAGCAGGAAGCTCTTCTGCGACAACGAGAACCCTGACCATGCGTGGGAGCCAGATCGACAGCCGCGAGCTGTTCGCGGCCGCCCGCGAGATCATCATCGCGCATGGCGGGGACAGTTACCGGCTTCGCCTGACCTCGCAGAACAAGCTGATCTTGACGAAGTAATCCGCAATGACATTTTGTCGCACCCTCGCCAACCTCTTGCTCTCCAGCGGAATCGCGCTCGGGTCGGCCGCGCACGCCGCCGGCATCACAGTGCATGACGCGCGTAATCGCGACGTCGCCGTGACCGATTTCGCACGCACGGTCTCGATCGGCGGCGCCATCACCGAGATCCTCTATGCGCTCGGGCTCGAGAACCGGCTGGTCGGCGTCGACACCACCAGCCTTTATCCAGCGGCGGCGCTGCACGACAAACCCAATGTCGGCTACATGCGCCAGATCTCCGCCGAAGGCGTGCTGGGCCTCAATCCCACTTTGATCCTGGCGATCCAGGGCTCGGGTCCGCGCGAGACATTGGAGATCCTGGAAACGGCGAAAGTGCCGATGGTGCTGGTGCCTGACACCTTCTCCGAGGATGGCCTGATCGAGAAGATAAGACTGGTCGGCCATGCCATGGGCGTCGACGCACGCGCCGCGTGCCTGAGCGCCGCGGTCGGTGCCGATCTTGCGCAGCTTCGCGCGCTGCGCGCCAAGGTGACCAAGCCGGTGCGCGTGATGTTCGTGATGTCGCTCCAGAATGGGCGGGCCATGGTGGCCGGCCGCAAGACGGCGGCCGACGAAATCATCCAGCTCGCCGGCGCCGCCAACGCCGTCGACGATTTCGACGGCTACAAGATCATCGGCGACGAGGCGATCGCGGCGGCAAGACCCGAATTCGCGCTGTCGATCGAACGCGGCAAGGACTCGCTCCAGGCCGACGCGATCTATGCCCATCCCGGCTTTGCGCTGACGCCGGTCGCGGCCAACAAGAGCTTCATCACCATGGATGGGCTCTATCTACTCGGCTTCGGCCCCCGGACGGCGGCAGCGGCGCGCGATCTCTCCGTAAAACTCTATCCGGCCTTGGCCGCACCGGGCGATGCATTCACGTCGGCACTGTCGGCGGCGAATTGCCGGCAATGAGCGTGGCGATCGGGACTGAAGCGCGCAGCCCGGAACGACGCGCCAGCGCCAGACGACGGTCCGCATCGCTCGCGATCCCGCTCCTGATCGCGGTGCTCGTGCTCACCGCGATCGTGGCGCTGACCCTCGGCGCCGCCGGCATCCCCCTCTCCCGCCTGCCTGCCGCGCTCGGGCTATCAGGCGAGAGCACGGCCATGACGGCCCGCGACCAGCTCGTGCTGTGGTCGATCCGCATCCCCCGGATCGCGGCGACCGCCATGGTCGGCGGCCTGCTCGCCGCGGCCGGCGCGATCATGCAAGGACTGTTTCGCAACCCGCTGGCTGATCCCGCGCTGGTCGGCGTCTCCAGCGGCGGCGCGCTCGCAGCCGCAAGCGCGATCGTCTTCACCGATTCGCGCTTCGGCGAGACGCTGCGCTTTCTCCAGACCGAGCTGTTGCCGCTCGCGGCATTCGCCGGATCCCTGGCCACGACCGTCATCCTCTACGGCATCTCGAGCCGATCGGGCCGCACCTCGATCGCGATCTTCCTGCTTGCCGGCGTCGCCATCACCGCCATCGCCAATGCCGGCATCGGGCTGCTGGTCTTCGTCGCCGATGACCGCCAGCTCCGCGACATCACGTTCTGGCTGCTGGGCTCGATGAGCGGGGCGACCTGGACCAAGGCCGCCGTGCTCGCGCCGATCCTCGTCATCGGGCTTACCGCCTGCGCCTTCGTCGCACGCGGTCTCGATCTCCTGGTGCTCGGCGAGGCCGATGCCTTTCACAGTGGGGTCGACGTCGAGCGTCTCAAGCGGATCTCGATCGTCATGGTCTCCGCCATGACCGGCGTCGCGGTGTCGATCAGCGGCGTCATCGGCTTCGTCGGCATCGTCGTGCCGCATCTGCTCCGGCTCGTCATTGGACCGACACATCGGCTGCTATTGCCGGCTTCGGTCCTGCTCGGCGCGATCCTGATGGTCGGCGCCGACACGCTGGCGCGCACCATCGTGGCCCCGGCGGAGATGCCGATCGGCATTCTGACCGCGGCGGTCGGCGCGCCGGTCTTCCTCTTCATCCTGCTGCGGCAGCGCGGGCTCGCCTCGCTATGAGTGCCGTGATCGAGGCGCGATCCCTCAGCAAGCGCGCCGGCCGCGCGACGCTGCTCGATGGCGTCGGCCTGACGGCTGCGGCCGGCGAGATGGTCGCCATCATCGGTCCGAACGGCGCCGGCAAATCGACGCTGCTGCGGCTGCTCTCCGGCGATCTCCGGCCGAACGCAGGCGAGGTGCGCCTGAAGCAGCGCGACATCCGCAGCTTCACGCCGCGCGAGCTCGCCGCGCGCCGCGCGATGCTGTCCCAGCACATCAACGTCACCTTCCCCTTCACCGTCGAGGAGATCGTGCTGATGGGCGCCGGCGAGCGCAGCGCGCGTGAAGCAGGCTTGCTCGTCGACGCTGCCCTGGACGAGGTCGGCCTTGCACATTTCCGCGAACGGCAATTGCCGACGCTATCGGGCGGCGAGCAGCAGCGCGCCCATTTCGCCCGTGTCCTGGTGCAGCTCGCCTGCGGCGAGGCCGAGCATGGCCCGGGACTTCTGTTGCTGGACGAGCCGACCTCGAGCCTCGATCTGCGTCACCAGATCGATCTCGTCGAGGCGGCGCGCCGCCGCGCCGGCGGCGGCACGGCCGTGATCGCGATCCTGCACGACCTCAATCTCGCCATCCGTTTTGCCGACCGGCTCGTGGTATTGAACGGCGGCAGGCTCGCCGCTGATGGCTCGCGCGCCGATGTGATCACCCGCGAGACCATCCGCGACATCTTCGAGATCGACGCCGTGGTGCATCGGGATGACGGCGGCGTGCCCTATGTGCTGCCGCAATCGATGCAGGCGGTGCTCCTCACCTCTCCCCGGCGGGGAGAGGTCGGATTGCGCAGCAATCCGGGTGAGGGGCCGCAGCATTAAGTGAAGGCGTAACCCCTCACCCGGAACGCATCTTCGATGCGTTCCGACCTCTCCCTCCGGGAGAGGTGAAGGGCGCCGCCTACCCCGCCGGAGCGATCACCATGCTCTTGTCCTTTGGCCAGCGGACGCGCCAGGCGAAGTTGATATCCTTGACCTCGCCCGGCTTGGCGTCGAACGACCATTCCAGCACGCCACGCTTGTCACGGATATCTTTTGCCGTGGGCGGTGTGGTCGCGGGCAGCATCTCGACCACGATGTCCTCGCTCTCGCTGACCGGCAACTGATCTTCGATCGCAACCTTGATCGGGAAGTCGTGACCGTTGCGGATGGTGGTCTTGAACGAACGCTCGTCGGTCTTCGACGTCGTGACCAGCAGGCCGGCAGAGCCCTCGTTGCGCTTGAGCACAGCGCGCTCGATCCGAACCTTGTCGTCGGCGCCGAAGCCGAGCCGCACGATGTCGTCCTTGGCGGAAGCCGAGATCTTGCCGCGACCGACAAAGACGCCGTCGCGATAGATCGCGACCTTGCCGGGCAGCAGGGTCGTGTCATCCGTCTGCTTGAAGCTGGCTTCGAGGAAAGCGGTCGGGTCGATCACCGGCGCGGCGCGGACAGCCAGGTCGGCGGGCACGGTCATCGCCGCGATGCGCAGGCTCTTGGCGCCCTCGGCGGCGCCGAGGCTGACGCGGCCGGGAATTTTGAAGGTGGCCTGGAAGTCGCCGATCTCGGCAATTGCCTGCTGTTCGTCGGCGCGTTCGCGCGGTTCGGCCGCTTCCGCAACCTTGGGCATCGCTTGGCGTGCCATCGGCGCAGGCCGCGCCAGATCCGAGGCCGTGCCGAGCGCCAGCGGCTTCGGCACCTGCGGATATTGCGCGACGAGTGAGCCGAGCTCCGGCGCGCTGCCGCCGCGACTGATGCGAACCGTGGAGACGCCGAGCGTGACGTTGGACCAGTCCTCCCCGGTCGATTGCGTGATCTCGGCGCGACGGACCAGCTCCAGTTGCGGCTTGCGGTCCTTGGCGCCGGTGTCCAGCCGGGCGTCATAGAGCGGCAGCCAGCGCGCATTGCGCACATTGTAAGTGACCCGCAACGTCGCCTTGGTCGCGGCCGGCGCGGCAATGTCCATGCGAACCTCCAGCTTGCTCGCCGGCTTGGCCTTGCGCTCGGCCTCGAGCTGAGCGATCTGACGATCGATCTCGCGCAATTTGCGCGTCGCGTCACGGATGGCCGTATCGGCGCTCGCAATTTCCTCACCGACCGCCGCAAAGGCCGCGCGCCATTCGGCGATCGGACGGGCCTCGCCCTTCTCGCCGATGCCGACGGGAGACGCTTCTGCAAAGTGCTCCGCGAACTTGCGGCGGGCATTGGCCGAGTCGATCGCGCCTTGCAGGTCGGCGCGCTGGTCGTTCAGGGCTTCGAGCCGCTTTTCCAGCTCGGGCAGATTGACCGGCGCCGCACGAGGCGGCCCCGCATCGATCGTGCCGATGGTGAGTTTGGCTCCGCCTTCACCCTCGACCCGGATGGAGGACGTATCGAGGGCCAGCGGAAAGTCCCTGGCGACCAGCGTCGAGTCCCCGGATGGCAGGTCGACCGTGATGATGCGGGTAACGGTGGCGCCATCGGGATAGACGGTGACGGTGTCGATGGCCGAACTGGTGTCCAATTCGGCGGCCCATGACGGCGATGCCGTCGCCATGGTCACCAGAACCAGGCTCGTTGTCGCCAAACATCTTGCGGTGATGCGCATAAAGTCCCTCCTGCCAGCTCGCCGCGCCGCCAGCCGGACGCACGCGATCAAATGCCTCGCCAACTTGGTTGGACGCGGCAGGGAAGGAACTGGTTCGATTGGGGTTTCCTTGGGGCGCCGCTGCGGCGGCACCAAGGCTGTGGAACGCGGTCCCGCGGCAGTCTCAGGCCTGGGTCGGCGAGCCCTGGCCGAAGATGCGCCGGAGCAGATCGGTCACGTTCTTCGCGCCAGCCTTCTTCAGGATGCCGGCGCGGTAGCCCTCAACCGTCCGCGCGCTCAGATGCATGCGGCGGGCGATCTCCTTGTTGGTCAGGCCGGCGGCAAGGTGCTCGAGCACGTCGACTTCGCGCGCTGTCAGCGGCTCGCGGCCGGGCAGCCAGCGTTGCCGGCTCGCGCCGGGTTGCGTGAATTCGTCGATGGCGGCATCGATCCGATCGACGATGTCATGGGTGCGGAACGGCTTCTCGATGAAATCGGCCGCACCGCTCTTGATGGCGTCGACTGCCATGGCGATGCTGCCATTCGCCGAGGTCACCAGCACCGGTGCCATGCAGTTTTCCTCACGCAACCGCCTGAGCATGTCGAGGCCGGAGCGATCGGGCGGCAGCTCCATCAGCACGCAAGCCGGCATCCGCGCCCTTGCCTCGGACAACAGAGACGCACCGTCAGCGAAACAGATCACATCATACGCGCTCTGTTGGAGCGCAGTCGAAAGTTGTTCGCGGGAGGCAGCGTCGGTGTCGATGACGAATACCTCACCCTTGGAAAGCATGTTTCCCGGCATAATCCGATCCAGCAATGTCTTGTCAAAATGGCCCGAGACGGCAGCGGGCCCCATCGCCCAGCTGCGCCGTCATGAGCACGGCATTCACGCCAGTGCTTCGGTTTCCCTTATGTACGTTCCGGCTGGTTCCTGGATTTGACGGATCGGGACAGAAACTTTACCTTTCGGGACATCTGCGGGAATGGCTGGCAGGAACGGTTCGCATGACCGACCTCGTTCGCAGCGCAGGCTTGAGCTATTACCCGGAAGTTGCCCGGTCGGTCGGGCTCGATCCCAGACAGATGATGCGCAAGGCCAGGCTGCCGCTGGCCTGCCTCGACAAGCCAGACACCCCGATTGCCGTCGCCGGCCTGCGCCGTCTGCTCGAATTGTCGGCAGCGGCGTCCGGCGCCGAAGATTTCGGCTTGCGTCTCGCCGAGCGCGGCGGCCTGACCAATTTCGGCGCGGTCGGCCTGATCGTGCGCGAACAGGCGACCGTCGGCGAGGCGATCGAAGCGTTCTCGCGCTTCATCCATGTCCATCATGACGGCATGCGGCTGGACGTTGCGCGCGGCAAGCAGACCGTGACCGTCACGCTGCACTTACGCGGCCGTCGGCCGAGCGCGCCGCGTCAGTCGATCGACCTGGCACTCGGCAGCGTCCACCGCATCATCCAGTCGCTGTACGGGCACGACTGGCGGCCGCAGGAGGTCCATCTGCACTATCGGCCGCCACACGATCGCAAGCGCTATCGCGACTTCTTCGGCTGCCGCGTCACCTTCAACGCGGAGGACAATGCGATCCTGCTGTCCGCGCACGACATGGCGCGCCGGATTCCGAGCGCCCATCCGCTGATCGCGACTTATCTGCGCAAGCGGATCGAGGCGATCGAGACACGCCCCGCGAGTTGGGAGGGGAAGGTCGACGAGGTCGTGCGCACCCTGCTCGCCGGCGGCGACTGCACGGTGGAGCGCGTCGCCGAGCATCTCGCCTGCACCCGACGCACCATCCACCGCCACCTCGCCGCTTCAGGCACCAGCTTCTCTTCCATCCTCGATGCGCAACGCGCGGCCCTCGCGACCCAGCTGATCGACGACCCCGGCCGACCGCTGGCCGACATCGCGGTGCAGCTTGGTTTCTCCGCGCAGAGCGCCATGGCCCGCTGGTTCCGCGGCCGCTTCGGCTGCACCATCACCGACTGGCGCAAGGGCGTGCGACCACAGGCAGCGCCGCCCGATGCGCCCTCGGCGACCGCAGCTTGATTTCAGCGCGCCGGCGCGGGCACGCCCATCGTGGCGAGGGCGCGCCGCCGGCTGCCGGCCAGCAGCGGGCCGAACGCAACGGCAAATCCAAGGAACGCGACGAGCCAGCCGCAGGCGGCGATGTGCAGCAACACATCGCTCTGCGCGGGAAGCACCACGGCAGCGACCCGGGCCAGAGCCGCTATGATGATCGCAGCATAGATTCCCTGAATCGCCGGCGAAGCCGTCAACGCCTGTCCGGTATGGCCGAGGCTCGCGCGGGTCATCACAGCGAGCGTCATGGTTCCCGCCGCACCCGTCATCCAGGCGTGGATGCCGGCGCTTGGCGGCAGCGTTCCGAGAACCGCCAGGGCGTGCAGGATGAAGCCGAACGGCACGAAGACGTAGCCGACATGCAGGATCACCAGCAGCCGCTCGCGGAAAGTGCGATCGCCGGCCCAGCGCGCAAGCCGCACCAGATGCAGCCCGCCGACCAGCGCCATCAGAACACCGGTGACGACATTCAACGGTGCCACAACCCACGAGATGAGCGCGAGCGCGCTCAATCCGATCACTGCGCCGTCGAAGCGTCCGAACGGCACCGGCAGACGGCCGGGATTGAACTTGACCAGCCAGTTGCGGGTGAAGCTCGGAATGATGCGGCCGCCGATCAGCGCGATCAGCAGCATGACCACACCGATGCCGACGCGGATGCTGACGTCGGCCACGCCCTGGTCATGCGCCTCGATATGAAAAGCGACATTGCCGGCGAGCAGAACAGACACCAGCCCCACCACCGGCAGGTTGCGCCAGTTGCCGCCCGCGATGATCTCGCGCGCCGCGGCGGCGATGACCAGCGTCAGGAAGGCGGCATCGACGAGCAGCGCAGACGCCCAGCCGATATCGGCCGACAACGTCACCGCGATACGCCCGGCAAGCCAGACGATCAGCAGCGCCCCCAGCGAGGTGCCCTGGATCGGCAGCCGCCCGGTCCAGTTCGGAATGGCCGTGAACAGGAACCCGGTGATGACAGCCGGCAGAAAGCCATAGAGCATCTCGTGGACGTGCCAGTCGCGCGGCGCGAATGCGGATCCCACCGACAATTCGCCATAGAACATCGGCAGCCAGGCCAGGATCGACAGCCCCGCCTGGATCGCGGCGAGCAGGAAAAAGGGCCGAAAACTGTTCGCAAACAGCGGCCAGCCCTGAAGATTGCGGGATCGGGCGCCAGCCATGGGGTTACTCCAATAAATTTAGACCGTTGTCTGGAAAAATACTGCCAGCCGGCCGTCCCGTTTTGCGCTATCGCAAACTATCGGACGATTGCAGATGCCATCACACGCCCCAGCGTCAAGGAGGCAGAATGGCCAAGGTCGACACATCGCTGGTTGCGCATTTGCCGCTGTTTGCCGGGGTCACGCCGGAAGCTCTCGACGAGATCCTGCGTGAGGCCCGTTCGGCGCGTTATCCCAAGAACAGCGCCATCTTCGAGCAGGGCGCGGGCGCACAATCCTTCTTCCTGCTGCTGCACGGCCATGTCCGCGCGGCCAAGACCTCGCCGACCGGCGAGCAGATAGTGGTGCGCTATGTCGCGCCCGGCGAAACCTTCGGGCTGGCCATGGCGATCGGTGCCACGCGGTATCCGGCGACGGCGATCGCGGTCGAAGACAGCGTGGTGCTGATCTGGCCGATTTCGGCCTGGCCCCGGCTGGTCGAGCGGTTTCCCTCGCTGGCCGCCAACACGCTCCAGACCGTCGGCACGCGCCTGCAGGAGAGCCACACCCGCATTCTGGAAATGTCGACCCAGCAGGTCGAGCAGCGCGTCGCGCATGCGCTGCTGCGCCTCGCCAAACAGTCCGGCAAGAAGCTCGACCACGGCATCGAGATCGACTTCCCGATCAGCCGTCAGGACATCGCGCAGATGACCGGCACCACGCTGCACACCGTCAGCCGCATCCTGAGCGGTTGGGAAAGCCAGGGCCTCGTCGAGAGCGGCCGACAGCGCATCATCCTGCGCGATCCGCACGGGATCGTCGTATTGGCGGAGCGGAACGCCGACAGCGGGCCGGCGTGAGCCAGGAATAGGGGTGAGGGGCGCTTCCGCTTACGGCGCAAGCCGTCCCTCACCCGGGAATCCGCGCGCGCCCGCGCGAATTCCAGACCGTTTCACGCCGGCACGCAATCGCACAACGCGGCGAGGAATTTGTCGCGGTCGATGCCGTGCTCGCGGCAGGCGTCATCCACCGTGTGGAAGGTTGCGATCGGGCAACCGACACAAGCCATCCTGAAGGCCAGAAACACGCGGATCGTGTGCGGCTCCGTACGCATGATGTCATCGACCAGATCGTCGGATCCAAAAGACATGGACAACTCCGTTCCGAAACGACGATAGCAGAACGGGCCGGAGTCTCCTTGTCGAAGCGCAAGCTGGCGGCGGCTTCCTTCGCCCTCGAGAGCGAGCGAGGCAACTACACAGCGCGGCTGTGCAGCTGCTTTGCCGGATTGAGATGCGCATCGAACGCGGCGGCGACGCTCCGGACCAGGAAGCGCGAATCTTTGGCGACTGCGAGGCGATTGCCGTCCAGCCTGACGACGCCGTCGGAGATCAGCGGCTTCAGACGCGCCGCCGAGCTCAGCATCGTCCCCGCCTCCGCGCCATGGCGCGCGCAGATGTCGCCGAGGTCGGCGCTGAATTCGCACATGATCCGTTCGATGATATCAGCGCGCAGCCGGTCGTCATCGGTGAGCCCATAGCCCTTCGCGGTGGCGAGACGGCCGGCGGCGATGCTCTGCGCATAGGCGCCGATCTGCACCTCGTTCTGGACGTAACCCTGCGGCAGATGCCCAATCGCGCTCGCGCCGAAACCGATCAAGACTTCACCCTTGTCGGTGGTGTAGCCCTGAAAATTGCGCCGCAGCGTCCGCTCCTCGAAAGCCACCGCCATGGAATCGTCGGGCCGAGCGAAATGATCGAGCCCGATCTGCAAGTAACCGGCTTCCATCAGCGCATTGGCGATCGCGCAGGCCTGGTCGTGGCGCGCAAGCCCGTCAGGCAGCACGGCCTCGTTGATCATGCGCTGGTGCTTCTTGAAATCAGGCACATGAGCATAGCCGAACACGGAGAAGCGATCGGGCGCGAGCGCGAGGCTGCGCCGAACGGTATCCAGACACGACGCGACGGTCTGGTGCGGCAACCCATAGATCAGGTCGAAATTGATTCCCGCGATACCGGCTCGGCGAAGCATGTCGACCACGGAAGCTGTCTGCTCAAAGCTCTGCACGCGGTTGATCGCCCGCTGCACCACGGGATCGAAGCCCTGCACGCCAAGGCTCGCGCGGTTGACGCCGGAGAGCCGCATCGCCTCGACCATGTCGGCGGTCAATGTGCGGGGGTCGATCTCGACCGCGATCTCGGCCGAGGGCAGCACGAAGAACTTCTGGCGCATCGTCGCCATCAACTCGACGAAAGCCTCCGGCGCCATGATCGTCGGCGTGCCGCCGCCGAAATGGATGTGCTCCACCTTGATACGGCGGCCGATGGTTTCGGCGGCCAGGACGATCTCGTTGCGCAACGTCCGCTGATAGCCGGCGATGAGCTCGTCGCGGCGGACGATCTGGGTATGACAGCCGCAATACCAGCACATCTCGCGGCAGAACGGCACGTGGAGATAGAGCGAGGCGCTGGCGCCCGCGGGCAGTTCCGCCAGCCACTGGGCGTAGGCACCTTCGCCGATCGCCGGCGAGAAATGCGGTGCGGTCGGATAGCTCGTGTAACGTGGCAATCGTTCTTCGCCGTAGCTTGCCGCGAGATCAGCTCTCATGTCTTACCCATTCGTATCTTCCGCCGTGTGCAGGCATCACGGCAAATCACGGAATGCATTCCACTAACCGGATTCGCGGAGGCGACCTTGCGCTCGCGCAAAGTCGACCGCGGAGGTGAATCCGGCAAAAGCTTGTCGCAGCGCAAACACTCTTGCCGCAACAGGCGCACACTGCATCCGTCATCAAAACCTTTTCACATGAAGGATGCTTCCGATGTTCACCCGCAGAGCCGCATTGATCGGCGCCGCCGCGACCGCCCTGATGTTGGCGACCCCGGCCTTCGCCGCCAGCGATCTCAAGCTGCCGCGTCAGAAGGTCGAGCTGGTCGCTCCGCCCTTCGTGCATGCGCACGAGCAGGCCACGACGCAGGGCCCCAAGATCGTCGAGTTCACGATGACGGTCGAGGAGAAGAAGGTCGTCGTCGACGACAAGGGCACCACCTTCCAGGCGATGACGTTCAACGGCTCGATGCCGGGACCGCTCATGGTCGTGCACGAGGGTGACTATGTCGAGCTGACGCTGGTCAATCCCGCGACCAACACCATGCCGCACAACATCGACTTTCATTCCGCGACGGGCGCGCTGGGCGGCGGCGAACTCACGCTGATCAATCCCGGCGAGCAGGTGGTGCTGCGCTGGAAGGCGACCAAGACCGGCGTGTTCGTCTATCACTGCGCACCGGGCGGCCCGATGATCCCCTGGCACGTCGTCTCCGGCATGAATGGCGCCGTGATGGTGCTACCGCGCGACGGGCTCAACGACGGCAAGGGCCGCGCGCTGAAATACGACAAGGTCTACTACATCGGCGAACAGGACATGTACGTGCCGCGTGACGAGAAAGGCAATTTCAAGTCCTACGAGTCGCCGGGCGAAGCCTTCACCGACACCGAAGAGGTGATGAAGAAGCTGATCCCGACCCATGTCGTGTTCAACGGCAAGGTCGGCGCGCTCACCGGCAAGAACGCGCTGACTGCCAAGGTCGGAGAGAACGTGCTGATCGTGCATTCGCAGGCCAACCGCGACAGCCGCCCGCATCTGATCGGCGGCCACGGCGACTATGTCTGGGAGACCGGCAAGTTCGGCAATGCACCGGAGGTCGGGCTCGAGACCTGGTTCATCCGGGGCGGCTCGGCGGGAGCGGCGCTCTACAAGTTCATGCAGCCCGGCATCTACGCCTACGTCACGCACAATCTGATCGAAGCCGCCGATCTCGGCGCCACCGCGCACTTCAAGGTCGAAGGCAAGTGGAACGATGATCTGATGACCCAGGTGAAGGCGCCCGCTGAAATACCGCCTGCCAGCACCAACTAGACGCGACGAGGGGCCGGTCATCACCGGCCCCTTCTTTCTTCGGGGAATGACGATGCTGATCGCATTCAAGCTCAAACTGGCACTCGCCTGCGCCGCCGGGCTCGCAGGGCCGATCGCGATGGCGCCGCTGGTCTCGGACATGGCGGTCCACGGCACGGCGGCTGAGCCTGCGATCGTCAGGGTTGCGCCGGGCAGCCAGTCCTATCGCGAGGCCGGCGATTTCACACGCGGCGGGCAGCAGGCGGAGGCGCCGCTGCGCGCGATGCGCGTCGACCGGCCGCTGCACATCATGCGTAACCAAGTCTCGTCATCCGATTATCAGCTTTGCGTGCAGGATGGCGCCTGCCGCGCGCTCGATCGCGACGTGGCGGTCGCCCCCGATCGCCCCGCAGTGCAGGTGAACTGGCACGACGCCGAGGCCTATGCGGGCTGGTTGTCGCGCAAGACGGGCCAGCATTACCGCCTGCCGAGCGATGCGGAAAGGGCTTTTGCAGCCGGCTCCAGGTTCAAGGACGACGGCGCGCCGGTCGACGCGGACGATCCTTCAAAGCGCTGGATCAGCCGCTACGAGCGCGAAGCCGAGCGCGACCTCTCCGACACCACGGCCTATCCGTTTGGCAAGTTCGGCCCGAACGAACACGGCGTCGAAGATCTCGCCGGCAACGTCTGGGAGTGGACCTCGACCTGCTTCGTACGCTCGCGCGTCGACGCATCAGGCAATGCCGGCCGCCCGACCGTGAACTGCGGCGTGCGTGTCGCCGAGGGCGCCCACCGCGCCTATGTCACCGATTTCATCCGCGATGCCCGCGCCGGCGGATGCGCCCAGGGCGTGCCGCCCGCCAATCTCGGCTTCCGCCTGGTGCGCGAGCAGGCGTCGTGGGTGGCGAGCGTGTCGGCAAGGTGGGGCAAGGTGCGGGCAGCGAGGTCGTGAACGCGTAGCCCGGGTGAGCGAAGCGACACCCGGGGAAGGTCCCATATATCGCTTCACTCATCGGGCTACTCGCCGCATTGCGAGCGCAGCGAAGCAATCCATGATTTCTCCGCGGAAACAGCCTGGATTGCTTCGTCGCAAGAGCTCCTCGCAATGACGCGATTGAGGTGCGCGCCTGCCCCTCAGCCGTCACTGCCTGCGCGGCGGATCAAATCTCCCGTGTGAACATGCGAAAGCCGGGCGCGCCGATGATCGCCTCGAACGCGGGATCGCGCTTCTCCTCCGCAAAGACAAATCCGGCCTTGGCGTAGGCGCGCTCGGCGGGTTCGTTGCCGATCAGGAACGATATCGTCGCCTGGGCAAATCCCGCCGCCCGTCCCTTGTCCAGCGCGTGCGCGATCAGCGCCTGGACCAGACCGCGGCCGCGGTATGCGGGATCGGTTGCGACATGCTCGATCATCCAGTCGCCCTCGCCGCCCTGAACCCAGCAGGCGCCGGTGTAGGCGCCGCGTCGCCGGACTGCCTCGAGCTCCGGCGCAGCGAGCCCGGTCGCCGCCGCGACCTCCTCGATCGCGCGCCAGGCCGCAGGTCCCGTACCGGCGGCGGGCAGCGCGCACAGCGCCGCGGCCGGCGTGCCGTCGACATCGGCGACCAGGAATTGCGAGACGTGCCACATCGAGACGGTGCGGGCGACCGCGACGCGCGCGACGAAATCGCGGCACTGCGCTTCGGGCCAGCCGAGCGCGACGTCGAACCAGCCGCGCGGCCGGTAGCCGCGCTGCGACGACAGGATGGTTCTTGCGATGAAATCGGCGTCCTCGGGACGCGCTGACCGGATCGTCATGCGCGCCCCCTTTTACGAAGACCCTAGCTGTTCTTCAGCGCGACGCGGAACTCGGCTTCGGTCTTGGCCTTGACCTCGTCGAGCGAGACGCCGTCGGCGAGCTCGATCAAGGCCATGCCACCGTCGCCGTGCTTGTCGATGGTGAAGACGGCCAGATCCGTGACGACCATGTCGACCACGCGCTCGCCGGTCAGCGGCAAATTGCACTGCTTCAGCAGCTTCGGGCCGTCCTTGGCCGAATGCTCCATCACCACGACGACGCGCTTGACGCCGGCGACGAGATCCATCGCGCCGCCCATGCCCTTGACCATCTTGCCGGGGATCATCCAGTTGGCGAGATCGCCGTTCTGGGCCACCTGCATGGCGCCGAGGATCGACAGATCCATGTGGCCGCCACGAATCATGCCGAAGGAATCCGCGCTCGAGAAATAGGAGGTCGAGGGCAGCTCGCTCACGGTCTGCTTGCCGGCGTTGATCAGGTCCGCGTCCACCTCGTCTTCATAGGGGAACGGGCCCATGCCGAGCATGCCGTTCTCGCTCTGAAGGCTGACGTCCATGCCGTCGGGGATGTAGTTCGAGACCAGCGTCGGGATGCCGATGCCGAGATTGACGTAGTAGCCGTCGCGCAATTCCTTCGCGGCGCGCGCGGCCATCTGTTCACGGGTCCAGGCCATCTTAGTCTCCTGATCTCAAGCTGCCGTGCGCGGGCGGGTGTTGCGGAATTCGATGCGCTTCTTGGCCGAGCCGACCTCGACGATGCGCTTCACGAAAATGCCGGGCGTGTGGATGTGGTCGGGATTGAGTTCACCCGCCGGAACCAGATGCTCGACCTCAGCCACCGTAATCTTGGCGGCGGTCGCCATCATCGGGTTAAAGTTACGCGCGGTCTTGCGATAGATGAGGTTGCCGGCGGTATCGCCCTTCCAGGCATGCACGATGGCGAGGTCGGCGAACAGGCCGCGCTCCATCAGGTATTTTTCGCCGTCGAATTCCTTCACTTCCTTGCCTTCAGCGATCAGCGTGCCCACACCGGTCTTGGTGTAGAAGGCCGGGATGCCGGCGCCGCCGGCGCGGATGCGCTCGGCCAGCGTGCCCTGCGGATTGAATTCGAGTTCCAGCTCGCCGGCGAGGAATTGCTGGGCGAACAGCCTGTTCTCGCCGACATAGGACGAGATCATCTTCTTGATCTGCCGGGTTTCCAGGAGACGGCTGAGCCCGATGCCGTCGACGCCGGCATTGTTGGAGACCACCGTCAGGCCCTTGACGCCGGACTCGCGGATCGCGTCCGACAGCTCCTCGGCGATGCCGCAGAGGCCGAAGCCCCCCGACATGATCATCATGTTGTCTTTCAGAATGCCTGACAGAGCCGACTTGGCGTCGGGATAGACCTTGTTCATGCAAATGACCTTCGACTGAACCTTCGGCTTGCGGGGGCGTCGCGCCTTATTGGCGGCGATTATTAGGCGAAATCCTCCGAAGCCGTCAATGATACGGGGTTCTCCGTCCCGTCCCGGGGTGATAGAAGCTGCCCACGCCATGGGCAGAATCGTCCGCGGCCTTGAAAGCGACAAGAAAACCCATCAAGTTGCGGCACTTAACATAATAGGGCTTGGGCGTGGGCATGCTGGTTTCCCGGCCCGCCCTACGACCAACCCGATCAGGACATGCCATTGACCATGGCCCAAGGAATGAAGCGCCTCGGGACGCCGATCGCGGCGCTGCTCGGCGTGGCGCTGATCGCCCTGATCGCGACCTCCTGGCTCATCAACCGCGACGCGCTGCGCAAGGCGGTCGAAGCGCAGATCCGCGACGTCACCGGGCTCGAGCTCAATGTCGCAGGCAGCATCGACATCTCGCTGCTGCCGGCAAGCTACATCTCCTTCCGTGACGTCGGCCTCAAGGGCGGCGGCACCAGCGATCCCGTGCTCCGTGTCGAGGTGCTCACCGCCAATCTGCGGCTGCTGCCGCTCTTGCTGCAACGGTTCGAGATCGCCGACCTGACGCTGCTGCGGCCGCGCATCCATGTCAGCCTGAAGCCGGACGGCGAGAGCAACTGGACGCCCTTCATCCAGACCATCGCGCGCACGATGAAGCCAGGGGCCGAGAACCAGATCTCGTTCTCCGAAATCCGGCTCCAGGACGGCGTGCTCGAGTACGAGGACGCCGCTACCCACGCCACCGAGCAGTTCGACGACATCGACCTGTCGCTCGCCTGGCCCTCGATCTCGCGCTCCTTCGCCGCGACCGGACAGTTCGATTGGCGCGGCGAACGCGTCGACGGCACGATCAGCTTCTCCGATTTCGCCGCCGCCCTCTCCGGCGAGCGCTCGGGGCTGAAGGCGCGGATCGCCAGCGCACCGCTCAAGCTCGCCTTCGACGGCAGCGTCGCCAACCGCACCAGCCCGATGATGGAAGGCACGCTCACCGTCGACAGCCCGTCCTTGCGCAATGCGCTGCGCTGGACCGGGCAGCCGCAGCCCGCCAGCGGCGGTTTCGGCCGCTTCGCACTGAAGGCGCGCGCCAACGTGGTCGGGGCCTCGATCGCGCTCACCAACGTCAATGTCGAACTCGACGGCAACGCCGCCGAGGGCGTCATGACCTATGCCAATAACGGCCGGCAGACGCTGCAGGCGACGCTTGCCGCCGACGCGCTCGACTTCACACCTTATATCTCCACCTTCCGCCTGCTCGCGAGCGGCGCGCGCGACTGGAACAGGCAGCTGTTCGATCTCCAGGGATTGTCGACCACCGACCTCGACATGCGCCTGTCGGCGGCAAAGCTGACGGTCGGGCCGACGAAGCTCGGCCGCACCGCGATCGGCGCCAATTTGCGCAACGGCACGCTGGCGCTCTCGGTCGGCGAAGCCCAGGTCTATGGCGGGATCGCCAAGGGCTCGTTCGGCATCGCGCGCTCCGACACCGTCGCCGACATCAAGGCGCAATTCCAGTTCACCGACGTCGATCTCCAGGCCTGCGCCACCGAGCTGTTCGGCCTCAACAAGCTGTCCGGACGCGGCAACATCAACGTGTCGCTGCTCGCCTCGGGCTCGAGCCCGTTCGGCCTCGTGCAGTCGCTCGACGGCAGCGCCACCGTCACCGGACATGACGGCGCGATCTCGGGCTTCAACGCCGAACAACTCCTGAAGCGCCTGGAGCGGCGGCCGTTGTCGGGCGGCGGCAATTTCCGCAGCGGCTCGACGCCCTATAACAATCTCACCATTGCGGTGAAATTTTCCGACGGGATCGCCACCGCCGAGGACATCCGCATCGAAGGGCCGGCGGCGAAGATCACGCTGACCGGCACCGCCTCGGTGCCGACACGCGAATACGACATGAAGGGCGTGGCGAGCCTCAATACGACGTCCGGCTTTCAATTGCCCTTCATGGTGCAGGGCCCCTGGGACGATCCGCTGATTTTCCCAGACCCTGAAAGCCTGATCCGGCAATCGCCCGCGGCGTCTCCCTTCCTCGATCTCCTGAAGCAGCGCATCACCGGAGGCGGAAAGCGCCCCGCGCAGGACGGATCGCCGACGGCGGAGAATGCCAAGGAAAACGCCAAGTCCAACTGAGGCAAGATCCGGCGCGGCGTCACGCGGCCGATTGGGTCGTCGAAATCCAGCTCTTCTCCTCCCGCACTAGGGGCGCTGCAGCAATCGTCGGCGCGGCCGCGACCGCAGGCGTGCTGCCCTGGCCGAGTTCACGGACCAACACCTCGCGGTCACAGGCGTTCTCCCACAGCGAAATGGTGATGGACGCGACGCAATTGCTGATCATGCTGGTCAGCGCCCGCGCCTCCGACATGAAGCGGTCGATGCCGACGAGCAGGGCGACGCCCGTCACGGGCAGATCCGGCATCACGGAGAGCGTCGCGACGAGCGCGACGAAGCCGCTGCCGGTGACGCCGGCCGCACCCTTGGACGTCAGCAGCATCAGTCCGAGCATCGCCGCGATCTGCCCCCATGACAGGTGAATGTCGCAGGCCTGCGCGATGAAGATGGAGG
Source organism: Bradyrhizobium sp. 138 (assembly GCF_023074075.1). GTDB lineage: Bacteria > Pseudomonadota > Alphaproteobacteria > Rhizobiales > Xanthobacteraceae > Bradyrhizobium. The sequence goes on along the minus strand of NZ_JADPKT010000020.1, from coordinate 135,569 downwards.
CCAGGGTGAGATAGATGGCGCTGCCGTCCAGATTGAAGGAATAGCCCATCGGCAGCACGAGCCCCGAGACGCCTTTGCGGCATCCGAGCTGCTCCAGCTTGCGCAGCGCACCCGGCAGCGCGGGCTCCGAGGACGATGTGCCGAGCACGATCAGCAGTTCTTCCCTGAAGTAGCGGATGGTCTTCCACAGGCTGAAGCCGTTCAGCCGCGCCAGCGTGCCAAGCACGACCACCACGAAGATGGAGCAGGCGAGATAGAATGTCAGGATCAACAGTCCGAGCGAGCCAATCGAACGGACGCCGTAGCGGCCAACCGTGAACGCCATGGCGCCGAAGGCGCCGAGCGGCGCGAGCTTCATGATGAAGCCGAAGGACACGAACAGCACGTGAGAGAACGAGGCGACCGCCTTTGTCACCACGACACCACTATCGCCGGCACGACTGAGGCCAAAAGCGATCAGGATGGAGATCAGCAGGACCGGCAGTACTTCACCATCGGCGAACGCTCCAAAGAACGAATGCGGAATAATGTGCAGCATAAAGTCCGCAAATCCGGTCACCCCTGCCTGCTTGGTGAATTTCGCAGCCACCGACGGATCCAGCGTACTGACGGAAACGTGCATGCCCACGCCCGGCTGGATCAGCGACACCGCGGCCAGCCCGGCCAGCAGCGCGAGCACGGTCAGCAGGTAAAACAGTGCCATGGATTTCACCAGCGTACGGCCGACCTCCCGGGAATCGCTGATGCTGTTGATGCCGCTGACGATGGTGCAGAACACGATCGGTGCGATCATCATCTTGACCAGCTTGACGAAGCCGTCGCCAAAGGGCTTCAGCGCAGCACCAAATTCAGGCCAGAAATGGCCCGTGAGGACGCCTAGCACGAGGCCAATCAGCACCTGGACGTAGAGAATCCGGTAGAATGGCTTTCGCGGCTCACCGCTCGTGGACCCAGCCGATGCTTGCATCTGCATTCACGTTTCTCCCATGGCTTTGATTTTTCTTGGTGGCTTCGCAGGCGATGTGGCTCAGGCCGCCAGGACCGAATGAGGCACGTGGGCCCGGCGGGCGAAGACGTGGCCCTCGAAGATTCGCCGGGCTGTCCGCAGCACCCGGGCAACCGGTCCGGGCTCCAGCCTGACGACGAGCCGGCCAGAGGGATGAGCGAGCGTGATCGGCACCGGCGGTGCCAGCGGTCCGACCATCTCGGCGGCGATCGTTCCGGGCGTGACGCATGCAGTCGCAATCGCGACAGCGCCGGTCACCGCCAGCGCGCTATGGCAGTCGTGCGGCATGAAGTACCTGACGTTCAACGTCGCCCCGCTCGCGGGCGCGATCAGGACCGGCTTCGGGATCACCATCGACGCGGGATTTGGAAAACCCATCCGGCGTCCGGCCTCGATCCGCAAGTCCTCGAGGCGCGCGCGGAAGCTGCTGTCGGCAAAGTCCGAGGGAGCCTCGCGCCCGCTCCATCCCAGATCCGCCGCACGGACCAGCATGACCGGCATCGCCGCGTCGAGACAGGTCACGTCGATACCCTTGATGCTGTCGACGGCTCGTCCGGTCGGCAGGAGACGACCGGTGCGTGCGCCGGCCGCGTTGGGGAACGACAGCTCGATGGGTGCGGCCGTCCCCGGCACACCGTCGATCTGCGCCTCGCCGTCGTAGGTCACCCGGCCTCCCGGCGTGGCGACCGTCGCGTCGATCAGCTTGCCGGTGTTGACGTTGTGGATGCGCACATGGGTGCGATCTGCGGTGGTGGCGACGAGGCCAGCCTCGATTGCGAACGGCCCCACCGCCGCCAGCATGTTTCCGCAATTTGGCGAGGTATCGACGATGCCTTCACGAACACGCACCTGGGCGAACAAATAGTCGACGTCGGCGCCAGGCACCGATGCCGGTCCAACGATCGCGACCTTGTTGATGACGGCATTGCCGCCACCGATCCCGTCGATTCCCAGGTCGTGTCCACCTCCCATCACGGACAGCAGGACGGCGTCACGCGACCTCGCGTCGGCCGGAAGATCGCGGGCCAGGAAGAACGGCCCGCGCGAGGTACCTCCGCGCATGACCACACAGGGAATGGCAATCTGATCGTTCATGGAGCTGTTCCGTTCGGCAACAACTTCGCGCCGGCCAGAGCAATCCCGCGGCAGAACTCTTTTGTGAAATGCAAATATCCGAGGTATTATTTCGTAAATCGGTATAATTGGAGGAGCCATGAACGCGGAACTGCTCGACCTCAAGGCTTTCATCACCGTGGCGGAGACGGGAAGCTTCGTCCGCACCGCTCGGGCACTGAATCTGTCACAGCCCGCGCTCAGCAGGCGCATCCAGAAGCTGGAAGAGGGCCTCGGTGCGCCGCTGCTCGAACGCTCGACGCGCCACGTCAATCTCACCATGACGGGCCGCGACTTCCTGCCAAAGGTGCGCCGCCTCATCGACGAGTTCGAGACCTCGGTGCTCGCCATCCAGGATATCGGCGCGCGAAGTTCAGGCCTGGTCTCGGTGGCGGCGGTGCCGACCGCGGTGTTCTACTTCCTGCCGCGCGCGATCGGCCGGTTTGCCGAAGCTTATCCGCGCATTCGCGTCCGCATTCTGGACATCGGTGCCAATGAGGGCCTGGAAGCGGTCGCACGCGGCGAAGTCGACTTTGGAATCAATTTCATTGGTGCTTCGCACGCCGAAATCGAATTTGAGAAACTGGTCGAGGATCCTTTCGTGCTGGCCTGCCGCCATGACCATCCGCTGGCATTGCGCAAGCAGGTCAGCTGGCCGGAGATCGTGCCGCACCGGGTCATCACCGTGGGCCGCAACAGCGGCAATCGTGCGCTGATCGACAATGCGCTGGCGCGACACGGCCTGCAGCTGAACTGGTCCTATGAAGTGGCTCACCTCTCCGGTTCGCTTGGCCTGGTCGAAGCAGGCCTCGGCATCGCCGTGCTACCGAAGCTCGCGACTCCCGCGGCCGGCCATCCGATCATTCAGACCATTCGCCTGATCGAGCCGGAAGTGTCGCGGACGATCGGCATCGTGCGGAGGCGCGGAGCGACTCTGTCCCCTCATGCCAGCCAGTTTCTCAAGATGCTGCTCGAAGCCTGGCGCTCGCCTGCTCGGACCAGCGGGCAAGGCAAGCCACGCGCGCGATCGGCTGACACGAGCCCGAATGCCACATCGAGCAGCCCCAGAGGGAAACGCTGATCAGGCCAAACACCACGAGGCGAATTGATTGGCATGTATTGATGCGGCCTTTGGATCGATACGCGAATTCGCATCTCCACAGCCTCGCGCCAACCGCGACATAGGTCTGACAAGAAGCCGCTAGATCGGATGACGGCCATGCGCTAGTGTTTTCTACGACCGGTTAAAAACACCGGCCGTTTGAGGGAGAAAAACGTGAAATCCAAGGTTATTGGCGCAGTATCACTGGCGGTCGCTGCGGCCGGGCTGTTTGCAGCCGCTGCACCCGCATTTGCGCAGCAGAAGACGATCACGGTCTGGTGGGGCAAGGGCTTTTATCGCTCCGAAGACGACGCACTGATCGAGACGATCAAGAAATTCGAAGCCAAGACCGGCATCAAGGTCGAATTGTCGCAATACGCGATCCAGGACATGATTCCGAAGACGGTCGCCGCGCTCGATGCCGGCACCGTGCCCGATGTCGCCTATTCCGACTCCTACGACGTCCAGGCGCAGGGCAAGTGGGCCTATGAGGGCAAGCTCGAGGATCTCTCCGACGTCATGGAGCCGATCAAGGGCCGGTTCGTGCAGAACACGCTCGATGCGTCGATCCTCTACAACGACGTCGCCAAGAAGAAAGCCTATTACGGCTTCCCGTTGAAGCAGCAGAGCATGCACGTCCAGATCTGGAACGACATGCTGGAGAAGGCCGGCTTCAAGGTGGCCGATATCCCGAACGACTGGACCGGCTATTGGACGTTCTGGTGCGACAAGGTGCAGCCGGCGATCCGCAAGGCCACCGGCCAGCGCATCTATGCCGTCGGCCAGCCGATGGGCGTGGAATCCACCGACGCTTTCCAGTCGTTCTACACCTTCATGGACGCCTATCACGTCAAGCTGGTCGACGATGACGGCAAGCTCACGGTCGATGATCCCAAGGTTCGCGAGAACCTGATCAAGGCGATGAAGGACTACACCGACACCTACATCAAGGGCTGCACGCCGCCGTCCTCCACGACCTGGAAGGATCCCGACAACAACGTCGCCTTCCACAACAAGACCATCGTGATGACCCACAACTTCACGATCTCGATCGCGGCGAAGTGGTTTGAGGATTCCTCGAACCAGGCGCTGACGCCAGAGCAGCGCGAGGCCGGCAAGAAGGCCTATGAGCAGGACATCATCACGGCGTCCTTCCCCAAGGGGCCGGATGGTTCGACCATCCGCTACCGCTCCGACGTCAAGACCGGACTGGTGTTCACCGCGGCCAAGAACAAGGCCGAGGCCAAGCAGTTCATCAGCTTCCTGCTCCAGGAAGAGAACGTCCGTCCCTATATCGAGGGCGCGCTCGGCCGCTGGTTCCCGGTGACGAAGGAAAGCCAGGAAAGCCCGTTCTGGCAGGCTGACAAGCACCGCAAGGCCGTCTACACGCAGTTCAAGGGCGGCACCGCGGCGTTCGACTTCACCAAGAACTGGAAGTTCACGATCCTCAACAACGAGAACGTGTGGGCGAAGGCGATGAACCGCGTGGTCAGCGAGAAGGTTCCGGTCGACAAGGCCGTCGACGAACTGATCGCCCGCATCAAGCAGGTCGCGGGTTAAAATAGCCCGCCGCTCTCCCCACGTTGCGGAGAGAGGTGTAAGAACAACACCGGCCGCGTTTCGCGGCCGGCTTCTCTTTGAAGAGTCCGAAAAGAATGGCGATCACGCTCTCTGGCGATCAGGCAATCCCCGGCCCGCCCCTGTCGTCGCGGCTGACCCCGGCGCAGGTCTGGGGCATCGTGCTGCTCGCGCCCTATCTGCTCGTTTTCCTGGCCTTCGTGGTCTATCCCGTCTGCTACGGGCTGTGGCTGGCGCGCGCTCCGGCAAACTATGTCGCGCTCTACAACGATCCGATCTTCGCGCGGGCCGCGGTCAACACGCTGATCTTCCTGGTCATCGGCATCAACATCAAGATGCTGATCGCGCTGTTTCTGTCCGGCTTCTTCGCCGTGCAGCGCCCCTGGATCAAATGGCTCTCGGTGATCTTCATCCTGCCCTGGGCAGTGCCGTCGATCCCGACCATCCTGTCGGTCCGGTTCATGCTCAATCCCGAATGGGGCATGATCAACCATTTCATCTTCTCCTTCACCGGCGATGACGGCCCGAACTGGCTGAACGACCCGACCGTGGCGCTCAGCATGGCGATCGCCGTGCACATCTGGAAGTCGCTGCCGTTCTGGACGCTGATCCTGATCACCGGCCGCCTTGCGATCTCGCATGATCTGTTCGAGGCCGCCGAGGTCGACGGCGCGAGCTGGTGGCAGAAATTCCGCTACATCACCTGGCCGTCGATGCAGACGCTCTACGTCACTTGCACGCTGCTCTCGATGATCTGGACGCTCGGCGACTTCAACAGCGTCTATCTGCTCACCGGCGGGGGACCTGCCGACCTCACGCATGTGCTGTCGACGCTCGGCATCCGCTATCTCCGGCTCGACCAGCTCTCGCTGGCAATGGCATCCATCGTCTGCGCGATGCCGTTCGTCCTGCCGCTCGTGTACTTCATGATGAAACGGTTGTCGCGATGAAGATCCCCTCCTTGCGCGAAGTCGGGACCGAAGCGCGGCTCCTGCTGATCGGCATTCCCGTCTTCCTGTGGACGATGATCCCGATCTATCACATGTTCCTGTTCGCGATTTCCCCGAAGGAGGACGCGTTCTCGGGCAAGCTGTGGCCGGATCATCCGACGCTGCATAATTTCGAGATCGTGTTCAAGCAGCAGCACTACTTCCTGCGCGATTTCTACGTGCAGTTCTGGAATTCGGTGGTGATCGCGGCATCGGTCGGCGTGCTGACGCTGTTCATCGCGACCGCGGCCGCGTTTTCGATCTCGCGGCTGAAGGTGCCGGGCGGACGCGTGGTGCTCAACCTCGCGCTCTTCACCTATTTCATCCCGGCGGCGTTCCTCGCCGTGCCGATGTACCGGACCATGGGCAATTACGGCCTGCTCAACAATCACTGGTCGCTGATCCTGGCCATGGTGACGATCGCCAGCCCCTACGCGATCTGGGTGCTCAAGCAGGCCTCCGACAAGCTGCCGGTCGAGCTGGACGAGGCCGCCGTGATGGACGGCGCGACGACGCTTCAGATCTTCCGCCTGGTCTACCTGCCGCTGATGATGCCCTCGCTGGTCGCGATCGGCACCTATGCGGTGCTGCTGGCCTGGAACGAATATCTCTACGCGTTCCTGCTGCTCTCCAACGACCGCGAGATCACCCTCCCCGTCGCGCTCGGCAACTTCCTCGCCGCCGACGATTCGCCCTGGGAGCTGCTGATGACCACCGGCTTCATCTACGCGCTGCCGCCGGCCGCAGTCTACTACGCCTTCCGCCGCTATATGGTGGGCGGTCTCACGGCGGGCGCGGTGAAGTCCTGACGCTGCAGGACGCATCGCGGCGCTGCAAGCAGGGATGTTTGAGTGACAGCGTGGGCAATTGAAGATTGTCCACGCCTGCTCTAACCTCCGGGTCCTATGGCGGGGGCCCGCATCATGCGCAGCAACGACGCGATCCATCTCGGCCTGATGCTGCTGGCGCTCGCGGCCGCCTATCTAGTTCCGTTCGAGCTGCTGCTGTTGGCCTATGTCGTGCTCGGTCCGGCGCATTACTTCACCGAGATCTCGTGGCTGCATGACCGCAGCTACTATCTGCCCCATCGCGGGATTGCCGCGGCCCTCGCCATCGTGGCCGTGGTCGCGGCGCTGATCGACAACGCCTCGTGGTTCGGTTTTGCGATGTGGGCAGCGCTGATCGCGTGCGCCATGCTGGCGGCAACGAATTCGGCGATCGAGAGCATGCTGCTGTTCATGGCGGCGATCGCTTTGTCCGCGATCATGTATTCGAGCGGGTCCTCGCTCGCCGTCATCGGCATCTTGATTCCGACCCTGATCCACGTCTCATTGTTCACACTGATCTTCATGGTGCTCGGCGCTTACCGGTCCGGAAGCCGGGTGCAGGCTGCGCTGGTGGTGGCCTACCTCGTCGCCATCGCCACGATCCTGTTGCTGCCGCCAACCGCCGAAATCCGCGTTGCAAGCTTTGCCCGCGTCGGACAGGACTATTTCGGCAATGTCGGCCCGGCCCTCGGCCGGCTGTTCGGCGTGCCCGGCCTCGTCCTCGACGCAAGGCTGACCAGCCTGCTCGCGTTCGTCTACACCTATCACTACCTCAACTGGTTCATCAAAGCCGACGTGATCCGCTGGACCGCGGTGCCGAAGGTGCGGCTGGCGGCGATGGCCGCCGCCAGTGCAGCTGCCACTGCGCTCTATTTCTACGACTATGCATTCGGCTTCACCTTCCTGCTTGCGCTGAGCCTGATCCATATCCTTCTGGAGTTTCCACTCGATGCGCTGGCGCTGCGGCAGCTCGGCGCGGCCGTCCAGGACGCAACCCGAGCGCGGTTCGCGGCGCGGACGGCTACAGCGGCGCGGCGCTCTCGCCCTGCGAGCTCGACAGTTTCGAAGCGAGCGAGGCGATGACGATGACCCCTGCGATCAGGGCGATCACCAGCGTGCAGATCGCGTTGATCTCGGGCTTCACGCCCAGCCGCACCTCCGAGTAGATCCGGATCGGCAGTGTGGCTGAGCCGGGGCCGGTGGTGAAGCTCGCGATCACGAGATCGTCCAGCGACAGCGTGAAGGCCAGCATCCAGCCGGCGACGATCGCAGGCGCGATCAGCGGCAGCGTCACCGAAAGAAAAGCGCGGACCGGGTCGCAGCCGAGGTCCATCGCGGCCTCCTCCAGCGAGCGATCGAGCGAGCCGAGCCGGGACTGCACGACCACGGCGACGAAGCACATCGTCAGCGTGGTATGGGCGATCGTCACGGTCCAGAAGCCGCGCTCGGCGTTGAGCGCCACGAACAACAGCAGCAGCGACAATCCCGTGATCACCTCCGGCATCACCAGCGGCGCATAGAGCATGCCGGAGAACAGCGTCCGGCCGCGAAACCGCTCGCCGCGCGACAGCGCGACCGCCGCGAGCGTGCCGAGCAGCGTGGCGATGGTGGCGGAGGAGACCGCGACCCGCAGGCTCATCCAGGCCGCCTCGATCATGGCGCGGTCATTGAAGAACTCGTGATACCAGCGCAGCGACCAGCCGCCCCACACCGTCACCAGCCGCGAGGCGTTGAAGGAATAGATGACGAGGATGAGGATCGGCAGGTAAAGGAACGCCAGCCCGAGCGTGAGCGCGGCGATGTTGAAGCGGGAGAGACGGGAGAGCTTGCGCATCGTCTCAGCGCCCCTGTTCCAGCTGCCGCTTCTGCAGCCGCTCATACAGCAACAGCGGCGCCAGCAACACCACCAGCAGCACGATGGCCGCCGCGGACGCGACCGGCCAGTCCTTGTTGGTGAAGAATTCGAGCCAGAGCGTCTGGCCGATCATCAGCGAATTGGAGCCGGCCAGAAGGTCCGGGATGACGAACTCACCGACGATCGGGATGAAACACAGGAGCACGCCGGCACCGACGCCGGGCAGCGACAATGGGAAGGTGACGAGCCAGAACACCTGCCAGGGCGGCGCGCCGAGATCACCGGCGGCCTCCTCCAGCGCCGGCTCCATCTTGGCGAGCGTGGCATAGAGCGGCAGGATCATGAACGGCAGATAGGAATAGACGATGCCGATATACATCGCGCTGTCGGTGGAGAGCCACACTACGGGTTGGCTGACCAGATGCAGCGTAAGCAGGATCTGGTTGAGCAGGCCGTCGTGCTGGAGGATGTTGATCCAGGCATAGATGCGGATCAGGAACGAGGTCCAGAACGGCACGATCACCAGCACCATCGCCACCGCCTGCCAACTCTTCGGCAGCCGCGCCATGCCATAGGCGATGGGATAGCCGATCAGGAGCAACAGCGCAGTCGCCGTGACGGCGACGGTGAGGCTGCGCACGTAAGCGAACACGTAGATGTCGTCGGAGATCAGCAGCCTGAAATTGTCGATCGACAACGCGGCAAGCGCCGTCTTCAGCGTCTCCCATCCCGCCGTCAGGTCGAACACCGGATCGTAGGGCGGCTGCGCGATCGCGGTCTGCGACAGGCTGATCTTCAGCACGAAGGCGAACGGCACCAGGAAGAACAGCACCATCCAGACATAGGGTGTTATGGCAGCAAAGCGCGCCGGCCGCGCGAAGATGCGGCGGGAGCTCATGATTGCAGCACCACGCAATCGTCGGGGGTGAACCATGCGACCACGTTCTGGTTCACGCTGTAGGCGTCGACGTCGAGACGCGCGCTGTTGACGACTGAAGCTTGCACCGTTCCACCGGTGTCGAGCTTCACCCTGTACGTGGTGGTGCCGCCGAGATAGCAGATGTCGGCGATCACGCCGTCCAGACTGTTGATCGCCGTTTCACGGCCGGCCTCGGACACCGGGGCGCGACGCGACAGCTTGACCTTCTCGGGCCGGATCGCGACCGACAATCTCGTCTCGCCGACCGGCTCGCGCGGCTCGGCCGTCACCAGCGTGCCCGCTTCACGCGTGGCAATCACCAGGCGATGACCGTCACGCAGCTTGAACTCGCCGTCGAACACATTGACGTCGCCGACGAACTCGGCGATCCAGCGCGAGCGCGGCCCCTCGTAAAGTTCGCGCGGGCTCGCGACCTGGGCCAGCTTGCCTGATTTCATCACGCCGATCCGGCTCGCCATCGTCATCGCCTCCTCCTGGTCGTGGGTGACGATGATGAAGGTCATGCCGAGCCGGCGCTGCAGCTCCATCAGCTCGGCTTGCGTGCTCTCGCGCAGCTTCTTATCGAGCGCCGCGAGCGGCTCGTCGAGCAGCAGGAGCTGCGGCCGACGCGCCAATGCGCGCGCGAGCGCGACGCGCTGGCGCTGGCCGCCGGAGAGCTGGTCCGGCTTGCGCTTCTCCAGCCCGTCGAGCTTCACCAGCGCAACCATCTCCGCAACACGCGTGGCGATATCAGCGCGCGCCATACCTGCGCGCTTCAGGCCGAAGGCGATGTTGTCGCGCACCGACAGATGCGGAAACAGCGCGTAGTTCTGGAACATCATGTTGATCGGGCGCTCATGCGGCATCGTACTCGCGATGTCCTTGCCGCCGAGCAAAATGCGCCCCTCGTCCGGCGCCTCGAAGCCGGCGAGCATGCGGAGCAGCGTGGTCTTGCCGCAGCCGCTCGGGCCCAGCAGCGCGAAGAACTCGCCGGCCTTGATGTCGAGCGAGACGCCGTCCACGGCGCGGAACGTCCCAAAGGTCTTGGCAACGCCCTCGATGCGCAGCAACGGCTGGCCGGCGGCGGCCGGGTCTCCATCGGCCGCACCTGTTGCGGCGTGCGTTTTGGGCAATACGTCGGTCATGTTCCCTGCCAACCCCGATTCCGCCGCACGCTAGCGGCCGATCAGGCTTTGCTCAACAGGTTCGGGATGGATCGTTCACACTTGCCATGAATACCGCCAGCGCGTCGCGATCCGCCGCCGGCATCGTCAGGCCCAGCTTGGAACGACGCCACAGGACATCATCCGGAAAACGCGCCCATTCGCAGGTCATGAGATAGCGCACCTCGGCACCGGTCAGTTCGGGGCCGAAGGCTGGGCCGAGTTCTTCGCGCGTCTTCGCCTCGCCGAACACCACCGACACGCGCGAGCCATAGGCCGCGACCAGCCGCTGGGCCTCCGTCTCCCCAAGAAACCGCCAGCGGTCGCGCGCAAGGTCGACCTCCGTGTCGAAGCGGTCCCAGGCGAAATCGCCGCCGGGCAGCGTTGCGCCGGCGGTCCAAGGCGGCGACATCGGATAGAACGGCGTCAGCTTCGTCACCGCCCGCTCGGCGCGCAGACGCGAGGTGGTGACGTCGCCGCCGAACATCGTGAGCAACGGCGCTTTGCGCCGGCGCGCATGGAACAGGGTCGTGCCGTCACCCCGGCGAGCGGACGCGGGTGCCAGATTGACGCCGGAGACCGTCCGGACCACATCGGTCGGGGCGACGCGCTCACGGAAATAGCGGCTGGCCGCCTCGCAGAGATAACTCACATCAGCCCCTCGCATCGCGACGATTGCAGGATCGCCGGTGAAATCATGCGTGACCGTGCCGATCAGGGTGAAGTCGCGCTCGAAGGGGGATGCGAAGATCAGTCGGCCATCGCTGTTCTGGAAGACGTAGACGTTGTCTGAATCGAACAGCTTGGGCACGACGATCTGGCTCATCTGCATGGCCGCGACAGTGGGCTGCGGCTGCCGCAGCACGGTCTCCGCGACCATCGGCGCCCACGCCCCGGTGGTGTTGGCCAGCGCCCGGGCCGTGATGGTGCGGCGATGGCCGCGATCGACCACCGCGAGCCGCCAGGTATCGGTTCGATCGGCGCGCACGCAGCGCGCCCCGGTCCGGATCGCCGCGCCGCGTTCGACGGCGTCGAGCGCGGTGAGCACCACCAGGCGGGAATCGTCGACGACGCAGTCCGAATATTCGAAGGCCGTGCCGAACGGGCGCTTGAGCGCGTTGCCGACCGGATGATGGGTGATGTCGAGCGTCGCCGATCCAGGCAGCCCGCTCCGGCTGGCGAGGCTGTCATAGAGGAACAGGCCGGCACGCAGCAGCCATGGCGGACGTTCCTCGGAATGCGCGGGGATCACGAAGCGCATCGGCCGGACCAGATGCGGCGCGATGGCGAGCCAGATCCGGCGCTCCGCCAACGCCCGGCGCACCCGCCGGAAGCCGCGACGTTCCAGCACTGACAGATCGCCGTGGATCAGACGCGGGGTCGCCGACGACGCCGCGCCGCCGAGATCGCCCTGCTCGAACAGGATAACCCGCAGGCCGCGGCCCGCCGCATCGCGCGCAAGGCTGACACCGTTCAGACCGCCGCCGATGATCGCAAGGTCGTAGTCCGCCATGAAGCCGTCGAGAAGGAGCGAAGCGCCCCATCATCACTAGAGCCATTTCCGTTCCGATGAAATCGGAACGGGGCTCTAGATTCTTGTTTTGACACGTTTTCTTGACGCGAACCGGTATCCACTTCGCTCGAAAACGCTTCTAGCCGGTCTTCAGCGCTAGCTCCATGACTTCGGCGCGGCCGACGAGGCCGGCATATTTCCCGATCGGCGAGGGCTTGCCGAGCAGATAACCCTGCACGCCGTCACAGCCCTCCTTGGCCAGGAAGGCGAGTTGTTCGATCGTCTCGACGCCCTCGGCGATGATCGACATGTCGAGGCCGTGGCCGAGATCGATCACCGCGCGAACGATCGCCGCCGATTGCGGGTTGCGGCCGAGATTGATGATGAAGGTGCGGTCGATCTTGATCTTGTCGAACGGGAACGCCTGGAGATAGCTCAGCGAGGAGTAGCCGCTGCCGAAATCGTCCATGGAAATCCGCACGCCGAGCGCCTTCAGGCGGCGCAGCAGCGCCAGGCCCCGGTCGAAATCTTCGATCAGCACGCCCTCGGTGATCTCGAGCTCGAGCCGGCCGGGTGCAAGGCCGGTCTCGATCAGGATCGAATGGACGAGGCCAACCACGTCGCCGTGCATGAACTGCGCCGGCGACAGGTTGACCGCGACCTGGAGCGGCTTCGGCCAGGACGCCGCCTCGCGGCAGGCCTCGCGCAGGATCCACTCGCCCATCTCGACGATCAGGCCGCTCTCTTCGGCGATTGGGATGAATTCGGCCGGCGAGACCTGGCCGCGCACCGGATGCTGCCAGCGCGCCAGCGCCTCGAAGCCGATGATCTCGCTCTCGGCGACGCTTTGGCCGGCGGCGCCTTGCGGCTGAAAGGCGAGCGAGAGCTCGCCGTTCTTGATCGCCATCGACAGATCCTGGTGCAGCACGCGGCGATCGCGGATCTGCTGGTCCATCTCGGGCTGGTAGAGGCTGATCGTGCCGCGGGACTTCTGCTTGGCGCGGAACAGCGCCGCACCGGCATTGGCGAGCAGCGAGGCGCCGTCGCTGCCATTGTGCGGGAAGACCGCCATGCCGGTGGTGACGCCGGCGCGGACAGCCCGACCGTCGATCTGGAATTCCCTCGCGACGGCTTCGCCGAGCTGCTGGGCCAGCGCGAGGCCCGCGTCCGGCTGCTTGCCGTCGATGATGAGGCCGAATTCGTCGCCGGACAGGCGCGCGACCACGCCGCCGCGGGCGGAATCCTGAAGCCGCTGGGCCACCTCGATCAGGAGCTTGTCGCCGAGCGCATGGCCGAAGACGTCGTTGACCTCCTTGAGGCCGTCGAGGTCGACACAGAGGACGGCGAACTCCTCGCTGGTGCCTTCGCAGGCCTCGATCATCTGGGTCAGCGCTTGAAGGAAGGCGGCGCGGTTCGGCAAATCGGTGAGGCCGTCGTGATAGGCCATGTGCGCCATGCGCGACTCGGTCTGCCGGCGGTCGGTGACGTCTTCGTGGGTCTTGATCAGATATTGCGGCTCGCCGGCATCGCTCAGCACGGTAGCGCGGCGGGTCAGGAACAGCCGCAGGCCGTCCTTGGTGGAGATCGGATGCTCCTCGGTGATCATCCCGCGTTTCTTGATCGCGGCCTCGTCGCGCGCGACGATCAGCTTGGCTTCCTTGGGATTGAAGATGTCGGACGCGGTGAGGCCCGTGGCCTCCTCGCGCCGGCGGTTGAGGATCGTCTCCGCGCTGCGATTGGCGAGCAGATAGCGGCCGTCCTTGACCTGCTCGACGATCAGCGCCACCGGGATGTTGTCGACCACCAGATCGAGGAACTTCTTGGCGCTCTCCAGTTCCTTCGACAGCGAGCGGCGGTCCGTGATGTCCTCGAACACCAGCATCAGGAATTCGGGCTTGTTGCTCTCGTTGCGGACCACGATCCGGACCGAGGCGACCATGCGCCGCTCGCCGCCACGATCGACCTCGAATTCGTTGCGGAACTGGCCGTCCGGTGAATTGAGCGCCGCCTGGTCGGTCGCCTCGATGGTGGCCGCCGAGACGGACGCGAACAGCTCGCGCGCATTCTTGCCCACGACATGATCGCGCGAAAACCCCCAGAACCGCTCATAGGCGGTGTTGGCGAAGATATAGCGGCCGTCCTCGATGTTCTTCGCGGCCACGCAGGCCGGCACATTGTCCAGCACCGTTTCGAGGAACTGCTTGGTCGAGGCGAGCTGTCGCGACAGCCGGCGCTGCTCGCTGACGTCGAGATGCGTCGCCACCGAGCCGCCGTTCGGCAGCACGAAATATTTCACCAGGATGGCCCGTCCGTCCGGCAGTTCCGTGATCAGACCGTTGGTGCTGGCCGCCTTCTCGTAGAACTCGTCGTCGGAGGCGACGCCGAGCACGCCGCGCTTGCGTCGCAGTTCGAGGAGCTCATGGCCGCTCATGTTGGCCCAGACTTCCGAGCGGGTCAGCCCGTAGATCTCGAGATAGCGGTCATTGCAGAAGATGACGCGTCGCTGCGCATCCGTCATCACTACGCCCTGATTGAGATTGTTCATGGCGGAGGAGACGAAGGCGTTGCGCCGCAACTGCAAACGCCTGGTCCGGCGCAGCGAGGAATGGATCCACAGCACGATCGCGGCGAGGAACGCGCAGACGACGATGCCCGCGATCAGGACTTCCCAGACCACGTTGGGATCCAGCTGGCCGAGATAGCTCGGCGCGGCGAGGCTGTCCGACAGCGCAAAGGCGCGCGCGGGCGCAACCGTGCCGGCCAGGCACACAACGGCCTGCACAGCAATCAGAAGCGTGCTGCCCACGTGCCAGTTCTTCTCAGCCATCAGCCACCCGCGATTTCAACGTCGGATTGTCTGGCTTCACGCGTTTGGATCGGGTAAACGCCTGTACGCGCAACAGAAAAATGTGACGTAAAATACGCCAATTGGCCTGACATGATAAATTCTTCCTTAACGGAAAATGGCCCCGCGCCGCTCTTCCCAGGCCTGATGCCACCGGCGCTTCCAGCGGACATCCTGCACAACCATGGATAGGGTCGATTGCGTTGTCATCGGAGCCGGCGTGGTCGGGCTCGCGGTGGCCCGAAAGCTGGCGCAGGCCGGGCGCGAAGTCATCGTGCTCGAGGAGGCCGAGGCGATCGGCACCATCACCTCCTCGCGCAACAGTGAGGTGATCCATGCCGGCATCTACTACCGGGCCGGGAGCTGGATGGCGCGCATGTGCGTCGACGGCAAGCACGCGCTCTACCGCTATTGTGCCGAGCGCGGCATCCCGCACAGCAATTGCGGCAAGCTGATCGTCGCGACCAGCCCGCAGGAGACCGCGAAGCTGCAATCGATCAAGGCGCATGCCGAGGCCAATGGCGTGCTCGACATGCAGCTGCTCACGGGCGAGGCGGCACGCGCGCTGGAGCCGGCGCTCGCCTGCGACGCCGCGCTGCTGTCGCCATCAACGGGCATCATCGACAGCCACGCCTACATGCTTTCGCTGCGCGGCGAAGCCGAGGCATCGGGCGCGGCCTTCGCGTTTCATACCCCGCTGATCCGCGCCAAGGCGGCGAACGGCCTCATCGAAATCGAGGCCGGCGGCGAGGCGCCGATGACGCTGCAATGCAGCCTCCTCGTCAACGCCGCGGGGCTGTCGGCGACGCATGTGGCCCGCAACATCGAGGGCATGCCGCTGGAGCGGATTCCGCCGGCCTATCTCGCCAAGGGAAATTACTTCAGCTGCAATGCCAAGGCGCCGTTCTCGCGCCTGATCTACCCGGTGCCCGAGCCCGGCGGCTTAGGGGTGCACCTGACGCTGGACATGGCGGGACAAGCGCGCTTCGGCCCCGACGTCGAGTGGATCGAGACGATCAATTACGAGGTCGATCCGTCACGCGCCGAGCGCTTCTATCCGGCGATCCGCAAATACTGGCCGACACTGCCGGACGGCGCATTGATGCCGAGCTATTCGGGAATCCGGCCGAAGATCGTGCCGCCCGCGGTGGCGACGCAGGACTTCCTGATGCAAGGCCCGCGCGATCACGGCGTCGCAGGGCTGGTCAACCTGTTCGGTATCGAATCCCCGGGACTGACGTCGTCGCTCGCGATCGCCGATCACGTCGCCGAGCTCGCAAGCAGCTAAATCGCGCAAACATCTTTGCACGGTACGCACCCTGCCGCAGGGATGAGCGCAAAGGCACTCATCCCTGCGGGATAGGGTACGATCAACTCTACGCTGTTACGGGGGTTACTAGTGGAGCGTGTCGCCTTGCCTGAGACGCTCGATCTGGTCCTTGACCATCAACTTCCGGCGCTTCAACTCAACAATTTGCAGGTCGTCTGTTGAAAGGTGCACGAGAGCTTCGTGCAATTCGTTTTCGAGAAGTTTGTGCTTCCGCTCCAATTCAACGAGATGTGCCTGAATTGTCATTCGAAACCTCCTCGGTAGGGTTGAACCTCAGGATTCGATCCGGACACCGAAGTCTACATCACCGATTCGTTCTGTCGATGGGTATCCGTCGTCGCAGCTTCATTTTTGAAAATTCATATGTAACGAAGCGTGAGTAAAGGAACCGCACAGGGAAAAATCCATGATATCAATGCGCTTGCGCGGCACCTATAAGCACCCCGCAGAAATATCTTGCGGGAGATCGGCGAGCGAAGGTTGCAGATCGCTTGCGATCACGCCGCGCAAGGACGATAATTTCCACAGGGCATCCACAGCCTTAAGTCTCACGCCTATCGGTTTTCGGCCACCGCAGACATGACCAATGAAGACGAGCGTGAGCTCGAAACCGAGCTCACCCGGTTGCAGCAGGAACACCGAGATCTCGATGCGGCGATCGATGCACTGCATCAATCGCCCGCCCCCGACCTGTTGCGACTACAGCGGTTGAAGAAGCGCAAGCTGTTGTTGCGGGACCGCATCGCGTTCATCGAAGACCAGATTACCCCGGACATCATCGCCTGATCCGTGCGCCACTTCGTGCAGTGGATCGCCACATGAATCCGCTTGACTCGAAAAGAACAAAATAGGAACATTTGAGCACCCCAACGCCCCCAGGAAACGCCCAAGGACAACAGGACAACGCAGATGTCGCCAACCGCCCTTCTCGACAACAGCCATTATGAACAGGCCTGCGATCAGGCGATCGCAATGTGCGACGGCAATCTGCGCAGCACCATCAAGGCGCTGATCATGGCCAACGAATATCTGGAAGCCGAGCTGGAGGAATTGCAGGCGGCGATTTCCGCCGGCTGCATTCCGGAGACTTCACGCAGCAAGATGCGGAGCAGCGCCGCCTGAGTTTTAGTATTGGAGCAACGCCATGTCGGACGTGACCTATTACGTTGCAATGCCCTTTTTGATCGATGCCGACGGCTCGCCTGTCGCGGGCGCAGCGGAAGAATGCCAGAGTTCGACGGCCGCGTTGCGGCGCGCCGAACTCTTGTCGCGGGGTGCAGGCCATATCGGCGCGGTCGCCTTCAGCCGCAGCGGTGATCCCATGACCGGCGAATTCGGCGACGCCACGCTGTTGCGCAAATTCGGCAACGTGCCCGAAGATCTCGCCACGCTGTAGAAGTCAGCTGCTGACCAGCCTGATCCGCGGCTCGTGCCGCCGGTGTGCCTTGCGCACATACATGGCGGCATCCGCCTCCTCCAGGGCGCGGCTTGCGTCGGACTGCGCCCCCAGCAGCGCGACCCCTGCGGAGGCGCCCGCAGTCACGTGCTGGCCGCGAAAGACAAAGGACAATTCGTCGACCGCCTGCTCAAAGGCGGCCGCCTTCGCCTTGGCGTCGGTCTCGCTGAGATTCCAGAGCAGCAGCGCGAACTCGTCGCCCCCGAGCCGGCCGACCACATCGGAGGCACGGACCTGCCGCGTCAGCGTGGCGGCAATCGCCTTGAGCACCTCGTCGCCGGCGCCATGACCGAATGAATCGTTGATCGGCTTCAACCGATCGACGTCGAGCACGATCAGCGCCCCGCTGGCGCGGTAGCGCTTCATGTAGGCGACGGCGCGCGCGAGCTCGCGCTCGAAGCCGCGCCGGTTGGGAATCTCGAGCAGGAAATCGGTGTCGGCCGCAGCTTCCAGTTCCGCGACCCGGCGCTGTGCCGCCTTGAGCTTGGTCCGCAAGCCCCGGATCGTCGCCCTTACGCCATCCCTGGCTCCATCATCGCCCGACGCGCCGGGCGCCGGCGGCTTCGCCGGACGCTTGGTCAGTCGCTTTGGGGTGGCTTTGGATCGGCCGGCGCTGGTCTTCCGGCCCTTTTTGGCCTTCGCAGCGCTCGCCCTTTTCAGTTTCTTCATGGGCATCCTGCTCAATGAAGGCTTGCGGGGATTCACCAAGACAGGATAGTGGATTCCCTTCTCCTTGCCACCGCCTTGCGAGCCGCCGGCCGGAACCGTTAATCTGGCCTATCCTTCTGTTTTTCGGGCACAATTAAAGTCATGACCGCGCCGATCGCCATCATCATGGGAAGCCAGTCGGACTGGGACACGATGCGGCACGCCGCCGACACGCTTGCCGCACTCGGCGTTGCCGCCGACAGCCGCATCGTTTCGGCTCACCGCACCCCCGACCGGCTGTTTGCTTTCGCCAAGGGAGCCAAGGCGGCGGGTTACAAGGTCATCATCGCCGGCGCTGGAGGCGCTGCCCATCTGCCCGGCATGGCGGCGGCCCTGACCGAGCTTCCGGTGTTCGGCGTTCCCGTCGAATCCAAGACGCTCAAGGGCCTCGATTCGCTCTATTCAATCGTCCAGATGCCCGCCGGCATCCCGGTCGGCACCCTCGCCATCGGCAAGGCCGGCGCGATCAACGCCGCGCTGCTGGCAGCGTCCGTCCTGGCCTTGTCCGACCCGGCCTTGTCCAATCGCCTCGCCGCCTGGCGCAAGGCTCAGACCGAGGCCGTCGCCGAGTTCCCGGAGGACAAGGCGTGACCGACAGCAGGCACGTCAAGCTGAAGCCCGGTGACACCATCGGAATCCTCGGCGGCGGACAATTGGGCCGGATGCTGGCCATGGCTGCGGCGCGGCTCGGCCTACGCTCCCAGGTGTTCTCGCCCGATCCGGACTCGCCGGCCTTCGACGTCGTCTTGAACGCGACCTGTGCCGAATATGCCGATGTCGAAGCGCTCGAAATGTTCGCGGGCGACGTCGACGTCATCACCTACGAATTCGAGAACGTGCCCGCCGCGGCCGCGATGGTGCTCGATGCGCGCCGACCCGTGCTGCCCAACCGCAAGATTCTCGAGACCACCCAGGACCGGCTCGCCGAGAAGGATTTTGTCACCCGGCTCGGCATCGGCACCGCAGCCTACGCCGATGTCACCTCAGTGGCTTTATTGCGCGAGGCGATCCTCAGGATCGGTCTTCCCGCCGTGCTCAAGACCCGCCGCTTCGGTTATGACGGCAAGGGCCAGGCCATCATCCGCGAGGGCGACGACATCGCCAAGGTGTGGACCAGCCTCGCCACGAAATCGGCGATCCTGGAAGCCTTCGTGCCGTACGAGCGCGAGATCTCCGTGATCGCCGCACGATCGGTCACAGGCCAGGTCGAATGCTTCGACGTCACCGAGAACGAGCACCGCGACCACATCCTGAAAATATCGCGCGCGCCCGCACCGATCCCGGATTCGCTCGCCGAGGACGCGCGCAGCATCGCCGGCAAGATCGCGAGCGCGCTCGACTATGTCGGCGTTCTCGCCGTCGAGATGTTCGTGCTCGCCAACGGCACCGGGCCGAAGGTGCTGGTCAACGAGATCGCCCCGCGCGTGCACAATTCCGGGCACTGGACGCTGGACGGCGCCTCCGTCTCGCAGTTCGAGCAGCATATCCGCGCCATCGCCGGCTGGCCGCTCGGCAAGCCGGTGCGCCACGGTGACATCGTCACCATGACCAATCTGATCGGCGACGAGATCAACGACTACGAGAAGTGGCTCAGCATGCCGGGCGCGACCGTGCACATCTACGGCAAGGGCACGCCGCGCCCCGGCCGCAAGATGGGTCACGTCACCGAAGTCAGGCCGCCGAAGGGCACGTAGCGGGACCGCAGCAACCGCTGCGATCCCACTTTGCGATTTTTGTTTTGACGCGTTTTCTTGACGCGAACCGGTATCCACTTCGCTCGAAAACGCTCTCTACGCCGTCTTCGCGCCCGCGACGACGCCCGCGGGCTCCTCGCTGAGCCAGCGATAGACCACCCCGCCCAGCGCGCCGCCGATCAACGGCGCGACCCAGAACAGCCAGAGCTGCGCCGTTGCCCATCCGCCGACGAACAACGCTGGGCCGGTGCTGCGCGCCGGGTTCACCGAGGTGTTGGTGACGGGGATGCTGACGAGATGGATCATCACCAGCGCGAGCCCGATCGCGAGCGGTGCGAAGCCTGCGGGCGCGCGGCCATGCGTGGCGCCCATGATGATGAACAGGAACATCATGGTCATCACCACCTCGGTGAGGAAGCACACGATCATGCTGTACTGGCCGGGCGAATGCGCGTCATAGCCGTTGGATGCGAAGCCCTTGCTGACGTCGAATCCGGGAGCCCCGCTGGCGATGACATAGAGCAGCCACGCCGCCACGATCGCCCCGGCGACCTGGGCGATCACATAGGGCAGGATCTGCCCGGCGGGAAAACGGCCGCCGGCAGCAAGACCGACCGTGACGGCCGGGTTGAGATGGCAACCCGAGATATGGCCGATGGCATAGGCCATGGTGACGACGCTCAAGCCGAACGCGAGGGAAACACCGACCAGGCCGATTCCGACCTGAGGAAAGCCCGCGGCGATCACCGCGCTCCCGCAACCTGCGAATGTGAGCCAAAACGTGCCGATGGCTTCAGCGGCGTATTTCTTGATATCCATGTGTCGTCCCCTACTTTCAAGTATCCGGAACAAGGCTCCGGAAACGGCCCCACCTTTGGCGTCGAATCTCCCAAATCAGGGCCGCACGGAGGCATTCTGCCTCATTTAATGGCTGAACTTGGCCCGAATCCCCGCTTGGCCGGTGGACATCCCCCCTTTTGTCTGATACATCCGCGCCCTCAAGGTTAAGGGCTTGCGCGTTTCGCCATCCCCTTCGTCTTATCAGAATTCAAATCCGATCCACCAAAGAGGATGCCGCGTGCAGGTTCTCGTTCGCGATAACAATGTCGATCAAGCCCTCAAGGCGCTGAAGAAGAAGATGCAGCGCGAGGGAATTTTCCGCGAGATGAAGCTCCGCGGTCACTACGAAAAGCCCTCCGAGAAGAAGGCCCGCGAAAAGGCCGAAGCCGTGCGCCGCGCGCGCAAGCTGGCCCGCAAGAAGCTGCAGCGCGAAGGCCTGCTGCCGATGAAGCCGAAGCCGGTGTTCGGCGCCGGCCCGGGCGGTGATCGCGGCGGTCGTGGCGGCCCCGGTGCGGGTCCGCGCGGTCCGCGCTGATTGACCTACCGCATTTAGCAAGATTTCAGTTTCCGATGACGCGGGCCCCCTGGCCCGCGTTATTGTTTGTGAGCGGTGCCTTTCTAAACCGGCACTTCCCGATGCGGCGCCAATGCGCGATGAGTTTAGGACAAAGTGTCATCGCCCTTTAGTTTGTTGTCTGGGCATGATCTCTTTGGAAGATCACTGCCCACTTTTCGCTAACGCGGCCCTTCGGGTCCGGATCATGCTCTAGCGCGAGCGAACCGTAGATGGCCTCTCCTTTCTCCGAGCGCGGCTTGGCACGGCTACGCCAGACCTGGCAGCGGCCGTTCGCGCTGACCTTGATGGGGATCGCACTGTGCGGCTGCTCCTTCGATCTGGGATCGCTGATGCCGGAGAAGGACAAGCCTCAGGAAGCACCCAAGGCGGCTGCGCCGGTTGAGAGCGCGGTGAGCGCCGGCAACGTCACCGAAGCCCAGGCCCACACTGCAAAAGCCCAATCCCTGGCCAAGTCCGGCGAGACCGCGGCAGCGCTCGACGAGTTCAATCGCGCCGTCGGGCTCGATCCCTATAATGCGCAGGCGCTTTATGGCCGCGCCCTGATCTACCAGGGCAATCACCAGCACGATTTCGCGATCGCCGATTTCAGTGCTGCGAGCGGCCTCAACCCGCAGAAGGTCGAGCCGCTGCTCGGCCGCGCCGCCAGCTATCTTGCGCTCGGCAAGGTCAAGGAGGCCGCGGCCGATCTCGATGAGGCCTCCGAGGCCGATCCGCACAACGCCCAGGTCTGGACCACGCGCGGACAGGCCTATGAAAGGCTGGGCGACAAGACCAAGGCGGCGGCGTCCTACACCAGGGCTGTCTCGCTTCGCCCACGCGACGACGCTGCGCGCAGCGGCCTCGCTCGCGTCGGCGGGTGACGATTTGGACGCGGCGCAGGCGCTGTCTTAGTCGGGGGTGGCGCTCTTCGGCAGAACGGAGTTGAACATCGACTTCATGCCCGAGAGCATCTCGTCGGCGACATTGGTCTTCTTCGGCCGCGGCAAGGAGGCACCGGCATCGGCGCGCAGATCGAGCGGCGGCGCGATCACCGGCACGGGAATGTCAGCCGGCGGCGTCACTCGATTCGGATCGTCGTTGCTGACCGAGGCCGTGTGGGGCGGATTGGCCGACGAGGCGCCATCATTGCCATAAGCATCAGATGAGGGCGTCGATACCGTGATCGGCGGCGGCAGCGGGCGGACCGGAGCCGGCTCCATGCTGATGACCCGCGGGGCCTCCGGCGTGCGAGCGGCTTCCCGCACCGCAGGCTCTGGCGGCCTCTCGGCTGCTTTGGCCTCGGCCGGCCGAACCTCGGCGGGCTTGGTTTCGGAAGATCTGGCCTCAGCGGACGATTTGCCCTCAGCGGATTTGCCCTCAGGCGACTTGCGCAGGCGCTCGATCGCGGCACGCACGAGATCGTTGGCGTCGGGGGTTGCAGCCGGCGCCGCATTAGCCTCCGCCACCGGGGCAGCGGGAGCGGCTGCAGTGACGGCCGGGGTCGAGGTCGGCGCAGACTTGGCGGCCGCCTTCTCACGCGCTGGCTTGCCGCGCGGATTGGCCTCGGCCGGTGTCACATCCGCAGCCTTGTGCTCGACGACC
The DNA here is from genome assembly GCF_023074075.1 of Bradyrhizobium sp. 138. GTDB lineage: Bacteria > Pseudomonadota > Alphaproteobacteria > Rhizobiales > Xanthobacteraceae > Bradyrhizobium. Next base: position 112,473 of record NZ_JADPKT010000020.1, on the reverse strand, counting down.
GGCTGATCGGCGGCCTTCTCGGCCGCCGGCTTGTCCGTCACGCTCTTCTCGGGAATGCCTTTGGCCTTGACGCCGGGCGCTGGGAGATTGGCGACATCGGCGGGCTTGCCGTTCTTGCCGGCCTCGGCCGGCGCCACGACGGCCGCGGGGGCATCAGCCGCCGGCTTGGCGTTGATGTAATGGTTAACGATGTACGCCCCGATGATCGTCGCGAGCACCGAGGGGAAAATATCCATCGAGATTTTAGCGAGGTATTTCAGCATTTCTCGGCCACTCCCCGCGCGATCTGATGCGGGAACTTTAGGGCATTGTGAGGGATCAACTGCGACGGATCGATGGCAAACAGGGGCGCTAACCTACGGTTTCAACTCGATTTCAAGGAACACGATCTCGGTTGAGGTTTCGTTAAGTACGTCATGTTGGACACCGGCCTTGCGGAAATAGGATTTCCCTGCCGCAAGCTGCGCCTTGGAACGCTCGCCGCCGGGCGCAACGATGGTCATCTCCCCCGCGACGACGGGAACAATGACGTAGTCCATGCCGTGGGTGTGGTACCCGGTGGCACCGCCGGGCGGAAGGCGCCATTCCGTCACCCGGACCTCCTGATTGTCGACCTGAACCTCGGACTTGGCGGCAAGCATCGGAACTCCCCCTATCGCACTTCACGGCACGAAGACCATGAACACGTAGACTGCAAATACCACCATATGGACCAGTCCGAACAGGACATTGGTCCTGCCCGTGCCGAAGGTCAGCATGCTCAGGAAGAAGGTCAGGAGCAAAAGCACGCTGCCCTGAGCGTTGAGGCCGAGCTCGAGCTCCTTATCGAGCGCGTAGGTGGCAACGCCGACGGCCGGGATGGTCAGCCCGATGGTCGCCAGCGACGAGCCCAGCGCGAGATTGATGCTCTTCTGGAGGTCGTTCTTGCGGGCCGCCGAGACGGCCGCGAGGCCCTCGGGCATCAGGATCAGGAGCGCGACCAGAAGTCCGGTAAAGGCGGGCGGCGCGCCGATCTTGGCCGCGACGGCGTCGACCACCAGCGAGAATTTCTTGGCGAGCAGCACGACCGCCAGCAGCGCAACCAGCAGCAGCACGACGCTGAGCGCCAGCATCTTGCCCGACGGATGCGCTTCGCCACTCTCGCCCTCCACCCGTTCATGGACGAAGTAATCCTTGTGCAGGACCGTCTGGGTGTAGAGAAACACCCCGTACAGCGCGAGCGTGACCACGTCGACGAAACCGAGCTGAACTGCCGAATAGACCGGCCCGGGCGTGGTGGTGGTGTAGTTCGGCATGATCAGCGTGATGGTCGCGAGCGCGAACAGGACGCTGAGATAGACGTTGGCGCCGGAGAGCTGAAAACCCTGCTCGCGATAGCGCAGGCCGCCGATGAAGATGCAGAGCCCGACGAGGCCATTGCAGACGATCATGACCACGGCGAACACGGTGTCGCGCGCCAGCGCCGGGGCAGGCTTGTCGCCCAGCATGATCGTGGTGATCAGCGCCACCTCGATGATGGTCACCGAGAGCGTCAGCACCAGCGTGCCATAGGGTTCGCCGACCCGCTCCGCGATCACTTCGGCATGATGCACCGCGGCGAACACCGCGCCGAACAGGATGACCAGGAGGACGATGGCGAAGACAAGCCCGCTCGGCGAGAGCGTGAACACGTAGCCCGTCGCGCTGACGACTGCGAACAACAGCACGGCCAGCGCCGGAAAGATCCAGGCCGACCGGGGCATCGGATTATGCGCGCTCATCCACCGCTTCCATTTGCTTGAATGAGCAGTAGCAAATCAGGCGCGAGATTCAATGCCAGTGCAGGATCGGCGCCACCGGCAGCATCGTCAGCAACAGGAACAGCGGGATCAGCACGGCGCCCGCGCGCAGGAGATAGCCGAAAAAGCTCGGCATTTTGATGCCGTTCTCGCTGGCAATGCTGCTCACCATGAAGTTCGGCGCATTGCCGACATAAGTGAGCGCGCCCATGTAGACCGCCCCCATGGAGATCGAAGCGAGCGTGCCCGAGAGCTGATGCATCAGCACTTGCGGGTCGCCGCCGGCGAGCTCGAAGAACAACAGATAGGTCGGCGCATTGTCGAGGAACGCGGACATCAGGCCCGTGAACCAGAAATAAGCGACCTCGCGCGGCGCACCGTCCGGTCCCGTCACGGCCGAGAGCAGCCAGGCGAAGGCGCCGTGATGGCCGGCATTGAGCATGGCAATGACCGGGATGATGGCGACGAAAATGCCCGCGAACAGCTTTGCGACCTCGCGGATCGGCTCCCAGGTGAAGCCATTGGCCTGCCTGTGCTCGTCGGGCGTCAGCCACACCGACAGCGCGGCGATGGCCAGCAGCGCCAGATTGCGCACGACGTCCTCCAGTTCGAGCTTGGTGCCGAGAATGTCGAACGCAATGCCCGGCTTCCACATCGCCGACGCCAGCAGGCTCGCGACGATCGCCGCGATCAGCACGAGATTCACGAGGCCACGAATGCGCATCGGCTCCTGGCGGCCTTTGTCGTCGGGCTGCGGCTCGCTGCGGAAGTGCCAGACGTCGATGGCGGCGAAGATGGCGAGCAGCAGTCCGGCCACGATCGCGGTCTGAAACCAGATGGTCCGCGTGGTCCAGAAGAAGTCGACACCGTGCAGGAAGCCGACGAACAGCGGGGGATCGCCGAGCGGGCTCAGCGCGCCGCCGACATTGGCGACCAGGATGATGAAGAAGACGATGACATGAGCGTTGTGGCGCCGCGGCCGATTGGCCCGGATCAAGGGACGGATCAGGATCATCGCGGCGCCCGTGGTGCCGACGATACTCGCCCCCAATGTGCCGAGCGCAAGGATCCCCAAATTGCTCGCCGGCGTCGCCTTGATGTCGCCGGTGATCAGAATGCCGCCGGCCACGACATAGAGCGAGAACAGCAGCACGATGAAGCCGAGATATTCGGCGAGCATGGCATGAACGAGCGCCTTCAGCGTCGGCATGCCGCCGGCGAACACGACGAGCGCGGCGAGTGCCAGCAGCGCCCAGGCCGCAGTGATCTTGCCGTAATGATGGTGCCAGATCTTTGGAAACAGCAGCGGCCCCAGCGCGATCGACAGCAACAGGCCGGCAAACGGCAGCGCATAGGGCCAGCGCATCGCCGCGCCGTCGAGCCCGGTCGCTGCAAGCGCATTCTGCGGCAAAAGCGTCAAGCAGAAGACGGCGAGCGCGGAACCGTAACGTGCGGACAATCGGTCAACTGCCAATGAAATCTCTCGCCGTTTCGATCGCGCCATATTGATCGAGATTGTCGTGTCCGCCGCCCGCAAAGCGAACGAACTGCTTGGGTCCGTGAGCGAGCGCGAACAGACGCTCTCCGAACACGATGGAAATGACAAGATCATTGGTGCCATGCATGAACAGCAGCGGCACCGTGACGCGCGCGATTCGCTCGTCGGATCGAAACGGGTCGCGCATCAGAAGACGCACCGGCGCGTACCGGAATGAAAATGCGGCGATGTCCACCGCCGAGGTATAGGGCGCTTCCAGGATCAGCTTGCCGATCGGATGCTCGGATGCGAGCCCGACCGCCACGCCCGTCCCGAGCGAAAAGCCCCAGGCAACGATTCGTTCCGTCCCATAGCGCGCGCTAGTGAACGCGTAGGCGGCGGCCGCGTCGCGCAGCAGGCCCTGCTCGCTAGGCGCACCGCTCGAGCCGGCATAGCCGCGATAGGACAGCGCGACGAGGCCGGTACCGTCAGCGGTCATCGCCTTGAAGCGGCTGACGCAGCCGGCGAGAAAATCACCATTGCCGGGGAAGTACAGGATCACGGGACGGCCGGGTCTCGCCGGCACGTGCCAGGCGATGACCTTCTCGCCATCGGAGGTGGTCAGGACATGCTCTTCTGCCTCGGGCAAACCTGCGGCATCGGGTGCAGTGCGACCGACGGGCGGGATCGGAAACAGCATCTCGCGCTGCCGGACATAAAGCACGACGAGCCCGGCGAGATAGACAGTCACGAGCAGGATGACGGTCCATTTGGCGATGGTGATCATTGCGCGGCCGGCCCCGGTTTAAACTCAGGGCTTGCGACGGCTCCACAGCAATTTCATGACATCGGGCCGGAGGCTCGCCGGAACGTCGCGGCAGCCGCACGCCGCCTTGTGGGCGGCGTGCCATGCAACTCGCTGTGCGCGCGTCGCCTTGGGCGGCATGCGATGGGACCGGTACCACTCCTTGTTCAGGGCCACGGTCCGTTTCCTTCGCGCGGCTACATCGCCTTGACGATGTTCTCGGTGACCTTCTTGGCGTCGCCGAGCAGCATCATGGTGTTGTCGCGATAGAACAGCGGATTGTCGATGCCGGCATAGCCGGAGGCCAGCGAGCGCTTGATGAACATCACCGTGCCGGCCTTCCAGACCTGAAGCACGGGCATTCCGTAGATCGGCGAGGTCTTGTCCTCTTCGGCCGCCGGATTGGTGACGTCGTTGGCGCCGATCACGAAGGCGATGTCGGCCTGCGCGAATTCGGAGTTGATGTCCTCGAGCTCGAACACCTCGTCATAGGGCACGTTGGCTTCGGCGAGGAGCACGTTCATGTGGCCGGGCATGCGGCCGGCGACCGGGTGAATGGCGTATTTCACCTCGACGCCTTCCTTCTTGAGAATGTCGCCCATCTCGCGCAGCGCGTGCTGGGCCTGCGCCACCGCCATGCCGTAGCCGGGCACGATGATGACCTTCTGCGCATTCTTCATGATGAAGGCCGCATCATCCGCCGAGCCGAGCTTGGCCGGCTTCTGCTCGCCCGTACCACCGCCGGCAGCGGCGGTCTCACCGCCGAAGCCGCCGAGGATGACCGAGATGAAGGAGCGGTTCATCGCGTGGCACATGATGTAGGACAGGATCGCACCCGAAGAACCTACCAGCGCGCCGGTGATGATCAGCGCGGAATTGCCGAGCGTGAAGCCGATGCCAGCGGCGGCCCAGCCGGAGTAGGAGTTCAGCATCGAGATCACGACCGGCATGTCGGCGCCGCCGATCGGGATGATCATGAGCACGCCGAGCGCCAGCGCCAGGATGGTGATCATCCAGAAGTCGAACGCGCCGCCGGTGAGGACGAGGCGGACGACGAAGAACACCAGCGCCAATGCGAGCGCGATGTTGATGATGTGGCGGGCGGGCAGGATGATCGGCGCGCCGCTCATCCGCGCGGACAGCTTCAGGAACGCGATCACCGAGCCGGTGAAGGTCAGCGCGCCGATGGCGACGCCGAGCGACATCTCGACCAGGCTCTGCGTATGGATGTTGCCGGGAGTGCCGATGTCGAAGGCCTCGGGCGCGTAGAACGCGCCGGCGGCGACCAGCACCGCGGCCATGCCGACCAGCGAGTGGAAGGCGGCGACCAGTTCCGGCATCGAGGTCATCGGCACGCGGCGGGCGATCACCGCGCCGACGCCGCCGCCGATCGCGACCGCGAGGATGACCAACACCCAGGCTAGGCCATCGGCCGGCGGATGGCTCGCAAGGGTGGTGGCGACCGCGATCGCCATACCGATCATGCCGAACAGATTGCCCTGGCGTGACGATGCCGGGCTCGACAGCCCGCGCAGCGACAGGATGAACAGCACCCCCGCCACGAGATACAAGAATGCAGAGAGATTGGCGCTCATCTCAGGTCCCCATTGATCCCTTCAGCCCGAGGTGGCCGCTTACTTCGACTTCTTCTTGTACATCGCCAGCATGCGCTGGGTGACAAGGAAGCCGCCAAAGATGTTTACGCAGGCGAAGATGAGCGCGACGAAGCCGAAGCCCCGCGCCCAACCCGAGCCGCTCGAAACCATGCCGACGCCGACCGCGAGCAGCGCGCCGACCACGATCACCGAGGAGATCGCGTTGGTCACGCTCATCAGCGGCGTGTGCAGGGCCGGCGTCACCGACCACACCACGAAATAGCCGACGAAAACGGCGAGGACGAAAATCGACAGCCGGAAGATGAAGGGGTCGACGAGCTGTGCTGCATGCTCCATGGCGGCTCTCCTTAAACCTTCGGCTGGAAGTTCGGGTGGATCACGGCGCCGTCCTTGGTGAGCGCGGTGGCCTTGACGAGCTCGTCGTCCCAGTTCACGGCGAGCTTCTTCTCTTTCTTGTCGACCATGGTCTCGATGAAGGAGAACAAATTGCGCGCGTAGAGGCTGGAGGCCGAGGCCGCAACGCGGCCGGCGACGTTGGTGTAGCCGACGATCTTGATGCCATCGAGGTCGACGACCTCACCCGGCTTCGCACCTTCGACATTGCCGCCGCGCTCGACGGCGAGGTCGACCAGCACCGAGCCCGGCTTCATCGACTTGACCATCTCGGCACTGACCAGCTTCGGCGCCGGCCGGCCCGGAATCAGCGCGGTCGTGATCACGATGTCCTGCTTCTTGATGTGCTCGGCGGTGAGCGCGGCCTGCTTGGCCTGGTATTCCTTGGACATCTCCTTGGCGTAGCCGCCGGCGGTCTGCGCGTTCTTGAACTCTTCGTCCTCGACGGCGAGGAATTTTGCGCCGAGCGATTCCACCTGCTCTTTCGTCGCGGGCCGCACGTCGGTCGCGGTCACGACGGCCCCTAGGCGGCGCGCGGTCGCGATCGCCTGCAGGCCGGCGACGCCGACGCCCATCACGAACACTTTTGCGGCAGGCACGGTGCCGGCCGCCGTCATCATCATCGGAAAGGCGCGGCCGAAGGCCTCGGCGCCCTCGATCACGGCACGGTAGCCGGCAAGGTTGGCCTGCGAGGACAGCACGTCCATCACCTGCGCGCGTGTGATGCGCGGCATCAGCTCCATCGCGAAGGCGGAGACACCGGCATCGGCGATCGTCTTCAGCGCGGCCTCGTTGCCATAGGGATCCATGATGGCGATGACGAGCGCACCGCGCTTGTATTGCGACAGCTCGGACGCCTCGGGGCGCTTCACCTTGATGATGATGTCGGCGTCGTTCAGCGCGTCTGCGCTGACGGTGGCGCCCACGGCGGTGAATTCGGAATCCGGCAGGCCCGACTTGAGGCCGGCGCCCGGCTCGACGGCGATCTCGGCGCCCAACGCCTTAAACTTCTTCACCGTATCGGGCGAAGCGGCGACCCGCGGCTCCGACGGATCGATTTCCTTGGCAACGGCGATCTTCATAGGCCCTCCGGCGGCGCGGGACAGCGCGCGCAAACTTAAGCGTTACTTCCCGCGGCGTTCGATACCGGTTTTAGTACCGGCTTTGATGCAAATATTCTGGGCAGTTGCTGCCGCTGGCGTGTGCAGCAGCCGGATAGATCAAGTCAGGAAGATCGCCATCAGAATCACGATGAGCGCGACCGAGGCCGTGCCGTACTTCACCAGCTTGATGAAGCCCTCGTAGGTCTGCTCGTGCGCAACGTAGTCGTTGCCGTCGGCGGTGCTGTACGCCACTTCGCTATGATCAGCCATGGAATGTCCCCAGTCGAAAGTCGAATTCTTGGGCTGGGATACCGCAAACTTTCGGGCAGGGCAACGGCACGGAGGCGGGGTTTTCCCGCAAATCGGGTCATTTGGAATTCCGATTGTCCTGGATCCAGCGCGTAAGGCTCTGCTCGCTGACTTCGCCCGCGGCAAGGGAGAGAATGATGGTCGTCGCTTCCGCAGGATCGGGACTAAAGGCGACGCCGTTCTTGTGCAAAAAGACCATCAGCGCCATGAAGGCGATGCGCTTGTTACCATCGACGAATGCGTGGTTCTTCGCGAGACCGAAGGCGTAGGCCGCGGCGAGTTCATCCATCGAAGCCTGCTCGTAGCGCCATTTATTGATCGGGCGCTCCAGCGCAGATCGCAGCATGCCTTCATCGCGCAGCCCCGGCGCGCCACCAAAGCGGCGAAGCTGCCGGCTATGAATCGCGACAGCCTGCTCGTAGGTGATCCATAGCGGCTCTCGAGGCTCGCTCACCGCGTGACGCCACTATTTCGCGAGTGCGGCGAGCGTGTCGCGATACTTGTCCATGATCTCGTCGGCGATCTCCATCGTCCGCTCGAAATCCGGATCATAGGGCAGCAGCTGGAAACCACCGCCGGGCAGTTCGACGATATGCAATTGCTGCCCGCGCTTGAGATCGAGCCGCTGCATCAGCTCGCGCGGCAGCAACAGCCCATCCGAATTGCCGATCTTCTTGATCTCGATTTTCACGGCTTCACCACACGCTGAGACGTTATACATATGTATAACACCATCCCAATGCCCGTTCAACAAATGTTTTACACCCCGCCTTATGCCCCGCGGACGCGCGCAATCCCATCGAGCAGGATTTCAAGTCCGGTCTCGAACGTCGCCCCGAAATGCGCCGGCTGGAAGTAGGGTGCAGCGGCGGCAAGATGCTTGAAACTGGCGAGGATGGTCTCGTTCGAGACTGGCTCGGGCGACGACGGGCCTTGCGCGTAGCCCGCGGTCTCGTCCAGCGCCGCTCCCGTCAGGTAATAGCCGAGCACGCGAAAATAGATCGCCGCCTCGCGATCGGAAAAACCGGCCTCGCGCAGAATGCCGATGATGCCGTCGATATAGGCAACGCCGGCAAGCGTGTTGAGCCGGTGCACCGCGAAGAACGGGAAGAATGCCGGGTGCTTCCGCGCCATGGCGCGGAAGCCGTGGGCGGATCGGCGCAGGCGCTCGCGCCAGTCCCATTGCGGCTCCATCACGACCTGCGCCTCCGCAAGCATCAGGTCGACTAGCGCATCCATCAAATGCGCCTTGCTCGGGAAGTGATGATAGATGCTCATGGCCTCGCAGCCGAGTTCCTCGCCGAGCCGGCGCGTCGAGAATTTGACCAGTCCATCGCGATCGACCAGCGCCATGGCGACGGCCGCAATCCGCTCGCGGGACAGCCCCCCTTCGCGCACCGCCCGGCGCTTGCGCGGGGCAGACGAGGCTTTCCGGCCCGCTCTGGCTTTTCTGGTCATGACATCCGAATCGAAACCACTTGCAACCTTACACCGCAAGGCGCTATTGTGGAATCGACTTACACCGTAAGGCTGGAGCCGAAACGATGTCTGCGATCGATGTGTTCGGTCTTTTGGTGCCCCTCACCTATCTCGCGATGCTGGCCATCGAGCGCCTGATCCCGGCGCGGCAGTTCCCGGACATTCCTTATTGGCGGCTCAGAGGTTTCTGCTTCCTCACGGTTCAGGGCCTGCTGGCGACGCTGACCCCGTTGCTGATGCCGGAAACATGGCTGGAGCGGCACAGGCTGATGGACCTCACCGGCCTCGGCGTCGCCGGCGGTGCGATGCTCGGCTATGTCGTGCTGTCGCTGGTCAATTACGGCTGGCACCGCAGCGCGCACACATTTCCGCTGATGTGGCGACTATTCCATCAGATTCATCACAGCCCGCAACGCATGGACATGTCGGGCGCAGCGCTGTTCCATCCGCTGGAGACACTCGCATTCTTTGCGATCGCCTCCGTGGTGACGACGCTGGTGCTCGGGCTCGATCCGGTCGCAGCCGCTGCGACCGGCTACATCGCCGCCTTCTACGGCTATTTCCAGCATATGAACGTGCGCACGCCGCAATGGCTCGGCTTCATCATCCAGCGGCCGGAGGCACATTGCATCCATCACCAGCGCGATGTGCACGCCTTCAACTATGGCGATCTGCCGATCTGGGACATGCTGTTCGGCACCTTCCGCAATCCGGCAAGCTTCGAGGGTGCGGTCGGCTTCGACACGCCGGCGACCAACCGGTTCGGTGCGATGCTCGGCTTCGTCGACGTGAATGAACCTGCGGCCGGGCAGAACAGCCTCGGCCGCGGCCCCAACGCGACCGGCTAAAGCGCCGCCTCAGCCCATCGCCTCCAGCTCATCGATCATCCCGGCAATGACCGAGAGACCGCCGTCCCAGAATTTAGGATCCTTGGCATCCAATCCAAACGGCCGCAGCAGCTCGGAATAGTGCTTGGTGCCGCCGGCCGCGAGCATGTCGAGATAGCGCTCGGCAAAACCCTCGGCCGCGTTCTCGTAGACCGCATAGAGCGAGTTCACGAGGCAGTCGCCGAAGGCGTAGGCGTAGACGTAGAACGGCGAGTGGATGAAGTGCGGGATATACATCCAGTAATTCTCGTAGCCCGCCTTGATCTCGATCGCGGGCCCCAGGCTCTCGCCCTGCACCGACAGCCAGATCTCGCCGAGCCGCGTCGCGGTGAGCTCGCCGTTCTTGCGCTCGGTATGGACGGCGCGCTCGAACGAATAGAACGCGATCTGCCGCACCACGGTGTTGATCATGTCCTCGACCTTGCCGGCCAGCAGCGCCTGGCGCTGCTTGGCGCTCTTGGTCTGCGCCAGCAGCCGCCGGAAGGTCAGCATCTCGCCGAACACGCTCGCGGTCTCCGCCAGCGTCAGCGGCGTCGGCGCCATCAGCGCGCCATTCTTCGCCGCCAGCACCTGATGCACGCCATGGCCGAGCTCGTGCGCGAGCGTCATCACGTCGCGCGGCTTGCCCTGGTAGTTCATCAGCACGTAAGGATGCGCTGACGGCGTGGTCGGATGCGAGAACGCGCCCGGTACCTTGCCAGGCCGCACCGGCGCGTCGATCCAGCGATCGGTGAAGAATCGCTCGGCGATATCGGCCATTTCGGCCGAGAAGCCACGATAGGCGGTCAGCACCATGTTGCGTGCATCGGGCCAGCCGATGACGTCGGTCGCGGCAAAGGGCAGCGGCGCGTTGCGGTCCCAATAGGCCAGCCGCTTCTTGCCGAACCACTTCGCCTTCAGCGCGTAATAGCGATGCGACAATTTTGGATAGGCGGCGCGCACGGAAGCGACCAGCGCATCCACCACCTCGCGCTCGACGCGGTTGTTCAGATGCCGGGAATCCGCGACATCCTTGAAGCCGCGCCAGCGGTCGGAGATGTCCTTGTCCTTGGCGAGCGTATTGGTGATCAGCGCAAAGGTGCGCTCATTGGCCTTGAAGGTCTTGGCGAGCGCCTCCGCCGCGCTCTTGCGCTTTGAGCCGTCGCGGTCCTGCAACAGGTTGAGCGTCGGCTCGATCGCCAGCTCCTTGGACCCCACCTTGAAGCGCAGGCTGGAGATGGTCTGGTCGAACAGCCGGTTGAAGGCGGAATAGCCGGTCTGCGCCTTCTCCAGGAAAAGCTGCTCGAGCTTGTCGTCGAGTTGATACGGCTTCTCCTTGCGCAGATCCTCGATCCAGGGACGGTAATGCGCGAGCTCGGGGGCTTGCATCGCGCGGTTCAAAATATCGTCATCAACGCGATTGAGCTCGAGCGCGAAGAACAGAAGATGCGTCGACGCGGCCGTCAGCCGCTCGGAGACATCGCCGTAAAACTTTGAAATCTTGGGGTCCACGCTGTCACCGGCATGGACGAGACCGCCATAGGAGCCGAGGCGGCCGGCGAGATCATCGATCGCCTCATAGCGTCGCACGGCCTCCGCGAGCCATTTTCCGCCATCTTCGTTTGCTGTCCCTGTCTCCAGCTTGCCCTTGTAGTCGGTCTCGAACGCGACACAGTCGGCATCCATCTTTTCGAGATCGCGCGCGACTTCCGGCGCATCGATCCCGGAATAGAGATCGGCCAGGTTCCACTCCGGAAGCTTGCCGGTCTTGCTCGCAGGCTTTGCGGAGGGTTTTGCCTTGGCGGCAGATTTTTTGGCGGCGGATTTTTTAAGGGCAGGCTTGCGGAGAGCGTTCTTGGAGCGCGAATTCATTGTGTGGGAAACCTGTGTTCAACAATCGCGGCGGCGGGCTGGGGCATCAAGGTTTAAGAGTGCGTTAATCGGCTTCGGCCAGAGTGCCCCGATTCGAGACAGATAGTAGTAGCGTGCGGGGAACACCATGGCTGCCAGTATTTTGATCGCCGACGACGACGCCGTAGCTCGCCGGCTGGTCGAGAACATGGTGCAGAAATGCGGCTATGAGACGGTCGTCGTGGATTCCGGCGACGCCGCGATCGCCGCCCTCACCGCCCCCGACGCAGCGCCGATCGATGCCGTCATCCTCGATCTCGTGATGCCCGGCCTCGACGGTATGGGTGTGCTGGCGAAGATCCGTGAAGCCGGCCTCAGCGTCCCCGTCATCGTGCAGACCGCCCATGGCGGCATCGACAACGTGATCTCGGCGATGCGCGCCGGTGCAGCCGATTTCGTCGTCAAGCCGGTCGGCGTGGAGCGCCTCCAGGTTTCCTTGCGCAATGCGCTCAACGCCTCCGCGCTCAAGGGCGAATTGCAGCGCATCCGGCACAGCCGCGAGGGCCGGCTGACCTTCTCCGACATCATCACCCGCTCCGAAGCGATGGCAGGCGTGATGCGCGCCGCGCAGAAGGCGGCGAACTCCGCGATTCCCGTTCTGATCGAAGGCGAGTCCGGCGTCGGCAAGGAGCTGTTCGCGCGCGCCATCCATGGCAGCGGCGAGCGCAAGGCAAAGCCCTTCGTCGCCGTCAATTGCGGCGCGATCCCCGACAACCTCGTCGAGTCCATTCTCTTCGGCCACGAAAAGGGTGCTTTCACCGGTGCCACCGAGCGGCACATGGGCAAGTTCGTCGAAGCCCATGGCGGCACGCTGTTTCTGGACGAGGTCAGCGAGCTGCCGCTGACCGCGCAGGTCAAGCTGCTGCGGGCGCTCCAGGAAGGCGCAGTCGAGGCCGTCGGCGGCCGCAAGCCCGTCAAGGTCGACGTCCGCATCGTCTCGGCGACCAATCGCCGGCTGCTGGAGCGGGTGAAACAGGGACATTTCCGGGAAGACCTGTTCTATCGCCTGCACGTGCTGCCGCTGACGATCCCCTCGCTCAGGGCCCGGCGCGAGGACATCCCGCATCTGCTCCGGCATTTCCTGGCGCGCTTTGCCGCCGAGGAGAATCGCCAGATCACCGGCATCAGTGGCGAGGCCATGGCGCATCTCGCCCAGCTCGACTGGCCCGGCAACATCCGCCAGCTTGAAAACGCGGTCTACCGCGCGGTGGTGATGAGCGAGGGCGACCAGCTCGGCGTCAGTGATTTTCCTCTGCTCGCCTCGCAGCCGCATCCCGTCACGGAGATTCCGACCGCGCCGCTGATGCTCGAGCCGGCGGCGACCCCTTCGGTGGTATCAGGTAATGAAATACCCATCGCACCGCTCCCCGCCGCGGGAACTCTCGCCATGCTGACCCCGACCGGCGATGTCCGCGCCCTCGAGGACATGGAGAGCGAGATCATCCGATTCGCGATCTCGCATTATCGCGGCCAGATGTCCGAGGTGGCCCGCCGCCTCAAAATCGGCCGGTCCACCCTCTACCGCAAACTCGACGAGGCCGGGGTTCCCGGACATGGCGGGAAAAGCGGCGAGGAGACGCACTGAACCTCATGCGAACCGAGGTTCGCGTGACGATGCGAGACCGGCTGTAAGCCGTTCCCATGACGAAGGAATTCGACTGCGTCTTGAACCGTGACTTGGAAGTGACAGACACAGGGAAAAGCGCGGGGGGCAAGCGCACAATCCGTTGCCAAGAGGCTCCCTTGAAGTCAGTTTGGCGTGAGTTGTCCCGGTTGGCGCTGGCTGCAAAACCGGGGCCTGTATATCGTCTGCGTATCGTTGCGTGCAGGCGTGCAACTTTCGAGAGGCCGGCGCGATTTAGCCGAAGCTCATAGGCGATAACGAAGCTGTTCCACGAGGGGCAGTTCACCCGAGGGGTGCGACACAATGCGTGACTGTTTGAACCACCGTGCGGGCTTTGACCGTGTCTTGATGACGGTCGCGGCAACCTTCCTCACGGTGTCGGCCAGCTCAGCCCTGGCGCAGGATCAGGCGCGCAGCAGCGCTGCCGAACTCGCGATCGAAGCCGCGATCCCGCGTCCCGAGCCTGCCAACGTCCCGCCGCCGACCGCATCCGACATCAAGCTCGACACCACCGCGACGCTTCAGGATTCCACCAAGGAAACTGCGAAGGATCCGGTGAAGGCAGAAGCTGCGCCAGCACCGGCCGCCGACAAGGTCGAGACGAAGCCGGCCGACGTCGCCACCACGCCCGCGCCCGAGGCGCCGAAGAGCGAGACCGCGAAAACCGAGCCCACCAAATCTGAACCTGCAAAGGCCGACACCGCGACGGCAACGCCGGCTGCGCCTGCGGCACCCGCTGCGGCGCCTGCCGCCGAGCCGGTGAAGGCCGCGAGCAACGTTCCCGCCGCCGACCAGCCGGTCGCCGACAAGCTCAAGGACATCATCGGCGCCAAGACGTCGCGCTATTTCGACCGCAAGACCGAGCGCGCCGCGATCGAGAAGTTTTATGGCGCACGCGACTTCGCGCCGGTCTGGACGCAGGGCGGCAGCCTGACCGCTGCGGCCAAGGGCGTCATCGCGCGGCTGAAGGACGCGGCCTCCGACGGTCTCAACCCCGCCGACTATGCGGTGCCGGATTTCGCCAGCGCCACCACGCCCGATGCGCTCGCCGATGCCGAGCTGAAGCTCACCGCCAGCATGTTCGATTATGCGCGCCAGGCCCAGAGCGGCCGCATGCATTGGTCGCAGGTCAGCGGCGACATCCTCTATCCCGAGCATCCGGTCGACCCGAACGAGGTGCTCGCCAAGGTCACGACCGCGACGGACGCCTCCGCTGCGCTCGACAGCTACAACCCGCCGCACAAGCTCTACAAGGAGCTGAAGGCGAAGCTCGCGGAGCTTCGCGGCCTGGGCAACGGACCGGTGATCGAGATCGCCGACGGTCCGGCGCTGAAATACACCCCGGCCGGCAAGAAGCAGGCTGAGATCGTCGTGGAAGATCCGCGCGTGCCGCAGCTGCGCGCCAAGCTCGGCCTCGCCGAAAACGCGAATGACACCCGCTATGACGCGGCGGTCGCCGACGCCGTGCGCAAATTCCAGAGCAGCGCCGAGCTGAAGGCGACCGGCATCCTCGACGACAAGACGGTCAAGGCGCTCAACACCCCGAAGCGCGACAAGCAGATCGACGTGGTGCTGGTCAACATGGAGCGCTGGCGCTGGCTGCCGCGCGACCTCGGCGCGCCCGCACTGGGCGATGCCTATGTCATCCTCAACATTCCCGACTACACGCTGAAGGTGATGCAGCGCGGCCAGCAGGTCTGGACCACCCGCGTCGTCACCGGCAAGCCCGGCACGCATGCGACCCCGCTGCTGACGGAGACGATGAAGTACATCACGGTCAACCCGACCTGGAACGTGCCGCCGTCGATCGTCTACAACGAGTACCTGCCGGCGCTGCAGCAGGACCCGACCGTGCTCCAGCGCATGGGCCTCAAGCTCGAACAGAACCGCGACGGCTCGGTGCACATCTCACAGCCGCCCGGTGAAGCCAACGCGCTCGGCCGCATCCGCTTCAACTTCCCGAACAAGTTCCTGGTCTATCAGCACGACACGCCGGACAAGAACCTGTTCGCAAGGGACGACCGCGCCTTCAGCCATGGCTGCATGCGCGTCCAGAATCCCGATCAGTACGCCTCGGTGCTGCTCAACATCACCATGCCGAACGAGAAATACACGCCCGAGCGCGTGCGCAGCATGTACGGCAAGAGCGAGATCGATTTGAAATTCCCGACGCCGGTCCCGGTCAACATCACCTATCAGACCGCGTTCGTGGATGACGCCGGTAAGCTGCAATTCCGCAAGGACGTCTATGGCCGCGACGCGACCATGATCAACATTCTGAAGAACAACCGCGGCAAGGACCTCGAGGCCGTCGTGGCCCACTCGCAGCCGAGCTATTCGCGCCCGGCGACCACCCTGCCCTCGGGCGTGGCGGTGGCCAACAACGGCGGTGGCTTCGGCTCGTCCGGCCCGAACTTCTTCGAGCGGCTGTTCGGAGGCGGAGCCCCGACCCCGCCGCCGGCTCCGGTCGGTCGCCGGCCCCAGCAGCAGCAGCGGGTGTTCACCCGCTAAGCCCGGCTCGGGGGAAATTCTGCAACGAAATCAGCGGTCCCGTCCCATGGATGGGGCCGCTTAACGTTAACCATTGTCGACCTGGGCCCGGGCCGCGGGCGTTTTTTTGCCACAGTCAACCGGTTAGGATTGTATTCTGACTTGGTTTGGGGGCGGGAAGGTCAACCTCGAATTAACCTTCTCGCTTTAAGAAAGCGTTCATCCTCTTTCGCGCGCTAACGGGGTTGGCGGGAGAGTCCATTTTGAACGCTCGTCGACTGGGTGGGCTCATACGTGCTGACTGGTCTCGCACGCCAATTCGCTGTGCTGTCGTTGTCCCATGCGGGAGTGAAGGCCGGTTACCGGATCGGCCTCGCTGCCGTATTGCTGCTTGCTGCCGCAGGTTCGGTTCATAACGCCGCCGCGCTGAACGAAACCAAGACGCTCTCCTTCCACCACACCCATTCCGGCGAAGACCTCACCGTCACCTTCAAGCGCGACGGCCGCTACGACGAGGCGGCGCTGAAGCAGCTCAACCACTTCCTGCGCGACTGGCGCACCCAGGACGAGACGGTCATGGACCGTCGCCTGTTCGACATCCTCTGGGAAGTCTACCGCGACGTCGACGCCAAACAGCCGATCCAGATCATCTCCTCCTACCGTTCCCCTGCCACCAACGCCATGCTTCGCCGCCGCTCCTCCGGTGTGGCGCGCGCCAGCCAGCACATGCTGGGCCATGCGATGGACTTCTACATTCCCGGCGTGCCGCTGGAGCAGATCCGCTTCGCCGGCCTGCGCCTTCAGCGCGGCGGCGTCGGCTTCTATCCGACCTCAGGCTCGCCCTTCGTGCATCTGGACACCGGCAGCGTCCGGCACTGGCCGCGCATGACTCATGACCAGCTCGCCCGCGTCTTCCCGGATGGAAAGACGGTGCATCTGCCGACCGACGGCGTGCCGCTGAAGAACTATGAGCTCGCCAAGGCCGAGATCGAGCGACGTGGCAGCGGCGAGGAGTCCAGCAGCAAGCCGAATTTCTTTGCCGCCCTGTTCAAGGGCAAGTCGGCAGCTCCGGCCGCCAGCGACGAGGATGACGAGGGCGCACCTGCGCCGGCCGCAAAGCCGGCGGCCCCGACCGTCGTCGCAGCCGCCGCCAAGCCCGCCGAACCGGTGCCGACGCCGCGCGCCAAGCCGCAAATCGCCGCCACGATCCAGCTCGCCTCGGCCGATGCGCAGCTCGTTGCGCCGCCCAAGCCGAAGCCCGCGCCGGTGGCTGACAAGCCGGCGGCCGGCAAATCGGTCGACGGCAAGCTGGAGACCCCGGCCGACATCATCAATGCCCGTGGCTTCTGGGATGACGTCCCGGCCGCGCCGCAGCAGGCAACGCCGGCCCAGGTCGCCGCATTGAAGGCGCGGCAGGCGCTCGCCGCCGCCACCGACCCGCAGCCAACCGCAAGCGTGTCCAACGCAGCCTTCCGGGCCTTGGCTTACGCGCCGGCTGCCTCTCCGGTCGACCGCGCCAACGTCGTCGCCGCCTCGGCACCGATCCCGCGCACGCCCCGCCCCGCCGCGTCGCGCAGCATGGCTCAAGCGAGCGAGATCAACACGGTGGTCGGCAAGAGCACCGACGGCATGGTCGCAACCGCGACCCGCCTCTCCGCCGCAAAGAGTGAGAGCATCTGGCTCAAGATCGTGATGCTGTCCCCGAGCGCCAGCCGTGCGATGTCGGTCACGCTGATGGGCGAGCTCGACACGGCCGCGCTACGCGCCTATTTCGTCAAGCCACGGGCCGTGATCGCGATGGGTTTTGTCGACGATCCGATGCAGGGCCTGTCCTGCGAGACTTTCTCCGGCAGCGCCACCGCAAAGCTCCAGACGACGTCGTTCGTCGTGCGGACGGCCGCGCTGCGCTGAAAGCTGCAGCCCGGCAAGGCTTTCCCCCTGCCTCCGTTCCTCGCCGCATCGATCATGCCGGCAGGCCAGCCTTGACGAGGCCGGATTCGTGACGCTCGCGGTCGATCTCACGCTTGTAGTGCAGCGTTGCAAGATAGGCTGCCACCGAGAATCCCGGTTCGCGCTTCAGGACCTCAGCGGCGTGAGCGCCAGCGGCGACGGCATTGTTCATCTGCGCGAATATCGCGGCAAGGAAGGCGTGATGGGTATAGTCGGGCCGCGTTATCCTTGAAAACGCCTCGGCGGCCTCGGCGTATTTCTCCGCGCAATAATATGCGCGACCGAGATGGCTCCAGAATCGCTCGGGATGATGGGGGTTGAGACGCATCGCTTTCCTGATCCAGTCGATGCCCTCCTCAGGCAAGCCCAGCCAGGTCAGCAGCTCTCCCTGCTGCACGACGACGAGATCGTAGTTCGGATTGAGAGCCAGCGCACGCTCCTGATGATAGGTTGCTTTTTCATAGTCGTGGCGCGTGAGATTGAGCGCGGCGAGAATCCGGTGCACGTCCGCATCGTTGTCGTCGAGCGCCAAGGCGATCTCGAGTTCAGCGGCCACCTGCTCAAAGGTCGCGTCGCGGTCGGCGCACCAGCCATAAATCCAGCACTGGCCGAGCACACACGCCTTCCAGGCGTGAGCGTGGGCGTAATTCGGATCCATCACCAGCGCCCGGTTGAGCAGTATCTGGGCCTGCGCATTGTCCTCGCGCGCTGAACGGTGGTGCAGGAGTTTCGCAGCCAGCACGCATTCGTAGGCCCGCATGTTCTCGGTCGGCTTGCGCTTGGTGCGGTCATGCGCTGCCGCTTCGACCCGACCCGGCAACGTCGCGACGATTGCGCGGGTCATCTCGTCCTGGATGGCGAAAATATCCTGGAGCTCGCGATCGTAACGTTCGGCCCAGATATGACGGTCGGTTTCCGCGTCGATCAGCTGCACCGTGACGCGGACACGCCCCCCGGCTTTACGCACGCTGCCCTCGATGACGTAGTCCACGCCGAACTCGCGGCCGATGTCCTGCACCTTTACGGCCTTGCCCTTGTAGACGAAGGTCGAGTTTCGGGAGATGACGAGCAAATCGTGGAAGCGCGAGAGCTCGGTGATGATGTCTTCCGTGAGACCGTCGGCGAAGAACTCCTGTTCCGGATCGCCGCTCATGTTGGCGAACGGCAGCACGGCGATGGACGGCTTCTTCGAGACCACCGGTGACGTAACAGCCCTTGTCGCGTCGGGCAGGCTCGCAGGTCCCTCCGCCAGTCGGATGCGGAAGACGCGGATCGGGCGGGCGATGTTCTTGACGTTCTGCTCGCCGAGATCGTCGAATTGAACCCCGTCCAGCCGGTCGCCAACCTGATCGCGCACCGCGCCTGAAACGCAGATCCCTCCAGGCTCGGCGAGCGCCTCCAGTCGCGCCGCGATGTTGACGCCGTCACCGAAAATGTCGTTTTGATCGACGATGACATCGCCGAGATTGATGCCGATGCGGAATTGTATCCATCGCGGCGGCGGGACGTCAGCATTGCGCCGCGCCATACGACGCTGAACCTCGGCGGCACATAACACGGCATCGACGACGCTGTGGAATTCGGCAAGCATGCCGTCACCGGTCGTCTTGATGATGACGCCGCGATTTTTGGCAATGGCCGGATCAATGAGCTCGACGCGATGGGTCTTGAGGCGCGCAAGGGTACCCGCCTCGTCGACCTCCATGAGACGGCTAAAGCCGACCATGTCGGCGGCGAGGACCGCGGCGAGCCTGCGCTCTGGTCCAGGCACATCCATCGCTCGGTCCCTTCACCGAGCACTCTAGCAGATGAAGGGATTTCGCCCAAGCTCGATGCGCGCGCAACATCAAGGGCGAGACGCCTCAGATCATTCCCAGCGCCTGCATGTAGGTTTCGAGAATGGTTTCGGCCTCGGCGCGCTCGTTGGGGTCCTGCTTGCGCATACGCACGATGGTGCGCAGCGCCTTGACGTCGTAGCCGTTGCCCTTGCTCTCGGCATAGACGTCGCGGATGTCGTCGGAGATCGCCTTCTTCTCTTCCTCCAGCCGCTCGATGCGCTCGATGATGGATTTGAGCTGGTCCTTGGCAAATTTCGTCGCGGGCTCGTCGTCGCGGACGGCGGCGGAGGTGGCCATCTAGGTACTCCCAATGGAACTGGCAAAACGAGGTGACGCCGGCATCCTCACCGCGCGTGCTGGGTAGAACCCTTAGGGTTGGCGCCGGTCGCGTTCAAGGCAGCATCGCGCTCGTCCACAGCACGCCCACATCTTCCTGCGGCAGCTCAAAGAAACCTGTTGTGTGGTGCGACTCAGCGCGCGGCGAGGTCGGGCCGAGACTGCTCAATGCCCGTGGGGATGGACCTTCTTCATCGTCTCGAGCTGCTCGGGCGTCGCCGAGCCCTGATATTTCGCTTTCCAGGTCTCATAGGGCATGCCGTAGACGGCCTCCCGGCTCTCGTCCTTGCTCAAGGCGACGCCTTGGGCGTCCGCGGCTTCCTTGAGCCAGTTGGACAGGCAGTTGCGGCAGAAGCCCGCCAGATTCATCAGGTCGATATTCTGGACGTCCGTCCGCGTCTTCAGATGATCGACCAGGCGCCGGAAAGCGGCTGCCTCGAGCTCGGTTTTGGTCTTCTCGTCGATTGCCATGGTGTATCCCTTGGGTCTGCCCCTTTGGCGTCATCCTTACGGGATCAGGTGGGGCTCTGTCACAGATTTTGCCACATCCCGGCGCAAACCGGCCGAAACCGGGTGCTGCCGCTGTCTTGGAGCGGTTCCTGGGCCTACGCCAAATCGTCAATGATCTGGTATAGCTACCGCGACAATGATTGCCGAATCTCCCCGCCCCCCGCTTCGCCTGCTCGCCCGGTTGGTCCCGGTGCTGGTGATCGCCTGGCTGTGCCTTTGCGCCAGTCCGGCCTCCGCCGATTTCCGCCTCTGCAACAACACCTCGAGCCGGGTCGGCATTGCGCTCGGCTACAAGGACGCGGAGGGCTGGACCACCGAAGGCTGGTGGAACATCTCGTCGCGCTCCTGCGAGACCCTGCTGCGGGGAACGCTGGTCGCCCGATACTATTACATCTACGCGATCGACTATGACCGCGGCGGCGAGTGGTCGGGGCAGGCCTTCATGTGCTCGCGCGACAAGGAGTTCACCATCCGCGGCACCGAGGATTGCCTCGCGCGCGGCTACGACCGGACCGGCTATTTCGAGGTCGACACCGGTGAGCAGCGCGCGTGGACAGTGCAGCTGACCGACGCCAACGAACAGCCGGCGCAGCAACGCGTACCCGGCCTGCCCGGTCCGGTTGGCCCGGGCGGGGTTCCGGGTTTGCCCAATAGCCCGCCCGGTGGTACGCCCCCCGCCGCGCCTGGCCTTCCGCCAGGTGCTGCCCCGCCCCCGTCTGGAAATAAGCCATGAGGCGTCTTCGCCGTATCAAGATTCTCGCGACCCTGGGACCGGCCTCTTCAGATCTCGCGATGATCCGCCGCCTGTTCGAAGCCGGCGCCGACCTGTTTCGCATCAACATGAGCCACACCCCGCATGACAAGATGCGGGAGCTGGTGGCGACGATTCGCAACGTCGAGAGCAGCTACGGCCGGCCGATCGGCATCCTGGTCGACCTCCAGGGCCCGAAACTCCGGCTCGGTGCCTTCGCCGAAGGCTCGGTGCAGCTCCAGAACGGCCAGACCTTCACGCTCGATTCCGACAAGGCGCCCGGCGATACCACGCGCGTCCACCTGCCGCATCCGGAGATCCTGGCGGCGCTGCGGCCCGGCCATGCGTTGCTGCTCGATGACGGCAAGGTACGCCTGATCGCCGAGGAAACCTCCAAGGAGCACGCGGTGACGCGTGTCGTGGTCGGCGGCAAGATGAGCGACCGCAAAGGCGTCAGCCTGCCCGATACCGACCTGCCGGTCTCCGCCATGACGCCGAAGGACCGCGCCGACCTCGAGGCGGCGCTCGTCACCGGCGTCGACTGGATCGCGCTGTCCTTCGTGCAGCGCGCCGACGACGTGCTCGAAGCCAAGAAGATGATCCGCGGCCGCGCCGCTGTGATGGCCAAGATCGAGAAGCCGCAGGCGATCGACCGCCTCGCCGACATTATCGAGGCCTCCGACGCGCTGATGGTGGCGCGCGGCGACCTCGGCGTCGAGCTGCCGCTGGAGCGCGTGCCGAGCCTGCAGAAGCAGATGACGCGGATGGCGCGCCGCGCCGGCAAGCCGGTGGTGATCGCGACCCAGATGCTGGAATCGATGATCCAGTCGCCGGTGCCGACCCGCGCCGAGGTCTCCGACGTCGCCACCGCCGTCTATGAGGGCGCCGACGCCATCATGCTGTCGGCGGAATCGGCGGCCGGCAAATTCCCGGTCGAGGCGGTCTCGACCATGAACCGCATCGGCGAGGAGGTCGAGCGCGACCCGACCTACCGCTCGGTGATCATGGCCCAGCGCCCCGCGCCGGAATCCACCGCCGGCGATGCCATCGCGGATGCCGCACGGCAGATCGCCGAGACGCTTGATCTGCCCGCCTTGATCTGCTGGACCTCATCGGGCTCGACCGCCGTGCGCGTCGCGCGCGAGCGGCCGAAGCCGCCGATCGTGGCGATCACCCCGAACATCACCGCCGGCCGACGGCTCGCGGTGGTCTGGGGCGTGCATTGCGTGGTGGCGGAGGACGCGCGCGACCAGGACGACATGGTCGGCCGCGCCGGCCAGATCGCGTTCCGGGACGGTTTCGTCCGCGCCGGCCAGCGCGTGATCATCGTCGCCGGCGTGCCGCTCGGCATCCCCGGCACCACCAACATGGTGCGCATCGCCTCGGTCGGCCCCGAGGGCGACGCGAACATGTAGCCCCGCCAGGGCGGGCCGAACAAAAAGTCGAAAAACAACCCCATGCAAAGTAGCCGGAGCTTCCGGCGGGCTTGCTGCGGTTTTGCGAAAAGGCTCGCTCGGTCAAGACCCTGAGCGGGGTCAGGCCGCCACCCCGGCCGCGCGGCCGACTTTACGCCCCAACCAGCGCCTTCGTCGTCGGCAGCAGGGTCTGCTGTACCACCAGACCACGGGCGCGGGCGTCCATGACGCCGACCGCGCGCAGGGCCAGCAGCGTCACCGTCTGCACCGCGTCACGCATCTTGACGGGGTCGTCGAGATTGTCGGGCGCGAGCGGTCCGACCAGGGCCTCATGCAGCGCGCCGAGCAACGCGGTGGCGGCGAGCGCGGTGTCCTGCGCCGGCAGATGGCCGGCGCGCACGGCCGCGTCGATGCGGGACGCGATCTCGCCCGCGATCTCGCGCCGGCTGGCAAGCCTGGAGGCACTGACATCGACATCGACGGGCTCGGCCAGGATGCCCCAGGCGAGCCTGCGCTGCGACAGGGTATGGACCGCCACCGTCGTCACGGCCGCGGCCAATGCCGAGGACGGCCCCGGCGCGGCATCGGCTGCCCGGCGGATCGCCGCGAGCTCGTCGCGGGAGACCTCGGCAATGAGTTCGGAGATCAGCTCGGCCTTGGAGGGGAAGTAGCGGTAGACCGTGCCAGCCGCGACATTGGCCCGGACCGCGACCGGCGCGATCTGCACCGCCGCCATCCCGCCTTCCGCCGCCGTCTCCCGCGCCGCCGTGAGAATCGCGCTGCGCCGCGCCGCAAGGCGCTTAACCACTTGATGCGTCCGCCGATAAACCATGGCGCGCTTCCTGTCCCACACGCTTGCCGCACGCCCCGCGGCTGAACGCTTCGTCACGCAAAAGATGCAAATCGCCCCGCAAGGACTGAACAACTATTCAGGGTGGATGACAAGATGGGAAATGCGTGAGGCGTCACGGCGACCGGACGGGAGCGCCAGCCCAGAGGCCGCGCCGCAAACGTCTAAAAGTCCCATGCAATGTTTGTAAGTCCGATAACCACGATTGTTATCGCGACCTTAAAGCCGGTCCGTAACAGTCCGGAGGCAATGCCATTCCATTTCGGTGCACCATGCACGATACGGACTCCCGGACCGCCTGGCAGCTTTTCCATCTCAACTGGTTTCCGATTCTCGGGATGGGTGCCCTGCTGGCGCTCGGCCTTCCCTCCACGGGACTCAGTCTCGAGCCGGTCGCCTATTGCGTGACCGTGGCGATCGCCGTGGTGCTGGTCGCGGCCGCCTATGGCCATCGGATCATCAAAGGCGAGCTGGCGGATCCGAAGCTGGTGTTTTCGCTCGGCACCATCGGACAGATCATTCTCACCTGCGCCATTGTCGGACCACTGAGCTACGTCGCCGGCAAGCTGAACTGGCCGCTGCAGGACCAGGCGCTGCTGGCGATCGACCGGGCACTGGGCCTCGATCCGGAACCGATCGCGCGCTACGTCAACGATCATCCCTGGCTCGCGATGAGCCTCGCGCACGCCTACGGACTGATCAAGCTTCCGCTGCTCGGCATTCCCGTCGTGCTGGCATTGACGGCGCGCTATGTGCGTCTGCAATTGTTCATGCTCGCGATGAGCCTCGCGCTCGCGGTCACCATCACGATCTCCGCGGTGGTGCCCGCGATCGGCACCTATTACGCACTGAATTTGCCGGCCGCGCATTTCCCCGAGATCAACACCGCGGTCTATGCCGGACAGCTCCGCGACATCCTCGCACTTCGGGACGGCAGCCTGCATGAGCTCCGGCTGTTCTTTCTGTCCGGCATCGTCTCGTTTCCGAGCTTTCACGCGGCATCGGCCGTGCTCTACATGTGGGCGCTGTGGCCGGTGCGCGGCATCGGCGGCATCGCGGCCGCGCTCAACCTGATGATGATCGCGGCGACGCCGGTGATCGGCGCGCATTATATCATCGACGTCGCTGCGGGCATCGCGCTCGCCGCAGCCTCGATCTGGGCCGTCAAATTCTGCCTCGACTGGAGCCGCGCGCCGCGCGGGTCTGTCGCGCCGGCTTCGTCGACTGGACTGGCAAGCCTCGTCCAGGAAAACTGAAACTGAACTGAAAGCTGAGCTGACAAGCCGGGCCCAAAGAAAAGAGCCCCGTCAAGGACGGGGCTCTCGAAAGTCTCTGGTTCGTCCGGCCTTACTTGAGGCTGGTCGAGATCGAGGTGAACTTGGCGTTCAGCGTGGTGCCGAGATTGTTGACGACGGTGATGATCGCCAGCGCGATGCCGGCGGCGATCAGGCCGTATTCGATGGCGGTGGCGCCGGATTCATCTTTCACGAAACGCGCAACGAGGTTCTTCATGGAGTGCTCCAAATGAGTACACGAGGCTACAACTGATCTGGTCTTTATCGGCTTCCCAGCCCGACCATGGAACCGAACGTAGAGGCAAAGAATTGCGCCGCAGTTAATTCGACTGCGTAAACACAGAGCGGTTTGCGTGTATTCGCCGATGGTAAATCGAAATCTAAAACAATCCGTTAAATTGTCGGGACTTGAATCCGGCCTGATCCTGCCGGTTTACTCGAAGTTATGACCGCCCGTGGTCGAATGCCGCCCGCTCGGACTGAAGCGCGACGAGATGAATCTTCGTCGCACTTCAGATGATCGTTTGAGCGTGATCGTCTCGGAAGACCGCACCACACCTTGCGCTCACGCGGCCCTCCGGGTCCGGATCATGTTCGACCGACAGCATAACAGGACGACGAGGCGGCATGTCCCTTTCCTTTGCCAACAGCATCGCGGTGCAGAGCCGCGCGAGGGCCCTGGTGCCGCTGTGCGTCGGTGCCGGCGCCTATCTGTTCTTCCTTTACCTCGGCGACACCCGGCTACAGGACTCCGACACGTTCTGGCAGGTCAAGATCGGGCAATGGATCCTCGATCACGGCGCCATGCCCACCACGGACTTCTATTCCTTCACGCGAACCGGCGCGCCCTGGATTTCGACGTCGTGGCTGTCGCAGGTGCTGTTCGCCTATTCCCATGCACAATGGGATTGGGCAGGTCCCGTCATCCTCACCGCGGTCGCAATCGCGCTGACGGTCGCGATCTTCGTCCATCTGCT
Source organism: Bradyrhizobium sp. 138 (assembly GCF_023074075.1). Lineage (GTDB taxonomy): Bacteria > Pseudomonadota > Alphaproteobacteria > Rhizobiales > Xanthobacteraceae > Bradyrhizobium. Next base: position 86,700 of record NZ_JADPKT010000020.1, on the reverse strand, counting down.
CGCCGCGCAGATCGAGACTCCGCGCGCAGTGTTGTTCGCGATGCTGGCGCTGCTGTTGTCGAACCATCATGTGCTGGCGCGTCCGCATATCCTGGCGCTGCCCGTCATGGTGGCGTGGGTCGGCCTGATGATGGCGGCTGCCGACCGCAAGTCCGCGCCGTCCTGGACTTGGCTGCCGCTGATGGTGCTCTGGGCCAATTTGCATGGCGGCTTCGTGCTGGGCCTCGCGCTGATCGGCCCGATCTCGCTCGAGGCGGTCGAGCATGCCGGGAAGGGACGCCGGCTTCGACTATTCATGCGCTGGGTGCTGTTCGGAATCGCCGCGCTGATCGCGAGTTGCTGCACGCCGTACGGCTGGCGGACGCTGCAGGGCGCGACCAATATCCTCAGCCTTGGCGAGCTGCTGTCGCTGATCTACGAATGGATGCCGGCGAACTTCGCCACGTTTACCTCCTTCGAAGGCGCCCTGCTCGGCCTGATCGCATTCGGCTATTATCGCGGCCTCGTGCTGTCGGCGCCCCGGATCGTCCTGATCCTGTTCCTGACCTGGAGCGCGCTGACCCATGTCAGGAGCATCGAGGCATTCGCGTTCTTGGTGCCGCTGGTGCTGGCAAAGCCGCTCGGCGAGATGTTCCCACGCCCGGCGCCTGACGTCAGCGGTGCCGACCGCTGGCCGGCCCGCTATGTCACAGCGCTCGGCGCGCTGATGATCGTGGCCGCAAGCTGGACCTCGACGTCGCTCTACATGGGGCACCACCGCTTCACCTTCACCATGACGCACACGCCGGTCGCGGCCGTCGACCTGCTCGAGCAACGCAAGGTGCAGCGCATTTTCAACGCCTATCGGTTCGGCGGCTATCTGATCTCGCGCGATATTCCGGTCTTCGTCGACGGCCGCGCCGAGCTCTATGGCGAGAAATTCATCATGGACTTCTTCAAGGCGACGGAAGGCCAGAAGCCCGAGCTGCTGCCCCGCCTGCTCGACGAGTACAGGATCGACGCGACGCTCCTGGCTGCCGATGCGCCGGGCCCGCAGATCCTCGACCAGCTCAAGGGCTGGAAGCGGATCTATGCGGACGACATCGCCGTGATCCACGTGCGAGATCATGCGGACAGCGCCGCCGTGATGCCCTCGACAGGCCGACCTTGACGATCCCGGCTCGCGTTGACTCGGACCGCTCCGTGGCGATCGCCGTTCTCGCAATGCTGGCGGCCGTCTCGTTCCTTCCGGTGCTGCTGACCCCCATTCCCGCGATGGTCGATTATCCCAATCACCTCGCCCGTATGTACATTCTGAGCCAGAGCGGCACTCCCGACGCCAATCCGCATTACGAGGTGGCCTGGGCGTTCTATCCCAACCTCGGCATGGATCTCTTGGTCCCGCAGCTGGCGCGGCTGATGAGCGTCGAGGCCGCCACACGGCTGTTTCTGCTGCTGAGCCAATTGCTGATTGTCACCGGCGCGCTGCTGCTCGAATGGGCCCGGAAGGGCCGGGTTCATCTTGCCGGCTTCGCTGCGCTCGCGTTCCTCTACTGTCTGCCGTTCAGCTGGGGCTTCGTGAATTTCGAGTTCGGGCTTGGCCTCGCGCTCTGGGGCATCGCCGTCTATCTGATGCTGGCGGAGGGCCCCTGGCCTCTGCGTCTCCTCGCCAACACGCTCTTCGTCGGAGCGCTATACACGGCGCATTTTTTCTCCCTCGGCATCTACGGCGCGACGCTTGGCCTCTACGAGCTCTCCCGCATCAATCATCAGCGAATATCGTACCGGGTCGCGGCCGCGCGGCTCGGCGCGCTGGCCCTGCCGGCGCTTGTGCTATTCGGGATCATGCAGATGACTGCAGGTTCGATCGGAAGCGAAGGGACGAGCTGGTTCCTCGGATTCAAGCCGGTCTGGCCGTTGCGCATCCTGAATGGCTACAGTCTGACGGCATCGGCCGTGACCGGATTGGCGCTGATGACCGCGTTGCTTTTCGCCGCAAGGCGCGGCGTCCTCAAGCTCGAGCCGGCCGGCATCTGGCTCGCGATCGGCTTTGCACTGCTCTACCTCGTCATTCCCTCGAAACTGTTCGGAACCTCGTTTGTCGACCTTCGCGTGATTCCGGCTGCAGCTCTGATCCTGCCGGCCTTCTGCTCGCTGTCGTTGCCGAGCCAGGCGTGGAGAATGGCTGCGCTCGCCGCAATCAGCGGCATCATACTGCTCAATCTCGCCATCGTCCTCGCGGTGTGGCTGCCTTACCGCGCCGACTATGCGGCCATGATCCGGTCGTTCCACAAGATCGATCGCGGCTCCCGCATCCTCGTCGGCAGCACCGGCGACAATGGAGACCCGCCGTTCGCCGACCTCACCTCGTACCCAATGTATTATGCGCCGACGCTGGCCGTGCACTATGCCAACGCGTTCGTGCCCAATCTATTCACGGAAGCGGGCAAGCAGCCGGTGCGGGCACGCGAAGCCGTGCGCCGTCTTGCCATTCCCTACGGAGGGCCGGTGCCGTCGAGCCTGCTCAACGCGATTGCGACACGTCAGCCGCCCGCGGACGTTCCGCCGTTCATCCGCACCTGGTACCTGGACTACGACTATCTCTATGTGCTCGGACCGCCGGCGGCGAACCCGCTGCCGGATCTGCTGGAGGTGTTGGACACCTCAGAGCGATTTGTTCTCTACAAGATCCGCCGCGGGTCCTAGACCAAGCCGCGGCTGCACGGCATGGTTAATCCGGCTTCACCATTCCGCTTCGCTCCCCGCCCCTGGTCCAGCGGTACGAACCCGCCGCGGCGCCCTCGATCCTTAACGTTTGCGGCAAGGCGACCTTAACCACCGGTGAATTAGGTTCAAGCCCTGCAACCCAGTCGGAATCTCTCGCATGGCGGCCAATTCCAGTTCGATCCGCTACAGCCTGATCATCCCCGTTTTCAACGAGGAAGCCGTGCTGCCGGTCCTGTTGCGCCGGCTCGATCAGGTCATGTCCCGGCTCGACGGTCCGGCGGAAGCGATCTTCGTCGACGACGGCAGCAAGGATTCCAGCTCGATCGTGCTGCAGGCGCTCGCCAAGCGCGATCCGCGCTTTCGCTACATCGGCTTGTCGCGAAACTTCGGCCATCAGATCGCGATCACCGCCGGCATGGACGCCGCGGAAGGTGACGCAATCATCGTCATGGATGCCGATCTGCAGGATCCGCCCGAAGTGATCGAGCAACTGATCGCGAAGTGGAAGGAAGGCAACGACATCGTCCATGCCCGCCGCCTGTCGCGCGAGGGCGAAAGCCGGTTCAAGCGCGCGACCGCGCATCTGTTCTACCGGCTGCTCGGCAGGATGTCCTCCGTCGGCATCCCCGCCGATGTCGGCGACTTCCGCCTGATCGATCGCAAGGTGCTAGAGGCACTACGGCAGATGCCGGAGCAGGACCGCTTCGTGCGCGGCATGATCGCATGGCTCGGTTTCCGGCAGGCCGAGGTCGCCTTCCATCGCCTCGAGCGCGCAGCGGGCGAAACCAAATACCCGTTGTTCAAGATGGTGCGGCTCGCGATGAACGCCGCGCTCGGCTTTTCCGATCTTCCCTTGCGGCTTGCGATCTGGTGCGGATTGACGGTCTCGGGACTGGCCCTGCTCTACGGCGGCTGGGTGATCCTGTTGTGGCTCAGCAAGGACAGCCATCTCGTGACCGGCTGGTCGTCGACCATCGTCGTCGTGTCCCTGCTGTGCGGAATCAACATGCTGATGACCGGGATCGTGGGGCTCTATGTCGGCCGCATCCATGCCGAGGTGAAACGGCGCCCGCTCTATGTGGTGCAGACGCGCGCCGGCTTCGATCGCGCCGAGGCGGCGGCAGCGCCTGCGATCCACGCCGTCAACGAGTGACCCGCGCATGACCGAACTCTTCGACGGCTATCACGACAAGTATCGCGACGTCGTCCAATCCTCGATCGACTTCTCCGGCCTGCCGCATGATTTCTTCATGCGTGCGAAGGCCGATCTGCTGCGCGATCTGATCGCGCAGCGGCTGGACGCGGAGAGGCCCGACATGCTGGACGTCGGCTGCGGTGTCGGCAGCCTTCACCCCCTGTTGCACGGCATGGTCGGCCGCTTGAGCGGCATCGACGTTTCATCGGCCAGCCTGGCGCAGGCCCGCACGGCCAACGGCGGGGTCGACTACCGTGAGTTTGACGGCCGCACGTTTCCGTTCGACGACGCCAGCTTCGATCTGGTTGCGGCCGTTTGCGTGATGCACCATGTCGTGCCGACCGAATGGGCGCAGTTCATCGCCGAGATGCGGCGTGTGACACGCCCCGGCGGGCTCGTCTGCGTGATCGAGCACAATCCGTACAATCCGCTGACGCGCCTGGCCGTTGCGCGCTGTGAGTTCGACCGGGATGCCGTCTTGCTCGGTGCCCGCGCCACCCGCAAGTTGATGGCTGCGGGGGGCTTGCGCGATATCGGCGCGCGGCATTTCCTGCTGCTCCCCTGGGACACCAAGCCGGCGCGGCGCCTCGAAGGAGCCCTGAGCGGCGTGTGGCTCGGCGGGCAATACGCCGCCTTCGGGACCGTCTGAGCTATCTTTGCGGCGTATCTCGCCGCTTGTGCACAACCGCCACATCGTCGCTGTAGACGCGTTGCCATTGGGGCAGCCGGTCGAGCATCGCGACCGCCGGTGTCCGCGGTGCGAGCAGCGTCGCGCCGATGTCATATTCGTCGAGCAGCTTGAGTAGATCTGCGAGGTCCACCAGCGCCAGGGCACGATTGTAGCGGTCGATGAACGGTCCCCCGTACAGCTCGCCCCGACCATCGATAAAGGTGGGAATGCCGGCAAAGATCAAATAGCCGCCGAAGGAATAATCGTTGAGCACGCGCCCCGCGTTGGCGAGGTCGGCTTGAGCGATGGCAGCCTGCGGGGTGATGTTGGCAACCGGCCGTATGTCGCGCGCCAGCGCCGCCCCGCTCATCGCGACCAAGACACCGAACGCGACCCAATTCAGGCCGCGCGAGGAGCCCTCCGCATCGTCCGCGCTCCGCTTGCCGAACTGCCGACCCAACGGGGCCGCCAGATAGAGCGGCGCCAGCATGGCCAGCAGATCCGCATTGCGCACCTGCGCCAGCGCGAAATGGAGCAAGCCGATCACCACCAGGGTCCGGACGACCGGCAGCGTCACGCCGCGCGAGAGCGCAAAAATGCCCGCCAGCAGCAGCAACTCGAAGCCACCGATATGGCTGAAATCCTGCGGTCGCCATTCCCCGATCCAGGCGAGCGCAGAGCCGAGGCCGAGTGTCGTCAGCGGCATCAGCAGCGGTTCCGGCCCGTGCGGCGTCAGGCAGGACGCGGCAACCGCAAGTGCCGAGAACGGTAGCCACCGCAGCAGCAGGCGCGGCCATTCGCTTCGCTCCTCACGCGCCAGCGCCTCGAGCACCGCCGGGCCGATCAGCCCGAGCGCCAGCACCACGCTGCCATGCAGATTGGTCCACAGGACCAGCAGCGGCAGCGCCCAGTATGGCGGAGGCCCGCCGCGATCCATGCAGCGCACCAGCGCAGCCGCCCAGGTCACCATCACCGGCAGCACGAGGACATGCGGCCGCGCCAGCATGTGCGGCGCGAGCAGGACGACGGCTGCGATCACCATGAGCAGCGTCAGGGTTGGCGAAAGCTCGCGCAACAGGAAGGAGGTGAACAGGCCGAAGGCGAGCGCGATCGCCGCGGCTGCGACAACGACGACGCCGGGCCAGCCGGACACTGCGTAGGCTCCGGCGTAGACGACTTCCGAGAGCCATTCGAACGTGATCCAGGGCGCGCCATGCTTCGAAAACGAAAAGGGATCGCTCGTTGGCAGAGTGCCATGCGCGATGATCCAACGCCCGACCTCGATATGAGAATAGCTGTCGGGATCACCGAGCAGCCGCGGCCCGGCGATCAGCAGCAGGGCATAGACGCTGAGGCCTACTGCCCAAGGGAGCGCCGCACGTGCCGAAAACGGTTGAACCGCGCTGTGGACGACCTGGTCAGTCATGGCGGGCCAAAATAGGACGCAAGCGTTAAGTTCTTCTTTAATGTTTCTCGAATGTTTCTCGCATTTTCGCCGGACGACGACGGCAGATCCGGAAGTCCGCGCGCGATGCTCCGCGAGCGATAGCATGCAATCCAATTCTCTCCCGAATTCCTACAAATCTCTGCCATCTACCGAAGGTAGATTGCTCCCGGTGAAGCGTGGTCAACAACGCGTCTTGCAAAAAAAGAAACCTGCAGGCGTCAGGCGCGCTTCCGACGATGAAATGGGAGTTACGCCATGCAGCATCTGCCGAACGACACCTTCGACGTCGCGCTTGACCAATTTGGTCAGATCGAGACCGTGTACGGAGACCCCGGCTTTCCCGCGGCCAAGGACGTCTGGGGCGGCAACGACACCGTGACGGCTACGGTCACCGAGCTCAATACGAGACTGACGATCTTCGGCGACGACCACACGATGTTGCTCGGTCACTCGCAGGGCGGAAATGATACGCTGATCGCCGACATCGGCGGCGGCTGGAACACGACCCTGGTGGTGGGCGATGCCCAATCGATGATCGACGACGCCAAGGGCGGCAACGACACCATCGTCGCGGATGCCGGCCGCACCATCTACACGACGATTTCGGCCTTCGGCGACGTCGCGGGCGACATCTCCGGCAACGCGCAGGGCGGCCATGACGACATCATGGGCTCGATCGCGTGGCGCGGCGGCGCCAACCTGTTCGCCGGCGATGCCGGTGGTTCCATGATGGATACCTCGCGCGGCGGCAACGACACGCTCGACGTCAGCGTGCTCACGACGGACGGCGGGGCGACTGTCAGCGGCGACGCCATCGGTTCCCTGAGGGGCCTCGCGCACGGCGGCAACGACAGCCTGACCGTCGCCCTGAACGGCGACAGCGTCATCTCGGCCGGAGCCTTGTTCGGGGATTCCGCGACATCCCTGATGGATCTCGCACAGGGCGGCGACGACGTACTCACCGTCAAGCTCAACGGCCAGAATGCGGAGGCCGGCGCGCAGATGTACGGCGATGCGCCGACCATGGCAGGCAATTCCCATGGCGGCAACGACATCCTCAATGGCGGCGCGGGCCGCGATTTCATGTATGGCGATGCGCGCGTCTATGAACCGGCGGCGCCAGGTTCGATCACCGGCGGCGCCGACACGCTGAACGGCGGAGCCGGTGACGACCGGATGTGGGGCGGGGGAAACAGCGACTTCTTCGTCTTCGACACCGGCTCCGGCAACGACACGATCGTCGACTTCGACCAGGGCAACAAGGCCGTCGGCAGCACCGCGGTCGAGCATGATCTGATCGACGTGCACGCTTACGGTTTTGCGGACTGGACCGCGCTGTCGAGCCTGATCAGCGACAATGCCGCCGGCGATGCCGTGGTTCACCTCTCCGCCAACGACACGATTACGCTGGATGGGATTCAGGCGGCCAACCTGCATCCGACCGACTTCATCATCTGAAGAAGTCGAATCAGAATTCCTGCAAAACCTCCGCCATCCACCGAAACTAGATTCGTCTCCGTGAAGCGTGGTCACAACACGTCGCGCAAGAGTTTCGCCGACGCCCGGCCCGCTTCCGACCATGAAATGGGAGTTACGCCATGCAATATCTGCCGAACGACACCATCGACGTCCTGCTCGACCAGTTTGGCCAAATCGAAACCCTCTACGGAGATCCGAACTTTCCGGCCACCTCGGACGCCTGGGGCGGCAACGACACCGTGACGGCGACCATCAGCCAGCCCGAGGCGGATGTCACGATCTTCGGCGAGGACGACACGACGTTGCATGGCCGGTCCCATGGCGGCAACGACACGCTCACGGTCAACTTCCACTACGGCTGGAACGAAGCCCTCGTGGTCGGCGATGCCCAGGCGATGACCGACGACGCCAGAGGCGGCAACGACACGATCGATGTCCAGGCCGATTCGATGTACACCAACGTGCAGGCTTTCGGCGACGTCGCCGGAGATATGTCGGGCAATTCGCACGGCGGCAGTGACACCCTCATCGGCGCGGTGGGCTGGCGAGACTGGAGTAATGTGTACGCCGGAGATGCCGGCGGTTCCATGACCGGCACGGCGCAGGGCGGCAATGACACGCTCGACATCACTCTGGACACGATGGAGGGTTCAGCGAGAGCCAGCGGCGATGCCATCGGCTCCATCGGCGGCGATGCGCATGGCGGCAACGACAACATCACCTTCACCTTCGGCACCGACGTTGTCATGACCTTCGCATTCGGAGCCGGAGATTCGATGACCTCGCTGACCGACAATGCCCAAGGGGGAGATGACGTTGTCACACTTAAGTTCGATGGCATCGACACCATCCAGTTTTCTCACCCGGAGCTCTTCGGCGATGCGCGGACCATGTCCGGCAATGCCCAGGGCGGTAACGATATTCTCACCGGCGGGGGGACCAACGATCACCTCTATGGCGATGCCGCGAACTATGACCCCGCAACGCCGGGCTCGATCACCGGCGGTAGGGATATCCTCAACGGCGGCGCCGGCGATGACCAGCTCTCGGGCGGCGGCAACAGCGACACCTTCGTCTTCAACACCGGCTCCGGCAATGACCTGATCACCGACTTCGATCAGGGCAACAAGGCGGTCGGCAGCACCGTGACCGAGCACGACCTGATCAATGTGCACGATTACGGGTTCGCGGACTGGGCGGCGCTGTCGAGCCTGATCAGCGACAATGCCGCCGGCGATGCCGTGATCCAACTGTCGGCGAACGATTCCATCACGCTCGACGGCGTCAACGCGGCGAACCTGCACGCGACCGACTTCCTGATCTGAGCAAGCTGCTTCGGGAGCAACGATCTCGCCCCGCCGACAGCGGGGCGAGACGTCGAATACCTTCCCAACAAAAAACGCGGCGTTTCCGCCGCGTTTTTCGATCTCATCTGCAGCCCCGCGATTACGCCTGCGGCTGCGGCTCCAGGCCGGGATCGGCATCGGGGCGCGGGCGCGGCGACTTGCCGGCCGGGGGCACCGCGGAGGCGCGCGGCGTGGTCGGCTCGAGCACAGATTCGCGGTTCGGCTTCTTGCCCTTGAGCAGGTCGACGATCTCATCGCCACTCAGCGTCTCGAACTCGAGCAGGCCCTTGGCCAGCGCTTCGAGGTCGGCATGCTTCTCGGTGAGGATGCGGGTTGCTTCCTTGTAGCCTTCCTCGACCAGACGCCTGATCTCGGAATCGATCTTCTGGACCGTCGCTTCGGAAGCGTTCTGCGTCCGCGACACCGACATCCCCAGGAACACCTCGTCCTGGTTCTCGCCGTAGGAGACCGTGCCGAGCTCTTCCGACAGGCCCCAGCGCGTCACCATCATCCGGGCAAGGCGCGTGGCCTGCTCGATGTCGGAGGCGGCACCCGAAGTCACCTTCTCGCGGCCGAAGATCAGCTCTTCGGCGACGCGGCCGCCCATCATGATCGCAAGGCGCGAGGTCATCTGCTCCAGAGACATCGACAGCTTGTCGCGCTCGGGAAGCTGCATGACCATGCCGAGCGCACGGCCGCGCGGGATGATGGTCGCCTTGTGGATCGGATCGGTCGCGGGCACGTTGAGGCCGACGATGGCGTGGCCGCCCTCGTGATAGGCCGTCAGCAGTTTCTCTTCCTCGGTCATGACGAGCGATTTGCGCTCGGCGCCCATCATCACCTTGTCTTTGGCTTCCTCGAACTCGGCCTGCGTTACCATCCGTTTGTTACGGCGGGCGGCGGTGAGCGCAGCCTCGTTGACGAGATTCATCAGGTCGGCACCGGAGAAGCCCGGCGTGCCGCGCGCGATGGTCTTGAGGTTGATATCCGGCGCCAGCGGAACCTTGCGGACGTGAACCTTGAGGATCTGCTCGCGGCCGACGACGTCGGGGTTCGGCACGACGACCTGACGGTCGAAGCGGCCCGGGCGCAGCAGCGCGGGATCGAGCACGTCGGGACGGTTGGTGGCGGCGATCAGGATCACGCCCTCGTTGGCCTCGAAGCCGTCCATCTCGACCAGCAGCTGGTTCAGCGTCTGCTCGCGCTCGTCATTGCCGCCGCCGAGACCGGCGCCACGGTGACGACCCACCGCATCGATTTCGTCGATGAAGATGATGCAGGGCGCGTTCTTCTTGGCCTGCTCGAACATGTCGCGCACACGAGAGGCGCCGACGCCGACGAACATCTCGACGAAGTCAGAGCCGGAGATGGTGAAGAACGGCACGTTGGCTTCGCCCGCGACCGCACGCGCGATCAGAGTCTTACCGGTGCCGGGAGGGCCGACCAGCAGAACGCCGCGCGGAATGCGGCCGCCGAGGCGCTGGAATTTGCCGGGGTCGCGCAGGAACTCGACGATCTCCTGCAGGTCCTGCTTGGCCTCGTCGACGCCGGCGACGTCCTCGAAGGTGACGCGGCCATGCGCTTCGGTCAGCATCTTGGCGCGCGACTTGCCAAAGCCCATCGCCTTGCCGGCGCCGCCCTGCATCTGCCGCGACAGGAAGATCCATACGCCGATCAGCGCGATGAAGGGCAGCCAGGAGACCAGCAGCGAGACGAACCACGGCACGTTGTCGCCCGGCGGCTTCGCGGTGATCTGCACCTTGCTGTCATAGAGGCGCTTCACCAGCGTCGGGTCGTTCGGCGCATAGGTCTGGAAGCTGGAGCCGCTGGTGAAGGTGCCGTGGATGTCCGGGCCCTGGATCACCACGTCGCGCACATTGCCGCGATCAACCTCGCTCAGCAGCTGCGAGAAGGCGATGTCCTGCGAGGAGGCCCGCTGGCCCGGATTCTGGAAGAGCGTGAACAACGCCAACAGCAGCAAAACAATGATGACCCAGAGGGCGAAATTGCGCAGATTGGCGTTCATCGATCTTCCTTCGTGGTCGCGCGGATCGCGGCCTGGTCCTTCAGGAGTTACCTTCAGGTGCTACTTGGGCAAGCTAGAGAAAATCCCCAAGGAATCCTCTCGGCTAGACGCATACAATTTAGGTGCCACCCCGGTCGATGCCAAGGGAACGAGATGGGACTATTTAGCCCATCTTAGAGCGATTCCCGCTGAAATAATGGCGCCCAAGGCGGGGTTTTTCCTGCCTGGTTAAGGTGTCCTGACGGCGCGGGGCCGAAATGGCCGGTGTCATGATCCGCCCTCTTCCGCACTTATCGGCCCTTGCGCCGTCGGGCCGGCGCCGGTGCGATGTGGATACGCCCGCCGGCAAGGCTGATCAAGGCTCCCGCGAGGGTCTGCCTAAGGGACGGCCGGCCATTTGCGGCTGCGCGAGGACGTGCGGCGATGGCCTGATCGAGCGCGGCCAAGAGGGTTTCAACCTTGCCGAGTTCCGCCGGCCCTTCATGCCCGAGCGCGTTGATGGCCCGCAGCAGGAGCCGCAGCCGGACCTCGTCCGGCAGGACGGCAAAGCTTGAGGCCTCGAAGCTTCGCTCCCCCGCCTGCGGCGCATCGCCGCGATCCCGCAAACGGAGGAAGCGCTCGGCGCCGTCGGCCAGCACTTCGACCGCCGCATTGGCGCGCGCCAGCCTTGCCGCGAGCCGCGCGAGCGTGCGGGCATCGCCGCCCTCGGCCGCGAGAAGCGGCAGCAGCGCGCGCAGCCGCGGCCGGGTATAGGCGATGTCGCGGTTGGTGGGGTCGTCGGCAAAACGGACCTTCGCGCGCCTCAAGGTCGAGATCAGCTGCGTCTTGGGGACGTCGAGCAGCGGCCGCGCCAGCACGATCCCGTCGCGCTCGCTGAGGAAGGCCATTGCCGACAGCCCGGCAAGTCCGCTGCCGCGCAGCAGCCGCATCACCAGGGTCTCGGCCTGATCGTCGCGGGTATGGGCGGTCAGCACGTGGCTGGCGCCGACGGCCCTCGCAGCTTCGGCGAGCAGGCGGTAGCGCGCCTCGCGCGCAGCCGCAGGCAGCCCCGTCTTCGGCTTCGCGCCACGCCAGCGCAGGGTCCGGTGCGACAGGCCAAGCTCGGTGGCGAGCCGCTTGACCTCGCGCGCCTCGCGGGCCGCTTCCGGGCGCAGGCCGTGATCGACCGTGACGACGGTGAGCTCCGGCCCGCGCGCAAGAGCGCGCCGCCAGCGCGCGGCAAGCCACATCAGCGCGACCGAGTCGGGCCCGCCGGAAACCGCGAGCACCAGCGCCGGCGCAGCTTTCAGCCCGGCAAAGAGCCGCTTCGCCTCGCGCGCCGAGATCGGAGAATTGTCGTCGTCTGACATGACGCAGGCCCTGACCGTCGCGGGCGGACGGCTACGATGTCTAGCGTAGCACCGTCCGTGTTGTCAGGACTCCGGACGTCAGCACTTCACCCGCTTCTGCTCGCGGTCGACCGCGGTTTTGACGCCGGCGGAGGCGCGCGGATATTTGCGGCCGACCTCGCCGAAGGCGGCGCAGGCGGCCTCCTTCTCCTTCAAGGCGGCGAGCGACTGGCCGAGCCGCAGCAGCGCATCCGGCGCCTTGGCCGATTTCTCGTATTTGGTGGTGACCGAGAGAAAGGCCTCCGCGGAATCGCGATATTGCTGGCGCTGGAAATAGCTCTCGCCGAGCCAGTATTGCGCATCCCCGAGCAGCGGGTCGCTGGGATATTTCTGCGTGAAGTTCTTCATGGTCTGCTCGGCAAGCGCATAGTCCTTGCGCTGCATGTAGCCGATGCCGAGATCGAACTCGTCGCGCGGCGTTGCCGAGGGCGGCAGGGTGGCGAGGCCAGTGCCGCCTGATGGCGCGGGATGCCCGGACTGAGCCGGCGGATAGCCGGGCTGCGCGGCCGGCGGCGCGGCCTGCGGCTGATAGCGGGGGGCGGTGTTGGCGAGATCGAGCGGCTCGCCGGCGCCGCGGCCGCCGGGAGCTCCGACCTGGCTGCCTGCCGACATCGGTTGCTGGCCGCCGCCGAGCGCGCGCGGTGCGCCCGGCGCGTTCGGGTTCTGGTTCGGATCGAAGGCATCGCCGCGGCGGCGGCTGCCGGGTGCGCCGGGCGCCGGCTGCTCCTGGACGATCGGCCCGGGCGCTGTGATCTGCGGCTGCTCGTAATTCGGCTGCACGGCCTGCTGCTGCGGCTGGCGATAGCCCGGCGCGACCTGACCCGGTCCGACCTGGGCGGGCGGCATCGCCGCGACGTTGGGCGCCTGTCCGGGCGCGGCTTGCGCGCCGCCTTCGAGCGCCCGCAGCCGCTCTTCGAGCTGGCGGTTGCGGTATTGCAGTTCCTCGTTCTGGCCGGTGAGCTGGCGCAGCTGGTTCTCCAGCCGTTCGATCCGCATCTCGGGATCATCATCCGACTGCGCGAATGCAGGCGAGCCCAAGGAGAGCAGCGTGGCCATCGCCACGGTGCCGGTAAAGACCTTAAATCTGGATGACATCTTGCCCTGACGACGAAAGCGAAATGGCCTGCGACGGAACATTCGACGCGCCACACATTGAAGGGGAGTACGCCAAAACTGTGACTGGCACCACGGGGTTTTAAGTCACGGATTGCTGAAACGAAACCGGCGCCCGAGAGGGCGCCGGCATAATCGGTTTTGGAAGATGAACGGCGCCTGACTGAGTGTCAGTATCGCGGGCTCAGGAGCTCGCGTTCAGCACGGTGACGGCACGACGGTTCTGCGACCAGCAGGAGATGTCGTTACACACGGCGACCGGCCGCTCCTTGCCGTAGGAGATCGTGCGAATGCGGTTCGGATCGATGCCGCGCGAGGCGAGGAACGAACGCACCGACTGGGCTCTCCGGGCGCCGAGCGCGATGTTGTATTCGCGGGTGCCGCGCTCGTCGGCATGACCTTCGACGGTGAAGCTGTAGCGCGGATAGGTCTGCAGCCACTGCGCCTGCTTCTCCAGGGTCACGATCGCCTGCGGGGTCAGATCGGTCTGGTCGCTTTCGAAGAACACGCGGTCGCCCACGTTGACCACGAAGTCCTGCTGGCTTCCCGGGGTCGCCGCATTGGCCATCGCATCCGTCGCGGCATTCTTGTTGGCGCAGGCGCCCATCGACAGCGCGACGGCGAGCACCGCGACCAGCTTCAATCCCTGGAGGATACGCATAGGATGTTTCATTCCGGAGCCTCCACGCTCACGTTAGTCCACTGCTGTCCGGTCTACAGGGGGTTGGTTAAGCGAACGTTCCGTCAACCTTGACGGAACCTTGCCTCAGCCGATCAAATGCCCCCAACCAGCGAAAAGCACCCGTCATGGTTAATGGGTTGTAAATGTGGCGCGAGGGTGAAGGCAAGCCGCGTCAGACGGCAAAACGCCGCCTTTCGCCTGAATTTTGGGAATGCGTGGCGGGCTGGGGCCAACTCCCCAGCTCAGAACCCCGACCAAGTTGGATCCAGGACGGGCCGGCTCAGGCGTGCGCGGCTTCCGCCACGAGCGCAGGGCGCTGCGGCACCTGACGCTGGCCGCCGCGCCCGAACAGCATCCGCCGTTCGAAGGCGGTCGACCGCATGATCGGATAGCGCTCGAACACTTTCTTGCGGAAGGTCGGGAAGTCCGCCGCCATCAAACCGAACGTCTTGGTGAGGCCCGGAACCAGCCGCGGCTCGGCGATGGTCTCGTGCAGAAACACCCGCCGGTAGAAGGCCTGATGCTCGGGACGCACGATGGCAAGGCCGAGATCGGCACTGAAATGCTCGCAGGCCATGTAGGCGAGACGGGTCGTCAGATAGGGCAATTCCGGAACCCGCTTGACCTGGTCGGGATCGGCGACGAAGCGGGTCGGGTCGATCATGACCTCGCCGCGATCGAGCCGCGGCAGCAGGACGTCCGGGAAGACGTCGGCCGAGGTGGATTCACGCCATTCCGACGTCAGCACGCTGATGCGCACCGAGCTGCAGAGCTCGCCATGGAGATAGACGCCGAAGGTCCATGCGTTCGGCAGCTCGTCGTAGCGGTCGGTGACCCGTGCGTCCGCCGAGGGCTTGACGGCGCCTTCCCGCAAATAGGCGCGGTAGCGGAGATTGTAGATCTCCTCCTTCTCCGCGACGGTTTCCGCAAGATGATAATCGACGTCGGTCAGAAGCTCCGCTCCTCGTCCAACAGCCGAAATGACAGATCTGGCTGAGGACTGCATTCCAACTCCTTACCCACACTCACGCCACGGCATCCGAAGCAGATTCCTGCAAGACAACTTCCTGCAAGACAACTTGCGCGGGCGTGATGATTTATTAACACCTCCTTAACAAGTATGCAAAGCAATCGAAGGGTTAGGGTTAACCCCGTAGCACTACGGTGGCCGTGCAACAGCCTGAAATGACGGGAGGTTTCCGAGAAGCGGACTTAAGCGAAGCCGACGACCTGAAGCTGGCCTTCGCTGCGCCGTCCATGCGAGGCGTTGAGCAGCTGGCGCATCCGCACGGCGGGCACCGGGCGGCTGAACAGATAGCCTTGCGCCTCGGAGACGGTGCCGTCGGCGCTGATCAGATCGAGCTGCTCGTTGGTCTCGATGCCCTCGACCACGACGGCCATGCCGAGATCGGCGGACAGCCGCGCCACGCCGCGCAGCAGCGTCAGCGGGCGGTCGGTGTCGATGCCTTCGAGGAAGGAGCGGTCGATCTTCACCTTCTGCATCGGGAAATTATGCAGATAGCTGAGGCTGGAATAGCCGGTGCCGAAATCGTCGAGCGAGATGCGCACGCCGAGCGCGTGCAATTGCGACAGGATGTCGTGGGTGAGCTGGGTGTTGCGCAGCAGCGAGGACTCGGTGATCTCGATCTCCAGCCGATGCGCCGGCAGGCCCGACACTTCGAGCGCGTAGCGGATTTCGCTCAGCACGTCGCGCTGGTGGAATTGCTGCGGCGAGAAGTTGACGGCGACGCTGACGCCCTCCGGCCACTTCATGCATTCCATGCAGGCGCGGCGCAGGATCCAGCGGCCGAGATCGACGATCAGGCCCATGTCCTCGGCGACCGGAATGATGTCGACCGGCGAGACCGTGCCGCGCACCGGATGATTCCAGCGCAGCAGTGCCTCGCAGGTGGTGATCTTGCCGGATTTCAGATTGACCAGCGGCTGATAGAACAGCTCGAACTCCTCGTTGGCGAGCGCCTTGCGCAGATCGAGCTCGAGAATGCGGCGCGCCTCGACGGTCGCCGCCATCTCGTCGCGGAAGAAGCAGAAGGTGCCGCGGCCGTCCGCCTTGGCGCGATACAGCGCCATGTCGGCGTTCTTGAGCAGCGTGTCGGCACTGGCGCCGTCCGGCGAGGTCAGCGCGATGCCGACGCTGGCGCCGATCTCGACCAGGTGATTGTCGATGCGGTAGCGCTCGCTCAGCCGCTCGACGATGCGGCGGGCAAGCGCGGCGGCGTCCTCGGGCGAAGAGATGTTCTGCTGGAACACGACGAACTCGTCGCCGCCGAAGCGGGCGACGAAATCCTCGGGGCGCAGCATCTCGCGCAGGCGGTTGGCGACGGCACACAGCAGCTGGTCGCCGCAGGGATGACCGAGCGTGTCGTTGACCTGCTTGAACTGGTCGAGGTCGACGAAGAGCAGCGCGGAGAGCCGCTCGGCATGATGCGAATTCTTCAGCAGCCGCTCGATCTCGTCGTGGAAGCTGACCCGGTTGGGCAGCGCCGTGAGCTCATCGTAACGGGCCAGATGGCTGATGCGGGCTTCCGCATTGGTGCGTTCGGTGATGTCTTCCAGCAGCAGCACTGTGCCGCCGCGGGTCATCGGCTGGAACGTCCACGCTAGCGTACGGCCGCGCGAGGAATCCGGATCGGCAGTGATGATCTCGCGGACCCGCCCATGCTCGATCTCGGCCAGGATCTGGTCACCGCTCTCCGCCGAGATCGACCCGGCGGAGACGCAGGCCGACGCGATATCGGCGGCCGTGGCGCCGCGCTTGACGAGGTCTTCTGGCAGGGCCATCAGCTCGCCGAAGCGGTGGTTCATCACCGCAAGGCGGCCATCGGCGCGAAACATGCACAGGCCGTGCGGCATGTTGTTGAGCGCGGTGTCGAACTGGCTCGCCAGCGCGGATTCGCGGAAGCTCGAGGTCAACGCCTTGACGAAGATCGCGTGCAGGCTGAGGTTGATGTTCTTGAGCCCGATGAAGAAGAACACGAGCAGGATGGCGAGACCGATGTGGTAGAATCCGCCGTGCAGCAGCAAGGCGAGCGACATCGGACCGCAGGCCAGCGCGACGTGCCACTGGATCACCCGGGGCTGTCCGTAATTGCGGGCGGCGCCGCCCGCGGTATAGCCGATGCCGATGGCGACACACAGCATGTCGGCGACCGGATCGTTGTCGTTGTAGATGACGACGAAGGCCCACACACCGAGCACCGCCGCGTAGCTCAGCGCGCCGATCCAGTAACGCGGCTCCAGGTGCTTGGCCTCTTCGAACGACAGCGCCTCGGTGCGGTTTTCATATCCGCGCATCTGGAATGCGCGCGCGGTGCCGATGGCGATCAGCAGGAACGCGAGCGGCCACAGCCAGACGTCGCCCGTCTTCAACGCAGTCATCACCGCGGCCACGGCCGCGGAGGCCGAGCCGAGGAAGATCGCCCAGAAATTCTGCACCATGGAGTTGATGAGAGCGGCGTAGAGTATCGGCTCCAGCTCGTCTCGATCACTCTGCTTCTGGTCGGCCAGTTGCATTGGCTTGTTACGCGTCCTGTTTGGCGCGTACTTTTACCCAGCCCAAGTGAAGTCTTTCTGAGGGAACATCGTTAAAGTCGAGTTGTTTTTCGGCAATGGCGAACCCGTTTCTGCTGAAATTTCAAGCAACTAGGCAAGCCCTGCCGGGCTCAAGGTGAAGGAAAGCTTGCTTTCCTCACCGAAGCCGAAAAAATCTGTGCATTTCTTTCGACAACATTGAACGCTGCGAGCGCGCGATCATTGGCCCGCGGTCGAGGACAATAGCGGCGACCATGCCGGGTCGGAGGCGAAGCCCGGCGTCGGCACCTTCAGCTCGTTGCGTCCCGAAATGTCGACGCTGTACAGCGAGGGTCCGCCGTTGCCGCCGGGATCGCGGAAGAACATCAGCACACGGCCGTTCGGCGAGAAGGTCGGGCCTTCATTGTGGAAGCCGGAGGTGAGCAGCCGCTCGCCGCTGCCGTCCGGCTTCATGACGCCGATCGCGAACTGTCCGCCGCCCTGCCTGGTGAAGGCGATGTAGTCGCCCTTCGGCGACCACACCGGCGTCGAATAGCTGGCGTTGGTGTCGTCCTTGGAGAAGGAGATCCGCTGCGCCTGCCCGCCGCCCGCGGCCATCACGTAGATCTGCGACCGGCCGCCGCGATCGGATTCGAAGCAGATGCGGGCGCCGTCCGGCGAGTAAGACGGGGACGTGTCGATCGCCGGCGTGTCGGTGAGGCGCGTGGTCGAGCGCGAGCGCAGATCCATCACGAACAGGTTGGAGTTGCCGCCCTGCTGCAGGCTCATGATGACGCGCTGGCCGTCCGGCGAGAACCTTGGAGCAAAGGTCATGCCCGGGAAGTTGCCGACGATCTCGCGCTGGCCGGTCTCGATGTTGAACAGATAGACCTTCGGATCGCCCTGGCCGAACTCCATGTAGGTGATCTCTTGCGAGTTCGGCGAGAAGCGCGGCGTCAGCACGAGGTCGGAGCCGCGGGTCAGGTAGCGCACGTTGGCGCCGTCCTGATCCATCATCGCGAGCCGCTTGACGCGGCGCTCCTTCGGGCCGGTCTCGTCGACGAACACCACGCGGCTGTCGAAATAGCCCTTCTCGCCGGTCATCCGCTCATAGATCTGGTCGGAGATGATGTGGGCGATGCGGCGCCAATATTCCGGCGAGGTGAAATATTGCTGACCGGCGAGCTGCTGGCCGTTGATTACGTCCCACAGGCGGAATTCGGCCTTGAGCCTGCCGTCCGGCTGCCGCGTCATGCGGCCGGTGACGAGGGCCTGGGCGTTGATGGTCTTCCAGTTCTGGAATTGCGGCGCAACGTCCATGTTGTTGATGCGCTCGATGAAGGCGGCCTGGTCGATCGGCGCGAACAGGCCCGAGCGCTTCAGGTTGTTGGTGATGACCTGCGTGACGCCGTTGCCGACATCGCCGTCGGACGGCGAGCCCGGCAGGAAATTGGTGATCGCGATCGGGATCGGCTGGAATTCGGTGGGATCGATGCGGAGGCGCGGCTGGCCCTGGGCAAAGGCACTGCCGCCCCCGAGCATCGCGAGTGTCGATCCGGTCAGGGTCATAAAGCGGCGGCGGTTCATCGATCGGACGTCATTCATTGCAAAATTCTTTTGTTCGGATGTCACAACATATCTTTCAGGCCGAAAGTCATCGGAATGAGCTTCCAGCTCTCGTACTGCTGCTTCGGCATGAACGAATAGACCTGACACTGCACGATGGCGCGCTTGGCGCTCTCCGCCACCGCTTGCGCGATCGACCGCGACGGTCCCCTCACCGCGACGACGATCGGCTCGGACGCCAGCGATCCATCGATCTTCATGGGAATGTCGATGTCGGCCTCGTACTGATCGGCATCCTGCCCGTTATAGGTGGGCGTGAAGCAGCGCTTGACCGCGCCCTGGAATGCACCACGCCACGTCGCGACGTTGTTGGCGGCAGTCCCGGTCGCCGCTCCCAACGCCGCTGACGCATTCAGCGCTGAGCCAGTGAGCTCGTGCCGGGTCGCAGCGCGCTTGTCGAGATCGCGCTGGATCTGCGCGGGATCGAAGCTGCGCTCCTTGGGCTTCGGCTGCTGCTGCGGCTGCACCGCCGCGACCTTCTGCTCCACCGGCTTGGGCGGCGGCTTCTTGGTGTCCAGCTTCTTCTGCAGCTCGGCGATCGGATCTTCCTTGGCCGGATCAGGCTTCTTTTCCTGCGGCTTCGGCTCTTCCTTCGGCTTGGCCTCGGCGACCGGCTTCGGCGGCTCGGGCTTCTTCTCGATCGGCTTTTCGACGGGCTTCGGCGGCGGCTCGGGCTGCGAATTGGTCTTGATCAGCTCTTTCTTCTCGGTGACCTTGCCGACGGCGTCGTCCTCGGGCTTGGGCTCCGCGATCTTCTCGACCTTGGGCTTCGGCTCTTCCTTCTTGCCGGTCTTCTGCCCCGCCATCATCTTGGCGAGCTGGTCGGTGGAGATGATGTCGACGGGAAGCGACTCTTCCGGTGCGACATAGGCCTTGCTGCTAAAGGTGACGAGCCCCCATCCCAGCACGAGGACGTGGAGGGCAATCGACGCAACGAGTGTCTTGTCGACGTTCACCTTCACGGCCTATCCCTGATCCGCTTCCGTGACGAGGGCGAGCTTCTTGAAGCCGGCGCCGGACAACAGGCCCATCACTTTGGCCACCGTGCCGTAATCCGCCTTCTTGTCGGCGCGCAGATAGATGCGCTCCTCGAGCCCGCCGCGCGCGTCCGTGATCGCCTTCAGCTTGGGCACCAGCTCGTTGATCGCGATCTCGGAATCGTTGATGAAGACCTTGCCCTTGATGTCGACCGACATCTGGATCGGCTTCTGGTCGTTGTTCTCGAGGCTCTTGGCCTGGGTCTGCGGCAGGTCGAGCGGCACGCCGACCGTCAGCATCGGCGCCGACACCATGAAGATGATGAGCAGCACCAGCATCACGTCGACCATCGGCGTGACGTTGATCTCGGCCACGACGGGTTTGCGCCGGCCTCGGCGCCCGCCGCCGCCGGACGAACTCGCAACGTTCATCGCCATGATCGCGTGCCCAAATTGCCCTTCACACTATACATGCCGTCCGTCAGCCCCGCTCGTCGATCTGACGCGACAGGATGGCGGAAAATTCATCGGCGAAGCCTTCGAGCCGCTGGGCCTGCCGGTTCACCTCGGAGGTGAACTTATTATAGAAAATAGTGGCAGGAATGGCGGCGATAAGGCCGACCGCGGTCGCAAACAGCGCCTCCGCGATGCCCGGCGCCACCACCGCCAGAGAGGTATTTTTCGACGCCGCGATCGACTGGAAGCTCGACATGATGCCCCAGACCGTGCCGAACAGGCCGACGAAGGGGCCGGCGGAGCCGACGGTGGCGAGCACCAGCAGGCGGCGTTCCAGCCGCTCGACCTCGCGCGCGATCGAGACGTTCATGACCTTGTCGATGCGCATCTGCAGGCCCGCGACCGAACGGGCATGGCTCTCGAACGAGCGTTTCCACTCGCGCATCGCCGCGACGAAACAGGCCGCCATGGAGTGCGTCGGCTTGGCCGAAAGCGTGCGATAGAGCTCCTCGATCGATTCACCGGACCAGAACGCCTGCTCGAAACGGTCCATCGAGCGGCGGGTGCGGGCGAACAGGAAGATCTTGTCGATGGCGATCGCCCAGACCCAGACCGAGCAAGCCAGCAGCCCCAGCATCACCGCTTTCACGATCCAGTGAGCCTGCCAGAACAGCGCAATCAGCGACACGTCCGCGGAAGCGGCAACCGGAAGGGCTGACTGAGCCACGTCGGCCGGATTCATAAGCAGTATCCTCTCAAGGCGATCGTTACCCGATGTGCCGGCCAGCAAATGGCTGCCGGTTCCCCGATGGCCGCGCTAGAACCGGCGCGGCCGGCAAGCCCGCTCAAAGCCTTGTCTTTCTGGGTGCAGGGGCTCGTCCAAAGCCGGCCGTCTGCATTCCCTGCCAAGATGTCAAAACTATGGGCCTTTGGCCCCGGGCCTTGACGGGCCTCGGCTTTACGCTTTGGGCGCGACTGTCCGCCCTTACCAGAGCCCGCCGTTGGTTAATGCGAGGTTACCAGGGGTGAATTTGGCTGCGGGAAAGGTAAGCGGCACAGGCGGTTGGAGGGGGCCGGTGTCCCGGGCGCGCCGCAACACCTCTTCGCGTTGCGGTGCAGAACCGGGATCCAACAGAAGCCGGCGGGCAACGCGGAGAGATGGACCCCGGCTCTGCAACGCATCGCCAAAGGGGCGCTGCGTTGCGTTCAGGGCACGAGAGTTCCGCGTGCACGGCGCGACCGAGGAACCACCCTTCTTCCGGAAAATTGTCCCGAAAATCACTTTCCGCGAGGGTCCTGCCATGACCATCAACCCCAAGACGACCGCCGCGATCGGCGATCACCCGCTCCACCCCATGCTCATCCCCTTCCCCGTCGCATGTCTGGTCGGCGCGCCCATCGCCGATCTGGCCTTCATTGGAACCGGCGACAATTTCTGGGCGAGAGCCGCGATGTGGCTGATCGGCGCCGGCATCGTCATGGCGCTCGTTGCGGCCGCGGCCGGCTTTACGGACTTCTTGAACGAGCCCCGCATCCGCCGCCTCAATGATGCCTGGTACCACATGGTCGGCAATCTCGCCGCGGTCGTGCTCGCCCTGGTCAATTTCTACCTCCGCTACGCGCAAGGCGCGGAGGCCGCGATCAAGCCGTGGGGCGTGGTGCTGTCGCTGATCGTGGTCGGCATTCTCCTGTTCACGGGGTGGAAGGGCTGGGAGATGGTCTACCGGTACCACGTTGCGGTGCTGGATGCGCCGGGCCAGACCAGCTCGGAGCCGGTCACGCCCGATCATGGCGGCGAGAGCCACCGCCGCGCCGCCTGAATCCAGCGCGCGTTGCCGAAGACCGATCTCGGCGACGCTAGCGGCGCCTTACGGGCGCCTCCGCCGGCGCAAGCTGAGCGCATACAGCCATCCGCCCGCCGCGATCAGCACGGGCAGGACGAAGAGTGCGAAATCGCGCAGTAGGATCATGGCGCCAGACCCGCTGCCGCAAATGAGACCGCGCGCCTGAGCGCGAAGGCGGCGAGGAAATAGAGGGCGCCGCTCAGAAAGAGGTGCCAGGCGCCACTTTCCACGAATTCCTGATAGGTCTTGACCTCGGTCGGCCAGCCATTGAGAAGCGCGATCGCGAGCGGCAGCGAGCAGCCGAACTGGTCGAACAGGTCCGAGGCACGCGCGAACAGCGCGATGCGTTGCCTGGTCTGCTTACATTCAGCGGTGGTCATGGTCGTACCCGTCGGCACAGGCGAAAAACGCCGTTGAGGCTTGGTCGGGCCTCATCGCGACCAGGTTCTAAGGGGCCCGGGTTTTTCTGACAGGCTACCCCGGACCACGGCGTCGCCGTTGCAGGCGCGTCATGCCGCCGAGGCCGGCTCGGGGCAATTGGTCAGCCGCGCTGGATTTCCAACCGCGGTGCAGCCGCCGGGAACGTCGGAGGTCACGACCGTGTCGGCGCCGATCCTGGCGAATTCGCCGATCCTTATATCGCCCAAAATGGTCGCGCCGGCGCCGATGAAGACGCCGCGACCGATGCGCGGCGAGCGCGCCGGCAGCTCACTGCTGCGGCCGATGCTGACATTCTGAAGGATGGTGATCTCATCGCCGATCACGGCATTGGCGCCGATCACGATGCCCGTGGCGTGGTCGAGATAGACGGACGAGCCGATGCTGGCCGCCGGATGAATGCTGACCTGCAACACGTTCGACGCCTCGTTCTGAAACAGTAGCGCTGCATCGCGATGATCATGACGCCAGAGCCAGTTCGAGACGCGCCAGGCTTGCAGCGCGACATAGCCCTTGAAATGCAGCAGCGGCGCCAACAGGCCGGCGATGGCCGGATCGCTGCGCGCGATGGCCTGCAGGTCGCGACCGGACGCTTCGATCAATTCCGGCGCGTGGCGAAAGGCGTCGCGCGAAAAGGCCGAGAAGCGCGTTTGCTCGGCGAGGCTGCCGCCAAGCCTGCGCCCGATGAGATCGGCCAGAGCCGCCGTAAAGCCGTCATGGGCGAGGACAGCTTCAGCGAGCGGCTTGCCGAAGACGGGATCGGATGCGACCGCAAGTCGCGCCTCGTCGCGTATCCTCTGCCAGAGGCTATCGCTCGTCGCGGTCACAGCTGCCGTCATCGCCGCCTCCGATGTTTTGGAGCTTCAAATATAGCCCGTGGGGACCCCGTTGCACCATGCCGTGAGCGGCACGACGCTACCTGAGCACCGCGCTGGAGCTCCCCGTGAGGCTACGTGGTTGCGTGCCGGGCATCCGCGACCATATATAGTCAGTCGAGTTTTCGGCCGATGCTGCTTTGGCCGGGGATGCCCAGGCAAAGCAGTTCGTTCAAACCCCCGCGGTGGTCCGCCATCCGCGGGTTTTTCGTACCCGGCGGCCCTCCGTGCTGCCGACGCGAATCCCGGATTCCCGTTACCTCTGAGGTCACGCCAAGACATGTCGCCTAACGCGCCCGCCGACGACCACCACGACGACATCATGTATCCCTCCGCCGTGCCGTTCGTGTTGGTCCATCTCGGCTGCTTTGCGGCGATCTGGTCAGGCATCACCTGGCCGGCGGTCGCGATCTGCGTCTCACTCTATTGCCTGCGGATGTTTGCGATCGGCGCCGGCTACCACCGCTACTTCTCGCATCGCGCGTTTGCGACCAGCCGGGTGTTTCAATTCATCCTGGCCTGCCTTGCGCAAAGCACCGCGCAGAAGAGCGTGTTGTGGTGGGCGGCCAAGCATCGACATCACCATCTGCATTCCGACACCGAACTGGATGTGCATTCGCCGCGTCAGCGCGGCTTCCTGTACAGCCATCTCGGCTGGATCTTTTACCGCGAGCACGACACGACCGATCTGGTGAAGGTCGGCGATCTCGCGGCCTATCCGGAATTGATGTGGCTGCATCGGCTCGAGCTTCTGCCGGCCACTGTACTTGCGGCGCTCTGCTTCCTGGTTGCGGGATGGTCGGGTCTGGTCGTCGGCTTCCTGTGGAGCACGGTGCTGCTCTATCACGCCACCTTCTGCATCAACTCGCTGGCCCATGTGCACGGCCGCAAGCGCTACGTGACGGGCGACGATTCCCGCAACAACTGGCTGCTGGCGTTGCTCACCCTCGGCGAAGGCTGGCACAACAATCACCACGCCTACCAGAGCAGCGTGCGCCAGGGCTTTCGCTGGTGGGAAGTCGACGTCACCTATTACGTCCTCAAAGTGCTGTCGTGGATCGGCGTCGTCTGGAACATGAAGGCGCCGCCCGAACAGGTGCTGCGCAACGAGCAGCCGCTCGGCGCCCGGGTCATCAATCGGGCAGCCCACCAGCTTGCCGGACGTTTCGATGCACAGGCCGTGGCGCACGCGATCTCATCTGCACTGCACCGGGCCGACCTGGCCCAGCTGCAACTGCCGACGCTGCACGAGATCCTCAATCGCGCGCATGACGGCGTCGACGCGCTGACCCATCTGCATCTGCCGAGGATCCCGACGCGCGAGGAGTTTCTCGCTGAGGCCAAGGCGATCTTCGCGCGAACGCGGTCGCTCAACGAGATCGTGGATCACGCCTACGAGCACTTCCTCGCTTCGGTGCGCGCGCAGCTCGTGACAGTGCGCTGACGAAGGCGATCCAGCCGTCGCTGCCTTAGCGAGGCGCGCCTCCCCAAAAACCAAACCGCCCGCCTGCTTGTTGCGCAGACGGGCGGCTCGGGGCCATCAGGACTTTGGGGGCATGCGCCTGAAGGCTTTGAGATGTGTCAGCCTTGAAGGTCAGCCCTGCTGCTGATCGGTCGGCGGCGGGGTCGGACGCGTCTTGTGCTGCGCCATGAACTGGTCGAACTCTTCCTTGTCCTTGGCGTGACGCAGACGATCGAGGAAGTTCCTGAACTCGACCTGCTCCTCCTCAAGGCGCCGCAGCGTCTCGGAGCGGTACTCGTCGAAGGCACGGTTGCCGGAGGACGGCGGGCCGAAGCCAAAGCCGAAGCCACTGCGCTCCATGCGGCCGCGCATGCGATCCATCTTGTACTGCATCCGCTCCATCTTGTTCTGCCAGCGATCCTGGTGGCTCCAGCACGACATTCTTCTGCTCCCGAGTGTGAAAAAGAGAAGGGCAAGTCCGATCGGCCACCAGATGATGAAGCCGAGGATGGTCACGGCGATCCAGCCAGGATGCCAGGGCGTATCGAGCATGCGAGGGCGCTCGTACTGTTGGTATTGGTCAGTGGGGCCGCGCCATCGATTGACATCAGCGGTGTAGGCCATTTCCATCTCCATCACGGCATCTGCGCCGTTGTGAATGTAAATAACATTTACATAGCTAGCCCATTCCGCGATTTTGTCAAGCCGGTCGCCTGACACGCCCGCGTGATCATTTGCGTAATTTTATTTCGGTTTGCCCCAGGGTCCACCTGGAGGCACGCCTGAACCGGAGGACGCTTCCGGTGGCACCGGCGGCGGCTCGGCGCTCTTGCCTGCGGGACGACGGTCGGTCGGGAAGCCGAGGCCGCGGAGATAGATCAGCACCTCGGCCTCCAACAGCTCGTCCGGCGACATCGGCAGTTTTCGCCGCGCGGCATCGCCGCGGGAGAACAGCGAGGCCACGCCATGCGCCATCGACCAGATGTGCAAGGCCATCATCATCGCCGGTGGCCGCGGCGTGCCTGGCGGCGTCAGGGCCGCGAGCCGCTCGGCTGCGGCGCGAATGATGTTGAATGCGCTTTCGCTGGCGGCCTGGAGTGCGGGATTGGCATCCACCGGCACGCCCGATTCGAACATCGCGTTGTAGAAGGCGGGTTCCTCGCGGGCGAAGGCCAGATAGGCCTTGCCGACACGCTCGAACGCGGTGACGGTGTCGGGGCGTCCGTCGTCCCAGGCCGCAGCCAGGCGCGACTCAAACTGCTCGAAGCCGCGCTGGGCGATCGAGGACAGCAGTTCGTCGCGGTCGCGGAAATGCCGATAGGGCGCCGCCGCGCTGACGCCGGCCATGCGTGCGGCATCGGCGAAGGTGAAGCCGGCCGCGCCCTTCTCGGCGATCAACCCGAGAGCGGCCTGCAACAGGGCCTCCTTCAGATTGCCGTGGTGATAGCCGCGCTCGGCGCGGCGCTGCTCCTTGCGCCAGCTCATGTGAACGACCTTTACATGAGCTGGGCGCGAAGGTCACTAGCGGGAATAGGGCGTGATTAACCCGTACTTCCACGGCTGACGCTGGGTCGGAGCGACGGCATCGCGCCCGGGATTGGCCTCTTCCGCAGCTACATCTGCGGAATCGGCAGCACGGGCATCACCTCGATCGCCTCGCCCGGGAAGATCGCAAAATGCGGATGGTTCTCGAACAGTTTTGCAGCCGCCTCCTGCGAGGCCGCGCGGACCACCGTGAAGCCGGTCAGCGCGTTGCTGATCTCGGTGATGCCATTCGCGTCGATCCTGCGGGTCTTGCCGAGTGGGCCGCCGATCTCGACGATGACGTCCTTATGCTTCTCGACCCAGCCGTGCCAGGCGGCCATGCCCTCCTGCTCCTTTGCTTTCCGTTCAGCCTCGGGCAGCGCATGCCAAGCCTTCATCTTCTGGCCGCTCACGCTGCCGAGATAGACGGCGAGGAATTTGTGTTCGGTGCTCATCGCTCTCTCCGTTGTTGATTGATTGACGCTAGCTGCGAATTTTCCGGCGGCCGGCTACTTCTTCAGATCGTCGAATCCGGCTGCGACCTCTTGCACGTCAGGCGGAAAGTCGGCCATCTCCTGCACCTGCCGGATCTCGATGATTTCGTTCGGCGAGGCCGGGCACTGCTTTGCCCAGGCAATCGCCTCGGCGCGCGAGGCCACCTCGATCATCCAATACCCGCCCAGGACTTCCTTGGCCTCGGCGAATGGGCCGTCGGTGACAATGGGTTCGCCGGTCGCAAACGAAACCCGTGCACCCATCGACGGCGGATGCAGGCCGTCGAGCGTGATCAACACGCCCGCATCCTTCAGCGCCTCGTTGTAGCGCATCATCGCCGCGACACGTTCGGGATCGAGCTGAACGTCCGGCGGCGCGCTCTCGTAGCCGAGCGGGATCATCAGCATCATGAATCGCATGGGAGCTCCTCGTTACTCGCTGTCATTCCGGGGCGCGACGAAGTCCGTGAGAGTTCCCCCGGGGATGCGATCAGCCGGCCCGCGTTCTCCTCCAAGACGAATGACCTCTCGCCAAACCGACAGCGGCGCCTAGAAATATTTGGGGGCCGCCAAAGCGACGGCGGCGGAGGCATTCGGGGTCCGGTCGGGCTCGATAGGTTCGGCTCGAGGCTTTCTTGTCGGAACGAAACCGAAGTAAAAGGGCTCCGGCGCTCACGCGCGCCGCCCCCTCTTCGGACACAGGACCGATCAGACAATGCCGCCAGCTCCGCAAAAAGCCGCCCTCGTCACCGGAGCCGCGCGCGGCATCGGGCTTGCGACCGCGAAGAAGTTTTTGGCCGAAGGATGGCGCGTGGCGCTGCTCGACATCGAGGGCGAGTTGCTCGGCCGGGCGGTCGCCGACATCGACCAAAGCGCGGCGACGCTGGCGCTGACCTGCGACGTTTCGGACCCAGCCGCCGTGAGCGCTGCGATGACGGCGATCGAGCGGCGGTTCGGCCGGCTCGATGCGCTCGTCAACAATGCCGGCATCGCGGTGTTCGCGCCGCTGATGGAGACGTCGGAGACCGATTGGCGGCGCGTGCTCGAGGTCAACCTCACCGGCCCGTTCCTCTGCACCAAGGCGGCGGTGCCCTTGATGCGCGAGGCCAATGGCGGCGCCATCGTCAACATCACCTCGATCTCGGCGGTGCGCGCCTCGACGCTGCGCTCGGCCTACGGCACCAGCAAGGCGGGGCTGGCGCACCTCACCAAGCAGCTTGCGGTCGAGCTCGCCTCGCTCGGCATCCGCGTCAACGCGGTCGCGCCGGGGCCGGTCGACACGGCGATGGCGAAGCAGGTGCACACCAAGGAGATCCGCGCCGACTATCACGACGCGATTCCGCTCAACCGCTACGGCCTCGAGGAGGAGCTTGCGGAAGCGATCTACTTCCTGTGCTCGGCGAATGCGAGCTACATCACCGGACAGATTTTGGCCGTCGACGGCGGTTTCGATGCGGCAGGCATCGGCCTGCCGACGCTGCGCGGTCAACGCCGCAACGGGTAGGTACGAAATTGTAGGGTGGGCAAAGGCGCGTGCGCGCCGTGCCCACCACTTCTTCCGGATTTGCGGTGACTACGGTGGGCACGCTGCGCTTTGCCCACCCTACGAAAATCGAATCGGTGGAGGCTTCATGCGACGCATCTCATTGCTCAAAGCCGCGATGCTTGCATGCGCACTGCTCGCCGTCACGCCAGCAGCCGCCGAAATCCGGATCATCCAGTCTCCGGGCGGGCAGGTCGGGCCGTTCCTCGATTTGTTCGAAAAGGTGCGCGAGAGCGGCGAGCGCGTGGTGATCGACGGCCCTTGCCTGTCTGCCTGCACGTTGGTGCTGAGCATCGTGCCGGGCGAGCGCATCTGCGTCACCAAGCGCGCCGTGCTCGGCTTCCATGCGGCCCGTTCGGTGGACCGGCGCGGTCGCTTCTATGCCGAGCCGGAAGCATCGGTCACGGTGCTTGCGGCCTATCCCGGCCCGGTACGCGACTGGATCAGCCGCCGTGGCGGCCTCACCGCGCGGTTGCTCTTGCTCAAGGGCCGTGATCTCGCTGCGATCTATCCGCGCTGCCGCTGACGAATTTGGCAGCCGCCACTCATGTAACGCGAACGAGTGATGTGAACGCGTCACTCCAAAGGCATTTGGGCATTTGGCGTGGCAGGCCCAGGCCATAAGGCAGGTTCCCTGGTGCTCGCACCACGCGCGCACCGGGGCCCTGCGCCATCACGCCAAGGCTGCCTTCAATGCGATGGCTGCCTTCAGTAGAGAGTCTGGATCACCGGCACCAGCTTGATGCTGGCGCAGATAAGCATCCCCCAAAGGGCAAAATTGATCTGCAGCGCCGCCGCCATCGGTCGCTCCCCTTACAAGTGACGTCCACCCCAGTTTGTAGATTTTATGAATCACCAATAACGATTCTGACGTGCAGATTACAGCCCAATATTGCGCCAATTGTTGTGCGTTGCGATCCGCACAGTTTCACGATGCGGCCTCACTGATTGCGCAAAGTGATGCGAATCGTAACGTTCGTCTCGGCCATGCCGGCCAAACTTTGTTTGCCTTAAGTTCCATTTGTCCATGCGATGCGCGTTTCCAACGCGGCGCTTGCGTATCGCGCACCGAACTTTGGGTCCGGCATGATACGACACGCCTTCGTCTTGCTCGCTTTTTGCGCAGCGCTCATGGGATGCGCAGTCGCGCAGGAGCGTCGTCCGATCGCTTGGGATGGCCTCGGCCAAGATCCCAACAAAAGCTCGAACCGCCCTCCTATCGCGAAGCGGCGCGCAACGCCCCCGGCGCAAGTGGCGGGCGATCCCAATCAGGAGCGGGAACGCGTGCTCGGCACCTTGCGGCCCTACTCCGAGGCCTGGTGGGCGGTACATGACGAGATCGAAGCGGAGAACGACAAGCGGCTCGGCACCAAGCTCGTGATCTGCCCCAGCTGTGTGCAATCGCCGCCGCCCGATGCGGAGGTGACCGGATCGGTCCAGTGAGCGCGCTCACGACTGATCCGGACATGACGCATTGAACCGATGCGTCCCCTCTCCAGCAAAATGGAGAGGGGACTGCAGGTCAACTAATCATGCGCGCGATCGCACGCTTCACATTCCTTCCGCCGGGCAGTTCACCATCCAGGGAATGCCGAACTTGTCGACGCACATGCCAAAGCCCTTGGCCCAGAACGTCTTGCTGAACGGCATGGTGACGGCGCCGCCTTCGGCGAGCGCGTTGAACTTGCGCTCGCCATCGGCGGGATCCTTGACCGTGAGCGAGACCGAGAAGCCCTGCGGCTTGTGAAAATGCTCGGGCGGAGCGTCGGAAGCCATCAGCACGCTGCCGTCGGGCAACGTCATCCGCGCGTGCATGATCGTCTTTTCGCGCCCTGGCGTGGCGGGCATCTCCGGCGGTGCGTCCGAGGCGCGCAACATCGCATCGATCTTGCCGCCGAGAACCTTGACGTAATAGTTGAACGCCGCTTCGCAATTGTCCTGATAGAACAGATAGGGATTGAGCATCGTTTCTCTCCTTTTCGCTGGTCGTGAGGCTTATTGCTTCTCGGTAAGCTTCTTCAGGCTGGCGAGGCCAGCCTCGAAATCCTTGCCGATCATGCTGTCCATGTTGATGAATACCTGCATCACTTTGGACAGGAACGGGGCCGGACCATACATCGCCCATGTGATCAGTGTGGCATCGCCTTGCGGCACAAAGGTGAACTCGGCGGTGTTGTGGCCCTCGAACGGCCGCTCGAAATCGAGCTTGATCCGAAGCTTCGAGGGTCCGCTCGCCTCCAGGATCTCCATGTGGCCGGCCCCGACATTGTTGTTCCCGTCCCAGGCATAGGTCGCGCCCTTGCCTTCAGCGGTTCCACCGAAAGTCCGCTTCATGGCGGGGTCGCGGTTCTCATAGGGCGACCAGGCGGTCCAGCGGCGAAAATCGGCGACGATCGGATAGATCGCCTCCGCCGGCGCTTTCACGGCGAGACTGCGCTCGACGCGGAAGGTGTCGGGTTTTGTCAGGGCAAAGACGAGAACACCGGCCAGGCCGACGGCGAACACGACGGCGATGGCGGCAATGGCTTTCAGCATGAGGGGCTCCGTGGATACGGGCTTAGGACGAACGGGAGTGGCCCCGGTCGACAAGACGACGGGAAATTTTTGGCAGACTGCCGGCCCCCACGTCATGGCCGGGCATGACGGTGGAAAATGGTCTCGCGTGTCACTTCGCCTTCGCGCTTTCCTTCTTCGGCTGGCTGTCACGGATCAGGCGGTCGAGATGCATGCGGATGTGCGCGGCTTCGGCCGAGGTGTTGGCCAGGGCAATGGCGCGATCGAAGGCGATGCGGGCTTCGTCGTTGCGGCCGAGCTGCATCAGGAAGGCGCCGCGCACGCCGTAGAAATGGAAGTAGTTGGCGAGCTTCGGCGCCAAGGGCTCGATCAATTCGAGCGCGGCTTGCGGCCCGCGCACCTTGGAGACCGCGACGGCGCGGTTGAGCGTCACCACCGGCGAGGGCTGCACAACTTCGAGCGCGCCGTAGAGCAGGTCGATCTGCGCCCAATCGGTCTCCTCCGGCGTCGCCGCGCGGGCATGCAGCGCGGCGATCGCGGCCTGGATCTGATAGGGCCCGCTGCGGCGGTGGCGCATCGCCTTGTCGATCAGCGCAAGCCCTTCCGCAATCATGGTGCCGTTCCACAGCGAGCGGTCCTGGTCGTCGAGCAGGATCAGCGAGCCGTCCGCGGCAAAGCGCGCGGCGCTGCGCGCATGTTGCAGCAGGATCAGCGCCGTGAGCCCCATGATCTCCGGCTCGCTCGGAAACAGCCGCAGCAGCAGGCGCCCCAGCCGGATCGCCTCCTCGCAGAGCGGCTTGCGGATCTCCGCGGTGTCGCCGCTCGCCGAATAGCCCTCGTTGAAGATCAAATAGATCATCGCCGCGACACCGGCGAGCCGCTCGGAGCGCTCGACCGCGCCGGGCGCTTCGAACGGCGTCCCCGCCTCCGCGACCTTCGCCTTGGCGCGGGTGATGCGCTGCTCCATCGCCGCGTCCGAGACCAGGAAGGCGCGCGCGATCTGCTTCACGGTCAGGCCCGAGACGATGCGCAGCGCGAGCGCGATCTGCTGCGTCGCCGGCAATTGCGGATGGCAGCAGATGAACATCAAGCGCAAAATGTCGTCGCGGTAGTGCGAGCCGTCGAGCCGCTCGGCCAGCGCGCCCTCGGCGTCGTCGAGATCGGAGATCGCCTGATCGTCCTCCGGCAGCGGCTGCTGCTTGCGGGTCCGGCGCACCTCGTCGATGGCGGCATTGCGGCCGACCATGATCAGCCAGGCCGCAGGATCGCGCGGTGGCCCGTTCTGCGGCCAGGACTTGAGCGCGCGCAGGGACGCATTCTGGAACGCCTCCTCGGCAGTGTCGAGATCGCGGAAATAGCGCAGCAGCGCGCCGACCGCCTGGGGTCGCGCCGAGGTCAGCGCGGTCTCGATCCAGGCGGTGTCGGCCTCGTTCACGACAAGTTTCCTCCGGGCCGGAACACGCCGACGGGACGCACCTCATAGGCGCCGCCGGGATTGGCCGCGCCGAGGTCGCGGGCGACGTCGAGCGCTTCGTCGAGATTCTTGCAATCGACGATGTAGAAGCCGAGCAGCTGCTCCTTGGTTTCGGCATAGGGACCGTCGAGCACCAGCGGCGGATCTTCCTTGCGCAAGGTCGCAGCCGCCGTGGTCGGCAGCAGCCGTGCCACCGGCCCGAGCCGGCCTTGGCTCGTGAGCTTCTCCTGCACCACGGCGAGCTTCTTCATCACGGCCTCGTCCTGCTCCTTGCTCCAGGAGCCGACGAAGTCCTCATCGTGATAGCAAAGGATGGCATAAAGCATAGGCGACACTTTCCTCGTCTGTTCTAAAGACGCGCCAATATGCCCCGCCCCGACAGGACTGCGGAAAAAATTTGCAAGAAAAATCCGACAGATCGTGCCAAGGAGGGCTCTTCTTGAACGGAACCCGACGAGGCACTTCGAATGACAATGGGCACACTGGCCGTCCTCATCAACAGCACGCAGCAGAACTGGCTGCCGGAGCGCTGGAAGGCTCGGTTCGACGCGGTCTGTGGCGGCCGCCGCGTGGTGCTGCTGCCCAATTCCTCGCTCGATCCTGCCGAGGTGCACTATGCCACGGTGTGGAAGCCGGTGCCGGGCGATCTCGGCGCCTTCCCCAATCTGCGGGCGATCTTCAATCTCGGCGCCGGTGTCGATGCGTTGATGGCGGACATGAGCCTGCCAAATGTGCCGCTGGTCCGCGTCGCCGTGCCCGATCTGACCGGCCGCATGACCGAATATGTCGTGCTGCACGTGCTGATGCATCACCGCCAGGAGCTTTATCTCAGGCAGTCGCAGCGCGAGAAGCGCTGGGAGCCGAAATATCAATGGCCGGCGAGTGCCGTCACGGTTGGCGTCATGGGGCTTGGCACGTTAGGGGCGGATGCCGCCGACGTGCTGCGGCGGCTCGGCTTCCGCGTCGCGGGCTGGAGCCGCAGCCCCCGCGCGATCGATGGTGTCGAATGCTTCCATGGCGCAGCCCAGATCGATGCGTTCCTGCGCGCGACGGATATCCTGGTCTGCTTGCTGCCGCTGACGCCGGAGACGCACGGCATCCTCAACCGCGACGTCTTCACCAAGCTCAATCGCAACGGCCCGCTCGGCGCGCCGATTTTGATCAATGCCGGCCGCGGCGGCCTCCAGAACGAGGCCGACATCCTGGCCTGCCTCGACGACGGTACGCTGGGCGCCGCCTCGCTCGACGTCTTCGTGCAGGAGCCGCAGCCAGCGGACAGCCGATTCTGGACCCATCCCAGGGTGGTGCTGACGCCGCACAACGCCGCCGACACCGATGCGGACGCGATTTCAGCCTATGTCGCCGAGCAGATCGCGCGGTTCGAGGCCGGCGGTGCGCTGGAGAACGTGGTGGATCGGGCAAGGGGGTATTAGGCCTCGCCAGCTCTACATACGCGGTACCGTCCCGCGTTCGCCGGGACGACAGCTGTGGTTTTGGCAAGGAGCTCACCACAACCACTGCGCTCCGCCGGTGTCTCGTTCACCCTCTCTTAGCGAGAAGTTGATAGGCGTTCTTAACCAACGCTCAAACAACGAGTCGGACATGCGCGCGAGCCTCGGCCTCAGGATGCGGATCACGGTTGCCCTGGCGGTGACGGCGGCGGCCACTGCCCTGTTTGCCGTGCTCGGCGCGATGTGGATCATCGCGGGGATCATCGACCGCGCCGACCAGCGCGAGCTGCGCAGCCATTATGATGCGCTTCAGTCGCGCATCGCCGAGGAATCCCACCGCGCCTCCGCCATGAGCGCGGTCGTGGCCGCGATGCCGGCAACGCAGGATGCGATGGCCAAGCAGGACCGCAACGCCCTGGTCGGGCTGTTCGGGCCGGTCTTTGCCGCCACCAAGTCGGAATACGGTGTCGAGCAGTTCCAGTTCCACGTGGCGCCGGCGACCTCGTTCCTGCGCGTGCACCAGCCTGCCAAGTTCGGCGACGACCTCTCCGGTTTCCGCAAGACCGTCGTCGTCGCCAACCAGGATCGCAAGGTCGTGGTCGGCCTCGAAGGCGGCGTCGCCGGGCTCGGCATTCGCGGCGTGGTGCCGATCGCGCAAGCCGGCAGGCATCTCGGCTCGGTGGAATTCGGCCTGACCTTCGGCCAGTCCTTCCTCGACGATTTCAAGACCAATCGCCACGTCGACGTCGCCTTCCATCTCGCCGACGGCTCGGGCTTCAAGCTGTTCGGCGGCACCCTGAAGGGCAAGAGCTTCTTCGACGCGGCCGATTACGGCCGCGCCACCGCAGGCAGCTTCACCGTGAAGCAGGCCAAGCTCGACAATACCCCGGTCGCAGCGCTGCTCGCACCGATCAAGGATTTTTCCGGAAAAGCCCTCGGCGCCGTCGAGCTGGTGATGGACAATGCCGATTACGAAGCTTCGGCCGACCGCGCCTGGATGCTCGCGCTCGCGATCGCCGCGATCGGGCTCGTGCTTGCCGCCATCGTCGGTTATCTCATCGCCCGCAGCATCTCGCGGCCGATCCTCTCCATCACCTCCGTCATGCGCGAGCTCGCGGACGGCCGGCTCGACGTCGCGATCCCCGCCAGCAAGGCGAATGACGAGGTCGGAGCGATGGTGAAGGCGGTCGCGGTGTTCCGCGACAACGCCGTCAACTTTGGCAAGCTCCAGGCCGAGCAGCTGGAAGCCAAGGCGCAGTCCGAAGCGGAGAAGCGGCGTGCGTTTGCCGCGCTTGCCGACAATTTCGAGGCCAGCATCCGCGACGTCGTCACCACCGTGTCCTCGGCTGCGGTCGAGATGGAGCATACGGCGCGCTCGATGTCGGCCATCGTCGAGCAGTCCCGACAGCAAACGGGCGCGGTATCGTCCGCCTCGGCGCTGGCCTCGGAGAACGTGCAGACCGTGGCGGCAGCGGCGGAGGAACTGTCCTCGTCGATGACCGAGATCAGCCGGCGCCTCGCCCACGCGACCGAGGTGGTCGGCAAGGCCGCCAGCGACGGCCGGCAGTCGAATGCGCGCGTGCAGAGTCTCGCGGAGGCCGCACAGAAAATCGGCGACGTCGTCTCCTTCATCAATGGCATCGCCGGCCAGACCAATCTGCTGGCGCTGAATGCAACGATCGAAGCGGCCCGCGCGGGCGAAGCCGGCCGCGGCTTTGCCGTGGTCGCTTCCGAAGTCAAGGCATTGGCGACGCAGACGGCGAAGGCGACCGAGGAGATCGGCGCCCAGGTCACGGCGGTGCAGGGCGAGACATCAGGCGCGGTGGACGGCATCCAGTCGATCTGCGCGACGATCCGAGAGGTCGACGAAATCTCCGCCGCGATCGCCGCAGCCGTTGGCCAGCAGGGCACGGCGACGCAGGAGATCGCACAGAACGTCCAGCAGGCGGCCGCCCGCACCGGCGAGGTCTCGCAGAACATCGCCGGCGTCACCGACGGCATCGCCGCCACCGGCACGGCGGCGGAGGAAGTGCTGGGCTCGGCGATCGAGCTGTCGAAACAGTCGCAGCGGCTGCGGGACGAGGTGGACCACTTCCTAGGGCAGATTCGCGCGGCGTAATTGGACGCCGGGACGACAGCCTACTCCTTGGCTCCCACCATCACGCCGATCGCGCCCTTCACGATCGCCTCGAGCTCCTTGCGCGGCACGCGCGCGCGCGAGCGGATGGCGATGGTGTGGACGGTGGCGGAGGCGATCTGCGCCAGCGCGGTTGGATCGGCGCTCTCCGGCAACTCGCCCTTCTCCTTGGCGCGGCGGAAGCAACTTGCAAAAGCCTTGTCTAATCCAGTGAGGCCGTCCAGCACCATGTCGCGGATCTCGGGATCACCAACGGCCTCGGACGCTGCGGTCACGACCGTGAAGCAACCGCGCGGTCCGGTGTCGCCGGACAGATAGATGTCCAGCGCGGACGCGTAGATGCGCTCCAGCCGCTGGCGCAGCGGCATCTCCTCGCGGAAGATCGCCACCATGGCCGCGCCAGCTTCGTCGCGGTAACGCTGGTAGCTCTTGATGTAGAGCTCGCGCTTGTCGCCGAAGGCGCCGTAGAGGCTCGGGCGGTTCATGCCCGTTGCTGCGCTGAGATCGTCGAGCGAGGTGGCCGCGAAGCCTTGCTTGCGGAACAGGTCCAGCGCCTTGCCGAGCGCAACCTCGGGCTCGTAGGCGCGTGGGCGGCCGCGGCGCTTCGGCTCGCCGCGGCGCTCGGGTTCGCCGCGGCGCTCGGGCTCACTGGCAGCAGCTGGCGGCTTCGATTTTTGTACCATGTCGCAAATTAATCCTTGACCGACCTCATATTATGCAAGACAGTACAAAAATCAATCTGGCCAGGTTGAGCGAATCCTCAAGAGAATTGCCCAAGGAGGCTACAGATGGATCTCTATTTCTCGCCGCTCGCCTGCTCGATGGCGACCCGTGTCGCGCTGTATGAAGCCGGCGCCGAGGCGAACTATCTCGAGGTCGACCCGCCGACCAAGACAGTGCTGAGCGACGGCTCCGACTTCCGCGCCGTCAATCCGATCGGCCTCGTGCCGACGCTGCGCACCGACGAGGGCGTGGTTCTGACTGAGAACGCCGCGATCCTGCAATATGTCGCCGACCGCTTCCCGCAATCCGGGCTCGGCGCCACGGCCGGCATCGAGCGCACGCGGCTGCATCAATGGCTCTGCTTCATCGGCACCGAGCTGCACAAGAGCCTGTTCGTTCCCCTGCTCGACCGCAAGGCGCCGCAGGACGCCAAGGCCTATGCGCTGGAGAAGAACCTGTCGCGGCTCGACTATCTCGACAACCATCTGAAGGGGCGCGACTTCCTGCTCGACCATTTCAGCGTCGCCGACGCCTATCTCGTCACGGTCATCAACTGGACCATGGCGACGCCGCCGATCGAGCTGGCGAAATGGCCGAACCTGAAGGCCTATTACGAGCGCCTCCGCCAGCGGCCGTCGATCGCGAAAGCGATCGCCGAGGAGTTCGAGCTGTACAAGGCCGAGCTCGCGCGCAAGAAGGCGGCCGCGTAGGCCAGATTGAGCGCCGCATCGCTCGTCCTCGATCAAGTCGTCGTCCCTGCCGACAAGGCCGGGGCGACGTTTGCATTTGAAAGTCGGATAGACTTCGTAGGATGGGTAGAGCGGAGCGAAACCCATCACTAATCTTCACGTCGAAACATGATGGGTTTCGCAAGTGCTCTACCCATCCTACGACTCGCGGACATGCCTTCGCATCCTCGCGGCTTGTTTCGCCCGAGCTTTGCTGTTGTCTTGCGCCCTCTTCGATAGCAAGGGCGCAGGGAAGGCCGGACGCCGGCTGGCACCCGAGGTCCCGCGTGTGCGAAAAAACGCGCACGGGGTGGACGACAGGTGATGCCGGTCGCCCGGCCTTCCCTGCGCGGATGGTTTTCACGGTGTCCTTCGTGCTCTCCCCGGGGAGCGTTGCACTATTGCCCCCGTCGCCTTGCGGATGGCTGATGCGCGCACCGGTTGGCCGCTACATCACCGCTTGACTTGACGCCAGAACCCCGGGCGTCAGGACCACACGACTTCTCCGTCCGCGCACATCCTCGCTGGGTTCTTCACGGCTGGCGTGCGCTCACCGTCGAGACCATGCGAAGACGCTGTCAGCGTCGTGTCGTATCGCGCCTGTCGCTGCTCACGGTTTTCCCGCCCTGCAATCCACATCGCGCGCCGACGCCGTCGCGGCCACCGCATCCCGGCCCGCGTCTCGTGACGATCGCGAAACGCCCCTTGTGGCGGGCGGGATGCTTCGGCTTGTACGGCAAAACCGAACTTCTGTAAATTCGAATATTTTTGCCAGGGGCTATCGACCCACGGCTTGCGTGTTTTGCCCGTCGGGCAACACAAGGGATGGTGGGTGGGACGGGCCCGAAATGTCGGGACCGAGATCAACTAACCGTACAGCACCCGCGGCAGGATCGTGACGATGCCCGGCCACAGCGTCAGCAGGAGCACGAAGCCGACCATGATCATCAGATACGGCATCGTCACGCGCGCGATGTAGCCGAGGCCGTCATCGGTCAGGCCCTGGATCACGAACAGGTTGAAGCCGACCGGCGGGGTGATCTGCGCCATCTCGACGGCGAGCACCAGGAACACGCCGAACCAGATCTCGTCGAAGCCGGCGCCCTTCACGATCGGCAGCACGATCGGCAGCGTCATCACGATCATCGAGAAGCCGTCGAGGAAACAGCCGAGCACAAGATAGAAGACGATCAGCGCCACGATCAGCATGAAGGGCGACAGACCGAGCCCCTTGACGAAGGCGGCCACCGCCTGCGGGATGCCGAGGAAGGCCGCGGCGTTGCCGAGGATCGAAGCGCCAAGGACGATCAGCGCGATCATCGAGCACGTCACGACCGAGCCGATCAGCACGTCGCGCAGCACCTGCTGCGACATCGAGCCCTGCGCCCAGGCAACCAGCGCCGCGCCGAGCACACCGACGGCGGCGGCCTCCGACGGCGTGGCGAGCCCGCCATACATCGAGCCGAGCACGCAGGCGATCAGGAACAGCGCCGGCGCGAGATCCTTCAGCGCGGCGAAGCGCTCGCTCCACGGCACTTGCGAAAGCTTGGCTTCCGTCTCCGGCACCATCGCGGGCTTGAGGCTGGTGTGCAGCATCACCCAGGCCATGAAGGTGGCGGCCAGCAGGAATCCCGGCAGCACGCCGGCCGTGAACAGCTTCAGGATCGAGACATCGCCGAGCACGCCGTAGATGATCATGATGTTGGACGGCGGGATCAGGAAGCCGAGCGTGCCGGCGCCGGCGAGCGAGCCGATCGCGATGTCGCGGGAATAGCCTCGGCGCAAGAGCTCGTTGAGCGACATGCGGCCAATCACTTGCGTCGTTGCCGCCGACGAACCGGAGATCGCCGCGAAGATGGTGCAGCCGATCACGTTCACGTGCAGCAGCCGGCCAG
Source organism: Bradyrhizobium sp. 138 (assembly GCF_023074075.1). Taxonomy (GTDB): domain Bacteria; phylum Pseudomonadota; class Alphaproteobacteria; order Rhizobiales; family Xanthobacteraceae; genus Bradyrhizobium. The sequence continues at coordinate 46,956 of NZ_JADPKT010000020.1, read as the reverse complement.
GCAGCAATCCTGCCCAGGGCGCGAGGCCCTGGAACAACGAGCGCGACAGGCGGGTGCGAAACAAGAGCTCACCCATCAGGATGAACAGCGGCAGCGCCAGCAGCTCCTGCGTGGTCAGGATATTCCAGGCGTATTGCGGCAGCAGCTTGTCGAGCGGGATCGAACGGAACATCGCGAGCAGCAGCGTCGCGGTGAGCGCAAGCGTCAGACCGATCCAGACGCCGCAGGCCAGCAGCGCAAACAGAATCGCGAACAGGGCAACGACTTCGATGGTCATGCGGTTCTGAATCCTGGAGCGAGCAAAACGGTCATTCGACGGGCGAGGCCTTCATGCGGTGATCCTCCAGCGGCAGGCCAAGCGCGGCCTGGATCGCGCGCGCCAGGAACTGGAGCGTCAGCAGCAGCATGCCGAAGGTGACGACGGCTTGTGGAAACCACAGCGGCGTGTCGCTCGAGGTCGAGACCTGGCCGCGCGTGTACGCGGCAAACGCGAACTTCGCCATCGCCGAGGTCAGGAACGCCATGAAGGCGAAGCCGGCGGCAGCAGAGAGAATCTCGAGCGCGCGCTGCACCAAGGCCGGTGCGTTCTTCAGGAGCAGCACGACACGGATGTGCCCGCCGACGCGCAAGGTCATGGCGGCGCCGAAGGTGAAGGACGCCGCCATCAGATAAGAAGAATATTCCCACGCGATCGAGATGGTCGGCGGGAAGAACGGCAGGAAGTTCGACAGGAAGCGCGTTGCGACCTCGCTCAGCATCAGCAGCGTCAGCATCAACAAGCAGCCGCCGCCGATCCAGCCGTCGAGCCGGCCGAGACGGTCGATGCCGTCGAGCAGGATACGCAGCGGCACCGGTGCCGCCGCGTTGAGGCTCTGCGGTGCTTCGGGCGAAACGCTCACCACGTCGTATCCCCTAGCCACGCTTCATGTCGGCGAGATAAGCCCGCACCGGCTTGTCGGCCGCCGGCACGCGCTTGAGGAATGCGTCCAACTGCGGCGCGGTCTTGGCCCGGATATCCGTCATCATCGCGTCCGAGACCGGCACCACCTCCATGCCGCCCTCCTTGAGACGGTTGAGGCTGTCGACGTCGGCCTTGAGCGAATTGGCCCAGAAGCCCGGCTCCATCTTCGCGGCGACATCCGCGACCAGCTTCTGCTGATCGGCCGAGAGCCCTTTCCAGGAATCGAGATTGACGGTGAGCATCTGCGACGACCAGACATGGTTGGTCGGGTAGACATATTTCAGGAATTCCCAGAACTTGCCGTCGACACCCGACACCGACGAAGTGGAGACGCCGGCCACCGCGCCGGAGGCGAGCGCGGGAATCGTCTCGCCCCAGGGGATCATCACGGCCGCCATGCCGATCGCATTCAGCATCTCGACCGCATTCTTGTCGGGCACGCGGATCTTGATGTTCTTCAGGCCCTCGACGTCGGCGACCTTGGCCTTGAGATGCAGGTATTGCGTCGGCCACGGCACGACGTAGAGGATCTTCTGGTTGTTGCGCGCGGCGATCTTCTCGTATTCGGGCCGCACGTATTTGTGCAGCACCTTCAGCTCGTCGACGGAGCCGCAGAGAAACGGGATGCTCTCGACGCCCATGAACGGCTCATCGCCGACCTGCTGGATGTTGAGGACGTCGGCGAGCGGCACCAGGCCATCGCGCACGGCGCGTAAGTGCTCGGGTCCCTTGAAGCCGAGCTGGCCACCGGCCTTCACGGTGATGGCGACCGCACCGCCGCTCTGCTTCTTCACCTCTTCCGCGAAAGCCATCGCGTTCTGGGTGTGGAAATTGCCGTCGGGCCAGACCGTCGACATGTCCCAGCTTGTCGTCGCCGCCCGCGCGCGGGTCGAGATGTGGCCGGCGGCCAGCATCGTCGCTGCGCCCGCGGTGAAGTTTCGTCGCGTAATCATCGAGCCCCTCCGTTTGTCATAAAACGCGCCGACGCATCAACGCGCGTACCCATAAACTGCAACCGCATTGTCAGCGGACACCAGGCCGCTGTCGATGTCGTCCTTGACGGCGCCCCGGTCGCGCTCGGTGGGCGCACCGATGCCGGCACCGCCGGGCGTCAGCACCACGAGGCGATCATCCGGCGGCACCTGCTGAAAGCCTTTGCCACGCAGCTTCTTGCCTGATTTGAGGCCGACATAACCGGCCTCGCCGTTCTGGCCGCCGTCGCGGCCGCGCGGCGGATGATCGATGCGGTCGAACGCCGCCAGGATGTCGAACGGCGCATCGACGCCGCTGCCGACCTCGATGATCTGGCCGAGGCCGCCGCGGGTGCGTCCCGCCCCACCGGAATCCGGACGCAGCTCCTTGCGCCAGAAGATCAAAGGCGTCTGCGTCTCCGCGATCTCGACCGGCGTGCCACGCACGCCGCTTGGGTAAGCGGTCGCCGACAGCCCGTCCTTGCCGAAGCGCGCGCCGGTGCCGCCATTGGACGTCACCGCCATCGAGAACCCGTAATTGCCACCGACGCCCGAGCGGGTCTGGCCGCGCACGTTGAGATTCCACAGGCACGAGGTGCCCTCCGCCGGCACGCGCTCGGGGATGATCTGGCGCAGGCAGCCGAACACCACGTCGGGCAGCATCTGACCGATGATGTGGCGCGAGGCGACCGGCGCGGGCTTCGGCGCATTGAGGATTGCTCCAGGGGGAGCGGACACCGTCAGCGGCGAGAGCGAGCCGGCATTGTTCGGGATCTGCGAAGCGACGACGCAGCCGAGGCCGAACACGGTATAGGCGGTGGTGTAGGACAAAGGCACGTTGATGCCGAACTTCGAGGCGGCCGAGGTGCCGTCGAAATCGACGTGGATGCCCGTATCCGAAATCGTCAGCGTCGCCGCGAGCGTGACCGGAGCGTCATAGCCGTCGACCACCATGGTGTTGCGCCAGCTGCCCTTCGGCAGCTTGGCGATCTCGGCCAGCACGGCCTCGCGCGAGCGGTCGCAGATGTAGTCGCCGAGCTCGTCGAGCGTGTCGATGCCGAACTCGGTCATCATCTCGACCAGGCGCTCGCAGCCGACGTCGTTGCAACCCGCCAGCGAATAGGTGTCGCCCTCGGTGTCGATCGGAAGGCGCGTGTTGGTGCGGATCATCGCCATCAGCGTCTCGTTGACGACGCCCTGGTCGATCAGCTTCAGCATCGGGATGTAAAGCCCCTCCATAAACACGTCGGTGGCGTCAGGGCCAAAGCCGATGCCGCCGATGTCCATGAGGTGGCTGGTGCAGGAGAACAGCGCCACCGGCTTGCCGTCCTTGAAGCAGGGCGTGGTGACGACGAAGTCGTTGAGATGGCCGGTCCCCATCCAGGGATCGTTGGTGATGTAGGCATCGCCCTCCTTCATCGTCTTGATCGGGAAGCTCGCGATGAAGTGCTTGACCGATTCCGCCATCGAGTTGACGTGGCCGGGCGTGCCAGTCACCGCCTGCGCCAGCATGCGCCCCTTGAGGTCGAACACGCCGGCCGAGAGATCGCCGCATTCGCGCACGATCGGGCTGAAGGCGGTGCGGAGCAGCACCTGCGCCTGCTCCTCGACCACGGCGATCAGCCGGTGCCACATGATCTGAAGGTCGATCAGGCTCGCGCCATTTGCCTTGCTCATGATCAGGCCGCCTTTCGTTCCATGACGATGCTGCCGGCACCGTCGATATGGGCGTCAAAACTGGTCGAAACAAAAGTAGACGTTTCGTCCTCGGCGATCACGGCCGGGCCTGCGATGGTCGCGCCCGGCGCCATGTCCTCGCGGCGGTAGAGCGGGATCTCGATCACCTCGCCGGCGCGGCCGTCGAAGAATTTGCGGCTGCCGATGGCCTTGCCCGCGGGCTTACGCGTGACAGCAGCGACAGCGGATGGATGACGCGCCTCCGTCGTCGCGAGCACCGACCAGCTCAACACCTCGATCGCAGCGCCCGGGATCGCCCGCTCGAACATCGCGGCATAATCCGCCTCGAACTTCTGGCGCAGGCCGACGAGATCGGCCGTCGTCAGGCGCCGGTTCGGCAGCTCGACCGAGATCTCATGGCCCTGGCCGACATAGCGCATGAAGGCAGCGCGGCGCTCGCGCACCGGCGCACCGGCCGCGCCCGGCTCGACCAATGCGCGCGCTTCGGTCACCATCTCCTGCAGGAGGTCGGAGACCCCCTCAGTGTCGAAATCATCGAGCCGAACATGGCGGCTGCGCACCAGCTCATACGCGATCGGAGCCGCCAGGAACCCGACCGCCGAGCCGACGCCGGCATTCGAGGGCACGATCACGCGGGAGACGCCGATCTTCTCGGCGACGCGCGCCGCATGCAGCGGCGCGGCACCGCCGAACGCGATCAACGTGTGCTGGCCGACGATCTCGCCGCGCTCGACGGCGTGCACGCGCGCCGCGCTCGCCATGTTCTCGCAGACGACCTCATGCACCGCATAGGCCGCGGTTTCCGCCGACAGGCCGAGCGGCTCGCCGACGTCGCGAAGCAGCGCCTGCTTCGAAAGCTCCGGATCGAGCTTGATCGTGCCGGCCGCAAAGGCATCGGGATCGATCATGCCGAGGGCTACGTCCGCATCGGTCACGGCTGGACGCTGGCCGCCGCGGCCGTAACAAGCCGGTCCCGGCTCCGAAGAGGCGCTTTCGGGCCCGACGGTGACGCGCTTCATCGCGTCGACATGGGCGATCGAGCCGCCGCCGGCGCCGATCTCGACCATCTCGATCACGGGAATGCGCACCGGCAGACCGGAGCCCTTGAGAAAGCGCGCGGCGCGATCGACTTCGAACACGCGCGACGTCTCGGGCTGGTACTTCTCGATCAGGCAGATTTTTGCGGTGGTGCCGCCCATGTCGAAGGACAGCACCTTGCTCTCGCCGAGACGCGCCGCGATCTGCGCCGCGAAAATGGCGCCGCCGGCGGGGCCGGATTCGACGAGGCGCACCGGGAAGCGCCGCGCCGTCTCGATCGAGGTGACGCCGCCGCCTGACGTGACGAGGTAGATCGCGCCGCGGAACTGCTCGACCTGCAAGGCGTCGGCCATGCGGGCGAGATAGCCGTCGATCAGGGGTTGCACATAGGCATTCGCGACCGCCGTCGATGTGCGCTCATATTCGCGGATCTCGGGACACACGGCGGAGGACACCGTCACGGAGATGCCAGGCATCTCCTCGGCCAGAATCGCGGCTGCACGCCGCTCGTGCTCGGGATTGGCGTAGGAGTGCAGGAACGCAATCGCGACGCTCTCGACCTCGAGCTCACGCAATCTTGGCGCGAGTGCGCGCACCGCCGCCTCGTCCAGCGGGAGGCGGACGGCGCCATGGGCGTCGACGCGCTCGGGCACGGTGAAACGCAGGGATCGCGGCGCCAGCGGCCTCGGCTTGTCGATGCTGAGATCGTACTGGTCGTAGCGGCTCTCGGTGCCGATATCGAGCACGTCGCGAAAGCCTTCGGTCGCGATCAGGGCCGTCCTGGCCCCGCGGCGCTCGATGATCGCGTTGGTCGCCAGCGTGGTGCCGTGAATGAAGACGTCGATGTCGCTCATATGGGCGCGCGCGTCAGTGAGAATGAGGCGCATGCCGTCCAGCACCGCCTGCTCGGGCCGCTGCGGCGTCGTCAGCAGCTTGCGCGTCTTGCGATCCTGCCCCACGTCCAGCACGATGTCGGTGAACGTGCCACCGATATCAACGGCAAGCCGCACCTCGGCTCCCTCAAGCATTCCAAATTCTCCGTGCTGATCGTCAAGACTGGTCCAAAAACGCAGCAATTTCCATGCCATGGACACGAGGACAACGCCGCGTCCGGCTATTCTGCTTGGCACCTATGCAATAGGCAAGGCGTGTTCGCCGCCTGCGCGATCAGAGCAGGAATGCAAGCGCCGCTTCACAGCGCTCCTCGACCTTGAGCGTGAGGAGATCGTCGGCGCGGGTGCGGCCGAGATTGACCGCCGCAATCGGGATGTTGCGCTGCGCAGCGGCCTGCACGAAGCGGAATCCGGAATAGACCATCAGCGAGGAGCCGACGACGAGCATGGCGTCGGCCTGCGCCAGATGATCCCGCGCGCTGGCGACGATGTCGCGCGGCACGTTCTCGCCGAAGAACACGACGTCGGGCTTGAGGATGCCGCCGCAGGCTTCGCAAGGAGGCACCTGGAAGGAGGAAAAATCCTCATGCTCGAGGTCAGCATCGCCATCCGGTGCGTCGGCTGCATCGAGCGTCAACCATTCCGCATTGGCGTGGCCGAGCGCGTGCTGGAATTCATCGCGCGGCGTCTTCGCCCCGCAGCCCATGCAGCGGACCAGGTCGAGCCGGCCGTGCAGATCGATCACCTGTTGGTGGCCGGCGGATTGATGCAGACGGTCGACGTTCTGGGTCAGCAGCATCCCGCACCGGCCGTTCGCCTCGAGCCGGGCCAGCGCATGATGCGCATCGTTCGGCCTGGCTTGGCCGAACCGCCGCCAGCCGATCAGGCTGCGCGCCCAATAGCGCCGGCGCGTCGGCTCGTCCGACATGAAAGCCTGGAAATTGACCGGCTGGGTCCGCTTCCAGTTGCCATTGCTGTCGCGATAATCGGGAATGCCCGAATTGGTGCTGCAGCCGGCGCCGGTCAGCACGAACAGCCGTTCGTGCCGGTCGACGAATTTTTCGAGCGGGGAGCTTGCCAGCGGAGCCTTTGCCATGGCGCAGATGTAGTCTGAGCCGGGCGGTTTTGCCAGATCGTGGCAGTCCGCGGCGCGCAGCAGCCCGGCCAGGCGGCTATCGCGGGGACCGGCGCCCTGGAATATCCGGCGGACGAGCTTTCTCTTGTCCTGCAACGCGGGCGGCTTGCTGCAGCATCAGACGGAATTCGTCCCGCTTCTCGTGCACCGAGGCTATCGCATGCCCGACCGCAACGCCGAGGCCGACCAGGGCGGCTTCGGAAAGCTGCAGGCTTGCCTCGATGGTTTCGGGCACCGCATCGGTTGCACCGATCGCATAGAGGTGGCGGGCATGATCGGCGTCCCGCGCCCGTGAAACGATCAGCACATCCGGGCGCACCGCGCGGATCCGCTCGACGACGGCATCGATCGCCGGCCGCGACTGGATGGTGATGATCACGCCGGTCGTCTGCATCAGGCCGCAGGCTTCGAGGAAACCCGGTTCTGTCGCATCGCCAAAATAGACCTTGTGACCGTCGCGGCGGTCGCGTGCCACGGCGACGGCCTCGTTGTCGACCGCGATGTAATTCAGGCCATGGCTGGTCAGCAGCGAACAGACCACTTTTCCAACGCGGCCGTAGCCGACCACAATGGCTTGCGCCCTGTCGCCGGGCGGCCGAACCGCGAGCTCGGGATCGGGCGTGCGCTCGCTGCCCAGCCTGGCAGCCAATCGTCGTCCGACCATGTTCAAGAAGGGTGTCAACGCCATCGTCACAGCGGTGACGGCGACGGCAAAGCTTGAAACGCGTGGTTCGATCAGGCCGCCGGCCGCCGCCATTCCGATGCTGACGAAGGCAAATTCGCCGACGGGACCCAGCAGGAAGCCGCTCTCGATCGCCGCCGGCCACGAGAGCCTGAACATGCGGCTGAGGGCGATGAGCACGATCGCCTTGCCGGCGAGAATGCCGATGACGGCGGCGAGCAGCCAGCCGGGCTCGCGCATGAACACGCGAAAGTCGATGGCCATACCGACGGTGAAGAAGAAGATGCCGAGCAGCAGGCCCTTGAACGGCTCGACGGTGGCTTCGATGGCCTTGCCATACTCCGTTTCCGCCAGCATCAGTCCTGCAACGAAGGCTCCGAGCGCCATCGACAGCCCGGCCTGGTGCGCGGCAAGCCCCGCGCCGACAATGACGAACAGGGTCGCAGCGACGAACAACTCCGTCGAATGGGTGCCTGCAACCATCTGGAAGAGCGGACGCATCAGCAGCCGTCCAAGCAGAATGAGGACAGCGACCGCCAGCACGGCTTTGAGGACCGCACTGGAGATGTGGGTCAGGACGGAGCCATCACTCCCCGCGCCGAGCACCGAGACGAAGACCAGAATGGGAACCACGGCAAGGTCCTGGGCCAGCAGAACCGAAAAGCTGGCCCGCCCGGTCGTGGTCGCAAGCCGCCTCTCGCTGGACAGAAGCTCGAGCACGATCGCCGTCGAGGACAGCGCAAGGCTTGCGCCAAGGATGACGGCCGTTTCGGAGCTTTGCCCGAAGAAAAGCGCCGCACCGAAAATCATCGCTGACGTCACCAGCACCTGCAGGCCGCCAAGCCCGAACACCAGGCGCCGCATCGTGACCAGCCGCCGGAGGGACAGCTCGAGCCCGATCAGGAAGAGCAGGAACACGATACCGAGATTGGCGATCCCCTCGACGTTCGCTGCGTCCGCCACCGTGAACCAGTACAGGAGCGGGAGGTCCTTGACGAGCGAGCCAAGCCCCAGCGGACCCAGGATGGCGCCGGCACCGAGATAGCCCAGCACGGGATTGATGCCCCAACGGCGGACCATCGGCACCACGACGCCGGCGGTCCCGAGCACCACCAGTGCGTCGCTGTAGGCATTGATGTTGATGGCTGTGGTCACGTGCCCGTCATGTGTCGGCGCCTGCCAATAGCGGCAGCGTCGTCCACGGTCGATAGCACACGGCGCCGCAGACCCCTACCCCGCCGCCGTCGCTGCGCGGCGCCCGAACGGACGTCAGCTTGCCCAATTCTCCCGAAACTCGGGAAACAGCGTCAGGCCTCCGCAGGCGTAAAGGGTCTGGCCGGTGATGTAGCTCGCATCATCCGAGGCGAGGAAGGCGAATACGGCGGCGATCTCTTCCGGCGTGCCGACGCGCCCCATGGGAATGTGGGAGGTAACGACGCCGCGTTTTTCGGGATCGCCGGTCCAGGCCGCGTTGATCGGCGTGTCGATCGCACCCGGGCCGACTGCATTGACGCGAATGCCACGGCCGGCGAACTCCAGCGCCAGCGTGCGCGTCAGATTGGCCATGCCGCCCTTGCTGATCGAGTAAGCGAGATAACCGGGCTTTGGAACGATCTGGTGGACGCTGGAGCAGTTGATGATGCTGCCGCCTCCACCGCGCGCGACGAAATGCGCGAGCGCCTTCTGGGCGCAGAGTACGGCCCCGTTGAGATTGACGTCGATGATGCGGCGATAGGTTTCGATGTCGAGCGCCTCGCTGGGCGATTCCCGCTGGAAGCCGGCATTGTTGACGAGGCAGTCGAGACGCTTCCAGCGCGAAAGGATCGTCTCGAACATCGCGGCAACGTCCTGCTCATTCCCGACATCGGCCTTGACCATGATATGATCGAGCCTGCCATGGCCGCGATCGCCTGATGCCGTCCGGGCGAGCGCAAGCGTCTCCTCGGCCCTCTCAGGATGATCGAAATAATTGATGGCGACGGTCGCGCCTTCCTGGGCGAGCCGGATGGCGACGGCGCGGCCGATGCCTTGTGAGGCGCCGGTCACCAGCGCGTATTGGCTGACAAGGCGCGAGGGAAACGAAGTCGAGCGATCGGGTTGCGGCATGGGTTCTCTCCGGAATGCCTCTTCATCGGCGGACGGCGATTTTTGTTCCATCCCCCCGGCGCATCGCTGGGATTCATTCCGCGCGCTTCGCCAGCGGCGAGGTCAGGATCTGATACAGGATGATGGCGCCAAAGGTTGCGGTGCCGATCCCGCCGATCGTGAATGCACCGAATTTGAGTGTCAGATCGCCCGCGCCCGCGGTCAACGCCACGGCGGCGGTGATCAGGTTTGCAGGATTGGCAAAATCGACCTTATTCTCGACCCAGATCCGGCCCGCCATCGCCGCGATCAAGCCGAACAGCACGATCGAGAGGCCGCCGATGACGGGCCCGGGAATCGACAGGATCAGCGCGCCGAATTTCGGCGAGAAGCCGAGCAGGATCGATACCGTGGCCGCGAAGGCAAACAGCAATGTCGAATAGACCTTCGTCGCCGCCATGACGCCGATATTCTCGGCATAGGTGGTGACGCCGGTGCCGCCGCCGCAGGCCGCGACGATCGTCGCGAGGCTGTCGGCAAACAGGGCGCGACCGAGATAGGCATCGAGGCTCCGGCCCGTCATGGCGCCGACGGCCTTGATGTGCCCGAGATTCTCGGCGACGAGAATGATCGCAACCGGCGCGATCAGGACAATTGCATCGGCCTGGAACGTCGGCGTGGTGAAGCTCGGCAGCCCGAACCACGGTGCGGCCGCCAGCTGCGCGAAGTCGATCGGCTTGCCGAAGCCCAGACCGTTCGCGAACAGCAAATACAAAAGATATCCGCCGATTGCGCCGAGGATGATCGGCAGCCTGCGCCACAGGCCTGGCGCTGCCACAGCGACCACGCCGATGATCAGAACGGTTGCGAGCCCGATTGCCGTGTCGAACCCATTGGCGCTCACCGCCTTGACCGCAACCGGCGCGAGGTTGAGGCCGATCGCGGCGACCACGGCGCCGGTGACGGCCGGCGGCAGCAGTCTCTCGACCCAGCCGACCCCCGACCACATCACGATCAGCGCGATCACGCCATACAGCACCCCGGCGCCGACGATGCCGCCGAGCGCAACCGACAAATTCGGGTTCGGGCCTTGCCCGGCATAGCCGGTGGCGGCGATGACGACGGCGATGAATGCGAAGCTCGAGCCGAGATAGCTCGGCACGCGCCCCGCGACGATCACGAAAAAGATCAGCGTGCCGACGCCGGAGAACAGGACCGCAACATTAGGATCGAACCCCATCAGCAGCGGCGCGATGATCGTAGATCCCGACATCGCGACGCAATGCTGGAGACCGGAGACGACGGTCTGGCCCCATGACAGCCGCTCCTCCGGCATGATCACGCCCGAGGTCTTGAGTTTCCAGCGCGGAAAATAGCCTTGGGTTTGCTGGTCGGAGCCGGGTGCCGTCGCCATGTTCCCCCCAATTGCGATGCAGCGATCGATCTTCGTGCGATCCGACAAAAATGTGATTGTCACTTCTGCGGCGGCCATCACATGGTGCGGGCCAAGCAGGATCCAAATCCTGCAAGATCAATACGTTCCGGGGCCCACTCTATGACACAAGTCGCGATCCAGCCAGCCGTCCTCCGCCGGCACCAGCCCTGGTACAAGATCCTCTACATCCAGGTCCTGATCGCGATCGCGCTCGGCGTGCTGATCGGCTATGTCTATCCTGATCTCGGCAAGGCCTTGAAGCCGCTCGGCGACGGCTTCATCGCGCTGATCAAGATGATGATCGCGCCGGTGATCTTCTGCACCGTGGTGCACGGCATCTCCTCGATGGGCGACCTCAAGCGCGTCGGCCGGGTCGGGCTGAAGTCGCTGATCTATTTCGAGACGGTCTCCACCGTTGCGCTCGCGGTGGGCCTGCTCGTCGGCGAAGTTCTCCAACCCGGGCACGGCTTCAACATCGATCCCGCCACGATCGATCCGAACTCGGTGGCGACCTACGTCACCAAGGCCAAGGAAGAAGGCATCGTCGCCCATCTGATGGCGATCATCCCCGACAGCTATCTGGGCGCGATCGCGCGCGGCGATCTCTTGCAGGTGCTGTTGATCTCGATCCTCTCCGGATTCGCCATCGCCTTCCTCGGCAAGGCTGGCGAACCCATCGCGGATGCGATCGACAAGGCCGCCAAGATGTTCTTCGGCATCATCCGCATCATCGTGCGCGTCGCGCCGATCGGCGCGTTCGGCGCGATGGCGTTCACCGTCGGCGCCTACGGCCTCGGCTCGCTGCTCAACCTCGCCGCCCTGATCGGCACGTTCTATCTCACCAGCATCCTGTTCGTGCTGATCGTGCTGGGTGCGATCGCGCGGCTCGCCGGCTTCTCGATCCTGCGCTTCATCGCCTACATCAAAGACGAGCTGCTGATCGTGCTCGGCACCTCATCCTCCGAGACGGTGCTGCCGCAGATGATCCAGAAGATGGAGCATCTCGGCGCCTCGCGCTCGGTGGTCGGCCTCGTGATCCCGACCGGCTACAGCTTCAACCTCGACGGCACCAACATCTACATGACGCTGGCGACGCTGTTTTTGGCGCAGGCCACCAACACCCATCTGACGATCTGGCAGGAGCTCGGCATCCTCGGCATCGCCATGATCACCTCGAAGGGCGCCTCGGGCGTCACCGGGGCCGGCTTCATCACGCTGGCGGCGACGCTCTCGATCGTGCCCGACATCCCGATCCAGTCGATCGCGATCCTGGTCGGCATCGACAAGTTCATGAGCGAATGCCGCGCGCTGACCAACCTGATCGGCAACGGCGTCGCCTGCGTCGTCATCAGCATCTCCGAAGGCGAGCTCGATCGCGAGGCGCTGCACGAGACCATGGCCCATCCACTGGAGATCGGCGAAGCGCTGGAGCCGGGTGGACGGGCGTAAGGCCCCCTCAGCGGTGCACCTGACGTCCGCGCTTTGCCCTCATCGCAGCAAAGACCGCCCGGTTCCTTTGCGGTAGTTTACCGGAGTAGTAATTTTCCGAGCCAGCAGTCAGAACAAGCGCGTTGTGATCACGAATGGAATATTGACTTATTTGCTCGGCGCGCTGGGGGCAGGGCGTCGAGCTTTTGAAAATCTCCGCATCATCGGACCGGACGGCGGGGGTCACGTGATCCCGCCATTGGCGCACGGCATCTTGACGGCAAGATCGAGCCGTCGCGTGATCCCGATCGCCTGCAGGAACGCCTCGTCGTGGCTGACGACGAGCAGCGCGCCGTCATAGGCTCTCAAGCCAGCTTCAACGGCTTCGATGGACTCGATGTCGAGATGATTGGTCGGCTCGTCCAGGATCAGCAGGGACGGCGGGCTTATCCCGCCCAGCACGCAGGCAAGGCCCGCACGAAACATTTGCCCGCCGCTCAGACTGCCGACGACCTGCAAGGCGGCATCGGCGCGAAACATGAACCGGGCCAGCGCGGCATGGCACGCATTCGCGCCCGCCGCTGGATTGAGACGGCCAAAATTCTCCAGGATCGAGAGCCCCGGATTGAGCAGGCTGACCTTCTGGTCGAACAGCGCGAAGTCGGGCCTGACCCGGACAGTGCCCGAGAAGGGACGCAACTCGCCGGCAATGAGTTTCAGCAGCGTTGTCTTGCCCGAGCCGTTGGGCCCGACTAACGCGACGCGCTCCGGACCGACGATCGTGAACGATAGATCCCGCAAGACCGGCTGCTCCGGCCGATAGCCGGCAGTGACGCCGTCGAGCCAAACCACCTCCCGGCCCGCCGGCAGACCAGTCGCCGGCAGTTTCACCGACAGCGGCTGAAGAACCTCGATGCGGCGACGTGCCATGTCGAGAGCTTCCAGCGCTTCCGCGTGCCGCCGCTCAGCGATTTGCGCGTTCTTGCCGCCGGTATCCTCGCTGCGGTCCTTGCGCGCGCCGGCCAGGATGCGCGGCATGCCCCCTTTCGCCCGTTTCATCTTCCCGCCACTGTTCTTGCGATCTTTCCGCTCGGCGGCCTCCTGTGTCTTGCCATCGATCTCGCACAGGCGTCGCTCGGCATGGGCGAGATCGTGCCTGACGGCCGCGAGCTCGACTGCCTTTTGCTCGCGGTAACGACTCCAATTGCCGCCGTATCGAGTTGCGCCGAGCGAGGTCAATTCGACGATCGCATCCATCGTTTCGAGCAGATTCCGGTGGTGGCTGACGACGATCGCGCCGCCGCGCCAGGCGGCGAGGAGATCGGTCACCACCTTGCGTCCGTCCTGGTCGAGATTGTTGGTGGGCTCGTCCAGCAGCAGGAAGTCAGGCTGGGCGAAGACGAGGGCAGCGAGGCGAACCCGCGTGATCTGGCCGCCGGACAATCGCTCCAGTTCAGTCTCGGGAGCGAGATCGAACCCGAGACGTGCAAGCGCGGCCTGCAAGCGTGCCTCAAAGGTCCAATCGACCTCGGCGAGGTCGTCGGCCGCGGCTTCGCCGCGCTCAGCCTGGCGAAGCAACGCGAGCTGGCCTCGCGCGCCGAACAAGTCGGCCACCGTCGCGCCAGCACGGAGCTGGACATCCTGGCGCAGCAAACCGACCGTTCCGGTGACGACGACACGCCCCGCCTGGGGATGATGCTCCCCGCAGATCGAGGCAAGCAGCGTCGTCTTCCCAACGCCATTGCGGCCGACCAGGCCGGTCCGCTCGGCGCCGAATGTCAGATCGATATTGGAGCAGAGAGAGCGGCCGTCAGACGTGGACAGCGACAGATTGGACAGGATGATTGAAGCAGGCATGGAATTCCCCGTGAGCAAGGCGGATGGGCTTTGCGATCGGGGTGAAATCCATGGCTGCGAAGTTCCTGACTGAGGAAGCCTCCAAGTATTCCCTTCGAAGGGCGAGATCAAGGCACGGCCCGAAGGACGCCAGCGCGAGGGGCGCTGACGTCCCCTTCGGCATGCGATCAGCCCTTCAGCGCTGTCACCACCACCTCGATCAGCGCGCTGCCGCCGAGATCGGCGACGCCGACCGTGGCACGGGTCGGCAAATTGTCGCCGAAGAACTCGGTCCAGGCCGCGTCCATCTCCTTCTTCTTGGAAAGATCCGTGACGAAGATCGAAGCGCTAACGACGCGGCTCTTGTCCGTTCCCGCTTCCTTCAGATAGCCGGCGATCTTGCCGAGGATGTTGCGGGTCTGGTCGCCCATCGAGACCGAGGTGTCGTCGGCGATGGTGCCGCCGAGGAAGACGAAGCCGTTGGCCTCGACGGCGCGGTGCATGATCGGCGTGCGGATGCTGCGGGTGATGCTCATGATGTTCCTCTTCTTGCTAGAGCGTCGTGGGATGGAAGCGGTCGATGCCGAGATCGCTGATGCGGGTCTGGGTGCCGCCGTTGACGATCAGCTCGGCCATGACCGCGCCGGCTCCGGGGCCGAGCTGGAAGCCGTGCAGCGAGAAGCCGAACTGGTGATAGAGACCCTTGTGGCGGCTGCTCGGGCCGAATACGGGGATGTCGTCCTTCATCTTCGCCTCGATACCGGCCCAGGCGCGGACGATGGTGGCGCTGCGCATCACCGGAAACAGCTCGAACACGGTGCGCGCGCTGGTGGCGAGGCTCTTCCAGTCGAGCACCGTCTCGTTGCGATCCTGATACGGAATTGCCAGATGGCCGCCGCCGATCAGCACGGTGCCGTTGGAGAATTGCTTGAAGGAGAGTTTGCGCCCGCGCAGGATCACGACGGGATCGATGAAGTGCGGCACACGCGAGGTGATCATCAGCATCGGCGCCACGGTCTCGACCGGCACGGGCTCGGCGAGATCAGCCGCGATCTTGCCAGCCCAGGCGCCGGCGGCATTGACCAGCACCGGCGCAGCGAAGGTCTCGGCGCCGACGTCGACATGCCAGAGGCCATCGCTGGACCGGATGTTGGTGGCGGCCACGCCCTCGCGCACGGTGGCACCTAACTGCTCGGCCTTGCGGCGGAACGCTGTCGTCGTCTGCGCCGGATTGGCGGCGCCGTCGCGGCGGGAGACGACGCCGCCGGGGCAGGTCTCGGCGACCGCCGGAACGAGGCGCCGCAATTCAGTCGCGTCGATCAGCTCCTCATGGGTGAAGCCAAGCGCGTTGAGCTCGGCGACGCGCGTACGGCAGACCGCGAGCTCCTCCTCGTTTTCGGCAACCAGCACCTGGCCGTGGCTCTCGAAGCTGCAATCGTCGTCGAGGAGATCTGAAATCTTCTCCCAGATCCCCATCGAGCGGATCGAGAGCGGAATCTCGGGAATGTGCCGCGCGAGCTGGCGCACGCCGCCGGCATTGACTCCCGAGGCGTGGCGGCCGGCATAGTCCTTCTCGATCAGCACCGGCTTCATGCCGGCAAGGCACAGATGCAGCGCCGTCGAGCATCCGTGGATGCCGCCGCCTACGACGATCGCATCCACGTTTTGGGTCATCCGCGCACCACCGCCTTGACGTCGGCCTCGCTCTTGGGAACGGCGGCGAGCTCGGCGAGTGTGATCGGCTTCACCGGCGCGCGCAGCCGGTAGTAACCGATCTCCTGCGGCGTCTTCCCGCGCGCCTGCGCCATCAGCTCGGTGACGGTGAGGCCGCAGAGCCGGCCCTGGCACGGCCCCATGCCGGTGCGGCGATAGGCCTTGAGCTGGTTTGGCCCGGTCGCGCCGATCGCGACGGAGTCGAGAACGTCCCTTGCCGTCACCTCTTCGCAGCGACAGACGATGGTATCGCCTGCGGGGATGCGGAACTGCGGCGCCGGACGGAACAGCTTGTCGAGGAAGACGCGACCGCGCTCGGCCTTGGCGAGATCGGAACGAAGCGTCGCCATCGGCGCGAGCTTCGCCACAGCCGCAGGCGCCAGCGCTTCCACCGCTGCACGCGCGGCGATGCGGCCGCGGACCACGGCGGCGTTCGCGCCGCCGATGCCGGCGCCGTCGCCGGCGATCGCGATGCCGGGAACGGTCGAATTGCCGCTCGCATCGAGCACGGGCGACCAACAGAGTTGCAAATCGTCCCAGCGATGCTCGACGCCTGCCGCCATCGCCAGATTGACGTTGGGCACGACACCCTGATGCAGCAGCAGCAGGTCGGCTGGCATGGTCTCACGCTTGCCGCCCGCGACATAGCTGACGCTCGCGAGTTGGCCATCACCAGATGCCGAGAGCTCGGTGACGCCGGAGACGACCTGCACCTTGGCCTTGACCTCACGCATCATCGACAGGCCCTTGGCGAAATAGGGCGAGGTCAGGAAGGCGAAGGCGTGCGGGAGCGCGGCGAAGTAGTTACCGCGCTCGGTGGTGTCGAGGATGCGGTCGATGCGGCCGCCGAGCCGCAGGATCTGCGCGGCGAGCAGCCAGAGCAGCGGCCCCTGCCCCGCGATCACCGTGCGGCCATCGGGCACCAGCGCCGAGGATTTCAGCATGGTCTGTGCGGCGCCCGCGGTCATCACGCCCGGCAATGTCCAGCCGGGTATCGGAAACGGCCGCTCCAGCGCGCCCGTCGCCAGGATCACGCGCTTCGCCTTGACGAAGGCGGACGCGCCGCCGATCGAGACGGCGATCTCGAGATTGCGGTCGAGACTCCAGACGGTGGCGCGGTGGATGATCTCGGCGTTGCTCGCGCGCAGCGCCTGTACAAGCTCGGCACCGACCCAATAGTCCGCGCCGAGCTGGCTGCGCTCTGTCACCGGCGTCGATGATATCGCGCGAAACACCTGGCCGCCGGGGCCGATGTTCTCGTCGAGCAGCAGCGTCGAGAGGCCGGCTTCGGCGGAGGTCGCGGCAGCGGCGAGGCCGGCGGGACCGGCCCCGATCACCACGACATCGTAGTCTTCGCGCTTGGGAGCCACACTCATCTTCCGATCTCCCGCTTGCCCTTCTGGATCTCGATTTGCATGCCTTCGGCGACCGGCACGAGACAGCCCTGGCGGTTGCCGACGCCGTCGATGGTGACGAGGCAATCGAAGCACACGCCCATCATGCAATAGGGTAGACGCGGCGCACCGCTCACCGCGGTCGCGCGACGTGCGTCACAGCCAGATGCCAGCAGCGCGGCGGAGACGGTGTCGCCCTGGCGCGCCGCGACGGCGACGCCGTCGACGAAGATTTGCACCGGTGGCCGCTTGTCCTGTTCGGATCGTCTAAACATTCTGGCTTCCTCAGTATCTCTAGTAGCCGCTGTTGTTCGCAGCACCGGCCGCGCCAAAACGGCTGGCCGAGAACGCGCCGACCAGCTCCGGCTCGAGCGAACCTTGCGCCACCATGCGTGCGATCTCGAAGGCGTGGTTGGAGGCGAGCGTCACGCCGGAATGGCAGCAGGCGACGAAGGCGCCGGGATGCGTCTCCGACTGGTCGTAGATCGGAAAGCCGTCCTGCGGCATGACGCGGATGCCGGCCCAGCTCCTGACCACGTTGAGACGCGACAGATGCGGGAACATGCGCTGGGCGCGATCGGTCATCACGGCGCTGATGGAGTGCTTCAGCGTCCGATCGTCCAGCTCGTCCTCCTTGCTGTCGCCGATCATCACCGTGCCCTCGTCGGTCTGGCGGATCGTGGTCAATGGATGCGGCAGGAACGGCATGGTGCGTTCGGTCACCACGATCTGGCCGCGGGTCGGGCCCATCGGCGCAAAGAGCCCAACCATCGGCGCCAGCGTCTGGTTGGCATTGCCGGCGGCGAGCACGATCTTTGCGGCGCGCAGCTCGCCCTTGGGCGTGGTCAGGCGGAACTCGCCACCGCTCTTGCTGATCGCCGAGACCGGACGCTCCGGAAGATAGTCGATGCCGAATGCCTTGAAGCCGGTGTGGAAGGCGCGGAAGGTGCGCAGCGAATTAACATGGCCGTCGAGCGGACAATAGCTGCCGCCGGACACTTCCGGCCCGATCAGCGGCAGCGACTTCTTCACCTCGGATGCGGAAAGCATCTCCATCTTGTAGTCGGCCGCGCCAACCTGATTGTGCATGCGCTTGACGAGCTCAGTGCGCTGGCCAAATTCGTCCTCGCCGAGCGTGAGATGAAAGCCGCCGTTCTGCTGCAGCGAAACGTCGAGGCCGGTCTGCTGCTTCAGCTCGGAGGCAAGCCGGCCCCAGGCCTGCGAGGCCTGCACGGTCCACACCGTATAGGCGGGCATGCCGAGCCCCTTGCTCTGCACCCACACCAGCGCAAAGTTCGCACGTGAGGCGCGCTTGGTGATGTCGCCTTCGTCGAGCACGGCCACGCGCTTGCCGAGGCGGCCGAGGCCCCAGGCAATGGCGGAGCCGAGCAATCCGCCGCCGACGACGGCGACGTCGTAATCCGTTCGCATAGGTTCTCCTATCGCCCCGTGTCGCTGCCCTTGCCGGCGAGCACGCGGTCGAGCCCGTAGAAGCGGTCGAGCAGAATGAGGGCGGTCATCGTGATCGCGATCACGCAGGCCGAGACCGACGTCACCAGCGGATCGATGTTGTCCTGGATGTAAAGGAACATGCGCACCGGCAACGTCTCGGTTCCGGGCGCGGCGAGGAAGACGGTCATGGTGAGATCGTCGAAGGACTGAATGAAGGCGAGCGCCCAGCCGCTGATGACGCCGGGCAGGATCAGCGGCAACGTCACACGACGAAACAGTGTCCAGCCGTTGGCGCCGAGCGAGACCGCAGCCATCTCGACCGTGCGGTCCATGCCGGTCGCCGCCGCCAGCGTCAGCCGCAGCGCGAAGGGAAATACGATGATGACATGGGCGATGATCAGCGCCGCGAAGCTGCCGCCGAGACCGGCCGAGGTGAAGAAGCGCAGAAAGGCGATGCCGAGCACGACATGCGGAATCATCAACGGCGACAGGAACAGCGCCGCCAGCGCATCGCGGCCACGGAAGCGGTAGCGCGCAATCGCCAGCGCCGCCGGCACCGCGAACAGCAGCGCCACCAGGGACGACAGCGCGCCGAGCCCGAGGCTGACCCAGAAGGCGTGAATGAACTCGGGATAGTTCAAGATCGTTCTGAACCAGCGCAGCGAGAAGCCGTTGGTCGGCAGCGACAGAAACCCCTCGGGCGTGAAGGCGACGAGGCAGACCACCAGGATCGGCGCCACCATGACGACGACGAAGATGGTGTGGAAGATCAGTGCCAGCGGGCCGTTCCGTCTCATCGGAACACCTCCGCATAGCGGCGCTCGATCAGCGCGTTGCTGCCGACGACGATCAAGACCAAAGCCACCAGCAGCAGCGTCGCGACCGCCGCCCCGAGCGGCCAGTTCAACGTGTTGAGGAATTCGTCATAGGCGAGCGTTGCCGCGACCTTGAGCCGGCGGCCGCCGATGATCGCGGGTGTCGCAAAGGCGCTGGCCGAGAGCGAGAACACGATGATGGAGCCCGACAGCACGCCCGGCATGATCTGCGGCATGATGATGCGGCGGATGATGGTGGCGGGGCCGGCGCCGAGCGACATCGCCGCATTCTCGATCTGCGGATCGAGCCGCTGCAGCGCCGCCCACACCGACAGCACCATGAACGGCATCATCACATGCGCGAGCGCGACCACCATGCCCGTCTCGGTAAACATGAAGGGAATGGGGGAACGCATCACCCCGAGCGACATCAGAAGCTTGTTGACGAGGCCGTTGTTGCCGCCGAACAGCAGTGCCCAGCCGAGCGTGCGCGCCACCACGGAGATCAGGAGCGGCCCGAGAATGATCAGCAGGAAGAAGCTCTTCCAGCGGCCGCTCATGCGATTGAGGATGTAGGCCTCGGGGGCGCCGAGCAGCGCCGTGAGCAGCGTGGTCAGGATCGCGATGCGAAAGGTCCGCCAGAACATTTCAGCGTAATAGGGATCGGTCGCGATCTCATGCCAGTTCTTGAGGATGAAGACCGGCTCGATGCCCTTGTACTGCCCCCAATCGTGAAACGACAGCATCACGGTCATCGCCAGCGGAATCAGCAGCACGCCGACGAACAGCATCAGGGCCGGCGCCGTCAACGCCCAGGGGGCACGTGCGTCGCGTTCCTCGGCGGCCATGCTCATGAGCCGGCCCTCGCACGCACGCTCATGTCCTCGGGTCGCCAGGTCAGGCGAACGGCCTCGCCTTCGGCCGGCTGCGCCTTGCCGTCATTCTGACGGATCACGATCGCCGGGCCGCACTCGCTCTCGCACTGAAACAGCCAGTGATTGCCCTGGAAGATGCGCGTGACGATTTTTGCGCTGAGGCCGGCATCGCCAAAACCGATGCGCTCGGGGCGGATGCTGACGGTCACCGGGCCATTGAGGCCGGCGGGCGCGGGCACGCTCCAGGAGCCCACCACCAGCTGCGCCGGCGTCAAAGTCCGGTCGATCGCTCCGGCAAAATCATTGGTCTTGCCGAGGAACTGCGAGACGAAGGCCGAGGCCGGCTTCTCATAAGTCTGCTGCGGCGTGCCGATCTGCTCGATGCGGCCCTGGCTCATCACCACGATGCGGTCGGACAGCGACATCGCCTCGTTCTGGTCGTGCGTGACCAGGATCGTGGTGGTGCCGACGGTGCGCTGGATCTGGCGCAGCTCGATCTGCATCTCCTCACGCAGCTTGGCGTCCAGATTGGACAAGGGCTCGTCGAGCAGCAGCACGCTCGGCTTGATCACCAGCGCGCGCGCCAGCGCCACGCGTTGCTGCTGGCCGCCGGACATGCGGCGCGGATGGCGGTCCTCGTAACCGGCGAGCCCCACCATCGCGAGCGCGGCACGCACGCGCTCGGCCCGCTCGTTGCGCGGCACATTGCGCATTTCCAGGCCGAAGGCGACGTTCTCCGCCGCGGTCATGTGCGGAAACAGCGCGTAGCTCTGGAACACGATGCCGAGGCCACGCTTGGCCGGATGGATCGCGGTCAGGTCCTTGCCCGCCAGGCGGATCGCGCCGCGCGTGGGATCGAGGAAGCCCGCGATCATCTGCAACGTCGTGGTCTTGCCACAGCCGGACGGGCCGAGGAAGGAGATGAACTCCCCCTTCCCCACCGACAGACTGAAGTCGTCGACCACAGTCTGCGCGCCGAACTGTTTTGCGACCCGATCGAGCTCGAGATAGGCCATCACGCTGTCTCCGCAAACGATCAGCGTTCGACCTCGCGATTCCAGCGCTTGGTCCACTCCTCGCGCTTCTCGTTGATGACGGTCCAGTCCGGATTGTAGAGTTTTGCCGCGCGCTCGCCGATCGGGGCCATCTTGCCGAGCTCGGGCGGGATCACCAGCGATTTCAGCACCGGGCCGTAGCCATAATCCTTCAGCATCACGAGCTGGATTTTTGGATCGAGCAACATCTTGACGAAGCTCGCCGCCAGCGGCGAGGCGTTCGGCTTGTTGATCGGGCATGCCGTCGTCAACAGCGTCGCGGCGCCTTCCTTGGGATAGACGAAGTCGACGGGGAAGCCGGTATTGGCGAAGCTCTGCACGCGGCCGGTGCCCCACACCGCGATCACCGCCTGACCGGACTGGAACAGCTCGGTCATCTTGCCCGGCGACGGCTCATAGGCGAGCACGTTCGGATTGATCGCTTCCTTGAAGATCTTGAAGCCGGAATCGACATTGGTCTCGCCGCCGCCGTTCATCTTCGACAGCATCACCAGCGCTTCGAGACCATAGGTGTTGTTGATCGGCGGGATCACGAGCTGCTTGGCGTATTTGGTGTCCTTCAGATCATTCCACGATGTCGGCGGCGCCCAGCCTTTCTCCTTGAACACCTTGGTGTTGTACATCAGGCCGGTCGCGACGATGCCGATCGCCACCGCGCGGTCGTCCTTGAAGCGGGCGGTGTCGTAGAGATCGGCGGGCAGGCCGTCGAGCTTGCCGCAAAAGCCGAGCTGGATCGCCTGGTACATCGGGCCGTCATCGACGATGGCGACGTCGATCTGCTGATTGCCCTTCTGCGCCTGGAGTTTCGCCAGCGTGTCGGTGGAATTGCCGGCGACGTACTCGACCTTGACGCCGTTCTCCTTCTCGAAGGCCGGGATCACCTCGTCGCGGATGGTCTTCTCGAACGAGCCGCCATAGCCAGCGACATAGAGCGTCTTTTGCTGGGCCGAGGCGGCTGACGGGACGGCGATGAGCGCTGCGATGCTGACCGCGGTCAGAAGGCGAAAAGTCTTCATGTGGACTGATCTCCATACCGGAATGAGGTGAGGTGCCGACAAATCTCCGGCTGAGGCGCCTTCCGCATTTCCTTCCGCGCTCATCCTCTCCGACCAGGGCTCCGGCCCCTGTTCGGCGGGTTTTGACGCGATTTGGAGGTTTGAACCCCTCCAATCTGCCGAAAAAGCGGGCTGGCTCCAGCTCTGATGAAAAAGATCGCAACCTATACTTCCATCGTCCAATGAATAATGGCACCTTCTGCATGCCGAAATGTTATGAGTGGAATTCGAGATGGCGCGGATCAATTCGCGGCAGGTGGAGGCCTTCCGCGCGACGATGCTCACCGGCAGCGTCACCGAGGCGGCGAAGCTGATGGTGGTGACGCAGCCCGCGGTCAGCCGCTTGCTGCGCGACTTCCAGGCGCTGCTGAAGATGGAGCTGTTCGAGCGGCGCGGCACCGGCCTCGTGCCGACCGCCGCGGCAATGGCGCTTTATACTGAAGTGGAGCGCTCCTTCGTCGGCCTCGAACGGATCACCGCGGCCGCCGAAGAAATCCGCGGCCGCCGCACCGGCTCGCTGCGCATCGCCGCACTGCCGGCGCTGGCGAACGGCTATCTGCCGCGGCTGGCGGGACACTTCTTGAAAGAGCGGCCCAACCTCAACCTCGCCTTCTTCGGCGTGATCTCACCGATCGTGGTCGACTGGGTGTTGAACAACCAGTGCGACATCGGCTTTGCCGAGGTGCCGATCGCCCATTCCGGCCTGCCGAGCCTGCGGCTGCCGGCGCCCGCGCGCGTCGCGGTGCTGCCGACAGGTCACCGCCTCGCGGAAAAGGAGGTGTTGGAGCCACGCGATTTCGAGGGCGAGACCTTCATCTCGCTGTCGGCGGGATCATCGAGCCGGCATCTCGTCGACCAGGTGTTCAATCGTCATGAGGTCCGCCGCGTGCTCCGGGTCGAGACCACGTTGTCGGAGATCATGTGCGGCATGGTGTCGTCGGGGCTTGGCGTCGCCATCTGCGATCCCTTCACCGCGAGGGAATTCGCCACCCGCGGCGTCGTCGCGCGTCCTTTCCTGCCGCGTATCGACTTCGAATTCTCCGCCGTCTTCCCGGCGCAGCGCAGCCCGTCGCCGGTGGCGCTGGATCTTGTCGAGACGATGCGCAAGGCGCTCGCCGAACTCGAGCACGAGTCCACACGGGATTTTGCGCCCGGTTGACTTGGACGCCGTGCGGGTCCTGCTGTATCCTCCCTACTTCCGCAGGTAGCACATGGCACGCATCACCATCATCGAGACCGGGCTCGTTCCTCAAAAGCATCGCGAGCGTCACGGCTCGTTTCCGCACATGTTCGAACGCATGTTCCGCGCCGAGGATCCGGCGGTCAGCGTGGATATCATCAGCATCCCGAATGGCGATGCACTTCCCGATCCGCGCAGGCTCAAGGCCGTGCTGATCACTGGGGCTGCGGCCGGCGTCTATGACGGGCTCGACTGGATCGCGCCGCTGGAAGATTTCGTGCGCGCCGCTTACGCCAACAAGACGCCGATGGTCGGCGTCTGCTTCGGCCATCAGCTGATCGCACAGGCGCTCGGCGGCACCGTGCGCAAGTCGGACAGCGGCTGGGGCATCGGCCGGCACGTCTATCAGGTGCTGCCGCAGAACGGCGTGATCGACGCCGAAGCGGTCGCCATTGCCTGCTCGCATCAGGACCAGGTGATCGACCCGCCGAGCGACGCGCTGACGATCCTCTCGTCCGAGTTCACCCCGCATGCCGGCCTGCTCTACGCCAACGGCACCACCCTGACCGTGCAGCCGCATCCGGAATTCGACGTGGAATTCGCGCAAGTGTGCTGCGACCTGCGCGACGGCAAGGCGCCGGATGACGTCGTCGCAACGGCAAGGGCGTCGCTGGCGGAGCCGATGGACAACGCGAAGCTCGGTGGGGCGATTACGCGGTTTTTGGCAAGCCGCGCGGCAACCTAGCCCCAGCGCTTGCTCTCTCGCCTTGTCAGAGAGAAGGCTCAGGGGCAAAATGTCGGTAGACACTTTAGGCTGGGTGGCAATGAGCCCAATTCGTCGCACGATAAGCCTGACGTTTGCACTCTCCCTAACGATTGTAGGGCTGGTGGCTTTGATATATCTCCTATTCTTCGCACTTCGGTGGAAGGGTTGGATGCTAATGGCCGCTGGTTTCGTGACGGCGTTAGGTAGCATGTGGCTTTGGGAGGACCTGCCGAAAGCAAGAGCCAAGAGCAATGAGGGCGGCTAGATAATCAGAACGGCTCGCTTCCCAGCCCCGCCACATCCGCCGGCCGCGGCCCTGGCGCGGCCCAATGAAAACGGCGATCCTTCTCCGCGATCGCGATGTCGTTGATCGAGGCCTCGCGCCGCTTCATCAGGCCGTGCTCGTCGAACTCCCACTGCTCGTTGCCGTAGGAGCGATACCACTGGCCGCCGGCATCGTGCCATTCGTACTGGAAGCGCACCGCGATGCGGTTCTCGTCGAAGGCCCAGAGGTCCTTGATCAGGCGGTAGTCGTGCTCCTTCTCCCATTTGCGGGTGAGGAAGGCGACGATGGCTTCGCGCCCTTGAAAAACTTCCGAACGATTGCGCCAGCGGCTGTCCTCGGTATAGGCAAGCGAGACGCGCACCGGATCGCGCGAATTCCAGGCATCCTCGGCCATGCGCGCCTTTTGCGCGGCGGTCTCTCGGGTGAAAGGTGGAAGCGGCGGGCGCGACATCATGAGCCTCATCGATGGGTTGGGGCCGCAATCTATCGCTGCGCAAGCCGGAGTCGAGTGCCGATCCCCTATCGGTCGATCACGAAATCAGATCGGCCTTCATCAGCGTCCGGATCGATTTCGGGATCGGCTGGGCGCGGCCGCCGCTGATGAAGGCGACGCGCACCTCGGCTTTCACCAGCACGTCCTCACCCCGCTTCACCTCCTGCGCCAGCATGATGGAGGCGCCCTTCACCGCGATCGGCCAGGTCACGACGTCGAGCACGTCGTCCATCCGCGCGGGCTTGAGGAAATCCAGATGCATCGAGCGCACCACGAAGGCGAAGCCGGCGCCGTCGATCTCGGGCTGCTCGAACAGCGCCTGCTGCTCGGCACCCATCAGCCTGAGATGATTGGTCCGTCCGCGCTCCATGTAGCGCAGATAATTGGCGTGATAGACGATGCCGGAAAACTCTGGGTTGCCGAAATCGCAACACAGCGCCTTGATTTCATTGGGGCGTTGGAGGGCTATAGCGTAAATAAGCGTAGATTTCTACGTCCCTTCCAGCGCGAACCGCAGCACCTTCGGGATTCCCGTCAATGGCGCCGAAGCCGTGCTCGCCGTGCCATGGTCATCCTCGCGTTCGTAGTAGCCACGCGCCAGTTCTTCGGACAGTTTTTCCAGCGCGGCCAATTCTGGTTTGACCAATTCTCCAACCGTTTTTCACGATCTGCGTGAACTTGCTGCAAGGCAACGGCGGTCTGCACTGAGGAGAGCCTGAGCTGCTTCAGAACAGGTTGGACGCTAAGCCAAGCAACGAAAATCGCGCCAAACATTGCGATCAATGTCTGATAGCGGGAAAACCACCATTCGAGACAACCAGATTGAGCATCTTTGAGTTGCTCGCAACCACCGTTAAAGGTGGCGCCATAGGCAAACCCCAACACAAGGGCCAGGATGGCAGCGGCTGCGACAAGGGCGAGTGTATTTCGATTGTCAGCCATTCGGGGCGCCAATCGTCATGCGATCACGATGGCGCGCGTCATTTCTTCCTTCTCCTGCTTTGATTATCAGAAGATCGGAAAGAAACTGCGCTGCTGTTTCAAGCGCAGGATGTCGCTGGTCGTGATCGTGTTGGCTTTGCGGCGCTCCCCGCCCCCTTGTTCGGTGATAACCTCCAGGTCGGGGTTCTCGATGATCGCTAAATTGATGTCGAGCATGTGAGCCGGGGTCGCGTTGTAGATGCTGGCGTAAAACTCCCCGACCGGAATTGCATCGCCGTAATTTGTGATGAGCCGTGGAATATCATCGTGAAGCTGCTTTTTCGCTTCGGCCCTTCCCGCCGCATCGAACACATAGAGCATACTGTCGGCTTCACTTGGGTCGTAGGACAGCATGTGCAAACCGGATCGGCCAAAATGTGCCTGGGCGCTACTGTTTTGATGCAGGATATTGTTATATTCCTGACGTGCGCGAACCGAATTTGCGAAGTGGATAAGCCAATAGTGCCAGCCGTCCGGATTGTGGATGGAAAACGGACTAACGTAGTTCGCGCATCCCGAAACGACTCAAACACGATGCGTTCCGCTGCGCCGAGCCAGGCGTCCTTGGTCATCAAGCCATCGAGCTGCGATAGATCATCTGGACTGACGCCAAACGGCGCAAGCTGCTTGGCCAGCGCGGCACGATCCGTCTGATGCAAGAACGTCAGCAGCGTCTGGATGCCGAATGTGTAGAAGATTTCAACCGACGTGAACGACGCAACGATGTCGCCGATCGTGTTGATTTCAACGTTGCCTGTTCCGCATTGATCCAGGTTGAAGAGGACGTTGTGATAACTGCCGCGCTCCAGCATTTGCTTCACCTCGGGATAGAGTTCGTCGAACTTCTCACTTCGATACTCGACGCGAAGGTGGAGCTTCGGCACGTTCTCCTTGATTTCGGCGATGAGCGAAGCGGCATTCGTTTTCAGCAGATCGGCGGTCTCTTTGTCGAAGTCATTCAGGATGAGCAGGCATGCCACGTGCCTCCGCCGGCAAGTCTGCGGCTTCTCGTATTTTAGTCTCCACTAGCTTGAACGCCTCGAACACGGCAGCGTCGTAACGGCCTATCTTGAATATCTCCGCTGATGCGTCTCGCACATCGGGATGTAACAGAAACTCCGGAAGAAGCCGCTCGATTTGAAGTCTCTCCAGATCAGTCGCCGGCTCGAACTCAACGCCCGTTCTGCTCAAAACGTACCATACCGCGTGAGGCTGGCTCAGGTCAGGCACCGCGAGGAGCATCTGCTGGGCCCACATCATTCCTTCAGAAACCCTCTGCATCAGCCACGGCGGCGAACCTTGATGGCCGAAGAAGTGGTTGATTTCGGATTGAAAGTTGTCCGGTGAGAACCGCCGACCATTTACCTGCATATGAAGTACTATTGCGACACCGACCTGCTCAGGCGTCGCTCTCTCCAACTGCTCGATCGAATTGAAGGACTGGTTGAAAGGCTTCGGCACTTCCAGCGCTCTTATTCAGTAACAGCCCACTTCCGACCAAACCGCTCTAATGCACTAACTATCAAACCGCCCCAAACGAACCCCCCGTTATTCAAGGAATGGCGACCGCTCGCGGCGTGGACGCGGAAGCATCCTCAACCGGGGCAACTATCGGAGCTTCATCATCTGCAGCTTTCGGTGCAGCCTTTTTCCGCGTCGCAGCCCGCTGCAAACGCTTGATGTTCTGGAGAGCCGCTTTCGCTTCATCACTATCAACCAAGTCGCGTTTGATGACCTCCTCGCGCAACAACGTCTTCAGGTAGTCGACCTCCACCTTCACGCCGGAGCTCATCCGACGAATCTCGCGGCGCAAAATCTCCAGGATGAAGTCAGTCTGCAGAACGGCCGCGACTGTGAACTTGTTCGTGACCTGCTTGTGCAGCAGGAACTCGGCCATTCTGCTCTTTGAGAAGCCCTCGCGGCTCAGATTTCCGAAGCATTCAAGAGCTTCAGGGCTCTTGGCGCTTTCCTCGATAGCGTCAAACTCACAAACGAGGATTTTCTCAATCGGCTGGCCGAAATGCACCTTGTAGATTCGCCAGTGGGCGCCGTTCGTGAGCACTACCCACTCAATACCCACGTTGGCAGCGTAATCGATGGCTTGCTTGACATGGGCATCCTTGAGATCGATCCCAATGGCCTTGACCTCGATAATGAACCGGATGTCGTCGTCAACTTTCACAGCAAGATCAACATAGGTGCCGCGGATCGCATATTGGCTAGTGACATGTAGATACTTGTCATAGCCGCAGATGTCGGAAAGCATATCGTTGACGACGGTGACCGTGTCGGCTTCACTAACATCGCGCTTCAGCAGCCCTGCTAATACGCTTTGGTATCTCTTGAGTTGAGTGATGATCCGCGTCGCGACTTTGGTTGAGAGTTTCGCCATGATTCGCCCCAGAAATATGGGCGTGAGCATCATGCAACCTTTCGGCGAGCACAAGCCCCCATTTAGTCAAAGTTTGGCTGCCTCTCGGGATCTCGTCCTGAGCTTGCTGCTTTGTCTGTCCAAGTGAGCCGGATGTGTACCTTAGCTGCCGATTGAGCCGACCTTTCCACAATACGATCTGCAGTAGCTCGCGCGCGTTCCGAGCCACTAGGAATCCATAATTTACGAGGTACTTACGAACCCGCTTTGATGGCGGCATGCCTCGCCCGAAACGCCACACGCCAATACACGCAGACGGCCGCCCGATGAAGATTACCTTCGGCCAGATGCGCGCGATGGGCGTTGGCGGCGTGCTGGTCTATTGCCATTGCGGCCATCACGTTGCTCTGGACGCGGATTGCTGGGTCGATGAGGTGCGGCTGTCTGATATCGAGCCACAGTTCGTCTGTCAGGGCTGCGGAAGCCGCGGCGCTGACGTTCGGCCTGACTTCGATCGGGGGAATCCAAAGCTTGCAATCATAGGGGCGAAAGACGCCACCCACTGAGGCGTCCGCTTACCGCCGACGACCTTCGTCTCGTGTGAGTGCTGCTAGTCTATCCAGCTGGCTGGCCAAGCCGGCGAAGCTCTTTGCAATGTTCTTGAGAAGGGACACTCGGGCGGCTGAAATACCTGGAGTTCTAGAAAGTGCCTTGTAATGTTCTGCTGCTTCTTGGCAGGCTGCGGCGGTAATCATCTCGGGCTCCGTTGCCAAAAATAACCATAGGTGAGAATCGCTGTCATACTACCGTAGATGCCTGCGCGCCCAAATCACAGTAGCGGCAACGCTTCGCGCGGCCCTCCTAAGCGTACGGCGGCACGTTCACGAGGGTCCCTATCAAGCGCAGTAGGGCCTGATGCTCGGGTCCTTTCGGCTCGCTTCGCAAGAAGTCGCCAGCTCAATGTGTGACAACCGTCCGCCAGAGGGAGCGTTCGGCTGATGAATGATGAAAGCATGGCCATTGGCCGGCTCACGTCCCAGAAACCAGGCATCGCCGTTGGTACTGCGATAGAGCTCACGCCGTTCGGTCATCTGACGCTCCTTGTCGGGCCAACTTTTTGTCGAGATGTGAACGGCCATTGTGGCAAACTGCCATTAGTTCGTCAGCTCTTGCACCTCGCCAGGTTTCAATCGGAGCTCCCGTAGCGTTTCCAGTTGCTTCGAACCGAGATGGCCAGTTGCCAGCCTAGCTGTCCACCCAGCCTTGCTGTCCACCCCTCCGGAACTGCCGACAGCACCAGCGTAAGGGCTTGCTCGGGCTTTGCTGCAGCGACCAGAGTTGGGTCTTGGGCCGGGGGCCAAAGTCGTCCGCCACCATTTCCACGATGGTAAGACTGCTTCCGAACGACTCAGCCATTGTTAGTTTCTAATCGTCCCAGAGCAGCACGCCGTACTTACATTCATAGACCCGTATGAAGCGAGATGCCTATCCCATAACTTTTCTACCAGACTGAGAGGCCCGCAGCACCTTGGGCAGCGGAACAAGGTCGGGCTCGCGGTTTGGGCCACTGGCATGGACACGTCTCTTTGTTGGACTTTCCTGAGAGACGCAAAACGCGAACGAACGTTCCTACATCAAGGTAACAGCTACACTCTTCAACTCGATCAAAGCCCGGAATGCGGGCGCCTCCTGATAGGAACCCACGTCCTCCCTGGTGTTTGATCTGCATGCGCTTCAGGCGCCAGGCTATCTGTTGTAGCCGGGGCGGCCCCAGCCCTGGGTCCTTCCCCTTGGCCTGGGGCCGTTCTTTGTTGCAAGCCCAGAGTGAAGCCGCTCGTCCTAGTTTTCTCAAACTGTAAGCGCCGCCTCGGTGCTCGTCGCCAAGGCTGCGCTTCGGAACGTTCAGGATGGCGCGCACTTGGGAAGCAATGACCTCCACTATCATTCTCATTCCCGCCATGCTCAAGTCGCTACGACTGGCGCGCGTCTACGGCTTTCTCGTCGAGCGCAGAGACGGCGTATACCACCCAGGCGGCAGCCACCCGGCATGTTCGCTGGGTTTGGCGCAGAAGATGGTTGAAGGTGGCTGGCTGGTGAAGCACGGGCAGCGCTACGAGCCCACGGAACAGGGTCTGAAGGCCGCAGAATGATTTAATAGGTCGCACAGGCAGACTGAGGCGTTTGGGACATTCGGGCACGCAGGCGCTTTTTATTCACATTTGTTGTGGCCGGAACCGGAAGTGCCGGGAAACTTCGGCAAACCGGGGCTGGCGTTCATATTGCACCTACCTCTTTCACCCGGTCGTTTTGACACGGCGCAGGCGCAGCGAACTCAATCGCTGCGGCCCTTTCGTCGAGCCCGCCAGCGTGAGCCGTCGGGCCTTTTGCTCCCGAAGGGACCGTGTCAGTCAAGATTGAGCTTCTTTTGGAAAGCCCTGATCATGTCCTGAACGTGCCCAACAGCGAACAGGGCCCGGGCAACGCCATCTGGCGTAAGGTCGTGTTGGATCTTCTTGGTAAGCTGCGAGGCGTTGCGCTATTTCGGACCTTTGCGTTTCTTGGGTTAACTGAGGATCGACCTCTACCTTCCACTCGCGTATCGCTTTTCCAGCCCGGGCTTGCTCTTCCATCCAGCGTTGAGGCACGTCGAAGCCGATATTTAGCAGCGGCAGGATCAGAACGACGGTTTTTCCCGAGGAGAGCAGCTTTTGAACCAGGGGAGCAATCCCATCTGGGTCGCCCCAGTTGCCGCCAAGGATCACGGTGGTCAGGTCGGCTCTGCTCAAAACTAAGTTCAGCGTGTCACGGTTGAAAGCGCGACATGGCTCCTGATCAGATGAGTGCTTTGCAGCATCATCGATAAAGGGACGGCATGCACTTTGCGTCGCAATCAAGCCATGTATGCCATTTGCGTTGGCTGCGGACGATATCGGCTCGAGATACTGGTTAGCGAAAGAGTCGCCCCACAATATCGCTTTCTTAGCTTCAGGGGCCCGGCTGCCGAACTCGCAGTATGGCTCCGCCGCTTGCTTGATGGAGTTAGCATTCCTGAAACATTCGTCGCGCGGCGTATTGGTCCGCCGGGCCTCCTCGGCCGCGGCAATATACTCCGGTAATCTGCTCGGGAAGCCGTGGCTCATGAAAGCGGCCACGGTAAATGCAAGTAGCGCAGAAAAGGAAACGGTGGCAGTCGCCATCAGTCGCGAGTCGGGCAAGATGTCGCGCCTTCTGCGGGCAGGCTGCTCAACAAGGACATAGGAAGCGGCGCCTAGCCCGATCGAGACTGCTGCAATCAACAGCTTAGTTGTGAACGTGATCGAATGGCCACGAAGTGACGCCCACGATAGGGCGAAGACCCAGATCGGCCAGTGCCAAAGGTAAATCGAGTAAGACCAATCCCCTAGGCGTTGTAGAAACCTGAGTCCAGCCCACCTCACCAGGATGTTCTGTTGTCGAGAGGCAACGATCAAAACAGCGCCTCCAATTGGAAGCAATGTGAGGAGGCCGGGCCATTGCCCCTCGGGAATTGGAAATCCGACGCAGGCGGCTATGATGCCCCAACCAACTAGTGCCGCGGTCCGCTTCATTCTTGAGTCGACATTTTCAAGCGCCAATCGCTGCTCAATGAGCGCGACTAAGCCGCCCGCCAACGGCTCCCACGCGCGCGCACGCAAGGAAAAGAAAGCAGAGCCCGTCAAATCAGTGTGGCTTTGCCATGCGCACCACAAGGCGGATGCGAGGGCGAATCCCCAG
This sequence comes from Bradyrhizobium sp. 138, assembly GCF_023074075.1. Lineage (GTDB taxonomy): Bacteria > Pseudomonadota > Alphaproteobacteria > Rhizobiales > Xanthobacteraceae > Bradyrhizobium. The sequence goes on along the minus strand of NZ_JADPKT010000020.1, from coordinate 14,605 downwards.
AACGCGCCGAGCAGCACATCGAGCCGTGGCTTAGATGGCCAGGCTCTGCGCCAGACGATAGAAGCGATCAATGGCATCCAAATGTAGAATTGCCACTCAACCCCAAGCGACCATGTGTGCAGCAGCGGTTTGGTTTGCGCAGGCGCCGCGAAATAACCGCTATCGGCGTCAAACGCGATATTTGAGAGCGACAAGAAAGCAAAACAAGCTTGCCTAAGATGGCGCTGATATTCGCTGGGCAGGCTAACAAACCACCCAGCGGCGACCGATGCTGCAAGGACGACAGCAAGTTCCGGAAGGAGCCGCCGTATGCGCATCTTCCCGAAATTGACGGTCCGCCGCCAGATCGGTGACCACGATTCTCTTCATCAGATAGCCGGTTATGACGAAAAAGACGTCTACACCGATAAAGCGGCTGGCGAACCCGGGGATACGAAGATGGTAGCCTAAAACGGGCAGGACGGAAGCTGCCCGCAGGGCATTGATGTCCAGCCGAAAGTCGCGGGCGACAACCACATTCGCGGTTTGCGTGATAGCGTCCGTCGACCTTTCCCAAGGTCGATCTCCGCTCAGAGAGACAGACAAATGATGGCCCCACAGCCGGAAGTACGAGGCGACCATAAGCACTCAACAGCAACCAGAGCAAGCAGTAGAAGCCCGGGATGGTGGAAGGGCCCGGTTTTGTCCAGGTGAACCGTCCCGGGTTTGCCGGAGGCTCCAACTCCTGAGAGGATGGAGCCATGACAAGCAAGACGACGAACAAGTTTTCGCCTGAGGTCCGGGACCGCGCGGTTCGGATGGTTCTGGATCACGCCGGCGAGCACCCTTCGCGCTGGGCGGCGGTGACATCGATTGCGGCCAAGATCGGCTGCACACCGCAGACGCTTCATGACTGGGTCAAGAAGGCCGAGATCGACAGCGGGCAGCGGACCGGCGTTCCGACTGAGATGGCCGAGAAGCTGAAGGCCCTGGAACGGGAGAACCGTGAGCTTCGGCAGGCCAACGAGATCCTGCGCAAGGCGAGCGCTTATTTTGCGATGGCGGAGCTCGACCGCCGGTCCAAGCCATGATCGCCTTCATCGATGATCATCGTGGGGCGCATGGGGTCGAGCCGATCTGCAAGGTCCTGCCGATCGCCCCCTCGACCTACCACGCCCATGTGGCCAAGCGGCGCGATCCGGCCAAGCGGTCGGCGCGCGCCAGGCAGGATGCCGCTCTGAAGGTCGAGGTTCGTCGCGTCTTCGATCAGAACTTCTCCGTCTACGGTGTGCGCAAGGTCTGGCGCCAGCTCAAGCGCGAAGGCTTCGATGTTGCCCGTTGCACAGTATCGCGATTGATGCGGGACATGGGTCTGCAAGGGGTCATCCGCGGCAAATCCGTCAAGACCACGATCAGCGACAAGGCGGCGCCATGCCCGCTGGATCACGTCAACCGCCAGTTCAAGGCGCCACGGCCGAACGTCCTTTGGCTCTCCGACTTCACCTATGTCGCGACCTGGACCGGCTTCGTCTACGTCGCCTTTGTCATCGACGCCTATGCTCGAAGGATCGTCGGCTGGCGGGCCTCGCGCACGGCGCATGCGGGCTTCGTGCTCGATGCGCTGGAGCAGGCACTGCATGATCGACGGCCGGTCCATCGTGGCGGGCTCGTGCACCACAGCGACAGGGGCAGCCAATACGTATCCATTAAGTACACCGAGCGCCTAGCTGAAGCTGGCGTCGAGCCTTCTGTCGGCAGTGTCGGAGATTCCTATGACAACGCTCTCGCCGAAACCATCAACGGTCTCTACAAGGCCGAGGTGATCCATCGGCGCGGGCCATGGCGCAGCTTCGAGGCCGTCGAGTTCGCCACTCTCGAATGGGTCGATTGGTTCAACAACCGACGGCTCCTGGAGCCCATCGGAAACATCCCGCCGGCCGAAGCCGAGCAACGCTACTACGCCATGCTGGAACAATCGGCCATGGCGGCATAACTTAAACCAAATGGCCTCCGGCAAACCCGGGACGGTTCACCTCAGGCCAACTCCAGCTTATTCAGTCTGATCTCAATTGCGCGCGTCATTTGCTTGCTCCAGTTTGGCGATGCGAGCTTCTAAGCCTGCGGTCTCGACGGCTTTCGAGAAATTCTGCACCAGGCCAGAGATGGCTTGCGCTTCACCGGGCGTCAAATCGCCGTCAGCAACAGCCCCCACGATTGCGGCCATGGCTTTGACCGCATCCGCAACACATCAAGGTAGCCTCTCGGCGAGGCGGACACAGCCGATCCAGGCAAATGCGCAGCGCCTGGATATCGCCACCAGTGGCCAGCTCTATTGCCTTTCTCGTCAAGGCCTCAGCCTCTCCCTCAAGAAGCGCCTCGACTGCGAGCGTGGTCCGATTGCGCGACCCTCTCGGGCGGCCTCTCGGATTTCCGGACTGCCCCGGCTGGAAACGGGCATCCTGCATCGGGCCTGTATTTTCAGAGCTGTCGGTCATGTACCGCTAAGACCAAGCCGCCCCAAACAAGATCCCGGCCGAAGGCCAGAGCTTCATCGCGTTCACGGCACCTTGTGCCAACAGGCCAAATTGCTGGGCTCCCGACATCGTAGAGGTACCCTCGGAATGACCGGTTTGCGTGCCGAATTGGGCGGCGACCAGCGAGACAGTCCCGAGCAGTGTGGTGAGCCGTGAAGCCGGAATATTGAACTCCTGGGCCAGCGCATTTGATTGCCGCCGTCGGTGCCGCATTCTGCGCGTTGAGACCGGTCGAAACCGCGCCGATGCCCATCGGTATTGTACTGCGCCGCAATCACCGGCGCGACGCCGGAAGCGATGCCGCGGCCGAGCGCCTGCGCATTGCCGGGCGAGCCGTCGCGGCCCGCTGCGGCCCACGCGCCGTTGCTCTGGTTCGTGACATCGGTCGTGATCTGGTCCAGCTGCGCTTTGCGCGCCGGATTCTGGCCGATGTTCGAACCGCTCGCGGTCTGTCCGAGGATGCCGTTTTTCAGTGCGTCAAGGTTCGCCGTGATTTGCGGGTCGTATTGCCGCGCTACCCGACATCACGCATGTCGGCGAGAATTGCCTGCCGAACCGCAAACTGGCCGGGCGCAATCCTGGAGCCGGTGCTGGGTAGCCTATGGGGCAAGGACGCAGTCGGAATTTTCGAATTGGGGCCGCTCCGCCGCAAAGACTTGGTGGCAGCCGCCACCGCGCACGGCATCGACGCCAACACCTTTATCAGGGAACTCTACGCGCGGATGTCGTACGCTTCGCGATCAAGCCGTTGACCTTGAATCTGCTGCTCGGTCTGTTTCAGCGTGATGGACAGCTCCCGCGCAGCATCGTCGATCTCTACACCCGTGGCTGCCTCAAGCTCTGTGAGGAGACAAGTTCGAGCAGGCGCAACGCGCGACGTCTGGGAGCTCTCAATCCCGCCCAGCGCCTGCGCGTCACCAGCCGCCTTGCGGCCGCGACGATGCTTGCCAACCGCTATGCACAATCGGATGGCGTTCCCGAAGAAGACGTCGCGTTTTCGATTCTGGCGCGGGGGGGGCGCCACCGAGGATCATGTCCGCGAGGTGCTCGATACCGGCCTGTTCACCTCTCGCGGCGGCGAACTCATGGGGTGGGCTCATCAGAGTTTCGCGGAATTTCTGGCGGCGCGCTACCTCGTCGAAAAGAAGGTCTCGCCCGAGAATGTACTCAAGATATTGCTTCACCCCTCCGGCGGCCTGGTTCCCCAACTCGGCGTCGTCGCCGCCTGGATCGAGTCGCTAAGCAAGCAGATTCGCGATGTTCTCATCGCCAGCGAACCCCTGGTTCTGCTGCGCGGCGATTTGATCGGATGGGGCGGCAGCGATCTTGCGGCATTGACCACTTCGCTGCTCACAGGCTTTAAGCACCAAACTCTGCGCGATTTCATCCCCGTGCCAACCACGGATGGGCGAGTTTGGCGTAGGAGTTCGGCGACCTTTGATCCTGCTGATCTCCTTTGATCGAGCTGGCTGTCCCAAGAGTTAGATATTGCCAGCCGCCAACCAACAAATTGTATAGCCGACTAAGCTGCCCGCGATTCCGTTCACGCGTCCTCCCGCGCTACTTGAGGTCGGCGTGCTCTTAGCCTTGGCGTCGCACCATCGTTTTGGCGCAACTACAAACTTTGGTTGCGCCGGGCCTCTTTTCGCTACATCCGATTTCGCTATTGTTGAACAGCAACGCCGAACGGACAAGGATTCGACTCCAATCTTTCGGTGGCAGCAAGTGAGCCCCCATCGAGCCATGGGGGTGCTTATCCCATAGAATTTGGCTCGAGACCCTCTGATGCAGAGTAGGAGAGGAACCAGAAAATGTCCCACGGATTCAACGAACTCGGTGCTTGGGACCGCGATCACCTCTTGCACCCGGGGACGCACATCGGCGCGCATGCGCGAGGTGAAATTCAAACGCGCGTGATCAGCGGGGGCAAAGGAGTCTACATCACTGATAAGTCTGGGCGAACCAGCCTTGACGCCTTTGCGGGTCTTTTTTGTGTGAATGTCGGATATGGCCGCCAGAAGATCGCCGAGGCGATTGCAAAGCAGGCGAACGAACTCCCCTATTACCACGCATACGATGGCCACGGCACAGAAGCCCCGATCACGCTATCCAGGATGATCATCGACCGGGCGCCCAAAGGCATGAGTCGCGTCTTTTTCGGTCTATCAGGCTCCGACGCGAACGAGACAAACATCAAACTAATTTGGTACTATAATAATGTGCTTGGCCGACCGGAGAAGAAGAAGATTATCTCTCGCTGGCGAGCCTATCACGGCTCAACCGTCATGACAGGCTCGCTGACAGGCCTTGAACTGTACCACAACGCCTTTGATCTACCGCGTACGCCCATTCTCCACACTGAAGCTCCTTACTATTTCCGCCGCGCTGATGCCACCATGAGCGAGGATCAGTTCGTCCAAGCCTGCGTCGACAAGCTTGAGGCAATGATTGTAGCCGAGGGTCCCGATACAGTCGCGGCGTTCATCGGAGAGCCGATCCAAGGTGCTGGCGGCATTATTCCGCCGCCCACCGGATACTGGGCGAAGATAGAGTCCGTTCTGAAGAAATACGACATTCTACTCATCGCGGATGAAGTCGTCTCCGGATTCGGCCGCCTGGGCAGGATGTTTGGTTCCGACCACTACGACATCAGACCGGACCTGATCACAATCTCAAAAGGTCTGACCTCCGCGTACGCTCCTTTGTCCGGCGTCATTATTTCGGACAAGGTTTGGCAGGTTCTCGTGAAAGGCTCCGATCAACTCGGTAGTATCGGTCATGGTTGGACTTGTTCTGCCCATCCTATCTGCGCGGCGGCGGCTATTGCAAATCTTGAGCTAATCGATGAGATGGACCTGATCACGAATGCTCGCGATATTGGAGCCTATCTCCAGTCCGCACTGACTGAGGCGCTGGGCGATCATGGAAACGTCGGCGAGGTGCGCGGCGACGGGCTGATGGCGGCGGTGGAATTTGTCGAGGATAGGGATAATCGCACCCTCTTCGATCCATCAAAAAAAGTGGGTGAGCAGGTCGCCGCCGCGCTGCTTGAGCGTGGCGTCATCGGCCGCGCCTTGCCGCAGGGCGACATTCTCGGGTTCGCGCCGCCGCTGTGCTTAACAAAGCACGAAGCTGATATCATCGTCGAGAGTACAGTGGACGCAGTCAATGCTGTTTTTGCCACTTTTTGAAAAGGCCGCCTTACACTGGCGACCTCGCGCATGGAGGGCTGACCATGCCGGGATGGGAAGACGAACTCGAACGCTGGCTGATGCCGTTCTTGGACCGGCTGGGTCATAAGTCGGTCCTGGCGATCGCAAGAGCGTTCAGCCGATGGCGGAACGCCTTGCCACGAGCAACTACGACCAGTTGCACCATTTCATTGCGGACGGTGTCTGGGACGCGACGCCGCTGGAAACAGAGCTGCTCAACCAGGCGGACCGACTTGTCGGCGGCAGCGATGCGGTGCTGGTTATTGATGACACCTCACTGCCGAAGAAGGGTGAGCGCTCGGTCGGTGTTGCGGCTCAATACGCGTCGGCTCTCGGTAAACGGCAAATTGCCAAACGCTGGTGTCTTTAACGCTTGCGCGCGGCGAAGTGCCAGTGATGGTCGCGTTACGTCTCTTTCTGCCTGACAGTTGGACAAGCGACGCGTCTCGTTTGAAGCGCGCTCGCGTGCCCGTCGAACACCGAACGCCACGGTCCAAGCCGGAGATTGCTTTGGCCGAGATTGACCGCGCGATGGCAGCCAACGTGCGCTTTGGATGTGTGCTGGCGGATGCAGGATACGGCCTCAGCGCACCGTTTCGACAAGGTCTAACAGAGCGCGGGCTGGCCTGGGCTGTCGGCATCCCTCGGCACCTGAAAGTGTATCCGGTCGATGTGAAGCTCATTTGGCCGATTACCAAAGTCCGCAGGAAACCACGAAAGCACCACGTGCCTGATATCTTATCGATTGCGGCAGAACAAATGCTGGCCAGCGCCAAATGGAAAACCGTGAGTTGGCGTAGCGGGACGAAAGGTCGGCTCAAAGCCCAATTTGCTGCTCTCCGTGTCCGGACCGCCGACGGCCCTCCGCAGCGGATATGGGACAAAGGTCAGCAGCATCTCCCGCGCGACGAAGCCTGGCTCATTGGCGAGCAACGTGCCTCAGGGGAATACTATCTCGCCAATCCGGCGGAAACGGATCTGCGCACGCTGGCCGCAACCATCAAGGCACGGTGGATTTGTGAGCAGGCGCATCAGCAGTTGAAGGAGGAGCTTGGACTTGATCACTTCGAAGGGCGATCATGGCAAGGTCTTCATCGCCACGCCTTGATGACAATGATTGCCTACGCCTTCCTGCAACATCGTCGCCTCGCATACGCGGGGCGGAAAAAAAAAGAATCAACGGGCCGCCCTCAACCAACCATGCCCGCCGTACGTCACGCCATCGTCGATCTCATCCTTCGGCCGCCGTCTCAGCAGTGCCCATATTGCCGAAAGCAACTCCTTGAAAAGCAGTGGCGAAAACACATTCTGCCAAAGTAGTGTTAGTGCGCTTAAAATCCGGCGACGATTGTTTTCCAGAAATTGGAACAGAGCCGGTCGTGGATATTCAAGAGGTCATCCCCGATGAACGGTAAGAGCGTATGTCCGTCTCTGCCGATGAGATAGCTCGCCTTACACTGCGCGTCCGATGGTTGCTCGGGTGGACCGAGCCGATCCTCATCACAGGAGGACGAACCGTGGCAGATTATAGGGAAGCATTCGTCGGAATCGACGCCAAACTGAGAAACGCCATCCGATTGCTGAGGCAGGCCGGGAGGGAGAAGTTCGTTTCTTCGGCGAGGTCGACGCTTCGGCAACGAACATGGGTCGCATCATAGCGCGGATCGCCAACCGGTTCGACCGCGTGCATTTCTGCTATGAGGCCGGCCCGACCGGCTACGGCCTCTATCATCTGATCCGATTGCTGGGCCATGAATGCACGGTGTCGGCACCATCGCTGCACAAGGAAGCCGGGGGATCGGGTGAAGACGAATCGCCGGGCGCCGTTTCTCTCGCGCGGCTGCTACGCGCTGGCGAGCTGACGGCGGTATGGGTTCCCCTTGAAGGCCACGAGGCGATGCGGTATCTCGTTCGCGCGCGAGCGGCAGCGGTTGAGGCGCTGCGGGTTCACCGGCAACAGGTGGCGTCTTCATGCTCAAGCACGACCGCACCCGTCCTCGCAAGAAGAGTTGGACGATGCGCTATCTGCGCTGGCTTCAGGAACAACAATTCGATCACCCCGCACATCAGATCGCGCTCCAAGAAACGGTTGAAGTGCGTCGGCAGGGAGTGGGTCGACCGGCTCGAGCTCTGCATGTCCACCCAGCCGCGAGCTTGATCCGCAACGAGCCGGACTAGCTCGTCCGGACTGTAGATATATGGCGCCGGACGAGAGCCAGGACTGGCGAAAGGCGGCGGGCATCAGCGCAACCTTGGTGCAGCGCATCTGGCGGGCGCACGGACTGCAACCGTCTCGCCCACCAGTTCAACCTCTCGAATGATCCCAACTTGGTCGACAAGCTGCAAGACGTGGTCGGGGCTCCACGTCAATCCGCCCGAGCATGCCATCTTGCTCTCGGTCGACGAGAAGAGCTAAATCCAGGCGCTCGATCGCACCGAACCGGGTCTGCCGTGAAAAAGGGGCGCGCCACCATGCCCACGATATAAGCACAACGGTACCACCCACTATCTTTGCCGCCTTCGATGCGCTGGAAGGCTCCAGACGCGGCCTCAACGCGGGGTCTTCCGATCGGTCCGCGAACACTGGTTTGACTATGTTGCAACAGAAGCTTAATGACCTGATTTCATTCGGGCGCTGGAAGGCAAAGGCGGCGGATTTATCTAAGCCCTTCCATAGCGAGCCGCAGCGACTTCGGGATGCGCTGCGCCTTTCCGGCTGAAATAAACGCCACGCGTACACGCGCCGTGACTAGGAGATTGTCTCCGCGCCTGCATTCCTGCAGCAAGGCAATCGACGCTCCCCTCACCTCTTGCGGGACTGTGACAACGTCAAGCAGGTCATCCAAGACCGCCGGTTTTAGAAAATCGATCGTCATGGAGCGGACCACGAAGGCAAAGCCGGGCGCATCGTTCTTGGCTTCTTTGAGTAGCGCTTGCTGAGTGGTTCCGAGCAGGCGCAAGTAGTTCGTTCTACCCCGTTCCATGAAGCGCAAAAAATTTGCGTGATAAACAATCTGACCGGAGTCAGTATCTTCGAAATAGACGCGAACCTGCATATGATGGCCGCCGTCGCGAATTTCGCCATCAAGAGAAGCTGTCACAGTGCGGTTCCCTTACTGCCCTTCTGGGACGAATTGTCTTGCACAGGGGCGCGTTCCGCAGCAAGTGCCAATGGGCTTGGTGCGTGCAGGTGGAGGCCGCCCGGCGCAAGGACGGTCGGAGACCGGTTGCTGTTGCGAGAAGCCGGAACCCCTATCCAGATTTCCGGCAAGTCCCGCAGCACGGATGGTTTGCAGAGCTCTTATCGCTGCTCAGCAATCCCCGAGGACCGAGGTGGCCCCAACGGCAAGCGCCTTGATCTCCGCGTACATCTGCGTTTCGCAGGCCAAAGTCGGGATTGCCCGGCAGTGCGGATTGTTCAGCAAGCAGTCCTATTCCGCGAATCCTACCATTCACAGCAGTTGTTAAACTCCGACCGGTCAGCCATCGCGGCTGGATATTCCAGGTGAGATGGTCATGGAGATCGATGAAACCGGGCAGAATGATCCACGGCATCTTGACCGGAGAGTCGGCCGCGCCGATGCTCTGCGGTCGAGCCTCGTCGCTCGGTACGACGCGCACCGCGCCTGGCAAGTCCGCGCCGAGCGTTGCCAATAGATCGAAGTCGCTCCGTGGCCACCGCGCCGCAAGAAAGCGACGAGTTCATTTGCATATCCGTCACGTGCCGGGACGCTGCCTCCATCAGCCGAGCGATTCGGTCGTAAGGTCGCCGTTGAAGTAGATGTTCGAATTCGGCATGAGAGGCCGCCATCGTCATTCAACATTCCGCGTTGTCGTGTTCAGCCGTGTCCGGCTGAAGACGTTAATGTCCGGGACCAGACACTGAGGCGCGAGTATTCCGTCGGTGGACACGAAGCACATGGTTTTGCCCTCTTCAAGCGAGGCTCGCAAATGTCTTGAGTGGCACGTGGATTGCTGGGACACCGTAAAGGATCCGCACGACCATGACGATCTCGCATTCGCCGGCCCAGGAGTTCAAATGACACTTGCTCGACTGATCCAAATCAATGCCATGGACGCTGCGCTATTGAGTGCGGCCCCGCCTAAAGCTTTGCCGCGTCTCTCGCGGGTGCCGCTGTCGTTCTTCGCGTTGGATAACTCTCAAGACCACCAACGACTAGCATTCAGCGCGCTTACTCCCGAGCAAATCCAAACCAGTGTGACGCGTTTGGGCGGCTCTGTGGCGAATGCATGCAGTGGCATGCGAATGTCGGCGTCGGACCGGGAGGAAACCAAATCAAGCTTGGTCTCGAGCAATGGCCGCTTCCTTTCGAAGAGGGGAGCGGACAGAAGTTGTTCAATGGCACGCTGGAGCAGATCGAGCTCGGCGCCCGACTCGGCGCGGGTCACACTCGGAGGTGGAACACCATTTTGTCGAGCAGTATTCGCACTCCTCGGCGCCTGAAGTCTTCCTCGGTGCCGTTTCGCAACGCCCGAAGGACATTCGGCCTCGGTCACGGCATCTGTCTTCTTCGCCGAACCATAATCATCCCGCCATGTCGCCGAGCGGAAGCCTTCGATCGAAATGCACGACTTCGGTATCGAACCCGAAGTGAAGAGCGCAATGTGACACGAGGAAACGGAGCTGCCATCGTGGCTTGCCTCCACACGAAAGCTAGAGGAGTTTAAAAAAATGCGTGCGCCGACCTATTCCGAGGCTTTGGAATTCGCGATCGACCGCTCGTACGACATTAACCTTGACATGTTGAGGTCACGGAATTTGCACCTTGACACGCACAACGATTATCTTGTCGGCACATATCCGCCTCTCAAGGCAATGGGCGACCTGGATGCCGAAAAGTTGTTGCTTCAGGTTACGCCGTCAATTGATCTCTATTTTCACATCCCCTTCTGTGATCAGTATTGTACCTTTTGCCACTTCGCCAAGGAAATCAATCCATCTTCCGGGCGGGTGGAGCGCTATCTGGCGGCTTTAGATAAAGAGATGAGTTGGTCGGACGCGGCGCTGGCTGGCAGAGCTGTTGAGACTGCTTTTCTTGGAGGCGGCACTCCCTCCTTCTTGACCAACCGTCAACTCGAAACGCTATTTGGTATGATTGGCCGGCGCTTTGATTTGTCTAAGTCGGAGGTGAGTTTCGAATTGCATCCCTCTCTTGCAAAGCAAGTGGACGCTGCAGATCGCATCTCTACACTGCTTAAAGCCGGCGTAAACCGCTTCGTATTGGGCGTTCAGAGTCTTGATCCGAGCATTTTACGCATACTGAACCGCGGGCACCACGTGGACGAGGTAGTACAACTCGTGAAGTTACTGAATGAGATGAGCGTTGAGAATCTGTCGCTTGACCTCATGTATGGGTTGCCGCAGCAAACGCTCCGGAGCTGGTACGACTCACTTATCGGCTTACTGGATATGGGAATAGAGAAGTTCAATGTATTCCCATTGATGTTTAAATCTACAGACCCCGTAGCCCGCCATTTGGCTCGGGGACGATATCAATTTGCCGGGGCTAAGGAGCGCATTATCATGCATTTTATGGCCGAGCACATCCTCACGAAACTCGGCTATCGCCATGGGCCGATTTTCTATTGGAGTAAGCAGTCGCAGCCACACTCGATTCAACAGAGCCGCAAATACGATTCCTGGAACGACAATAATCTGGTCCCGTTTGGGGTTGCCGGATTTGGTTACATGAGCCAGTGCCAGTTCTATAACGAGGCAGATTTAGATCGCTACCTATATAGGGTTGAGGGGGGCGAGAAGCCTGTGTGGAAGGGTGTTGTCCTGTCGCAAGATGATCTCATGCGCAGAACGGTAATGTTTGCCCTGCGAAGCAGTGGGGTGTTGCTCTCCCGCTTCGAGCGGGAGTTTGGGGTGTCCATCGAGAAATGCTTTGGCCGCGAGCTTGAACTCTTGAATGAGGCAGGACTCATCTGCATTTCAAACGGCCTGCTTTCGTTAACTGCCGCCGGCACTATTAATTCGGGCGCCGTATCGCTGCTATTTTTCTCGAACAATATACTCGAGCGGGTCGCGTACAACGACAGTAGGATAATAGACAAACGAACTGATCTGCTCGAAAAGCACGATTACTCACCGGCCGCACGATACGGGTCAAGCGCCGAAATGCAAGTTGCGTTTCGATGAAGTCGCGGGCGCGCTCATTTATGGTCGCTCCTTTTTCCGTTTCCACCCCGCAAGGGTCGACCTGCCAGGCGGAGGACATATTTTCGCATCTGACCGATAGCATTGATCGCCGACAGCGAGAACGCCCGCTTGGGCTGGTCAGCAATTTTGTCGCCGATCAACTGCCGCACTGCATTGCGGAGATCAAATGCAGTGAACGACCAGGTGAAGCGGTTAAGGCTCTTGGGCGTAGCATCAACGCAATGATGGCGGAGACGGACTATGAAGCACAGCTGCTAAGTTTGCCGCAGTCGGACTTCGAGATCGCTAAGACAGACATCCAATATCTCGTAAATTGTGCTTATCAGATGTCTGCGTTTGCCGGCCTTCATCCCATGGACGCCGAGCTGACGGTGGGAGAGGTACTGAGCCGCCTTGCCCGCTCAAGTTGTCAACGGCAGCCTGGCATTGAGGTCCTCTCCTATGAAAATATGATCCTTACGAATCCGCTGCAGAACGATCCACGCGTATACTGCCTCGGCGCGGCCGGGGTCGAGGAGCGAGATTTTTGCTTGGGCCATCAGATCATCGAGAGCGAATTGCAGTCAGCAATGGACGCTCTGCTTAAGTTGCGTGATGTGGCCGACGTGGATGCAGGGCAATGTCTTGCGCTATGCCTGGAGCGCCTTGAGTCAGCAAACAATGTTCTGACGCGCTTTTATGAACATATGTCGCCGGACTTGTTTGGCCAATTTCGTGTGTTTTACGGAAAGAATCCTTACAAGAATACGCTTGGTCCAAGCGGCCGCTTCTCAGCTCGTATCGTGGCGGTCTCGGTGCTACTGGTCGGTGAAGAACTCTTCCACCAGAAACCGCAATTTTATAGGGATCTGTATCGGCTGTCCGAATATTATCCGCAGAGATGCATTCACGAGGTATTCCGCTGGCTGTCGTCAGGCAAAGGGAGTGCACCGCTCAAGCCAGGTTGGCTAAAGGGGAAAGCGGACTTTCCCAGGATTGCGACCATTTCGCCAGTCGTGGAGCATCACGGCGGCGAAATCCGAACGCTGCGCACGTGCTGTGTTTGTGCACTGGATCGGTTTACCCAGATGCACCGTAGTACGGCGTTAAAATATACGGTTGAGCCGGGTCGTCCAATTGTCGGAGTTGAGGTGTCGGAAAGTGTTGAGGCTGTCCTTTCTCAGCGGCTGTTGACAGAGGCGCGCCGGTAAGCCGACGGTGGTCTCTGCGTGGCTAAAAACAGACAACGATGCCAGAGACGCAGGCGTCCTCCACCGGTCGAGAGGTAATAGTCGATGTCTCAAGACGAACTGATCCTTCGTCGGTTCGAGTCCGGGGATAGCGATGATGTATGGCATCTGCACAGAAGCGCATCGCAGGATGTTGGTGTGTGTGGCCCGGAAGGGGCTTGGGAGGATGATTTACGCAATATCGGGGAAGTATACATCGCCTCGGGCGGAGACTTCGTAGTTGCGCATATTGGTACCCGATTCGCTGCCATGGGTGGGCTGAAACCTTTTGACGATGATGTCGCAGAACTTAGACGTATGCGGGTCGACCCCGTCTTTCAGCGACGAGGGTTTGGAAGGAGGGTTCTTCGTGAATTGGAGTCGCGAGCTGTAGCTCTCCGTTTCAAGTGGGTAATGCTCGACACAACAACGATCCAAGTAGGGGCCCAAAGACTTTATGAGAGCGCTGGCTATGTTCGCCGCAGGGAAGGGATGTTGCATGGATATGCGGTGATCTTTTACGAGAAGCGGCTCATTCGCCAGGATGGCCCCGCATGAGCAAATCAGGTTGTGAGACCGGATAGTCCAGTGGAGCTCTGCGGACGCGCAACGAGCACAAATTCAGTCACTTGCCCCCGACCATCGCCCAAACGCCCAAACTCGCCCCTTGGGAATGATGTCGAATCCGCTCAGATAAAACGTAAGCGTAGCTCTGAGGCCCATTTGATTGGCGCTTGACGTCTATTTTGAGCGCGTGGTGCGCCGGCGCGGCTTCCATATGTCGGACAACGCATTGACAGCGGCCTCAAGCACCTTCCGGTCGACGACGTTGGGATCGAACTGCTCCGGGCCCCAGAGGCGCATATGTTCGTGCTCCGGATGGGTGGGGTCGCTGATGGCGTCGAGGTATTCGGCATAGCCTGGCGCACCGCCGACATCTTCCGGAGGACAACGGCCGGCGGCCTCGAGCAAGAACGGAAGTCCCTCCGTTGTCGTGTTGTCGAACCACTTTTCAAGCTTGATCACGTGATCCCAGCTGTCGCCGAAGTCGTAGAGATAATGGATCGTCTTCGCGCCGGTCTCCTGAACGATATTAGAGAGCCGCGTCTTGCGGGCATCGATGGGCTGAGGGCCAAAATCTCCATCGGGATCAGGGATACCCCAACTTCCTTCGCCGGCCAGGAACTCGAAGAGATGCCTGTTGGTCCAGCCAAACGCCGCCTGAAGCGTCAGATGCAGCCGATCAAGGCGCAGCGTAAGCGGCACGACAAGGCATCGCATCACCTCCGGTTTCACGTCCTTGAGGGTCACCTTGATCCGGACCGCGGTCGTGTTCAGGCTCATGCCGCCAGCCTCGGATCGTGTGCATGCATCGTGTAGATCGACGCCCAAGGGAGCAGTTCGTCCAGTCGCGCCGCAGGCCAACCATTGACGAGCTTCGCGAGAACATCAGCGAGCCAGTGCTCGGCACTGACGCCATTGAGC
>NZ_JADPKT010000003.1:170000-681194 GCF_023074075.1 Bradyrhizobium sp. 138 | reverse complement strand
GCCCGAGCGCGTTACCCGCGTGCCCTTGTCCTCGCGCGAGATCGCCGGCGTGCTCAATCTGCGCGGCCGCATCGTCACCGTGGTCGACATGCGCGCCCGTCTCGGCCTGCCGCAGCCTGAGGACGGCAAGGTGCCGATGGCGGTCGGCGTCGATTTGCGCGGTGAATCCTATGGCCTGCTGATCGACCAGATCGGCGAGGTGCTGCGCCTGCCCGAGGCCGGCATGGAAGAGAACCCCGTCAATCTCGATCCCCGCATGGCCAAGCTCGCCGGCGGCGTCCATCGCCTCGACGGTCAGCTCATGGTCGTCCTCGACGTCGATCGCGTCCTCGAGCTCGAAACCAAAGTGCAAATGGCTGCGTGAGCCAACGAAAAACATCGAAGCCGGAGAACCAAGATGAAGACGTGTTTGGTGGTCGATGATTCCAGCGTCGTGCGCAAGATCGCGCGCCGGATCCTGGAAGGCCTGGAATTCCAAGTCACCGAGGCCGAGGACGGCTCGAAGGCGCTCGAGATCTGCCAGCGGCAGCTGCCCGATGCGGTGCTGCTCGACTGGAACATGCCGGTGATGGACGGCTTCGAGTTCATGGGCCACATGCGTCGCCTGCCCGGCGGCGACCAGCCCAAGGTGGTGTTCTGCACCACCGAGAACAACGTCGCTCATATCGCCCAGGCGCTCAGCGGCGGCGCCAACGAGTACATCATGAAGCCCTTCGACAAGGACATCATCGCCGACAAATTCGCAGAGGTTGGTTTGATCCCGGTCGGACAAGCCATGGTCTGAGTGTGTCTGGCCGAGGTGCTTGGCCAGAGTGTTCCAGTACAGTTCGAAGAGGCCATCCGTGACCCCGACCGAGTATGAGTATCTGCGCAAGTTCCTGAAGGACAATTCCGGGCTCGACCTGTCCGCAGACAAGCAATATCTGATCGAAAGCCGCCTGCTGCCGCTCGCCCGCAAGGCCGGGCTCTCCGGCATCGCCGAGCTGGTGCAGAAGCTGCAAGGCGGCTCGCGCACGCTGATCACCGACGTGGTCGAAGCCATGACCACCAACGAAACCTTCTTCTTCCGCGACAAGGTCCCGTTCGATCATTTCCGCGACCACATCATGCCGGAGGTCATCAAGGCCCGCGCGGCGCGTCGCAGCGTGCGCATCTGGTGCGCCGCCGGCTCGACCGGGCAGGAGCCCTATTCGCTGGCGATGTGCCTGAAGGAGATGGGTGCGGCCCTGACCGGCTGGCGCGTCGAGATCATCGCGACCGATTTGTCGCAGGAGGTGCTGGAGAAGGCCAAGGCCGGCATCTACAGCCAGTTCGAGGTGCAGCGCGGCCTGCCGATCCAGATGCTGATGAAATATTTCAAGCAGATCGGCGAGACCTGGCAGATCAATCCCGAATTGCGGGCCATGATCCAGCACCGGCAGCTCAACCTGCTGCACGATTTCGCTCAGCTCGGCACCTTCGACGTCATCTTCTGCCGCAACGTGCTGATCTATTTCGACCAGGACACCAAGATCAACATCTTCAACCGGCTGGCGCGCCAGATCGAGCCCGACGGCTTCCTGGTGCTGGGCGCGGCCGAAACCGTGGTCGGTCTGACCGATACGTTCCGCCCGATTCCGGAGCGGCGCGGCCTCTACAAGCCGAACGACCCGCGTGCCGCGGCCGCCAAGCCGGCTCTCGCCGGCGCAGCACCGCGCATGGCGGTCATGGCAGGACGATAGACATGGCCGAGGATGGCAAGGGCACGGAACGCGTAACTTTCAGTCGCGGCTATGACGTCTGCATCATGGCCATCGACGGCACCTGGCGCCGCGACTGCAAGCTCAACGCGATCTCCGACACCGACGCCATCCTGACGGTGGAAGGCTCGATCCAGGGCTTGAACCTGAAAGAGTTCTTCCTGCTGTTGTCGTCCACGGGCCTCGCCTACCGCCGCTGCGAGCTGGTCCGCGTCAACGGCGCCGAAATGGACATCCAGTTCCTGCGCGGCAAGAACAGGAAGAAGCGGGGTGCGGCCGGCGGTCATGACGCCGCTGCGTGATCTGGCCGCGTCCGTTGCCGTCCTTTCCGATCACTTGCTTCACATTTTCTGAAAACATCCGAACGAATTCGCGACGCCAGCTTTACGTGGCCTAAGCGCGAACCGTGTATCCGTTGACGGTCTCAATCTCAGGATACGGAAATGCCCAGAAGTTCTCTTTCGCCCATGACGTCAAACCTGCCCGATGGCACTGAGCGGCGTGCGCTTCAGCTTCTGGTGGTCGATGACGACGCCACGCAGCGCAGCCTGATCACGGTCGCCGCCAAGCAGGCCGGCCACGAAGTCACCGTGGCGCCGTCGGTGGCGGACGCGGTCGAGAAGCTCCGTGCCGCCCGCTTCGATTGCGTGACGCTCGATCTCGTGCTGGAGGATGGCGACGGCATCGACGTGCTGCGCGAGATGGCGGCGGCGAAGTTCGGCGGTGCCGTGATCGTCATCAGCGGCATGGACGGCAAGCGCCGCAGCGCCGCCCGCAACTTCGCCCGGTCCGTCGGGATCGAGCTCCAGAGCCTGCCGAAGCCGCTCGACCTCGCGGCCTTGCGCATCAGCCTCGCCAATCTCGGCAAGACCGCGATGGGCCTGCCGGCGATGCACACCTGGGGCGGCGTCGCTACCGACGCGATCGTGGAACGGCACCGCGCCTGAGCTGCGGGGCTGCCATGCGATGGGATGCGGCCATCGGGCCGCGCTGATCGCGATCTATTCCGGGCTGCCGGATTCCGACAGACATTGCAGGGCGTGGCCAAGGCCCGCCCGGCAGGCATTGAGGGCGGCGCTCGCCGTCGCATAGCGCGGCGTGACGTCGTCGAGCACGACAATGTCGGCGGAACCCGCCGGATCGGCCTGCGCCAGGCTTGATTCAGACAGGCCCGTTTCCAACATGCCGGTTTCCATCATGGCCGCGTCGATCAGGCGCATGCTGCTCTCGATCCGTGTGATCAGAGCGCGAAGATCGGCGGCGATCAACTGACGGCTGTCGGTTTCGGGCACCGCGACGAGCGGGGGTGTGCCAGCGAAATTTAGCATGGATATTCTCCGTACCCCGCAATTAGGCACCCTGCCGCTACTTGTGCGTTAAGTCCATGTCCCGTACAAATACGGGTGGGCCGAATCCGCGCCGAACGCCATAAACGGTTGGCGCGGACGCGAGTCCTTCATGCCAACCGGATGTGGCACATGGCCGAACAAAGCTCTCGCGGTGAAATCTTCGTGGTCGACGACGACCCTGCCGTTCGCGACACTCTGTCGATGGTGTTGAAGGCGGCGGGCTATGAGGTGATCTGTTTTGCCGACGGCGCAGCGCTGCTCTCCGTCGCGCGAAACCGCACACCGGCTGCGATCCTGCTCGACGTGCACATTCCCGGAAAGTCGGGCCTCGACATTCTGAATGAGCTGCAGGGCGAGGACTATCCGGCGCCGATCTTCATGATCTCCGGACAGGGCGACATCGCGATGGCGGTGGGCGCGATCAAGAGCGGCGCGCTCGACTTCATCGAGAAGCCGTTCCGCGGCAGCGAGATCGTCGGCCGGCTCGACGAGGCGATCGGCGCCTATGCGCGCAGGCAGGCGGAGAACGCCTCGCCGAAATTCGGCTCGCTGCATTTCCCCGGACGCGAGCCGCTGACGCGCAGGGAGCGCGAGGTGCTGGAGCAGTTCGCCTCCGGAGCGTCCAACAAGGAAGCTGGCCGCACGCTCGGCATCAGCCCGCGCACCATCGAGGATCACCGCGCCAACATCATGAAGAAGCTCGGCGCGCGCAACGCCGCCGATCTGATCCGCATCGTGATGACCGCGGCCCAGCGCGCCTCGTAAAATGGTCGCGTGCCCCGGACGCGGTGCATCATGGTCCCGGCTCTGCACAGCAGCGCTTGCGCGCTGCCGTGCGTCCGGGACACGAGATCGCAGCGTCAGCTGCTCAGCGCCCTGCGGATGATCCGCGCGAGATCCGACTTGCGATAGGGCTTGGCCAGCAGCAGAACGCCGGAATCCAGCCGGCCGTGATGGATGATCGCGTTCTCGGTATAGCCTGATGTGTAGACCACCCTGAGATCGGGGCGCGTCTTCATCAGCTCGTCGGCGAGCTGCCGTCCGTTCATCCTGCCGGGCATGATGACGTCGGTGAACAGAAGGTCGAACGGCTTTCCGGCGGCGACGATCGCGAGCGCCTCCGCGGCGTTCGCGGCCTGCAAGGTGACGTAACCCAGCGAATGCAGCTGCGCCAGCACGTAGTCGCGCACCAGCCTGTCGTCCTCGACCACCAGGATCGTCTCGTGCCCACCCTCGATCGTCGCCGGCGTCACACCCTCACCGGCCACCGTCGGCGTCTTGCCGGGCGGCAGGTACATCTTGATCGTGGTGCCGTGGCCTTCCTCGCTGTAGATCTTGATGTGGCCGGCCGACTGCTTGACGAAGCCGTAGACCATCGAGAGCCCGAGTCCGGTGCCCTTGCCGGGTCCCTTCGAGGTGAAGAAGGGGTCGAACACCCGGGGCAGCATGTTCGCAGGAATTCCGGTGCCGGTATCGCTCACGGCAATCAGCACGTAATGGCCGGGCCGGACATCGTTGACGCTGGCATAGACCTCGTCGAGATAGGCGGCGCCGGTCTCCACGATCAGCTTGCCGCCGCCGGGCATGGCGTCGCGGGCGTTGAGCGCGAGGTTGAGGATCGCGGTGGTGAGCTGGTTGGGGTCGACGATCGCGACACAATTCTCGTCCTCGAACACCGATTCGATCTGGATCTGCTCGCCCAGCGTCGGCCGCAACAGTTTCGCGGTGTCGACGACCAGCGAGTTGATGTCGATCTCGCGCGGCTGGAGCGGCTGCTTGCGCGCGAAAGCGAGCAGGTGCTGGGTCAGATCGGCGCCGCGCGCGGCGGCCTCGTCGATCATCTTGGTGATGGCCGCAAGCTGCGGCTCCTTCTCGACCGCCTCCGCGAGAATCTCGATCGTCCCGGTGATGACGGTGAGGATGTTGTTGAAATCGTGCGCCACGCCGCCGGTGAGCTGGCCGACCGCCTCCATCTTCTCGGCATGGCGGATGCGCTCCTCGGCGGCGATCTTGTCGGTGAGGTCGCGGTAGAAGACGTTGAACAGCAGGCCTTCGCGGCGCTTCAGCGCGGTGACGCTCAGCTCGGCCTTGAATTCCTTGCCGTCGCGGCGACGGCACATCAGCTCGCGGCGTCGGTTCAGTGACCTGCCGTCCTCGCTCTCCAAAAACTGCTTCAGGCCCGCTCTGACCCTGTCGCGTTCGCTCTCGGCGACGATGAGGTCGATCGTGCTCTTGCCCAGCACCTCGTCGCGGCGCCAGCCGAACAGCTGTTCGGCCTGCGAGTTCCAGTTCAGGATGCTGCTGGTCTCGTCGGTCTGGATGAAGGCGTCGAGCGAAGTCTCGACGATGTTGCGGGCGAGCCGCTCGCTCTGGCGCAGCGATTCCTGCGCGAGGCGCGCCTCCGTCATGTCGCGCCCGATGAAGAAGAAGCGTCGAGCCCCCTCGGACCAGTTGCCGAGCCAGGACAACCAGACTTCGTGCCCGTTCTTGTGGAAGCAGCGGGTATCGGCGAGCTTGGGATGTTCGCCGCGCCGCATCGCGCGCATGTCCTCGCGGGACTGCTCCAGATGGTCGGGATGAATAAAGTCGGCGCCACTGCGGCCGATCATCTCCTGCGGCCGGTAGCCGAGAATGGCCTCGCTGCTCGGGCTGATCTGCGCGATATGGCCGCGCGCGTCCATGATCATGATCAGGTCTTGCGACGTCTCGAAGATCTGCCGCCGCTCCTCGAGCTGGTGCTGCAGCGCCCGTTCGGCCCGCCGCGCCTCGGTCAGGCTGCGCGCAGATCCGGAGACACCGATGACCTCGCCCGACGGCCCTCTGATCGGTGAGAGGCTGAGTGAGATCTCGACTTGTGTGCCGTCCTTGCGCAGGCGCACCGTCTCGAAGCGTTCGATCGGCTCGCCCCGGGCGATCCGCTCCAAAATGTCCTTGCCCTGCTCGCGGCGCTCGGCGGGCACGATGATCGCGGTGGATTGTCCGATCGCCTCGTCCGCCGAATACCCGTACAGGCGCTCGGCGGCCGGATTCCAGCCCGTGATGACGGTATCGAGCGTCTGCATCACGATCGCATCGTCGGAGGATTCCACCGCGGCGCTGAACAAGCGCTCGCGCGCTTCATGATGGCTTCGCGCGGCCTCGGTGCGGCGATGCTCCTCGATCTCGCGTTCGAGCGCCGCGGTCTTCACCCGCGTCTCTTCCACCATGTGGGCGAAAGCGCGCGCCAGCACGCCGGTCTCGCCGCTGGCGTCGACCGGTATGTCCGCGGCGCGCCCGCCGCCGATGGCCTCCACCGCCGCGGTCAGGCGGCCGATCGGTCGCGTCAACGAGCGTGCCACGAATATGGCGAGAGAGGCCGCGGCGAGGATCGCAAGCGCGCCGACGAGCAGGGATGTCCTCTGGATGGCGGACGGCACGATGCCGAAGACGGGGGAGGGAATCGCCTCGATGATTGCGACCCATTCCTTGCCGACGAGCAGCGCCGGCGCGATCGCCGCGCCGCTGGGCCGGCCCGAATCGTCGGTCAACAGCCGTGTCGATCCCTCCCGCGTGCCTGTCAGGGCCGCAAAATAGGGAAAATCCTTGCGCCAGTCGTTGGGGCGATCGGGCGCCGCGCCGAATTCGCGCGTACGGTCAGGATGGAGGAGATAGTCGCCGCGCGAATTCACGACGTAAATCATTCCCCCCGACGTCACCGTCGCGCGAATGCGATCGAGCGCCGGCCGCATGTCGATGTTGGCGATGATGATGCCGAACGGCCTGTTGTCGGGCGTGAACAGCGGGGTCGCGACGCGTAACGTCGGAATGTGCGCCTCCGTGGTGCCCCCCTGACGCGTGGCGTGGTCGATGGGCGAGACATAGATCTCGCCCGGCGCCAGTCGGATCGTGTCCTCGAAATAAGTCCGCTCGCCCTTGCGCTCCAGTTCGGCATTGGGGGCAATCCGTGCCGTGCCGTTCGGGCCGGAGCGATCGACACGGACGAGTTCCCGCTGGTTGTCGTCCAGGCCGATGATTCGAAACTGGCTGTAGCTCGGCTTGGCGTCGATTTCGGCCGCAAGCCGCGCCGCGATTCGCTCGCGCCAGGTTTGTTCCGAGACGCCATCAAGCGGGTCGATTCCGCCACCGAGGCGAGCCCGGATCAGGCCGTTGATGGCCGCGGCGGAGCGATAGCCGATCAGGTCGCCCCGGACGCCGGCAACGTAGGATTCGAGGTTGGCGGCGAGCAGGCGTGACTGGGCTTCGACCCGCTCCAGAACCCTGGGAATGACGGCCTGGGTGGTGTTGCGATAGCCCAGCCAGCCGACTGCGGCCACCGTCACCGCCACCAGCAGGATCATCGCGACGGCAAGCCGCGTTGCAAGCGTCATGGGGATATTCACGCCGTTTGCCGAATGGCCGCGCCTGTTCTGGCCTGGGATGGAATGAATCTCCTTCTCATCGGCTGCCGGTGCTGACATCGGGGGCCTCCGGCCGTGCCGCCTTCAGGCAGCCTTCGACGGCGGCGAGCAAGGCACCGGCGCGAAAGGGCTTTTGCAGGCTTGCCACGGCGCCGAGCTTGGTCGCCATCTTCAGGAAGTCCGGCTCAGCATAGGCGTCCGGCGTGGCCGAGCGGCCGGAAATGACGATGATCGGAATGGCCGGGACCAGCGCCCGGATGTGACGCATCGTCTCCAGCCCGTCCATGCCGGGCATAAAGATGTCGAGAAACAGCAGATCGAACCGGCCCGCCTCGAACAGCGCAAGTCCCTTGCGGCCGTCGCCGGCGACGGTGACGTGATGACCGGCCCTCTCGAGGAGCAGCCGGATCGTGATCTGCACGGCCGGGTCGTCATCCACGATCAGGATGTTGGCCACGTCTGAATTCCTCCGGGCTGGATGGAGATCCCACCAACCGCAAATCAAATCCGTCAAAGATGAAATTGTTGCGCGGATTCCGCTCGGGCTGCAAGCACTTCGCGTTTGCTGCGACTGTAGGTTCCTGGCACCGCGGGGGATGACGGGCTTGGGGACCGGTACGCACGCTTACGTGCATATGGAGCCCAAAACTTCGGTTCCGAACGCGGAGATATTCTTCTCGCCGTAGTTGTACGGAACCCAGCCTTCACCATCGATTAAAAGGCAGCGGACTACAATCTCCGATAGTTTCCATAGCGGTACTTCGCGCATTTCATTTCGGCATTCTGGACCCGACGTAGCCGGCCACCCCCAACCGGCCATCAGCACGAGAACCTCTCATGTTCAAATCGATCGCGGACACCGGAATTCGCACCCGGCTGCTCGGCGGCTTTGCGTTGATCTGCGGCCTGCTCGCAGCGACCGTGATCTACACCGTTGCCGCCGTCTCGGACATTTCGTCCCGGATCAGGGCGGTCGTGGATCAACGCGCGCCAGTCGCGATCGCGAGCACGGAGCTCGTCGGCAATCTCTATTCAACGCTTTCGACGCTGCGCGGCTATCTGCTGACGGGCGATGTGCAGGGCAAGCGCGACCGGGCCGCCGTCTGGGCCGAGTTGGATCGCACGGCCGCCGCAGTCGACCGCATGGCGGAGGGCTTTTCCAGCTCCCAGAACAAGGCCAATTGGAGCGAAGCTAGGGCGCTGATGGCGGAATTCCGCGAGGCCCAGGACAAGGCCGAAGCAGCCGCCTTCACCCCCTCGGCCTATCCGGCGAGCGAATTGCTGGCGAAGGAAGCCGCGCCGCTGATTGCGGCCATGTTCGCCGAGATCACCGGCATGATCGACGAGGAGGAGGCGCTGGAGGCGACCCCGCAGCGCAAGCGCCTGCTCAAGACGTTTGCCGACGTGCGCGGCAATCTTGCCGCCGCGGGATCGCAATTGCGCCTGTACGTGGCCTCGGGCGAGGCTGCCGATCGTGACAAGTTCGAAAAGCCGCTGGCGACCTTTAGTGCCGCGCTTGCAGCGGTTGGCGCCCAGGCGGATCTGCTCACCCAACGGCAGGCGATCGCTTACCGGGCCATCGCCAAAGCGAACGAGGCCTTCAGCCCGCTGCCGCAGAAGATCTTCGCGATCCGCCAGAGGCCGCAATGGAATATACCGGTCTTCATCCTGTCTACCGAGGCCGCGCCGCGCGCTGCTCGGATCCTCGATCTGCTCGACGGTCGCAAGGACGCTGATGGCAAGCGCTCCGGCGGTCTCAAGAGCGATCAACAGTCGAGGCTCGCCGACGACGCCCGCAACGTGGCCGACGAGGTCGAGAGGCTGCTCCTTCTGCAATGGATTTTGCTTGCCGCAGGGCTTGCGCTCGGGACGGCGATCGCGATCCTGGTCGCGCGCTCCATCACTCGTCCGATCGTCGAACTGGTGGGCGATTCCGCGCGCCTGTCCGGCGGCGACACCAGCGTCGAATTCAGGACGGCCGAGCGCGGCGACGAGATCGGCGTGGTGTCGCAGGCGGTGGCCAAATTCCGCGACAATGTGATTGCCCAGCAGCAGGCGGCGGCGTCTCTCGCGCGCGAGGCGGAGGCGCGCGAAGCAGCCAACCGCAACATGGAGGACGCGGTCGAGGACTTTCGTGCGACCTCGCGCGACCTGCTCGCGCTCGTCGGGGAGAATGCGGGCACCATGCGTCAGACCGCAGAGAGCCTCGGCGGCATCGCCAAACAAGCGACGAGCCAAGCCGCGTCCGCAGCGACCGCCTCCGAACAGACCGCGGTCAACGTCCAGACCGTCGCCGCGGCGGCCGAGCAGCTCGCGGGCTCCATCGTCGAGATCGGCCGGCAGATCGAGCTGTCCAACACGACCGTGCGCACCGCGGGCGAGGTGACTGTACGTTCGGAGAGCGAGATCGAAGGGCTCGCGCACGCCGCGCAGAGCATCAGCTCGGTGGTCGACCTGATCGAGGCGATCGCGGCCCAAACCAACCTGCTGGCGCTCAATGCCACGATCGAAGCCGCGCGCGCCGGCGAGGCCGGTCGCGGCTTTGCCGTGGTCGCGTCCGAGGTCAAGGCGCTGGCCGAACAGACCCGCAATGCGACGCAGGAGATCGCCCAGCACATTGCCGCGATCCAGAACTCGACGGGTAGCGCAGTCGCCTCGGTCAAGGAGGTCGCAACCGCCATGCGCCGGATCGACGAGGTAACCGCGGCGATCGCCAGCGCCGTGGAAGAGCAGGGCGCGGCCACGCGCGAGATCTCGCAGAACGTCCAGATGGCGGCGTCGGGGACGCAGACGCTGGCAACCAGCATCGGCACGGTGTCCGGCGCCATCGCGGAAACCAATCGCTCGGCCGACGAGGTGATGGGGGCCGCGAACCACGTCGCGGGGGCGGCCGAACGCCTCGCCACCGAGGTCCAGGCCTTCTTCGTCAGGCTGCGCACCGGCCCGATGGACCGCCGCAATAGCAGCGATGCCAGTTATCGCGGGCCGGAACGGCGCAACTGTCGCGACGCGGCCTGATCAATCCGTCAAATACTCCGGATAGTCGCTCCGGATCCGGTCGAGCTCGCTCAACGTGCCGGACAGATGCTTGCGCAGGTGCTGTTGCGCAGCCTCGGCGTCTGCCGCCTCGATCGCGCGCGTGATCAGCTTGTGGTGGCGCACGATGTTCTGGGCCTTGCCGGGCGAGGGCAGGTGCAGCCGGCGCAGCCGGTCACTGTGTCCGCTGCGGCTGCGCACCAATGTCCACAGATCCTGCTTGCCGGCGGCGGTGTAGAGCTGGGCGTGAAAATCGTTGTCGCCGGCCATGAAGGCCTCGAAGTCGCCGGCCTTGGCGAATTGCTGCTGCAATGCGATGGCCTGATCCAGGCGCACGATCAGGGTCGCGTCGGGACGGGTTGCGAGCAGGCGGACGATCTCCAGCTCCAGCGCCTGACGCAGGAAATGCGCCTGTTGCGCGCGATCGACGTCGATCCGGCTGACCACGGTCGCATGCTGCGGAAATACGTCGACCAGGCCTTCTTCCTCGAGCCGCATCAAGGCATCGCGCACCGGGGTCGAGCTGACACCGAACTGGCCGGCAAGCTCGGCGCGTGACAGCGGGGCGCCCGGCGGCAGTTCGAGGGCGATGATTGCATTGCGCAACCGCTCGAACACCTGCGGTGCGGCTTGACGGCCGCGATCGAGCCGGGCGGCGGGTCGTGGTGCCGCGCGCGGCGCGGGGTGGGGTGATTCCATCGCGGATCCTGCGGGCTTGCCTTTGATGCACTAATATATTAGTGCATCAATAGCGTCAACGCAGCTCGACGATGACCGGAGGAAACACACAACAATGATCACGCATCTTCGCAGCAAGCTTGCGGCCGCCATCCTGATCGCCGCAGCCCTCACGGCAAACGCTGCGCATGCCCAGCAGAAATCCGAGATCGCGCTGTCGCGCCAGCCCGGCATCTTCTACATGCCGAGCCACATCATGGAGAAGCTGAAGCTGATCGAGAAGCACGCAGCTTCTCTCGGCGTCTCGGGCGTCACCACCAAATGGATCACTTTCTCCGGCGGCGGCGCGCAGACCGACGCGCTGCTCGCGGGCGGCGTCGACATCCTCAACACCGGCACCGGCAATTTGCTGCTGCTGTGGGACCGCACCCGCGGCGGCGTGAAGGGCATCGTCGCCACCTCGGCGCAGCCGATGACGCTGATCAGCCGCGATGCCAACATCAAGTCGATCAAGGACTTCGGCCCCGGCGACAAGATTGCGGTGCCGACCGTGAAGGTCTCGACCCAGGCGATCGTGTTGCAGATCGCGGCCGCCGAGGCTTTTGGCGCCGACCAATGGTCGAAGCTCGATGCCAACACGGTGCAGCTCGGCCATCCCGACGCCTATGCGGCGCTGTCCAACCCCAAGCACGAAGTGCACACCCACTTCTCGATCCCGCCCTTCACCTTCCTGGAGCTGAAGAACGTGCCGGGCGCGCATATCGTGCTGTCGTCGCCGGACGTGATGGGCGGGCCGCTCAGCCAGGCCCAGTTCTTCACCACGACCAAGTTTGCCGACGCCAATCCGAAGATCATCCAGGCCGTGCGCGACGCCACCAAGGAAGCGCAGGATCTGATCCGCAGTGACACCAAGCAGGCGGTCGAGATCTACAAGGAGATCACCGGCGACAAGACCTCGGTCGAAGAGCTGCTCGATCTCCTCAAGGAGCCCGGCATGATGGAGTGGAATCTCGAGCCGCAGGGCACGATGAAATTCGCCGCGCATCTGTTCAAGACCGGCACGCTGAAGAATCAGCCCAAGGCGTGGACCGATTATTATCTTCCCGTCGCGCACGATCTGAAGGGCAACTGATGGCGCTGCTCGATGTCAGCGGCGTGACGCTGCGCTACAAGACCTCCAGCGCCGTCGTCACCGCCACGGAGAGGGTGAGCTTTACGGTCGACAAGTCCGACCGCTTCGTGCTGCTCGGTCCCTCCGGCTGTGGCAAGTCGACCCTGCTCAAGGCCGTCGGCGGCTATATGAGCCCGAGCGAGGGCCGCATGACGATCGGCGATCGCGAGATCCACGGTCCCGGCGCCGACCGCATGATGATCTTCCAGGAGTTCGACCAGCTCCTGCCCTGGAAGAGCGTGCTCGCCAACGTGATGTTTCCGCTGCTCACCGCGCGAAAGCTGTCGCGCAGGGACGCCGAGGCGAAGGCTCGCGCCTATATCGAGAAGGTCGGCCTCACCCGCGTGGTCGACGCCTATCCGCATACGCTCTCCGGCGGCATGAAACAGCGCGTCGCGATCGCGCGCGGCATGGCGATGGAGCCTGATATCCTCTTGATGGACGAGCCGTTCGCGGCGCTCGACGCGCTGACGCGCCGGACCTGCCAGGATGAATTGCTCCAGCTCTGGAGCGAGACCAAATTCACGGTGCTGTTCGTGACCCATTCGATCGCGGAGGCGATTCGCATCGGCAACCGCATCCTGCTGCTGTCGCCGCATCCCGGCCGGGTCAAGGCCGAGGTGATCGATGTCGACAAGGTCTCGAACGAGGACGGCAGCGCCGGGCGGCTCGAGAAGGAGATCCACGATCTCCTATTCGCCGCCGAAGCAACCGCGCATTGAAGGAGCCGGTCATGGGCGAGGCAAGAATTCTGCTGCGCGGCACGACAGCCGCGGCCACCGGTGCGGGCGAAGTCGAGCGCAAGCTCAGCGTGCTCGAGCTGTTGTGGAACGACGGCTTCGTCCGCAAGTCCGTCATCATCCTGTTCCTGGCGGCGGTCTGGGAGGCCTACGGCGTCGCCCTCGACAATCCCCTGCTGTTCCCGACGCTGCACGATACCGCGGTCACGCTGTTCGAGCGCGTCAAGGACGGCACCATTCCGATGCGGGCCTGGGCGTCGCTGAAAGTGCTGTTCATGGGCTATTCGGCCGGCATCGTACTGGCCGCAATCTTCACCATTCTCGCCATCTCGACCCGCATCGGCACCGATTTCCTCGAGACCGTGACGGCGATGTTCAACCCGTTGCCGGCGATTGCGCTGCTGCCGCTCGCGCTGATCTGGTTCGGCCTCGGCAATGGCAGCCTGGTCTTCGTGCTGATCCACTCGGTGCTGTGGCCGGTCGCGCTCAACACCCATTCCGGCTTCAAGAGCGTCTCCAACACGCTGCGTATGGTCGGCCGCAATTACGGCCTGCGCGGCTTGCCCTATGTCGCCAAGATCCTCATCCCGGCGGCCTTCGGCTCGATCCTCACCGGCCTCAAGATCGGCTGGGCCTTTGCCTGGCGTACGCTGATCGCGGCTGAGCTGGTATTCGGCGTGTCCTCGGGCCAGGGCGGGCTCGGCTGGTTCATCTTCGAGAACCGCAATCTGCTCGACATACCTGCGGTCTTCGCAGGCCTCTTGACGGTGATTATCATCGGGCTCTTTGTCGAGAACCTGATCTTCCGCGCCATCGAGCGGAACACCGTCCAGAAATGGGGCACCCAATCATGATCAAGAAGAAAATCACGCCCGACCAGCTCCGCAGCGCGCGCTGGTTCGCGCCCGACGATCTCCGCTCGTTCGGCCATCGCTCCCGCACCATGCAGATGGGCTACGCGCCGGAGGAGTGGAAGGATCGCCCGATCATCGCGATTCTCAACACCTGGTCGGACGCGCAACCCTGCCACATGCACTTCAAGTCGCGCGTCGACGACGTCAAGCGCGGCATCCTGATGGCCGGCGGCTTTCCGATCGAACTGCCGGCATTGTCGCTGTCGGAATCGCTGCTCAAGCCCACCACCATGCTCTATCGCAATCTGCTGGCGATGGACGCCGAGGAATTGCTGCGCAGCCATCCCGTCGACGGCGTGGTGCTGATGGGCGGCTGCGACAAGACCACGCCCGCGCTGCTCTTGGGCGCGACCTCGATGAACATCCCGGCGATCTACCTGCCGGCCGGCCCGATGCTGCGCGGCAATTGGAAGGGCAAGACGCTCGGCTCCGGCTCGGACGGCTGGAAATACTGGGACGAGCGCCGCGCCGGAAAGATCTCCGACAAGGACTGGCTCGATATCGAAGCCGGCATCGCCCGCAGCTACGGCACCTGCATGACCATGGGAACGGCCTCGACCATGACCGCGATTGCGGAAGCGATCGGCATGACGCTGCCGGGGGCCTCCTCGATTCCGGCCGCCGACGCCAACCACATCCGCATGGCCAGTGAATGCGGCCGCCGCATCGTCGAGATGGTCTGGGAGGATCTGACGCCGAAGACCATCCAGACCCGAAAGGCCTTCGAGAACGCCATTGCGGTCGCGATGGCGATGGGCTGCTCGACCAACGCGATCATCCATCTGATCGCGCAGGCGCGCCGCGCCGGCCAGGACATCGGGCTCGATGATTTCGAGATCGCGAGCCGCAAGGTGCCCGTGATCGCCAACGTCCGGCCGAGCGGCGACACCTATCTGATGGAAGACTTCTTCTATGCCGGCGGCCTCCCGGCGCTGATGGGGCAGATCAAGCCGCATCTGCATCTCGACTGCATCACGGTGACCGGCAAGACGCTGGGCGAAAACATCGACGGCGCCGAAGTGCACAATGCCGACGTCATTCGCGGCATCGACAACCCCATCTACAAGGAAGGCGCGCTCGCCGTGCTCAAGGGCAATCTCGCGCCCGACGGCTGCGTCATCAAGCCGAGCGCCTGCGCGCCGCGCTTCCTCAAGCACACCGGTCCCGCGCTGGTGTTCGACGATTACCCATCGATGAAGAAAGCGGTCGACGATCCCGATCTCGACGTGACCGAGGACCACATCCTCATCCTGCGCAATGCGGGGCCGCAAGGCGGGCCCGGCATGCCGGAATGGGGCATGCTGCCGATCCCGACAAAACTCGTGAAGCAGGGCGTGCGCGACATGGTGCGCATCTCGGATGCGCGCATGAGCGGCACCAGCTATGGCGCCTGCATCCTGCACGTCTCGCCCGAGTCCTACATCGGCGGCCCGCTGGCGCTGGTGCAGAACGGCGACCGCATCACGCTCGACGTCGCCGCCCGCACCATCAATCTCGATGTGAGCGAAGCCGAGCTCGCCAAGCGCCGCGCCGCCTGGAAGCAGCCCGAGCGCCGCTTCGAGCGCGGCTATGGCTGGATGTTCACCAAACACATCAAGCAGGCCAATGACGGCTGCGACTTCGACTTTCTCGAGACCGATTTCGGCGCGCCGATCGGCGAGCCGTCGATTTACTAGGGACGACGACATGACAAAACTCAGCGAAGCCACCCGCACCAAGCTCAAATCCGTCTCGACCGCCACCGTCGCCACCGCCTTGTTCAAGCGCGGCCTGCGCATCCAGATGATCCAGGACGTGCACCCCTTGGGCGCCGACCAGCCCACCATGGTCGGCGAGGCCTTCACGCTGCGCTACATGCCGGCGCGCGAGGATCTCAACACCATCGATGTGTTCAAAGACCGCTCGCATCCGCAGCGCAAGGCGGTCGAGGATTGCCCGCCGGGTGCCGTGCTGGTGATGGACAGCCGCAAGGACGCGCGCGCGGCCTCGGCTGGTGCGATCCTGGTGACGCGGCTGATGAAACGCGGTGTCGCCGGCGTCGTCACCGACGGCGGCTTTCGCGATTCCGCCGAGATCGCCAAGCTCGGCATTCCCGCCTATCATCACCGCCCCTCGGCGCCGACCAATCTCACGCTGCACCAGGCGATCGAGATCAACGTCCCAATCGGTTGTGGCGACGCGCCGGTGTTTCCCGGCGACGTCATCCTTGGCGATGCCGACGGCGTCATCGTGATCCCCGCGCATCTGGCCGACGAGATCGCCAACGAAACGTTTGAGATGACCGCGTTCGAGGATTTCGTCACCGAGGAAGTCGGCAAGGGCCGCGGCATTTTCGGTCTCTATCCCGCGACCGATCCGCAGACGCTCATTGATTTTGCCGAATGGCGGAAGAAGAACGGCCGCTAAGGCCGAGAGCAGGTCACGTCAAGCACAGGCCGGCCGCATCAAGTGCCGGCCTTTTAACAAGCAGGGAGGACTTCATGAATTTCACGCGACGTAACCTCATGGCCGGCGCTGGCGCAGCAATGGCATCCACGCTGCTCGCCCGCGCCGCCGGCGCGCAATCGTTCCCATTCACGCCGAACCAGCGCTATCCGGATCCCGCCGTCCAGATCCTCGATCCCAGCTTCGCAAAATACCGGATCTATTCCTCGACGGTCGAGCAGGTCGCGACCGGCTTCCGCTGGGCCGAAGGCCCCGCTTATTTCCCCGAGGGTGGCTATCTCCTGTTCTCCGACATTCCCAACAACCGGATCATGAAGTTCGACGAGAAGACCGGGCAGACCAGCGTGTTCCGCGCCAATGCCAATTACGCCAATGGCAATGCGCGCGACCGCCAGGGCCGCCTCGTCACCTGCGAGCATTCCGTCACCCGCCGCATCACGCGCACCGAGAAGGACGGCAAGATCACCGTGCTCGCCGACAAGTTCGAGGGCAAGCGGCTGAACGCGCCGAACGACATCGTGGTGAAGTCCGACGACAGCATCTGGTTCACCGATCCGCTGTTCGGCATCAATGGCGAGTGGGAGGGCAAGAAGGAAAAGCCCGAGCAGGCCACCAGCAACGTCTATCGCCTTGCCAAGGACGGCAAGATCAGCGCGGTGCTCACCGACCTCGTCAATCCCAACGGCCTCGCCTTCTCGCCGGACGAGAAGAAGCTCTACATCGTCGAATGGAAGGGCACGCCGAACCGCAGCATCTGGAGCTACAATGTCGGCGATGACGGCACCCTCAGCGGCAAGACCAAGCTGATCGACGCCGCCGACCAGGGCTCGCTCGACGGTTTTCGCGTCGATCGCGACGGCAATCTTTGGTGCGGCTGGGGCTCCAACGGCGCGCTGCAGGGCGAGCCCACCGATGTCGGCGGCCGCAAGGTGTTTCAGCTCAAGGCGAGGCCAGAAGATCTCGACGGCGTGATGGTGTTCAACGCGGACGGCAAGCCGCTCGCCTTCATCAGGTTGCCCGAGCGCTGCGCCAATCTCTGCTTCGGCGGCCCCAAGAACAACCGCCTCTACATGGCCAGCAGCCATTCCGTGTATGCGCTGTATGTCGAGGCGCACGGGGCGGTGTGAGGTCGTCGCCACGAGCCAGTCTGCCGTAGGGTGGGCAAAGGCGCGCCCTTCGCGCGCCGTGCCCACCTCGCCATAGTTATTGAGAGATGGTGGGCACGGCGCGGCGCGCCTTTGCCCACCCTACAAGATTACACCCCAGCCTCCGCCATCCCGGCCGCCCACAGCGCAAACGCATAGACGATCGCGACTTCATCCAGTCGGTCGAACCGCCCCGAGGCGCCGCCATGGCCGGCGCCCATGTTGGTGCGCAAGAGAACCGGGCCGCCGTCGCGCATGGTGGCGCGCAGGCGCGCGATCCATTTGGCGGGCTCCCAATAGGTGACGCGCGGATCGGTCAAGCCGCCCATCGCCAGGATCGCCGGATACGCCTTCGCGGCGACATTGTCGTATGGCGAATAGGACAGGATCGTGCGAAAATCCTTCTCGCTCTCGATCGGGTTGCCCCATTCCGGCCATTCCGGCGGCGTCAGCGGCAGCGTGTCGTCGAGCATGGTGTTGAGCACGTCGACGAACGGCACCTCGGCGACGATGCCGGCGAACAATTCGCCGGCGCGGTTGGCGACCGCGCCCATCAACATGCCGCCGGCCGAGCCGCCATGGCCGACGATGCGCTTGGCGCTAGTGTATCTCGCATCGATCAGCGCGCGGGCGCTGGCTGAGAAATCGTCGAACGAGTTGGTCTTCTTCTCGCGCTTGCCGTCAAGATACCAGCCCCAGCCCTTGTCGGCGCCGCCGCGAATATGGGCGATGGCGTAAACAAAACCGCGGTCGACCAGCGACAGGCGGTTGGCGCTGAACGAGGCCGGCATCGCCATGCCGTAGGAGCCGTAGCCGTAGAGCAGCAGCGGCGCCGAGCCGTCGAGCTTGAGCCCACGGCGATAGAGGATCGACACCGGCACCTCGGCGCCGTCTTGCGCCTTCGCCATGATGCGCGTCGTGACGTAATCGGCCGCGTCATGGCCGGACGGGATCTCTTGGCGCTTGCGCAAGGTGCGCGTGCGCTTGACCATGTCGTAGTCGTACACCTCCGACGGCGTCGTCATCGACGAATAGGAAAAGCGCAAATTCGTCGTGTCGAATTCGTAGGAGCCCATCGTGTCCAGCGAATAGGCGGCCTCGTCGAAGGCGATGGCATGTTCCTCGTTTGAGGCGAGATCGCGGATCACGATCGACGGCAGCGCATTGGCGCGCTCCAGCCGCACCAGATGACCGGCATAGAGATCGAGATCGATGATGTAGATGCCGGGCCGATACGGGATCAAATCCCGCCAGTTCTTGCGCTCGGGCGCGAGAAGCGGCGCGGTGACAATCTTGAAGTCGATAGCATCGTCGGCGTTGGTCAGGATGAAGAGCTGATCGCCGCGGTCGGCCAGCGAATATTGCACGCCTTCCTCGCGCGCCGCGACGAGGCGCGGCGGCGCCTCGGGATGGGCGAGATCGATCAGCCGCTGCTCTGATGTTTCGTGGTCGCCACCCGCGATCACGCAGAAGCGGCCGCTGGTGCTTTCGTGCAGATGGGTGAACCAGCCGGAATCCTGCTCTTCATAGACCAGCGTGTCGTCGGCCTGCCTGGTGCCGAGCTTGTGCCGCCACACCTGCATTGGGCGGTGATTGTCGTCGAGCTTCACATAGAAGAAGCTCTTGCAGTCCGCGGCCCAGACGATGCCGCCGTCGGTCTCCTCGACGAGGTCGTCAAAGTCCTTGCCGGTGGCCCAGTCGCGGACGCGGATCGTAAAATATTCGGAGCCCTTGGTGTCGGCGCTCCAGGCCTGCAGATTGTGATCGTGCGAGTGCCGGCTGCCGCCGAACTTGAAATATTTGTGGTCCTTGGCGAGTGCGTCGCCGTCGAGCACGATCTCGCCGTCACCGCCCTCGCGCGGCATGCGGCCGAACAGCTCGTGCTGCCCGCCCTCGCGAAACCGGCGGAAATAGGCGAAAGGACCGTCGGCCGACGGCACGCTGGAATCGTCCTCCTTGATCCGCCCGCGCATCTCGCGCACCAGCGTCTTCTGGAGCGTTGCAGTGTGGCCGAGCAGGCTCTCGGTGTAGACGTTCTCTTCATCGAGATATTTGCGGATGTCGGGATCGAGCACCTTGGGATCGCGAAGGACCTCCTGCCATTTGTCGTCCTTCAACCAGGCATAGTCGTCGGTCACGGTAATGCCGTGCCGCGTGAACGAATGCGGCCGGCGCGGGGCGACGGGGGGCTGGGAAGGTGTTTTGGCTTGTGTCACTCGATCCTCGTTCAGATGCGTATCCGCGGCGCTCCGCGTTCCCTTATATCGTCCCGATTCCACGAATTGCCAGCGCGTCTGCGCCGAGGACTGCACCAAGTCACCGGGTTGTTGATCCGCCACTTGTATGCTTTGAGGGTTACATCCCGCCGCCGGTCCACCTGATGCTGTTCAATTCTTACCCGTTCATCCTGCTGTTCCTTCCGGCCGTGCTGGCCGGTTATTTCTGGCTCGGGCGGCGCAGCAATCTGACGCCGGTGGTCTGGCTGGCGCTGGCCTCGCTCGCCTTCTACGCCATCGGCAGCTGGCAGTTCGTGGCTCTGTTGCTGCTGTCGATCGCCTTCAACTACGGTGTCGGCCATTTCTTGATCGTGGCGAAGCTCGGCCCGTCGCGACGAAGGGCGGCGCTCGCGCTTGGCGTTATCGGCGATCTGCTCGTACTCGGCATCTTCAAATATGCCGGCTTCGTCACCGAGAACATCAATACGCTGTTCGGCACGCATGCCGCGGTCCACATCCTGTTGCCGGTCGGCATCTCCTTCTACACCTTCACCCAGATCGCGTTCCTGGTGGATGCCTATCGCGGCCAGGTCGCGGCTTACGCGCTGCCGCACTACGCGCTGTTCGTGACCTATTTCCCGCATCTAATCGCAGGGCCCATCCTCCACCACAAGGACATGATCCCGCAATTCGCGCGGAAGGAAACCAAGCGCCCGGACCCGCATCTCATTCTGTGCGGAATCATCATCTTCGCCATCGGCCTGTTCAAGAAAACCTGCCTTGCCGATGGCATCCAGCCGCTGGTCGCGCTCGCCTTCGAGGCGCGCTCGCCGAGCTTCGATCAGGCCTGGCTGGGTGCGCTCGCCTACACCTTCCAGCTCTATTTCGACTTCTCCGGCTATTCCGACATGGCGATCGGAATATCGTTGATGTTCGGCATCTTCCTGCCGGTGAACTTCAACTCGCCCTACAAGGCCACTGGCATCATCGAGTTCTGGCGGCGCTGGCACATGACGCTGTCGCAATTCTTGCGCGACTATCTCTACATTCCGCTCGGCGGCAACCGCAGGGGACGCGTGCTGCGCTATGTCAATTTGCTGATCACGATGCTGCTCGGCGGGCTCTGGCACGGCGCGGCCTGGACTTTTGTCATCTGGGGCGCCCTGCACGGCACCTATCTCTGCGCCAACCATGCCTTCAATGTGCTGGTGCCGACCATTCCGTCTGCTCTCGCGCGCCCGGCCCGCGTCGCCGGAGCAGCGCTGACGTTCCTGGCTGTCGTCGTCGCCTGGGTGTTCTTCCGCGCCGAGAGCGTGACTTGGGCGCTACGCGTTCTCCACGCCATGGCCGATCCCTCGCATATCGTGCTCGGCCGCGAGGAGATCGCGGCGCTCGTCCTCATCGCCATCTATGCCGCGCTGGTGTGGCTGGCGCCGAACACGCAAGGCATCATGGGATATGATCATGACAACCGCAGTGTCGGCGAGGCCCTGCGGGCGGGGCGCATGCGGCCGCTGGTCCTCTATGCGGCGTCGCTGGTGCTCGCATTCGGGCTGCTCGGCATCGGCAGCCACAGCGAATTCATCTACTTCCGGTTCTGATGCAGGGCGCGTTCGCACAGTTGAGACGTCTTCTGCTCGCCAGCATCGCATGCGTGCTCGGTGCGGCCTTGCTCACCTACGCCGTCGATCCCCTGCAACTGTTTCGCCCTTCGCGCTCCGCCTTCTATTCCGATGACACGCGCGTGCAGAATGCCGGGCTGATCCGCAGCCAGACGTTCGAAACCGCCTTCATGGGCACCTCGCTCGCGATTCATTTCCGCCAGAGCGACATCGACCGCGCGCTTGGTGTGCACTCGCTCAAGCTGGCCATGACCGGCTCCAATTCGCGCCAGCAGGCCTTCGTGCTGGAGCAGGCCATCGACCGCGGCGCAAAGCGGGTGATCTGGGCGATGGACGATTTCATCTTTGTCGAGGCGGCCGACATCGAGGCGGATCCCTACCTGTCCGTCGATCTCTATCGGGGGACAGCGAAGGGGATCGCGTCCTATCTGTTCAGCGCCGCGATGGCCAAGGAATCCCTGTTCACGCTGCTGCGGTCCGTCCCGCCGCTGCGAGAACCACTGACCCGGGCGGCGCCGTTCCTGCCGGTTAAATTCGCGCTGCCCGATGTTGACGACATCTACGCCCTGCCGCGGGATTTCGACGTTGCGCGAGACTACAACGCAAGAAAGACGCTCGCCGCCTTCGCCTACATCACCAGTCCTGTGCGCAGCCGTTTCCTCGGCGAAGGCTACGGCTACGACGCCATGGTCAGTCATTTCGAGCGCGACGCCATCAGCTTGATCACGCGCCATCCCGACGTGACCTTCGACATCTACTTCCCGCCCTATTCGATCCTGCAATTCGTCGCGATGCGCGATGCATCACCTGCGACGCTGAAGATCGTCACCGATCTCACGGCGGTCATCGCGCAGCGATTGACGCAGCTTCCCAACGTGCGCCTGCATGATTTCCGTGCGATCAAGGTGGTGACTCATGACCTCGATAATTACGGCGACGTCATCCACCACTCGCCGGTGATCGACGCGAAGGTGTTGCAATGGCTGGCGAGTGGGGAATACCGGGTGGACCCGAAGACGCCGCTCGCGTCGCTGGACGAGCTGAAGGCGCAGATCGAGGCGTATCGTGTGCCCCGATCGAATCTGCCGTAGCCCGCATGAGCGAAGCGACATGCGGGTTATCGCGCGAATCCCGGGTGTCGCTTCGCTCACCCGGGCTACGACAGCCGAGGCCTACGCCGCCACCTCGTCCCCGAGATACGCGACCGCCGCTTCCAGCCCGCCCTTGCCGTGCGGGATCTTCAGTGCGTTGAGCCCGATCTCGATCACCCCTAACGTGCCGAGCAGCATCGGCGCATTGACATGACCCATATGGGCGATGCGGAAGGCTTGGCCCGAGAGGTCGCCGATGCCGGTGCCGAGCACGACGCCGCACTTGTCCTTGCAATAGCGTTGCAGCACCGCGGGATCGTGGCCGGTGCTCATGGTCACGGTGGTCACGGTGTTGGAGCGCTCGCTGGCTTCCGCGACGTTGAAGCCGAGCACCTGGCCTTCCGACCATGCGGCAACCGCGCGGCGCGCGGCTTCGCCGAGCAGGCTGTGGCGGCGGAAGGCGTTCTCCAGGCCTTCCTCGTGCAAGAGGTCGATCGCCTGGCGCAGCGCAAACAACAGATGCACCGGCGCGGTGCCGGCATATTTGCGATAATTCTCGGTGCCCTCGCGCTCGCTCCAGCTCCAATAGGGCGTCGACATATTGGCCTTCTTGTGCACCTCGAGCGCCCGCGCATTGGCGGCGACGAAGCCGAGGCCGGGCGGCGTCATCAGGCCCTTCTGCGAGCCGGACATCGCGACATCGATGCCCCATTTGTCCATCTCGAACGGCATGCAGCCGAGCGAGGCCACGGTGTCGACCATGTACAGCGCGGGATGGCCGGCCGCCTTGATCGCCTTGCCGATCGCCTCGACGTCGTTCTGCACGCCTGAGGCCGTGTCGACCTGGACCACGACGACGGCCTTGATGGTGTGCTCCTTGTCGCGGCGCAGGCGCTCCTCGACCTCGTGCGGCCGCACCGCGCGGCGCCAGTCGCCCTTGAGCACCTCGACCTCGGCGCCCATCAGGGCTGCCGCATTGCCCCAGCCGATCGCGAACCGGCCGCTCTCTAGCACCAGCACCTTGTCGCCGCGCGACAGCACGTTGCTGAGCGCGGCTTCCCAGGCGCCGTGACCGTTGGCGATGTAGATGTAGGACTTGCCCTTGGTCGCAAACAGCTTCGAGATATCGCTGAGCAGGCTCTCAGTCAGATCGAGCATCTGCTTGGAATAGATGTCAATCGCCGGACGATGCATCGCCCGCAGCACCTCGTCAGGCATGTTGGTGGGCCCGGGGATGGCCAGAAATTCCCGGCCCGCACGAACGGTCATTGCTGTCAGTCCTTATTGCCAGAGAACAGATCGGTGGGTCGCTGATTCATGCTTTTACGTGGCGCTGACGCCTTAGAAAAGCGCCCA
Organism: Bradyrhizobium sp. 138; assembly: GCF_023074075.1. Lineage (GTDB taxonomy): Bacteria > Pseudomonadota > Alphaproteobacteria > Rhizobiales > Xanthobacteraceae > Bradyrhizobium. The sequence goes on along the minus strand of NZ_JADPKT010000003.1, from coordinate 657,295 downwards.
AAACGCAGGTCTGGGTTATCGTTTGGTCTCACGGCAGCCGGCGGCTTCGGCCTCCTCGACCGAGCAGAACCAGCGGGTGCCCTTGCTGATCTTCATCTTGATCTGGGTGTACCAGCGGCTGGTCGGCTGGTGAAAGATGCACTCGCCGGCGCTGTTGACGTTGCCCTTGATGGTGCAGTCCGGCGAGGGCGCCACCGGTCCCGAGGCCGAGGCGAGCAGCACCGCATGCGCGCCGTCAGGTGGCTTGGTCGCGCCGAGGATGGTGGTCTTCTTGTTGCGTTCACGCCAGTCCCAGGGCGCGATGAAGGCGCCCTGCCACATTCCGGCTTTTGCCTCACGCGCGACTTTCTCGTCTGCATCATAGTCGTGGGACATGCGGGTGTAGGCCAGCGCCCAGCCGCTGCGCACCAGCCATTTCTGGATATCCTCGCCGCCGACCTCGCAGCGCGCCACGGTGCGGCCGCGCCGGTCGATCGCGCGGGTGTGGCAGACCCAGTTCTTGCCGTCGGCGTATTTGGCGAGCTCGTCGCGCGCCGCAATGCCGCAGGTCCAGCGCTCGGTCTTGGTGTTGAGGCAGAGCTGGTCGACCGCGGGCGCATCGATGCCGCCGAGCCGGATGCGCGTGTTGCCGATCACCACGGCATCGCCGGCGCGGACCTTTGCCGTGCCGGTGATGTCAGCGGCGTGCGCCATCGACGGGAGGGCAAGTAAAGACAGCGCAATCAGGAATTTTCGCAACATGCCGGTCCGCGTGTGATGAAAATCTCGATAGACCGCGCAATTGTGGTCGGCTTTTGGCCATCGGGCCAGCGCATGCCTGATGGTTGAGCTTTCAACTTCCTGTCATCTAGCGATGGTCCTGTAGGGTGGGCAAAGCGACCTGTCCGCCGTAGCTCGAAGAGCGAAGGCGGAAGCGTGCCCACGATCTCTGGCTCCAAGGGGGAAGTGGTGGGCACGGCGCGAAGGGCGCCTTTGCCCACCCTACGAGACCTGTATTCGGGGCACGACCTACTCCCGCCCCGCCATCGCCCGCCGCGCCACCGCCAGCCCCATCAGCACGAAGGCCGACGTCACTTCCGGGCCGCCCACCAGGATCCGCGTCGGCGTCTTCATCTTGTTCCACTCATAGGCGCGGAACGGGCCGCGGCGGCCGCCTTCGCCGAGATTTGCGACGATCACGTTCAGCGCGGGCGCGAAGGCGCGCGGGTCGGCGCCGAGATGGCCGAGCGCGATCAGCGCCAGCGCCGCGTCGAACACGTTCATCTCGGCGGCCATCAGCTCGCCCTTGACGTAGGACAGCACGCGATGGCGGATGAAGTCGAAATCGCCGGCGGGATCGATCGCGGCCTGTGCCGCCAGCGGCAGCGCCAGGAAGGCGGCATAGCAGCGGCCGAAATAGGCGCTGTAGAGCTCCGGCAAATAATAGATGTGCGAGCGCGGATTGGCGAAGGCGCCGCTCGCGGCCAGCCGCTTCTGGAAGCCGATGATGCGATGCAGCGTGGCGAGCCGCGACGGCGTCTCCAAAACCTTCCAGCGCGCCAGATTGCGAAAGCTCACCTCGAGAATGTCGAGATTGAGCGTTGGATCGAGATCGTTGCCGTAGGGACGTTCGCCCGCGAGATTGTCGATCCAGGTCGCGACCCCGCCCTCATAGTCGATATTGTCATTGAGCGGCACGGTCACGCGCGGTTCGTTGACGCCGGCGCGCACCTGGTAGCCGGAATAGAAGTCGAGCAGCGGCTGGTCGATGATCGCATCAAGGCAGCCGGCCTGCGTCGCCGCCGAGATCGAGCACGCCGTGGTGTCGCAATCCGGCACGTAGATGCCGAAGCCGAGGTCCTGCTTGATCTGCGCGAAGTAGCGGGAGAAGCGCGGATGCGGCGCCGGCGCCAGCGCGGTGATGACGTCAAAGCGCGCGCCGCCGATGCCCTCGACCTCCTCGCGGCTGATGTTGACGCAGAAATCCACCATGTCGGCGATGGCGCGCTCGGCCGCGATCTTGTCGGACTGCGAGGCGAGCCCGGTCTCGCCATAGCTCAGCAGCGCCTCGATGAAGAACGCGTCGTAATAGGCCGAGCGGTGCCGGATCTGCACCGGCTCCCACATCGGCTCGGCGACCCCTCGCCAGGGCGGATTGACGACGGCCCGTGCCGGCGAGCGCGCGATGAAGACGCGGGCGAGGTTGAACAGCAGCGAGGAATTCTTGTAGCCGCGGGCGTTGAGGCCGGTGAGCGCCATGATCAGCTCGCGCCCACGAAAGTCAGGATCGCCGATCAGGTTGAAGGCGGCATAGGTCGGCAGAAAGCTGTTCTTGCGGTACGAGCCGAGCAGATGCTGCGCGCAATCGCGGATCACGCCGTCGATCTGCGCCTGCGGCGGCGCGGAGCCGGTGAAGATCGCCGGCGGCGGCTTGGGATGGTCGGTCGCGATGCTGTCGACGAGATCGGCGACCGGCTGGCCGACCGCCGCCCAGTCGGGCTCGGCCTCGTCGCGGGCGCGAACCAGCGCCTCGCGAAGCGCCGTCAGCCTGGCTTCGTCGCGCAGCTCGGGCAGCCCGGCCCGCCGCAGCAGCACCCGCAGCGCGGGATTGCCGAGCGCGGTCTTGTAGAACTTGGCCAGATGCGGATCGCCGCTGGCTCGGCCCGATAATACGGGATCGCAGACGTCGTAAAGCGAGGGACCGTCCTTCGGCGCCAGCAGCGCCCGGCAGGCGGCGCCGGCGAAATAATGAAAGCTCATGAAATACCTGGTCGCGGGGACTCTGGCGGGTTTTGGCCGGGGGCCGGCCATGCGCGCCCAGCCACGCGCCACCCCCTGCAAGTCGTTGAAAAGGCTACCCGGATTCGCAGGAAATACAAATGTGATGAAAGTCACGGAAAAGGCCGGCACGAAGGCTGCATGGTTGAGGCTCAGAAAGCGGCCAAGGAGGGGAAAACACGCAAATCTGGCCCGAGTAATTAACGAATATATTCAGTGACTTAGCTCAATTTTTGGGCAGTCTATTGCCGGGGAGGCGATATCCGGTTAAGGGTTTGTTTGGTGCGGCGCCGCAAATTGCGCGCAATTCGGGGGCACATCCCCGGCCAATCCCTCAAACCTAAAGACGCTATCGCGCTACTCAAACAGTGTGCGCGCGCTTGGCTGGTCTTTGGCACAGGAAACGAACCGAGATGAATGTAAAGCAGCTCGACCTTTCCAGACGCACGATCGCGCTGGCCGCGGCCCTCATCGGCACGGTCTCGCTGGTGATCGGCGCCCATGCTGCTCTCAACATGCGTGCGATCGATGCCGCCAAGGCGGTCTCGACCGACCAGATCACCGGCTCGATCGGACAGACCTCGCGCCTCGCCCTCGTCATCGGCAACGGACATTACCCCGACGCCAGCGCGCCGCTGACGCAGTCGATCAACGACGCCCGCGCGCTGTCCTCGGCCCTGCGCAAGGACGGTTTTGACGTCGACATGGTGGAAGACGCGACCCGGGACGACATGGTCCGCGCCGTCAATCGCCTGAAGTCGCGGATCAAGCACGACACCGTCGTCATGCTGTTCTTCGGCGGCTACGGCGTGCAGGCGGGACGCGAGAGCTACATGCTGCCGGTCGATGCCGTGATCTGGAAGGAAAAGGACGTCCGCCGCCAGGGTGTCTCGATCGACGGCGTGCTCGACATGATCAAGGAGCAGGGCGCCAAGGCCAAGCTCGTCGTCGTCGACGCCTCCCGCCGCAATCCCTATGAGCGCCGCTTCCGTTCCTACAGCCACGGCCTCGCGCCGATCAGCGCGTCCGACAATGCCCTGATCCTCACCTCGGCCGCGCCCGGCAAGGTCGTCGACGACGGCAAGGGCGAGCACAGCGTGCTGGTCAGCGAGTTCCTCAACAACCTCAACGCTCGGGGCAGCGCCGAAAGCGTCTTCAACAAGACCCGCCTCGCCATCTCCCGCGCCAGCGAAGGCGACCAGGTCCCGACCGTCTCCTCCTCACTGCTCGAAGACGTCCATTTCGGCGCAGCCGGCGGCTAGTTTTTTCCGAAGGCTCGCGAGCTCTCGTAGGGTGGGCAAAGCGAAGCGTGCCCACGTCTTTCTATCGAAATCTTGGAAAAATGGTGGGCACGGCACGCTTCGCTTTGCCCACCCTACAGCATGCGTGCGTGACGCACGATCGTGCTTTTACTTCGCCGCTTCCGCGCTCGCCATCACCGGACGCACCGGATCGCCTTCGCGCAACAGCGCGCCGGCGCGGGCGACGACGACGTCGCCCTCGTTGAGGCCGTCACGGACCTCGATATTGCCGCCCGACATCAAGCCGACCTCGACACGCTTGGTCTCGACGCGGTTGCGGCGGATCACCTGCACCACGGTGCCGGCGGTGGAATATTGCACCGATGTCAGCGGCACCGCGACGTTGCAGCTCTGCCCGGTCTTGATCAGCGCACGCCCACTCGCCTTCAGCAGCAGCCGCTTCTGCGAGGAGATGCCGATATAGACCATGCCCTGCTGGATGTTCGGCTCGACGGTCGGGCCGATGCGGCGGATCTTGCCGTCGATGTCGCCGGCGCCGGCGATCCGCACCGTCGCCGGTTGATTGACCGCGAGCTTGCGCATATCGGTGGTCGCCACGAGGCCAACGAGATCGTATTCGCTGCGCGCCACGATGGTGAACAGCGCCTCGCCCTTGGCCGAGGCGAGATTGCCGATCTGGGCCGTCGACGTCGCGATCACGCCCGCCACGGGTGCGGTGACCTGCACCGTGCCGCCCTCGGGCAGCGCCAGCCGCGCCAGCACCTGGCCGGCGGTGGTGGTGTCACCGGCTTCCGCCAGCACGTCGGTAACCTTCAGGCCCGGACGCTCGGGCCGCACCGAGGTTTCCTCCCGCGCGATGATGCTGCCGGTGGCCTCGACAATGTCGGAGAAGCAGGATTTTGCGACTTTCAGCACCGTGACGGCCGGCCCCTTGGGCGCGTCGTCATCGGCAGCGCTGGCCGGATATTGACCGAGGACGAGCACGCCGGCGACGGCTGCGGGACACAGGCTTCGAACAACGGCGCGGGGCAAATGACGCATCGGAAATTCCACGGGTTCTATGCCTCCAATCGATAGCAGATGGCAACGGGCCGGACTACGGCCGCGTTGCCCCAAAACGGGATGCCGCGCCGGCGCGGCAAGTCATTGATTAGTCGCGGGATTGGGGATCAGGTTCGCTGCCTTTCGGGGGCGGGGCGGCGTGATTGCGGCGGTCGATGGGGTGTGGACCACGTCAAAAACGTCACGCCGGCGGTCGCGGCAATGGCTGGCCCTCGCTCCGGCGCTCGCCGAGCAGCTTGCCGGTAGAACGATCGATCAGGTGCAGGCGCGTACAGGCCGGACACGGCACGGAAACATGCGTGCGATCGCTCGGCTCGTCGCCGAGCCGATACTGCACATTCATCCCGGTCCGGGGGCACCTGAAGACGATCTGACGGTCCATGCCCGGTGATATGCCTACAAGCACGGCCTTCCGAAATTACGGATGATTACGTAGCTCCGCCGCGCCTGCCTCACGGCAGGCTCAAGAATTCCACCCAGTTCGGCTTCTTGCCGGTGGGGTAGGATTTCAGCTTGGCCAGCGCGCCGGTGCTCTGGTCGATCGCATAGACCGTCATGCTGTCGGAGAGCTCGCCGACCGCGGCGAGGTAGCGTCCGGAGGGATCGACGTGGAAGCCGCGCGGCTGCTTCTCGGTCGGCACGCTGCCGATCGTGGTCAGCTTGCCGCTTGCTGCGTCCACCTTGTAGGCGGTGAGCGTGCTGGTGGTACGCTCGGAGGCGTAGAGGAAGCGGCCATCAGGGGTGATGTGGATGTCGGCCCCCCAAGGTTTGCCGGAAAAACCATCCGGCAGCGCGGTGGTGCGCTGGATCTCGTCCAAGGCGCCGCTCTTGGCCTCATAGGTGAAGGCCGCGACGTCGCCGTTCAGCTCGTGGAGGAGATAGACGAACTTGCCGCCCGGGTGAAACACGAAGTGCCGCGGGCCCGATTTCTCCGGCACCTTGTGGGCCGGCGGATCGTTCGGCGTCAGCGTGCCGGCCGTGGCATCGAACGCGAAGCTCAGCACCTGGTCGGAGCCGAGGTTGGTCGCGAACGCGAAGCGGTTGTCGGGCGAGGGCAGGAAGGCGTGCGCGTTCAGCCCGGTCGGGATCACCTGCTTCGGCTCGCCGGCGACGCCGTTCGCGTTCAGCGGATTCAGGGCGACCTTGTTGCCGCCATAGGACGCGCTGAACAGGAACTTGCCGCTGTGATCGACGGCGATATTGGCCATGCTGTCGGCGAGCGGCCCGTTGCCGATATGGCTGAGCTGGCCGGTCTTGGGGTCGATCGCAAAACTCACGGCGAGATACGGCTGCGAGCGGACACCGGCAATCAGCACGCGGTGGTCGGGCGTGATCGCGAGCGGCGTCGAGGAGCCGGGCTTGTCGACGCCCTTGAAGGCGGCCGTCTGCACCGGTGTCATCTCGCCGTTCGCGGCCAGCTTGAACACGCTGATGTCGTTGCTGTCGGCGTTGCCGACATAGGCGAAGGTCTCGGCCATGCCGGCGTGGACTCCTGAAATGAGGGCGAGAAAGGTGAGGGTGGTCATGGCGAGCGCAGCGCGCGGCAGGCGCGATGCGACGCATCGGGTCGATCTCAACATGGTCTCCTCCTCAGAGCCGGTACGGCATTGTCGTTTTGCCGGCGAGGATAGCGGGCGGCGCGCCACCACACCAAATTCCAATTGGGATCGATCGATGCCGAAATTGTATCGGTCGCGCCGGGACAGTTAGCGCATCGCGGCTGTGCGGGAGGGCAGATACGGTCCGGACGGGCGGTCGGGCGGCCCGAGCACGCTCCAGACGGCGACCCCAACCAGGGCGGACGTCATGATGGTCCAGACGATCAGTCGCTTGCGCATCAGGCCCAATCCGTCGGTGGGATTTGCAATGCACCGGGACGCTCCCATCGTGCATTGCAAAGAGCGGCGATTCTATGAGCCCGTTCACAGGTCGAAAACAGCCGGCCCTGTCGCGAACCAATGCCGCGCCAGCGCATTGAACCGGCATGCCCCGCGAAAACGATCTCGAAGGCAAGCCCGACATGGGTGGCAAGCATGGCGGCCAGCAAGGCCAGCCCAAGCCGCCGCCACGCCCGCATGAGGGCGAGCGTGACGAGGATGTCGTGGCAAAGCGCCACACCGGCCAAACCGATCCCGCGTCGCCGCCGACCAAACAAAAGTAGCGCTGTATTCGCACCGGGAACGGCAGCCTCGCCTTGCCGTTACCTGATCCGCGGGCGAATGAATCGAACGGAGGCTGGCACGTGTTTTGGATCTATTGGGACACCGTCTGGTCGCTCATCATCAGCGGCATCATGTTCGCCACCATCGTCAGCCACCCCGACGCCGAAATCGCCGAAGTGCGTGCCGCAAAACGTTTGATGTGAGCACGTCGCGCCTGCGTCAAGTCATGACGCGCGAAAAGCGCGATGACGATCGTCATCGCGCTTCCGACCCGACCCGCGGTCAGTAGTCCCAGAAGGCCGGCACCCAGCGGAAGTGGTCGCCGTCGACCGCAACCCGGCCGACCGAGGGGAACGGCATGTGGGTGGCGACGAGCAGCTCTTCGTTCGCCGCCAGCTCCCGCAACAGACGGACCCGAACGCGGGCGGCCTCTTCCGGATCATGCTCGAAGCCGTTGTGCCAGTCGGGGTGGTCGAATCCGACAGTGAACACGGCATCACCGGCGAATGTCAGCCGATCGCCGCCCGATGCCAGCCGGACCACGCTGTGCCCGGGGGTGTGGCCGCCGGTGCGCGTGACCACCACGCCGGGCGCCACCTCGTGCTCGTCCTCGAAGGTGCGCAGCTGGTTGTGGTACTCCTTCGCGAACCGCGTGGCGGTCGCCCGAAGCGCGTCCGGGAATCCCGGCGGCATCGAGACGTGGGAGAAATCGGGCGCCTCCCAGAATTTGACCTCGGCGGCGGCGACGTGGATCCGCAGGTCCGGCCGCAGCCGCTCCCTTACCTCGTCGATGAGCAGCCCGCCAATGTGGTCCATGTGCATGTGCGTCAGCACAACGTCGGTCACGGACTCGAGATCGATGCCGGCCGCTTCCAGCCGCTTGCTCAACTGGCCCGCCCGCGGCAAGTGCAGATCCGGATCGGACCCGAGCCCGGCGTCGACCAGGATGGTCTGGCCGCCGCTACGCACCACGACCACGTTCAGCGCCCAATCGAACGCATCCGGCGGCAGGAACATCTCCTTCAGCCAGGCCGCGCGGACCGCCGGGTCGGCGTTGTGGGCCAGCATCGCGCCCGGCAGCGTCAGCACGCCATCGCTGATCACCATCACGTCGATCTCGCCGATCTTCAGCGCATAGCGCGACGGGACCAGCTCTTCGGGGCGCGATGTCGCGGGATATGAGGTGTTGTGTAGGTTCATGTTCGTCTCCTGAGTGTTGCGGATCGTCTGGTTCATCTTGAAAGCTCCTGTGCTCTGTCTTGGTGTTTAGTTCTGCAAAAGCCCCAGCGTCTGCCTGTGGTGATGGTCTAACGGATCAGCGCTGCGACTGCCCCAGAGCGATTGCCGTTGCTATCGAGTGATTGCTGCCAAAGCATGCGCGCAGCTATGCCAATCCCAAGCCGCCATCGATCGCGATCACCTGGCCCGTCACCCATTCTGAAGCGGGGCCGGCAAGTCGGACGATCCATTCTGCGACATCGTCCGGAACGCCGCGCCGTCCGAGCGGTATGCGCGCGCGCTCCTGCTCCTTGATGGCCGCAGCCTGCTCCAGGGACAGCCCCATCATGCCAGTCAGAGCGCCAGATTCTGTGGGCCCCGCAGCGACCGCGTTCACGCGTATACCGACCGGTGCGAGCTCCAGCGCCCAGCAGCGAGTCAAATGCTCCAATGCCGCCTTGCTGGACGCGTAATGGGACAGCGCGCCCGCCGGCCTGTGACCGAAAGTGCTCGAGACATTGACGATTGTGCCCTGTGTTGCCCTGAGGTGAGGCAGAGCAGCAGCGGCGAGCAGACTTGGGCCGATCACATTCACGGAGAAGATGTCCATGATCCGATCGGCCGTCGCGTCGGCCAGCGGAAGAATTGCACCTGCGCCTGCGTTGTTGACCAGGACATCGACCTTGCCCCAGGTATCGACCGCCTTGGCAATTGTGCGCCGGGCATCTTCGGCGGACGCGACATCGGCAATCAGGCCGGCAATGTTTGCATGCTCGGCAACCGTTTCCTCGATAGGGCCGGGACTGCGGCCGGTCACGAGCACCTTGTCGCCTTGTCTGGCGAAACGTAGTGCCGCCGCGCGCCCGATGCCCGAGCTGCCTCCCGTCACGATGACGACATTTTCACTTTTCATATTCGATCTCCTTCAGCTTACAGCGCAGTCCAGCCACGACAGGCCGAGGCCGCCGTGCGCTCGCGCGTGGGTGCGTGGTCGATGTCGTGTGAGGTGCCTAGAGGTCGGTCACACGCTCCGGGTCGGCCGAGGCGAGAGCGGCGGCGCGCTCGGCTTTCGGCGGATAGATCCAGACGGTGTTGATCTCCCGCTTGGTCTTCTTGGCGACGTCGCCGACCATCTCGACCTTGCGCTCCCAGCCGCGCGTGAACAGCGCGCCGGCTTCGCCAAGGTCGAGGCAGGTGACGTAGGCCTTCTGGTGATAGGGCCGCGTTGCAAGGCCGAGCAGCTCGGCCGCGGCATTGTTGCCGGCGAAGGCGCCCATCCGTGTCGCGTGCTGGCACGACATCAGCGCGTAATTGCCCTCGTCGTCGCAGCCCGCACGTGCCGCATCGCCGGCCGCAAAGACACCCTGAATGCCCGTCACCTGCAGGCAGCGATCGACCAACAAGCGGCCGAAAGCGTCGCGCTCGGCGGGAATCTGCGCGGTCAAAGGCGCCGCACGAATGCCCGCCGCCCAGATCACGGTCTCTGTCTCGATGTGTTCGCCGCTGGACAGCGTGACGCCGGATTGGTCGAGCGATGCGACGCCGGCACCGAGGCGGGTTTCCACACCGAGCTTGCGCAGCGCGTCCTCGATGACGGGGCGGGGACCTGCGCCCATGTCGGGCGCGATTGCATTGTTGCGTTCGACGATGATGACGCGGGTCTTCGCGTTTGCGCCGAGGATCTCGCGAAGCCGCGCCGGCATTTCGGTGGCCGCCTCGATGCCGGTGAAGCCGCCGCCGGCGACGACGATTGTGTCGCGCCCGCCCGTGGCCGGCCGCTTGGCGAGGCCATGCAGATGCTTGTCGAGCGCGATGGCATCGTCGAGTGAATCGACGCTGAAGCCATGCTCGGCAAGGCCCGGAATGTTGGGGCGGAACAGCCGGCTGCCGGTGGTCACGACGAGACGGTCGTAGGAGAGCGTCTTCTTCGTGCCCTTTGCCGTCGCGATCTTCACCATGCAGGATTTGGTGTCGACCGTCTCGGCAATGCCCTGCACAAAGGTGACGTCGATGGACTCGAGCATTTCGAGCAGGGGCGCGGTCAGGGTCTCGGGCTTCGGTTCGTAGAGCCGCGGGCGAACCACGAGCGTCGGCTCGGGCGCAACCAGCGCGATCTCCAGCTGGTCTGGCGTGACGCCGTGGATCTCACGCAGGCGGGCCGCGGAAAGGGCGGCGTACATGCCGGCGAAGCCGGCGCCGATGATGACTAGTCGCATGGGTTTGCTCCTTGGTTGGTAGTCTCGAAAGTCCGCGCGCGGCCGCCGCTGCTCCATCGCGGGCAGCGTCCGGTGACGACACGAAGAGATGTGAAGAGATGAAGTGAGTCGCTGGGTCTAAGGCGCCATGCAGCGTTGTAGCGGTGAAAGCGGCGGCCGGCCTTGGCGAAACACGACCGGTCTCGGGCCCCAGTCCTGATAGGGAAGACCGGGGTCATCCCGGGTCATGATGGACACCAGCGGATGCATCGGGTGCACATAGTGCGCCGGAAGCTCCACCTCCTCGCCCGTCGCCGAGGTGAAGCGAACGGCCAGCGAGAGTCCGTACAAGGTTGCGGTGGCAAGGCCTCGGCGGCGCGAGGCGATCACCCGCCGGCTGATGAAGTTTTTCCAGGTCATCTTCGGTCTCCGTCGATCGGTCTGGGCATGATGATGATCTAACCGATCAGGTCCGCCGCTGCCCCAGAGCGATTGCCGTCGCTGTAGAGCGATTGCTGCTAACGCTGGCGCCTGCGCCAGTCGCTCGGGCTCACGCGGCTCAGCTTCCGACGGCGGCCGCGAACGCCCGGTGCTTTGCTTGAACGCACGGCAGAAATGAAAGCGCGACGGCCGACATCCGACGCCAGCGCCGCGAGCGGCCCCGCGATCGAGCAAGAGCTTGTGGTGCTTCGAGCGATTATCGTCAGCGCGCGTGGCGCCTGCGCCAGTCGCTTGGCGTCTCGCCGGTCAGCTTGCGGAACGCCGCCGCGAACGCCGTCTGCGAGGAATAGCCGAGCGCGGCTGCGATCGAGACGACCGTGTCGTCGCTGTCGCGCAGCATCTTCATGGCCTGCTCGAGCCGGTGTAGGCGCAGCCAGGCATGCGGGGACAGGCCCGTGCTTTCCTTGAACGCACGGCAGAAGTGAAAGCGCGACAGACCCGCATCGGACGCCAGCGCATCGAGCGAGACGTCCGCATCGCTGTCCGACCGCAAGCGTTCGATCGCACGGAGCAGGACCTTCGGCGACAGCCCGCCCATGGTCGGCTCGAAACTGGTCGGCGAGCCCGTATGCGCAGCCAGAAGGCGCGTGGCCAGGAGATCCGTCAGCTGATGCCGGAACAGCGTGTCCAGGGCTCCATTGCCTTGCAACGTATCTGCCGCACTCAGGATCAGTCGGGAGGTGATGGCGTCGGGATGTGCGGTTCGCTCCAAGAGGTCGGCCGGTCCGACCCGGGCTTCGTCGGCAACGCGCTTCAGGATTGCGTCGGGAAGATAGAGCTGAACCACATCGACGGGCTTGGGGATATCCCACCTGGAGCTCGATCCTTCCGGGATGATGATCAGGACCCCCGGACGAAACGTGCCGATCGCGACCGATCGTCCTGTCCGCCGCTCCATGCGCTGCATCATGCCGTTATACGCCATGACCACGTGGTGGCTCATCGGCTCGACGACGTCGTGCAGCGGATCGTGCTTCCAGTGCGCGAGACCGGCGCCGGAGGCGTCCAGCGCCATGCGAAATGGCTCGGTCCTGAGCACGCGCGCCATCTCCGCGCCGGCGGCGCGCCGCTCGGAATGCGAGCTGTCGTCCGGCTGCCCGCCAGGTGAGGGTACGCCCTGCTGCGAGGCATCGCGCATGGGAGCGGTGTTTGCAGTCATGGCGTGGCTCCTTGCGGATCGCGTCGAGCTTCAAATCGGTCGTCCGTGCTTGTACGGACCTGTGCGCGTTCTATGGCTGCGAGGGCCCAGCGTATTGCCTGAAACGAGCATGTCTTGTCCGATCCTGCTCCAAGCAGGCGTGCGGTTTCGCAAACGCACGATAGGTGGACGGAACGGAAAAACGTTTGATTACAACGGGGCACGAGGCAGGTCGTCACAGAGCTGTCGCGATCGGGCTCCTCCGCGGCCAGACAAATCGAGCTTCCTTCCCGAAGCGGGTGTTCGCGCCGAAGGTTCGGAGGGCCTAAGCACTTCCGAACCGCGGTATTTGCCGTTACCGTCCATTCTCCGATCGGGGATGAACATGAGACGGCGGGAGTTCATCATTATCCTGGGCGGTGCGGCCACCTCAGGTGCGTTGCCCGCGCGCGCTCAGCAGCGTGAGCATATTCCGCGTGTGGGCATTGTGTGGATCGCTCCGCAATCGGTCGTAAGTCCGTTTCACGACGCATTCCGCGCGGGACTACGCGAGCTGGGCTATGTCGAAGACCGGACGATTGCTCTCGAAGCGCGCTTTGCGCAGGGAAAACTCGAGCTTCTACCAGGGATCGCCGAAGAGCTGGTGCGAGCCAGGGTAGATGTCCTCGTTGCACCGGCGAGCGCCATCGTTCAATCGCTGAAGCAGGCAACGACGACGATCCCGATCGTGATGGCCAATGTGACCGATCCGGTCGGGTTCGGCTTCATCAAGAGCCTGCAACATCCCGGTACAAACATCACCGGCTTTTCAAACTTGATGGTCGAGCAGGTCGGCAAGAACATCGAGTTGTTGAGAGAAATGCTGCCGGGCCTGATGCGGCTGGCGGTGCTGGTGAATCCGGCGGTGCCGGATGCCGCGCTCGTCTTGAGGGAGGCGCGCGCCTCCGCGCGCGTCCTGGGCTTTGCGGTGCATCCGGTGGAAGCCCGCCAGGCGGAGGACTTTGACGGCGCTGTCCGGCAAGCGAGCGATCAAAAATGTGATGGTCTGCTGGTCTCGACGGTCGAAGGCCTGTTCTTCGTCAACCGCGCCCGCATCATCGAAGCCGCTGCCAGACACCGGATGCCGGCCGCCTTTGCCGCGCCGCCGTTCGGGCTGGCCGAGGCAGGCGCCTTGTTGAGCTACGGTGCGAACACGCCCGACATGCTCCGCCGCTCCGCCCGCTACGTCGACCGCATCATCAAGGGCGCGAAACCGGAAGATCTTCCCGTGCAGCAGCCGGTCAAGTTCGAGCTCGGGGTCAATTTGAAGACAGCCAAGACTCTTGGTCTCGCCATTCCGACCTCCATTCTTCTGCGGGCCGACGAAGTGGTCGAATGACACCGATCAGGAGGTGAACGCGAGACCAGGGCCGCTTCCGGCCAGGGCCCGTCGTAGACACGCGCCGCACGTATCGCGATGTTCGGCCGTCGAGCGGAGCAGAGCTAAATCGCTTGTCGGCCTTCCGCCGGTTCTAGGTCAGGCTCACGCCATAGCAGGCAGACATCAATCCGAGTTGCGGATATTGCCGGTCGATCGCCGCCACCTCTTTTCGCATCTGCGTGATGATCCAATCGCGGATTTCGGCGGCGATGGGCCGCATGGGCCGGTGGCGGGGCGGCAGAAACTCGCAGAGGCGGCGCGTGGTGGCCAGTGTATCGGAGGCCGGCACCAGTGCGCCGGTCAGAAGCCAATGCGAGGTCACCGTCAGCCAGCCCAGAGCAATGCCCTGACCTAGCAGGGCGGCCTGCACGACCACGGCATAATCGGTGAAGCTCAGCCCCTTGGCGACGCCGCGGCGCCCGGTCAGAAGCGAGGCGTAATCCGCCGCCCAATCGCCCGGCGTCTCGGCGAGACGGATGATGGTGTTGCCCTCGGCGGGATCGGTCTCGCCCAGATAGGTAGGGCTGCACATCGGCAGCATGACTTCGTTCATGACCAAGGTGCCGCCGGAGGATGGCTCGTCGCGATCGCGGAAGCGCATGCCGAGATCCACGTTCTCCACCGCTCCGCGCAATGCGCCGGAGATGAGTTGGAAGCGCAGGTCGACTTGCGGAAACTGCTTCTGCAGCTTGTCGATGCGCGGCATCAGCCAATGCGTGGTGAAGGCAGAGGAGACCGACAGCGTCACCGTCTCGGTGCCCTTGCGGCGCCGCTCGATCTCGACCAGCCCGCTCTCGATGCTGCGGAAGCCTTCGAGCACGCGGCGATACAGCAGTTCGCCTTCCTCGGTGAGCACGGCGCGGCCCGCCTTGCGGTCGAACAGGCGGACGCCGAGATGCTCCTCGAACTGACCGAGCATCCGGCTCACCGCCGGCTGCGTCACGTTCAATTCCGCCGCCGCTGCGGTGAAGCTGCCATTGCGCGCCGCTGCGTCGAAGACGAACAGGGCGTTGCTGGAGGGCAGCATGCGGCGAAGCTCTGGCATAACGTCATGTTATGAGCCGCGTGAGAATTTGGCAATTGCCGAGTTTTGCCAAGTCTGGTGTCATTGGGATGACAGCCTAAGCATAGGGGCTTCGAGAGAAGATTTGGTGCGGCGCACAGTTTGACGGTGCGTGCTCCCAATCCCTGTCTATAAAGCAGGCTTATGGCGCGCAGTGAGGCGCGCAGGACATGACGAGGTCGATCGTTGGACAAACGAGCGGAAAGCGTCGAGATCAGGTCCGCGAGCAAGGCTTACGGCGCGGTGCGCGCCCTTGATGACGTGTCCCTCAATGTCGGCGCCGGCGAGTTCGTCTCGCTGCTCGGCCCCTCCGGCTCCGGCAAGACCACGCTGCTCGGCATTTTGGGCGGCTTCATCCTGCCGACGTCAGGCACGATCCTCTTTGGCGGGCGCGACGTCACCTACATGCCGCCGCACAAGCGCGACATCGGCGTCGTGTTCCAGAACTATGCGCTGTTCCCGCACATGAGCGTCGGCGAGAACGTCGCCTTTCCCCTGCGCGCACGGCGCCTGCCGAAATCCTCCTGGCCGGACAAGGTGCGCGCCGCGCTCGGCATGGTCGACCTTGCCGGCTATGAAGAGCGCGGCATCGCGCAACTTTCCGGCGGCCAGCGCCAGCGCGTCGCGCTCGCGCGCGCCATGATCTTCGAGCCGCGCCTGATCCTGATGGACGAACCGCTCTCTGCGCTCGACAAGCAGCTGCGCGAATCCATGCAGATCGAGCTGCGGACGCTGCACAGGCGCATCGGCGCGACAATCATCTATGTCACGCACGACCAGCGCGAGGCGCTGACCATGAGCGACCGCGTCGCCGTGATGAAGGACGGCCGGCTGGTCCAGATCGACGCGCCCGAGCGGCTGCACGATCACCCCGCCGACTCCTTCGTCGCCAGCTTCATCGGCGAAGCGACGATGCTGCCTGTTCGCCGCGTCGATGCGTCCAGCGTCGCGCTCGGCAATGCCTTGCTGCGCAGCGCGCGCGCCATCCCCTCAGGGGATGCGCTGATGCTGGCCGTGCACAGCGAGAAGCTGCTGATCGACGATGGTGCGCAGGATGGCGCCTGCAACCGGTTGACCGGGACGGTCACCGACATCGTCTACCAGGGCGAGAGCTTGCGCATCTTCCTTGCGCTGGAAGGCGGCGTTGCACTCAGCCTGCGCCAGCCGGCCTATCACCAGGCCTATAGCCGCATTCCGCCGCTCGGCGGCAGCCTCACCGTCGCGCTCCACCCCGAGGACACCATCGTCGTGCCCCGGGTGGGCGACTGAACTTAAAGCCGCGACCAACCAGAGAGAAGAAGCCACATGTCGACCCAAGCCGCGTTCAGCAATTTCAAGGTTCTCACTTTCGACGTCGTCGGCACCTTGATCGACTTCGAGAGCGGCGTGCTCGCAGCAGTCCGCAAGATCTCCGGCAAGACGCCAGCTGAGCTCAGCGACGAAACGATCTTCGAGTCCTACAAGCGCGGCCGCGACAAGCACTATGAGCGCTCCAGCGAGGTGATGTTCCACGTCTATCGCTATCTCGCCAAGGAGCTCGGACTGCCCGCTGATGACGCCTCCTGCGATGTGTTCCAGCTCGCCGTGCTGCGCTGGGGCCCGTTCCCGGATTCGGTCGAGGCCTTGAAGCGCCTGCGCACCAGGTTCCGCCTGGTCGCGATGACCAATGCCGACCGGGTCGCGCTGTCCTGCTACGCGCATGCGCTCGGCAACCCCTTCGACGACACCGTCTGCGCCGACGATACCGGGGTGGCCAAGCCGAATCCGGAATTCTTCGCCTATAACAAAGGCCGCCAGTCCGCCTTCGGCTACAAGCAGTCCGACATTCTGCACGTCGCGCAGAGCCAGTACCATGACATCGGCATCGCGCGAAAACTCGGCTACAAGGTGTGCTGGATCGAGCGCCGCCAGGGCATCGCCGGCTTCGGCGGCACGCCGGCGGTGGAGACGCTGACCAAGCCGGACTTCCATTTCCCGACCCTGAAGGCGCTCGCCGACGCGGCCATTGGGCCGGCGGCGTAACGGATGAGCGGCGGCATGACATGGGACTGGAGCGCGCTGCCATCGGCCAATTCGCTGTGGGAAGCCACGGCGGAGCCGGCGCGCGACTATCCCGTGCTGTCGGGCGAGAGCCAAGCCGATGTGGTGATCATCGGTGCCGGCTACACGGGCCTCTCCGCCGCGCACCACATCGCCAAGAGCGGGCTCAGCCCCGTCGTGCTCGAGGCGAACCGTCCTGGCTGGGGAGCGAGCGGGCGCAATGGCGGTGTGATCACTGCAAAGTTTCGCCTCTCGTTCCGCGAGATCGACGCCGTGCACGGCCGCGCCATGGCGCGGCGCATGTACGAGATCGCGCATGAATCGACCGACATGGTCGAGGAACTGGTGTCGGAGTTCGGCATCACCAGCGCGAACCTGACGCGCACCGGTCAGGTCAAGGCCGCACATAACGAGACGACGCTCCGGGCCGCGATCGACGAAGCCAACTGGATGACGCGCGAGATGGGATCGGCCGAGGTCCGCATTCTCGACAAGAACGGCGTGCGCGAGGAGACCGGCTCCGACATCTTCGTCGGCGGCGTGCTCAATCCCGGCTCGGGCGGCATCCACCCGTTGAACTATCTGCGTGGGCTCGCGAATGGCGTGGCTGGCCGGGGCGTCCCGATTTTCCAGGAATCGCCGGTCCTCAAGCTCCGGCGGGAGATGGACGGCATCGTCGCCGAGACACCGCAAGGCGCGGTGCGTGCAAAGCAGGCAATCATCGCCACCAACAGCTACTCCGACCTGACCAGTGCCACCGCGCATCTGCAGCGCACGCTGATCCCGTTTCGCAGCGCCATGGTCGCGACGGAAAAACTGCCGCGCAACCTCGCGGGAAAACTGATGCCGACCGGGCGCACCTATACCGAGACCAAGCGCATGATGCGCTGGTTTCGCATGGTGGACAACCGCGTCATCTTCGGCGGCCGCGGCGCCTTCGGCAAAGAGGATTCGCAAGCCGCGTTCGACGCGCTGCGCAAGGCGATGGTCGGCATTTTCCCTGACCTCGCCGATATTCCGCTCGAATACAAATGGTCGGGCCTCGTCGCGATGACGCTGGACTCGGTGCCGCATATCGGCCGGCTCGATGACCGCACGCTGGTCTCGCTCGGCTACAACGGCGCCGGCGTTGCGATGTCGAGCCTGATGGGCCGCTATCTCGCCGCCTTCGTGCGCGGCGAGACGCCCGACGTCGGCCTGCTCGATATCAGGCGCATGAAGGCGATTCCGTTCTATCCGCTGCGCGAGCCCGCCGTGCGCATGGTCGCCGGCTGGTACCAGTTTCTCGATGCGATCGGTCGGTGAGATCTCTTTGGAGGAGGTGAGGATGACGATGAAGCAGAAGTTTGGACTGGGCTGCGGGCTGCTGGGCGCTATCGGATTTGCCAGTGCGGCCGGTGCGGCCGAGCAGATCACCTTCGTCTCGCAGGGCGGCGCCTATCAGCAGGCGCAGACGGTGGCGATCCTCGATCCCTCCGCCAAGAAGCTCGGCATCACCATCAACCAGGATTCCATTCCCGACGCCTGGCCCGCGATCAAGACCCAGGTCGGCAGCGGCAAGCCGATTTGGGACGTGGTCGACACGCCGACCGGCAATTGCCTGCGCGGCGGCGAGCAGGGCCTGATGGAGAAGCTCGACTTCTCGAAGATTCCGAACGGTGCCGCGATGCCGGAGGCGTATCGCAGTCCCTATTCGGTGTCCTACGAGTTCTATTCCAGCGTGCTGGCCTACAGCCAGAAGACCTTTGCGAAGGACGCGCCGAACAGCTGGGCCGATTTCTGGGACGTGAAGAAATTTCCCGGCCGCCGTGCGCTGCGCAACCACCCGTTCGCGACGCTCGAGGCCGCGCTGATGGCCGACGGCGTCGCGCCGGACAAGCTCTATCCACTCGACGTCGACCGCGCCTTCAAGAAGCTGGAGGAGATCAAGCCGCACATCACGGTGTGGTGGACCTCGGGCGCGCAGTCGGCACAGCTCCTCAACGACGGCGAGGTCGACATGGAGATGGCTTGGAACGGTCGCGTCAGCGCCGTCGCCAAGGAGGGCGCCAAGGTGTCGTTCACCTATAACCAGGGCATCCTGCAGAGCACCTCACTCTGCATCCTCAAGGGCGCGCCGAATCTCGCCACGGCGGTGAAATTCCTCAACGAGGCCGTCGATCCCGTGCACCAGGCCAATCTGCCGCTGCACATCGACTATGGCCCCGGCAATCCCAAGGCGTTCGAGACGGGCGTCATCAAGCCCGAGCGCGCCGCCCAGTTGCCGAGCGAGCCGGCCAACGCCGCCAAGCAGGCGCTGATGTCCTACGCCTGGTGGTCCTCGCCGGCCGGAGAGGCCGCCGAGAAGCGCTGGGCGTCGTTCATGCAGAAGTGAGACGAGAGGCGCCCGTGATGAGCGCAAGTCGAATCAAGGCCAACGCTGCGCTCCCTCCCCCGCCTGCGGGGGAGGGTCGGGGAGAGGGTGTCTCGACAGCGAAGGCTCCCCAAGAGGACAGAGCCCTCACCCGGATCGCTTTCGCGATCCGACCTCTCCCGCAAGCGGGAGAGGTGAAGGTCTCCAGACCAGCGAGGCAGCGTTGACGGCATCGGTATCAGATCCCTCCCAGAAGCATCAGCGCCGCGAGCATGCGCTGATGCTGGCATTGGTGTCGCCGGCGCTGCTGGTGATCCTGGCTCTGATCGTGCTGCCGGTCGGCTGGCTCGCCTGGCAGTCGATCTACCATGACGGCTTCACGCTGGAGAACTACCATCGCGTCTTCACCGAAGACGTCTACTGGCGCAGCTTTGCACTGACCTTCGAGATCAGCCTCGCCGTCACGGCAATCGCGCTGCTGCTCGGCTATCCCGTGGCGTACCTCGCCAACTCGGTTCCGAAGGGCTGGAGCATCCTGATCCTGTCGCTCGTCGTGCTGCCGTTCTGGACCAGCGTGCTGGTGCGCGCCTATGCCTGGCTGGCGCTGCTGCAGCGTACCGGCGTGATCAACCAGTTCCTGCGCTATCTCGATGTGATCTCGGAGCCGCTCGCCCTCGTCCACAACACCTTCGGCACGGTGGTCGCGACCGTGCACATCCTGCTGCCCTTCATGGTGTTGCCACTCTATGCCACCATGCAGAAGATCCCGAGCGATCTCATGCAGGCCGGCGCCAGCCTCGGTGCGAGCCCGTCGCTCACGTTCATGCGGGTCTTTCTGCCGCTGTCGCTGCCGGGCGTGCTCGCCGGCTGCACCATGGTGTTCGTGCTCTGCCTCGGTTTCTACATCACGCCGGAGCTGCTCGGCGGCGGACGCACCGTGATGGTGTCGATGCTGGTGAGCCGGAATGTCGAGCTCTACAACCAGTTCGGCGCGGCGAGCGCCGTCGCGGTGGTGCTGCTCCTCAGCGTGCTCGCGATCTTCTTCGTCGTCAGCCGCTTCATCTCGCTCGATCGCGTGTTGGGGCAAAAATGATGCGCGCCTCGCCCGCACGGATTGCCCTGTACGTGGTCAGCGCGCTGGTGCTGGTCTATCTGATCCTGCCGGTCCTGATCATCGTGCCGATCTCGTTCTCCAGCGCGCGCTTCCTGACCTTCCCGCCGCCGTCCTTTTCGCTGCGCTGGTACCAGCAATATTTCGCCAATCCGGCCTGGATGCAGGCGACGCGGGTGACGCTGACGGTGGCGCTCCTCACTGTGGTGATCGCGACTCCGCTCGGAGTTGCCGCCGCCTACGCCATCAGCCAGTCGAAGCTGCGGGTCATGCGGCTGATCCACATGGCGCTGCTGTTGCCGCTGGTGGTGCCGATCATCATCACCGCGGTCGGCATCTTCTTCGTCTATGCCAGGGTCGGCCTGGTCGCGACCATGCCCGGCCTCGTGCTGGCGAACGTGATGCTGGGCCTGCCCTATGTCGTCATCTCCGTGCTGGCGGGCTTGCAGAGCTTCGATCCCGCGCAGGAGATGGTGGCGCGCAGCCTCGGCATGAACCGCCTGCGCAGCTTCTTCGCGGTGACGCTGCCGCAGATCAAGTCCAGCGTGGTCGCCGGGGGCATCTTCGCCTTCATCTCGGCGATGGACGAGACCATCGTCGCGCTGTTCATCTCCGGCGGGCAATACCAGCCGCTGACCAAGCGCATGTTTACTGCGCTTCGCGACGAGATTGATCCCACGATCGCTGCGATATCGACGCTGATGACGGCAGCCTCCTTCTTCCTCGTGCTGCTCGCAACAAGTCGACAGGGGAAGAAAACGTAGAGCGAATTTCCGCTAAGCCGCCGCTTGCGCCGTCAGCAGCTGCTTCAGTTTCGCCGCGGGCACGGCCGGGCTGAACAGCCAGCCCTGCATCTGGCTGCACCCGAGCTGGCGCAGCACCTCGCGCTGGGCTTCGGTCTCGACGCCTTCGGCGGTCGTCGCCATGTGGCGGGCGGCGGCCATGTGCACCACGGCCTGCACGATCGGCGAGGAATCCTCGGACTGACCGATGTCGCTGATGAAGCTGCGGTCGATCTTGATCTTGTCGAACGGGAAGCGGTGCAGATAGCTCAGCGATGAATAGCCGGTGCCGAAATCGTCGAGCGCGATGCGCACGCCGAGCTCGCGCAGCTGCTGCAGGACCGTCAGCGCCTCCTCATCGTCGCGGATCAGCACGGTCTCGGTGATCTCGAGCTCGAGCCGCCCCGGCGCAAGGCCGGTTTCCGCGAGCGCCGCGGCGACCTTGAGCGCCAGCGTCCGCGAGCGGAACTGCACCGGCGAGACGTTGACCGCGATGTGAATCTGGCCGGGCCAGGAGGCGGCCTCGAGGCAGGCCTGCTTCAAGACCCATTCGCCGATCTCGCCGATCAGCCCGGTGTCTTCCGCCACGGGAATGAAGTCCGCCGGCGAGATCATGCCGCGCTCCGGATGGCGCCAGCGCAGCAGCGCCTCGCAGCCGGTCACGACATTGGCCGCGAGATCGACCAGCGGCTGATAGTGCACCTCGAACTCGCCGCGCAGGAGCGCCTGACGCAGATCGAGCTCGAGCTGACGGCGCAGCCTCGCCTTGGCGTCGTATTCGGGCGCGAAGATGCGGTAGGTGCGGCGCCCTTCCGACTTCGCCGCGTACATCGCAAGGTCGGCGCGCTTGAGCAGGTCGTCGAGATTGTCGCCATGGTCGGGCGCGATCGCGATGCCGATGCTGGCATCGGTCGGGACCTCATGGCCCTTGCAATCGACCGGCATGCGCAGCGCGCTGAGGATGGTCTCCGCCAGCGCGGTCAGCTCGGCCTTGTCGCTGGTGCCGGCCTTGACGATGGCGAATTCGTCGCCGCCGAGCCGCGCGACGAGATCGTTGGCGCTGACGCAGGCGCGCAGGCGCATCGCCACCTGGCGCAGCAGCTCATCGCCGACCTCGTGGCCCAGCGAATCGTTGACGCCCTTGAACTCGTCGACGTCGATATAGAGGATGGCGAATGGCTTCCCCTCGCTGAGCTCGGCAACGCGCCGCTCCAGATGGCCGCGCATCAGGACGCGGTTCGGCAGGTCGGTCAGCGCGTCGTAATGCGCCATATGCGCGATGCGCTCGTCGGTGCGGATGCGGGCGGTGACATCCTCATGGGTCGCGAGCCAGCCGCCGGCCGCGCCGGGCTGGTTCTTGACCTCGATCAGGCGGCCGTCGGTGGTCTCGACGATGGCGCTCTGGGTGCGCCCGACATTGCCCAGGATGTCGTCGCAATAGGATGAGACGTCGCCGTGGAACGATCCGGTGTCGTGGCGATGCTGGATCACGTCGCGGAAAGTGGCGCCGGGCTTCACCACGTCGGCGGACAGGCCGTACATCTCGATGTAGCGCCGGTTGCAGACGACCAGCCGCTCGTCCTGATCGAACATCAGGAGCCCTTGCGTCATCGTGTTCATCGCGGTGTCGAGCCGCTGCTTCTCGAGCGAGAGCCGGCGCGTCACCTGGCGGAAGATCAGGAACAGGGTGAGCACCAGCAGGCCGATCGAGAGCACGGCGACGGTGACGAAGAATTTGGTTTGCGTGCGCCAGGTCGCGAGCGTCGCGTCCAGCGACTTGGTCGCGACCACGACCAGCGGCTCGCCGGTGAGCAGGCGCGAGGCGACGATGCGGTCCTTGCCGTCGATCGGGCTTGCGAGCTGCATGGAGACGAAGGTGCGCTCGAACACCGCCATCTGCTCCGGCGTGCCCTTGCGAAAGTTCTGCCCGATCATCGTATCGACATGCGGAACGCGCGCGAGCAATTGGCCGTTCTGGTGGTGCATCGCGATCGAGGAGTCCTCGCCGAGCCCGCTCGAGGCGAAGAAGGATTCGAGCTGCTCGGGCGCGATCGCGCGCGAGACGATCCCGAGGAATTCGCCGTGCGGGCCGGACACGCGCCGCGCGAACACGATCGCCGGTGCGTTGCCGATCCGGCCGTGCACGACCTCGATCTCTTCCTGCGCGGTCGGATCGTTCTTGAGGCGGTCGAAATAGCCGCGGTCGGCGACCGAGACGTCGGCGACCGGCCAGCGGCGCGACGAGTTGATCAGCATGCCCTTGGAATCGAACAGGTTGGCACCGGCAACGTCGGACCAGCCGCTGGCCTTTGACCGCAGCACCTCGTGCATGGCCAGCGTGCCCATCTCGCTGCGGAATATTTCGGCGGATTCGATGCCGCGGCTCTCGAGCTCGGCGATGATGCTCTTCTGCAGCACCGCGAAGTCCTCGAACTCGCGGTCGAAATGCCGGGCCAGGAGGCGCACGGAGTTTTCTAGGCTGTCGCGGCCACTCTCGATCGCGTTCTGCCGGAAGCGGTCGACGGTGAGCGCAGTGCCGACGGCGGTCGCGGCCATCAGCACGAAGCCGCCGGCGATCAACCACGTCAATGGCGCTCCCCGCCAGCGACGGAGCAGCGCGCGCATGCGCGCAGTCCATCGGATCGATGTGCCCATGCAGCCCTCCCGCGGCATGCAGGATGCAGCAAAACCGAAAAGACCGCGTTACCAGCGAAGGTTACGGAACCATGAATCGGAGCGGAAATCAGGCGGTTGGTTTCATCGGGCGCGGGCAGGTCCCGTTGCGCGTAGGGTGGGCAAAGGCGCGCTCTTCGCGCGCCGTGCCCACGATCTGTCTGTAATGGATAGAGGTGGTGGGCACGCGTCCGCCTTCGCTCTTCGAGCTACGGCGGTCGCTTTGCCCACCCTACGAGACCTGCACTCACCGCCTGATCTCCCATCTCAACGCTTCCGCATTCGCCTTGGCGAACATCCTGGGCACGTCGAACTTGCCGGTCGCGAGATCATAACGGCATTTCCAATCTGCCAATCCCTTCACGGCGACGTTCTTCGGATGCTTGTCCATCGCGCCCGACAGTGAGATCACGAGGTAGCGGTTGTCGGGCCAGCGCACGCCGAGCCAGCGATAGGCCTCCTCCGTGCCTTTCACGAGATTGGCCGAGAGGTGGTAGTCGAGCTTCATCCCGTTGGTGTCGGGCCGGCTGTGGAAATAGGCCCAGGCGAGGTCGCTGAGCGATTGCTTCGTTGCGCTGACGAAGGCGCCGTTCTCGACATGGTAGAGAAACAGGTCCTGCGCGCCGGAGCCGGTCTTCTGCATCCGCACCAGCCATTGCGAGTTGCTGGTGAAGCGGAAGCCGGCCGGATAGCCCTGCTCCGGCTTCAGCTCGGTCAGCTGGTCGCCGCGCCGCGCCCAGGCCTGCCATTTGATGTCGAAATCCCCGCCGTCCTTCATGTATTGCTCGAGCCTGATGGCCTTGTCGGGCGAGGTGAAAGCGAGCTCGGCATCGTCGGAAAGGACGAAGCCCGGCGGCGGGCCGGAGGCCGCGAGCGCAGGGGAGGCGGCGAGCGTCAGGACAAATGCCAGCCATTGGGCGGGACGGCGAAATACGGTCACGGGAAAATTCCTTAAGAAATGCCGCGATGCGGCCTTGGTGATGTGACGCCGGCGGAGTGGCGCCGGTTCATCCCGGAACAGCGGTCTCATCCCATCGACCGGCTTGCTGCCGCGGCCAAATCGGCGCACCTTGCCGCCCTCGGTTGATTTGCTCCCTAAGGTTCTTTTCCGATGATCACCGCGTCCAAGGCCTTCATTGCTCTTTGCCTGCTGGCGCTGGTCGGCACGGTGCTGGTGATCGGCCCGGCCGAGCTGCGCCGTCTGCTGCCTGATGGGACCAGGACCGCAATCGCCGCCAAGCCGGAGGCCAAGGCCGACCTCAAGCCGGAGCCGAAAACGGAACAGCCGAAGCTTGCCGCCGCCGCGCCGCCTGCGCCGGTGGCGGTCCCGGCGCCCGAGCCGAAGGCGCCCGCGCTGGCCGAGACGCAGAAGCAGGTTACGGCGCTGCCCGAGCTCGCGCCGGTCAAGCCGCCCGCGGCCACTGATACCGGCCCCCGTTTCGACGTCGCCCGGGTGGACGATCACGGCGAGGCGGCGGTGATCGCCGGCCAGGCCGCGCCGGGCGCGAAGGTCGAGCTGCTGCGTGACGGCAAGACGCTCGACACCGTGGTCGCCGACGCCTCGGGCCAGTTCGTGATGACCCCGCCGCAGCTTCCCGCCGGGTCCTATGAATTGACGCTCCGGGCCAAGGCGCCGGATGGCACGGTCACGCAGTCCGGCCGCACCATGCCGGTGACCATCGCCGAGGCCGCGCCGCCGCCGGCGCGCCCGGTGCCGGTCGCGAAACAAGAGCCGAAACAGGCCGAGAAGGCCGATGACAAAGCGGATGTCGTGGCCTCGCTGCCGTCGGGCGGGCCGCGTCTTGCCGCGACAGCCGACCGGTCCGCGGCCCGGCCGAAATTGACCGGCGCGCCGAAACCCAAGGTCATGGCGCGCGCGCCAGCCGCGACAGCGGTGGCATCGGCCTCGCCGGCGGACGCGCTCCACGCCGCGCCAGCGGAGGCAGGCGGCAACCGCGTGATCTCCCGCGGCGACAGCCTGTGGGCGCTCAGCCGGCTCGCCTATGGCGACGGCGCCCGCTACGCCGTGATCTTCAACGCCAACCGCGACAAGATCCACAACCCCAATTTGATCTATCCCGGCCAGACCTTTGTGATGCCGAAGGCGGAGTGAGGGGGGCCGTCTTTCCTCTTCCTTTGTTACAGGGATAGGTAAGTCACCGCCCGCGACGCTTTGCCCTGTCTGGCCTGGGAACAATTGGTTCCCTTGCGTGTCATCTCGATGCGGCGCAGTGCGCGCTGGCGCTGGGAGGAGGCCGAATTGGTCAGGTCAGCGGTCGTGTCGGGAGGCATGCGGCTGGCGCTCGCCGGCGCGGCCCTCCTGATTGCAGCAGTGCTGCTGCCGAACAGAGCCGAGGCGCAATTCGGATTGCGCGGTGGTCCGCTCGGCGTTGCGCGTTTCGCCGTCGGCCACGTCATCGGCATGTCGCGGCTGCGCCATTCGCGCATGGCGGTGCGGGGCGGCCGGTATCGCTCTGCTGCCATGAGATCGCAGGATCCGCGCGGCGCCGAGCGCGGGCAGCCTTCCAATCCCTACATCGTCCGTGCGGCGCTCTCGGCGCAAGCCGCGCTGGCGGGCTGGCACGGCGGCCGCCGCCCGCAGGGCTGGTGGCGCCATCCGGATGGCAGCTATGGCTGGGCCGGCCCGGTGTTCTGGCCGTTCGCGCATGACGATCTCGCCAATGCGATCATCTTCGCCGACACCACCAGCATCTCGCTTTATGGCTATGGCGACATCTATGCCGCGATCTTCTCGCCCTACGCCGCCACCGAGCTCGCCGCCTACACCGCGCCGCAAGGCCGGCGCGCACGCAAAATCCCGTCGGCGCAAAACATCTGCGATGTCAGCGATCCCGCCGGCTTCCCCGCGGATCTCATCTCCGCGGCCGTGCAGCCCAACGAATTGCAGCGCACCGCGCTCGACGAGCTCGTGAGCGCCTGGCAGGCTGCCCGCGACAGCATCCGCGCCACCTGCCCGGCAGAGGTGCCCGCGACCGCGGCGGAGCGCCTCGGCCTGATGCGCGAGCGCCTCGCGGTCATGATCAAGGCGATGGACAATTTCGCGCCGGCGCTCGCGAAGTTCGAGGGTCTGCTCGACGACGGCCAGAAGGCAAAGCTCGACGGGCTGGCCAGGGAGCGCCGCGCCGCGCTGGCCGCGGGCCAGAACAAGGACGCCCAGGCGGCCGCCGCGTGCGACGCCGACGCCGATCCCCGCTATGACGAAAAGCTGCAGCGCCAGTACGAGCAGCTCGTGCAGCAGCAATGGCCCGCGGGCGACATCGCCTCGACGCTCCGCCTCGACGAGGTCGCGCGCGCCCGCTTCGAGGTGCTCCAGGACACCACCCTGCGCACCATGCAGACGCTCAGCGCCTGCCCGTCACAGCCCGCCGCGACACCCCAGGCCCGCCTCACCGCCGTCAAGGCGCGACTGGAGACGATGCTGCAAGCCGTGAACGGCGTCACTGATGCGCTCGATGATTTCGAAGCTGATCTGAGCGACGAGCAGAAGGCGACCTTCGAGGCGATCGGGCCGAAGCGCGGGGCGTGATCAGCCGCACGCCCAGTCGAACTTCATATCCCTGAAGTCGAGCTGCGCGTTGCCGGTGCCGAAATTGTAGCCGCCGAAATATTCCTCGAACTCGATGTAGAACGGGCTCATCTCCGGCACCGCCTGGCACGGCCGCATGGTGCCGCCGAGATGGTTGTGGGCGTGGTCCTTGGCCCAGTCGTGCAGGCGGTAATTCTCGGGGCTCGGGGCGCCGTCAAAGTAGTAGTAGGACTGATAGTCGCTCGGCGGGTTGCGCGGGACGTGCGGGTCCTGCGGGGCCTTGCCTGCGTTGGGATCGCTCGCGCGCGGCATCAAAACGATTGCGAGGTTCGCTGTCAGATCGGCGCGCGGAGGGCCCGCGAACATCTTCTGCGCAAAGGGCGGGGCTGCCTGATAGAAAGCGCTGGCGCCGCCGACATCGAGCCAGCGCGGCCGCTCCACTGTTGCCAGCGCAAGCGGCGCCGGCGGCGCCGCGAACGCGCCTTTGTACTCGCGCCTGGTCAGCAACAGCGCGGCATATTCGTAGTCGAGGATGTCGGTCATGCGCGACAGCCGCGGATGCGACGGCCGTGCCAGCACGGCTTCGCGGATCTCGGGGGCAGCGGTCGCGCCGCCGTCGGTGTGATCGGCCGGGGTGGCGAAGAACGACAGCGCGACGATGTCCTCGCCATGCACGCGATAGTCTTCCGGCAGCAGCAGCGTAAAACCGTGCATCAGCGGATAGCCGGTGACCGGATCGAGCGGCCATTGCTCGGACGTGATCCCCGGCGGCAGCCCATAGACCCAACCGTGGTCGCGCCCACGCTCAGCGGGCCGGTCCAGCATCTGCAGATCATAAGCACGCGAAGGCAGGGCAATCGCCACGGGTCGTCTCCGATCAGAGCCGCCTCGCCGTTGAGGCGAGGGTTAGTCGCGGGGAGGCGGGATGTGGTTCGGGGTATCGTGCCGATGGTTACAACATTCAAGCGCCTTGCACCGCTGCGCTCCCTCCCCCTCTTGTCCGCCGAAGCCCGCATTCGGGCGAAGGCGGATGCGGGGAGGGCAATCGCATATGGGAGCGATCTCGCCCGTGGCCATCCTTCGAGACGCCCGCCTTTGGCGGGCCCTCAGGATGAGGACCGAGTGCGCGGCAGAAGTTTCAACGAGCACCAATGCTGCTTAGCCTCATCCTGAGGAGACCGCGAAGCGGTCGTCTCGAAGGACGAGGCGCGCGCTCAAGTCTCGCTAAACGCCATATGCGATAGCGTGTGCGGCTCACGCCGCCGAGGTCAGCGGCCGCGCCCGCTCGATCCGCTTGCGGTCGCGGGCGGAATGCATCGCCTCCCACAAATCGGTTCGCCGCTGCACGTTCAGCCAGAAGTCCGGGCTGTTGCCGAAGACGCGGGCCAGAATCAGCGCGGTGGCCGCGGTGACGTTGCGGCGGTCGTTGCAGAGTTCGTTGACGTGCTTGCGCTGCACGCCCATGGCCTCGGCCAGCGCGCCCTGGGTCAGGCCCATCGGCTTCATGAATTCCTCGGTGAGGATTTCGCCGACCGTGGCCGGCTTGCGCTTCGTCATCAGCATGGGTCACCTGTAGCTGTGGTCGTCGAGATCTTGTGGGGCGCCTCGTCAGCATGATACGTGAAATCAACGACGGCGCGGTCGCTTGAGCAGAGGCCACGATGAAGGTTTTCAAATGGGATGACGATCTGGCTGTGGTTCTTCCCCAAGAGCTGATCGACCGGCTCGCGCTCAAGGAAGGTGACGAAATCGAGATCGTCGCCTCCGTCGAAAGCGCGACCGTTGCCGAGACCAAGTATCAGGGTGATGGTCCGCGCGAAGAAGATCCGCCGCGCTGAATCCTGGCTTCCGTCCATTCCCCGCTCTCGGCCTGCCAAGGCTCTCGTTCCGCTAACCCATTGATCCGGCTCGCCCCCTCTACTGTGCATGGGGTTGTTTTCGACATTTGTACAGAATGCCCGCATGGGGTTGGCAACTTGTAAGAGGTTCTTACACGTTGCCTCGCCGCCCTTCGCTTTCTTCTTCGAATAATCAAAATTTCTCTTTACCCGAACCTCGACACACCCTATGCTCCCTTCCAACTCATCCCATGGTAAGGGACGGATCGCGATCGTCAGGGTTCGTGGGGTGAGGGGCGGTGGACGCGGGCGGCGTTGGCGCCAGATGCGGTCGCAGGGCGGGTAGTCCCCGTGAGCGATCAGCGGGCGCGTGTACGACGATGTCGAACGCGTACGGCAAAATCGTGTGGTCGTGACGCCCGCATATCTGGCGTCAAGTCTTGCGGCGGTGCGCGGGTCCAACCGGACCTGTGCATCCGATGAAAGCCGCAGGGCGACGGTGGCAACAGAGAATCGACTCACCGGCGAGAGCGCGACATAAGCCGTTTCAACCACTGCGCAGGGAAGGCCGGGCATTCGGTCGCACCTGTTTCTCCCCTGTGAGCGACTATGACGCACTCATGCACAGGGGTCTTGCGGGTGCCAGCCGGTGCCCGGTCTTCCCTGCGCCCTTCCACTTCGAAGGGTGCCGAGACCTCAGCAAAACCCGGGCGCAACGCGCCGCGGGATCGCGAATGGCTGCCGGTGAGCGATAACAAGCAATGCCTCGCCGTTCGAGGCAGGCGAGAAGCCAGAGCGTGATGAGATCAGGTTTGATCGCTACAACGGAGGTGCGCTCCCTCTCCCGCTTGCGGGAGAGGGCTGGGGAGAGGGTGTTTCCGCAACGGGACAATCCCCTAGAGGAGAAAGCCCTCTCCCGGCGCGCGGGACGATGCTTCGCATCGCCCGGACGCGCCGACCTCTCCCGCAAGCGGGAGAGGTGAACGAGCCGCGGCAACCGACTCAATCCAAAGGCATTCAGTCTAGCCTCGCATCCGCACCGCGGTGGCATCGACCACGTTGTCGACCTCCTCGCGCCAGCTCAAAATCTCCATGGCGAGCACGGGGTGATTGAAACCCTTGAGCTGGAGATCGTCGAGGGCGCGGGCCTCGACGAAAGGCTCGACGATGCCAAAGACGCGGCGGCTGACCACGATCTGGTTGGGCTTGGCCTCGCCGCAGAGGCGCGAGGCGAGGTTGGTGACGCTGCCGATCGCGGCATATTCCAGCCGCTGCTCGAAGCCGACCTGGCCGAGCGTGGCATAGCCGACCGCAATGCCGATGCCGAAGCCGAGGCTGTGCCCGCGGTTGCGCCAGCGCTCGGTCAAGGGGCCGATGGTGTCGCGCATCTCCACCGCCATCTTCACGGCGCGCCTGGTGTGGTCCTCGAACTGGATCGGCGCGTTGAATAGGATCATCACGCCGTCGCCGGCATATTTGTCGAGCGTGCCCTCATATTTGAAGATCAGCTTGCCGAGCGCGGCGTGATATTCGCGCAGCACGTTCATCGCCTCTTCCGGCTCGGTCGCCTCCGTGAACGCGGTGAAGCCGCGCAGATCGCAGAACACCACGGTCACCTCGCGGCGCTGGCTGGTGAGCAACCCTTCCGGGCTGTCGGACGACGCGATCAGCTGCGCCACCTGCGGCGCCAGGAAGCGCTCGAGCTTGCGGATGCGCTCGATCTCGCCGAGCTGGGTCTTGACGCGCTCCTCCAGCGACTTGTTCCAGTCCTTGAGCTGCTCGGTCTGCTGCTTGAGCTTGTCGGCCTGGGCACGCACGGTCTCGCTCGCCGCCTCCAGCTCGCGGCCCTTGTGATCGACCTCGCTGAACAGGCGCGCATTGCGCATCGCCAGCACCGCCTGGTTGGCGAAGGTGCGCATCAGGCCGATGATGCTGGGCGCGAACTCGCCACTGGGACGGCGCAGCACCACCAGCGAGCCGAGCGTGCCCTGCTGATCGACCAGCGGCACGACCAGCACCGAATTGAAGCCGGCCGCGGTCGCGACCTCGCGCAGCGGCTGCTCGGCGGCTTGATCGAGATCGGCCAACGCGATCGGCTCGCCGCTTCTGGCGGCATCGCTCAGAATGTTGTCGCCTTCCTCGATGGTGACATGGGCGCCGTCGGCGGATTTGTCGATGCCATCAGCCTCGACCAGATTGAAGCTGTGCCGCTCGGCGTCGAAGCCGTAGATCAGCACCGCGTCGGCATGGGTGATCTCGATCGCGCGCGCGGCGATCGTCGGCAGCACGGCGTCGAGATCGAGCGAGGAGGCGACGGCGCGGCCGACCTCCTCGAGCACCTTCAGCTCGTTGATCGACTGCGCGAGATCACGGGTACGCTCCTCGACCTTGGTCTCCAGGTTCGAATAGGTCTCCTGGATCTGGCCGGCCATGCGGTTGAACTGGCCGGCGAGGTCTTCCAGCTCGTCGGAGGTGCGCACTTCGATGCGGTGGCTGAAATCGCCCTCGCCGAGCAGTTGCGCGCCGTCGCGCAGCGCCGTGATCGGGATGATCATGCGGCGGGCGAGCAGCGTGCCGGCGAGGATTGCGACCATAAGGCCCATTCCGATCAGCAGCGCGATGCGCACCAGCTGGTCGCGGATCGGCATCAGGGCCTGCGTGGTCGGCTGCTCGAACAGCACGCTCCAGCCGAGCTTCGGCACGATGCTCGCGGCGCTCATCACCGCATGGCCGTTGAAGTCGGTGCCCGATGTATCGGGCTCGTGGCCGGGCGCGATCGCGGCCGCGACCTGCGGCAGCTTCGACAAATCCTTGCCGACATCGGGCCCTTTCGACGACGTCGCCAGCACACGGCCGCGCGGATCGACCACATAGGCGAAGGCGGCCTTGCCGACCTGCGCGTCCGACAGGAAGTCGGAGAGGAAGCCGAGATCGATCTCCGCGACGGTGACGCCGGCATTGAAGCCGGAATGCGCCACCGAGATCGACATCAACGGCGTCCGGTCGGCGAACCAGGCCGGCGCATAGCTGACGCCGCGGGCGACGGTCTCGGTGAAGCGCATGTCGCGGGAGAGGTCGGCATTGCTGCCGGTCGTGGTCGACTGGCGCGAGACGCGCAGCACCTCGCGGCCCTCGCCGTTGAGCTGGAACAGCTGGTTGACGACCGAGACCTGGTGCAGCAGCGAAGCGTAATCGGCACGGCGCTTCTCGAGCGTGTCCTGGCTCGCCCGCGTCACCCAGCTGATCTGGCGGTCGAGCTCCGAGATCGACTGCTCGATCCGCCGCGCCGCGGCTTGCGCCTTGTCCTCCAGGCCGTCGGTCAGCTGCGTCCTGGTGGCGCGGTAGGAGATCCAGGTCTCCATCGCGCCGTTGACGGCGAGGACGAACACGACGAGGCCGACGAGGGAGACGACGTATTTGGCGAACAGGCCCTCGCGCAGAAACCGTCTCTTGTCGTTCGCTCCTGCCATCCCGATCCTCTCGCGCCGCCATCGACGCCGGCGCTGCGGGCCGTCGGCCCTTCGGGACCGTTCTATCACAATTTGGGCCAAACGACCGCCGCGCGGCCTTCGGACCGGCCGGCGTGGTTACTCCCTGTGGACGTGTAGGGATTGCCGTGGAATCCAGCCGCCCAGTCCGCCGATCACCGGTTGAAGAGTTGCCGCAGCACGTCGTTCATTGGCTGACTGTCCTGCTGCGCGACCGGCGGGTCCTCGAGGGCTGGAGCCGCAGGCGAGGCCTGCGGGGACGGTGTGGACGGCGTTGCCGGCAGGCTGCGGCTGCGGCCGCCGCCTGGCGCGGTGCCGGTGCTGCTTCCCGCGCCACTGGAAAGTCCCTGCTGGATCAGATTGCCGATCGCCTCCCCGAGCGGACCGCCGAGCAGATTGTTCTGGCCCGGCTGCTGGGCCTGCGGATTGGCATTGCCGGCCGCATTGCCGCTGCCCGGCGCATTGGCTCCGCCGAGACCGAGGCTGCCCAGGATATTGCCGAGGCCGGCGCCGTCAGGGCCGAACAGGCCCTTGCCCATCTCGCGCAGCTTGGCATAGGCGGCATCCGGATTGTCCAGCATGCCGGCCATGTCAGGGTAGATCCGCGGCTGCGACCAAGAGCCCTGGATCATCACGGGAATGCCGAAGCCGACCGGCTCATTGGCGCGGCCCTGGCCTTCGGTCGTCATCACCAGCTTCGGCTCGACGCGAAAACCCATCATCTTGGTGTCGAGCGCGATGGTGCCGGCGCCGGTGACGCGCACCAGCGGCCCGATCAGATTGAGATCGGTCGTCACCGCCTGACCCTTGTCGATGCGGAAGGAGGCCGAGAGCTGCGACAGATCCGTGCTCTGCTCCTGGTTGCCGTTCTGGTTGCTGTTCTGGTTGTCTTGCCAGCCGGAGAGCGTGCCCGATGTCAGCGAGCGGATCATCTGCGCGACGTTGATGCCGCGGATGGCGCCGTCCTGGAAATTGACGAAGGCGGTGCCCTGCATGTTCGCCATCAGCGCGCGCTGGCTGGTGCCGGCGCTGCGCAGAGCGAGCTTGGCCTGCAGCTTGCCGTCGATGCGGTCGAATTCGGCAAGGCCCTGCAGCAGCGGCAGCGCCCGCACGCCGACGAGGTCGGAATGCATGGCAAAGCTCGGCGCGCCGGTGGTCGCATCCAGGATCACCTCGCC
This sequence comes from Bradyrhizobium sp. 138, assembly GCF_023074075.1. Lineage (GTDB taxonomy): Bacteria > Pseudomonadota > Alphaproteobacteria > Rhizobiales > Xanthobacteraceae > Bradyrhizobium. The sequence goes on along the minus strand of NZ_JADPKT010000003.1, from coordinate 623,507 downwards.
CGAGACCTGGCCGCCATAGGCGCCGAGATTGGCGGTGCCGGCCTTCAGCACGCCGCCGGCGAGCTTGCCATCGAGCGCCAGCGGTGCGATGCGCGCATCGCCGATCACGGCCTCGCTTGCGGAGATCCTCACCTGCGCATCGACATAATTGAGCCCGGACACGTCGATCGGCGCATCGCTCCAGGGCTGCCCGGCCGTGCCCTGGGGCGATTTCGCCAGCGGAATCGTCAGCCGCTGGAAGTCGAGGTCGAGCTTGACCAGGGGCTTGCTGGCGATGTCGACCGAAGCCCAGCCGTTGAAGGCGCCGTCGCCGAGCTTGCCATTCACGCCGTTGATCATCACGACATCGCCGCTCATCCGCATCTCGGCATGACCGGTGAGTTGAGACTTCAGCACATCGGGCATGTCGATGGCGAAATCCACCGGGATCGTCGGCCGGTCGGCCGGCGGCGCCGGCGTCGTCGCCTTGATGTCGAACTTGGTCGGGTGGTCGCCGACCCGCGCGGTGCCGGTGATATTGACCTTGCGGTCGCGCCCGACGGTCGCGTCGGCGTTGATGGCGCTGATGCGGCCCTCGACACGGTCGCGCATGCGGGAGAATGCGACCTCGCCGTCGGTGACCGTGACGCGGTCGATGGTCGCGCCACCTGCGTCGAGTGCGAGGGGCGGCTTCGAGGAGGCTGCCGCATTCGGCAGCCGCTCGCGCAGCAGCGGCTGGTAGAGCACGGGATGGGTGACGACGAGCTCGCTGATCTCGGGGCGGCCCGACCACACGCTGGAGAGCGACATGTCGGCCTGCACGCTGTCGATGGTCAGGCGCGTGATGCCGCTGCGATCCCTGGGGTCGGCCAGCGTCAGATCGTTCAGGGTGACGTTCAGCGTCGGCCACAGGCTGATCCTGGTGGTTCCGTCGACCGACAGGCGATAGCCCGTCGCACTCTCGACGCGCGAGGCGATCGTCGAGGTCAGGAAGCCCGAAGGGATCCCGACCACCAGCAGGAGGGCGATCACGATAATGACGGCGACCAAAGCCGCGCCGGCGAATTTCACTGTTCTCATCTCGACTTTCCAGCGACGGACGATCGGCGTCCAATCCCGCCGGCTGACCATCCTTTGCGCCTGAGTTTATCCCCGGACGGGAAGCGGCTCCAAGCGCGTAAAAATAAGTCAGGGGTGCTGCAAAGTTATGTGACTTATGACACACTTCCCCGGCGCGGTTTTACGCGATCCTGATGTTGATGGTTTCAAGCGATTTGCCAAGGAAACTGACCGGACGTTCACAAGGACATTGAAATGAGCAAGCAGGCCGAATTTGCGGTCATTCTGAAGATGAACGCGATGTTCGCGGATCTCGGTGCAGACGAGCTCCAGCGGCTGTCCAACCTCTGTCACACCCAGCATCTGGGGAACGGCGAGGTGCTGTTCCAGAAGGGCGATCCCGGGGACGCGCTGTTCGGCGTGCGCCGCGGCCAGGTCCGCATCGAGACCGGCGCCTCCGACGGCAGCCGGCTGACGCTCAATTTCATGGGACCGGGCGACCTGTTCGGCGAAGTCGCGGTGCTCGACGGCCAGAATCGCACCGCGGATGCGACCGCGGGCGAGGCCAGCGAATTGTTCGTGCTGCGGCGCGAGGATTTTCTCAGCTTCCTCGAACGCGAGCCGAAGGTCGCGATCAAGATCATCGCGCTGTTGTGCCAGCGCATCCGCTGGCAGAGCGAGCGCATGGAAGAATCCATGCTGCAGCCGCTGCCGGTGCGCCTGGCGCGGCGGCTCTGCGCCCTCGCCGCCGATTTCGGCTCCGAGGTGCACATCTCTCAGGAGCAGCTCGGCGTCTTCGTCGGCGCCGCCCGCGAGAGCGTCAACCGCCAGCTGCAGGCCTGGCGCAAGGAAGCGATTCTTGATCTGCAGCGCGGCCGGATATTGCTGCGGAACATGACCAAGCTGACGGCGATCGCGCGGAACGAGTAGGGAAGCGGCTAGGCTGCTTCCGGCACGTAGTGCAGTGTCAGCAACTCGGATCGTAGACACGGGGCGACGGCGTATGGTCGGCCATCGTCGTCACTGAATTCGACAAGCACCGTCTTGTCGTCGAGCTCTTCGACAATCGTGCCGACGTTTCCCCGCGCTAACCGTTGCTCGGGAAGGTTTGCCAGCAATGCGACGACGTCCAGGGCGCGCGGAGTCCGATCTTGCTTGTTGTTCACTGCACTCATCATAGCACCCAACAGGTGACGAATGTCGGCCGGTCGTCGCCGGCCCGTATGATCCCCTGCGCTCGAACCCTACTCCGCCGCTGGACGAGCGATATTCTTTGGAGCTGGCCCCGCTTCCGCCGTCGCGGCTGCGTGATGACCCGTCGTCTCGGTGTCCTCGCTGTGGACGATCAGCCGCTTGGCGAAGCGCCAGATGAGGGCGCCGAAATCGTCCATCACCATGAACATCGCGGGCACGAACACCAGCGACAGGATGGTCGAGAAGATCAGGCCGCCGATCACCGCGAGCGCCATCGGCGAGCGGAATTCGCCGCCGGCGCCGACCGCGAGCGCGCTCGGCATCATGCCCGCGGCCATCGCGATCGTGGTCATCACGATCGGGCGGGCGCGCTTCATGCCGGCGTCGATCATGGCCTCGTCGCGCGGCTTGCCGGCGCGGATGGCCTCGATGGCGAATTCCACCAGCATGATCGCGTTCTTGGTGACGATGCCCATCAGCATCAAGATGCCGATCCACACCGGCGTGGTGAGCTGCTTGCCGGTGAGGAGCAGGGCCGCGATCGCGCCGCCGATCGAGAGCGGCAGCGAGAACAGGATCGTGATCGGCTGCAGGAAGGTGCCGAACAGCAGCACCAGTACCGCGTAGACCATCATCAAGCCCGCCGTGATCGCGGTGGCAAAGCCGTCGGACAGTTCGTTCAGGCTCTCGGCATCACCGGAGGGGGAGACCTTCACGCCCTTCGGCCGGCTCTTCATCACCGGCAGGTCGTAGATCTTCTTGGTGGCGTCGCCGAGCGCGGCGGAGCCGACGAGGTCGGCGGCGACGGTGGCCTGCCGCTCACGATCATAGCGGTTGATGCTGGTCGGACCCTGGTCGAGCTTGACGTCGGCGATGACCGAGAGCGGCACGCCGCCCTTTTCGCCGTGCTCGCCGAGCGGCACGCGCAACTGTTCCAGCGTCTTCAGATTGCCGCGCGCGGCGTCCTCGAGCTGCACGCGGATCGGCACCAGCCGGTCGCCGACGTCGAATTTGGCGAGCGCGGGTCCGACATCGCCGATGGTGGCGACGCGGATGGTCTGCGACAGGCTTTCGGTCGAGACGCCGAGCCGCGCGGCGAGATCCGCGCGCGGTTCGACGCGCAGCTCGGGCCGCTCCAGCGTGGTTTCCGAGATCACGTTGGAGATGGTCGGAATCCGCTTCATCTGCGTCGCGAGCTCGCTCGCGAAATTGTTGACGATGTTGGCGTCGGCGCCGGTCACGACCAGCGAGATGGCGCGCAGACCGTTCTCGTCGAGGAACCAGAAGCGGATGTCTGGAATGTTCTCCAGCTCCTGGCTGATCGAGAACTCGAGCTCGCGCTGGGTGATGTCGCGGCTGTCCTTGGGCGTGTAGTTGATGATCAAAGCGGCGCGCCGGACTTCCTGGGTTCCGGGTGGAACGCGCCCGCCGTCAACGAAGATGCTCTTCACCTCAGGCCGCTTGCGCAGGCGCGCGACGATGTCTTCGGTGACCTTTTCGGTGTAGGCGAGCTGGGTGCCCGGCGGCAGCTCGAGCGCGAGCAGCGAGCGCGAGCTGTCTTGCGCCGGCAGAAAGCCCTGCGGCAGCAGCGTGATGCTCCAGATCGAGGCGGCGAACACGCCGAAGCCGACCAGCACCGTGATGAAATAGTGCTTCACCGACCAGGCCACGATCCTGTGATAGGACCGCAGCACGCGGCCGGGCGGCGGCTCTTCGTGATGGCCATGCTTGAGGAAGTAGGCGGCGAGCACCGGCGTGACGAAGCGCGCCGCGAGCAGCGAGAAGAAGACCTGCACCGAGACGGTGATGCCGAACTGCTTGAAGAATTGTCCGGCGATGCCCGACATGAAGCTTGCGGGCGCGAAGATTGCGATGATGGTCAGCGAGATCGCGATCACCGCGAGGCCGATCTCGTCGGCGGCTTCCAGGGCGGCACGATAGGGCGATTTGCCCATGTTCATGTGCCGAACGATGTTTTCGATCTCGACGATGGCGTCGTCGACCAGGATGCCCGTCGACAGCGTGATGGCGAGGAAGCTGACGAGGTTCAGCGAGAAGCCGAGGAGGTCCATCGCCCAGAATGCCGGGAAGATCGACAACGGCAGCGAGATCGCGGCGATGATGGTGGCGCGCAGGTCCCGCAGGAACAGCAACACGATGACGACGGCGAGGATGGCGCCCTCGAACAGGGTCGAGATCGCCGCGTGGTAATTGCCGTTGGTGTATTCGACCGAGGTGTCGATCACCTTCAGGTCGACGTCGGGATAGGCAGCCTTGAGCGCGTCGACGCGCTTCTGCACGGCCTCGGCCACCTTCACGTCGCTGGCGCCCTTGGAACGCTTGATGCCGAGTGCGACGATCGGCTCGCCGTTGAAGCGGGCGAAGGTGCGGCGGTCGGCGATGGTGTCGGTGACGGTGCCGAGATCGTCGAGTCGGACCTCGCCGCCGCCGAACAGCGGGATCATGGTGCCGGCGAGGTCGCTCAGCGTCTTGGCGCCCGCGAGCGTGCGGATCGCCTGATCGTTCTTGCCGATCTCGGCGCGGCCGCCGGCGACGTCGACATTGGTGCCGCGCAGGCTCTGGCTGACATTGACCGCGGTCAGCCCCATCGCCTGCAGCCGGTCGGGATCGAGCGAAACCAGGATCTCGCGCTCGACACCGCCGATGCGCTCGACCTGGGCGACGCCGCGCACGCCCTGCAGCGCGCGCTTGACCACGTCGTCGACGAAATAGGAGAGCTGCTCCGGGGTCTTGCCGGGCGAGATCGCGGCATAGGTGACGATCGGCAGGCCGATGACGTCGACGCGCTGGATCAGCGGCTCGGTGACATTCTGCGGCAGGTTCGACCGCACGCGCGTCACCGCATCCTTGACGTCGTTGAGCGCGCGGTCGGTGTTGGTCTCCAGCGCGAACTGGATCGTGGTGACCGAGACGCCGTCGGTGATCTGCGAGGTGATGTGCCGCACGCCCTCGACGCCGGAGACGGCGTCTTCGACCGTCTTGGTCACCTGCGATTCGAGCTCGGCGGGCGCCGCGCCGAACTGCGAGACCACGACCGAGATCACGGGAATATCGGCCGAAGGCAGCCGCGTCACCGCGAGCTTGGTGAAAGACACCCAGCCGAGAATCAGCAGGATGATCGAGAAGACGACCGACGGCAGCGGATTACGGATCGACCAAGCCGAGATATTGAGAGCCATCAGCGTACCCGCGTGCGATCGAGTTCATCGGCGAACATGGTCTTGATCTGGTCGCCGTCATGGAGCGAAGAGCCGGCGTCGGCCACGACGATTTCGCCGACGTCGAGGCCTTCCAGGATTTCCGTCGCGCTGTCGGACGACAGTCCGACCCGCACCTTGCGCGTCTCGATCGTGTTGCCCTTGACGACCTGAATGGTGAGATGGTCGATCGCGGTCTTGGGGATCGAGACGCCGCAGCTTCGCTTGGCGTCGATCGAGGCACGGGCGAACACGCCGACCTTCAGCGAGGGATTGTTGGTGACGCTGATGCGGACGCGCCCGAGCTGCGTGGCGCGGTCGATCTCGGGCGCAACCAGCCGGACCCGGCCGATCAGATCGGGCGCGTCGTCGCGGCTGATGCGCACGGTAGCGCCGGAGCTGAGCTTGGGCATGTGCACCGCCGGGACCTGAGCATCGAGCTCGATCTCGCTGTTGACCGCGATGCGGAACATCGGGCCTGCCTGCGGGGATGCGGGCGCGCCGACGATGGTGCGGACTTCGGTGATGAGGCCGGGCGCAGGTGCCTTCAGCGAGACCGGGCCTTGCGGGCCGGGTCGCTGCGGCTGGCCCGGAATCTGCGGCGGCGCGGTCAGGCGCGCCAGCTCCTGGTTGTCGGCGACGACGGTGCCCTCGGTGACGAAGAGATCGGTGACCCTGGATCCCTCCTGGTCGGCGATGACGACCGCCTCGCGGCGCGGCACGAAGAAGCCGGTCACCCGTACCAGGTCGGAGAAGCAGGCATTGGTCGACTTCGTCACGATGACGAGCGCTTCGCTTTGCGTCTCCTTCGGCTCGGGACGCTTGCGATGCTCGAACAGATAATAGCCGACGCCGAGCGCGACGACGAACACGACGGTGCCGGCCGGCTTGAGATATTCGGAGAGATTCATCGCCGGATCATCCTGGCCTGGCTCACGGCCGTCCGCGCGAGGCCCATGAAAAGCGTTTCCCTGAAACAAAGCGGCGTCCCGCAAGGCTGCGAGACGCGCGTTGGAAGCGAGACTTTACACCACATCACGACTTGTCACTGCAAAGGATTACGTCGTGCTCACTTCGATGCGGTGGTCTTGTTTTCCATATTGACGACCTGCACGCGGCGGTTGGCCTCCGCCATCGGCTGGCTCGGGTCCTTCAGCTTGCTCTTGCCGTAGCCGACGGTGACGAGATCGGTTGCGGAGATGCTGTATTTCTCGACGAGGTAGCGCTTGATCGAATCCGCGCGGCGCTCCGACAGGTCCTGGTTATAGGCCTCGCCGCCGGCGGCGTCGGTGTGGCCGGCGACCACGAAGGTCGAGCCCTTCAGGTCGGGGCTGGTCAGCGCGCGGCCGAGCGCCTGCACGGAGGGCATCGATTTGGCGCTGATATTGGCCGAGTTGTAGTCGAAGGTGATTTCGAGATCGATGTTCGGCTTGTCCTTGGCAACTGAGGCGATTTCCTCGCGCTCGGTCGAGGACAGCGAGCGCGTCGAGCGGCCGCGAACGGACTGGATCAGCTTGGTCTCCGCCGCGTTCGGCGCGGGATCGGCCTGCGGGGCGATCGAGAGGCCGCGGGTCAGGGGCTTCTTCGGCGCCGGCGCCAGCGCGCGGACGATCTCGTCCTCGGTGACGTTCTTGCTGTTGCTTTCTTCTCCGGCGAAAGCGGACGAGATCGGCAGCAGCGACAGAGCGGCGCCGATGGTGATGATCGACAGGATCGCGGTCAGTCCCTTTGCAGCCAATTTCATAGCCAGTCCCTCCTGCGCAGCCAGCTTGCGTGCTTCCAAATTCCAGCAACAGCCCTCGGAAACGACCCGTTGCGGCATCCGCCCATTGGTCTTCCCAGGGCGGTTCAAGGTTCGAGGCTTCGACCGCCTCAATTCAAAAAAATACTAGCGCACTCCGTAGCTTGCGAACTCCTGAACGATGTTCGGATCCATCGCCTTGGCATTGGCAATATCGAGTGCCCCTTCCTGGGCGGAGCCATTGCGCTGCTTGGCGAGGCCGCGTCCATAGAGCGAGGAGGTCAGGCGCGGATTGATCTTCAGGGCCGCATCGAAATCGGCGATGGCATTCTTGACCGCGCCCGATTTGAGGTTGACGAGCCCCCGGCTATCCAGCGCGTCGACGAAGTTCGGCCGCAGCCGCAGGGCCTCGTTGCAATCCTTCAGCGCGCCCTGGAGATCGCCGACCACGGTGCGGGTCCAGCAGCGGTTGTTCAGCGCCTCGACGTCCTTCGAATTGATGCGAAGCGTGTCGTCGAAATCCTTGATGGCGAGATTGTAGGCGCCTTTGCTGGCATAGACCTGGCCACGCCGGTACAGCGCGTTCACGTCATCCGGGTTGGCGGCGATCTTGGAGGTCAGGCTCTTGATCGTGGGGTCGTCGGCCAGGACGGCAGCACTCGGCCCACTGTCCGTGCTCGGGGCTGGAGCCGGATCAATCGGTTTCACGGGCGGTGGCGGCGGGGGCAGGGCCGCCTCGATCTGCGGCCTCGGCGTGGGGGCCGGCGCGGGTGCAGGTGGCGGAGCGGGCGCGGGTGCAGCAGCGGTATCGGCCGGCTTCTGCGGCGGAGGCGGTGTCGGTGGCGCGGGCGGTGCCGGCGGCGGGTTGTTGGCGACGACCGGCGGCGGCGCCGGAGGCGCAGGCGGCGTGGCCGGTGCCGGACGCGATCCGCCGGCTCCCGGGCTGAACGAGAAATCTTCGGCCAATGAAGAGGATATCCACGGCACCTGCTCGCCGCGGGAAGCGCGGGTGACGCCCATCTTGGTCCGGTTCAGCGTCTCCTCGGCCATCAGGTCGGGGACACGGATTTCCTTGAGGAGCTCCTGGACGAACAGGCTGTGATCGCCGCCGGCGTCCGAGACCACCGAGGCCAGCGCCGCCGAATACATCACCAGCGTGCCGTTCGGTGCGATGACCGGGGTCAGGCCGGCCGAGAAGCTGCGGAACCGGCGCTCGAACGGGTTCCGCCTGGAGGCGTCGATCAGCGCGATCTTCACGCCGGCGCCGCGGGTGTTGAGCTCGCCGAGGACGGTCTCGAGGCTGAAACCGTCGCGGCGCACGTCGGATTCGGTCCAGATCTGCGCATCGATCGGTAGCATGTAGCTCTGGCGCGCCGACTGGATGCCGAAGCCGCTGAAGAACACCAGCGCCACCGATCCCGGCTTGATCTTGCCGTAGAGCTTGTCGAAGGCGCGGCGCATGCCGTCGCCGGTCAGATTCTCGCCGGTCTCGACCGCAAAGCCGTCGCGCTTGAGCTCATCGGCGATGTCGCGCGCATCGTTGATCGGTTCCTTCAACGGGGCATCCGCGTCCGGATATTTGGCATTGCCGATGACCAACGCAAAACGGTCGCCGGCCGCAAGCGATGGGGCGGTCGGGACGAGCGAGACGAGCAAGGGCAGAAGAAAAAAGAAGCGAATTTTCATAATCAGCGCGGTCCAGCCAAAAAGGCGCCGTTCCCAGCTTGCGCCGCGGCGACCTTAACTTACGCTTCCTGCATTATCAAACCGGGGACGGGGGGCGTCAACCACTTGGAGATTCGGCGTTATCGCGACGATTGACCGCAACGTCCGGGCGTGCCGCAAGGGGAATAAACGGGGTGTCATGATTGTGCTCGATGCGATCCGGCTTGATTCTACCGGCGGCACGTTAGGGCCCCCATGGCGACCAAAATGTGATTGGTCTCACTTTGAAGCCTGCTGCGTCGCGCCCCGGGGGCGTTTGACCTTTGCAGCGGACGATGGCTTGCTGCGCAGGATCGTCCCGAAAGACCCACTCAGAAAAGCAAGCAAAAATCATGGGAAACGCCTACGAGATCTACGCCCTGCGTTATGCGACGATGTCGCCGCGCACCCCCAGCATGAACTTCCTTCAGCCCGACCCGCATGACAGCGCGGCGCAGGACCTCGACTATTTCGTCTGGCTGATCCGCGGGGGCGGCCGCGACATTCTGGTCGACACCGGCTTCAATGCCGAGGAGGCCAGCGCGCGGGCGCGCAAGCTGACGCTCAATCCGGTCGATGCGCTGGAGCGCTTTGGCGTCGCGGCCTCGAGCATTCGCGACATCATCGTCACGCATCTGCATTACGACCACGCCGGCAATCTCGACCGCTTCCCGAATGCGCGCTTCCATCTGCAGGAGCGCGAGATGGCTTACGCGACCGGCCGCTGCATGTGCAACGGCCTGCTGCGCCATCCGTTCTCGGTCGAGCACGTCACCCAGATGGTGCGTCACGTCTATGGCGAGCGCGTCACTTTCTATTCCGGCGACGGCGAGGTCGCGCCCGGCGTCACGGTGCATCGCGTCGGCGGCCATTCCGACGGCTTGCAGGTGGTCAAGGTCGAAACCGCGCGCGGGCCGGTGGTGCTGGCGTCCGACGCCGCGCATTACTACGCCAATCTGCAACGGCGCAGCCCGTTCCCGATCGTCTACAATGTCGGCGACATGGCGGTGGGCTGGGAGACGATCGAGCGCCTCGCCGGCCATCCTGATCGATTCATTCCCGGCCACGATCCTGTTGTGACCGAGATCTATCCGCGCGCCAGCGACAAGGTCGATGCCTGGGCGCTGCATCTGCCGCCGTCGCGGTCGTTTGCGAAATAGTTGACCCTCATCCTGAGGGCGCGCTCTTCGCGCGCGTCTCGAAGGATGAAGGCCGGGATGCTGCAGCGGGGCCTTCATGGTTCGAGACGGCGCTTCGCGCCTCCTCACCATGAGGGTAGAGAGTTCAATACGCCTGCTTGGCGTCGGCCTCTTCGCTGGTCTGGATCAAATCGAGGCTCTGCTCGATCTTGCCGAGTAGCATCGAGAGCTGCTTGCGCTCCTGCGGGGAGAGGCAGGCGAGGATCTCATCCTCCCGCCGCAGCAATTGCGGGAATAGCTCTTCGTAGAGCGCGCGGCCCTTCTTGGTCAGTTGCAGGCGGAATTCGCGGCGGTCGGCTTCGTTCTCGACCCGCTCGATCAGGTCCTCATTGAGCAGCGTGGTCACCGCGCGGCTGATGGTCGATTTGTGCGTGCGGGTGCATTGCGCGATGTACTGCGCGCTGCAGGCATCAACGCGGAACCCGAGCGTGGCGATCACGCGCCAGGCCGGAATGTCGAGACCATGCCGTTCCTGATATTCGACCGAGAGCGCGGAACTGACTTCGGCCGCAAGCCGGTTGAGGCGGAACGGGACGAATTTGAACAGGTCGAGCCGTGCCTTTGGCCGCGCGGAAGCCTCCTCGGCTTCGCGGGCCTTCACTGCGATATCGCCAGATGTCCTCGCCAAGGAGCGCGCTCCGAATTCCAGTTGACGGCCGACCGGCTCCGGTCCAAAATAGTTGCACGTGAGACTATCTAGCAGATCAGTCTTCTCCTGACCAGAGCCGGGGTTCGTGTATGGCGCAGGCCAAGACACATGAGGTCAAGACGCATCAGGCCAAAGCCCAGTTCGGCTACCGCCGCCATCCCGACCAGGACCGCGCCGCCCAAAGCCCGGCCGAGCATCCGGTCGTGGTTGTCGGCGCCGGTCCGGTGGGGCTGTCGCTCGCGATCGATCTCGCCCAGCGCGGCCAGCGCGTCGTGCTTCTGGATGACGCCGATCGCATCGGCGAGGGCTCCCGCGCGATCTGCTTCTCGAAGAGGTCGCTGGAATATTGGGACCGGCTCGGCGTCGGCGACCGCATGGTCGCCAAGGGCGTGGTGTGGAGCGTCGGCCGTATCTTCCACGGGGACTCCCAGCTCTACCAGTTCAACCTCCTGCCCGAGGACGGCCACAAGCGGCCCGCCTTCATCAACCTGCAGCAATATTACGCCGAGGCCTATCTGGTCGATCGCATCCAGGATCTGCCCGAGATCGACCTGCGCTGGCGCAACAAGGTGACGGCGCTGGAGCAGCGCAACGACGGCGTGGCGCTGACGATCGAGACGCCGGAAGGCGCCTATCGGCTGCATGCGCAATATGTGATCGCCTGTGACGGCGCGCGCTCCTCGCTGCGGCAGATGGTCGGCGCCGAGTTCGCGGGACAGGTGTTCGAGGACCAGTTCCTGATCGCCGACGTCAAGATGACCGCGGAATTCCCGACCGAGCGCTGGTTCTGGTTCGATCCGCCGTTCCATGCCGGACGCTCGGCGCTGCTGCACCGGCAGCCCGACGACGTCTGGCGCATCGATCTCCAGCTCAATCGTTCCGCCGACCCCGTCGTCGAGAAGAAGCCGGAGAACGTGCGGCCGCGGATCGCGCGCATGCTCGGTCACGACAATTTCGCGTTCGAGTGGATCTCGCTGTACAAATTCCAATGCCGGCGGATGGACCGCTTCATCCATGGCCGCGCGATCTTCGCCGGCGACTCCGCACATCAGGTCTCGCCGTTCGGGGCGCGCGGCGCCAACTCCGGACTCGAGGACGCCGAAAATCTGTCCTGGAAGCTCGACCGCGTGCTGCGGGGCACTTCGCCCGCGAGCCTGCTCGAGAGCTATCATGCTGAGCGTAGCATGGCGGCCGACGAGAATATCCGCGAGTCCACGCGCTCGACCGACTTCATGGCGCCGAACTCGCATCAGGAAGCGCGGCTGCGCAAGGCGGTGCTGTCGCTCGCCAAGGAGACCGAGTTCGGCAAGCGCATGGTCAATGGCGGCCGGCTCTCGGTGCCGTGCAGCTACGATTCGCCGTTGTCGTCACCGGATGCGGAAGCCTGGCGCGGCGGACCTTCTCCCGGCTGCTCCATGCTCGATGCGCCGATTGCCGAGCAAACCTATCTGACGGATGCATTCCGCGAGGGTGGAACGGACTTCACCCTGCTGTCGTTCAGCAATGGCGCGGCGATCGCGGCGCCCGACGGGGTGAAGGAGATCCGCATCGGCGGTGGACTTGCCGATCCCGCGGGCCTCGTCGCAAAGCGCTATGACGCCGAGCCGGGTACCGCCTATCTGCTCCGGCCCGACGGCTATGTCGCGGCGCGCTTTCGCCATCCGACACGCGAGTCGATTGCGGCTGCGTTGTCGCGGGCGCAAGGTTTGAATTGAGGTTTTCATGCCGCTGTCCACCAGCTCCAACTTCGCGCGACCTGACGATGCCTTCCGTGCCATCGCCGAGGCGCATCGTGGTCTCACGGAGGAGCAGAGCGCCGATCTGGACGCGGCGCTGGTGTTGATCCTCGCCAACCATATCGGCGACATCGACGTGTTGCGCGAGGCGATCACCCTCGCCAGGCGCCGCATGATCGACGGCCAGCAGCAGCAACAGCAACAACAATAAACCTGTAAGGACGAATTGATGGCGAAGAACTTCGCATCCACCGGCGACCTCTCCGAGAAGACAATCACCTTCTCCGAGATCGGCACCGATCTCTATGCCTTCACCGCCGAGGGCGATCCGAACACCGCCATCATCGTCGGCGACGATAGCTGCCTGGTATTCGACGCGCAGGCAACGCCCGCGATGGCGAACAAGGTGATCGAGCGCGTACGCGCCGTCACCGACAAGCCGATCAAATATGTCGTGCTGTCGCATTATCACGCGGTGCGCGTGCTGGGCGCTTCCGCCTACAAGGCGCAAGGCATCGTCGCCTCGCAGGAGACCTACCGGCTGATCGAGGAACGCGGCAAGCAGGATTGGGATTCCGAATATGGCCGCTTCCCGCGCCTGTTCCAGGATGCGCAGAGCATCCCGGGCCTGACCTGGCCGACCCTGACCTTCGAAGGCGAGATGTCGATCTATCTCGGCAAGCGCGAGGTGCGGCTGATGCAGCTCGGCGCCGGCCACACCTCTGGCGACATCGTCGCCTGGGTGCCTGATGCCGAGGTAATGTTCTCCGGCGACCTCATCGAATATCACTCGGCCTGCTATTGCGGCGATGCGCATTTGCGCGAATGGCCGCTGACGCTGAACGAGATCCGCAACTTCAATCCCAAGGCGATCGCGCCGGGGCGCGGTGACGCGCTGAAGGGCACGGCCACCGTGCGCGAAGCCATCGCGATGACGCGCGACTTCGTCACCTCGCTCTATGGCGCGGCCGAAATCTCGGTTGCCAAGGGGCGCACGCTGAAGGAGACGATGGCGGCAACGCGCGAGGTGATGGATCCGAAATTTAACAGCTTCGCCATCTACGAGCACTGCCTGCCGTTCAACGTGTCGCGCGCCTTCGACGAAGCGTCGGGGATCGACGATCCCGTGATCTGGACCGACAAGCGCGACCAGGACATGTGGGCGGCCCTGCAAGGAGGAGGATCATCATGAACATCAACACCTCGCCTGATCAGATCATCCGCAGCTCGGCCCAGGTCACGCCGGGCTACATGTCCGGCTTCGGCAACAGCTTTGAGACCGAGGCGCTGCCGGGCGCGCTGCCGATCGGGCGCAACTCGCCGCAGCGCTGCGCTTACGGCCTCTATGCCGAGCAACTCTCGGGCTCGCCCTTCACCGCACCCCGCGGCAGCAATGAGCGCTCCTGGCTCTACCGCATCCGCCCCTCGGTGAAACATTCGGGGCGTTTCGAGAAGGTCGATGCCGGCCTGTGGCGTTCGGCGCCGTGTCATGAATATGATTTGCCGATCGCGCAGATGCGCTGGGACCCGACGCCGCTGCCGAAGGATGACGTGACCTTCGTCCAGGGCGTGCAGACCATGACGACGGCGGGGGATGTGAACACGCAGGCCGGCATGGCCGCGCACGTCTACCTCATCACCAAATCGATGGTGGACCAGCATTTCTACAATGCCGACGGCGAGCTGATGTTCGTGCTGCAGCAGGGCAATCTTCGTATCGTGACCGAGTTCGGCCGCATCGACGCCGAGCCCGGCGAGATCGTGGTGATCCCGCGCGGCGTCAAGTTCCGCGTCGAGATTCCGAACGGGCCGGCCCGCGGCTATCTCTGCGAGAATTACGGCGGCGCGTTCACGCTGCCGGAGCGGGGACCGATCGGCGCCAATTGCCTCGCCAATGCGCGCGACTTCCTCACGCCGGTTGCGCATTACGAGGACAAGGACACGCCGACCGAGCTCTACGTGAAGTGGGGCGGCGCGCTGTTCAAGACCAATTTGCCGCATTCGCCGATCGACGTCGTCGCCTGGCACGGCAATTACGCGCCCTACAAATACGATCTGCGCACCTTCTCGCCGATCGGTGCGATCGGCTTCGATCATCCCGATCCCTCGATCTTCACGGTGCTGACCTCGCCGTCGGAGACCGCGGGCACGGCGAATATCGACTTCGTCATCTTCCCGGAACGCTGGATGGTCGCGGAAAACACCTTCCGCCCGCCCTGGTATCACATGAACATCATGAGCGAGTTCATGGGCCTGATTTACGGCGTCTATGATGCCAAGCCGCAAGGCTTCGTTCCCGGCGGCATCAGCCTGCACAATTGCATGCTGCCGCACGGCCCCGATCGCGACGCCTTCGAGCATGCCAGCAACGGCGAATTGAAGCCGGTGAAGCTGACCGGCACCATGGCCTTCATGTTCGAGACCCGCTATCCGCAGCGCGTCACCGCGCATGCGGCGAAGGCCTCGACGCTGCAGGACGATTACGCCGATTGCTGGAAGGGCCTGGAGAAGCGGTTCGATCCGAGCAAGCCGTAGCTTTTTCGATCGTCATTCCGGGGCGATGCGGAGCATCGAACTCCGGTGCGCAATTGCGCACCTGAGGTCTGGTCCTTCGGACCATCCCGGAATGACGGAAAAATCATTGGAGACTTGTGTGCCCCATCCCAACGACCCCAGCCTGCGCTCCTTCATCGAGGTCGATGCCGCCTCCGACTTCCCGATCCAGAACCTGCCCTATGGCGTGTTCTCGACCGCGGCCAATCCAACCCCGCGCGTTGGTGTCGCGATCGGCAATTGCGTGCTCGATCTCTGGGAGCTCGAGCAGGATTCGCGGCTCGATGTCGGCCCGCTCGGCGTGTTCGCTGGCGCCTCGCTAAACCCGTTCATGGCGCTGGGGCCGAAGATCTGGAGCAAAACTCGCGCACGGATCGGCGAACTCCTGCGGGCGGATCATCCCGAGCTGCGTGACAATGAGAAGCTGCGTAAGGCCGCGCTGGTGCCGATGCGCGATGCGAAGCTGCACATGCCCTTCACCGTCTCCGGCTACACCGATTTCTATTCCTCGATGGAGCACGCCACCAATGTCGGCGTGATGTTCCGCGGCAAGGACAATGCGTTGCAGCCGAACTGGCTGCACATGCCGATCGCCTATAACGGCCGCGCCTCCACGGTCGTGGTCTCCGGCACCAAGGTGGAACGGCCGCGCGGGCAGCTGAAGCCGCCGAATGTCGAACTGCCGAGTTTTGCGCCGTGCAAGCGGCTCGATTTCGAGCTGGAGATGGGCGTGGTGGTCGGCCAGCCCTCAGCCATGGGCGGCATGCTCACAGAGCAACAGGCCGAAGAGATGATCTTCGGCTTCGTGCTGCTCAACGACTGGAGCGCGCGCGACATCCAGCAATGGGAATATGTCCCGCTCGGCCCGTTCCTTGCCAAGGCGTTCGCGACCTCGATCAGTCCGTGGGTGGTGACGCGCGAGGCGCTGGAGCCGTTCCGCCTGAAGGGGCCGGAGCAGCAGCCGGTGCCGCTCGACTATCTCAAGCAGGCGAAACCGCAGAACTACGACGTCGAACTCGACGTCTCCCTGCGCGCCGCCGGCGCCAACGCGCCCGCCAGCATCAGCCGCACCAATTTCAAATACATGTACTGGTCCTCGGTGCAGCAGCTCATGCACCACGCCTCAAGCGGCTGCGCCATGAATGTCGGCGATCTCTTAGGCAGCGGCACCATCTCCGGCCCGGAGAAGAACCAGCGCGGCAGCCTGCTGGAGATCAGCTGGAACGGCACCGAGCCGGTCGAGCTGCCGGGCGGGGTGAAACGGTCGTTCCTGGAAGACGGCGACAGCCTCGTCATGCGCGGCTGGTGCCAGGGCAACGGCTATCGCGTCGGTTTCGGTGAGGTCGAGGGGACGGTTGTGGCGGTGGAGTAGCTGCGCGCCCGGTGCCGTAGGGTGAGCAAAGCGACTTGTCCGCCGTAGCTCGAAGAGCGAAGGCGGAAGCGTGTCCACGATTTCGTTACGATGGAGAGAGAACGTGGGCACGGCGCAAGGGCGCCTTTGCCCACCCTACGAGACCTATCGTTTGTCTGGCGGCACGTCGCGTATCCGCGCGCAATGCGCCGCGACGTCCTCCACGCTGTACTTCAAATGCACGCGCTTGTCTGACGGTACCTGCTTGGTCGTGCACACACCTGGCCGCCATTCCTGCGTGGGGCGGATCGGGCGTGGCGCGAAACCGCCGCCGCAATTCGGACAGACGTTGGAGAGCTTCGTCTCCACGCAATCCGCACAGAACGTGCATTCATAGGAGCAGATCCGCGCATCTGTTGCACCAGGCGGCAGGTCGCGGTCGCAATATTCGCAGTTCGGTCGAAGCTGGAGGGCCATGGCAGAATCTCCGGATTGGTCGGGATCATCGCAGATCGCCTAGCCAGCGCGAATGCCGTAGTTCCCTCGATTTCAGCCGGCCTTGACTTCCTTGAGCGGCAGCTTTGAGCTTTCCTTCAGCCGATCCAGCACGATCGAGGAGCGCACATGCGCGACGCTCTGGTGCGGCATCAAGACGTCGTTGACGAGGTTGGAGAGGCCCTTGAGATCGCGCAGCACCGCCTTCAGCACGTAATCGGCATCGCCAGTGAGCGAATAGGCCTCCTGGATTTCGTCGATGCGATTGACCAGGGCGCGAAACCGCTTCGAATTATCTGGCGAATGAGTCGCAAGCCCGACCTGGATGAAGGCGATCACGCCGAAGCCGAGCG
This sequence comes from Bradyrhizobium sp. 138, assembly GCF_023074075.1. Taxonomy (GTDB): domain Bacteria; phylum Pseudomonadota; class Alphaproteobacteria; order Rhizobiales; family Xanthobacteraceae; genus Bradyrhizobium. The sequence continues at coordinate 606,276 of NZ_JADPKT010000003.1, read as the reverse complement.
CCTCGCTGGAGAGATCGGCGTGATAACCCGCGATCACCTTCTCCTCCTCCAGCCGCATGCGCCGGCGCGAGCATTGCGAGGCGGAGAGGCCCGCGAGGTCGGCGAGCTCCTGATTGGTGAGGCGGCCGTCATCCTGAAGCGCGGTCAGGATCTTGAGGTCGAAGGCGTCAACCGATATCATGCGTCATCTATCAATTTCATGCACGGATCGTGCATAAGATAGCCAAAAGCCGTCCTGTTTGCACGCTCATTGCAGCCGCCATGAAGGATAATTCCTCCCAGCAGCAATTTGGGAGAGTAGCCAATGGGACCGTTTCCGCACGATGCGCCGCCTGCCACTGTCAGCGCCGACAATCCGATGGGGACCGACGGCTTCGAGTTCGTCGAATATGCCCACCCCAATCCGGGCGAGTTGCACGCGCTCTTCAAGCTGATGGGCTATGCGCCCGTCGCGCGCCACAAGAGCAAGAAGATCACGGTCTATCGCCAGGGCGATATCAATTATCTCGTCAATGAGGAGCCCGGCACCCACGGCACCGAGTTCGTCGCCGCGCACGGCCCCTGCGCGCCCTCGATGGCGTTCCGCGTCGTCGATGCGAAGGCGGCTTATGAGCGCGCGATTTCGCTCGGCGCCGAGCCGGCCGATGTGTCGTCGGCCCAGAAGACGCTCGATGTGCCCGCGATCAAGGGCATCGGCGGCAGCCTGCTCTATCTGGTCGATCGCTACGGCGCCAAGGGCTCGGCCTATGATGCCGAATTCGAATGGCTGGGCGCGCGCGACCCGCGGCCGGTCGGCGCCGGCCTGTTCTATCTCGACCACCTCACCCACAACGTCCATCGCGGCCGCATGGATGTCTGGGCCGGCTTCTACGAGAAGCTTTTCAACTTCCGCCAGATCCGCTTCTTCGACATCGAGGGTCGCGCCTCCGGCCTGTTCTCGCGCGCGCTGACCAGCCCGGACGGCAAGATCCGGATTCCGATCAATGAGGACGCCGGCGAGTCCGGCCAGATCGAGGAATATCTGAAGACCTATCGTGGCGAAGGCATCCAGCACATCGCCTGCGGCTGCCGCGATATCTACCGCACCATCGAAGACCTGCGTGAGGCCGGCCTGCCGTTCATGCCGCCGCCGCCCGACACTTATTTCGAGAAGATCGATACGCGCCTGCCCAAGCATGGCGAGGACCTCGCGCGCCTCCAGAAGAACGGCATCCTGATCGACGGCGAGGGCGTGGTCGAGGGCGGCCAGACCAAGGTGCTGCTGCAGATCTTCTCGGCGAACGCCATCGGCCCGATCTTCTTCGAATTCATCCAGCGCAAGGGCGACGACGGGTTCGGCGAGGGCAATTTCAAGGCCCTGTTCGAATCGATCGAGGAGGATCAGATCCGGCGCGGGGTGCTGAAGGTGGACGCGGCGTAGGTCGCCGCGGTCACTCACGCTGCCGTCGGGTGGGCAAAGCGCAAGCGTGCCCACCACCTTTATCAAATTGCGGGGAGAATGTGGCACGGCGCAAGCGCGCCTTTGCCCACCCTACGGATTCGCGCGTGGGACTACTTCCCTGCCTTCCACGCAGCCATCACCGCCCCGATCTCCGCGCCCTCCGGCTCGCGTACTGCCGACGGTGTGCGCGAGAAACGCGGCGCGGGGGCGGGCTGTTTCACGCCGTGACGTTCGACGAAGACGTTGCGCGCGACCATGTGCGGATGCTGCGTGGCCTCCGACATGGTCAGCACCGGCGCGAAGCAGATGTCGGTGCCTTCCATGATCTTGCACCAGTCCTCGCGCGTCTTGCTCTTGAACACCGCCTTGAGCTTCTCCTTCAGCGCCGGCCAGGCGTTGCGGTCCATCTGCGCGTCGAAATCGGCGTCCGTCAGGCCCGCATGCTCGCGAAGCAGCGCGTAGAACTGCGGCTCGATCGAGCCGATCGAAATGAAGTGCCCGCAGGCGCATTCATAGACACCGTAGAAATGCGCGCCGCCGTCGAGGAAGTTCTGGTTGCGCCCTTCGGTCCAGCGTCCCATCGTGGTCATGTCGAAGAAGAACGACATCAGCGAGGCCGCGCCGTCGCACATCGCGGCATCGACGACCTGGCCCTTGCCGGACTTTGATGCTTCCAGCAGCGCGGCGAGCACGCCGACGACGAGATAGAGCGCGCCGCCGCCGAAATCACCGACCAGATTGAGCGGCGGCACCGGCGCGTCCTTCGTGCCGATGGCGGCGAGCGCACCGGTGATGGAGATGTAATTGATGTCGTGGCCGGCCGCGTTCGCCAGCGGGCCTTCCTGGCCCCAGCCGGTCATGCGGCCGTAGACCAGCTTCGGGTTGCGTGCGAGCACGACATCGGGCCCGAGGCCGAGCCGCTCCATCACGCCGGGACGGAAGCCTTCGACCAGCGCGTCGGCGCTGGCGAGCAGGTCGAGCACCTGTGCGATCGCTGCCTTGTCCTTGAGGTCGAGCTCGATCACCTTGCGGCCGCGCCCCGCCACCGACTTCATGCTCTTCTTGGCGCCGACGCGGTCGAGCGTGACGACTTCGGCGCCCATGTCGGCCAGCATCATGCAGGCGAACGGGCCGGGCCCGATGCCGGCGAATTCGACGATGCGGAAGCCCGAGAGCGGGCCGGAGGTGCGGATGGTCGAGGTGGGGGCTGGTTTGTCGAGCACGTTGTTGTTTCCTCGGGTCGCGGGCGGATGCCGGTGGTGCGGCAATCACCTCTGACATTGCTCTTTGGGGCGAGTTAATTGGCTGATTAACTTTTCTCGCCTTCGCACCAGCGAGGCAAGCGGTTTTCATGCCGCATGGGCAAAATAAAACGGCGCGCACCGAAGTGCGCGCCGCGGAAAATTTGTGTCGAGACGCTAAAGCGCAACCGCGCTTTAGTGTCTTTTGAGCATGATCTGGTCGGAAAACCGCTTCACACTTTTCCGGATCATGCTCAGCTCGCGGCAGCGACCGCGCGTTGCGCCATCACCTTGACCAGATTAGCCCGGTACTCGGCGGTGCCGTGGATGTCGGCCAGCAATCCGCTTGCCGAAATGCTGACGCTGTCGATCGCCGATGGCGACCAGTTCGCCTTCAGCGCGGCTTCGATCGCGGGCACCCGCATCACACCGCTCTGCGAGGCGCCTGTGGCGGCCACCCGAACCTCACCCGATTTGGTCTGCGCGACGAACACGCCGGTCAAGGCGAAACGCGACGCCGGATGCCGCATCTTCTCATAGCCTGCCTTCGCCGGCACCGGGAACGACACGGCTGTGATGATCTCGCCGTCTTCGAGCGCCGTCGAGAACAGGCCCTGGAAGAAGTCCTCCGCCGCAATCGACCGCTTGTTGGTTTTGACGGTGGCGCCGAGCGCGAGCAGCGCGGCGGGGAAATCCGCCGCGGGATCGTTGTTGGCGATCGAGCCGCCGATCGTGCCGCGATAGCGTACCGCGGGATCGCCGAGCACCGAGGTGAGATAGGCGATCGCGGGAATCGCCTTCTTCACATCGGCGTTCGTCATGATGTCGTAATAGGTCGTGGCGGCCTTGATGGTCAAAGTGTCGCCTGACAGCTCGACGCCCTGCAACTCCTTGATCTTGCCGAGGTCGATGACATCAGACGGACTGGCGAGGCGCTGCTTCATGACCGGCAACAGCGTCTGGCCGCCGGCGAGGAATTTCGCCTCGCTGCTCTTGCCGAACAGGCTGACGGCTTCGTCGACCGAGGAAGCGCGATGATAAGTGGTCTGGTACATCTTCGGTCCTCCTCTTAAGCCGCGTGGATCGTGCGCCACACCCGATCAGGGGTTGCGGGCATTTCCAGATTGTTCTTGTCGATCGCGTCCGTGATCGCGTTGATCACGGCCGCTGACGCCCCGATCGCGCCGGCCTCACCGCAGCCCTTGATGCCCAGGGGATTGCCCGGGCACAGCGTCGTGGTGTGGGACAGGTTGAACGACGGCACATCGTCGGCGCGCGGCATGGCGTAGTCCATGAACGAGGCCGTGACCGGCTGGCCGTTGGCGTCGTAGATCGCATGTTCGAGCAGCGCCTGTCCGATGCCTTGAACAAGGCCGCCATGGACCTGGCCTTCGACGATCATCGGGTTGATCAGCCGGCCGAAATCATCGGCCGCGACGAAGTTGACGAAGGAGGTCTTGCCGGTGCCGGGATCGACCTCGAGCTCGCAGATATAGGCGCCGGCCGGGAAGGTGAAGTTGGTCGGGTCGTAGAAGGCGCTCTCCTTCAAGCCTGGCTCCATCCCCTCAGGCAGATTGTGCGCGGTATAGGCCGCGAGTGCGACCATCGGCAGGGCGATCGCCTTGTCGGTGCCGGTCACCTTGAACTCGCCGTTCTCGATGACGATGTCGGCCTCGGAAGCTTCCAGCGCATGCGCCGCAATCTTCTTGGCCTTGGATTCCATCTTCTCCATCGCCTTTAGGATCGCGGTGAGACCGACGGCCGCCGAGCGCGAGCCGTAGGTGCCCATGCCGAACTGCACCTTGTCGGTGTCGCCATGGACGATCGAGACCTGGCTGATCGGGACGCCGAGGCGCTCCGCGACGAGCTGGCAGAACGTGGTCTCGTGACCCTGGCCGTGGCTGTGCGAGCCCGTGAGGATCTCGATGGTGCCGACCGGATTGACGCGCACCTCGGCCGATTCCCACAAGCCCACGCCGGCCCCCAGGCTGCCGACCGCCTTCGACGGCGCGATGCCGCAGGCCTCGATGTAGCAGGACACGCCGATGCCGCGCAGCTTGCCTTGTGACTTGGCGTGCGCCTTGCGGGCAGGGAAGCCGGCATAGTCGATCGCCTTCATGGCGGCATCGAGGGAAGCGTTAAAGTCGCCGGTGTCATAGGCCATGATCACAGGCGTTTGGTGCGGGAACTGGGTGATGAAGTTGGTCCGGCGCAGCTGAGCCGGATCGACCTTGAGCTGCCGCGCCGCCGTTTCCATCAACCGTTCGATCAGATAGCTGGCCTCGGGGCGGCCTGCACCACGATAGGCATCGACCGGCGTGGTGTTGGTGTAGACCCCGATCACCTCGGCATGGATCGCCGGGATGTTGTACTGGCCCGACAGCAGCGTCGCGTAGAGATAGGTCGGCACCGAGGACGAGAACAGCGACATGTAGGCGCCGAAATTGGCGTAGGTCTTCACCCTGAGGCCGGTGATCTTGTTGTTGGCGTCGAACGCCATCTCGGCATGGGTGACATGGTCGCGGCCATGCGCGTCGGTGAGGAAGGCCTCGGTGCGGTCGCCGGTCCATTTCACGGGACGGCCGACCTTCTTCGAGGCCCACAGCGCCACCATCTCTTCGGGATAGATGAAGATCTTGGAGCCGAAGCCGCCGCCGACATCGGGGGCGATCACCCGCAGCTTGTGCTCAGGGGCGATGTTGTAGAACGCCGACAGCACGAGGCGGGCGACGTGCGGGTTTTGCGAGGTCGTATAGAGCGTGAAATGCTCCTCCGCCGCGTCGTAATCGGCGATCGCCGCGCGGGGCTCCATCGCGTTGGGGGCGAGGCGGTTGTTCGTGACGTCGAGCTTGACCACATTGGCAGCCTTCGAGAAGGCGGAGCTCACCGCGCCCTCGTCGCCGAGCACCCAGTCATAGACCTGGTTGCCGGGGGCTTCAGGGTGCAGCTGCGGCGCGCCTGATTTGATCGCGGCCTGGATGTCGGCGACGGCGGGAAGTTCTTCGTAATCGACAACGACCGCTTCCGCGGCGTCGCGCGCCAGATTCTTGCTTTCGGCGATCACGACTGCGACGGCCTGCCCGACGAAGCGCACCGTCTCCGGCGCCATCGCCGGCCATGCGCCCATCTTCATCGGACTGCCGTCCTTGGAGGTGATGGCCCAGCCGCAAATGAGGTTGCCGACCTTGTCGTCGACGAGCTGCTTGCCGGTGAGCACGGCGACCACGCCCGGCATCTTCAGCGCAGCAGAGGAATCGATCCCCTTCACCTTGGCATGCGCGTGCGAGCTGCGGATGAAATAGGCATGGGTCATGCCCGTCAGCTTGATGTCGTCGACGTAGCGGCCCTTGCCGGTAATGAAACGCTTGTCTTCCTTGCGCACGACGCGCGCGCCGATACCTTCAACACCCATGTCTGGTCCTCCCGACCGGAAATTCGTTGACCCGCGCTTTCCCTCGAAAGCGCAGTGGTTTTCTTGTTGAGGCGGCCGCCTTACTCGGCCGCCTGCGCAACCTTCATGCGGCCGGCCGCATCCAGCACGGCTTTGACGATGTTGTGGTAGCCGGTGCAGCGGCAGATATTGCCCTCGAGCTCCTGACGCACGGTGGCTTCGTCGAGCTGGCCACCATGGCGCTGGACGATGTCGATCGCCGACATGATCATGCCCGGCGTGCAATAGCCGCATTGCAGGCCGTGATTGTCGCGGAACGCGGCCTGCATCGGATGCAGTTCGTCTCCCTTGGCGATGCCCTCGATGGTGGTGATGTTGGCGCCGTCGGCCTGGCCCGCCAGCATGGTGCAGGATTTCACCGCCCTGCCGTCCATGTGCACGACACAGGCGCCGCACTGGCTGGTGTCGCAGCCGACATGGGTCCCCGTGAGATTGAGGTGATCGCGCAGGAGCTGGACCAGCAGCGTGCGGTCCTCGACGTCGACAGAAACGGCCTTGCCGTTCACTGTCAGTTTGACTGTAGACACGGTGTAGTCCTCCCGGGATTGATTTTGATTGTTTCTAATTAGAGACAGCCACCCGGAACTTTGCAACTAGGATTTTGGTCGCCCGCGTCATGGAAAAGTCATTGATCCAGCCGGGGACACAATGGCTTGCAGCCGCGAGTCGGCGTCCTCGGCTAGGCGGCTGAGGCGAGGGCGAGCGCGATTCCCAGCATATTCTCATATTAAGGTGCGCAGTTGCGTGGGATGCCAGCAGGTGCCCCCATTGGTGGGCCTTTTGGCCGAGGAGGCCGAAGCGCGCAGATAGGACGAATTTACCGCCCCTTATTGATTCTGCCTTAGTTTTGCGCATGCGGTCGGGGAGGCGGGGCGCCTTCGGATCGCGGCTGTTTGGAATAAATAATGGGGGTGGGAATGTCCGGGCGTACCGCGTCGCCGTCAAAGCGCACAATATTTCCCACGCTCAGGTTCCGCGCCAAGATCATCCTCGGTTTTGCCGTCGTGCTGGCGATCTCCGCCGGCAGCATGGCCTTCTCCTATTTCGGCTTCGAGCGCGTTTCGGACGGCGTCGGATCCTACCGTGGCAGCGTCTCGGAGGCCGATCTTGCCCGCAATATCGATCGCGAACTGCTCGGCTATCGCTCGGCCGCCCGTTACTTCGTGGTGACCGGTAAGGAAGACGACGCCAAGGCGGCGCTGGACACTGAAGCCAGCCTGAAGAATGCCATCGATCAGGCGATCAAGAATGCCAAGAAGCCGGCGCGGCTGGAGAGCCTGAACAAGCTCGCCAAGGAATTCTCCAACTTCTCGGCGACTTTCGCCAAGATACTGCAGGCCAAGCGCGACAGCGCGCTTCTGGTCCAGAATCAGCTTCAGCGCAACGCCAACCTGCTGAAATACAAGCTGGATGACGTCGGTAACAACGCCTCCGACTCCGAGGCGCAGGCGATCGAGTTCGGCACCAAGCAGGTCAACGCCCAATTCCAGACCGCCAGTGCGGCCGCGAGCAATTTCATCCTCAACTCCGACCAGGCCATCGGAGCAAGTGCGATGGCGCGACTGAAGTTCGTCGAGAACTCACTCGGCGCGGTCTATTCCATGGACGACAAGATCGTCGCCGGCCTGAAAGAGGCCAAAGCGTTTCTCACCGCCTATCGCGAAGCACTGGAGAAGCTGATCGCGCAAGCCAAACTGGTCGACGACCTCGTCACCGAGATGAGCCGCTCGGCCGGCGCGATCCTGCAAGGCGCGACCGCCATGAAGGCGGACCTCGTCGCCGAACAGCAACGGCTGGACCAGGAGTCGGAAGCGACCATCGGGCGGACCGAGCAACTGGTTCTGATCCTCGCGATTGGCGGTACGCTGCTTGGTGCGGTTCTCGCCTTCCTGCTCGGCACCGGCATCTCGCGTCCGATGATCGCGATGTGCAAGGCGATGCGCGAGCTGGCCTCGGGCAATTTCGACGTCGTGCTGCCGGGTCTCGGCCGCAAGGACGAGATCGGCGAGATGGCCGGTGCGATCGAGGAGTTCAAGGTCCAGGCTGTCGCAAAGGCCGAGCGTGACGCCGCCGCCAGCGAGGCCCAGAACCGCGAGCAGGCTGCCAGCCGGCGCGCCGAGCTGATCCGCTTTGCCGACGATTTCGAAAGCGCGGTCGGCGCCATCGTCTCCAACGTCTCGGCCTCGGCCGTGCAGCTGGAAACGGCGGCCTCGACGCTGACCCGCACCGCCGAGACCACGCAGAGCCTGTCGAGCCAGGTCGCCGGCGTCTCCGAGCAGGCCTCCTCCAACATGCAGTCGGTCGCGACCGCCACCGAAGAGCTCTCGGCCTCGGTCGAGGAGATCGGCCGCCAGGTCCGCGACTCCAGCCGCATTGCCGAGGCTGCCGTGGTTCAGGCCAAGGAGACCGACGGGCGCATCGGCAAGCTCTCGCATGCGGCCCAGCAGATCGGCGAAGTGGTCAAGCTGATCACGGCGATCGCCGAGCAGACCAATCTGCTGGCGCTCAATGCCACCATCGAGGCGGCGCGTGCCGGTGAGGCCGGCCGTGGCTTCGCCGTGGTCGCCAGCGAAGTGAAGTCGCTGGCGAGCCAGACCGCGAAGGCCACGGACGAGATCTCCTCGCACATCACGGGCATGCAGGGCGCCACGGCGGAATCGGTCGCCGCGATCAAGGAGATCGGGGCGACCATCGGCCAGATCTCGTCGATCTCGACCTCGATCGCGAGCGCGGTCGAGCAGCAGGGCGCAGCGACGCAGGAGATCGCGCGCAGCGTCCAGACCGTCGCGCAGGGCACCCAGACCGCGGCCACCGATATCGGCCAGGTCAACCGCGGCGCCGCCGAAACCGGCTCGGCCTCGGAGGAGGTGCTGAACTCGGCCAAGACGCTGTCATCGGAAAGCACCCGTCTGCGCGCCGAGCTCGATCGCTTCATGGGCAATATCCGGGCGGCGTAGGGCTCGCGGGTGTTCTAGGCTCACCGCCGCGGCTCCATACTCCGCCGTCGTCCCGGACAAGCGCGTCCTCAGGCGCGCGTAGATCCGGGACCCATACTCCGCCAGTTGCGGTGCCACAAATTTACCACAGCTTATCCTTTGCCCCGTAACGTGCCGGAGAGTCAGGAAGCGGGCTGCTTTCGGGCTGCGCCTGGTTTTCCGCGAATGGAATGGGGTGGGGGAATGTCGGTCACGTCGAAGTCGCGCCAATCGAAGCTGCCAACGTTGCGTTTTCGCGCAAAAATCATCCTCGGCTTCGTGGCAGTGCTCGCCATCCTCGCCGTGAGTATGGCTTTCGCCTATTTCGGCTTCGAGCGGATCCAGGGCGCCGTCGCCTCCTACCGAACCAGCGTGTCGGAAGCCGACCTCGCCCGGACGGTCGATCGCGAGCTGATCGCCTATCAGGGGCTGGCGCGGGCTTATACCCTGACCGGCGCGGCCGATGACGAGACTGCGGCCAAGGCTGCTGAAGAAAATCTGAAGAACGCAATCGCAAAGTCGATGGCCGCCACGACCGGTGCCGCCCGCCGCGAGCAGGTCGGCAAGCTCGAGGCCGAATTCCAGCGCTTTACGAAGGTGTTCGGCGAAATCATCGCCCTGACGCGCGAGAACAACAAGATCGCGGCCGATGAGCTCAACAGCGTCGGCAACAAGATCCGTTTCAAGTTCGACGACCTTGCCGATACGGCCGCGCTGGCCGGGCTGGCCTCGGTCCAGACCACAGCCAAGGACATCACCTCGCAATATCTGGCGGTCTCCACCTCGGTCAGCGCCTTCGTCGCCAAGCCGGAGCCGAAGACCGCCGATGGCGTGATCGCCCGAGTCAAATTCCTGGAGACCCTGTTGGTCTCGATCTATGCCAACGACCAGAAGATCACCGACCGCGTCACCGAGATCGGCAATCTGCTGAAGCAATACCGCACCTCCTTCACCAAGCTGTCGGAGAATGTGAAGATCATCGTCAAGCTGAACGGCGAGATGACCAAGACGGCGGCGGGCATCCTCAAGCTCTCCGGCGAGCTGCGGTCGGACCTGACTGCCGATCAGCAGCGCATCGAAGCGAGCACCAATGCGACGATCGTGGATACCGAGCGGTTGATGGTGATGTTGGCGCTCGGCGGCCTCGCCATCGGCGCCGTGCTCGCTCTGATGCTCGGCAACGGCATCTCGCGTCCGATGATCGCGATGTGCAAGGCGATGCGCGAGCTGGCCTCGGGCAATTTCGACGTCGTCCTGCCGGGTCTCGGCCGCAAGGACGAGATCGGCGAGATGGCCGGCGCGGTCGAGGAGTTCAAGGTTCAGGCTGTTGCAAAGGCCGAGCGTGACGCCGCCGCCAGCGAGGTCCAGAACCGCGAGCAGGCTGCAAGCCGGCGCGCCGAGTTGATCCGCTTTGCCGACGATTTCGAAAGCGCGGTCGGCGCCATCGTCTCCAACGTCTCGGCCTCCGCCGTGCAGCTGGAAACGGCGGCCTCCACGCTGACCCGCACCGCCGAGACCACGCAGAGCCTGTCGAGCCAGGTCGCCGGCGTCTCCGAGCAGGCCTCCTCCAACATGCAGTCGGTCGCCACCGCGACCGAAGAGCTGTCGGCCTCGGTCGAGGAGATCGGCCGCCAGGTCCGCGATTCCAGCCGCATTGCCGAGGCTGCCGTGGTTCAGGCCAAGGAGACCGACGGACGCATCGGCAAGCTGTCGCATGCGGCCCAGCAGATTGGCGAAGTGGTCAAGCTGATCACCGCGATCGCCGAGCAGACCAATCTGCTGGCGCTCAATGCCACCATCGAGGCGGCGCGCGCCGGCGAAGCCGGCCGCGGCTTCGCCGTGGTCGCCAGCGAAGTGAAGTCGCTGGCGAGCCAGACCGCGAAGGCCACGGACGAGATTTCCTCGCACATCACGGGCATGCAGGGCGCCACGGCGGAATCGGTTGCCGCGATCAAGGAGATCGGGGCGACCATCGGCCAGATCTCGTCGATCTCGACCTCGATCGCGAGCGCGGTCGAGCAGCAGGGCGCGGCGACGCAGGAGATCGCGCGCAGCGTCCAGACCGTGGCACAGGGCACCCAGACCGCGGCCACCGATATCGGCCAGGTCAACCGCGGCGCCGCCGAAACCGGCTCGGCCTCGGAGGAGGTGTTGAACTCGGCCAAGACGCTGTCATCCGAAAGCACCCGCCTGCGCGCCGAGCTCGATCGCTTCATGGGCAATATCCGGGCGGCGTAGGAGAAAGAGCTCGCAGGGTGGATTAGCGAAGCGCAATCCACCACCTTGATTTCACTGCCGAGAATCAAGCGGTGGGTTACGGCTTCGCCTAACCCACCCTGCGAATCTCACTCCCTTCCTACGAATCTCACTCCTTCCCAAACTCGCGCTTCAGCTCCACCTTCGCTCTCTCCAGCCGCGCGCGTTGCGTCTTCGGCAGCGTTCTGCCGGCGCGGTTGATGTAGAAGGTCAGCATCGACAGCGCCGAGCGATAGGCGCCCGCCTTGCGGCGCGAACTGTGCTCGGCCGAACGCTTCAGCGAGGCCGCGATCTTCTTCGCGCTGGTCAGCTTGAACACGCCTTGCTTGAGGTCGAGCGCGTCGCTCTGCTTCGTCACCAGCTGCGACCAGCGCTTCGGCGCGCGCTTGGTGCGCTTGCGCGCCGTCGTGGTGCGCCTCGCGCTGGTCTTCTTGCGCGGGCCTGTCTTCCGCGAATGTGTCGTCTTTCTGACCTGAGCCATGCGTCAACTCCTTGTAGCTCCATCGGAAACGGATGTTCTTGGAGGCCGTTCCTGAGGGAACCGGGTCACATGGCAAACGTTGTCGAAGGTGGCAGGCGGAATGCCGCACCCCCATGATCGGATCGACCCCGTCCATGCACGTGAACCGGGGCCGCTTCCATTGATCAGACGCAACAACGCGATGGATTTGCAGCAAAGCCCAGCCCCGAATTATGCACCTGCGATCCCGGCCGCGACGGCCGATCGCATCGTCGAGACCAGCATTCCCTCGCGGCTCGATGCGCTGCCCTGGAGCGGCTTTCACACCCGCGTCGTGCTCGCGCTCGGCATCACCTGGATTCTTGACGGGCTCGAGGTGACGCTGGCCGGCGCGCTTTCCGGTGCGCTGAAACAGAGTCCGTCGCTGCACTTCTCCAACCTCGATCTCGGCATTGCCAATTCCGCCTATCTCGCCGGCGCCGTGCTCGGTGCGCTCGGCTTCGGCTGGCTCACCGACCGCATCGGCCGAAAGAAGCTGTTCTTCATCACGCTGGCGCTCTACCTCTCGGCGACGGCCGCGACCGCTCTGTCATGGGATGTCGCGAGCTACGCGCTGTTTCGTTTTCTCACCGGTGCCGGCATCGGCGGCGAATACACCGCGATCAACTCGACCATCCAGGAGCTGGTGCCGGCGCGCTATCGCGGCTGGACCGATCTCGTCATCAACGGCAGTTTCTGGATCGGCGCCGCGATGGGTGCCGTCGCGGCCATCGTGCTGCTCGATCCCGCCGTGATCGCGCCCGATCTCGGCTGGCGTCTCGCCTATCTCATCGGCGCGGCCATCGGCCTCGTCGTTCTCTTGATGCGAATGTGGATTCCGGAAAGTCCGCGCTGGCTGATGATCCATGGTCGCCCCGATCAGGCGCATGCGATCGTCGACGAGATCGAGCGCTCCGTGGTCGGAGACGATCAGGATACGAGCGACGGGCGTTTCCCCAAGATCCGGCTGAAGATGCGCGACCACACGCCGATCCGCGAGGTCGTGCACACGCTGTTCTCGGCTTACCGGCAGCGCGCGCTGGTCGGCCTCGTTCTGATGAGCGCGCAGGCGTTCTTCTACAATGCCATCTTCTTCACCTTCGCCCTGGTGCTGACCGATTTCTACGGCATCAGCGCCGAAAACGTCGGCTGGTACCTGCTGCCCTTTGCGGCCGGCAATTTCCTCGGGCCCCTGCTGCTCGGCCGGCTGTTCGATACGCTCGGACGCCGCGCCATGATCATGTTCACCTATGGCGCGTCGGGCCTGCTGCTGGCGCTCTCCGGTTATCTGTTCTCGATCGGCATGCTCACCGCACAGGGACAGACCATCGCCTGGATGGTGATCTTCTTCTTTGCGTCGCCGGCCGCGAGCGCGGCCTATCTCACCGTCAGCGAGACCTTTCCGCTCGAAGTTCGCGCGCTGGCGATCGCGGTATTCTATGCGGTCGGCACCGGCATCGGCGGCGTGATCGGGCCGGCGCTGTTCGGCGCGCTGATCGACACGGGATCACGCACCAGCGTGTTCGCCGGCTATCTGCTGGGGGCAGTCCTGATGATCGCGGCCGCGATCGTGGCGTGGCGCTATGCCGTCCCTGCGGAGCGCAAATCGCTCGAACAAATCGCGCGGCCGCTCGCCTTTATGGAGTAGACTGATGAAATCGGAACTTGCAGAAATGGCGTTGGACCAGCAGCCCACCGTACGCGACGACGAGACGCCCGAAACGGTGCCGGTGCCGCATGCGCTCGTGCCGCATCTCGGCGAGACCGCAATTCTGCTCGATATCGACGGGACCCTGCTCGATCTGATGCCGACGCCGCGCGAGGTGTGGGTGCCGTCGGGCCTGTCGGACACGCTGAATCGGTTGACCGAGTGCACCTCCGGCGCGCTGGCGCTGGTCAGCGGCCGCTCCCTCAACGACATCGACTTGATCTTCGCGCCCGACGTGTTTCGCGCCGTCGCCGGCCACGGCGCCGAGATGCGACTGTCGGTGGACAGTGAAGCCGATGCCGTGCACGCGCCGCCGCTGGACAAGGAGCTGAAGCGGCGGCTGGCGGCCATCGCCAAGCTCAGCCCGGGCATTCTGCTCGAGGACAAGGGCTATTCGCTCGCTCTGCATTACCGCCTCGCGCCGCATGCGGAGAAGGCGATCTATGAATCCGTCTCGGTGATCCGCGCCGACCTGCCCAATGCGCCAATCGAGGTGCTGCCCGGCAAGTTCGTCTGCGAGATCAAGCATTCCGGATTCACCAAGGCGACCGGCGTGCGTGAACTGATGAATCGGGAGCCGTTCAGGGGACGGCGTCCGATCTTCATCGGCGACGATGTCACCGATGAAACCGTATTCGCGATCATGCCCGATATGAACGGGCTTGCCTTCTCTGTCGGCCGCCGTGCCATGGGCGTGAATGGCCATTTCGATACGCCGAACGACGTGCGTGCCTTCCTGGCCCGCCTGCTCGATCCAAGGTGAAACGAAGGCGGCGCCCCTTCGCAGACACAATGCCACTCGGACCGGCGTCGTTGCGCGACGCAATACTTGTTGCGTAACGCTCCGCGCAAGCTGTCTTTGCAGTGAAATATCCGGGTTCCGCAAGCGAAACCAGCTCCAACGCGCGCGGCCCGATTTTGGTTTCAATTGGTTGAAACGATGATCAGGAACCATATTGATGAACGGCAGTTAAACGGGGTGGAATGAAACAGGAGGGGACGACCTGTGAACTTAGTCGTCGTTTCGAATCGCGTCGCCCGCGGCAAGCCTAACGAGCCCATGACGGGCGGCCTCGCGGCGGCGTTGTTGCCGGTAGTAGAACATTCGGGCGCGATCTGGGTGGGGTCTTCAGGCCGGGTACGCGATGGCCATCAGAAGGAACCGTTCGCCGAGATCGAAGCACTGGGCTCGGGGGCGATTGCAACGCTGGATCTGCCGGCAGCGCATTACGGCGGCTATTACGAGGGCTTTGCCAATTCGGCGCTGTGGCCGGCGCTGCATTCGCGCAGCGATCTGATCCGCGTCTCGCGCGAAGATTATGTCAGCTATCGCGAGGTCAACGCCTTCATGGCGCGCGCCTTGATGCGCTTCCGAAAAACAAAGACCGCGTTCTGGGTGCAGGATTATCACTTCCTCGCGCTCGGGGCGGAGTTGCGCGATCTCGGCGTCGACGATCCGATCGGCTTCTTCCTGCATACGCCGTGGCCCGTCACTGCTGTGATGCAAGGCGTTCCCAACCATCGCGAGCTGATCACGGCGATGCTGGCCTACGATCTGCTCGGCTTTCAGACCAACGAGGATTGCCAGAACTTCCTTGGCTATGTCGGCGGCGAGCTCGGCCTCACCATCGAGGATGGTGCTGCGATCTCGCAGTATGGCCGCACCCGCTGTGAGGTGTTTCCGATCGGCATCGATGCGGAGAAGTTCGCAGCCTACGCCGCCAAGTCGGCATCGCATCCCGACGTGTCGCGGCTGCGGCGCAGCCTCAACGGCGAACGGCTCGCGATCGGCGTCGACCGCCTCGACTATTCCAAGGGCCTCGTCAACCGCATCAGCGCGTTCGATCGGCTCTGGACGGAGCAGCCGCAGTTTGCGCGCAGCATCTCGCTGCTTCAGATCGCCAACCCTTCGCGCGGCGCGATCGAGGCCTATGGCAATCTCCAGAACGAGGTCGCGCGCCTCGTCACCGACGTCAACGGCCGCCACGGCGAGGTTGACTGGACCCCGATCCGCTATTTAAACAAGGGTTTCAGCCAGGCCGTGCTCGCCGGCTTGTATCGGACAGCGCAGGTCGGCGTGGTGACGCCGCTCCATGACGGCATGAACCTCGTCGCCAAGGAATATGTCGCCGCGCAAAACCCGGCCGATCCCGGCGTGCTGGTGCTGTCGAAGTTCGCGGGCGCAGCCAACGAGCTCGAGACCGCCTTGCTGGTCAATCCGCACGACATCGACGGCATGGCGCGCGCGATCGCGGTCGCGGCCGCAATGCAGCTCGCCGAGCGCAAGATGCGCTGGGACGCGATGATGAAGAAGCTGCGCGGCCACACCATCCAGCAATGGTCGGCCGACTTCGTCGCGGAGCTGGAAAAGTGCCGGACCGAGAAGGCCGCGGTCGCGCCGCTCGCAGCGCAGCCGCCGCAAGCGCTGCGCTGGCTGAAGTCGGCGATCTCAGGCGTGCGGTTGATCTGAGAACTGGCGTCATGGCCGGGCTTGTCCCGGCCATCCACGCCTTGCCACGCAGCACGAAGAACGTGGATGCCCGGGACATGCCCGGGCATCACGGCGTATTGCGGGGAGGCGACCTGGGGCTCAATAACAATACGACACACCATCCAGAACCGCGCACTGTCGCTTGTTCGACGCGTTGGGATCGTCCATCGGCACCACGCCCTTACCCTGGCCGACGAACACGCCGGGCCCGACATGCACCGAGCTCTTGTTGCCGATGATGACGCTCTGATGCGGCGTCGCGCTTGAGCGCGTCCCATCCGGCCAGATGATCGCATCGCCCGACAGCACCCCGCGCCGCCCGTCATTGCAGCTGACATCGACGCCTTGCCGGGTGCAAACCTGAGCCAGGGCCGGCATGGCGAAGGCGGGGACAAGGGCCGATATCAGGCCCAGCATGGTGATGGTCTTGCGGATGGTCATGGCGTCCCCGGCCGTGTTTGGCGTCCTCACGTGAATCGTCGCGCCAAACCTGCCACGGGTTCAGCCGCTGGGCGGTTCAGGGCATGCGCGGCGCCGGATATTATCCCTTAAATACAACAGGTTGCGGAAAAATCACCCGATTTTCCTTCGATCCCTTGCAAAATCATCGGCGCCCCTTCAAGAGAGGGCGCTCCGGAGAGATGGCCGAGTGGCTTAAGGCGCACGCTTGGAAAGCGTGTGTGCGGGAAACCGTACCGTGGGTTCGAATCCCACTCTCTCCGCCAGCCTTCGCGAACGAAGTTTGCGCAAGGCTGTCGCGCCGAAGCCCGCAGGGCGAAGGTGGCTCGTTGCCGTTCGCATCGGCTCGGCTAGCCGGGGACGAACTTTTTTCAAGCTCTTCGCTCCGACACCACCGCATTTGCTGGGACGGAATGCCGATGCCAGCCATTGTCTGCTGATGATCCATCGCGGATGCCGCACGAGCGTTCAGCATCGACCTGACGGGAAGCCGACACGCGTCGGATTACACTCCGGGGGTTGGTTCAACGATCTGCCAAACCATCTACTCGTCAACGAGCCATCATTGTCGATCCAGGGGATCGGTGGCAATTGCGGCAGGTAGGATGCATACGGCATTACTTTCGCAAGCGTCACTCTGCCCGGAAACCGCGCGAGGAACGTCTTGTTCATTCCGCCGTCCAGCCCGCTGTATATCGGGGCAGCCGGCATGTTGTCTTCAAGCAATCGCGTGTATTCGAGCTCGTCGGCGCGCCTCTTCTCCAGCGCCCGCCGCGCGATTTCCGGATTGACGACGAAGGGGGGACATTTTTCTGCAGGGTTGAATACAAGAGGGGACGGCGAATTCGGAGGCGATTGCGCATCGAATACATAGCGGCGGTCGCACACATCCACTCTCGGTTCGAGTCGCGTCGCCTCGAAGTGATCGTTGCCGACCTTGAGCATTTTCCAGAAGTCCAGGCTGGGACTATTCCGATGTCGCGCCAGATTTTCCGGCGTCAGGCGGAACGGATAGGCCTGGACCTGGAACGATGGCCGGCTGCTAAGGGAGTCGCGCGCCAGCGAATAGATTTCGCTGATCTGTTCGTCGGTCATGGCATAGCAACCGCTCGACCAGCAATCGCCGTGGATCATGAGGAAGCTGCCGTTGCGCTTGTTCGCCTTGTCGAAGCTGTTGGGGTAGCCGAGGTTGATCGACAGATAGAAGTTGGAGTTGGGGTTCATCAACTCAGGTGTAATCGTGTAAAACCCTTCCGGCGCCTGCCGGTCGCCCTCGTACAACTTCGGACCGAGATCGCCCGACCACCGGCAGATCGGATAGGTCTTGAGGATCTGGAAACGGCCGGTCGCGTCCTGTTTCCAGACCTCGAGCTCGGACTCCTCTTTGAAAAGACGCACGACGATAGGTGAATATTTCGGCATCTTCTTCTGTTCGAGCAGCGAAAGCAGCTCGGGCGGCAGCTCCTGTGTTGCCTTGGCGGGCAACGGCTTGCTGGCTTCGCCAAGGCAGGCGACCGGCGTCAAGGTGGCGGCAAAGGCGGCTGCCAGCACAAGCGCATGTCGGGCCATCACGCGGATCACTGCTGCCCCTCCAACCCTTCCGCCCGCGCGCCGCTACTTTTCAAACCCAATGAACACGGTCGCCTCCTCGACCGACTTCCGCTCCGACACCACCGCATTCGCCGCAAACGTCTCATCAGGCCAGCCCAGTGCGATGCTTTTCATGATGACCTGATCGTCGGCGATTCCCGCGTGCTCGCGCACCACGGGCGATTGCATGATGCCCTGGCTGTTGATCACGGCGCCAAGCCCGCGAGACCAGGCAGCATTGACCAGGGCGGTCGCCACAGCGCCGCAATCAAAGGGCGTATCGTCGCTGCCATCCAGCACGCGGTCATAGGTAATGATCACGCAGACGGGCGCGTCGAATTGACGGAAGCCGCGCAGTACCCAGTCCTGACGCTTGTCCTTGTTGTCGCGCTCGATCCCCATCGCGGCGAACAATTGCTTGGCGACACCGACTTGCCGGTCGCGGTGCTTGCCTGCAAAGGGCTGACCCGTGCGAAACTCCCGCGACTGCGGAATGCCTGCCACCATCCGCTCGGTGTTGCCGGCACGGATTCGATCCAGCGGTTCGCCGGTGATGACGTAGAAATTCCAGGGCTGAGTGTTCATCGACGAGGGGGCGCGCATCGCCAAACCAATGATTTCCGCAATCAGCGCCTTGGGTACTGGATCGGGTTTGTAACCGCGGATGCTCCGGCGACCGAGGATGACGTCATCAAACTGCATCTGTGTGGGATTCCCCTGACAAGTTCTGAAACAGCCCGGATTTCGCGGCTTCTGCACCCTCGCGCAAGCGACGGCCGCACGTCCTCAACGGCCCAGCCACGCTGGATATGATCGCATCAATATTGCGCACGCTGTCGTTTAGCGAACTCTGGGATGATTAGCGAACTCTGGGATGATGAAATTGTGCCGTTGATCTGCCCGATGTGTCAAGTTTTCGGCCCAAACCGTCCGTTGCGCCGGCCGCCGGCTACTTTGCATGGCGAGGGCGGACTTATTCCCTTGCTTCCTCACCCCACGACCCTCCATCTCCCATCCGCCGCCCGCTTCAGCGCGGGATCGCTCACCCGCACGTGCTCGGCGAGAAAATCGATGAACGCGCGCACGCGCGCGGGCAGGGGTGCGGTGTGGCCGACATAGACGGCGTGGATGTCTTCGCGGTCGCCGGGATTGTAGTTTTGCAGCACCGGTACGAGGCGGCCGGATTCGATGTCGGGGCCGATGTGGAAGAGGGCGAGGCGGGCGAGGCCGACGCCGCCGAGGCAGAGACGGCGGGCGGCCTCGCCGTCGCTGGCGCGCGCGACGGGCGGCGGCACGGCTTCCTCGGTGTGCTCGCCGCGCTTGAATGGCCAGCCGCGGATCGTGCGTGGAAAGGTCCAGCCGATACCGCGGTGATCGGTGAGGTCGGCCGGAAGCTTCGGCGTGCCGCAGCGGGCGAGATAGCCTGGCGCGCCGACCACGACCATGCGGCTGGTGCCGAGCTTTCGTGCGACGAGGCGCGAGGCGCGTAACGGGCCGACGCGGATGGCGACGTCGGCGCGCTCCTGCATCAGGTCGATCAGCGTGTCGGTCAGCACGAGATCGAGCGTGACGTCGGGATGCTGTTGCAGGAAGCGCGGAATCAGCGGCATCACATGCAGCATGCCGAAGGGGATGTTGCTGTTGACGGTGAGGCGGCCGCGCGGTGCCGCGCCCGAGGCCGCCTCGCGCTCGGCCTCGTTCATCTCGGCGAGGATGCGCAACGAGCGTTGATAGAAGGCCTGGCCCTCCTCCGTCAGCGTCAGCTTGCGCGTGGTGCGGGTGACGAGCCGCGAGCCGAGCCGGGCTTCGAGCCGCGAGATCAGCTTGCTCACGCCCGATGGCGTCAGGCGCAGTTTTCGCGCGGCCTGGGTGAACCCGCCGAGATCGACGACGCGGACGAAGACCTCCATCTCGGCGGAGCGGTTGGTGTCGAAACGGGCCATGTTGAATTCACGTCACAAATGATTGGATTGCGGCCATTCTAATGGTTTTGCATGAGCGCAGCTATCTGCGTGGCTCGTCTCAATCATCGGAGCCACGCATGCCTCCCGCCGTCCTCGCGCTCACCGCTGGTGCCTTTGGCATCGGCACCACCGAATTCATCATCATGGGCCTCCTGCTCCAGGTTGCCGCCGACATGCACGTTTCCGTGCCGGTCGCGGGCCTGCTCATCTCCGGTTATGCGCTCGGCGTGTTCGTGGGCGCGCCCGTTCTCACGTTGGCAACCCGGCGGATGCCGCGGAAAACCGTGCTGCTGGCGTTGATGGCGATCTTCACATTGGGCAATGCCGCTTGCGCGCTGGC
This sequence comes from Bradyrhizobium sp. 138, assembly GCF_023074075.1. Classification (GTDB taxonomy): domain Bacteria; phylum Pseudomonadota; class Alphaproteobacteria; order Rhizobiales; family Xanthobacteraceae; genus Bradyrhizobium. Next base: position 585,861 of record NZ_JADPKT010000003.1, on the reverse strand, counting down.
GCCGAACTACGAGTTGCTGATGGCCGCGCGGGTGCTGACCTCGCTCGCCCACGGCACGTTCTTCGGCGTCGGCTCGGTGGTGGCGACCAGCCTCGTCGCCGAGGACAAGCGGGCCTCGGCGATATCAACCATGTTCATCGGCCTTACGGTCGCCACGCTGCTGGGCGTGCCGTTCGGCGCCTGGTTCGGCCTGATGCTCGGCTGGCGCGCGGCTTTCTGGGCGGTGACTGCCATCGGCGTGGTTGCCCTTGCTGTGGTCGCCGCGCTCGTGCCCGGCCATGTCGGCAACAATGACAAGCCGGTCTCCCTTGCCGAGGAAGTCGCCGTGCTCGGCCGTCCGCAGGTGCTGCTCGGCCTTGCCATGACCGTGTTCGGCTTTGCCGGCCTGTTCGTCGTCTTCACCTACATTCAGCCCATGCTGACGCGCTTCACCGGATTCTCGGAAGAAGCGGTCTCGCCGATCCTGCTGGTATTCGGCGTCGGACTCGCGATCGGCAACGTCGCTGGCGGCAAGCTTGCCGACCGTGGCCTCGCCGGCGCGCTGATGGGAACGCTCGCCGCGCTCGCCATCGTGCTTCTCGGGCTTGCGGCGGTGCTGTCGGTCAAGATCCCGGCGGTCATGCTGATCCTGCTGCTCGGCATCGCCGCCTTTGCAACGGTCGCCCCGCTGCAGCTTCGTGTGCTGGAGGCGGCCGGTCCCAGCGGGCGCACGCTCGCCTCCAGCCTCAACATCGCCGCGTTCAATCTCGGCAACGCGATCGGCGCCTGGGCCGGTGGCATCACCATCGATCGCGGGCTCGGTCTCTCCGCGCTGCCGCTGGTCGCAGCCGGGATCACGGCCATTGGTCTCGTGCTGGCACTGTGGAGCCTCCGGCTTGATCGCACGGCGACCGCAGTGGCGGCGTGCCCGGCGGAATAGGAGAGCGATCATGGAATACCGCAATCTCGGCGCTTCCGGGCTCAAAATTCCCGTCCTCAGCTTCGGCACCGGCACGTTCGGCGGCCAGGGTCCGTTGTTCTCCGCCTGGGGCCGCAGCGGCACCGATGAGGCCCGCAGGCTGGTCGATATCTGCCTCGATGCCGGCGTGAATCTGTTCGACAGCGCCGATGTCTATTCGAACGGCGCCTCCGAGGAGATCCTCGGTGCTGCGATCAAGGGGCGCCGCGACAAGGTGCTGATCTCGACCAAGATGAGCCTGCCGATGGGCGACGGTCCGCTCGATGCCGGCTCGTCGCGGCAGCGGCTGCTTGCCTCGGTCGATGCGGCGCTACGACGGCTCGGCACTGACTATGTCGATCTGCTTCAGCTCCATGCCTTCGACGCGTTCACGCCGATCGAGGAGGTGCTGTCCACGCTCGATATGCTCCTGCGCGCCGGCAAGCTGCGCTACGTCGGCGTCTCGAATTTCGCCGGCTGGCAGCTGATGAAGTCGCTCGCCATCGCGGACCGGCATGGCTGGCCACGCTATGTCGCGCACCAGGTCTATTACTCGCTGCTCGGGCGCGACTATGAATGGGAGCTGATGCCGCTCGCGCGCGATCAGGGCGTCGGCGCACTGGTGTGGAGCCCGCTGGGCTGGGGGCGGCTCACCGGAAAAATCCGGCGCGGCCAGCCACTGCCGCAAGGAAGCCGCCTGCATGCCACCGCACAGTTCGGTCCGCCCGTGGACGATGCGCACCTCTACGCCGTCGTTGACGTGCTGGATGCGATTGCCACGGCGACCGGTCGTACCGTGCCGCAGGTCGCGATTGCCTGGCTGCTGTCGCGTCCCACGGTCTCCTCCGTGATCATCGGGGCGCGCGACGAGGCGCAGCTGCGCGACAATCTCGGCGCCGTCGGCTGGTCGCTGAGCGCGGACCAGATCAAGCGGCTCGATGAGGTCAGCGCCGTGATGCCGCCTTATCCGTACTATCCCTATCGCGTCCAGGAGGGCTTTGCGCGGATCAATCCACCATTGGTGTAGGAGCTCGCTCATAGACGGCTGCGATTGCGACAGAGCGTCGCGACAATGTCCCATGCAGAATCTCGCCTGTACAGGGTTCCACGTCGTCCCTAACCTCCGCCGCGCAATTTCAGGAGATGCGGCGTGGCGAAGAAGACGGTGACCAAGAAGAGCGTGTTGAAGAAGACGGCGAAGACTTCGAGGAAGGCGAGCTCCGCCCGCAAGAGCGCGGTCGCCAAGCGGGCCAGAAAGACCGTGCCGGGCAAATCCGCTGTCCCACGCCGCCCCAAGGGGGCGCCATGGCAATGGTCGGCGGTGGAGACCGCGGCTGCGATCCGCTCCGGCGCAATCTCCGCGGTCGAGACGGTCGAGGCGCATCTCGACCGGATGCGCGCCGTCAATCCGAAGCTGAATGCGGTCGTCGTCGATCTCTCGGAGGAAGCACTCAAAGCGGCGCACGCGGCCGACAAGCAGCGCGCCCGGGGTGGCGATCTCGGCCTGCTGCACGGCGTACCCATCACGATCAAGGAAAACGTCGATTACGAGGGCCGGCCAAACTTCAACGGCGTTCCCGACAACAAGGATCTCATCGCGCCGTCGGATTCGCCCGTGGTGCGCAATCTGAAGAAGGCCGGCGCGATCGTCATCGGGCTCACCAATACGCCGGAATTCTCCTTTCGCGGCTTCACCGACAACCCCTTGCATGGGCTGACGCTCAATCCGTGGGATCCTGATATCACCTGCGGCGGCTCGTCGGGCGGCGCGGGTTCGGCCGTCGCCGCCGGCATCGGCACCATCGCCCATGGCAACGACATCGGCGGCTCGCTGCGCTGGCCGGCGCATTGCAACGGTGTTGCCACCATCAAGCCGACGCAGGGGCGCATCCCCGCGTTCAACGCAAGCGCAACCTCCGAGCGGCCGATGCTGGCGCATCTGATGTCGGCACAGGGGCCGCTCGCGCGCCATGTCGCCGACGTCCGCCTTGCGCTGGAGGTGATGAGCCAGCGCGATCCGCGCGACCCCTGGTGGGTGCCGGCGCCGGTGGTCGGCGAGAAGCCGAAGGGACCGATCAAGGTGGCGCTGGCCAAGATCCCCGAGGACATGGAGGTCGATCCGTCCGTCGCGGCGGCGCTGCGCCAGGCCGCCGATCATCTCGAGCGGTCCGGCTACCGCGTCAGCGAAGTCGAGCTGCCCGACATCAACGGCGTCTGGCAGACCTGGTGCGACATCATCACCAACGAGACCGTGGTGATGCAGGAAGCCTCCATGCTGAAGGTGACGTCGGAGGATTTTCACAAGGCCTGGGGCGGCATGAAGGGCAAGGCGAACGTGCTCGATCTCAAGGCTTGGATGCAGGCATCCGCGGCGCGCAACGGCCACATCCGCGCCTGGCAATTGTTCTTCGAGGACTATCCGATCGTGCTGGCGCCGACCACGGTGAAGCCGACGCCGGGCCCGCGCGAGGACACCGTCAGCCCCGAGCGCGTGCGCGAGATCTTCTGGGGCGAGATCCGCTTCATTTCCGCCATCAACGTGCTGGGCCTGCCCGGCGCCGTAGTGCCGGTGGCGCTGCACGACGGCAAGCCGATCGGCGTGCAGCTCATCGCCGGGCGCTATCGCGAGGACCTCGCGCTCGATGCCGCCGCCGCGATCGAGAAGCGCGCCGGCGTGCTCGTCCATCGGCTGTGGGAGAGGATGGGCGCCGATTTCCTCTTGCAACATCGTAAACTTTAGGTAGCATGACGATATTTTGATTTTGGAGGATTTTATTATGCGGCAGAAGACGGGGCCATTCCGGGCCGTACCAGTCGTCCTCAGTGCAACTATCGCTGTAGCAGTTATTCCCGAGAGCCACTTCACGACGGAGCCCTCGTCAACCGTGAACAGCAGGATTGAAAACATCCGCGCTCAGGTCCGAGACGGGAAGGGGGGGGTCCTTAAGAGGGCGGTAGACACGGACGGTGAACTCTTAATTCGGCAGGCTCAGTTCGATAAGGCGTTCGGCAATTGCTTTAGAAACGCATCGTCCGGCTCCGGGAATAAGTGCTGACCAGCCGATTCTGCCGGAAAAGGGGGCGCCTGTGCTTGATCGCTCCAATCCAAGTGGTTCGGAGGGAGGGATAAACCTACTCGTCCTACAACCAACACCGTTTTGCAATTTGGATTGCCGCTATTGCTACCTTCCCGATCGCTCCGTCAATCGGAAGATGGAATTCGGCGTGCTTCGCGAGGTAGTTTCTAAGATCGTATCGAGCCCGTATCTTGCAAGCACCCTCAGGGTATGCTGGCACGCAGGTGAACCAACGGTCCTGCCAGTTGAATACTACGAAAAAGCGTTTTCCATCATCGAGAGCGCTCGTCCCCACGGCGTCAAAGTTGAGCACTTGTTTCAGACCAACGGGACATTGCTAAACGAAGAATGGTGTGAGTTTTTTAAGCGCCACTCTGTGGCCGTGGGAGTAAGCATCGACGGGCCAGAAATAATAAATGACACCTGTCGGATCGACCGGCAAGGCAACGGAACCTTCAAGCGAACGATGCAGGGCATCAGGCTGTTGCAGCGCCATGACGTGTTGTTTCACGTTATAGCTGTATTAAGCCGTGCTTCCTTGTCCAAGGCGGATGTGCTTTTCGAATTCTTTGTTGAGCATCAGATACACCAAGTCTGTTTCAATATAGAAGAACAAGAGGGAGCTAATCCCAAATCGTCTCTGCAATACTCCGAGGTCGAGACCGAATTCCGGAACTTCTTTTCGATCTATTATTCGAGGCTAGAATCCTCTGGTTTCCCGCACTGGGTTCGTGAAATTGATTTCGCGATGAATGCCGTCTTTTGGAGTGATCTCGCTGCCCCCAGCAACGCGCTAACCGAACCGTTCGCAAGCGTTAACGTGGACTATCTCGGCAACTTCGCGACATTCTGTCCGGAACTGCTCTCGATGAAGACCGAGAATTATGGACAGCTCGTTTTTGGTAATCTGTTGGCCGACCGATTGGAGGATTGCTCTAGCAACAAGATCTTTCAACGCGCAAACGAGGATATTCAGGAAGGTGTTAGGCTCTGCAAGGAGACGTGTTCATATTTTGGTGTTTGTGGCGGAGGTGCGCCATCGAACAAGCTCTACGAGAACGGCACTTTTGCATCTTCAGAGACTCTTTTTTGTCGCCTTATCATCAAGGCAATGACTGACCTTGCACTTGGCTGGGTCGAAGAGAAATTTAGCTCAGTCACACCGCCGACCATTATGGCTAATAGAGGAGCCACGAAAGATGCTCGCGAAATTTCTTGAGGCTTTGCCGACAGCAGCTGCGAGCCCGTTTGCATTTATCGCATATGTTTTTCTAGTAGCTACCTTTGGTTATCTTACGATTTCTCAATATCGGCTACGAAATATAGCTCGCATAATCACCGCAGTACCTGAAAGCGATCGTGCGGCGCTATTGGCCAAAGAATACAACACCACGCCAACGGCGGGCATGACCGCGCAAGAGTGGATTGCGGCGCGTAGGCAAGCATTATTCTTCTGGTTGGCAATGGCAGCGCTTATGTGCGCCCTGATCATTATCGCGATAGCCTTTCAACATGTCTACGCCGTAACCTGAATTTGGTCCCCGCTGGCCTCGTGGACGCGCTTTTCTTATCAGAATTGGCGGCTGCAGCCCTGGGCCGCTACGCTTTGTTTAGCTATATCGTCGTCCTTGCAACGTTTGCATACGTGACCCGAAGTCAGCAGCGGCTTCGTGGAATCTCTAAGCTTATCGCCGCGGTCCCCCCGGATCAACGAGCAGCGATAATCGAGAAAGAGTACAATACGACTCCGGTCCATGGCCTCACCGCCGAGGAGTGGATCAGAGCTCAGAGACAGTACCTAATATTTTGGAGTTTTGTATCAGTCGTAGGAACAGTCTTGGTTATCGTTGTAACTCTCGCGACGCCTAAGCCACAGTTTGATCAACGTGCCGAGTTGATCCGCACTTTGAAGGAGCAGCAAGCGAGGCTTGGCGATCAGTTGAAGCAATCATCAAATGTGCCAAGTGATGTTGTCCGTGCTACGATTGCTTCTCTACAAATAATCACAAGTAAGTTGTCCGACCCAGTATCTGCTGCAACTGCCTACGCAGGCGCCGCACAGGAGGCGAAGGCCGAGCTCGATAAGATTCCGCAGATCGATTCTCAAAGAATTCAAAGAGCGAAGGAAGCTCTGGATAGAGTGGCGCCGGCCACAGCTAAGGCGCTGTTCAAAGAGGCGGCGATGAAGAACTTGGGCGAAGCAGCCGAGAGCCTGTATCAGGCTGGCAGACTTGCAGAGGTCGATGGCAACATAAGTGAAGCCTACGACAACTATCAGAGCGCGTTGACCATTCGACCGAATGACTCGAAGATAGCCTCTGCTCTTCAGGCCGTAGCTTTCTTCCTTGGCAAATATGATCAGGCGGCGAGTTTGCTTGAAAATCTCCGGCGGATGAAGGAGCGGGTAGGATCCTTGAGTCCAGTCGATCTCCAAGAACTCGATGCAGCGCACGCTGCTATCCTACTTGCCAAAGGCCAATTCCCGGAAGCTGAACAGTCTTACCTAATGCAAAAACAACGCCTGGATGTGGGCGCTCAAACTTCAGTCATTGCGAGGGCGAGGCTGCTCAGTAATCTTGGGTCGCTATACCAGAATTGGGGCAGATATTCGGAAGCGAAGCCTTTGCTGATCGAGGCGCTAGAGCTGATCCTGAGTGCGAAGGGACCAGATGATCTAGAAGTAGCGTTGTCACTTAACAATTTGGCGTTCCTGCGCATCCAGATGAATGAACTAAATTCGGTTGAAAGTGATCTTAGAGAAGCAGAACGAATCATTACGAACAAATTTGGTCCAAGTCATTTTGAGTTGATAATTCCACTTAACAACACGGCAAGGTACTTCCTTGCCCGAAAGCAGATACATAGCGCTCGAACAAACTTGGCGGAGGCGGAGCGCATTGCAAAAGATGCATTTGACCAAAACCATCCATTGTTTGCTAGGACCCTGGACTTGTTGTCAGACGTAAACGTCGCGGATGGACAGTATCAGGCAGCATGTCTAGCTGCTGAACGTGCGCTAAAACTAAAATCGCAATTCTTTGGAGATGGTTCACTGGAGTTTGCTTTTAGCTTGCTAAGAAGGGCAAGTTGTAGAATTGAACTTAATGCCGTTCAAGAAGCGAATGGAGATCTTCAAAAAGCTAAGCAAATAGTTCTGACTGCACTAGCCTCGTCGCAAAATGCGCGCATGGCCGATGTGCTGTTCGTACAAAGCATAGCATTCATCAAGTTGGCGGACTATCCACGCGCCATCGAGACGCTGAAGGACGTTATATCAATAAGGATGAAGCTCCTGGGTCTAAATCATCCGTCTACGTTAGAAGCAGAAAAGGTGCTCGGCGACATTGCTAAATCCCCCAAGTAATCGGTAAGCGTCTATAATTCCCATTGCAGTTCATGGGTACGGAGTCTTCCAAACAAGTTCGTGAAAGCCTGTGGACCGCTTTCTCTCGAGTCGTGGGCGTTCTGCTCTCGGCCATACGGCCGGCGCTAGCCCTTGCGGGAAGTAGCCGAAAGAAGGTCGACGGAAGGGGGACAACACAGCTCGTGTGACGACGCCTCACGCGTGGCCTTCTCTGAGACTCGTCGCGAAGCGGTGAGGCGGCCGGGGGGCTCCTTTCGCGCATGATTCTCTCAGCTTTGATTTTGTAGAGGCAACCCTTCATCCGGCGCCCTAGCAGAAGGTCCGCTTCTGCGTTCTTAAGAAGCGGCGGGCCCTGCCGATGTTTCCTTCTCTCAAGGGACGAAGGAACGACACCGGGCAATCGTCATTCATTATCCAATTTAACTCGAATTTTAGCTAATTCGCCAGAAGCGGTTAGGGTTACTTCCTCGATCTCTATGCGAATTATTGTCCGCTTTACCACCCGCCTCTAACACGGGCGTGGCGGACAACGCACATGCCTCATACAGGCCAATAAGTGCGGCCCGCTCCATGCGGAGGTGGCACGATGCGCAACGAGACGATCGCTATTCACGCCGGCTACGAGCCCGAGGCGACCACGCACGCGGTCGCCGTGCCGATTTACCAGACCGCGGCCTACGCCTTCGACAGCGCCGATCACGGCGCCGCGCTCTTCAATCTCGAGGCTGAAGGTTTCCGTTACAGCCGTATCGCCAATCCGACCAGCGCGGTGCTGGAAAAGCGGATCGCCGAGCTCGAAGGTGGCGTCGGCGCGCTCGCGGTCGCGACCGGCCAGGCGGCCTTGCATTTTGCCTTCGTCAACGTCGCCGATCACGGCGGCAACATCGTGTCCGTGCCGCAGCTCTACGGCACCACGCACACGCTGCTCTCGCACATCCTGCCGCGGCAGGGCATCACCGGCCGCTTCGCCGAGAGCGACAAGCCGGAGGCGATCGCGAAGCTGATCGACGAGAACACCCGCGCCGTGTTCGCCGAGACCATCGGCAATCCCGCCGGCAACGTCTGCGACATCGAGGCGCTGGCGAGGATCGCGCATGCGCATGGCGTGCCGCTGATCGTCGACAACACGGTCGCGACCCCGATCCTGCTCAAGCCGTTCGACTACGGCGCCGACATCGCCGTGCATTCGCTGACCAAGTTCCTGGGCGGTCACGGCACCACCCTCGGCGGCGCCATCGTCGATTCCGGAAATTTCCCGTGGGCCAAATACGCCGACCGCTTCCCAGCCTACAACAAGCCCGACGTCTCCTATCACGGCCTCGTCTATGCCGAGCGCTTCGGCAGGACCGCCTATATCGAGCGGGCGCGCAGCGTCTATCAGCGCACCATGGGCTCGGTGCTGTCGCCGTTCAACGCCTTCCTGCTGCTCCAGGGCATCGAGACCGTGGCGCTACGGATGGAGCGCCATGTCGAGAACGCCCGCAAGGTCGCTGAATTCCTCCGCAAGGATTCGCGCGTTGCCTGGGTCAACTACACCGGTTTTCCGGATAGTCCCTATTATCCGCTGGTGCAGAAATATCTCGATGGTAATGCCTCCTCGCTGTTCACCTTCGGCATCAAGGGCGGGATGGAGGCCGGCAAGTCCTTCTATGATGCGTTGAAGCTGATCACGCGTCTCGTCAATATCGGCGATGCCAAGTCGCTGGCCTGTCATCCGGCCTCGACCACCCATCGACAGATGTCGGCGGAGCAGCAGCGCGTTGCCGGCGTTCTGCCGGAGACCATCCGGCTCTCGATCGGGATCGAGCATGTCTCCGACATCATCGAGGACATTGACCAGGCGCTGGACAAGGCCTGTCGGTCAGCCCGCCTCGAGGCCGCGGAGTAGGCGGGCACCGCCAATGACGATCTTGATCGACAGGGATCAAGTCATCTCGAGCCCGGCGCTGGTGCCGACCGAGCGCGATCTCGCGCGACATCACCGCGCCGAACTCACGATCGGGCTCGTCAACAACATGCCGGATCCGGCGCTGAAGGCGACCGAGCGGCAGTTCATGAAGCTGCTCCAGGCCGCAGCAGGCGAATGCCGCATCCGTTTCCACTGCTTCTCGCTTCCGACCGTGAAGCGTTCACAGGAAGCGAGATGGCACGTCGAGAGCGAGTATTCCGACCTTTCCGATCTCAAGCGCCAGAAATTCGACGGGTTGATCGTAACAGGCGCAGAGCCCGTCGCGCCCGAGCTCGACCAGGAGCCGTACTGGCGCGATCTCACCGAGCTCATCGACTGGGCCAAGGCCAACACGCGCTCGACGATCTGGTCGTGCCTTGCCGCGCATGCGGCGGTGCTGCACCTCGACGGCATCGAACGGCGACGGCTGCCGGCCAAATGCCACGGCATCTTCGATTGCGATGCCGTGACGAGCGATTCCCTGACTCGCGCCGCGCCGGCGCCGCTGAAGGTCTCGCATTCGCGCCTGAACGAGATCGCGGAGAGCGACCTGGTGCAGGCCGGTTATCAGGTGCTGACACGCTCGGCCGAGGCGGGTGTCGATGTTTTCGTTCGCCAATATGCCAGCCGCTTCGTGTTCTTCCAGGGCCACCCGGAATACGACGCGCTGTCGCTCCAGCGAGAATATCTGCGCGACATCGGCCGCTATCTCGCGCGGGAGCGCGACAATTATCCGCGCCTGCCCGTGAGCTATTTTGACGCAGCGACGGAAGAGAAGCTGGTCCGCTTCGAGAAAAAGGCGTCGCACCAGCGCCATCCGGCACTCACCAACGAGCTGCCTAGACTGAACTTGCGCGCCGATATCGGCGCCGGCAGCGCGGCGGCGGTGCTTTTCGGCAACTGGTTGCAATATCTCAGTCCGGAAACCGATGCGCCGGTCCCTGCGCATCAGCCCAAGGATGTTGGTTCCGCGTTAGGATTACCCAAGCGTTAGGCTTGCCTCAACCGGCGCGCGAATGTTTCAGTAGAGAAACACGGAATCACGGGAAACTTAAGTCGTGTGGTCGGCACTCCAGGGACGCGTGAGCAATCGGCTGGCCCGCCATTTCCGCGCCGCGCCGCACCGGCTGCCGGCGCATGCGCCGATCGTGAGCTTCACCTTCGACGATGCTCCCGACAGCGCCGCGGGCGAGGGCGCCGAGCTTCTGGAACAGCATGGCGGCCGGGGCACATTCTATCTCGCCGGTAGCTTGATCGATCAGCCATCGGACCACTGGCATGGCCTGTCGGATGACGCGATCGTCCGGCTTCACCGTGCCGGTCACGAGATTGCCTGTCACACCTTCTCGCACCGGAACTCGGCCACGCTCGACGAAGCCGCGATGGCGCGCGAGATCGAGCTGAACCGAGCTTACTTTCTGGGTCTCGATTCCTCGATCACGCTGGAGAACTTCGCCTATCCCTACGGAATCGCCTCGGTCTGGCGCAAGCCGCAGCTCGCCAAAGCCTTCCGTTCGGCGCGCGGCATTCTCCCCGGCGTTAACAGCGAAATCATCGACCTCCAGTTCCTGCGCGCGTCGCCCTTGGTCGATCGCGAGATCGATAGAGCGGGCGTCGATCGCTATTTCGACGAGGCGGTCGCGAGCGGCGGATGGCTGATCTTTTATGGCCACGACGTTACCAACGCGCCGAGCCCCTATGGCTGCACCCCGGACCTGATGCGTCACGCGTTGGAGGCCGCCGGACGACGTGGCATGCCCATTGTGACGGTCGCAGAAGCGCTGCGACGGATCGGAGCGTAACTTCTTTACCTCTCAGCGCGAGCGAAGCTCGTCGCGGTCCCGTAAGAGCGGGGAGAGGGAAAGGAAGCGGCGGTGCAAGCCCCGCAAACGGTCTTGCCATGCGGCTGCCGCCATGCGACTGGCGTTGTGACGAATCTCACGGCCTTGTTCCCGAACGCACATGTCCTCTTCCTCAACCGCCCCGCTGCCTGCGCCGGCCAACGGCCGCGATGCGCTGTCGGTGCTGCATTCGGTCTTCGGCCTGCCGGGGTTTCGCGGCAGTCAAGGTGAGATCGTCGGGCACGTCACGGGCGGCGGCAATTGCCTGGTGCTGATGCCGACCGGCGGCGGCAAGTCGCTGTGCTATCAGCTTCCCTCACTGCTGCGCGACGGTTGCGGCATCGTGGTGTCGCCGTTGATCGCGCTGATGCGCGACCAGGTCGCCGGGCTGATCGAGGCCGGCGTCAATGCTGCCGCGCTGAACTCGTCGCTGACGCCGCAGGAGGCGTCCGATATCGAGCGCCGCCTGCTCGCGGGCGATCTCGATCTGCTCTATGTCGCGCCGGAACGCCTGGTCACGCCGCGCTGCCTGTCGCTGCTGGCGCAGGCCAAGGTGGCGCTGTTCGCGATCGACGAGGCACATTGCGTCTCGCAATGGGGCCATGATTTCCGCCCCGAATATGTCGGCCTCTCCATCATCGCCGAGCGTTTTCCCGACGTGCCGCGCATCGCACTGACTGCGACCGCCGACGAATTGACGCGCAAGGAGATCGTCGCGCGGCTGCAGCTGACGGGCACACCGCAATTCGTCTCGAGCTTCGACCGGCCCAACATCCGTTACGAGATCGTCGACAAGCGCAATGCCGTGTCGCAGCTGAAGGAGTTCATCCGGGAGCGGCATGCGGGCGATGCCGGCGTGGTCTATTGCCTGTCCCGCAACCGTGTCGAGGAGGTCGCCGCCGCGCTTGACGACGCCGGCATTGCGGCGCTGCCCTACCACGCCGGGCTCGACAGCCAGGTGCGCTCGCGCAACCAGGACCGCTTCCTCAACGAGGACGGCATCGTCATCGTGGCGACCGTCGCGTTCGGCATGGGCATCGACAAGCCCGACGTGCGCTTCGTCGCCCATCTCGACCTGCCCAAGAGCATCGAGGCCTATTATCAGGAGACCGGCCGTGCCGGCCGTGACGGCAAGCCGTCGGCGGCCTGGATGGCCTATGGGCTCTCCGACATCGTGCAGCAGCGCCGGATGATCGACGAGTCCAGCGCCTCCGACGAATTCAAGCGGGTCTCGATCGGCAAGCTCGATGCGTTGGTTGGCTTGGCCGAAACGCCGCATTGCCGGCGCCGGCGGCTGCTCGCCTATTTCGGCGAGATCGTCATGGGCGAAGCTTGCGGCAATTGCGACAACTGCCTGACACCGCCGAAAATGCGCGACGGCAAGATTTTGGCGCAGAAGCTGCTGTCCTGCGTCTATCGCACCGGACAGCGGTTCGGCGCGATGCACCTGATCGACGTGCTGGTCGGACGCCTGACCGAAAAGGTGACGCAGTTTGGCCACGACAAATTGTCCGTGTTCGGCATCGGACGCGAGCTCAACGAAAAGCAGTGGCGCACCGTGCTGCGGCAGTTGGTGGCGATGGGACATTTGCAGAGCGACAGCGAAGCGTTTGGCGCGCTGAAGCTGACCGAGACCGCGCGCGGCGTGCTGCGCGGCGAAACCGAGGTGTGGCTGCGCGAGGAAGCGCCCGGCACGCGCATTCGCGCCAGCCGCGGCAAATCCCGCCGCGGCGATCTCGCGCCTGCGGCGGGCGCCCCGCAAGGCGATGTCGATCCTGAACTGCGCGCGCGGCTGCGGTCCTGGCGTTCGGACATCGCCCGCGAACGCGGCGTGCCGGCCTATGTCGTGCTGCACGATGCCACCATCGACGGCATTGTCCGGGCCTGGCCGACGACACTCGACGAACTCCGCAACGTGCCCGGCATCGGCGACAAGAAGCTCGAGCATTACGGCGACGAGCTGCTGCAGATCGTCAGGACGCGGTAGGGAGCGGCCAATATTTCCGCCGTCGTCCCGGGTCTACGCTTACGCTTGCCCGGGACGACGGCTGTGTACAAAGGCGAGAGCTACGCCCTCACTCACCCATTCCTAAACGCATACGCATATCCGTTCAGTGCGGGGGCGCCGCCGAGATGGGCGTAGAGGATCTTCGCGCCCTTCTCGAAATAGCCCTTCTTCGCAAGATCGATCAGGCCCTGCATCGACTTGCCCTCGTAGACGGGGTCGGTGATCATGCCTTCGAGACGTGCGCTGAGGCGGATGGCCTCCTTGGTCTCTTCCGAGGGCACGCCATAGGCGGGATAGGCATAGTCCTCGATCAGCACGACGTCGTCGGCGACGAGGTCCTTGCCGAGCTCGACGAGTTCAGCGGTGTTCTGCGCGATCTCGAGCACCTGCGCTTTCGTCTGCGCCGGCGTAAAGGACGCATCGATGCCAATCACCTTACGGGCGCGGCCATCGGCGGCGAAGCCGACCAGCATGCCGGCATGGGTGGAGCCGGTCACCGTGCAGACGATGATGTAGTCGAACTTGAAGCCGAGCTCAGCTTCCTGCTTGCGTACCTCTTCGGCGAAGCCGACATAGCCGAGACCGCCGAATTTATGCACCGAGGCGCCGGCCGGAATGGCGTAAGGCTTTCCGCCCGCGGCCTTCACCTCCTCGATCGCCTGCTCCCAGCTCTTGCGGATGCCGATGTCGAAACCGTCGTCGACCAGGCGCACGTCGGCGCCCATGATGCGCGAGAGCATGATGTTGCCGACGCGGTCATAGACGGCGTCCTCGTGCGGCACCCAGGCTTCCTGCACCAGGCGGCACTTCATGCCGATCTTGGCCGCGACCGCGGCGATCATGCGGGTGTGGTTCGACTGCACGCCGCCGATCGAGACCAGCGTGTCGGCGTTGGAGGCGATCGCATCGGGGATGATGTATTCGAGCTTGCGCAGCTTGTTGCCGCCATAAGCGAGGCCGGAATTGCAGTCCTCGCGCTTGGCATAGATTTCGACATTGCCGCCGAGATGTTTCGACAGCCGCTCCAGCTTCTCGATGGGCGTCGGGCCGAAGGTCAGCTTGTAGCGCGGAAATTTGTCCAGCTTCATGGGTCATCCCGATTGGCGTTGATGTTGGCAGCTGCCCTAGCATCGCCCCGGGGGAATGTGCTCTCGAATATTGCGTGGATGTTGCGCGATTTCTTGCGACGACTGCCTCGATGGATCATAATTCTTCCAGAATATCACAGATAATCGAGAGCTTCTTTCATGGCCGCTCGGCTTGACCGTACTGACCTTAAGATACTGAGATTGCTACAGAATAACGGCCGGCTCAGCAATGCGGAGCTGGCTGAAACCGTCGCGATCAGTCCCGCCACCTGCCACCGCCGCACCCAGCGCCTGTTCGAGGACGGGTTCATCGCCACCGTCCGCGCCATGGTCGCCCCCAAGAAGGTGGCGAAGGGCACGCTGGTGATGGTCGGCGTCGTGCTCGACCGCTCGACGCCGGAGAGCTTTGCCACCTTCGAGCAGGCCATCGCCCGGCTGAAATTCGTGCTCGACTGCCACCTCGTTGCCGGCGACTTCGACTATTTCCTCAAGATCCGCGTCGGCGACATGGAGGATTTCAACCGCATCCACGGCGAGCAGCTCATCGCGCTGCCCGGTGTGCGCCAGACCCGCACCTTCTTCGTCATGAAGGAAGTCGTCGACAACGCCCCGCTGGAATTCTGAGCGGTCAAACCCGCAATCCGTCGATCAGGGACGGCGCCTGCTCCGGGCTGCGCGGGGCCCACCTAGACGCGTACAGTGGAGCAGATAAGGGCCTTGTTCGCGCCATGCATCGGTCTTGGGGACCTCTTTCCATCCGCATTTCTCGGGATCTCGCTCAAAGTGCTTTGGCTTCGTTTCAATGAAAGGGCCTGTCTCCATTTCGATCTTGTCGATGTTCCAATCGTAGACCAAGGCGGGTGCCCCTGGCTGATGTGCATGACTTTCGAAGTAAAAGAATGGGTCTACGCCAATGGATATTAGTCCTTCCAACCATGCGTCCAGGCGAGCATTGTCTGGAGGATTTCCGTCACAATACATGAGAATGCCAGCGTCCAGCACCCACCAATCACCTTGGGCGTGCACAACCTGGCCAACAACTTGGTAAGAACTCTCCACAATTTGCTTAAGTGATGGATCTTTGCGGTCAAATCGACTGCACTTCGGAAGTGGAACCACGGGGTGGAATTCGAGCGCGAATGAGGCGCTTGTCGCTTTAGCGAAATCGCCGTAGTTGCCGTCCTGAATAATCCAACTATCAAGTCCGACAATTAGATCGGTCATTCGATGGACTCGCCGATAACAGATACTGGGACATAGCATGGTTGTGCGGACGTCTCTACACGACTTGCAAAATCGCACGACCGTCACGGCAACTTCACTTGCCTTGCATGCCTGTGCAAGCGACGGTCAGCGCTCTCAACGAGGAGATTCCACCGTGCGCCTTCCCATTCTCGATCCCAAGGACCTGACCGACGAGCAGAAGCCGCTCTATGACGACATGCGAGCGGGCATCAAGGACCACTTCAAGGGCTTCGTGAATATGCGCGATGACGGCGCGCTGCTCGGGCCGTGGAATCCCTGGATTCGCGAGCCGCGCTTCGGCAAGCCGGTGTGGGAGCTGGTCAAGGCGATTGCGTCGAACCCGCTGCTGCCCGCGCCGGTGCGCGAGGTCGCCATTCTCGTCACCGGCTCGCATTTCCGTTCCGGCTACGAGCTGTATGCCCATGTGCTGGTCGCCGAGCAGCGTGGCCTGTCCGACGAGAAGCTCGCAACGATCGTCGCCGGACAGCGGCCGGTCGATCTCACCAAACAGGAGGCCGTCGCCTATGACGTCGCATCCGCGCTGGTCGGCGGCGGCGTGCTGCCGAAATTGACTTGGCGCGCCGCCGTGAAGGAGTTTGGCGAGCATGGCGCGGCCGAGCTATCCTATCTCGTCGGCGTCTATTGCATGGTGTCGGTCACGCTCAATACGTTCGACGTGCCGGTTCCGGAGTAGCTGGCCGCGTTCGCAACTTCTGGACCGGACGGAACCGGAGCGCTACCTTGTCGTCGTCATGGCGACGCACTCGCCGCCCACGATCGAAAGCGCAAAAACATAGGCAACAGGACATGACAGCAATGAGAACGTCTCGCCGTATCTTGCTCACCGGCCTGGCCGGACTCGCCATCGCTCCAACCGCGGCGGTCGCCGCCGCGCCGCACCTTGCCACGGATGACACCACCGTCGCCGAAGAGCGCTTTGCCCGCATGATTGCGGCCGCGCATGCGCCCGACGTCAGCTGCGCCCGCCAGGCGGAGCGTTATGCGGACGCGCATTGGCCTGACTATGTCGTGGCAGCCAGGGCCGTGCTCGACGCGCGCGTGTGATCCGCACTACTTCTCCACCGCTCGCCGCACCTGCTCGCCGATCTGCGACAACACGAGCTGCGCCTGCGGCAGGATCGCGCCCATGGCATGGAAATTGTGAACCATGCCGTCGTGGCAGACGTGCTCGACGGCGACGCCAGCAGCGAGCAGCTTGCGGGCATAGGCATTGCCTTCATCGCGCATCGGGTCGTACTCGGCGGTGTGAATGATCGCGGTGGGCAGACCGGTGAGCCGTGTCGCGCGCAAGGGGGAGACGCGGGGGTCGGCGGTGTCGATGCCGTCAGGCAGATAGTCGGAAAGATCGGCCTCGATGGTGACGCGATCGATCAGATGGCCTTCGGCAAAGGCCTCGCGTGAGGGCGAGGTTTCCTCGAAATCCAGCACCGGGCAGATCAGGCATTGCGCGGCGATGGCAAGGCCAGCGGTTTGCGCCGCCTCCTGACACACGATCGCAGCGAGCGTCGCGCCGGCGGAATCGCCGCCGACCACCAGACGGCCTGCGTCGATGCCGAGCGATGCGGCCTCGCGCGCAACCCATTCGGTGGCGGCGATCGCATCGTCGACGGCGGCAGGAAATCGGTGCTCCGGCGCGAGCCGGTAGTCGACCGAGACGAGGCGGCAGCCGGTGGCATGCGCCAGCGCCGCCGCGATGCGATCATGCGTGGCAATACTGCCGGCGACGAGGCCGCCGCCGTGAAAGAACACGAAGCCCGGCGCCAGCCCGTCGGCGTTTGCGGGCATGTAGAGGCGATAGGGCAGTTCGCCGGCGCGGCCGGGCAGCATGCCGTCGCGGGTCGTCACGTCAGGCGCGTCAGCACGCGCGAACTGCATCAGCTTCGCCAGCGATTGCCGCCGCGCCTCCACGCTCGGCCGGCCTCTCGCCTGCGGCGCAGCCGCAGCCATCATGGTCAACAAGCGCTTTGCGAGCGGATCGAGCGGCATGCGGCTTCCTTCTCCCTGGCCGGAGAGCGTAACCCACCACTTCCCGGCAGGGAATCATTTAGATGTTGCGTCCGATAGTGGCGCTATAATGCGACATCATGCCAAGGGGAGGCCGGTCATGGCCGAAATCAAGAAGCCAATCGAATATTCGCCGAGCTGGACCTTCTTCGAGGGCAAATGGCACGACGGCAATGTGCCGATCATGGGGCCGCGCACGCATGCGGCCTGGCTCGGCTCGGTAGTGTTCGACGGCGCACGCGCGTTCGAGGGCGTCGCGCCCGATCTCGACCGTCACGTCGCCCGTGCCAATCAATCCGCGATCAATTTTGGTCTGAAGCCGGTGGTCGATACCGACACCTGGCTCGCGCTCGCGACCGAAGGCATTGCACGCTTTGCGGCCAATGCCGAGCTCTATATCCGTCCGATGTATTGGGCGCAGAACGGCGCGGGCGGCGGCGTGCTGTTCGATCCCGAGACCACCAATTGGTGCCTGTGCATCTACGAGGCGCCGATGCCAAAGCCGGTTGGCAACGCCATCACCCTGTCGCCGTTCCGCAGGCCCACCGCCGAATGCGCGCCGGTCGAGGCGAAGGCGGCCTGCCTCTATCCGAACAATTCGCGCGCGCTCGCGGAGGCCGCTTCGCGCGGCTTCCAGAACGCGCTGATGCTCGACATGCTCGGCAACGTCGCGGAGTTTGGCAATTCCAACGTGTTCATGGCCAGGGACGGGGTGGTCTATACGCCGGTGCCCAACGGCACGTTCCTCAACGGCATCACGCGCCAGCGCGTCATCAACCTGCTTCGGGGCGACGGCGTCAATGTGGTCGAGAAGACGTTGCGCTATGCCGACTTCCTGGCTGCCGACGAGATCTTCTCCACCGGCAATTTCGCCAAGGTCGCCCCGGTGATCCGCATCGACGAGCGCGAGCTGAAGCCGGGTCCGTTCTACACAAAAGCGCGAAAACTCTATTGGGACTTTGCGCATGCGGTGAAGCTGGCGGCGTAGGCGCCAGTCCCTCCGTCATTGCTTCGCTACGCTCGCAATGACGAGTTTGTGGAGCGTGCGGAGTTCGCTCACGCGCCTCGTCGCTGAAATCGGCTGAACTGAAACGCCTGTGTCGAATCCCACGGCGTATGATGCATCTCGCTGCGCGACTCGACCAGCGCGAACTCCGGCCCGAGCTCCGCTGCAAGGCTGGCGCTGTCGTGGCGCTGCACCGGCAGGCCGCTGCATTTCTCCGGACCGTCGGGCGCAAACGTCGCGATGATGACGTGGCCGCCGGGCGCGACCGCCGACCGCAGGCGCTCGACATAAGCCGCCCTGTCGCTTGAATCGATCAGAAAGTGAAACGCGGCGCGATCGTGCCAGATCTGGTAGGTCTTCTCCGGCTGCCACGTGGTGGCGTCGGCAACGATCCAGTTGACCGTCGCAGCGGCCGCACCGATGCGCTTCCTGGCGAGGTCGAGCGCATTGGCAGAGAGATCCAGCACGGCGACGTCGCGATATCCGTCCTGCAACAGGGCATCGACGAGCCGTGATGCGCCGCCGCCGATATCGATGATGGCAGCCTCGCGATCGGGATTGGCCGCCCGAATCATCGCGAGCGAAGTCGAGGGGCTGTTCTGAAACCAGCTGACCTCGGCCTCGCCCTTGGTGGCGTAGACTTTGTCCCAATGAGAGCTTCGGTCGGACATCTCGCATCCTCCGGCTCAATTGGACGTGCCGGGCGAAGGAAAGCTACTCGTCCTTCTTCGACATCCGCTCCAGGCGTTCCTGCATTTCCTTCATCTGCTGGCGCAGATCGTCGATGTTGCTGTCCTTCGGCGCCTCTGCATTCGCATCCGGCTCGGGCTCGGTGGTTGTCCCCGCGCGCGGCGGGACGAAGGGCTTGAACATCGAAAAAGTCTGCTGGAACAACTCCATGTTGCGGCGGACTTGTTCCTCCAGGGGAGCAAAGGGAGTGCCGGACAGGGTATTGGCGATCTGCTTGCGGAACTTCTCTTGCTCCTGGGTCAGGGTCGCGATCGACTGCTCCAGATATTTCGGCACCACCATCTGCATGCTGTCGCCGTAGAAGCGGATGAGCTGGCGCAGGAAGGTGGTCGGTAGCAGGTTCTGGCCGGCCTTGTTCTCCTGCTCGAAGATGATCTGGGCGAGCACGGAGCGGGTGATGTCGTCGCCGGTCTTGGCGTCATAGACCAGGAAATCTTCGCCATCCTTGACCATCGCGGCGAGGTCTTCCAGCGTCACATAGGTACTCGTTCCGGTGTTATAGAGCCGGCGGTTCGCGTATTTCTTGATGGTGGTGGGTTGGTCTGATTTCGCCATGGGCTCTCACTTGCAAGCGCGGAGAACGGGAACCCGGCGGGCAATGCCGCAGGGCGGGAAGAGTACGCAACGCAACAAAATAAGCATTTTCAAAGGGGTCACGCTACCGTTTTGTGCGGCACGGTTAATCGCGGTGCAAAATCTTGCTTGCGAAAGCGCCAAGAACGCTATTTTGAATGCGCTGCGGCATGAATTCGGTCGCCGGCCGATTGACATGCCTCAACGACGTTAACAGGATGGCTCACGAGACCGGCGAGTGTTCTTCCAGCCCCGCCTGCCCCTTTTCACAGAACCTCAAGCCCCAGGAGATGCCCATGTCAGACGATGTCGTCATCGTCAGCGCCGCCCGCACCCCGGTCGGAAGCTTCAACGGAGCGTTCGCGACCCTTCCCGCCCATGATCTCGGCGCTATCGCCATCAAGGCCGCGCTGGAGCGCGGTGGCATTGAGCCCGGCCGGGTCTCGGAAGTCATCATGGGGCAGATCCTGACCGCCGCCCAGGGTCAGAACCCCGCCCGTCAGGCCTCGATCGGCGCCGGCATTCCGGTGGAGAGCCCGGCCTGGGGCGTCAACCAGCTGTGCGGCTCGGGCCTGCGCACGGTCGCGCTCGGTTACCAGGCGCTGCTCAACGGCGATTCCGAGATCGTCGTCGCCGGCGGCCAGGAATCCATGAGCATGGCCCCGCACGCCCAATATCTGCGTGGCGGCGTCAAGATGGGACCCGTCGAGTTCGTCGACACCATGATCAAGGACGGTCTGTGGGATGCCTTCAACGGCTACCACATGGGCAACACCGCCGAGAACGTCGCGCGGCAGTGGCAGATTACCCGGGCCCAGCAGGACGAGTTCGCTGTCGCCTCGCAGCAGAAGGCTGAAGCCGCGCAGAAGGCCGGCAAGTTCAACGACGAGATCGTCCCCGTCACCATCAAGACCCGCAAGGGCGACGTCGTCGTCAGCGCCGACGAATATCCGCGTCACGGCGCAACGCTCGACGCGATGGCCAAGCTCAAGCCCGCCTTCGAGAAGGAAGGTACTGTCACCGCGGGCTCTGCGTCCGGCATCAATGACGGCGCTGCCGCCGTGGTGCTGATGACCGCCAAGCAGGCGGCCAAGGAAGGCAAGAAGCCGATCGCGCGAATCGTCTCCTGGGCGCAGGCCGGCGTCGATCCGAAGATCATGGGCTCGGGTCCGATCCCGGCCTCGCGCGCCGCGCTGAAGAAGGCCGGCTGGAACGTCGGCGACCTCGACTTGATCGAGGCCAACGAAGCCTTCGCGGCGCAGGCCTGCGCGGTCAACAAGGATCTCGGCTGGGACACAGCCAAGGTCAACGTCAATGGCGGCGCGATCGCGATCGGCCATCCGGTCGGCGCGTCCGGCGCGCGCGTGCTGGTGACGCTGCTGCACGAAATGCAGAAGCGCGATTCGAAGAAGGGCCTTGCCACGCTGTGCATCGGCGGTGGCATGGGCATCGCGATGTGCATCGCGCGCGACTGACGATAGCTGACGTGTAGCTTACGCGCAGTTTGCGCGTGCGCTGCACACACTGGTTAGTGCGTTGCACGCGACTAAAAAGGCAGCGGTTGCAAATCAAATATTCTTCGCAACCGTGCCAGCCTCGACTAAATACAAACGCCCGGCTCAACGCCGGGCGTTTTGTTCTTGATGTCCGTCAAACCAACCGCATAATCCGCAGTTAAAAAACGATCACGTCAGAAACGTCCGAAGAGTCCAAGGGAAGGAATACGACATGGCACGTGTTGCATTGGTCACGGGTGGTACGCGGGGCATCGGTGCTGCGATCAGCAAGGCGCTGAAGGCGGCCGACTACAAGGTTGCGGCGAGCTATGCCGGCAACGATGCGGCGGCGGAGAAGTTCAAGGCCGAGACCGGCATTGCCGTCTACAAATGGGACGTCAGCAGTTTCGACGCCTGTGCCGAGGGCGTGAAGAAGGTCGAGGCCGATCTCGGGCCGGTCGAGGTGCTCGTCAACAATGCCGGCATCACCCGCGACACCGCCTTCCACAAGATGACACTCGAGCAGTGGAACGCCGTCATCAACACCAATCTCGGCTCTCTGTTCAACATGACGCGACAGGTCATCGAGGGCATGCGTTCGCGCAAGTTCGGCCGCATCATCTCGATCTCGTCGATCAACGGCCAGAAGGGGCAGTTCGGTCAGGTCAACTATTCCGCGGCGAAGGCCGGCGACATCGGCTTCACCAAGGCGCTCGCGCTCGAGAATGCCAAGGGTGGCATCACCGTGAACGCGATCTGTCCCGGCTACATCAACACCGAGATGGTGCAGGCGGTGCCGAAGGACGTTCTGGAGAAGAACGTGATTCCGCAGATCCCGGCCAACCGCCTCGGCGAGCCCGAAGAGATCGCACGCGCGGTCGTGTTCCTCGCGGCCGACGAGTCTGGCTTCATCACGGGCTCGACGCTGACGGTCAACGGCGGCCAGTACATGGTGTGATGCGATCGCATCACGCGGCTTGATATTTTTGACATCGTCAGGCCCGGGCTTGTTCCGGGCATCCACGGCCTTACAACAGCCGTCGCCACGGAGAACGTGGATGGCCGGGACAAGCCCGGCCATGACGGAAACATTGGGCCGATGACTCCCCGTACCGCCACGCTGATCGGATTGACCGCGATCCTGATGTGGTCGCTGCTGTCAGTGATGACGGTGGCGACCGGAAAGATCCCGGCGTTCCAGCTCGCCGCGATGACCTTCGCGATCGGCGGTCTGGTCGGTCTGCTGACCTGGATCGGTCGCGGCGAAGCGGCGAAAAGCCTGCGTCAGCCGCTGGTCGTCTGGGTCGTCGGCGTCGGCGGGTTGTTCGGCTATCACGCGCTGTATTTTCTCGCGCTGCGCTTCGCGCCGCCGGCCGAAGCCGGTCTTCTGAACTACATGTGGCCGCTCCTGATCGTGCTGTTCTCGTCGTTCCTGCCTGGCGAGCGGCTCGCCCCGCATCACATCATCGGTGCCGTGCTCGGCCTCGTCGGCACCGTGCTGCTGTTCGCCGGCAACACCAGCGGGTTTGCACCGGAGGCGGTGCCGGGATTGATCGCAGCCTTCATTGCCGCGTTCGTCTGGGCAGCTTATTCAGTGCTGTCACGCCGTTTGAAGGCGGTGCCGACTGATGCCGTTGCGGGCTTCTGTCTGGCCACCGCCGTGCTCGCCGCGCTGATGCATGGCCTGCTGGAGACCACGGTCTGGCCGGAGGCCACGCTGCAATGGCTCTCGGTGATTGCGCTCGGTGTCGGTCCCGTCGGCGCCGCGTTCTATGCCTGGGATATCGGCATGAAGCGCGGCGACATCCGCGTGCTCGGCGCCGCTTCCTACGCGACGCCGCTGCTCTCGACCGGTTTCCTGATCGCCGCCGGTTTTGCCAAGGCCAGCGCCAACATCGCGATTGCCGCGATCCTGATTGCGGGCGGTGGCCTGATCGCGGCCAAGGACATGGTGCTGCGGAAGCGGTGAAGGGAGCTACGGTTCCCAGCCCTGTGGCGCGAGCTCGAAGCCTGCGAACTCGAACGCCGGCGCCACCGTGCAGCCGACCAGCGTCCATTCGCCCGTCGTCTCGGCAGATTGCCAGGCCTGTGCCGGCACGATCGCCTGCGGCCGTTCGCCATGGGCGAGGTCTGCGCCGAGGCGCACCATGTGCTGCGAGCAGCCGTCATGGGCGATGCGCAGCATCAAGGGACTGCCGGCGTAATAGTGCCAGGTCTCGACCGCGTCGACGCGATGCCAGTGCGAGCGCTCGCCGCGTGCGAGCAGGAAGTAGATCAGGGTCGAACGCGAGCGCCCGTTGGCGTCCGTGGCCTGATCGCGAAACGTCTCGCGGTAGTGGCCGCCCTCGGGATGCGGGCGGAGTTCGAGGCGCGCGATGATCTCGGCTGCGGTCGGCATCGATCCCGTCAGGACTTGTTCTTCAGGACTTGTTCTTGCGCTCGCGCAGCTCGCCGAACACGGCGGCGGCATCCGCGCCCTTCATGTGCAGCCTGGCCGCGACCTGTGGCTCATCGGCGCGCAGGAACACGTTGGCCCGCTTCTCGTCACCGAGAAGTGTCGGAATGGTCGGCTTGTTCTCCGCCCGGAGCTTCGCCACCTCCGCCGCGCGCGCCTGGAGCGCCGCATTCTCGGGATCGACGGTGAGCGCGAACTTGACGTTGGAGGCCGTGTATTCGTGGCCGCAATAGAGCTTGAAGTCGTCGGGCAGGGCGCGCAGCTTCAGGAGCGAATCCCACATCATCGGGTAGGTGCCCTCGAACACGCGCCCGCAGCCGATCGAGAACAGCGTGTCGGCGGCGAAGACCGTTTTCTCGGTGTCGAACACGTAGGAGATGTGGTCGAGCGTGTGGCCGGGCGTCTCGATCACGCGCGCCAGCAGATTGCCGATCTTGACCACGTCGGCATTGGCGACACGCAGATCGACGTTCGCAATCCCTGTGGTCTTGTCGTGCGGCGCGACGACGCGGCAATTGTATTTCTGCTTGAGCTCGGCGACCCCGCCGACATGATCGCCGTGATGATGGGTGATCAGGATGTCGGTCAGCTGCCAACCTTCGCGCTCCAGCGCCTTCAGAATCGGGCCGGCCTCAGGCGCGTCGATGGACGCCGTCGCCTTGGTTTCCACGTCGTGGATCAGATAACCGAAATTGTCGTTTAAACAGGTGAAAGTACGAATTTCGGCGGCCATGTCATCTCCATCGCGCTCAGCCCCGCCAGACAAATATGGCGTTAACGTTGCGCAGGCAATGCAATATTCCGCGCGCAGGCGTAGCCCGGCGCATGTTACATTGCGGTCATGACCATCGACGTCGTCGACCTCCGCGAGTTCTATTCCCGTCGCCTCGGGATTGTGGCGCGGCAAATGATCAATCGCGGCATCCGGGAGCGCTGGCCGCGTGCCGATGGCCAGCGCGTGCTGGGCCTTGGCTATCCCACGCCCTATCTGGGGTTGTTCCGGGAAGATGCCGAGCGCTGCATCGCCTTCATGCCGGCGGCCCAGGGCGTCCTGAAATGGCCGACCGGACGGCCGGCGCTGGCCTCGCTGGTCGACGAATTCTCGCTGCCGCTTCCCGACGCCGCGGTCGACCGCATCCTGCTGGTCCATGCGCTGGAGATGTCGGACGATCCGGCCGCGCTGCTGCGCGAGGTGTGGCGGGTGCTGTCGCCCTCGGGCCGCGTGATCGCGGTGATCCCGAACCGGCGCGGGGTGTGGACCCGCACCGACAGCACGCCGTTCGGTCACGGCCGGCCCTATTCGCGCTCGCAGATCACCGATCTGTTGCGCCAGACCTGGTTCACGCCGACCGCCTGGGGCGAAGCGCTGTTCATGCCGCCCTATGCCGGCGGCTGGGTGCTGAAATCGGCGCAGATGTGGGAGCGTGCCGGCGCGGCGCTGTCGCTGCCCTTTGCCGGCGTGCACATCGTGGAAGCCACCAAGCAGGTCTACCGCGCGATCCCCGCCAAGCGCGAACGGGCGCGGCTGATTCCCTCGCTGGCCAAGCCGGTGCTGGTGCCGTCCTCGACGACGGTGACGCGCAGCTGAAAAACAAATCGTCCCGGCGAGGCCGGGACGATTGCAGTCACAAAATCAGAACAGGTGTTACTCGCCCGGTGCGACTTCGTCGCTGGACGCAGCTGGAGCTGCCTCGCGTTCGGGGCGCGGGCCATGCGGCCGGCGCCGCCGGCGCGGATAGCGTTCGCCACCGCCGGCACCGCCCTCGAAACCGGCCTGGCCGCCACTCGCGCCGACATTCACTTGCGGCTGCGCGCCGGTGATGAAGGACGGCAGGCGATCGACGCTGCCGGCATCGGCGATGACGGGCTGCGGCTGGTTCGCGGGGAGCGGCTGCGGCTGATATTGCGGCTGCGGACGATGATCGCGCTCGCGGTGCTCGCGCGGCTGCTGGTTGTCACGCTGATAGGGCTGCTGTTGGTCGCGTTGCTGATGATCACGCTGGTGATGATCGCGCTGGCCGTCGCGGTCGCGCACGAAAGGCTGCTGCGGCGGCTGCGGGACGAAGCCCGGCTCCTGGCCGAAATTCGAGAAGTTCTCGCCGTCGTCCTCGCTGTCGTCGCTATGGCTGCTGATGGGCTCGTCGCCGCGCGGCTGCTGGTTCTGGCGGAACTGCTCCTGTGCCGCCGCGATCAGGCGGAAATAATGCTCGGCATGCTGGTAGTAGTTCTCGGCCGCAACAGGGTCGCCGGAGGAGCGTGCGTCGCGCGCGAGCTGGAGATACTTTTCAGCGATGTGCGAGGCGGTGCCGCGGATCTTGATGTCGGGCCCGTTGGACTCGTAGACCCGGGTCATCGGGTTCTGACTGCGCCGGTTATTGTTGTTGTTATTATTGTTGTTGCGGTTGCGCATCCGCTGCTTGTTCTGACCGTTTCTCATGTCCTGCCTTTAATTCCAGCCCTAAAGGTTGCACGCATTACTGAGGAGTGACCTAGTGACAGCGGTTCACATTGCTCGCGCGGACCGCGCGCAAGAGCGGATTGAACCCTGCAGATGTTCGTCGACCGTCGCGCTCAACAAAGACGCGTTCCCCACCCGCCAGCATTGATCGCCAGCGAACCCATTCATTTTGCTTGCCGAAACAAGCCCAGCTCTGTTGCGTAAGTCTTCAAGCGCAATATCTGGCTTTCGTTCACGTTGCGGTCGGAGAGCGGCGCAGCTCCACTGGCTATCGCGCTTCACAGGACCTGCGGCTTGGAACCTTTATCAGTAAAGCTCTCGCCCGAGAGCCCGGCTTTCACCCGTAGGTCTACGGGGCCGGCACCGATGTGTTGACCGGAACGTAGTCGTTCCCAAGGGATATTCCAAGAGCTTTTTGCAGGCCAATCCGGCTTTTATGGGGGCATTTTTCGGGCCGAAATGGCCCGCGGAATACCCGCCAGGTCGGCCTTGGGTGGCCTGTCCATCGTTAACCCCGCAGCCGCCATCAGGGTTTCAATATTTCTCGCCTGGCCCTGGCCGGCCTCAACGATCAGCGCTCCGCCGGGGGCGAGGCGCTCGCTCGCCTGCGGAATCAGGGCGCGGTAGGCGTCATAGCCGTCATTGCCGCCATCGAGCGCCAGGCGTGGATCGTGCTTGCGCACCTCAATGCTCAATGTCGGAATTTCGGCCGAGGGGATATAGGGCGGGTTCGACACGATGAGGTCAAACGGGCCGCGGAGCGCCGACGCATAGGAACAGGCGACGAAGCCGGCGCGACCGGCGAGGCCGAGCGTCGTGGCATTGTCGCGCGCCGTGTTGAGTGCCGTCAGGCTGACATCGGTGCCGACGCCAAACGCATCGGGAATTTCGTGCAGCAGCGCGAGCAGGATGGCGCCCGAACCGGTGCCGATGTCGGCGATGTGCGGCGGGTGAGATATTTGCCGTTCGCGAAAAATTTCGAGCGCAAGCTCGACCACGGTCTCGGTATCAGGACGCGGAACCAGGGTTGCTTCCGACAAACGAAACGGCAGTCCCCAGAATTCGCGTGTCCCGAGAATGCGTGCCACCGGCTCGCCGGCGAGGCGGCGCTGCGCGTGCTGGCTGAGCCGCGATGCTTCGGCCGTGGTGAGAGGACGGGCAGCCTGCACGACCAGGCCGGTCAGGTCGAGGCCGAGTGCAGCACCGATCAGGATGCGTGCGTCGAGTTCGGCCTCGTCGAGCTGTGCCGATTTCAATTGCGCTGCCAGTGCGCGCCGCGCGCTCTCGATGGATTGTCCGCTGAAGGGGTTGCTCACGCCTCAGGCCGCCGCGCCCTGCGCCGCGAGCTGCGCGGCCTGGTGCTCGGTGGTCAGCGCGTCGGTCAGCTCGCCCAGCGCTTCGCCCGCAATCACCTGCGGCAGCTTGTAGAGCGTCAGATTGATGCGGTGGTCGGTGACGCGCCCTTGCGGAAAATTATAGGTGCGGATGCGCTCGGAGCGGTCGCCGGAGCCGACCTTCTCCTTGCGCTCGGCCGAGCGCGCGGCGTCGACGCGTTGCCGTTCGGCGTCGTAGATGCGCGAGCGCAGGATGTTCATGGCGGAGGCGCGGTTCTTGTGCTGCGAGCGGCTGTCCTGCATCATCACCACGATGCCGGTCGGGATGTGGGTGATGCGGATCGCCGATTCGGTCTTGTTGACGTGCTGGCCGCCTGCTCCTTGCGCGCGCATGGTCTCGATGCGGAGATCGTCGTTCTTGATCTCGACGTCGACGTCCTCGACCTCCGGCAGCACGGCGACGGTCGCCGCCGACGTGTGGATGCGCCCCTGCGTCTCGGTGTCAGGCACGCGCTGCACGCGATGCACGCCGGATTCGAACTTCAGCTTGGAGAATGCGCCGCGGCCCTGCACCTCCGCGATGATTTCCTTGTATCCGCCGACGGTGCCTTCGCTGGCCGAGATCACCTCGACCTTCCAGCCCTGCAAGCTCGCGAAGCGCTCGTACATCCGGAACAGGTCTCCGGCAAATAGCGAGGCCTCGTCGCCGCCGGTGCCGGCCCGGATTTCCAGCACCACGTTGCGATCGTCCATGGCGTCCTTGGGCAGCAGCGCGACGCGGATCTTCTGGACCAGCTCCTCGATTTTCGGTGCGAGCTCGTCGCGTTCGGCTTCCGCCATGCCGCGCATCTCGGCATCGGTTGCGGGATCGGCGATCAGTGCTTCGGTGTCGGCGAGCTCCTTGACGGCGGAGCGATAGGTCTTGACCGCTTCGATCAGCGGCGTGATTTCGGCGAGCTCGCGCGTGATCTGCACGTAGCGTTCGGAGGCGAGCTGCCCCAGCGATTCGGCCTCGAGAGAGGCATGATGTGCAAGGAGCACATCCAGTTTGGCTTCGGGGAGTGACGACATCGGTTCAGTCTCAAATGGCGGAGGGAGGCGAGGCGGCAGGGAGCGGCGACAGGCCCGCTACAACGCCAGGCCTTCGGCCTCGGCAAATTCCGTCAGTTTCTGCCGGATCGAGACGCTGCCCGCCGGCGCGTCCACGAGCGGGCCGAGCATGGCTTCGGCCTTCTTGGCGTCGAGATCGAGCACCATGGCCTTGACCGGACCGAGCGCGGTCGCCGACAGCGACAGCGAGCGGTAGCCCAGCGCGATCAAAGCGAGCGCGCCGAGCGGCTTGGACGCCATCTCGCCGCACAGCGAGAGCGACTTCTTCGCCGCATGGCTCTTGCGGGCGATGTCGCGCAGCGCGCGCAGGATCGGCGCCGACATGGTGTCGAAGCGCTCGGAGACTTTTGCGTTACCGCGGTCGACCGCGAACAGGAACTGAAACAAATCGTTGGAGCCGACCGAGATGAAATCGACCTTCCGCAGGAGCTCGTCGAGCTGATAGAGCAGGGCCGGCACCTCGACCATGGTGCCGATGTCGATTCTTTCAGGCAGCGTGTGGCCGTGCTGACGCAAGTACGTGAGCTCGCGCTCGACCAGCGCCTTGGCCGAATCGAATTCGGCGACCTCCGAGATCATCGGGAACATGATGCGCAGCGCCCGGCCGCCGCCGGCGCGCAGCAGCGCGCGAATCTGGCCGCGCAGCAGGCCGGGACGATCCAGCCCGAGCCGGATCGCGCGCCAGCCGAGCGCGGGATTTTCCTCGATCACGGCTTCCATATAAGGCAGCGCCTTGTCGCCGCCGATATCGAGGGTGCGGAAGGTGACGGGCTTGGGACCGGCGGCATCGAGCACGGTGCGATAGAGCGCGAGCTGGTCGCTGGTGCGCGGCAGGCTCTGGCCGACCATGAATTGCAGCTCGGTGCGGAACAGGCCGATGCCGGCGCTGCCGGTGTCCTCGATATGGGGCAGGTCGATGGCAAGACCGGCGTTGATCATCAGCTCGACCTTCTGGCCGTCCTTGGTGACGCAGGGCCGGTCGCGCAGCGCCAGATATTGCGCCTGGCGGCGGGCGCGGAAGCGCACGCGCTCGGCGAAGGCCGCCTCGACTTCCTGCGAGGGGCGCACATAGATCGAGCCGGAGGTGCCGTCGACGATGATGGCGTCGCCGGGATCGGCGATGCCGGGCGCGTTCGGCACTTCGCCGACCGCGGGAATGCCGAGCGCGCGCGCCACGATCGAGACGTGGGAGTTGGCGGTGCCTTCTTCCAGCACGATGCCGCGCAGCCGCTTGCGATCGTAGTCGAGCAGCGCCGCCGGCCCCATCGCGCGGGCGATGACGATGGCGTTGTCGGGCAGTTGCTCGCGCGAGGGCGCGTGGTCCTGGCCGACCAGCTGCCGCATCAGGCGGTAGCCGAGATCTTCGAGATCATGCAGCCGGTCGCGCAGGTAAGGATCGGTCGAGCGCAGCATGCGCGCGCGGGTGTCGGACTGCACGCGCTCGACCGCGGCCTCCGCGGTGAGGCCGGTGGCGACCGCCTCGTGCAGCTTGTGCGACCAGCCCTGGTCGTTGGCGAACATGCGGTAGGCTTCCAGCACCTCGCGGTGCTCGCCGCCCTCGGCGACGTCGCCGCGCTCCAGCATGCGATCGAGATCGGCGCGCAGCTTGGCGAGCGCGGTGTCGAGCCGCTTGATTTCCTTCGGCAGGTCCTCGGCGATGTAGTCCTTGATGACGACGCGCGGCTCGTGCAGCACGACATGGCCGAGCGCGATGCCCTCCGACAGGATGGCGCCGACCTTCTGCGCGGAATGGCGCGCGGCCGGCTCCTGGCCCGGCTGGGCCAGCGCGGAGAGTTCGCCGGAGGCGATCAGCTCCGCCAGCACCATCGCTGTGGTCTGCAGCGCCTCGAGCTCCTCCTCGACATAGTTGCGCTTGGCGCGGTTCTGCACCACCAGCACGCCGAGCGTGTTGCCGGCCCGCAGGATCGGCACGCCGAGGAACGAATGGTAGATTTCTTCGCCGGTCTCGGGACGGAACGAGAAGGCCGGGTGGCTCTGCGCATCGCTCAAATTGAGTGGTGTCGCCTCGCTGGCGACGAGGCCGACCAGGCCCTCATGGGCGCTCAGCACGGTGTGGTGCACCGCCTCGCGGTTGAGGCCTTCGGTGGCATAGAGCTCCAGCGTGTTGTCGATGCGCAGCACATAGACCGAGCACACCTCGGCCACCATGTTGGCGGCGATCAGCACCACGATCTTGTCCAGCCGCTCCTGGGCCGAGACCTGCTCCGCCATGGTTTCGCGGAGCCGTCTCAACAAGACGCGGGGACCTCCCGACGCGCTCCGCATGAACCGTCAATCTCCTTCGTCTGCCGGGCCCGGCGGTATCGGCCGGCGGCTGGCCCAAAATTCCAGAAAAACAATCAAATTGTTTGTCCGGCGCAGGCACAAGTCCAAAATCTACTTCAGATTTAGCGCTTGTACCGAATCAGCGCCGCCTGAACTGGGACACAGTCTGCGGCAGCCCACCCTGTTCGCCGTATAGCGAATTGAGGCTTGTTTTGCCAAGCAAAACGCCTGCCAAACGCAAAGGTGTGTACACCTCGGCGTTTGCTGCGACCGCTAAGAGAAAATTAGCCTAAGCGCGGTCCGGAAAAGTGCGCAGCGGTTTTCCGGAAAGACCACGCTCAAACACCAATCTGAAGCGCGACGAGGGGCGCGCTTCAGGCCTGATCGAGGCCGTAGAGCGTGTGCAGCGTGCGCACCGCAAGCTCGGTATAGGCGGTGTCGATCAAGACCGAGAATTTGATCTCGGAGGTTGTAATGGCCCGGATGTTGATATTCCGCCCCGCGAGGGCCGAGAACGCCTGGGCCGCGACGCCGGCATGGCTGCGCATGCCGCTGCCGATCACCGAGATCTTGGCGACGTCGGTGGCGGTATCGAGCCGCGCGTAGCCGATCTTGCCCTTGGCGGCGGTAATCGTGTCCTTGGCGCGGGTATAGTCGGCCGCCGGCACCGTGAAGGTGAGGTCGGTGGTCTTGCCGTCCTCGGAGACGTTCTGCACGATCATGTCGACGTTGATGTTGGCCTCCGCGAGCGGGCCGAAGATCGAGGCCGCCACGCCCGGCTTGTCCTCGATCTGGCGCACCGAGATCTGGGCTTCGTCCTTGGAGAAGGCGATACCGGTGACGACGTGGCTTTCCATGATCTCCTCCTCGCTGCAGATCAGCGTGCCGGGCGGCTGGTTGGCATGCGGGTCGATATCCTCGGGCTTGTCGAAGCTCGAGCGAACGAAGATCGGCATGTTGTGGACCATGCCGAGTTCCACCGAGCGGACCTGGAGCACCTTTGCGCCCTGGGAGGCGAGTTCCAGCATGTCTTCGAACGCGATCTTGTCGAGCCTCTTGGCCTTCGGCACGATTCGCGGGTCGGTGGTGTAGACGCCGTCGACGTCGGTGTAGATGTCGCAGCGGTCGGCCTTGACGGCTGCGGCAACCGCCACGGCCGAGGTGTCCGAGCCGCCGCGGCCGAGCGTGGTAATGCGATTGGTGTTGGGCTCAATGCCCTGGAAGCCGGCGATGACCGCGACCTCCTTGCGCTCCTTAAAGCGCTTGATGATCTCGCTGCCGTCGATGTCCTCGATCCGGGCCGAGGCATGGGCGTCGCTGGTCTTGATCGGGATCTGCCAGCCCTGCCAGGAGCGGGCCTGGATGCCCATGCCCTGAAGCACGATGGCAAGCAGGCCGGAGGTCACCTGCTCGCCCGAGGCGACGACGGCGTCGTATTCGCGCGCGTCGTGCATCGGCGAGGCCTCGGTGCACCAGGCCACCAGCTCGTTGGTCTTGCCGGACATCGCCGAGACGACCACGGCCACTTCGTGGCCGGCGTCGACCTCACGCTTCACATGGCGTGCGACGTTGCGGATACGTTCGATGTTGGCGACGGATGTGCCGCCGAATTTCATCACGAGGCGGCTCATGACGACGCGTGCATTCCTTCATAAGGATCAGTATGGTGGCCCGCGCAAGGCGATGCTGCGGGCATCCGACCGCGCGTATACAGAGGGGCGGGGCCGACGGCAAGCGGGTTCCTGCTCCGGCCAATCCGGGCAATGGGTTATCAGAGGTTATGGCGCGCTATATTGACGAAATTCTGCAGCCGGGCGAGCGGGTGCTGTATTCGACCAATGCGCACTGGATCTTCTATTTTCCGGCGATCCTGGCCTGGCTCGCGGCTCTGGGCCTTTTGCTCCTGTCGGGGCAGACCACGGCCAATGGGCTCGTGATGCTGTGCCTCGTCGCCGCGGCGCTGGTGGCGCTCGCCGCCCTGTACTGGACTGTGAAGGGCTGGTTCCACCGCTTCACCACCGAGACCGACGTCACCAATCTCAGGGTCGTGCACAAGACCGGGTTCATCAAGCGCCGCACCTTCGAGATGGCTCTGGATAAGGTCGAGAGCGTCGATGTCGATCAGACCATCCTTGGACGTATTCTCAACTACGGCGACGTGACGATTCGCGGCGTTGGCGAGGGGATCGAGACGATCAAGACCATCGCTTCGCCGCTCGCCTTCCGTAGTTCGATCACCACGCGGTAGGACCGCGCGTAACCATGAGCATGCAGCAAAATACTTCCGCCACTGCCCAGCCGGGCTCGACCGTCGACGCCGCCGAGATCGCGAAATTCTCAAAACTCTCGGCGGAGTGGTGGGACCCCAACGGCAAGATGGCGCCGCTGCACCGGATCAATCCGCTGCGGCTCGGCTATATCCGCGATGCCGCCTGCCGCAAGTTCGAGCGCAATTTGCGCAGCCTCAACTGCCTAGGCGGCTTGCGCGTGCTCGACATCGGCTGCGGCGCCGGCCTGCTCTGCGAGCCGCTGTCGCGCCTCGGGGCGCAGGTCATCGGCGTCGATCCCTCGGCGAGCAACATCGCCGCGGCGAAGCTGCACGCCGACAAGGGCCATCTTGCAATCGACTACCGCTGCACCACGGTGGAGGAGATCGACCCGCGCGAGCGCTTCGACATCGTGCTGGCGATGGAAGTGGTCGAGCACGTCGTCGATGTCGGCGTCTTCCTGAAGCGCTGCGCGGCAATGCTGAAGCCGAACGGCCTCATGGTGGTCTCGACGCTGAACCGCAACTGGAAGAGTTTTGCGCTCGCCATCGTCGGCGCCGAATACGTCCTGCGCTGGCTGCCGCGCGGCACCCATGAATGGAACAAGTTCGTCACCCCCGACGAGCTGACGAAGTATCTGCTCGACAACCGCCTCGTCATTACCGAGCAGACCGGCGTGGTCTACAGCCCCTTCGCCGACAAATGGACCTTGTCGTCGGACATGGACGTGAACTACATGGTGGTGGCGGAGGCGATGGTGTGAGGCTGCGTCCCTGCCTTCGCAGGGGACGGCAGTGAAGTTCGTTGCGAGAGCATCGCACCCATGACGTCGACATGATTGACCTGCCTCGCCGCTGGCGGCAGGTTGGCTGAAATCTTTGGCCCTCCGCTCCATTTCCCCATGCTCACCATCGCCAGCCTCTGGATTCCCTTCACCGTCATTGCCGCGCTCGGGCAGGTCGTGCGCAATGCGATGCAGCGGTCACTGACGAAGCCGCTGGGGACCTGGGGCGCGACCAATATCCGCTTCCTGTTCGGCTTCCCGTTC
Organism: Bradyrhizobium sp. 138; assembly: GCF_023074075.1. Lineage (GTDB taxonomy): Bacteria > Pseudomonadota > Alphaproteobacteria > Rhizobiales > Xanthobacteraceae > Bradyrhizobium. The sequence goes on along the minus strand of NZ_JADPKT010000003.1, from coordinate 551,545 downwards.
TCGGTGCTGTTTTTAGGCGTGGTGCTGATCGCGACCGGCGATCATCTCGGTATGCCACCGTTTGCGTTCTGGCCGTGGCTCCTGCTGGGCGCGCTCAGCCAGATCGTCGCGACCGGCCTGATGCTGCTGGCGATGAACGACCGCTCCTTTGTGGTGACGACGGCGTATCTGAAGACCGAGGCGATCCAGACCGCGATCTTCGGCTTCGTCTTTCTCGGCGATCACCTGACCTGGCTGAAGGTGCTGGCGATCGTGATCGCGACAATCGGCGTCGTCATCACCGCGCTGCGGCCCGGCGGCGAGAAGAGTTTTGCGGAATTGAGGCCGACCATCACCGGCCTCGTCGCCGCCGCGGCCTTCGCGCTCTCCGCGGTCGGCTTTCGCGGCGCCATCATCAATGTGCCCAGCGTATCGTTCGTGACCTCAGCGTCGTTCACGCTCGTGCTCGGCCTGTTCGTGCAGACGCTGGTGCTGACGATCTATCTGCTCTGGCGTGCGCCGGACGTGTTGCGAGGGATTCTCGGGCTATGGCGGCCGTCGATGCTGGCTGGCTTCACCGGCGCCTTCGCCTCGCAATTCTGGTTCCTGGCCTTCGCGCTGACCGCCGCTGCCAATGTCCGCACGCTCGCTTTGATCGAGGTGCTGTTCGCGCAAGGCGTGGCATATTACTCGTTCAAGCAGCCGATCGCGCCCCGCGAGCTCGCAGGCATCGCGCTGATCGTGGTCGGCGTGGCGGTGCTGGTGGGAGTCTAATTCCTATCTTCCGGCAGCGTCGGCAGCGGCGAGACCTCGATGCCCTCGTCGATCAGCGACTTCGCTTCTTCCGGCGAGGCCTCGCCGTAGATCGGGCGATGCTCTTTGTCGCCGTAATGCATCGCGCGCGCTTCATTGGGGAAGCGCTCGCCGACATTGTCGGCGTTCTTGACGATGTGGTCGCGCAGCTCCTTCAGCTTGGTGCGCAGCTCTTTTTCCTGCGCCATCAGCAGCGAGGTCGGGCCTGAAGGCGCCGCCTCGGGCGCGGCCGTCGTGGTCGGCTCCGGCGGCGGCGTGGCGCGCCCGCGCCCCTTCTTGCCGACGATGCGCGGCGCCATGATCGCCTTCTCGACCTTGGCCGAGCCGCAGATCGGGCAGGTCACGAGCTTGCGCTTGACCTGCTGATCATACGCCGACGAGCTCTGGAACCAGCTCTCGAAGTCGTGGTCGCGGTCGCAGCGAAGTGCGTAGCGGATCATGCCGATCCCCGAACGAGGTGCAGATGGTCCGGCCCCGCCTTGGGGTCGGACACGCCGAAGCGGCGGCCGTGCTGGAGCGAGGGGATCGCGCGGCGCGCGGTCTCGACCTTGGCCGGATCGATCCTGGCCATGATGATGCCGGGCTCGACGTCGCCCTCGGCGAGGATCTCGCCCCAGGGGTCGATGATCAGCGAATGGCCGTAGGTCTCGCGTTTGTTCTCGTGCAAGCCTGCCTGGGCTGCTGCGAAGATGAAGCAGCCGGTCTCGATCGCGCGCGCGCGCAGCAGCACATGCCAATGCGCTTCGCCGGTCTTGCGGGTGAAGGCCGAGGGCACCGTGATGAAAGACGCGCCGCTCTCGGCAAGGGCACGGTAAAGCGCGGGGAAGCGCACATCGTAGCAGATCGTCAAGCCCACCCGGCCCCAGGGCAGGTCGGAGATCACGGCGGTCTCGCCCGGCTGGTAATTGGCGGATTCGCGATAGCTCTCGCCGTCCGGCAGCTCGATGTCGAACATGTGGATCTTGTCGTAGCTCGCGAGCACGTTGCCCTCGGGCCCGATCAGGAAGGAGCGGTTGACCGCCTTCTCCGGCGAAAAGCGCAGCGCCAGCGAGCCGACATGGATATGGATCTTCAGTTCCGCCGCGAGCGCCCGATAAGCCTTCAGCGAGGTGTCGTCCTCCTCGCTCTGGAGATGCTCGAACAGTGCCTTGCGGTTCAGCTGCATCATGTTGCTGACTTCGGGCGTCTGCACGTAATCGGCGCCATTTGCCGCAGCCTGCCGGATCAGCTTCGTGGCCTGTTCGAGGCTCGGCCCCGGCATCAGGCCGGTGCGCATCTGCACCATTGCGGCGGTGAATGTGTTCTCGCTCATGACACCGCCTTCACGCTTTCGAGCATACCGTCGAGTTTGCCTTCGCGATCGAGTGCGTAGAGGTCGTCGCAGCCGCCGACATGGGTTCCGCCGATCCAGATCTGCGGGAAGGTCGAGCCCTCGCCGGCGCGGTCATACATCTCGGCCCGCCAGGACGAGTTCTTGGCGACGTCGAATTCAGTGAAGGCCGCCTTCTTGCGGGTCAGCAGCGACTTGGCCGCGGAACAATAGCCGCAGCCCGGCCTGGTGTAGATCTCGACAGCAGCGTTCATCTCGTCTGGCGCTCTCTTCATGAATTCATTGAGTTATATGGGACTTTACCGGACCTCCACAACCCGGGCGAACACCAGCACGTCGACCTGGGCTGCCTTGGCGCGCAGCAGGGCCCGCGCGCAGGCATCCAGCGTTGCGCCCGAGGTCAGGACGTCGTCGATCAGGACAATGCGCCGGCCCTGGACTTCAGCCTGACGGTCCGGGGATACCTGGAACGCGCCCTGCACATTGGTGGCGCGCTGGGCTCGCGACAGGCCGATCTGCTGCTCGGTGGCGCGCACCCGGCGCAGCACCTCAGCTCTCGTTTTGATCCCGCTCTGTCGCTCGATGATCTGCGCCAGCGCCCCGGACTGGTTGTAGCGGCGCCGCCAGGCCCGCTGCCAGTGCAGCGGCACCGGCACCAGCATGTCGGCGCCGGCCAGCAGCTCGCCACCGGCTCGGGCCATCCAGCGGCCCATGGCGGGCGCCAGATCTGTGCGGTCCTGGTATTTCAGCGCATGCACCAGCGTGCGCGCGACGTCGTCATAGCGCACTGCTGCGCGAGCCCGCTGGTAGGCCGGCGGGCTCGCGATCGCCTCCATCGACAGCATGTCGGGGCCGGGATCGTAGACGAAAGGGATGCCGAGCCGCGGGCAATAAGGCCGCTCGATGAACGACAGCCGCGCCCAGCACGAAGCGCAAACGCCCTCGCCGTCGACCGGCTCGCGGCAGGACACGCACAGCGTCGGCAGCGCAATGTCGAGCGCGAGCCGAGTGGCGCGCGACAGGATCTGACAGCTGGCCGTCCACGCGGCACGCAGCGGTGCGGCAATGGAGCGGGTGGGTGCGGCGTCGGCTTCCATGACGGGAGGCTAGCGTTCCGTGCTCATCGGCTCAAGCCACCGCTCTCGTGCCCCGGACGCAGTGCGCCGCGTAGCGGTGCGCTGCCGAGCCGGGGCCCAGAGAGCCGCAAGCGCAGATGCATGGGTCCCGGCTCTGCGCAGCAGCGCAAGAGCGCTGCAGCGCGTCCGGGACACGAGAGCGTTGCCAGAACAGTGGTCATCGGCGTAACCAGCGGCATGGCTCAGACCACCCAAACCCCGCCCGCCCTGTTCGATCGCGCCTTGCTGCACGCGCGGCAGCGCCGCGCGCAGGCACAGGGTGAGGTCACCTTTCTGCTCGATCGGGTCGCCGAAGACATGTCCGACCGGCTCGCGGCGGTGATGCGCGAGTTTCACGCTCCGGCCGATCTTTGGACGCCCGGCGAAGGTCTCGCGGTGCTGCGCGCACGCCTGCCTGCCATCGCGCACATCGCGCTCAATGCGTCGGGCTCTGAGAAATTGCCCTTCGCACCCGAAAGCCTCGACCTCGTCGTCTCCGCCCTGGCGCTGCAATTCGTCAACGATCTGCCGGGCGTGCTCACACAGGTCCGGCGTGCGCTGAAGCCGGATGGGCTGCTGCTCGCCGCGATGATCGGCGGTGACACCCTGACCGAGCTGCGCCAGGCCTTTGCCGCGGCGGAGGCTGAATGCGAGGGCGGCGTGTCGCCGCGCGTGGCGCCGTTCGCCGATCTGCGCGATATCGGCGCACTGCTGCAGCGGGCCGGCTTTGCGCTGCCCGTGACCGATGTCGATCGCGTCGTGGTGCGCTATGGCAATGCGTTCGCCTTGATGCAGGACCTCCGCCGCATGGGCGCCGCCAATGTGCTGATCGAGCGGCGTCGCACACCGTCGCGGCGCGCGACGCTGCTGCGGATGGCCGAGATCTATGCCGAGCGCTTTGCCGATGCCGACGGCCGCATCCGGGCGACGTTCGACATCATCTGGCTCTCCGGCTGGGCGCCGCATGCGAGCCAGCAGCAGCCGCTGAAACCGGGGTCAGCCAAGGCGAGCCTTGCGGAGGCCGTGAAGAAGGCGGGGAAAGAGTGACGCGTGTCCCGGACGCGCTGCAGCGCTCTTGCGCTGCGTTCGGGGGCACACCACGTCACATCAGCAAATCAATCAGATGCGGGATCAGCGGAATGTCCGCGGGCGGCATCGGGTAGTCGCGCAGCCTGTTGGCGCGGACCCAGGCCAGAGCCTGGCCTTCACGCGGCGCCACCTGTCCTTCCCAGCGCCGGCAGATATAGAGCGGCATCAAGAGGTGGAAGCTCTCATAGCCGTAACTCGCGAAGGTCAGCGGCGCGAGGCACGGCTCGGCGACGGTGATGCCGAGCTCCTCGTGCAGCTCGCGGATCAGGCTCTGCTCCGGCCGCTCGCCGGGCTCCAGCTTGCCGCCGGGAAATTCCCAGAGGCCGGCCAGCGTCTTGCCCTCGGGGCGCTGCGCGATCAGGACGCGCTTGTCGGCATCGACCAGCGCGCACGCCACCACCAGTATCAGTTTGAGATCGGCCATGCCCGGAATGCGCTCGCTGAGGTCGTTCGCAAGGATTCGTTAATCCCGCTGAGGAGCCACGTTTCTATGGCGCCCATAAGTCATATTTAATCAACGGTTCCTAGAGTGGAAACATATTTAAACTATTCCAGGCTCGGTCCATGCGCGCTGTGCTTTCCACCACCATCCGCCGCTTCGTCCGCGACCGGCGCGGCAATATCGCGGTGATTTTCGCACTCGCCTGCGTCCCCCTGATTACCGTGATCGGTTGCGCGGTCGATTACTCCCGTGCGACGCAGATGCGGGCCAAGCTTCAGGCCGCGGCCGACGCGGCCAGTGTCGGTGCGATCGCCAAGGCGTCGCCGGCCTTTGCGGCTGCGGGCACGATGACGTCGGACGGTGCGATTCCGGTCGGCGTCACCGACGCAAGGAACATCTTCAATGCCAACGTCGCCAACCTGACCGGCTACACCCTCGACAGCGTCACGCCGACCGTGGTCAAGAACGGCTCGACGGTCACCTCGACCGTCGCGTTCAGCGGCAGCATCAAGACCATGTTCCTCGGCGTGATCGGCAAGACCGCACTGACGGCGAGCGGCACGTCGACGGCGACGGCCAGCATGCCGCTTTATGTCGACTTCTACCTGCTGCTGGACAATTCGCCGTCGATGGGCGTGGCGGCAACGCCGGCCGACGTGACCAAGCTGGTCAATGCGACCACCGGCAATAGCTTCAAGCCGAACGACCAGTGCGCGTTCGCCTGCCACGACTACAACGACTCCAACAATTACTACAATCTGGCCAAGAGCATTGGCGTGACCACGCGGATCGATGTGCTGCGTAGCGCGACGCAATCGCTGATGGATACTGCCGTCGCGAGCCAGACCTATTCGAACCAGTTCCGCATGGCGATCTACGATTTCGGCGCGGCGTCCTCCAGCATCGGCCTGCGTGCGCTGTTCGCGCTGTCGTCCAGCCTGTCGAGCGCCAAGACGGCCGCGGCAAACATCGACCTGATGGGCGTCTACGGCAACAATGATTCCTACACCAAGGACATGGATTCGCCCTTCACCTCGGTGTTTCCGGCCCTCAACAATGTGATCAGCGCGCCGGGGGCGGGGACGTCGTCCGCGCCGATGAAGTACGTGTTGTTCGTCTCCGACGGCGTGGCGGACGAGAACAATTCGGGATGCCTGAAGCCGATCAAGAACGTGAGCGGCATGTCGCGCTGCCAGTCGCCGATCAATCCCGCGCTCTGCGACACTCTGAAGAACCGCAAGATCAAGGTCGCCGTGCTCTACACCACCTACCTGCAGCTTCCGACCAACTCCTGGTACATGAACTGGATCGATCCGTTCAATGCCGGCCCCTATGGTCCGTCGCCGAATAGCGAGATCGCCCAGAACATGCAGAGCTGCGCCTCGCCGGGGCTGTATTTCGAGGTGAGCCCGACGCAAGGCATCTCGGACGCGATGAACGCGCTGTTCCGGAAGGCGGTCGCCGACGCCCGGATTTCGGGGTGAGGTGTTTTGCGCGTCCTTCCGGGGCGATGCGCTCGCATCGAACTCTGGTGCACAATTGCGCTCCATAGTTCTCGCTTCGCGAGCCCCGGAATGACAACCTTGGAGTTTACGACCTGTAGTCCCCGTTGATCGCGACATATTCCTTGGTGAGATCGCAGGTCATGACGCGGTCGCGGCCCTTGCCGAGGCCGAGCGAGACCAGAATCGCGATCTCCGGCGCCTTCATCGCTTCCGAGACCTGCGCCTCGTCATAAGACGGATCACGCGCGCCGCTCTTGGCGACGCGGATGCCGTTGAAGGAAATCGAAAGCTTGTCGCGATCGGCCGGCTCGCCGGCCTTGCCGACCGCCATCACCACACGGCCCCAATTGGCGTCCTCGCCGGCGATCGCGGTCTTGACCAGCGGCGAGTTCGCGATCGACATCGCGATCTTGCGCGCCGAGGCCTTGGTCTTGGCGCCCTCGACCGTGATTTCGACCAGCTTGCGCGCGCCCTCGCCGTCGCGCGCCACCTGCTCGGCGAGGTTGGCGAGCACCTGGTTGAAGGCCTTGACGAAGGCCTTCAGGCGCGGATCGCTGGCGCGGCCGATCTTGGGGGCGCCGTGCGCGGCGGCAGCGCCAGTGGCGAAGGCCAGCAGCGTGTCCGAGGTCGAGGTATCGCCATCGATGGTCACCGCGTTGAAGGTGTCCTCGACTCCGGCCTTGAGCAGCGCCTGCAAGGCCGCGGGCGCGATCGGCGCGTCGGTGAAGATGAAGGACAGCATCGTCGCCATGTCGGGGGCGATCATGCCGGCGCCCTTGGCCATGCCGTTGATGGTGACCTTGGCCTTGCCGAGCTTGACGGTCGCGGTCGCGACCTTCGGGAAGGTGTCGGTGGTCATGATCGCCTTGGCGGCTGCGAGGTAGTCGCCGGGCTCGGCGGCTTCGGCGAGGCGGCCGAGCACGCCGTCGAACTTGGTCGCGTCCAGCGGCTCGCCGATCACGCCAGTCGAGGCCAGGAAGATCTCGCTTTCGCTGCATCCGACCGCCTTGGCCGCGATCTTGGCGGTCAGCGCGGTGGAGGCGCGGCCGGTCTTGCCGGTGAAGGCATTGGCGTTGCCGGAATTCACCACCAGCGCGCGTGCCTTGCCGCCCTTCAGTTTTGCGCGGCACCATTCCACGGGGGCGGAGGGGCATTTCGACTTGGTGAAGACGCCGGCGACCGCGGTGCCCTTGTCCATCACCGCCAGCAGCACGTCGGTGCGGTTCTTGTAGCGGATGCCGGCTTCGGCCGTCGCAAGGCGGATGCCCGCGATCACGGGCATGTCGGGAACGTGTTTCGGGGCGAGCGGGGAGACGGTTGAGGACATCGCGGGGCGCCTTGGTGGGGTCTGGATATGCAGATGGCCGGGGAATCCCCGGCCATTGCGACGTTAGATACTATTGGCGTCCGTGAAGTGACAGCGAATTCTTGCTGCTTCGCGGCCTTACTTCTTGGCAGGCGGCGCCATCTTGCTGTCGGACGGCTTGGCCGCGTCGGCGGGCTTGGCGTCTGCCGCCGGCTGGTCCAGCCGCTCGACCTTGGCCTCCGCGCGCAGCTTGGCCACATACTCGGCCTGAGCCTTGCGGGTGACGTAGCTCTCGATCTGGGTCTTGACCTGCTCGAAGTCCGGTGCCTTGCGGCTGCGCTTTTCCTCGACCTTGATGATGTGCCAGCCGAACTGCGACTTCACGGGGTCGGAGATCTTGCCCGGCTCCAGCGCGAAGGCGACGGTCGAGAATTCCGGCACCATCTGCTCCTTGGTGAAGAAGCCGAGGTCGCCGCCGTCGGCCGAGCCCGGATCCTTGGACTTCTTCTTGGCCAACTCGGCGAAATCGGCGCCCTTGTCGAGCTCGGCCTTCACCGCCTTGGCCTCGTCCTCGGTCTCGACCAGGATGTGGCGGGCGCGCACCTCCTGCTCGCCGGTGATCTGCTTGGAGGCCTCCTCATAGACCTTCTTCATGGCGTCGGGGGTGGTGGCGGCCTTGCCCTCGCCCGCGAGCAGGCTGTCCATCAGGAGGCGGTTGCGGGCGAATGCCAGGCGCTTCTTGAACTCCTCGCTATCGGCAACCTTCTTGTCTTCGGCAGCCTTGCTGACGATTTTCATGTCGATCAGGAACGACAGGACGTTCTCGTCCTTGGTCGCCGGGTCCATCTGGGCGAGGCTCGCCCCGAGCTCCTCCTCGGCCATGGCGACGTCGCTCTTCTTGATTTCCGCGCCATTGACCTTCGCCAGCACCGGATCGTCGGCGGCCCGGAGCGGGCCGGCAAACGCCAGGGACAGCGCCAAAGCGAGGCTGCCAGCCAGGGCGGATGCACGGCGGAAACCGGTGGTTACCGGGAACGAGGTGGTCATGGAAAATCCTTATGTTGAAGCAGGGGGCTGCTCGAGCGGGGCGGACACTCGCCCAATTCAGGGGGCCTTGGCAACGCGAAAAGTCTGTCAAAATGATGAATTAGCCGCAATGCGCCCGCCGTTGACAAGGCCCTGACCGGGCCATATCTCTGCCCGGTCGCGACCATGGCGATGGCGTTTATTTTGCTGCGTTTTTGGCCGTTGAACCCAGACTTGCCCAATTCCCACCCATATGGCGGACGACCCCGCAGTCCGGGCCAACGGCGCCATCAGGCGTCACGGTGAGTTGATAGGCAGGCGGGTGACAACTTCTTGGGCCCAACGCGGTTGAATCGCGAACACAGGAACTAGGCATGATCGGCGCGCTCGCCCGCAAGTTTTTCGGCTCCGCCAACGACCGGCGGGTGAAGGGATATCAGTCCCGCGTCAACGCCATCAATGCGCTGGAGGGAGAGGTTTCCAAACTCTCCGACGAGGCGCTCAAGGCCCGCACCGCCGAGTTCAAGAAGCAGCTCGCCGAGGGCAAGACGCTCGACGACCTGCTGGTCCCCGCCTTCGCAACCGTGCGCGAGGCCGCCAAGCGCACGCTCGGCCAGCGCCATTTCGACGTCCAGCTGATCGGCGGCATGGTGCTGCATGAGGGCGACATCGCCGAGATGAAGACCGGCGAAGGCAAGACGCTGGTCGCAACGCTCGCGGTGTATCTCAACGCGCTCGCCGGCAAGGGCGTGCACGTCGTCACCGTCAACGACTACCTCGCCCGCCGCGACTCCGCCTGGATGGGCCAGATCTACAGCTTCCTCGGCATGACCACCGGCGTGATCGTGCACGGCCTCGACGATGCCGAGCGCAAGGCCGCCTATGCCTGCGACATCACCTACGGCACCAACAACGAATACGGCTTCGACTACCTGCGCGACAACATGAAGTACCGGCTCGAGGACATGGTCCAGCGGCCGCATTTCTTCGCCATCGTCGACGAGGTCGACTCCATCCTCATCGACGAAGCGCGCACGCCGTTGATCATCTCCGGTCCGCTCGACGACCGTTCCGACTTCTACAACACCATCGACGGCTTCCTGCCCAAGCTCGACAAGACCGATTACGAGGTCGATGAGAAGCAGCGCACGGTGACGCTGACCGAAGCCGGCATGGAGAAGATCGAGACCCTGCTGCGGGATGCCGGCCAGCTCAAGGGCGAGTCGCTCTACGACGTCGAGAACGTCTCGGTCGTGCACCACATCAACCAGGCGCTGCGTGCCCACACGCTGTTCACGCGCGACAAGGACTACATCGTCCGCGACGACGAGGTCATCATCATCGACGAGTTCACCGGACGCATGATGCAGGGCCGCCGCTATTCCGAAGGTCTGCACCAGGCGCTGGAAGCCAAGGAGCACGTGCAGGTTCAGCCGGAGAACCAGACGCTGGCCTCGATCACCTTCCAGAACTATTTCCGGATGTATGAGAAGCTCGCCGGCATGACCGGCACGGCGTTGACCGAAGCCGACGAACTCTTCGACATCTACAAGCTCGAGGTCGTGGAAATCCCGACCAACGTACCGATCGGCCGCCTCGACGAGGACGACGAGGTTTATCGCACCCACAAGGAAAAATACTCGGCCATCCTCGCCGAGATCGAGCGGGCCAATTCGCGGCTGCAGCCGGTGCTGGTCGGTACGGCATCGATCGAGAAGTCGGAAGTGCTTGCCGAATTCCTGAAGCAGAACGGCTACAAGCAGATCGATTTCGGCAAGGAGAACGCACTCGACAAGCTTTACGCGGCTGCCCGCGCCGGCAAACCGGCAAAGCTGTTCGCGGTGCTGAATGCGCGCTTCCACGAGCAGGAAGCCTATATCGTCGCGGAAGCCGGCGTGCCCGGCGCGATCACGATCGCGACCAACATGGCCGGCCGCGGTACCGACATCAAGCTTGGTGGCTCGCTCGAGATGCGCATCCCGAAGGAGACCGCGGGCATCGAGGACGAGGCCGAGAAGGCCATGAAGATCGAGCAGATCAAGGCCGACGTCGAGCGCTTCCGCGACATCGTGCTCAAGGCTGAAGAGATCGTCGAGATCGAGCCGGCGAAGGGCAGCAAGCCCGCCAAGACGGTGACGAAGCCCGGCGGCCTCTACATCATGGGCTCCGAGCGGCATGAATCCCGCCGCATCGACAACCAGCTGCGCGGCCGGTCCGGCCGTCAGGGTGATCCCGGCCGCTCCAAGTTCTTCCTGTCGCTGGAAGACGATCTGATGCGCATCTTCGGCTCGGATCGCCTCGACAGCATGCTGCAGCGTCTCGGCCTGCAAGAGGGCGAGGCGATCATCCATCCCTGGATCAACAAGGCGCTGGAAAAGGCGCAGCAGAAGGTCGAGGCGCGCAACTTCGACATCCGCAAGAACCTCCTCAAGTTCGACAACGTCCAGAACGACCAGCGCAAGGTGATCTTTGACCAGCGCGTTGAGCTGATGAAGGACGAGAGCGTCGCCGAGACCGTCGCCGACATGCGCCACGCCTTCATCGACGACCTCGTCGCCAAGCACGTGCCCGAGCATGCCTATGCCGAGCAGTGGGACGTTGCCGGTCTGAAGGACGAGCTGAAGCGCGTGCTCGATCTCGACCTGCCGGTCGACGACTGGGCCAAGGAAGAAGGCATCGCCGACGAAGAGCTGCTCACGCGCATCGAGACCAAGGCCGACGAGCACATGGCGGCCAAGGTGGGGCAATGGGGTCCCGACGTGATGCGTTACGTCGAGAAGACCATTTTGCTCCAGACGCTCGACCATCTCTGGCGCGAGCATCTGATCATGCTCGACCATCTGCGCCAGGTCATCGGCCTGCGCGGCTACGGCCAGCGCGATCCGCTCCAGGAGTACAAGACCGAAGCCTTCAATCTCTTCCAGGAGATGAGCGCGCACTTGCGCGAGGCCGTCACGGCGCAGTTGATGCGCGTCGAGATCGTCCCGCCGGAGCAGGAAGCTCCCGTGCTGCCGCCGATGGAGGCGCACAAGTTCGACCCGAACACCGGCGAGGATGAGATGGCGCTCGCCAGCGTCACGCTCGGCGCCCAGGCCTCCGACGCCGCGCTGCGCGATCCCAAGAACCCCGCCAGCTGGGGCAAGGTCGGCCGCAACGAGGACTGCCCCTGCGGCTCAGGCAAGAAGTACAAGCATTGCCACGGGCGGTATGCGTAATCGCTAACTTCGCTGGCATGCGCATGTGAGCCGCGAAGCTCGCGCCTTATTCTCCATTGTCGTCGCCCGGTTTAACCGGGCGACCCAGTGCGCCGCGGCCTCTCAATTCAATCACAATCGTCTCTGGAATACTGGATCGCCCGATTGAATCGGGCGATGACTGTTGTGCGTGTGGCGCGCAACCCTCTCCACATCGTCATCCCGGCGAAGGCCGGGATCCATACCGCGGAATCCATCGATCGTGCGCAGTCGTCGTGCCGCACGAGAAAGACAACTACCAGCCAAAGCGACATCCTGCCGACAAAACACTTCAGTGGGACATGATGCTCGGCACGGCCATCGTGAAATGCGCGCCTGAGCAAGGCGCGAAGCCCAGCATGGCTCGCAGCTGAAGCCTTCGGTCAAAGCGCGGGATCGTGTCTCGGAGAATCCGCGGGGTAGACCACCCAATCTTTGCGGCTGCTCTTTTGTGAACTGGATCACCGCAACAAAGCTCGATCCGTGTTTTGATTGAGATGCATCACGCGGCCCGACAAAAAGGAGCCCAGGCAATGTCTAAACGTGTACTGCCAACCGCCTTTTGTGTTCTTGCCCTCAGTTTCTACGCCTGCGGTTCTGCCGCTGCGAGCCAAGTGGCCGGATGGTGGGGCGGAACGTGGTCGTGCAACATAGACGGCCGGCCGGCCCGGATGAAATGGGCCGCCGTGGATGATAGTCAGACAACCTGCGACGGGAACACTTGTACCAGTAGCTCGGGAGCACGCTGGTCAGGCAGCTTTTCAGACAATGGCTCGCGCTGGGTGAGGCTGACAAATCCACGCAGCGGCACGCAGGGCGGCGTATATTTCAACCATGCCGATGGCAATAGATGGTACTTAGCCAAACCGGCCAGCAACAAGGCTGTGGGCTGGACGACATGGAACGGCCAACGTTATTCCCTCTCGTGCTGGCGATGATGCAATCGTGCGTCGCCTGCTTATTCTCAGCCTGCACTCAAGGCGAGCCTTGAGAACGGAACAAGGTCTGGGTGCGCTCTGTCTGGTATATTTTGCGCGGTGAGCGATGACATCAGCGCTCGACCGCGCACAAGATAAAATGCGGCCAGGCTCTTGAACGCCGTGCCGCCACATCCAGCGTGACCTGCGCGAGTGCTTTCGGAGAGTTTCCCTCTCGATGCATCGAACGGCAGATGAGCGTGTCCGCTTCGATAAGCGCGACCCTCCAATTCACGACGTCTAATTCGAACTGTCGATCAAACTCTCCAGCAGCCGCTTCAATTCGCTGGTCGACTTGTCGCCGTAGCTTTCCAGGATGTGCTCCTCCTGGTCGACCGCCAGCGAGTTGAGCTTCTTGCTCAGCACCTTGCCGCGGTCGGAGATGAACATCAGGACCTTGCGGCGGTCGTTCGGATCCTGCACGCGATAGACCAGCGTGTCCGAGACCATGCGGTCGATCATCTTGGTCAGGGTCGGATGGTTGAGCAGCACGGCGTCCGCAAGCTCGCCCATCGAATGGCCGTTGCCATCCGACAGCACTTTCAGGATGCGCCATTGCTCGACCGGCACGCCTTCCTTGCTCAACCGCAGTTCGAGCTGCCGATTGATTTCCCGGTTGGCTTGCGCGAGCAGGTAGGCGAGGTGTTCGGTGATCGGGGAGTTTTCTTTCGACGGTTTTGCCACGGCTAAGACTTCGTCTTGACCCAAATGAGTGAATGTCTTGCAATCAATGCTGCATCTATATGCACTTCAATTGTTGAATATTCAATATTTTCAAAATAGGATCATTGCCCAACAAAAGGGCGGAAGCCGCGGCCGCCTGCCCAATGTGCTTTCAGGTCTGGTCCCAGACAGGAGTTGGCGTGCACACGACGGTGAACTTCCCGGCTCACGGCGGCCCGGCGTTGCCGCCGTCCTTGCTGTTCAGGAATCTGTCGTCTGCGGCGGCGGATGGCGTGTTGTCGCCGCGCGACCACGCCTCCTTCAGGCGGCGGGGCGCCAACAAGCTGCGTGTCGGTGGCTTCATCTGCTGCACCGGCTCGCCCGGAGTGTGGGGGCCCTGCGCGACCAACAGCGCGACGCTCGCCGTCGCCGAGATCAACAAGCGCGGTGGCATCCTCGGCCGCGAGATCGAGCTTTCGATCTACGATGCCGGCGGACCTCTCGATGACGTCCTGAACCGCGCCGAGCAGGCGATCGCGTTCGACGAGGTCGATCTCATCGTCGGCTTGCACACCAGTGCGGTCCGCGTTGGCCTCCGCGATGTCACCACGCGTCATCGGATCCCCTATATCTATACGCCGGTCTACGAAGGCGGCGAGCGGACGCCTGGCGTGATGGCGATCGGCGAGACGCCGCGCTGGCAGAGCCGCCCCGCCATCCACTGGCTCGCCGACGTCAAGAAGGCCAAGCGCTGGTACCTGATCGGCAGCGACTACGTCTGGCCCTGGCAATCGCACCGCGCGGTGAAGAACTACATCAAGGAGACTGGCGGTCACGTCGTCGGCGAGGAATTCGTTCCGCTCGGCGAGGACAATCACGAGCCGCATCTGGCGCGCATCCGCGCTGCCAAGCCCGACGTCGTGTTGATCTCGCTGATCGGCACCGACAGCAGCACCTTCAACCGCGCGTTCGGCGAATGCGGCCTGGGCGCCACCACGCTGCGGCTTGCCGGCGCCATGGATGATACCGTGCTGCTCGGTATCGGCGCCGACAACAGCGAAAACATGTTCTGTGCCTCGGGCTATTTCACCGGCACCGGCGCGCGCGCCAATGACGACTTCCAGAGCCGCTATCACGCGATGTTCGGACCGAATGCGCCGCCGATCGGCTCGGTCGGACAGTCCAGCTACGAAGGCCTGCGCTTCCTCGAGGCCGTCGCGAACAAGGCCGGTTCGTTCTCGATGGGCCCGATGCTCGCGGCCGGCCGCAACATCGTCTACAGCGGCGCCCGCGGGCCGGTCACCGTCCGCGACGGGCGCGCGCGGATGCCGATGCATCTCGCCGAAGCGGACGGCCTCGATTTCAGGCTGATCAAGCCGATCTGACCTCGCCGCGGCAATCCGTGCGGGCCGGTCTGCAAAATAATACTTGAAAAGGAAAATATTTCCGTTTTGAATGTTCGAGCCGGGCCGGTGCGCTCGTCGCCCGCAACGCGGCCGCACGCCCAAGGACTGATCCAGAAACTTCAGGAGAGCGCCGTGACTGTTGTCCTTCCCACGCCAGCCCAACTTCGCAGCGTCGCCGAGCAGTGCGGCCTTTCGCTGACCGACGACGATATCGCTTCGTTCCGCGGCCTGATGCAGGGCTCGATCGAGGCCTACAATCTCGTTGCCGCGATGCCGGACGAGGTGCCTGAGGTGAAATACCCGCGCACGCCGGGCTATCGGCCCTCGACCGAGGAAAACCCGCGCAATGCCTGGTATCGCAAGTCGACCGTGAAAGGCGCCGCCAGCGGCAAGCTCAAGGGCAAGACCGTGGCGCTGAAGGACAACATCATGCTGGCCGGCGTGCCGATGACCAACGGCTCGTCGACGCTGGAAGGCTTTGTGCCCGATTTCGACGCCACCATCGTCACGCGCATGCTGGATGCCGGCGCCGAGATCAAGGGCAAGGTGCATTGCGAGCATTTCTGCCTCTCCGGCGGCAGCCACACCGGCTCCTACGGGCCGGTGCACAATCCGCACAAGATGGGCTACTCGGCCGGCGGCTCGTCGTCGGGCTCCGGCGTCGTGGTCGCGCTCGGCGAGGTCGACATGGCGATTGGCGGCGATCAGGGCGGCTCGATCCGCATGCCGTCCTCGTTCTGCGGCATCTACGGCATGAAGCCGACCTGGGGCCTCGTGCCCTATACCGGCATCATGCCGATCGAGATCTATGTCGATCATACCGGCCCGATGACCGCGACGGTCGCCGACAACGCGCTGCTGCTCGAGGTGCTCGCCGGCGACGACGGTTACGACCCGCGCATCAAGTCGCCGAAGGTCGAGGAGTACACCAAGGCGCTCGGCCAGGGCGTCAAGGGCATGAAGATCGGCATCGTCAAGGAAGGTTTTGAGCAGCCGACCGCGGAGGCCGCGGTGAATGAAAGCGTGCGCGAGGCCGCAAAGCGCTTCAAGGATTTGGGCGCCACCGTCGAGACCGTCTCGATTCCGATGCATCTCCTGGGCGGCGCGATCTGGACCCCGATCGGCACCGAAGGCCTGACCCAGACCATGATGTTCGGCGACGGCTACGGCCTGTCCCGCGGCGATCTCTATTCGACCTCGCTGATGGATTTTCATCGCGGCTGGCGCCGGCAGGCCGACTCGCTGTCCGAGACCACGAAATTGTTCATGATGCTCGGCACCTACATCAACAACAATTTCGGTCCACGCTTCTACGGCAAGGCGCTCAACATCTCGCGGCGGCTGACCGCGGCCTACGACAAGGCGTTCGGCGACTACGATCTGCTGCTAATGCCGACCACGCCAATGAAGGCGACCAAGCTGCCGGAGCCCAATGCCAGCCGCGAGGACTACGTCGCCCGCGCGCTCGAGATGATCTCCAACACCGCGCCGTTCGACATCACCCATCATCCCGCGATGTCGCTGCCCTGCGGCATGGTCGATGGCCTGCCCGTCGGCCTGATGCTGGTCGGCCGCATGTTCGAGGAATCCACCATCTATCGCGCCGCTCATGCCTTCGAGCAGATCGGCGACTGGAAGAAGATGTGAGCGCGGCCTTGATGCAGGCGAACGGAAGACCACCATATGGCTAACGCGTTCGTCGCAGCGTTCGAGATCCTGAGCTTCGGCGCGATCATCGTCCTGATCGTGCTGGGGCTCGGGATCATCGCCAGCATGATGGGCATCTTCAACTTCGCGCAAGGCGAGTTCGTCCTGCTCGGGGCCTACATCACCTATCTCGCTTATGCCAAGGGACTGCCGATATGGGCCGGCATGGTCGCGGCGCCCTTCGTGGTCGGCGCGCTCGGCTTCGTGCTGGAGGCGCTGATCATCCGCAGATTCTACGCAGCACCGATCGTCGCCATGCTCGGCACCTATGCGCTCGGCCTGATCATCCGCGAATCCGTGCGCGGGCTGATCGGCGGCTTCTATCTCACCGTGCCCGAGCCGATCGGCGGCTCGATCGATATCGGCGCCATGCACATCTCGGCCTGGCGCTTCACCATCATCGTCATCACACTCCTGGTGATGGGCGGCTGCTATCTGTTGCTGTCGCGCACCAGCTTCGGCCTGCGCGTGCGTGCCACGCTGGAGAACCCGTCGCTGGCGCGCGCCTCGGGCATCTCCACGCCGCTGATCTACGGCGCCACCTTTGCGTTCGGCGCGGCGCTCGCCGGCCTTGCCGGTGCGCTGATCGTGCCGGTGTTCAGCCTGTTCGCCGACCTCGGCCTGCGTTTCCTGATCCAGGGCTTTGTCGCGGTCATGGTCGGCGGCGTCGGCTCCTTCATCGGGCCGGTCGCAGGGGCCGGTGTCATCGGCACGCTCAGCGCGGCGCTGCCCTGGGTGATGGCGCCCGTCGTCGCCGACGTGCTCGTCTTCGTGCTTGCCATTGTCTTCATCAAATTCCGCCCGCAGGGCCTCATCGCTGGAAAAGGGGTTTAGCCACATGTTCGATCGCACTCAGCTCTCACGCCGCCGCTTCCTCTCCAATTTCGCCTTTGCCTCCGGCGCGGTCGCAACCGGGGTTGGAAGCTGGGTGATCCCGGCGCCCTGGGCCAATGCGGCGGAAGCGCCGATCAAGGTCGGCATCGCCACCGACCTCACTGGTCCGATCGCCTATGCCGGCAACGCCGACGCCAATGTCGCCAAGATGGTGATCAAGGAGATCAACGCCGCTGGCGGCCTGCTCGGTCGTCCGCTCGAGCTCTACATCGAGGATACCGCGTCGAACGAATCGGTTGCGGTGGGCAACGTGCGAAAACTGATCCAGCGCGACAAGGTCGACATGGTGCTCGGCGGCATCACCTCCTCGATGCGCAACGCGATCAAGGACCCGATCGTGGCGCGCGGCAAGACGCTCTACATTTATCCGCAGCTCTATGAGGGCAAGGAGTGCACGCCCTATCTGTTCTGCACCGGGCCGACGCCGGCGCAGCAATGCGACGAGTTCATCCCCTGGCTGATCAAGAACGGCGGCAAGAAGTTCGCGCTGCCGAGTGCCAATTATGTCTGGCCGCACACGCTCAACGTCTATGCCCGCAAGGTGATCGAGGCGAACGGCGGCGAGGTCGTGTTCGAGGAATACTATCCGCTCGACCAGGTCGACTTCTCCGCGACCGTCAACCGCATCGTCTCCAACAAGGTCGACGTCGTCTTCAACACCGTCATTCCGCCCGGTGTCGGTCCGTTCTTCAAGCAGCTCTATGAAGCCGGCTTCCTCAAGAACGGCGGGCGGCTCGCCTGCGTCTACTATGACGAGAACACGCTCAACATCAATCAGGCCGCGGAAATCGAGGGGCTCGCGAGCTGCCTCGACTATTTCAAGGTGCTGACCAAGGAGAACCCGTTCGACGCCAAGATCCAGGCGGCCTACGAAAAGGATTTCCCGGGCAACTTCCTGTTCGCCGCCGGCAGCGCCGCCACCGGCACCTATCGTGGCCTCAAGCTGTGGGAAGCCGCGGTCAAGGAAGCCGGCAAGATCGATCGCGAGGCCGTTGCCGCCGCGCTCGATCACGCCAAGATCGCCGAAGGTCCCGGCGGGCCGGCCGAGATGGTGCCGGGCAAGCGGCACTGCAAGATGAAGATGTACACCGCGGTCGCCAAGGCCGGGAATTACGAGATCGTCGCGCGCAGCGAGGGTCTGGTCGATCCAAAGGAATGCTGAGGTGGAATGCTGAAGCCGATGAGTGTGGTAAGACAGGCCATCGCCGCCGACGCAGACGACGACATGGACGGTGCGATGGCTGAAGGCGCTGCGGCGGGACAACCGGCGGCGGGACGACGAGTCCTGCCGATCGTGGAGGGCGTCGTGCTCCTTGCGGCGCTGCTGGCGCCGCTGGTGCTGCAGGACTATCTCACGGTGTTCGCGACGCGCGTGATCATCCTGGCGCTGTTCGCGCTGTCGTTCGACCTGGTCTGGGGCTATGCCGGCATCATGAGCTTCGGCCAGGCCCTGTTCTTCGGCTCGGCCGGCTACGGCGTGGCGCTGCTCGCCCGCGACCTCGACATCACCAACATCTTGCTGGTGCTGCCGGCGGGCACCATCATCGGCCTCACCTTCGCGCTGCTGCTCGGCGGCTTCCTGCTGCTGGGCCGGCATCCCTCCAGCGTGATCTTCGTCTCGCTCGGCACGCTGACCGGCTCCTACGCCGCCGATCGTCTCGCGCGCGGCTGGTATTATCTCGGCGGCCAGAACGGCATCCCCTCGATCGCGCCGATGTCGCTCGGGACTTACGAGTTCACGGAAGGGCCGGCTTTCTACTATCTCGTGCTCGGCATCCTCGTCGCGGTCTACCTGCTCTGCCGCTTCCTGGTGCGCTCGCAATTCGGTCTCGCGCTGGCGGGTTTGCGCGAGAACGAGCAGCGCATCGCCTTCTTCGGCTACAAGGCGCAGCACCTGAAGGCGATCATCTTCACCATCGGCGGCGGCGTCGCCGGGCTTGCCGGCAGCCTCTATGCCTTTCACGAAGGTTTCGTCTGGCCCAACATGGTCGGCGTCGTGGTCTCGACCCAGGTGGTGCTTTACGTGCTGTTCGGCGGCTCCGGCACGCTGATCGGCGCCGTCATTGGTGCCGTCATCGTCGAGGGCGTCAGCTTCTGGCTGTCGGACAATTACCGCGACATCTGGCCGATCATTCTGGGATTGTTGCTGCTGCTGGTGATCCTGTTCCGGCCGCTCGGCCTGATCAGCTTCGTCCTCGGCGAGCGTGAACGGGTCGGCAGCTTCGGCGCCAAGGTCAAGGAGAAGCGCAATGCTCCTTGAAGCCGCCGGCATCAAGAAGATCTTCGGCAAGCTCACTGCGCTCGACGGCGCCGCACTCGCCGTCGGCGAAAACGAGTTCCACGGCCTGATCGGCCCGAACGGCTCCGGCAAGAGCACGCTGATGAAGTGCATCGCCGGCGCCGAGGTGCCGACGCAGGGGAAAGTCTCCTTCGTCAACACCGACATCACCGCGTTCACGCCGACCGAGCGGGCGCGGGCCGGCATGAGCCTGAAATTCCAGATCACATCCGTGCTGCCGTCGCTGACGCTGTACGACAACATCCTGCTCGCGCTGCAGGCGCAGTCTTCGCTGTTCGATCTCGTATTCTCGCGCACCAGGGGCGCGCTGCACGACCAGGTCATGGCCATGCTGAGGCAATTCCGTCTCGCCGACCGCGCCTTCGATGCGGCGGCGGCGCTGTCGCACGGCCAGCAGCAATGGCTGGAGATCGCGATGGCGCTGGCGGGCAAGCCGAAACTGCTGCTGTTGGACGAGCCGACCGGCGGCATGAGCCTGGAGGAGCGCCGCGTCACCGGCGAATTGCTCCAGCCGATCAAGCAACATTGCTCCCTCGTCATCGTCGAGCACGACCTCGATTTCATCCGCGATATCTGCGACCGCCTCACCGTGCTCGACCAGGGCAGGGTGCTGGCGTCGGGCACCGTGTCCGAGATCCAGGCCAACACATCCGTCCAGGAGATCTATCTGCGCCGTGCCTGAATTTTTGGACATCAAGCATCTCGACGCGGGCTATGGCCGCAGCCAGGTCCTGTTCGACGTCAACCTCGGCATTCCCTGGCGCGGCGGCGTCGCCGTGCTCGGGCGCAATGGCGCCGGCAAGACCACGCTGATGAAGACCATCGTCGGCGAGCTGCCGGCGTGGAACGGCGAGGTCGCCTTCGACGGCCGCGACATCAGCCGCCGCGCCACCCAGGAGCGCGTCCGCGCCGGCATCGGCTACGTGCCGCAGGAGCATTCGGTGTTCGCGCGCCTGTCGGTGCGCGACAATCTCGCCGTCGGCTCGCTCGCGTCCAAGGATGCCTCCGCGGTCGACCGCGTGCTGACGATCTTCCCGAAGCTCGGCCAGCGCCTCGACCAGCCCGCCGGCACGCTCTCCGGCGGCGAGCGCAAGATGCTCGCGATCGGCCGCGCCATGCTGGGCGATCCAAAATTGCTGCTGCTGGACGAGCCGACCGAAGGCGTCTGGATCGGCGTGATCGAGGAGATCACCGAGCGCCTGATCGAGCTCGCCAAGACCATCGCCGTCATCATCGTCGAGCAACATCTCGACCTCGCGCTGCGCGTCGCCGACTACGCCTACGTGCTCGACCGCGGCCGCGTCGCGCTGCAGGGGGAGGCGGGGGCGGTGAGGGGCAATCCGGAGCTGATGCGGTATCTGGCGCCGTGACTCAGCTGCCGTAGCCCGCATGAGCGAAGCGACATGCGGGACTCATCCGCGACATTCCCGGATATCGCTTCGCTCATCCGGGCTACACGCCGTCATGCGCCGGCCCGGCGGAGATTGCGGCGGCCTTACTCGGTTCAACTGTCAAACAGCCACATGACATCGCGATCCCGCGGCGCCTTGCGCCCGGGTTTTGCTTCGCTTCTGGCGCCCCCTTCGAATCGGAAGGGCGCAGGGAAGGCCGGGTACCGGCTGGCACCCGCGAGCCCCTGTGCATGAGTGCGTAGATAAACGCTCACAGGGGAGACACAGGTGCAGCCCGATAACCGGCCTTCCCTGCGCAGTGGTTTGACGGCTTATGTCGCGCTCTCCCCGGGGAGCGAAGCACTTTTGCCCCCGTCGCCCTGCAGATCGCTGATGCGCGCGTCCGGTCGGACCGCCACACCACTGCAGCACTTGACGCCAGCCAGCGGGCGCCAGGACCACACGATTTTGCCGTACGCGCGCCGTGCTGTCGTACACGCGCCCGCTGATCGCTCACGGGGACACCCCGCCCTGCGACCGCCTCTGGCGCCAACACCGCCCACGTCCACCGCAACTCACCCCACGAACCGTGACGATCGCGACCCGCCCCCTCCGGCGGGATGAGATGGCAAGGGAGTATAGGGTGTGTCGTGCTTCGGGTAAAGGGAAATTATGAATTATCCGAAGGAATTGAGATTGGGGAAAGTGTGCCCGGCAAGGCGCGTTGCGGCTCCAAAAATGATGAGCCTAACGTTATCTCGGTTCGGCAGAGTATGCGGTGGGCGCCATCAAGAGTGCATCTTCTAGCGGTGGCGGGATCTCGAACATCTGAGCGCCGTTCCGGAAATGAAAGACACGTCGGATCCGGTACACGTCACTTCGCTCTGCGGCAACGTCGACCTCTCGCCTCGTGAGCCAAAACGCAGTGCGCTCGTGTCCACATGTCGTCTTGATCTCCAGCAATCGCTCTTCTCCATCAGGCTCAAAGGATCGCACGTCGTAGCCGTATCCATCGCCATCCAAATCGGAAACCCAACGAACGTTGGTGGCAAGGTCGTCACGCCCGGCCCGTCGCAGGCGGTCGCGTTCAAACTCCACGACGAATTTCTCGCCTGCTTTTCCTAGCTCACGATTTTTGGCGTCTCGCTCAGCTGGATCGAACTTGCCGACGAGACGTCGAACCGCTGGCGTCAGCATTTTGTCCGAATTGGCGAACGATGGCGGAGGAACGAAGATTGCGTCATCGTTCAGCGCTAGTGGTTGAGTGTCTGCGTTTGCGGGGTAGAGAAAATCTGAAGCTCGCCCGACATTCCGCTCAACAGCCGCGACCAGGGCATCCTGATAATGCGCCAACGGTTTGTAGCCGTTGATCCACTGCGCCCCGAGCATATCGAGAACCGCGGAGATATTTTGAAGCTTGCGTTCGATCGAGCCTTCAGACCGACGCACGATCGTCATGAGCTGGCGACGATTCTGAGCCTTGCTGTACGCTGCTCCTGCTATTTCGGAAGCCAGCATCCGAAAATAGCTGTCGACCACGGCGGAGAGCTCGCTCTCCGTCCAAGGTGTTCCAGCGATTCCCTCGGTGTGCTCCCGGTCCAAGTTTCAGCCTCTTGGACTGGGAGAGTATCAGGGAAGTCGCTCGGTGCAACGGCGGCGCCCAAGACGTAGAAAAACCGCTTCGTCGTGAGCGATTGGATTGTTACTTCATCGCCCCAAAGCGGCTCTCGAACGAGTTCGACGACACCACCGGCGCGGCGCCGGCCATCTGGCCGCTCTCACCGGCACCATCGCTCACCGACGGCTTCAGCGCCGGCCGCGTCGCGGCAAGTCGCGTGTCGGGCTGCTTCGCCGGCTCGGCGGGCTTGGCGGCAGCAACAGCCGGCTTCGGCGCATCCTTCGCGGCATCCTTGGGCTTGTCATTCCCCGGCACGAAGCGGCCCACGGCGGCCTTGAGCCGGGACGCTGCGGTGGGCGGCGTCGGGGCGGTCTGGGCCGGCGCGACGGAGGCGGTGGCTTGCGGCGGCGGGGTGGTGGCCGTGGTGTCGGCGGTGCCCATGCCCATCTTGCGGCCGAGGTTGGAGAAGAAGCCGCCGCCTTGAGATTTTTCGGCAGGCGCGGCCGTGGCGACGCGGGTGCTGCTTGCGGGCACGGCAACGACCGGCTCTTCCTGCGGCGCGGGCGCGGACGCCACCGCATCGAGATTCGGCTTGGGCGGATTGACGTGACCGGGGATCGTGCCCGGCGCCTTCGCCATTGCCAGCATCTGCAGCGTGTTGCCTTCGGCGCCCTCGGACAGGCCGGTCGAGCCTTCCGGAATCTTCGCGGCGAAGATCTTGTTCATGCCGCCGTCGATGCCGGTGTTCATGCGCGCCACCGGCGTGCCCTTGGCGACGAGCCTGGCGTATTCCGCCTCGTCCTTGGCTTGCTTGCCGCGCACGGCGGCGACGACGTCCTCTGGGATAACATAGGCCGGGCACTTCGCCGAGGCGTCGAACACCGGATCGCGCTTCGCATCGGGCGGCTTGGTTGCGTCGAAGACGTACTTCTTCTCGCAGAAATCGACCTTCGGCTCCTGCCGCGTCACCTCGAAATGATCATAGCCTTCCTTGATCATCTTCCAGAACGGCATGTTCGGATTGTTCCGGTGCTTGGCCATGTTCACCGGCGTCATCTTGAACGGATAGGCCTGCAGCTGGAACGCCTTCTGTCCTCCGAAGAAGGATTCGCGCCCGAGCGAATAGATCTCCGCGATCTGCTCGTCGGTCATCGCGTAGCAGCCGCGCGAAGAACAGTCGCCATGCACCATCAGCTGCGAGCCGGTGCGCCCCAATGCCTTGTCGAACGCGTTCGGATAGCCGGTGTTGAACGACAGATAATAGGCCGATTGCGGATTCATCTGGCCAGGATTGATCGAGTAGAATCCCTCCGGCGCCTGGCGGTCGCCTTCGCGCACCTTGGGGCCGAGGTCGCCCGACCAGCGGCAGATCGGATAGGTCTTGAGCAGCGCGAACTGGCCCGAGCGGGTCTGCTTCCAGACCTCGAGCTCGGCCTCCTGCTTGAACAGGCGGACCAGGATCGGCGATTGCAGATCCATGTCCTTCTCGACCATCGCGGCGAGCAGCTTCGGCGGCACCGGCTGGTTGGCCTTTGCGTTGGTCGCGAGCGAGACCTGGTCGGTGTCGCAGCCGGCCAGCAGACCGCCAGCCGTCATCAGCGCAACCGAAGCCAAGAGCGCGCGAGCAAGCGAACGAGAAATCAAGATGGACCCCACACCGTGCCGGGCAAGAAGCGCGAACCCCAATTCATGGGAGCATGATCCGACCGGACAACCGGACCCGTCACGACGGGCTTTTTCAGCTCACGCCCCAGCGCTTATGCCCTGAAGCCATTGATTAAAATTCTAACCTCTGGGTCATGTGGTCGCAACCCGAGCGGGGATCACGAGCCCGTTGGCCCATCGGCATGGTCAACGAAGACTGAACGGACGCGACTTGATGGACGTGACT
Organism: Bradyrhizobium sp. 138; assembly: GCF_023074075.1. GTDB lineage: Bacteria > Pseudomonadota > Alphaproteobacteria > Rhizobiales > Xanthobacteraceae > Bradyrhizobium. The sequence continues at coordinate 526,861 of NZ_JADPKT010000003.1, read as the reverse complement.
TGGGACGGAACTTGGGCCTTTCGGCCCAACCCGGACTCAGATCGCCGATTTGGGCAAAAAAAGGGTTAATGCGGGGTTACCGGGGTGCCCCCGGGAGGTCTCGCAGGGTGGGCAAAGGCGCATCGCGCCGTGCCCACGATCTGCGTGTGATCGGTGAGAATTCGTGGGCACGTCGCGCAAGAGCGCGCCTTTGCCCACCCTACGGCACCGAATCCGCCCGAATCAGCCCAGTTTCCGGCCGATATCGAGGAATTTCTGCCGGCGCTGCTTGCGGATGGCGTCGCCGTCGAGGCCGCGCATCTCGTCGAAGGCCTTGGCGATGGCCTCCCCGGTGGTGGCGATCATGGCGGCGGGGTCGCGGTGGGCGCCGCCGACCGGCTCCTTCAAAATGCTGTCGATCACGCCGAAGCGGAGCATGTCCTGGGCGGTGATCTTCATGTTGTTGGCGGCTTCCTGCGCCTTGGTGCCGTCGCGCCAGAGGATGGAGGAGGCGGCCTCGGGCGAGATCACGCTGTAGATCGCGTGCTCCAGCATCAACACCCGGTTGGCGGTGGTAATCGCAATGGCGCCGCCCGACATGCCCTCGCCGGTGATGATCGCGACGTTCGGCACGGTCAGCGCCAGGCACGCGTCGGTCGAGCGCGCGATCGCCTCGGCTTGTCCGCGCTCCTCGGCGCCGATGCCGGGATAGGCGCCGGCGGAATCGGCCAGCGATAGCACCGGCAGGCCGAACCGCTCGGCCATCTCCATCAGCCGCACGCATTTGCGATAGCCTTCGGGCCGCGCCATGCCGAAATTGTGCCGGATGCGGCTTTCGGTGGAATCGCCCTTTTCCTGGCCCATCACGCAGATCGGCTCGCCGCGGAAGCGGCCGAAGCCGGCAACCAGCGCCTCGTCCTCGCCGAACTTGCGGTCGCCGGCGAGCGGGGTGAATTCGGTGATCAGGCCCTTGATGAAGTCGTTGAAGTGCGGCCGCTGCGGATGCCGCGCCACCAGCGTCTTCTGCCACGGTGTCAGGTTCTGATAGAGGTCGGCGAGCGCCTGCGCCGCCTTGTCCTCGATCCGCCCGATCTCGTCAGAGATGTCGGTGCCGGAGGCCGCGAGCGTCCTGAGCTCGTCGACCTTGGAGTCGAGCTCGGCGACGGGCTTTTCAAAGTCGAGATAGCTGCGCATCTGGTCTTGCATCAACTCAATATAGGGGACGGGGCGAGGCGGCGAAGCGGATTTCGATTTGCGGAGAGAAGCGTAGCTTCTTCAATGGGTTGGCTTGTGTACTGCGAGCGAGCCCGCCAAATCATGCGAAAGGCCCCGGCTCTTTCTGCGGAGATGTGGCCGAAGTCAAGGCGGTTTGATGGGTGATGCGTAGCCCGGATGGAGCAAAGCGCAATCCGGGAAGGTCTTTCCGTGACCTGAGAACCCCGGATTTCGCTGCGCTCCATCCGGGCTACGAAAACTCACTTCTCCGCCAGCGGGTGCAGATCGCGCACCAGGCTCTTCAGCCGCTCCTCGACCACGTGGGTGTAGATCTGGGTCGTGGAAATGTCGGTGTGGCCGAGCAGGGTCTGCACGATGCGCAAATCAGCGCCGTTGTGCAGGAGGTGACTGGCAAAGGCATGGCGCAGCACGTGCGGGGAGACCAGCCGGGCCTGCAGGCCGGAGGCGACCGCGAGCTCCTTGAGGTCGCGGGCAAAATGCTGCCGCGTCAGATGCCCGCTCTCGCCGAACGAGGGGAATAGCCATTTCGAGGCGGCGAGGCTGTCTTTCTTCTTCTCGGTTTTCGCAGCCTCCGTCGCCGCGAGATAATCCGCCATCGCCTGCCGCGAGGCCTCGTTGAGCGGCACCAGGCGCTCCTTGTTGCCCTTGCCGCGCACCACGATCATGCGGGCGTCGCGCTTGGCCGCCGAGCGCGGCAGCGCCACCAGCTCGGAAACGCGCAGGCCGGTGGCGTAGAGCACCTCGAGCAGGCAGTAGAGCCGCAAGCTCCGCAGCCGCTTGGCGGGCGAGGCATCCTCCGCCTCGCTTAATTCCTTGGCGCGGCGGAGCATGCGGTCGACATCGGCGATCGACAGCACCTTCGGCAGGCCGCGGCCGCGCTTGGGGCCGGACAGGATCGCGGCGGGATCCTCGGCCCTGATGCGTTCGTTGAGGAGAAAGCGATAGAGGTGCCGCATCGCCGACAACCGGCGCGCGACGCTGGTGGATTTGAAACCGCGCGTGTCGAGATCGGCGAGATAGTCGCGCAGGACTTGCGTCTCCGCGTCCACAAAATTGTGGCCGGCGCGGCCAAGAAATTCCGAGAAATCGGTGAGGTCGCGGCGATAGGCGTCGAGCGTATTGGGCCCGGCGCCCTGTTCTGCCGCGAGCATGTCGAGGAACAGGCCGGTGAGCTTGCTATCGGAGGGCTTGGTTCGCATGCCCTTCAGGCTAGCTCCTATTTCTTGAGAAACTTGTCCGGCGGGATCGTCACCGTCATTTCCCGCGGCTTCGGATTGACGAAGTTCGCCAGCGCGAAGACCGCGCCATAGACGATGCCGGCGATCACGGCGACGACCGTCAGGAAGCGGAACAGGCTGGGCATCGTTCTGGGGTCTCTACGGGGTTCCGGAGGGCAAATTAACCAATGAAATCATCCAACATGTTCGCCGTTTCGTGGCAAGAGTCCTCTGGCGAGGGCACCCTCGGGGTCGTATAGGTGGCCACAGCGTGCCGCCTTTGGCGGCAGATCGAGCGAGATCCATTCGAGCGAGACCATGTCCGACGCCGCGTTGCCGATACCAGCTTCGCCTGAAGCCGACATCCTGTCGGCGCTCGGCGCGCGCTCGATCGTGCTCGTCGGCATGATGGGGGTGGGGAAATCGACCATCGGCCGCCGGTTGGCGGCCCGTCTCAAGCTGCCGTTCGTCGATGCCGACACCGAGATCGAGACGTCGGCCCAGATGAGTATCCCGGAGATCTTCGAGCGTCACGGCGAATTGTATTTCCGTGACGGCGAGGCGCGGGTGATCGCGCGGCTGCTCGACGGCGGGCCGGTGGTGCTGGCAACCGGCGGCGGCGCCTTCATGCGCGAGGAGACGCGCGCGCGCATCGCGGCAAAGGCGGTGTCGATCTGGCTCAGGGCCGACCACGACGTCATCATGCGCCGCGTGCGCCGCCGCGCCGACCGTCCGCTGCTCCAGACCGCCGATCCGGAAGGAACCGTGACGCGCCTTCTCACCGAGCGTGAGCCGGTCTATGGCCATGCCGACCTCACCATCGCCTCGCGCGACGTGCCGCACGACAAAATCGTCGAGGAATGCATCGAGGCGCTGCTCGCCCATCTTTGCGGCCAACAGGCCGCCCAGCCACCTGCCGACGTTGCGAGTGCCATACGATGACTGCGCCGTTGAAACATTCCGATCCTGTCAATGTCGAGGTCGCGCTGGAGAATCGCGCCTATGACATCGTCATCGGCCGCGGCGTGCTGGCTTCGCTCGGCGAACGCGTCGCGCGCCTGCGGCCCGGCGTGCGCACAGCTATCGTGACCGACCGTACGGTGGCCAAGCACTGGCTCGAGCCCACTGAAGCCTCGCTCGCGGCGAGCGGCATCCCGACCTCACGCATCGTGGTCGAGGAAGGCGAGATCTCCAAGACCTATGCCGGCCTCGAAAAGGTCAGCGAGGCCCTGATCGCCGCGAAGATCGAGCGCAACGATCTCGTCATCGCGCTCGGCGGCGGCGTGGTCGGCGATCTCGCCGGCTTTGCCGCGGCGATCCTGCGCCGCGGCGTCGATTTCGTGCAGGTGCCGACCTCGCTGCTGGCGCAGGTCGATTCATCCGTCGGCGGCAAGACCGGGATCAACTCGCCGCAGGGCAAGAACCTGCTCGGGGCCTTCCACCAGCCGGTGCTGGTCATCGCCGACACCGCCGTGCTCGACACGCTGTCGCCGCGCCAGTTCCGCGCCGGCTATGCCGAGGTCGCCAAATACGGTGTGCTCGGCGACGAGGCCTTCTTCACCTGGCTGGAGAAGAACCATGCCGACATCGTCAAGGGCGGCTCGGCGCGCGAGCACGCGATCGCCACCTCCTGCCGCGCCAAGGCCGGTGTCGTCTCGCGCGACGAGCGCGAGACCGGCGAGCGCGCGCTGCTCAATCTCGGCCACACCTTCGGCCACGCGCTGGAGGCGGCGACGGGCTTCTCCGACCGCCTGTTCCATGGCGAGGGCGTCGCGATCGGCATGACGCTGGCGGCGCAGTTCTCGGCCAGGCTCGGCATGATCGGCGAGGCCGATGCGCTGCGCGTCGAGCGGCACCTGATCGACGCCGGCCTGCCGACGCGCCTGCAGGACATCGCAGGGTTCGCGCAGGAAGGGCTTGCCGATGCCGACGCGCTGATGGCGCTGATGGCGCAGGACAAGAAGGTCAAGCGCGGCAAGCTCACCTTCATCCTGCTGGAAGCCGTCGGGCGCGCGGTGATCGCAAAGGACGTCGAGCCGGCCCCGGTGCGCGATTTCCTGAAGGCGAAGTTATCACAGTGATGGCAGGACCGCTTGGCACGGCCGCCCACGAAGCGGCGCGGAATGCCGAGGCGGCCGCGAGGCAAACATGAGCTCGATCTCGATCAATCTGCTGCTTGCGGTCCTCCTGCTCGCCGCCAACGCGTTCTATGTCGCGGCGGAATTCGCGCTGGTGAAGAGCCGCGGGTTTCGCGTCAAGGCCATGGTCGAGCAGAACCGCTTCGGCGCCCGCCTGCTGCAGACCATGATGGGCAACATCGAATCCTATCTCGCCTGCTGCCAGCTCGGAATCACCATGGCCTCGCTCGGCCTCGGCTGGATCGGTGAGCCGACCGTTTCTGCGCTGCTGAGCCCCATCCTCCAGCCGCTCGGCCTGTCGGAAGCCACGCTGCACTTCACCTCGTTCGTCGCCGGCTTCCTGGTGTTCTCCTCGCTGCACATCATCATCGGCGAACAGGTGCCCAAGACGCTTGCGATCCGGGAGCCGATGCCGGTGTCCCAGTGGATCGCGTATCCGCTGTATGCCTCGTACCTAGTGTTCTATCCGCTGAGCTGGTGTCTCAATACGGCTTCGAGCGCGATCCTGCGTCTGATCGGGGTCCAGGAGTTCTCGCAGCACGAGATCCTGACGGATTCCGAGATCGAGGGCCTGGTCGAGGAATCCGCCGTGCACGGCAAGATCGAGAGCGGCGAGGCCGAGTACATTCACAATGTCTTCCGCCTCGGCGAATTGACGGTGTCCGACGTGATGGTTCACCGCACCGCCATGGTGATGATCAATGCCGATCTGCCGCCGGAGGAGCTGGTGCGGGAGGTGCTGGCCACCGAATACACCCGCATTCCGCTGTGGCGCGACAAGTCGGAGAACATCATCGGCATTCTGCACGCCAAAGATCTGTTGCGGGCCATCCGCGCGTCAGAGGGCGACACCTCGCGCATCGACGTCACCACCATCATGCTGCCGCCCTGGTTCGTGCCGGAAATGCGGCCGATATCCCAGCAGCTCAAGGCGTTCCGCCGCCGCAAGACCCATTTCGCCCTCGTCGTCGACGAGTATGGAGAGGTTGAAGGCCTGGTCACGCTGGAAGATATTCTGGAGGAGATCGTCGGCGATATCTCCGACGAGCATGACGTGGTCGTTGCCGGCGTGCGCCGCCAGCCGGACGGCTCGGTCGTGGTCGACGGCTCGGTGCCGATCCGCGACCTCAACCGCGTCATGGACTGGCACCTGCCCGATGAGGAGGCGACGACGGTCGCCGGCCTCGTGATCCACGAGGCGCGCTCGATCCCCGACCGCGGACAGAGTTTCACGTTCCACGGCTTCCGTTTCCGCGTCCTCCGCCGCGAGCGCAACCGCATCACCGCGCTCCGTATTTCACCGGTGGCGCGCGATGCGGAGCTGGAAGAGGCCAAGCCGAGGCGGGCCGGGACGTCGTTTTGATTTTCTTACCCTCCCGGAGAGGGTAAGCGAAGATCATCCTTCCCCCGGCGCCCTGGCCTGGATCGCCAGCGCGTGCACGCCGCCTGAGAGTTCCGCGGCCAGCGCCGAATTTATCATGCGATGGCGGTCGACCCGGCTCTTCCCTTTGAAGGCGGCAGATACGATATACACACGGAAGTGCGTCTCGCCGCTCGGCCGATGGCCGGCGTGGCCCTCATGCAAATGTGACTCGTCGACGACTTGCAGGCTTTCCGGCGTGAAAGCTTCCTGCAACCTGTTGCTGATAGTGTCGCGCATAGCCATGTTGTGCCAATCGGGTGTAGAGATCACGGCCCGTTATTTGCCGGGTTTGCAGCGAATTGCAATGTCAAGACTTGAAGGTTTTTGCATTGCGTAGTCAAAGTCAGCCATGCCGATCGATTCATCAAAGTTCTTCGACTCCATCCGCGTGAAGCCGCGGGGCAAGCAGCCGGAAGTGAAGCCGCGCGACACCGCGGTCGCTTGCGAGTGGGCCGGGTGTCAGAACAAGGGCGCGCATCGCGCGCCCAAGGGCCGCGAGAACCAGCGCGAGTACTGGCATTTCTGCCTGGACCATGTGCGCGAGTACAACCAGAACTACAATTTCTTCTCCGGCATGAACGCCGATGCGGTCGCGCGCTACCAGAAGGATGCGCTGACCGGCCACCGTCCGACCTGGAAGATGGGCGCCAATGGCGGCAAGAAGGGCGCGGAAGCCGAGATCGACATGGCATCCGATCCGTTCAGCATGTTCAGCGAGATCAACGGCCGCGCCAGCTGGCGGAAGGGGCCGGAGGCCGAGCCCAAGGCCGAGACGCGCAAGGTGATGAACGCCGAGCGCAAGGCGCTCCAGGTCATGGGCCTCGGCCCCAGTGCCACACTCGCGGACGTCAAGAGCAAGTACAAGGCCCTGGTGAAACAGCACCATCCCGACGCCAATGGCGGCGATCGCTCCACCGAAGACCGCCTGATCGAGATCATCAAGGCGTACAATTATCTGAAGACGGTGGTGCGGGAAGCGTAAGCCTACGCCTCCGGGAAGGACAGTTCGCAAACCAGCCCTTCCGGCCTCCACTGCCGGGTCACGCGTCCCCGCAAGGTCCGGATGATGCCGTCGACCGCGCCGATGCCGAAGCCCTTGCGCGTCGGTGGCTCGTTGACCCGCGGACCGCCGCGCTCCGACCAGCGCAGCACGAGAGGCTCCGCGTCGGTGGTCTCCCAGTGGATGTTCAGCCTGCCCGACTGTGTCGACAGCGCGCCGTATTTGGCAGCGTTGGTCGCCAGCTCGTGCACGGCGACGGCGATCGATTGGGCGAGCGTGGCCGGCAGACGGATGTCGTCGCCAGCGATGCTGATGCGTTCACCGTCTCCGCTTGTGTAGGGCCGCAGCTCCTCTTCGACGATCGTCTTCAGACTGGCACCGGTCCAGCGCGACGCCGAGAACAGCCGCTGCACGTTGGCAAGCGCGCTGAGCCGGCCTTGAAACGCGGCCTGGAATTCCGCGGCGGTCTCGGCCTTCGTCAGCCGCAGCATCGCCTGGGTCACCGCGAGCAGATTGTTCGAACGATGATCCACCTCATAGGCGAGGAGCATCATTCGCTGTTCGGCCTGCTTGCGGGCCGTGATGTCGACCAGCATGTTCACGGCGCCAAACAGTCTACCATGTTCGTCGCGAAGCGGCGTCGGATAGGGCATGAAGCAGATCCGGGAGCCGTCCGGCCGTTCGGCCACAGCCTCGACATCGCGCACCGGCCGGTTCTGCTTCAGCGCGATGGCCATGGGGCACTCATCGTGCGGAAGCGGCGTGCCGTCGGGCAGATAGAGCTTCCATGTCACGCACCACATCTCGCCGACCTTCGGCGTGCGTCCGGCAAAATCGATGCAGGCTTGATTGAAGAAGGTGATGCGGCCTTCTGCGTCGGTCGTGTAGATCGCGGCCGGCAGCGCCTGGAGCAAGTCCTGGAATCGCCTCTCGGAATCCGCACCGGCAGCGCTCCTGCTCGCTGCCTGCCTGGCGATCTCCCCGATCCTGGCCTCGTCAGATTGTCCAAGCAAGTCCAGCATCGCGTTCCTTTGCGGGAGCCAGATCATGCAATTCGCTGCGCGCAAATACGTTCCAAGGTGCAGATCAGGGATGACGGATCGTCATCAATCCAAAGAGACAGTTCAGGACTTCGCCCGCACGACAGCGGAGTGGAGCTCCGCTGTCGTCGTTCTCTTAGTCCTTAGTCGCATGAGGCCTGCGGCATGGCCCCGACATAGGACGAACTCGGGCGGATCAATCGTCCCGTGCGCTGTTGCTCGCGCGCATGCGCGGTCCATCCCGCAGCGCGCGCCATTGCGAAGACCGGCGTGAACGCCTGGCGCGGGATCGCCAGCGCATCGAGCAGGATCGCCGTGAAGAACTCGACATTGGTCTCCAGCGGCCGCTCCGGATTCTTCTTGCGCAGCGCGCTGCGGATATAGGCTTCGACCTCGCCGGCAAAGGGCAGGCCCGCGCCATCGGCCGACAGCCGCTCGATCGCAGCCTTCAGCACGTCGGCGCGCGGATCGCGCACGCGATAGACGCGATGGCCGAAGCCCATCAACCGCTCGCCGCGGGCCAGTGCCGCGTCCACCCATGGCTGGATCCGCTCGCTCGCGCCGATCGCGTCCAACATCTCCAGCACCGGCTCCGGCGCACCGCCATGCAGAGGGCCGGTCAGGGCGCAATAGCCGGCGGTGACGGCAGCGAACAGATCGGCCTGCGTCGAGGCCACCACGCGCGTGGTGAAGGTCGAGGCATTCATGCCGTGATCGCAGACCGTGACGAAATAGGCATCGAGCGCCGCGACCTCGCGCGGCTCGGGCGAGGCGCCACGCAACATCTGCAACGTGTCGGCGGCATGGCTCGCATTGGCATCAGGTGCGACCGGCTCCAGCCCCTTGGCGCGGCGGACCAGCGCGCCCGCGATCACCGGAAACGCACCGACGATGGTCGCCTCATGCTCCAGCCCGTTCTCCGCGCGAAGCCCCGCGACCGCCGCGCGAAACCCCTCGACGATGCCCATGCCGCGTGTCGCCGGCAGCAGATCCGGCAGGCGTGCGAAGGCGCGCTCGCGCGCCGCGCCCAGGCTTGCCCGCACATTTGCTTCGCTGAGGCCAGTCTTGCCGGCGCCGTTCCAGAGCCGGGCGGTGGCGCCCTCGAAGCTCGACTGGCTCGCCAGCCGGCCGACATGCTCGCCTGCAATGATGAGCTCGCCGCGCTCGCCATCGACATGGCTCAGCACGGTTTCGGCCGCGGGAACGCCGTCCAGCCCGATCTGGCTTTTAGTGAGGTGGATGTTCATGGCCCAATCTCCTGTTCACGGAGGACACAAGGTCAGGCCTCTCGACACATTGATCAATCTTGATTACATAAATCAATATGAAAAATTCGGCGCTCTATCTGTCTGCCCAGGAGGCCGCGGCCGAGCTCGCGATCTCGCCAGCCACCCTCTACGCCTATGTCAGCCGCGGCCTCATCCGCTCCGAGCCGACGCCGGATTCGCGGAAGAACCGCTATCGGGCCGAGGATGTCCGCGCGCTCAAGGAGCGCCGCGTGCCGTCGCCGGAGCCGCGGGGCCTGCGCAGCTTCGACGCCGATCTGCCTGTCATGGACACCGAGATCTCGACCATCACCGAGGAGGGCGCAATCTATCGCGGCGTCAACTGCGTCGATCTCTCCGAGAACGGCACGCTGGAGCACGCGGCGACGTTGCTGTGGGACGTCTCCGGGGTCGATCCGTTCGATCAGGACAATCAACCCGAGATATCCGAGGAGATGCGCGCGATCGGGCAAGCGGCGCGGCGGGCAGCGCCGATCGACCGCGCCATTGCCGTGCTGGCGCTGGCCGCAAGCGCCGACCCCCGCGCCTTCACCCGGGCGCCCGACGGCCGCGCCATGGTTGGCGCGCGCATCGTCCGCCTGCTGGTGGCGACCATGCTCAATGCCGAGCCCTCGGCCGCGCCGCTGCATGAGGACATCGCGAGGGCCTGGGCGGCGGACAACAAGCACGCGCCCGATTTGATCCGCCGCGCGCTGGTTCTGCTCGCCGATCACGAGCTGAACGCCTCGACCTTCACCGCGCGCTGCGCGGCCTCGACCGGCCTCAACCTCTATGATGCCGTGATCGCCGGTCTCGCCGCGTTGAAAGGGCCGCAGCATGGCGGCGCCGGCGTGCTGGCCTCGCAGCTCGTCAAGACGCTGGTCGATCGCGACGTCGAGCCGATGGTGCGCGAGCGCGTCGCGCTTGGCGAGCGTTTTGCCGGCTTCGGCCATGGCGTCTACAAGCGCGGCGATCCCCGCGCGCAATCGCTGCTCAATGCGCTGTCGCGCGCCGGCGCACCGCGAAAGTTCACCCGCGAGGTGCCGGAGCGGATCGCGGAGGCAACCGGCGAGTTCGTCAACATCGACTATGCGCTCGCCGTGCTCGTGCACGCCCTGCGCCTGCCCGCCGGCAGCGAGCTCGCTCTGTTCGCGATGGCCCGCAGCGTCGGCTGGATCGCGCACGCCAGCGAGCAATTGCAGTTCGGCAAGCTGATCAGGCCACGAGCCCGGTACGTCGGGCCGGCGCCGGGGCGGCGGGCCGGCGTTTCTTAACGTCCCTCGGTTGCGGGAAGAGCTATCGCATATGAGAGCTTTTCGCCGCGACCATCCTTCGAGACGCGCTCCTTTAGAGCGCTCCTCAGGATGAGGACGGAGTGCGTGGCAGCAGTTTCAACGGGCACCGACGCCGATTAGCCTCATCCTGAGAAGACCGCGAAGCGGTCATCTCGAAGGACGAGGCGTGCGCGCAGGCAATGCAGTTCACCGCAACAGGCGAAGCGCTTAATTGCTTTCCGTGTCGTCGCCCCCCGGGCAGGCTCGCGGCATCTTCGATCGCCTCCGGAGCCATTCGTGTCGCAAGCCGCCCTACCCAGCCGAAGCCGCGCCCTTCGCACCTCCGCCGAAATCGCTTCGGCCATCGCAACCGCTTATGAGCGTATCGAACGCGACCGACACCGCAACTGCTGGATCTATGTGAGGCCGATGCGGGAGGCGCTGGCGGAAGCCGAAGCTCTCGCACGACGCAGCGCGCAAGGCGAAGTTCTGCCGCTCCTTGGTGTGCCTTTCGGGGTGAAGGACAACATCGACGTGGCGGGCATGCCTACGACGGCGGCCTGTCCCTCATTCGCCTATGTTGCCGAGCGATCCGCCCGGTGCGTCGAGCGCCTGGCCGCAGCGGGTGCAATCTGCCTCGGCAAGACCAATCTGGATCAGTTCGCCACCGGACTCTCCGGGGCCCGGTCACCGTATGGCGTTTGTCCGAGTGCCGCCGACGATCGCTATGTCTCGGGCGGGTCGAGCTCGGGCTCGGCTGTCGCCGTCGCCTCCGGCCATATTGCCTTTTCACTCGGAACCGACACCGGCGGCTCGGGCCGGATACCGGCTGGCTTCAATGGCATCGTTGGAATCAAGCCGACGGTCGGGTTTGTCTCATCCCGCGGGCTCCTCCCGAACTGCCCGACGCTGGATTGCCCATCGATCTTCTGCAATTCCGCCGCCGAGGGCAAGCTGCTGCTGGGGCTCGTCGAGGGCTTCGACGACGAAGACCCCTACAGCCGTCAAGCGCCCGACCTTGTGTCTGCTTTTCCCAACAAATTCCGCTTCGGACGTATTTCCGCGCCTCAGCTGAACTCATTCGGCATGCCCGAATGCGACGCTCTCTACGAACAGGCATGCGAGAGGCTCGCGGGGTTGGGCGGCCACGCCATCGAGATCGACTTCACCCCTTTCGCCGAGGGGGGCGAAATGCTGTTTTCGGGGCCCTGGATCGCTGAACGCCATGCGGCGATCAGCACCCTCATCGATATCGATCATGGTGGATTGCTGGAGGTCACGCGCAAAGTCCTGGATTCGGCGTCGCACTTCGCCGCGACAGATGCATTCGCGGCGCAGCACCGTCTCCTGAAGCTGCGGCGGCAGGTCCAGCTACTCTTCAAGCAGATGGATGTCCTCGTAGTACCTACCGCACCGCGTCCCTTCACGATTGCTGACATGCTGGAGGACCCTGTCACGCTCAACAGCCGTCTCGGCTACTACTCCTATTTTGCCAACCTTCTGGACTTGTGCGCGGTGGCGCTTCCCAATGCCACGCTCTCAACGGGCATGCCCATGGGCATCACCTTGTTGGCAGCCCCATGGCACGACCATGCCCTGCTGGACTTTGCCGCGAGATGGCAACCGGACGACGGCGGCGCCCTCTTCGATCTGAAAGTCTACTCACCTGCCGCCAAATCTGGAGCTTCGCCTGATCTCATCGCGCTCTAGACCAGTTCGAGATCGAGCGCGCGCAAATTCAGGATGACGATCAGTCCTCTGTCGTAGCGGATGACGCCTCTTGCCTGCAGCCGCGAAAGCTGCACCGTCACCCACTGCCGTGTCGCTCCGATCAGGTTGGCGAGATCGCCATGGGTGAACGGAATGCCGATCACGATCTCGCGGCCATGCGGCGATCCGTAGATCTTGGAGAGAAAGATGAGCAGACGCTGCAAGCGCTCGGTCACTGACCGCGTGCCGAGCATCTGCGCCATGGCCGAGTAGCACCTTGCCTTGAACGCCAGCGCATCCAGAAGCGCAACCGCGATGGTGGCCGACTGGAGCGCAAGGTCGCGCAGCGCAGGGCCGGGCAGGAACAGCAGCCGGCTGCGCTCAATTGCAACCGAGGACCACATATGCGCTCCGGCCCCGAACAGGTCCGGCCCGCCGACGAAATTGCCGGCGAACCAGTACGCGAGCGTCACCTCACGACCGGAGGGTGCTGCATAATAGCTGCGGATCCGGCCCGACTCGATCAGATAGATGCCACTCTGGGTGTCGCCCTGGCGCCAGACATGCTTGCCGGTTTCCAGAACCTCCTGACGACCAATGGCAAGGACGCGACGCCGGTCCGCCTCGCATAAGGGATCGAGCAAACCCGGCAACGAACTGACCAGAGTATCCGACTCGGCCAGCATGACCCCGGCCGTGGTCCTGAGAGTTGTCGCTGACATCTGCCCGCTCCGTGGTAGCCGGAGCAGAACTATTCAAGAGCCATGCCAGCCCACACTATGGCTAGGTGGCTGTTTCCATTTGCTCGAACGCCTTGCGGCCTTCGGTCCGGATCAGATCGAGGCAATCCCGCTTGAGGGCGAGATAGGCGGGATCGGTCAGGATCGCGCTGGAGCGCGGGCGCGGGAGGTTCACGCAGAGATCCCGCAGGATACGACCGGGGCCGGCGCTCATGATCAGCACCCGATCCGACAGGAGAATGGCTTCGTCGATATCGTGCGTGACAAAAACGATCGTGGCATTGATCCGGTCGCGAAGTTCGAGAAGGTTGTCTTGCATCACCGCGCGGGTCTGCGCGTCCAGAGCGCCGAACGGCTCGTCCATGAGCAGGACACGCGGCTGGTTCGCGAGGGCGCGAGCAATCGCCACGCGCTGCTGCATGCCGCCTGAAAGCGTATGCGGATAGGCGCTCGCGAATCTCGTCAGCCCGATCATTTCAATCAGATCGTCGGCGATCCGCAGCGCTTCCGTTTTGGACTTGCCGAGTGCGCGTGGGCCGTGAGCGACGTTACGGCGCACCGATTTCCACGGGAAGAGATGCGGCTGCTGGAAGACCATCCCGACATCCGGTCGGCGTCCCAGCATCGGCCCGCCAGCCACCATCACCTGGCCTTCGAACGGCCGTTCGAGGCCTGCCATCGCATTCAACAGCGTAGACTTGCCGCAGCCCGACGGGCCCACGAGCGAGACGAATTCGCCCGACATGACGTCCAGGGACACCCGGTCCACCGCAATGATTTGGCCGCGTTGCGCATCGAAGACGATGCTCAAATCTTCGACGCGGATGATCGGTTGAGGTGTTGCCGATGAAGGTGCGGGCGGAGCATCCACGAGCCGGAGCGGTGAGGTCGGACGGAGCGGGTTGTGCATCATCGCCACCATACCGCCCGTTCGGCAATCGCCGCGAAGGAGCGATCGGCCACGAATGAGAGCAGTCCGAGCGCCGCCAGCCCTCCCATGACCTGTCCGGTCTGCATGTTCTGTTGCGCGATCTCGATCCGGTAGACGATGCCGGCAAACGCGCCCGCCAGCTCGGCGGCGACGAGGGTGTAAAAGGAGATACTTACCGCCGTGCGCAGGCCGACGACGATGTAGGGAAGCGCGCCCAAGAGGACGATCTCCGACAGCATCTGTCGGCGCGGCGTGCCGAGCATCAGCGCGGCACGAATGAGGCCGCGATCGACCTTATGTACGCCGATATGGGTTGCGAGCCACACCGTGAAGAACACGCCCCAGACGACCAGGAACAGTTTGCCAGTCTCGGACAGCCCAAACCAGAGGATCACGATCGGCACGAAGGCGATTGGCGGGATCGGGCGTAGAATATGGAACAAGGGGGAGAGCAGGCTCGAGACCAGCCGGAATTCGCCGGTCAGGACGCCGAGCACGATCCCAGCGGTGGCACCAATCGCAAATCCAGCCGTGACGCGGAAGAGGCTCGCTGAAAGGTCGCCGAAAAACTGTCCGCTGTGGATCCAGTCGAGCACGGCGACAGCGACCGTCGAAGGCGGCGGAAACAGCACCGCGTTGACGATGCGTGATCGCGCAACCAATTCCCACAGGCCGACAAAGGCCGGCACGGAGAGCGCGCCGACCAGCACGCTCAGGCGCCGGGCCGCGTTGGCACGGGCGCGTCCGCCGGCGCTCATGGATTGGCCGACAGCGTCACGCGCGCGCCATCAAGCGTTTTCAGCGGCGCCGTCACGATGACCTTCGCGAAATCGGGCATCCCCGCGCCGGGCGGATGATTGCCGGTCTCGAGGCGCCAGGCGGCGTGCGTCTTCAGCGTCTCGAGCAGCTTGTCGTCGAGGCGCACGTGATAGATGTAGTCCGACCAGATCGCCGCAAGCTCGTCGCGCTTCATGCCCGACGCCGTGGCGACAATGTCGATCGCTTCATTCGGATGAGCCTTGACCCAGCCCTCGGCTTCAATGAGGGCGGCCAGGAATTTGCTGACGACCGCCGGATTTGCCTCCAGATATGGCCGCGTCACGACGATGTTGAAGGTCTCCGAATAGATTCCCTTGGTGTCGAGCAGGACGGCACCCTCGCCGAGAGCCTTCTTTGCATTCGCGACATGCGGCTCCCAAGTGTCGAACGCATCGATGCTCCCCGCCGCCAGGGCCGGAAGCATCTCCTGCGGGCGAAGATTGACCAGCGTAACGTCCTTGGCGGTCAGTCCCGCCGCTTTCAACAGAGAAGCGGTGTAGACCTCGCTGCCCGTGCCGGCCGTGAAGCCAATACGCTTACCGCGCAAATCGGCTTTCGTTCTGATCGCGGCGGAGGCGGCCGTCATCGTCTTCAGATCGGAATATTCCATCCCGGCGACGAAGGCGATCGGTTGCTGGGCCATTGCGGCCGCCGTGACCGGAGCCTCCGCGGTCGTTGCGATATCCGCTCCGCCACCCATCACCGTGTCGAGGCACTGCTTTCCGCTCGTGAAATTCGAGACGGAGATATCGAGTCCCTGCTTGGCGAACAGGCCGTTCGCCTTGGCGACAATCGCCAGGCCCGAAATCGGCGCGAGATTCTGCGCAAGCCGTGCCTTCAGCACATCTTCGGCTTTGGCCGCGGAGCCGGGATTGAGGACAGCCGCACACGCGGAGATCGCGAGCAAGGCCATGTGGAGAGCTGTCTTCGAGCGCATGCAACGACCCCCAAATCGTGTCGGCGGCCGCAACGGCCCGCCTGTGATTGGACGAGGGTCATCCGAAGGCGAGGGGTCGTGAAGCAATTAATCGACAACGGAGTTCGCTGACCCGTTTTTGCGCATCGTGGATGCCCGGTGGACTGCAATTTGAGCAGCGGAGAGCTCGGTCCGCCCGCCTCTTGTGCGGCGCCAGCCCGGCTCGCTCAGGTCGCTAGGCCCGCGGCTTCGCCGCGACACGGCCGCCGTTCCGCCGGCGATAGATCCACACCGCCGCGCCCGCAACGATCGCGACACCAACCACGGCGAGGATCCAGATGTGCTTGCCGACATGCCCATGGTGAGGCAGCCCGGCATATTCATGCAATGCCGACACGGCCAGCACGCCGGGCAACACATGGGCCGGCGCCCACAGCAAAATCGCCGGGATGTTCACCACATAGAACTTTGCCGGCGCCATGCCGAGCGCGCCTGATGTCACCGGCACGAAGGCGCGGATCGGGGGCACGAAGCGGGCGAAGAACACGGCCCAGGTGCCGAAGCGATGGAAGAAATTCTCGCTCTGCGCGACCACGCGCGGATAATTGGTCAGCGGCCAGGTGGTGAGGATCTCGCGCTGCCGCCGGTGCCCGATCCAATAGGCCGATCCGTCGCCGAGCACGGCGCCAAGGGCAGCGGCAAGCAGCACCCATGGCAGCGCCAGCTCGCCGCCCGGAACCAGGGCGCTGAGTGCCAGGATGATGGTCGAGCCGGGGATCACCGAGCCCACCACCGGCACCGCTTCCAGCAGCGCCGCCAGGAACAGGGTCAGATAGGCCAGCCACGGATGGGCCGAGACGAAGGCGATGAGGGGATCGAGGAAGGATGTCACGTCGACTTTCGTATCGGCGATGGACCTGCGGAGGACCCTACCTAGTTAAGGATGGGCGGTAAAAGTGCCATTCGCGTAGGCAGGGCCGCCGGTCGCGACCGAAATTCGAGCGTGATTCGCAAGGCAGCCCTCCAAAAACTGCGTTCCTTGCCTATCTAAATGAAAACACAATGGAACTTTGATTGGCGGCCGGGCTTCTGCCGGCCACTTGTCTCTGATAGGTTGATTTTCAGCACCCAGCCGCAGCCAACGTGCGAATAACCGGTTTCGGGACCGCCCGGGACCTCGGAGGATTGATGACGACCGCCGCTCTGTCCAAAGTTGAGGAAGTTTCCGGTCAGCCCGACATGAAGGTGTCGGTGCGCCAGGTGTTCGGGATCGACAGCGATCTCGAAGTCCCGGCCTATTCCGAAGTCGATCCTCACGTGCCCGAAGTCGATTCCGATTACCGCTTCGACCGCGCCACCACGCTCGCCATTCTCGCCGGCTTTGCCCGCAACCGCCGCGTGATGGTGACCGGCTATCACGGCACCGGCAAATCCACCCACATCGAGCAGGTCGCGGCCCGCCTGAACTGGCCCTGCGTGCGCGTCAACCTCGACAGCCACATCAGCCGTATCGACCTCGTCGGCAAGGACTCCATCGTGGTCCGCGACGGCAAGCAGGTCACCGAATTCCGCGACGGCATCTTGCCCTGGGCGCTGCAGAACAACGTCGCGCTGGTGTTCGACGAATACGACGCCGGCCGCCCGGACGTGATGTTCGTGATCCAGCGCGTGCTGGAGGTCTCCGGACGCCTGACGCTGCTCGACCAGAACAAGGTGATCAAGCCGCATCCGGCGTTCCGGCTGTTCGCCACGGCGAATACGGTCGGCCTCGGCGACACCTCGGGCCTCTATCACGGCACCCAGCAGATCAACCAGGGCCAGATGGACCGCTGGTCGATCGTCACCACGCTGAACTATCTCAGCCATGACGAGGAAGTGGAGATCGTGCTGGCCAAGGCCAAGCACTATCGCACCGGTGAAGGCCGCGACATCGTCAACAAGATGGTGCGCCTTGCCGATCTCACCCGTAACGCCTTCGCCAACGGCGATCTGTCGACGGTGATGAGCCCGCGCACGGTGATCACCTGGGCCGAGAACGCCGACATCTTCGGCGATATCGGCTTCGCCTTCCGGGTCACCTTCCTCAACAAGTGCGACGAGCTCGAGCGTCCCCTGGTCGCCGAGTTCTACCAGCGCTGCTTCAACGCGGAGCTGCCGGAATCGGCAGTCAACGTGGCGCTCAGCTGATTCCTCCCGGTGTGTCGTCCCGGCCTTCGCCGGGACGACGGATCAAGGTGACATGACCACCTCCAACTCCAAATTCCGCAATACCAAGGAAGCACCGACCGAGCCGTTCAAGCGCTCGGTCGCTTCCTGCCTGAAGGCGATCGCCAAGACGCCGGAGCTCGACGTCTCCTTCGCCGCCGAGCGTCCCGGCCTTGCGCCCGGCAAGGCGCGGCTGCCTGAGCCGGCGCGCAAGATGACCAAGCGCGATGCGGCGATCGTGCGCGGCCACGCCGATTCCATCGCGCTCAAGATCGCCTGTCACGATGCCAAGCTGCATCGCAAGCTGATGCCCGGCAATCCGCAGGCGCGCGGCGTGTTCGAGGCGGTGGAGCAGGCTCGCGTCGAGGCGATCGGCGCGCGCCGCATGGCGGGCGTTGCCAAAAACCTCACCGCGATGCTCGACGATCATTTCCATCGCGGCAAGTTCGACGAGATCACCGACCGCGCCGACGCGCCGCTGGCGGATGCGCTGGCGATGCTGGTGCGCGAGCGCCTCACCGGCATGGCGCCGCCGACCGCGGCGAAGAAGATGGTCGATCTCTGGCGTCCGATCCTCGAAGACAAGATCGGCAAGCGGCTCGACCGGCTCGATGGCCTGGTCGAGGACCAGACCCGGTTCGGCGATGCCGTGCATGACCTCCTCACCGCGCTCGAGCTCGGCGACGAACGCAACGCCGATAGCGAAGACGATGACGACAACGACGAGAACCAGGACGGCGACAACGACCAGTCCGGCGCCGAAGGCTCGCCCGATTCAGACGCCGCCCAGGAGATGAGCGCCGACCAGGCGCAGGCGAGCTCGGAAGAGATGAGCGAGAGCGCGATGGAAAGCGCGCAGGCCTCGACCTCCGACACTTTCGACGACGGCGAGCTCGGCGACGACGAGACGCCGGGCGAGGCGACGCGTCCGAACGCGCACGGCAGGAACGAGCCGCGCGGGCCGGAATATCACGCCTTCGCGCCGAAATTCGACGAGGTCATTGCCGCCGAGGACCTCTGCGACCATGACGAGCTGGAGCGCCTGCGCGCCTATCTCGACAAGCAGCTGGCGCATCTGCAAGGCATCGTCGCCCGTCTCGCCAACCGGCTGCAGCGCCGCCTGATGGCGCAGCAGAACCGCGCCTGGGAGTTCGATCTCGAAGAGGGAATTCTCGACCCGGCGCGGCTGTCGCGCGTCGTCACCGATCCCTATCACCCGCTGTCCTTCATGCACGAGAAGGAGGCGACCTTCCGCGACACCGTGGTGACGCTGCTGCTCGACAATTCCGGCTCGATGCGCGGACGCCCGATCACGGTCGCGGCGACCTGCGCCGACATCCTCGCCCGCACGCTGGAGCGTTGCGGCGTCAAGGTTGAAATCCTCGGCTTCACCACGCGCGCCTGGAAAGGTGGCCAGTCCCGCGAAGCCTGGCTTGCCGCCGGCAAGCCGGCCAATCCCGGCCGCCTCAACGATCTCCGCCACATCATCTACAAATCCGCCGACGCCCCCTGGCGCCGTGCGCGGAAAAATCTCGGGCTGATGATGCGCGAGGGTCTGCTCAAGGAGAACATCGACGGCGAGGCGCTGGACTGGGCGCACAAGCGCCTGCTGGGGAGGGCCGAGCAGCGCAAGATCCTGATGATGATCTCGGACGGCGCGCCTGTCGACGATTCCACGCTGTCGGTCAATCCGGGCAATTATCTCGAGCGGCATCTGCGCCACATCATCGAGGAGATCGAGACCCGCTCGCCGGTCGAGCTGATCGCGATCGGCATCGGCCATGACGTGACGCGTTATTATCGCCGCGCGGTGACGATCGTGGATGCCGAAGAGCTCGGCGGCGCCATCACCGAGAAGCTCGCCGAGCTCTTCAGCGAGACCAACACCGCACCCACGCAAGCGGCCGGTCGCCCGCGACGCAAATTGCATTCGTGAGCACGCATTCATCCCGCCGCAGCTTTCTTCGGTGCGCTGCGGCGGGATTCTCCACTCTCGCAGCCTCTCGTTTCGCGCTGGCGCAAGCCGCGGCCGAGCCGCCGCCAAGAACAGCTCAAGTTGCGCTTCAGAACGAGCGCGCCGTCATCGAGCCCGTCAGCATCGAGGTCAACGCGCGCGCCATTCCCAATTTCGAGCCGCGCGACCGCACGCGCACGCGGTTCGGCTCGCTGGAGTATCGCAGCGGTCTGGTGCTGACCTCGCCCTTTCGCGGCTTCGGCGGCTTGTCCGGCATCCGGCTCGATGCCAGGGGCGAGCGCTTCCTCGCGGTCTCCGACCAGGGCGGCTGGTTCACCGGCCGCATCCGCTACGCCAGTGGCAAGATGGCCGGCCTCGACGACGTCGAGGCCGCGCCGCTGTTAGGTGCGGAGGGGCGGCCGATCACGGAAAAGCGGCTGTGGTGGGATTCGGAATCGGTCGCGCGCGACGGCAACCTGGTCTATGTCGGGCTCGAGCGCGTCAACCAGATCCTGCGCTACGATTTCTCCAAAGGCGGCACGCGCGCGCGCGGCGAGGTGATGCCGGTGCCTCCGGGCGTGCGCAAGCTGCCGTCCAACAAGGGGCTGGAGGCGCTGGTTGTCGTGCCCAAGGACAAGGGCAAAGACCAGAACATGCCGCTGGCGGGCACTTTGATCGCCTTCTCCGAGCGCGGGCTGGATGCCGACGGCAACCTCACAGCCTTCCTGATCGGCGGGCCCACGCCCGGCCAGTTCAGCGTGCGCCGCATCGAGAAATACGACATCAGCGATGCCGTGCTGCTGCCCTCCGGCGAGCTCCTGATCCTCGAGCGCAAATTCTCCTGGTTCACCGGCGTCAACATCCGCATCCGCTCGATCCCGCTGAAGGGAATCGCGCCCGGCGCGCTGGTCGACGGCCCCGCGCTGTTCGTCGCCGATCTCGGCCACGAGATCGACAACATGGAAGGCATCGACGCCCACGTCACCGCCGACGGCGAGACCGTGCTGACGCTGATTTCGGACGACAATTTCTCGATGCTGCAGCGGACCCTGCTGCTGCAGTTCACGTTGGCGGAGTAGGGGCCGGCTCTCTGCCCGTCATTGCGAGGAGCCCTTGCGACGAAGCAATCCAGACTGCCTCCGCGGAAAGATTCTGGATTGCTTCGCTGTGCTCGCAATGACGATGCGGAGGCAGGCTCGCGCCAAGCCGACACCGCAATGCGTGGCGCCACTACCGGCCATTCCCCGCACGCAACTAGCAATCCGCGCATCCCTCACTACACTCCCATCACCTCTCATCCCTCCGGAACCTCCCCGCATGTCCGTCCTGTTTTCCCCGATCAAGCTGCGCGGCCTGACGCTACCGAACCGCCTCGTGGTGTCGCCGATGTGCCAGTATTCGGCCGATGACGGCGTCGCCACTGACTGGCACTTCACCCACATCAACAATCTCAGCCTGTCGGGCGCGGCGATGTTCTGCATCGAGGCGACCCATGTCGAGGCGATCGGCCGCATCACGCCGGGCTGTCTCGGGCTCTACAGCGATGCCTGCGAGGCCGCCTTGATGCCGATCCTCGCCTCGGTGCGCAAGCATTCCTCCACGGCCATCGCGATGCAGCTTGCGCACGCCGGCCGGAAAGCGTCGAGCGCGCGGCCCTGGGACGGCGGCCAGCTGATTCCGATCGAGCAGGGCGGCTGGCAGACCGTGGCGCCGTCGGCGCTGCCGCACAAGGAGGGCGAGGCCGCCCCGCTGGCGCTGGATGCCGCGGGCCTCAAGCGCATCCGCGAGGCCTTCGTCGACAGCGCAAAGCGCGCCGCGCGGCTCGGCATCGACGCCATCGAGGTTCATGGCGCGCACGGCTATCTCATGCATCAATTCCTGTCGCCGATCTCCAACAGGCGCACCGACGAATATGGCGGCAGCTTAGAGAACCGCATGCGCTTTCCGCTCGAAGTATTTGACGCCGTGCGCGCTGTCTTCCCACACGACAAGCCCGTGGGCATGCGGGTGTCGTCGACCGACTGGGTCGAGGGCGGCTGGGATCTGAGGCAAACGATCGAATTCGCGCGCGCGCTGAAGGCGCGCGGCGTCGACTGGATCGATGCCTCCTCCGGCGGCGTCTCGCCGCTGCAGAAAATCCCGCTCGGCCCCGGCTATCAGGTGCAGTTCGCCGACGCGATCCGTCGCGAGACGGGACTTGCCACCATCGCCGTCGGCCTGATCACGGACGCCAAGCAGGCGGAAGAGATCGTCAGAAGCGGCAAGGCCGACATGGTCGCGCTCGCCCGCGGCATGCTCTACGACCCGCGCTGGGCCTGGCACGCCGCCGCCGAACTCGGCGGCGAGGTCGAGGCTCCCCCGCAATATTGGCGCTCGCAGCCACAGGCGCAGAAGGCGCTGTTCGGCAGGACCACGTTCGGCGCGCGGTGAGGGTGCGCGCGTGTGGCGCGACCTTTGCGCCCCTCACCCCCTCACGCATCCGTAACTCTCCTCACCTTCCACCTCCCGCAAAACTGGCCTAACCTCCGTCCCGTCAACTCCGCAACGGAGGCCCGCCATGCGTTTTCGTGTTCGCAAAACGGCTCACCTCTTCGAGCGCGTCGGCCTTGCGATGGCGGGTGCCGCGTGCGGTCTGTTCGTCGGCGCTTACGTCGGATCGGCGATCCCGCAACTCACCACGCAGGGTTTTCTGCTCTTGATGATGCTGCTCGGCTTCATCGGCTTCTATCTCGGCATCGACACGCCGCAAATGCCGTTCGACGCCGCGCACAGCCAGATCGACGCCGCCGAATTCATGAGCTCCGCCGGCACGCTCTGCGCCACGCTCACCGCCTTCGTCTCCGTCCTCGTCATCGTGCTCCGCCTCGATCCGCACGCGGGCTGGACCTGGCTCGTCTTCGTCGGCTGGATCCTCGGCGTCGTCATGCAGATCGTCGCCGGCGCAAAGGCCAGGATGCGGAAGTAAGAATCTTACCCGCAACGGAGCAAGCGCCTCGTCCTTCGAGACGACCGCTTCGCGGTCTCCTCAGGATGAGGCTTCGCGGCATTGGGGGGCTTTGAAATTGCTGCCGCGTACTCCGCCCTCATCCTGAGGGCCCGCCGAAGGCGGGCGTCTCGAAGGATGCGCTGCGAGGAAGCTGATCTAAAACGCGATTGCCCCGCTCCGACGGAGGCTGAGCGAGCAGCGCCCGCCCCCTAAAACACCACGCCCACCCGCGTGCCGCGCTTCCAGGCGATGCGGCAGCGTTTCTTGGTGTTGACGTGCAGCAGCTCGAATCTGTCGGGGATGTTCACCTGGCCGCCGAGATCGACGCAGGCCCCGCCCGGCGAATAGTCGATCAGCGTGCAGTTGATGACCGGCGCGCGCGCGTCGGTGATGATCTTGGCCTGGCGCGACACCAGTCCTGCGGGCTTCACGCGGGCATATTTGCGCGGATACATTGGCACTCTCCTCCAATTCCGCAGGTTTCGCGGCGGGTTCGCGGCGATGATGGAACGCAGATGATGCGATCCGGCTAAGGCGGGCCGGAGAATTTTAATGAAAAGTAGCAGCGAAAGCAGAAAGCGGCGGTAGCGGGGTGGGGGAGGAGGAAGGAAGTCGCATCCAGCCTCCGCTGTCGTCCCTGGCTAGTGCGCAATTGCGCACGGGGCGCAGGGACCCATACCGCGTGATCTCTCGGTTGTGGGCGGTAGCAGTACCGAACAACGAGTCTTCGCCAAACCGCCGCCTGTGGTTATGGGTCCCTGCTTTCGCAGGGACGACAGCTGCGCGTGTTGCGCGAGCCTGCCTCCACTCCGTCATTGCGAGCGCAGCGAAGCAATCCAGAAATGTATCCGCG
The DNA here is from genome assembly GCF_023074075.1 of Bradyrhizobium sp. 138. Lineage (GTDB taxonomy): Bacteria > Pseudomonadota > Alphaproteobacteria > Rhizobiales > Xanthobacteraceae > Bradyrhizobium. The sequence goes on along the minus strand of NZ_JADPKT010000003.1, from coordinate 503,175 downwards.
GCGGCAGTGTGGATTGCTTCGTCGCAAGAGCTCCTCGCAATGACGAGCCCCCGCTCACCCCGTCACGATCTCCTCCGCCTCAGCCTCGGCGCCGGCATGCGGCCCCACCGGCATTGGCACCGTCACATACTGCTTCGGCATGTTCACCGGCCGGTAATCCGGCTCCACCGCCATCCGCTTCAACACGCTCTCATGCACATGCGCGCCTTCGGGGATGACGCGCGGCTCGCAATCGGGGATGTAGAAGCCGAAAAACACCTTCCGCTCCGGCCACTCCCGGTACTTCGCACTCTTCGGCAGATATTCCAGCAGACGCCAGCCCGCCGTCATGGAATCGTGCAGCACGCCCGTCTTCCCCGTGTAGGCGGGCTCGACATATTGAAACGGCGAGTTCTTGCGCTGGATGCCGAAGGCGAGCTGCTTCACGGTCGCCGGGTTGAAGTTCAGCCCCGCCTTCTCCGCCTCCGCGATCATCCAGATCAGCGGATATTTCGAGTCCCCGCTTTGCGCCTCCGGATAGCCGCCGCCGACGTCGCTGTGCACGCCGGCGAACCACACCTGCAGAATGTCCTGCGGCACTTTCTTCTCGTCAGGCACGTAGCGGTTGCTCCAGAACTCCTGCGGCTCCCGGTATTGCTTCAGGCGGAACATGCAGCGCCGCTCGTCGATCGCGATCGCCTGCCGGAAGGTCTTGACGCTGGGGTTGCGCAGCGTGAAGGCGAGCTCCTCCAGGCTCGGCCAGAACAGCCGGTCGGCGCGGGGCACGATCACGCTCGCCACACTGTCCCACACGCCGATGAAGTGGATGGTCGGCCAGCGCGTCGAGGTGATGCGCGCGAACTGGGCGGCGAGATCGAATGCGTTCTTCGGCAGCGGCCCCTGGTCGTCGAACGCGACGCTCTCGACATCCTCGATGTCGTTGCCGCGCCCGGTGCCGGAATATTGCTTGTAGGCGATAAGGCCCGAGCCGGCGAGATTCGCCTGCTCCGGCGAGATCAGGCCGATCTTGTGAATGAGCCCCGCCAGCACGCGCACCGTGTAAGCCCCGCGCGAAAAACCGAACAGATAGATGCGGTCGCCGGGCGCGTAATGCTGAACCAGGAAGCAATAGGCCGAGAGCACGTTGGCATCCAGCCCATAGCCGGTGGCGAGCCCCAGCACCAGATTGATATTGGCTTTCAAGCGGTGCCACGTCGTCGGCTCCGTCACCGTGCCGACCCCGGGATCGTAAAACACCATCTGCCGCGGGTGCGTCTTGTCCGTCTTGCGCAGGCAGCGATAGAGCTTCAGGACGTTGGAGATGTTCTCCGAGATCTCGTTGCCGGTCCCGTCACAGCAGATGACGAGGTTTTTGGAGGAGGGGTGGGGGGCGGTTGTGGCTGCGTGGTCCATGGGATGCGCCTCGGGGGGGATGCTACCGGGGCGAGTATAGCGGAAAATGGGAAGACGCTGAGAAGGAAATCGGCCAAACAGGCGCAATGTCGACTATGTCCCGTCTGCCTCTTTCAACCGTTTGTCGACCTCAACGACAAAAGGAGAAGGATTTCCCTTTGAATATACTAGGTGAAGCTCTGATTTTGCTCTTGTAAAACCGACGTAGAACAATCGGCGAGCTTCGAGGATTTGTTGAGGCCCGGCCGACTTTCTGGGGACGCGTCCTTGGTCCATACCAAAAAGAATGACGAGATCAAACTCGCGGCCCTTTGCACTGTGCAAAGTGGAAAGATTGACTCGATCAGTGCCTAAGCCGACACCAGAGAATTCAGCCAAAGTCATCGTGGTAAGGTCGCCGCCGCTGGACACCCTCTCCACAAATTTAAGTAGCCCATCGAAATCGTCATCCATTGTTCTGCTGCTCTTTACGAGTTGGTCAATGAATTCTGATCGTAGCAACATTAGCCAATCATGCAGCGCCGCATTCTCATCTCTCTGCTTCCAAAGGGTCGCTATCAGTTTAGTAAGAAAGTCACTACGAGCATGTTCGCCGTTCAATGCTTCCGAAAATAAGCGTGAGCCCTCTCGAGAGAGCCGTTGGAAGCTTGGCGAACCCGTTTTCCAACCTTGACAGCACCAAGTTGCACAAGACTCCAGCCAACGCATTAAGCGATTGCCGCGAGGATAGGGTGCGTTTTGGTCGGTTCTTACCGTTTCAAATCCGTACTTTGCCGCCGCATCATTCACAGCGTTGCCAATAAACGCTGCCGAATATAGAATTGCAATCTCACCAAGCTGAAGTTCGGGATCGCGCTTTTGTGCGGCTGGAATAATTTCTGAGAAGATACTATCTGCCTGTTCGACAAGGCTACCTGCAAAAGGGTGAAAATAGATAGTACCTTTTGGCGCGGTCTTCGGAGCTTCGTAGTCTCTCTTTCTCCAAGCGCGTAAGCAGACGCTGTCACGATGGATGATCCACACCGGTAGTTTAACCGCAATTGAAACGTTTCGACATCCTTCCGCTCCGACAGTTGCTTTAACATGGTTGGGTTGGCGCCCGTAAAACCGTATATGGACTGGTCGGCATCGCCAACTGCGAATAGCCTGATGCCAACTTTGAAGCACAGCCCGAGTACCATTCGGTGTAGGGCTGAACCTAAATCTTGGTATTCGTCGACTGCTAAAATCGGATACTTCGCAAGAATTGCTCGTTGGAGCCACTCGTGTTTCAATGCCTTCACAGCAAGTAGAGGCATGTCGTCGAAATCGATCAAGTTGGCCTTGCGCAGCTGGGCTTCGTATTCTTCGATGAGCCGGGCCGTCTGTGCCTTCGCTTCCCACTCCGGCGACTCTCGGTCCAGCACAGAACGCCGGTGTACCGCCATCGGCAGATCCCAATCGGATGGTTTGTCTCGTCCGTTGATGACCTTGTAATATGCGCGTTCAAGAGCCGCAGCCCTCTGCTTAGTAGTCGCGACTTTGAAGTTGTCTGGAAGGCCGAGCTTTGCGCTTTTGGCGTAGGGTAAAACGATCTGAGTTAGCGAGAATGAATGCACCGTTCCAATAAATACGCGACCGCTAGGCTCAATACCGAGCTGGGATAGCCGTCGTTCTAATTCTCCCGCGCATTCGTTGTTATAAGTGATGCAAGCGACTCCACGAGGTTCAAAAACGTCCTCGGACAGCATTCGAGCCAATTTTAGAGTTAGGGTCTTTGTCTTCCCGCTACCTGGCCCAGCCAGTAACACGCAGTGTCCCTTGGATTCATACGCGTGCCATTGCCCCTCATTGTCTCGAAGGTCATTCGCGGCCTTTATATAGAGCCTTCGGTCATACACGTTGGGCGACGTACTTAATTGCTCTTGAGATGTAGCCGGGGGGATTAGCATCGCCAACTCGGCTCGCTAAGCGTTGTGCAAATCGTCCCTTACCAATGCGCTCAATCATCGTCAGATATTCAGCTTGATCGAGGCCGTCTGAATCTTTCGCCCATTCGTCGACTAGCGCTTTCTTTTTCTTGCTTAATCCCGATTCAATCAATGTCTCGATGATGAGCGGCTTGATTGCTTTTACCTTGAACAAGTCGACTTCAAGCGTATTGCCTCCAGTGAAGATACCTATTTTGTCCCATTCGTCGCTCATCTTGTTGTAGGCCCCATCGAGAGCCGCGATTGACTTAGTCAATTTTTCTGCTGCTTCAGTTCCTTCGTTTGCAGCGTGGATTAGTTTCGTGAGCTTCATGGCGCGATTGTAGCCGAGAGGGCGCTTCTGTTCTTCGTCTTCGATTGGGTCCCAATCCGTGATGACCGCGAATGGTATGCGCAGTCCGGTCAGAAGCTTAGCGTACGGCTCAAAGTTGGTGCCCGACACGGAACAAACTGAGATGCCAAGATGGTCCAATGAGATCTTCAGCTTCTTGGCGAAAGCTGGCACGAGATACTCCTCTGCAGGGCCCTCTACTAGGATAACGCCGCGCGCGAAAAGCATTTCGGCGCGTGTCACATCAAGGTACCGTGTTAGATCCTCTTCCTCTGTGTCATTCAAGCCAAGAGCTGCAGTCGACATGCCGACAGTCCCTTTGCTTGAGTCCCTCAATAAAAGAATTGACCTCAAAGGAGAGATACTTGCGATGTGTGGCGAATGCGTCGTCAGAAAAATTGATAGGTTGATCTCGTCGTCGTCGTCGGTCTTTTGAAAGAGGTGCCGGTAGACCGATCTCTGTAGGTGAGGATGCAGGTGAGCTTCTGGTTCTTCAATGGCGAGAAATGTGTGGTTGCGGCGCCCTTCATTGATCAGGCTTTGTAGTTCGAGGGTCTTTAGGGTTAGAAAAAGCAGGTTGGCCGATCCAAGGCTTGCTTCGCTTATGGTGCGGAGCCCATCGTCTATTAGCAGCCGTATGCTTCGGTGAAGTCTGCTTACATCGGTGGCAGTGAATCCCAGCGTGGGCTTGGCATTTTGCTTCGGGCCGGTCATCGACAGAGATAGCGACTGTATTTGGCTTGCGAGTGCTTTGACTTCGTCGAGGTCGCCAATTGCAGCTGTAGCTGTCTCGATTGATTTTCCAATCTTAGCCAATTCGCCCGTTTCAACTCCGCTGAAAGCTTTCTCAATAAGAGGGCGGAGCGGGGAACGTCGCCAAATAGCTAAGTCACCCTCGGCATCGCGTAATGCTGGTAGCAAGTCCATGCAAAGACGTCGCCGTAAATCATGGCCAAAATTCTTTGCCTCATCTTCACCGCCGAAACAGATGTATTCGAAGTCGCTTTCTGTTTTCGGATCATCTTCTAGATCCGATCGAGGACGAAACTGGTACGTTAGCCGCGCGGTCTCCGGCTCATCATCTAGACGAAAATCCGTCAAAAGCGCGTTGACCTTCAGGTCGCTCTCGAAGTCCTCAACCTCGACCAAGATCGTTATCACTTGGCCTGTGTAAACTCCTCCAAGGCCATCCCAAAAGTCGGATAGGCCAAGCTGACGCGCACTGTCTGGAAGCGTAGGGTCAAATAGGAGGCGCAACGCGTAGATGAGGTTTGTCTTGCCGACGCGGTTTTCTCCGACGACAACGACATTGCGCCGCAGCTCGACATCGAGCTTGGAAAAGTTCCGGAAATTTTCAATTCTAATTCGCGACAGGTACAAATGCTCGCTCCGCAAGCTTAACGTTCAAGTCTCGGCTAGCTCAACCTTCTGCCACAATAGCCATTCTTTTACGGTTTGTGAGGTCCCATCAAACAAAAACGGCCGGATCTTCCGATCCGGCCGCAACGCAAAACTCTACTGGCTAAGCCTACGCCACGCGACGCAACTTAGCCCCCGCCCTAATGGTAAAACTTCTTAGCTGGCCTTCTTCGCCGGCGCGGTCGACGGGCCGACCTTCTTCTGGATGGCGCGCTTCAGCTCGAGGGCGCGCGGCGACAGCGCGTCGGCGTTGGCCTTGAGCAGGAAGGCGTCCAAGCCGCCATTGTGGTCGACGCTCTTCACCGCGTTGGTGGAGACGCGCAGGCGCACGTTGCGCTCGAGGGCTTCCGAGATGAACGTCACGTTGACGAGGTTCGGCAGGAAGCGGCGCTTGGTCTTGATGTTGGAGTGGCTGACCTTGTGGCCGACGAGGGGGCCCTTGGCCGTCAGTTCGCAGCGGCGAGACATGGCATCAATCCTTATCCTAAACCCCCAACGATTTGCGGCCGCCATTCTGGGCGCCACGGGGGCGAATTCTCTGTCCTTGCAGGGAGCGGGCGGACGTATAGGGGGGAAGGGGCCTTGCGTCAAGGTTTTGGGCGCGGATTCGAGGCCGTTGAGTTGCTTGGCGCGCCAGAGCTTGAGTGAAGGCGGCAAGCCGGGGCATGACAGCGAAGGGCAGGCGAGGCTTGCAGCCCGCGGCACCCTTCCAATCACCAAAACGGCAATGTTTGTCGCGCCTTACCATCACATAAAGGGCGTATTCGCGCTTGAAGAGTCCGGTGGAGTTCCCGGCTTCAGGTGCCCGGACACATTGTTTGCCGCGGTTTTTGGCTTAAGTAACAGCCATCGCGCCCCGATTGGAATGTTTCGTGCTCATAACGCCCTTTTCTGCGCCAAAACAGCGCTCAGTCCGCCCGCGCTTGGCCGGCTGGCTGGCGGCGTTTTGCGGGCTGGCGTTGGCGTGGAGCGCGGCGCCGGCGGCCGCGCAGGGCAAGCTCGAAGCGCAATATGAGGCCTCGCTGGCGGGCATTCCCGTCGGCAAGGGCGGCTGGAACATCGACATCCAGGACGACGTGTTCTCGGCGGCGGCCGCGGGCGGCACCTCGGGGCTTCTAAAGTCGTTCACGGGCGGGTCCGGCACCGGCGCTTCACAGGGCCGCGTCGTCGGCGGCGCGCTGGTTGCGACCGGCTACCAGGCCTCCACCACCACCCAGAAGAAGACCGAAGAGATCCGCATCACGCTCGACAAGGGCAATGTGAAGGATTTTGCCATTCTGCCGGAGCCGCCGGTCGACCCTGATCGTATCGTCGTCACCGACGCGCATCGCCGCGGCGTCTGGGACCCCATGACGGCCTCGATGCTGCGCGTGCCCGGCACCGGCGATCCCGTTTCGCCTGAAGCCTGCCACAGCGCGGCGCCCGTGTTCGATGGCCGCATGCGCTACGATCTCAAGCTCGATTTCAAGCGCATGGAGACCGTGAAGGCGGAGAAGGGCTACAAGGGCCCGGTCGTGGTCTGCGCGCTCTATTTCGTACCTGTGGCGGGCTACATCCCCGACCGCCCCGTGATCAAATACCTCGCCGCCCAGCGCAACATCGAGATCGCGTTCGCGCCGGTGGCGGGCACCCGCATCCTGGTCCCGTTCTGGCTGAAGGTGCCGACGCCGCTCGGACCTGCCATGCTGGAAGCGACCAGCTTCATCACCACGCCCCAGCCGCCAAGGGTGGCGAAGACGCAGTAGGGCGGTAGCGGCGCGTCGTAGCCCGGATGGAGCGTAGCGCAATCCGGGATTCTCGCCCGCGGCTCCCCGTATTCCGCTCCGCTCTATACGGGCTACGGTCTGGCTTCCGGGCGCGAATGAAATACTTCGCTATTTCAACCACATCCCTACTGTGCATGGGGTTGTTTTCGCGAAAAATGAGTTGGGGGGCCCGCCTGCCCGGGAATCCATTTGACTCCGCCCCGATTCTGATTCGACTCCGCGCCGTCCCCAACTTAAGGCTTTGCGCCATCGAAACGTCACTTGTGCGGCAGCCCAAAACTCCATCTAGTTGCCGCCGACAGGACTCCCGCGACATATTGCGTGAACGGAACGAGACTCAATCTGGAGTCAGCGATTCGGCCGCGATTCGTTCTAGAGTCGTTCCGAAGTTTAAGACGGGCAGGAAAAGCGTCGCAAAGTGAGACAGTTGCGCGGGATTTGGGGAGGGTGCGGCCGCACCTTCGGTGTGCCCCTCACCCTGAGGAGGCCGCGCAAGCGGCCGTTTGCCCGGCGGCACCAGCCGGGCCTTCATCCTTCGAGACGCGCTGACGCGCTCCTCAGGATGAGGAGCAACAAGCGCCCCCGCCTCAATCCGGCACTGACATTCGCCCAAATCGCCATTACCTAATCCCCCAGACATGGCCTTTTCCTCCTCCCCCTTCGCCTCCGAGCGCGCCCTGCACGATCGAGTGCCTGGCGCCGGCGTCACTGCGGTGCTCGGGCCGACCAACACCGGCAAGACCCATCTCGCCATCGAGCGGATGCTCGCGCATCCCTCGGGCATGATCGGGCTGCCGCTGCGCCTCTTGGCGCGCGAGGTCTACAACAAGATCGCAGCAAGGGTCGGAGCCGAGGCGGTCGCGCTCGTCACCGGCGAGGAGAAGATCAAGCCGAGGAGCCCGCGCTATTGGGTCTCGACCGTCGAGGCGATGCCGCGCGACCTCGATCTCTCCTTCCTCGCCGTCGACGAAGTCCAGATCGCCGGCGATCTCGAACGCGGCCATGTCTTCACCGATCGCATCCTCAACCGCCGCGGCCGCGACGAGACGCTGCTGCTGGGCGCTGCCACCATGCGCCCGATCATCGAGCGCCTGTTGCCCGGCGTCTCCATGATCACGCGGCCGCGCCTGTCGCAGCTGGAATTTGCCGGCGACCGCAAGATCACGCGCCAGCCGCGCCGCACCGCCATCGTCGCGTTCTCGGCCGATGAAGTCTACGCCATCGCCGAGCTGATCCGCCGCCAGCACGGCGGCGCCGCCGTGGTGCTGGGCTCGCTGTCACCGCGCACGCGCAACGCGCAGGTGGCGATGTTCCAGAACGGCGACGTCGATTATCTCGTCGCCACCGATGCCGTCGGCATGGGCCTCAATCTCGACGTCGATCACGTCGCGTTTGCCTCCGACCGCAAGTTCGACGGCTATCAGTTCCGCCGCCTGACGCCGTCCGAATTCGCGCAGATCGCGGGCCGCGCCGGCCGCGCCACGCGCAACGGCACCTTCGGCACCACCGGCCGCTGCGCCCCGTTCGAGCCCGAGCTCGTCAACGCGCTGCAGAACCACACCTTCGATGCCGTGAAGATGCTGCAATGGCGGAACGCGAAGCTGGATTTCGCCTCGCTCGGCGCGCTGCAGGTCTCGCTGAACCTCGCCCCCGGCCACGAGGCGCTGACGCGCGCGCCGATCGCCGAGGACATGCGCGTGCTCGACCACGCCGCCCGCGACGTCGAGGTGCGCGATATCGCGCATGGCAAAGAGGCGGTGGAACGGCTGTGGGAGGCCTGCCAGGTCCCGGACTACCGAAAACTGTCGCCGGCCGCCCATGCCGAGCTGGTGACGACGCTTTACGGCTTCCTGATGCAGAAGGGCTGCGTCCCCGATGCCTGGTTCGAAGCCCAGGTCACCCAGGCCGACCGCATCGACGGCGATATCGACACGCTGTCGGCCCGGATCGCGCAGATCCGCACCTGGACCTTCGTCGCCAACCGCCCGGACTGGCTGAAAGACCCCGAACGCTGGCAGGGGGTGACGCGGGAGGTCGAAAATAAATTATCGGATGCGCTCCATGAACGCTTGACTGAGCGTTTCGTTGATCGCCGGACCAGTGTATTGATGCGCCGCCTGCGGGAGAACACGAGCTTGAATACTGAAATCGGCAAGACCGGCGAAGTCATCGTCGAAGGCCATGTCATCGGCCGCCTCGACGGCTTCACCTTTGCACCGGACGCTGCGGAAGCGGGCTCCGATGCGAAAGCCTTGCAGGCTGCAGCGCAAGCGGTGCTCGCCGGCGAGATCAACACGCGCGCCGAACGGCTCGGCAATGCGCCTGATGACCAGTTCGTGCTGACCTCGGAAGGCACCATCCGCTGGACCGGCGATGCCGTGGCGCGGCTGTCTGCCGCAGAGGACGCGCTGCATCCGCGCATCCGCATCATCTCCGACGAGCGCCTGACCGGCGGTCCTCGCGACAAGGTGCAGGCCCGGCTCGAACTCTGGCTCAAGACGCATATCGAAAAACTGCTCGGGCCGATGTTCGAGCTGTCCAAGGCCGAGGATGTCACCGGCATCGCCCGCGGCATCGCCTATCAGCTGGTCGAGGCGCTCGGCGTGCTCGAGCGTCCCAGAATCGCCGGCGAGCTGAAGGATCTCGACCAGCCCTCGCGCGCGGTCTTGCGCAAATACGGCGTCCGTTTCGGCGCCTATCACATCTATTTCCCCGGCCTGCTCAAGCCCGCCGCACGCGCGCTCGCAGCGCTGCTCTGGGCGCTGAAGCAGGACAATGTCGATCTGTCCTCGCTGTCGGGCGCGCAGCATCTGGCATCTTCGGGCCGCACCTCGTTCCCGGTCGACAAGGCGCTGCCGCGCGATGCCTATCGCGTGCTCGGCTACAAGCAGGCCGGCGAGCGCGCCGTGCGCGTCGACATTCTGGAGCGCCTTGCCGATCTGATCCGCCCGGCGCTGGCCTGGCGCGAGAACGCGTCCGGCGAAAAGCCCGCCGGCGCCTTCGACGGCCGCAGCTTCGTGGTGACGCAGGCGATGACCTCGCTCACAGGCTCCGCCGGCGAGGATTTTGCGTCGGTCCTCCGTGCCCTCGGCTATCGCATGGAGAAGCGCCCGCCGCTGCCGCAAAAGCCTGTCGTGACTGAGCAGGTTGTAACTGAAACGGTCGCCGCAGAGACGCCGCCCACTGAGGGCAGCGCCGAGACCTCGAGCGAGACCGCTGCGGAGGCCGTCGCGGGCCTGCCCGAGGAGGCATCCACCGCAGCCGCCGCGGAAGCCGTCACCGTCGAAGACGCCCCCGGCATGGAGCAGCAGGACGAGGCCGCGCAAGCAGAGCCCGCGCTGGAAGCTTCCCCCGAGGTTCCCGTCACGCCTGAAGACGCGCCCGGCATTGCGCCGCCGGCCGAAGAGGCCGCTGCGTCCCCGGAGGCTGGCGGCCTCGAAGCTGCTGCCGCCGAGACCGTGGCAACGGAAGCCGCCGCATCGGCCGACGCTGCCGCGCCTGAAGCCGCGGCTGCGCCCGCTGCGCCCGAGCTGATCGAGGTCTGGCGTCCCGGCGGCCGTCACGAGGACCGCAAGCCGCGCCACGAGCGCCATCGCCATCAGCGTCACCACCATCAGCGTCCGCAGGCCGGCGCCGAGGCTGGAGCTGCACCCGCGGAAGGCGGGGCCGCGCAAGCCGCCGACGGCGAGAAGCGCAACGAGCGTCATCGTCACGGCGGTGGTCATCGCAGGGACGGCGGCCGAGACTTCCGCAAGCCGCGCGAAGGTGGCGAGGGCGCGCCGCGTCCCGAGGGGCGCGACGACAAGAACCGCCGCTTCGAGGGCAAGGACCGCGACAACAAGGGCCGCGATCGCGACAAGGGTAAATTTGGCGGAGATCGCGACAAGGGCCGTGACAACCGCGGCCGCGATCGTGACAAGGGCCGCGACCGCCGAGATCGCGAGTCCGGTCCGTCGCTGCGCCCCTACGCCTCGAGCGCGAACCCGCGCGAGCGCGATCGTCCAGCCGATCCGAACTCGCCCTTCGCAAAACTCGCCGCGCTGAAAGAGCAATTGTCCGGTCGGAAGGAGTGATCCCACGACCGAGCGGCAGCGCCTCGACAAATGGCTGTGGCACGCGCGGGTGGTGAAGGCGCGCACCTCCGCGGCCGAGCTCGTCGCCACGGGCCACGTCCGCATCAACGGCGCACGCGAGACCTCGCCGGGGCATGCGGTCAAGATCGGCGACGTGCTCACCATCGCGCTCGACCGCACCGTGCGCGTCTTGAAAGTCACGGGCTTCAACGAACGCCGCGGCGATGCCGCCTCGGCGCGGGTGCTCTACGAGGAGCTCGGCGTGCGCAATTAATTGCGCAACGTATTCATTTCTTGGACGATCAAGCGCACACAAGTGTCATGATCGGGCCTTGCCGACCTTGCGGCGCCGGGCCATCCGCGCTACGCAAGCCGCGACTTTTAAAAGAGCTTTTCGGAGCGTTGGATGACTTACGTCGTCACTGAAAACTGCATCAAGTGCAAGTACACCGACTGCGTCGAGGTCTGCCCGGTCGACTGTTTCTACGAGGGTGACAACATGCTCGTCATCCACCCCGACGAGTGCATCGATTGCGGCGTGTGCGAGCCGGAATGCCCCGCCGACGCCATCAAGCCGGACACGGAACCGGGCCTGGAAAAGTGGCTCGAGGTCAACGCCGACTACGCCAAGAGCTGGCCGAACATCACCCAGAAGAAAGAATCACCTGCCGACGCCAAGGAATTCGACGGCATGGAAGGCAAGTTCGAGAAATATTTTTCTCCGAACCCCGGCTCCGGCGACTAAATCGGGCCCAAACTTAACCCTAATAGCGGCGCTGCCGCCGAAAACCAGCCCTGAAGACCCCTAAATCATTGATTTTTGCGGGAAATGTGCTATATTGGGCACATTAAGCCGAACCCCGTCAGCCCCGTTGGCCCCTCTGGGTTCCCGTGAAACCAAATGTCGAACAGGGGCGTGGCAGTTTCCGCGCGCAGGCTGTGTCACAGAAAACGCGTAAAAAGAGTACTTCAGCGAGGGCTTCCCATAAGGAGGCCAAAAAAGTCGCCGCGGCCAGCCGTAGCGCATCCAAGGGTCGGACCGCGACGAAGGCGCCGGCTGCAAAATCCTCGAAGAACAAAAGAAGCGCAATGCCTAACAAGACTGCCAAACCGGCCGCGAAAGCGACCGCTGCTAAGCCTGCTGCCAAGCCTGTGACTGCCAAGCCTGTGACTGCCAAGGCTCCCGCAGCCAAGGCCTCCGCTGCCAAGCCCGCCGCGCCGAAGGCTGCCGTTGCTGCTGCTCCTGCCAAGGCTCCTGTCGCTGCTGCGAAGCCGGCCGCGAAGCCCGCTGCTGCGCCGAAGGTCGAGGAAAAGAAGGTCGTGACCCAGCGTCAGGGCTTCAAGGCCAACGAATTCGTCGTCTATCCCGCTCACGGCGTCGGCCAGATCCTGGCCATCGAGGAGCAGGAGATCGCCGGTGCGAAGCTTGAGCTGTTCGTCATCAACTTCATCAAGGACAAGATGACGCTGCGCGTGCCGACCGCCAAGGTCGCCAATGTCGGCATGCGCAAGCTGTCGGACCCGACGCTGGTGAAGAAGGCGCTGGAGACGCTCAAGGGCCGCGCCCGCGTCAAGCGCACCATGTGGTCGCGCCGCGCCCAGGAATACGAAGCGAAGATCAATTCGGGCGACATCGTCGCGATCGCGGAAGTCGTGCGCGACCTCTACCGCTCGGAGTCGCAGCCGGAGCAGTCCTACAGCGAACGCCAGCTCTATGAAGCGGCGCTCGATCGCCTCTCCCGTGAGATCGCGGTGGTGCAGCACTCGACCGAGACCGAAGCGGTCAAGGAGATCGAGGCCCAGCTCGCCAAGAGCCCGCGCCGCAACGCCAAGGCGGAAGCCGCCGAGGGCGAAGCGGATGCCGAGGGCGATAGCGACGATACCGATGGTGACGACACCACCGTCGCCGACGAGGCCGCGTAAGCGTCTCTCGCTTCGATTCCAACAGATCAAAAGCCCGGCCGTTCGGCCGGGCTTTTTGTTTGGGTTCGTGACAGCGGCGTCGAGCACGATCGGCATGCTACAAGCCGCGGGCCTGAGTCCATATTCCGATCGGACGCTGGATCCCACGGACCGCCTGTGGCTCCTGCGCCATCAGTGGCTGAAATGCTTCGGCTGCGCTGCCAAGCTCGGCCTTCGCGCGGCTGATGAGATCGTCGCTTGCCACCAGCGCGCAGTCGAGCGTGCGGGTCAACGCCTCGAGACGGCTCGCCGCGTTGACGGTGGCACCGATCACGGCAAATTCTAGACAGGTCTGCCCGATATCGCCGAGCACCACCGGCCCATAATGCAAGCCAAAACTCACACGCAGCGGCGACTCTCCCAATGCCGTTCGTCGCCCGTTCCAACTGTTCGCCGCGCCGATCATGGCCTGGGCACACCGCAGCGCGTTGCTGGCATCGTGCGCGCCGGCAAAGGGAGTGCCGAACGTCGCCATCAATCCGTCACCGAGATATTTGTCGAGCGTGCCGCTGTGGCGGAAAACCTCCTGCTCCATCAGCCCGTGGAATTCACGCAAGGTCCGCACCACCTCCTGCGGCGTGCGCGCATCGGCAAAGGCCGTGAAGCCGACGATGTCGACGAACAGCACCGCAGCGTGTTGCGTGCGCACCTGCCTCAGGGGCTCGTCCTGCTTCGACAATTCCGCGACGACATTGGGCGAGAAGTAGCGTGCCAGATTGCCGCGTTCGCGCTCCACCGCGGCATGTCGGACCAGCAGGTCATTGCTGCGCCGGACCGCGAGCGCCAACGTCATGGCCACGATCATGAATACGACGATTTCCTGGGTGCGAAGGTGGAATCCGATCGCACTGGGCGAGATCATTGCGAACAAGCGGTGATCGTCGCCGACTGCGGCGGCAATGCGGGCCGTCAGCCCCGGATCGCGATCGGGTTGCCACCACACCCAGGCCATGCCGACCAGCCAGAGTGCGGCGGTCCACGCCCCGACCGCAATCACGGTCCGCCAGGAATAGGCCAGTGTGGCGCCTGCGAGCAGTACGAAGAAATAGATGAAGTTACCGAAATGGTACTGCATCGCGACCGGCCAGTGCGTCGTCCCGAATGGATTAGGGACCACGATGAGGAGGGTGAGCAACGCCAGATCGCAGAACAGGAGCGCCAATTCGGACCGTGACACGCCCACCCGCCCAACCCTGGCCTGGGCCCAGCCGATCAGTGCGAACAGGCCGAGCAGCGCCACGTAATAGAGCTGCTCCCAGGCCGGGTTGATCACCAGCAGCAGGCAGCCAATGACGAGAAGGGCGACATAGCGCGCCCGGACCGCGAGTTGCAGGCCTTCCCGCTTGGCGGATGTCAGCGCAGCCTGAGCGAACTGGACTGTTTCGGCGTCACGCTTGCTCGGCGCGGGCGAAAGCGCAGCAGGCAGGTTGAGGCGCTCGACGAGCATTGTCACGGCAGTCTCCTCGTTTGGGCCTTCGCTTCAAGTCCGCTGCGTCCTTGCCGAGACGCCGATTTCATCCCGACGGCTTTCTCCGTCAGCCGCCGCTGCAACCGACGTCCACCAGTTTCCCAAGGCGTCGATCAATGGAACGACCGCGTGACCGGCGGGCGTCAGATCGTACTCCACGCGCAGCGGGTATCCGCCGAATTCAGTGCGGCTTATGATGCCGGCGTCCTCCAGCTTGCGAAGCTCGAGTGCGAGCATTCTGTGCGAGATGGTCGGATTGTCCCGGCGCAAGTCGCTGAAGCGCTTGGTGCCCTGCTTCAAATAATAGATCAGCAGCGTCGGCCAGCGACCGCTCAGAATCTGCATCACTTCCTCGATAGGACATCTCGACACGAGATCCTTCATCGGCGCCTCCAGGTTACAAAAAAGTTCGTAATTTACTTGATGCGACGAGCGACTAGGGTCGCATCACCGCTGCGCAGCGTGATCATCAGAAATCACGGAGAATGGATCATGGACCCAATTCTACTCTACGGCTTCCCGAAGGGAAGCTCCATGGGGCTCGTTGCGGCTCTCGAATGGCTGGGTAAGCCATATCGGCTGTGTCGGGTCGACATGATGGGCGAGATGCGAGGCCCGTCATACGCCCGCATCAATCCGCGGCATGAGACGCCAGTGTTCATCACCGAGCAGGGCGAGCTGCTGACGGAAACGATGGCGATCGCGGGCTGGTTAGAGGCCAGGGATATCGAGCGGCGGATCAGCTTCGATCCCTTATCGCGGCAAGCCGATCGCATGCATCAGCTCATGGCGTTCGTGAATACCGGTTTCACCGCCGCCTTCGCACCGCTGTGGGCCGCAATGGAAGCCGAAGCCATGGAGTCCGCCACGAAGTCGGTCCTGCGCGCCTTTGGCACCGCAAGGGTCATCGAGCGTCATGACAAGCTCGAAGGGATGATCGAATCGCGGGAATTCCTGCTCGGGGACCGGCCGACCCTTGCCGATGCCTTGCTTGTCGGCGTCGCGCGCTGGCTCGACTTCCACGCGGTTGCGGAGAGGAGCCGCTGGCCGAAGCTGGCGGCGTTGCGAGCGCGCCTCGAAGCCGATCCCGCGGTCCTCTACGCCGCCGCTCTGGAGGACGGCGGCTCCGATCCGGGAACGGGATCGTGCCAAGGCCAGGTCGCGCTGGCCGAATTGATTGCGCGGTTCGGCAAATAGGGAACAAGGAGGAGCCTCGATGCGCTCCTCCTACTTCACGGGCCGCTTCTCGAGCTTCCTCGCCAGCGTCCTGCGGTGCATGCCAAGCCGGCGGGCCGCCTCCGAGATGTTGAACTCGGTCTCGATCAGGGTCTGGTGGATGCGCTCCCATTCCAGCGTCTTGATCGAGGTCGGCCGCGCATCCAGCGCGACCTCGGTATTCCCCTCGGCCTTGGTGAAGGCGGCTTCGATGTCGTCGGTGTTCGAGGGTTTTGCCAGATAATGGCAGGCGCCCAGCTTGATCGCCTCGACGGCGGTGGCAATGCTGGCAAAGCCTGTCAGCACCACGATCAGCATATCGGGGTCATGGGTGTGCAAGAGCTCGACGCAGGCGAGGCCCGAGGCGCCGCCGAGCTTGAGGTCGACCACGGCATGGCTGAACGAGCGCTCCTCCAGCACCTGGCGCACCTCTTCGATCGAGGCGGCCAGCACGACATCATAGTCGCGGCGCTCGAACGAGCGCTTCAGCGTGCGCGCAAAGCCGGCATCGTCCTCGACGACGATGAGCGAACGGTCAGGCGTCAAAATTCCCTCCGATCGCCAGCGTTGCGAGCGGCAGCGTCAGGCGCACGGTGGCGCCCCGCTTTCTGTGGTTCTCGGCGGTGACGCTGCCGCCCAGCTTGCGCACCACGTTCACCACCAGGAACAGTCCGAGCCCGCCGCCGGCGCGGCCCTTGCTCGACTGATAGGGCTTTCCGAGCTGCGCCAGCATCTCCGGCGCAAAGCCCGGGCCGCGATCGCTGATCGACAGCACGAGGTTGTCGCCCTCGCGCTCGGCCACGAGCTCGACCCAGTCGCGCGAGACCTCATAGGCATTGTCGAGCACGTTGAAGATCACCTGCTTCAGCGCGATGTCGGAGACGATCGCTACGTCCGTCCCGAACGTGTTGACGAAGTAAAGCGTCCGCGCCGAGCGCGCGTTGCGCCACTCTTCCACCAGCGCGGTCATGAACGCCGTTACCGTCGTCGGCGAGGAGCCTTCGCCGCGCGCTTCGCCTGCCGAGACCAGGATGCCGGTCACGATCGACTTGCAGCGTTGCAGCGAGGTCTCCATCTCCGCGAGGTCCTCGGCGAGCTCCTGATCGCCGGCAAGATCCGGCATGCGGCGCCAGTCGCTGAGGATGACCGAGAGCGAGGCCAGCGGCGTGCCGAGTTCATGCGCTGCGCCGGAGGCGAGCAGACCCATGCGCACGATGTGGTCCTGCTCGGCGGCATGCTGGCGGAATGCCGCCAGATGTGCGTCGCGCTCGCGCAGATTTCGATTGATGCGGGTGACGAACACGACCAGCAGCACGGCATTGAGCACGAAGCCCAGCAGCATGCCGGCGACCGTGAGCGTGTAAGTCTCGCTCAACGGGTTGGGCGGCAGGTCGAGCGGGCGGTATGCCAGCGTCAGCCAGACAAAGCTTGCGCAGGTCAGCGCGACCAGCGACCAGGTCGAGCGGGCATCGAGCAGCACCGCGCCGAGCGTCACCTGCAGCAGGAACAGCGAGGTGAAGGGGTTGGTGGCACCGCCGCTGAGATAAAGCTGCGCGGTCAGCGCGGCGACATCAAGCATCAGGGCGACCAGCAGCTCGTTGTTGGTGATCGCGGCGCGATGGCGCACCCAGATCAGGCTGGAGACGTTGAGCAGCACCAGCGCGCCGATCACCGCGCCCATCCGCTCCAGCGGCAGGGGAATGCCGAGACCAAAATGCACGCCGCCGATGGTCACGATCTGGCCGACCACCGCGGTCCAGCGCAGCTGGATCAGCAGCGCCATGTTCTTGCGATTGGTCTCGTCGTCGGTCGGCGCAGCACCGATCAGCTCGCTGCGCGCATCTGCCTGCGATTGCAGCGTGACGGCCAGCCCGCCATGCGCAATTGTTTGGGAAAGCGTCTTCCCGTCGTCAGGCCTGTTCGACGATCGTTCCAGCATCTGATCCCGTCCTGTGCGCGGTGGCACCTAAGCCGCCGGCCGGTTCGTGGACGAAGCCCTTCAAGGCTCTCTTGCGGCGGAACAGCCCGCCGCCGAATGTGACGAAAAGCCTGCCGGCCAGCATGAAGGCCAGGGCAAACCACGTCAGCGCGTAGATCAGGTGGTTATTGGGAAAGCGGATCACGGTCAATCCGCCGATCGGACCGCCGGCAATTTGTGATCCGGCGCCGGCATCGACGAAGAAGGGCGCGACATCGTGGAGACCGCGGGCCGCCGCGATCCCTGCGACATCCCGCGAGTACCAGCGGTTGTGCTGGGGCACGTTGTTTCGGAGGAACCCGCCTTTGGGCTCGGTCATGCGGAGCAGGCCGGTGATCTCGATCGGGCCATCCGGATTGCTGTCCTTGCGCGTCGATGCCTCGCGCCGCTCCGACGGCACGAAGCCGCGGTTGACCAGGATTTGCGTGCCGTCGTCGCGCAGAAGCGGCGTCAGCACCCAATAGCCCGGGCCTTCCTCGGTGACGGCCTGAACCAGCGTCTCGCGATCATGCAGGAAGCGGCCGGCGACGCTGACATGCCTGTATTCGTCGTTTGCGGCGGAGACCGCGGACCACGAAGCGGGCGAGGGGATCGGCGCCGCCGGGGCATGAACGCGTTGCTCGACCCGGTCGATCAGCGCCAGCTTCCAGGCGCGCCGCTCGATCTGCCAGATGCCGAGCGCGATCAGGGTCACAAAGGCCATGAGCGAGAGGGCCGTGAGCCACAGGGAAGGGCGCGCAGCATGGCCACGCATCCCTTTTGCCTTGCTCGTCACGGTCCTCACCTCGCTCACTTCATTCCGCTCATCTGATGCATCGGCATCATGTTGCTGTTGAGATGGCTCATCACCCACAGCGAACCCGACAGCGCGATCACCACCATGACGATGGTGAAGATCAGGGCCATCATGCTCCAGCCGTTCTCGGACGTCGTGTTCATGTGCAGGAAGTAGATCATGTGCACGACGATCTGCACGACCGCGAAGGCCATGATGACGAGTGCGGTGATCTGCTTGCTCGGCAGCGCGCCGCTCATCACCAGCCAGAACGGGATCGCGGTGAGCACGACCGAGAGCACGAAGCCGAGCACATAGCTCGAGAACGTGCCGTGGGCATGGCCGCCTTCGTGGTGGTGGTCGTCCGCGTTGGCGGCGTGGGTATCGGTGTTCATCGCAGAACTCCCAGAAGATAGACGAAGGTGAAGACGCCGATCCAGACCACGTCGAGGAAGTGCCAGAACATCGACAGGCACATCAGACGGCGGCGGTTGGCCTCGATCAGGCCGAACTTCTGGACCTGCACCATCAGCGTCACCAGCCAGATCAGGCCGCAGGAGACGTGCAGGCCGTGGGTGCCGACCAGGGTGAAGAAGGCAGACAGGAAGGCGCTGCGCTGGGGCGTCGCGCCCTCATGGATCATGTGGGCGAACTCGGTGAGCTCGATGCCGATGAAGGCGAGGCCGAACAGGCCGGTGATCGCCAGCCAGACTTGCGTCTGCGCGATCTTGTTCTGCTGCATCGTCAGCATGGCGAAGCCGTAGGTGATCGACGACAGCAGCAGCATCGAGGTGTTCACCGCGACCAAATTGAGGTCGAACAGGTCCTTCGGCGCCGGGCCGGCGGCGTAATTGCCGCCGAGCACGCCGAAGGTGGCGAACAGGATCGCGAAGATGAGGCAGTCGCTCATCAGGTAGATCCAGAAGCCGAGCGAGGTGCTCCAGCCTTCCGGATGCGGGTGTTCGTCGGCGAGGTAGAAGACCGGCTCGCCGGTTTGGGAGGGATTGACGGCAACAGTCATTTACTTGGCTCCGGCGAGCAGCTTGGTGCGCGCGTCCTCGGTCCGGATGACGTCTTCAGCCGGAATGTCGAAGTCGCGGTGATAGTTGAAGGTGTGACCGATGCCGACGGCGAGCATCGCGATGAAGCTCAACGCCGCCAGCCACCAGATGTACCAGATCAGGCCAAATCCCATCGCGGTGGCGAGGCCGGCGAGGATGATGCCGGTGCCGGTGCTGCTGGGCATGTGGATCGGCCTGAACCCGGTGAGCGGACGCTGGTAGCCCCGGCGCTTCATGTCCCACCACGCGTCATTGTCGTGAACGACGGGGGTGAAGGCGAAGTTGTAGTCCGGCGGCGGCGAGGAGGTCGCCCATTCCAGCGTGCGCGCATCCCAGGGATCGCCGGTGACGTCCTTGAGCTGCTCGCGCCTGAGGAAGCTGACCGCGAACTGCACCAGCATGCTGAGAATGCCGAGGAAGACGAGGCCGGCGCCGATCGCGGCGATGACGAACCAGATCTGCAGGGACGGATCGTCGAACACGCGCAGGCGGCGAGTCACGCCCATCAGGCCGAGCACGTAGAGCGGCATGAAGGCGAGGTAGAAGCCGGTGACCCAGAACCAGAACGACATCTTGCCCCAGAACGGATCGAGCTTGAAGCCGAACGCCTTCGGAAACCAGTAGGTGATGCCGGCGAACGCGCCGAACACCACGCCGCCGATGATCACGTTGTGGAAGTGCGCGATCAGGAACAGGCTGTTGTGCAGCACGAAGTCGGCCGGTGGCACCGCCAGCAGCACGCCGGTCATGCCGCCGATCACGAAGGTCAGCATGAAGGCGATGGTCCACATCATCGGCAGCTCGTAGCGGATACGGCCGCGATACATCGTGAACAGCCAGTTGAACATCTTCGCGCCCGTCGGGATCGAGATGATCATCGTGGTGATGCCGAAGAACGAGTTGACGCTGGCGCCCGAACCCATCGTGAAGAAGTGATGCAGCCAGACCAGGTACGACAGGATGGTGATGACGACGGTGGCGTAGACCATCGAGGTGTAGCCGAACAGCCGCTTGCCGGAGAAGGTCGAGGTCACCTCAGAGAAGATGCCGAAGGCCGGGAGGACCAGGATGTAGACTTCGGGATGGCCCCAGATCCAGATCAGGTTCACGTACATCATCGGGCTGCCGCCGAAATCGTTCGTGAAGAAGTTGGTGCCGACATAGCGGTCGAGCGACAGCAGCGCGAGCACGACGGTCAGGACCGGGAAGGAGGCGACGATCAGCACGTTGGTGCAGAGCGAGGTCCAGGTGAACACCGGCATCTTCATCATGGTCATGCCGGGGCAGCGCAGCTTGACGATGGTGCAGATCAGGTTGATGCCGGATAGTGTCGTGCCGACGCCTGCGACCTGCAGTGCCCAGATGTAATAGTCGACGCCGACATCGGGACTGTAGCCGATGTTCGACAGCGGCGGATAAGCCAGCCAGCCGGTGCGGGCGAACTCGCCGATGAACAGCGAGGCCATCACCAGCACCGCGCCGCCAACCGTCATCCAGAAGCTGAAATTGTTCAGGAACGGGAACGACACGTCGCGCGCGCCGATCTGCAGCGGCACGACGTAGTTCATCAGGCCGGTGACCAGCGGCATCGCCACGAAGAAGATCATGATCACGCCGTGGGCGGTGAAGACCTGGTCGTAGTGGTGGGCGTTGAGATAGCCTTCGGAGCCATTGAACGCCAGCATCTGCTGGCCGCGCATCATCAGCGCGTCGGCAAAGCCGCGCAGCAGCATCACGATGCCGAGGATCATGTACATGATGCCGATGCGCTTGTGGTCGACGGTGGTGAACCACTCGCGCCAGAGGTAGCCCCAGAGACGGAAATAGGTGAGACCGCCGAGCAGCGCGGCGCCGCCGAGCGCGACCACCGCGAAGGTGCCGACGACGATCGGCTCGTGCAGCGGCAGCGATTCGAAGCCGAGCCGGCCGAAGATGAGCTTGAGAAGATCAGGAGACATGCGAACTCTCTTTAGGAGTCAGACTTCGGACGCTGTCCGAGGAAGAAGGACGAGGACTTCAGCGGCGTGAA
The DNA here is from genome assembly GCF_023074075.1 of Bradyrhizobium sp. 138. Taxonomy (GTDB): domain Bacteria; phylum Pseudomonadota; class Alphaproteobacteria; order Rhizobiales; family Xanthobacteraceae; genus Bradyrhizobium. The sequence continues at coordinate 481,736 of NZ_JADPKT010000003.1, read as the reverse complement.
GGATGGCCGCTTCAGGCCGGCGCCGAGCAGCGGCGCGGTGTCGACGGGTGCCGTGATGGAGGCGGTGGTCTTGCCCTGCGGCGCATCTGGCGTGCAGGTGCCGGCGACGAAGCTCGGCTCCGGTCCAAGCGCGGTGCCGCGGCGGGCGTATTTGTCGTAGGCCAGCGGCAGCGTGTTGTTCAGGCCCTGGTGGCCGGCGCCGCCCTTGGCGTCGATCGCCATCATCTCGCTCTGGCACATCTTGCCGGTCTCGACGCACATGTTGAGAATCAGGCGGTAGAGATCGGCATCGACGGTGCCCCAGCGGCGCACCGGCTCGTTCTGGCTCGGCTTTTCGAGCTGGAGATATTCGGCGCGGCCGAGCGAGCCGCCGGCGGATTTGGCGCTGGCGATCCAGGCGTCAAAGCCCTTGTCGTCGAGACCCCAAAAGTTGAAGTGCATGCCGGAGAAGCCGGCGCCGCTGTAGTTCGCCGAGAAGCCCTTATAGGTGCCGGCGTGGTTGACGACGGCATGGAGCTTGGTCTCCATGCCCGGCATCGCGTAGATCTGACCGGCGAGCGCGGGGATGTAGAATGAGTTCATCACCGAGGACGCCGTGATGCGGAATTTGATCGGACGATCGACCGGAGCTGCGAGCTCGTTGACGGTGGCGATGCCGTAGTCCGGATAGATAAAGAGCCACTTCCAGTCGAGCGCGACGACGTCGACCTCGAGCGGCGCCTTGGACTGGTCCACGGCGCGCTCCGCATGGATGCGGCCGAGCGTGCGATAGGGGTCGAGCAGATGCGTGCCCATCCAGGTCAGCGCGCCCAGGCAAACGATGATCAGAAGCGGGGCCGACCAGATCACCAGCTCGAGCTTGGTCGAGTGGTCCCAATCCGGCTCGTAGCGGGCGTCCGTGTTGGACTGGCGATAGCGCCAGGCGAACAGCACCGTCAGCGCCATCACGGGGACGACGATCAGGAGCATCAGGACGGTGGAGATGATGACGAGGTCGCGCTGTTGCGCTGCGATATCGCCGGCTGGCGCCAGCACGACGTAGTCGCAGCCGCTGAGCGCAGCAGCCAGAGGTAGTAGCGCCAGGATCTTGAGACGAGACACGGGCCGAGCCTTTGAGAATGAGTTTCCTTTGCGGGGCCAATGGGTAGCTGCGGCGCAGCAATCCGGACATTGGACAATTTGTCCAATGTTGCGGTGCGAAATGTTGGGTCAGACAGGGCCAGATTGCCTGGCGCCCCGCCGGGCGGTCGGCTTTGGTTTTCAGGACGTTAAGGGCGCACGCATGGCGACGGCACAGACCCCCGCAATGGCAGACCTCCACACGGGCGAGCACGGCCACGACCAGGCCAGTCCCGGCGAGATCGCCATCGGCGTCATCATCGGCCGCACCTCGGAATTCTTCGACTTCTTCGTTTTCGCGATCGCCTCGGTGATCGTGTTCCCGCGCCTGGTGTTCCCGTTCGCGAGCGAGCTGACCGGTACGCTCTATTCCTTCATGATCTTCGCGCTGGCCTTCATGGCCCGCCCCATCGGCACCGTCATTTTCATGACGGTCGACCGTGCCTACGGCAAGACGGCCAAGCTGATCTCGGCGCTGTTCCTGCTCGGCACCGCCACCGTCGCGCTGGCGTTCCTGCCGAGCTATCACGACATCGGCGTTGCCGCGATCTGGCTGCTGGCGCTGGCGCGCATCGCGCAGGGTCTGGCCTGGGGCGGCGCCTGGGACGGCATGGCGTCGCTGCTGGCGCTGAACGCACCGGCCTCCAAGCGCGGCTGGTACGCGATGGTGCCGCAGCTCGGCGCGCCGCTCGGGCTGATCGTGGCGAGCGCGCTGTTCGCCTATTTCGCCGGTAACCTCTCGGCCGACGATTTCTTCGACTGGGGCTGGCGCTATCCGTTCTTCGTTGCCTTTGCCATCAACGTCGTGGCGCTGTTCGCGCGTCTGCGCATGGTGACGACCGAGGAATATGCCTCGCTGTTCGAGACCCGCGAATTGCAGCCCGCCCGCATCTCCGACACCGTCGCCCGCGAAGGCCAGAATATCATGCTTGGCGCGTTCGCGCCGCTCGCGAGCTTCGCGCTGTTCCACATGGTGACGGTGTTTCCGCTGTCCTGGGTGTTCCTGTTCACCCGCGAAAGCCCGGTGCGCTTCTTGATCATCGAGATCGTCGCCGCCGTGTTCGGTGTCGCCGCGATCGTGATCTCCGGCATCATCGCCGACCGTGTGGGGCGCAAATCGCTGCTGATGGGATCGGCGATCGCGATCGCGATCTACAGCGGCTTTGCCCCGCAGCTGCTCGACGCCGGCGCGTTCGGCGAGACGATCTACATGGTAATCGGCTTCATCCTGCTCGGCCTGTCCTTCGGCCAGTCCTCCGGCGCGATCGCCTCGAACTTCAAGCAGGCGTACCGCTACACCGCTTCCGCGCTGACCTCGGACATGGCCTGGCTGTTCGGCGCCGGCTTCGCGCCGCTGGTCGCGTTGCTGCTCGCCACCAATCTCGGCGTCATCGCCTCGGGTGCCTATCTCTTGTCCGGCGCCTTCTGGACCTTGCTCGCGCTCTGGCTCAGCGGCCAGCGCGAGAAGGGCGACATGGATACGGGGCGCTAGGGTTCGCATCGCCACCGCACCACAGGTCTCGTAGGGTGGGCAAAGGCGCGTAAGCGCCGTGCCCACCATCTGTCGATGATTGAGAGAGGTGGTGGGCACGCTTCGCTTTGCCCACCCTACGGCAGCGCGATTTGTAGCTCAGATCAGCATTTGCTGTTTTAGCGCGCACGGCTACGCGCGCAGCGTCAATCCGCCACGATCTTCACGCGATCACGCACCTTCACCTGCGCGGTGCGATCGAGCCCGTTCAGCACGCGGAAGCGCTCGGCGGGATGATCGACACCCGCCATGCGATGCGACAGCGATTCCACGGTGTCGCCGGGCTGCACGGTGATGACCTTGATGCGCAGCGGCCGGGCCGCCTGGATCTCTTCGAGCGTCAGGCGGCGGAATGAATTGACGGTCTCGCGCGCGTTGCGCTCGCTCTCGGTCGACTTCTGCCGCGTCGCGAAGATGAAGCGATAGACGTCGCTGCCGAACCGCAGCGCGTAGACCTTGAACTGCCACTGGTCGCCCTTGGCGGTGGCGGACGCGGCCGGAAAACCATTGATCGTGATATCCTCGGTCGAGGCCTTCTCGACGCCCTCCATCCAGCCGGAATTGAGGTAGTCGCCGAGCGACTGCTCGGCCGGCACGCGCACCACGTCGAAACGCATCGCCTGTGCGCCGCCCTCGCGCACGCCGATCACGGCCTGGGCGGTGTTGTCGAGCGTGAAATTATCCGGCGCCTGGAAGGTGAAGCCGAGCTTCGGATGCAGGAATCTGCGGCCGCGCACGAAGCCTTCGCTGGGGTCTTCGCCGTAGACGAGGTTGTCGATCGCGGCGAGATAGCTCTCGCGGTCGCGCTCGGCGCCTTCAGGCGCGGTGTATTGCCGTGCGATGTTCTGCGCGTTCTGCACGCGCTCCGGGGTCGCCGGATGCGACGAGGTGAAATCCTGCGCGCGCGGATCGAGCGAAGACTTGCCGGCCTTCAGCTCGGCATTGCGCTCCATCGCCGACAGGAAGCGTGCCGCACCATAGGGGTCGAAATGCGCCTTGGCCGAGATGCCGACGCCGATGCCATCGGCCTCGATCTCCTGCTTGCGCGAAAAGCTCGCCATGGTGAGCTTGGTCTTGGCCAGCGCCAGCGCGGTGAGATCGGGATCGTTGCTCATGTCGGTGACGACGCGGGTGACGATCGCGGCCTGGCGCGCCTGGTCCTCGCGCATCGCGGCGTGCTTGGACAGCACATGCGCCATCTCGTGGCTGAGCACGGAGGACAATTCCGAGGTGTCGCTCGCAAGCGCAAGCAGGCCGCGCGTGACATAGAGTTGGCCGTTCGGCAGCGCGAAGGCGTTCACCGCGCCGGAATTGAGGATGGTGACCTTGTAGCCTTGGTCGGGACGGTCGGAGGCCGCGACCAGCCGGTCGACGGTCTTGCTGACGAGTGATTCGAGCCTGGGATCGTCATAAGTGCCGCCATAGCTCGCCAGGATGCGCTCGTGCTCCTTCTCGGTGGCGGGGGTCTGGGCGACGGCCGGCTTCGGCTTCGGCATCGCCACGGCGGTGGGCGCCGCAGCCGTCTGGAACCGGCCCATATCGCCGCAGCCCGTCAGCGCCGTGCCCAGGACAAGGCATAGCGCGGCCGGCGCAGCCCGCAGGCGGCGGCCATCACCTCGTCCGTGCCGTTCTAGCACCCCATTCACGTCGCTTAACCCGTGCCCGGCCCGCTTAAGGCCTTACCCCTGTCGGTTCGTTTGCGCCTAGCAATTCGACCTGTCCTACGAGGCGTATATCGATACGCGGCCCCGTATTCCCCTCGACCCAGCCCCGAATTCGAATACGCTTATTCTCCAGGGACTTAAGGGTAATGCCGGCGCTTTCGAATGCCGGCAGCGTGCGTTTTGAAATAGTCGCCGCAAAGCCCCGTGTCCAGTTTCGTCCGAAGTTGAGGTAGGTCATTGCCCCAGCTTGCCGGACCGACAGGACTTTACCCTCGACCACCACAAAACGCCCGATCCCTGCCAAAATATCGTCCGGACTTTCCGTGTTTTTTATGGCCGACGGGTCAGCCCAACTGCCCTTTTTTTGGCGCCGTGCCGCTGCTTCCGACGCCATCAGGGCGGCCGCGCAGTCCTTGTCCGTGATCTCGGCGGAGACCATGGCCTCGCCCTCGGCGAGCAGCATGGCCTGCACCGAGGTGTCGCTTTCGCCGATGAAGACCAGCGCGCCCTGGCGCCCGTAGCGGTCGGGCGTGTCGTCGCTGCCGCGGAAGGTCACGTCGCGGCCGGCGAGCAGCGATGTCAGCGCCTGCTTCGTGGCCGCGGTCGGTTCGATGCCGGCGAGACGGATCTCGCGGCCGTCGTTCAGGCGCACGCTGCGCGCATCGACGATGGCCGCGACGCGGCCTTCGCCCTGGGACTCGAACTGGCACGGACTGGCGAGCGCGGTAGTCGCGACGAGGACAAATACGACGATGAGATGAAGCAGTCGCGTCACGTGACCCGGAGAGATTGCGTTGCGTGTCGATCATAACTCAAACGACGCCAACGACGAAGAGGGGCCCTGTAGGGTGGGCAAAGCGAAGCGTGCCCACGTCTTTGCCAATCGCGCGGGTGGTGGGCACGGCGCGAAGAGTGCGCCTTTGCCCACCCTACGGCGGCGAGTGTGGGGCTTCCCTGGTACGTTTCACGCTCGCAATGACGGCGGCGAAACATCTCGCGTCATCGCACCATTCCGTTTTGCGGAAAACGAAAACCGCAATCCTACTCTCGCAACGTCCCCGCGCTTGCTGCGCTCTTGCGCATGCGGCATGATTGCGGCAACAGCGATAACCAAGAGCAATAACCAAGCCGCCATCAGAGCACGGCGCGATAAGGGAGATCGTTTTCCATGAAGCATGTTTTGTCGGGCATTTTCGCTGCAGCGTTTGCCCTCAGCGCGAGCGCCGTGCAGGCCGAGGACAAGCCACCGCTGAAGATCGGCGGCATCTTGGACATGTCGAGCCTCTATGCGGACATCACCGGCCCCGGCAGCGAGACCGCGGCCAAGATGGCCGTCGAGGATTTTGGCGGCGAGGTGCTCGGACGCAAGATTCAGGTGCTCGCGGCCGACCATCAGAACAAGGCCGATCTCTCAGCCAACATCGCCCGGGACATGCTCGACAACCAGGGCGTCGAGATGCTCTACGACGTCGCGGCCTCCGCGACTGCGCTTGCCGCCGGCGAGATCGCCAAGGCGCGCAACAAGATCGTGATCTTCAACGGCCCGGGCTCGATCCGTCTCAGCAACGAGGCCTGCGGCCCCTATACCGTGCACTACGTGTTCGACACCTACGGCCAGGCCAACGTCACCGGCCTTGCCGCCGTGAAGACGGGTCTCGACAGCTGGTACTTCCTCACCGCCGACTACGCCTTCGGCCAGGATCTGGAGAAGGACACCAGCGCGGTCGTCACCAAGACCGGCGGCAAGGTGCTCGGCAGCGTGCGCCATCCGCTCAACAGCTCGGATTTCTCGTCGTTCCTGCTGCAGGCCCAGGCCTCCAAGGCCAAGGTGATTGGTCTTGCCAATGCCGGCGGCGACACCGTCAACGCCATCAAGCAGGCGGCCGAATTTGGGATCATGAAGGGCGGCCAGAAGGTCTCGCCGCTGCTTGTTTTCGTCACCGACATCGACTCGATCGGGCTCGAGACCGCTCAGGGCCTGCTGCTGGCGGAAGCGTTCTACTGGGACATGAACGACGAAACCCGCGCCTTCTCCAAGCGCTTCCAGGAGCGCGTGAAGCGGCCGCCGACCTCGGCGCAGGCCGGCGTCTATTCCTCCGTGACGCATTACCTGAAGGCGGTGAAAGCGGCCGGGACGACCGACGCGGCCACTGTGATGAAGGTGATGAAGGAAACCCCGATCAACGACTTTTTCGCCAAGAATGGCAAGATCCGCGAGGACGGCCGCATGATCCACGACATGTATCTGTTCGAGGTGAAGAAGCCGTCGGAATCGAAGGGCCGCTGGGACGATTACAAGCTGCTCACCACCGTGCCCGGCAGCGAGGCGTTCCAGTCGCTGGAGCAGTCGCGCTGCCCGCTGGTGAAGAAGTAGGTCTCGTCATTGCGAGCGAAGCGAAGCAATCCCGAGATGTTTCCGCAGAGACAGTCTGGATTGCTTCATTGCAAGGGCTCCACGCAATGACGGTGTGGCGATAGCTCGGTCAAGCAACAACAAGGGAGACGCCTCATGAACGACATGGTCCTGCAAAAGCTCGAAGGCGGGCTGCTCACCATCACCATGAACCGGCCCGAGCGGAAGAATGCGCTCAACCCCGAAATGGTGACCGGGCTGGTCGAAGCGGCCCGGCGTGCGGCCGATGATCCCGAGGTGCGCGCCGTGTTGTTCAAGGGCGCCGGCGGCTCGTTCTGCGTCGGCGGCGACGTCAAGTCGATGGCGGCAGGCCGCGCGCCGCTGCCGTTCGAGCAGAAGCTTGCGAATTTGCGCCGCGGCATGGAGGTCTCGCGCATCCTGCACCAGATGCCGAAGCCCGTAGTGGCGCAGCTCGACGGCGCGGCCGCCGGCGCGGGCCTGTCGATGGCGCTGTCCTGCGACCTGCGCATCGCAAGCGAATCCTGCAAGATCACCACCGCTTTCGCAAAAGTCGGCTTCTCCGGCGATTACGGCGGCACCTATTTCCTCACCCAGCTGCTCGGCAGCGCGCGGGCGCGCGAGCTCTATCTGATGTCGCCGGTGCTGACCGCCAGGGAAGCGCATGCGATCGGAATGGTGACGAAGGTCGTGCCCGACACCGAGATCGATACCGCCGCGCACGAGCTCGCGCTGTCGCTGGCGCAGGGGCCCTCGATCGCGCTCGGCTTCATCAAGCGCAACATCAACAATGCCGAGCATCTGGCGCTGGAGGATTGCTTCGACGGCGAGGCGATCCATCACACCCGCTGCGGCGACACCGAGGATCACAAGGAGGCCGCCAAGGCCTTTGTGGAGAAGCGCAAGCCGACGCTCAGGGGCGCGTGACCATGGCGCCCTATATGCGGCTTCGACAGATCTGCCTGGTTGCGCCGCAGCTCGCGCCTGTCGTCTCCGACATCGCGGAGATCATGGGCCTCACAGTGTGCTACCGCGACGGCAATGTCGCCAAATACGGCCTGGAGAACGCGCTGCTCCCGGTCGACACGATTTTGCTGGAGGTGGTCGCGCCCTTCAAGGGCGGTACTACGGCCGGCCGCTTCATCGAGAAAACAGGCGGCCGCGGCGGCTATATGGCGATCTTCTGCTGTAACGATCCCGACGACCGCGGGCGCAACGCCAATGCGATGGGCGTGCGCACCGCCAACGTCATCGACCACGCGCCCTATCACGGCGTCCAGCTTCACCCCCGCGACTGCCGCGCCGCCTTCATCGAGTTCAACCATACCGAAGGCAGCGACGATATCTTGGGGCCGTACCCGCCGGCGGGGCCGGATTGGCAACAATTCATCTGCAAAGACGTGACGCAGGCGCTGACGGCGGTGGAGATGCAAAGCCCGGATCCGCAGGGGCTGGCGGAGCATTGGGGCAAGATCATCGGCGTTGCGCCGAGCGGCGCCGAACTGAAACTGCCCAATGCGACCTTCCGCTTCGTGAAAGGCGCCAGCGAGATCATGAGCGCACTGGAGTTTCGTGTGACCGACGTGGCGCGCATGCTGCATGTGGCCCGGGAGAGGGGGCATGCAGTGGCGGGGAACGAGTTCTTGCTGGGCGGGGTGACGTTCCGCGTGAGCTAACAGAGCAAAGCGTAGGGTGGGCAAAGCGAAGCGTGCCCACGCCTCTTTTCATTGGAAGCAAAATGGTGGGCACGCCGCTTGCGCGCCTTTGCCCACCCTACAGCATCGCGCTCACCTTCCCCTGAAATTCGCAGCCCGCCGCTCTTCCGTCGCCTTCACGCCTTCCTTAAAATCCTCCGTCGCGCGCAGCCGCGTCTGCTCGGCTAGCTCGTGATTGGTGGCGGCCATCACCCGATCGGCGAGCCCATTGCGCATCGTGGCGCGGGTGGAGAGCAGGCCGAGCGGGGAGCATTCGGCGATCTCGCCGGCGAGCTTCATCGCGGCCGCCTTGACCTGGTCCTGCGGCACGAGCTCGTTGGCAAGGCCCCATTTGTAGGCTTCTTCGCCGGTGACGCGGCGGCTGGTGTAGAACATCAGCTCGGCGTTGTTCTTGCCGATCAGCTCGGGCAACGTCACGGTCAGACCGAAGCCGGGATGGAAGCCGAGCTTGGTGAAATTCGCGGAGAAGCGTGCCTCAGGGCAGGTGATGCGGAAATCGGCGGAGACGGCGAGGCCCAATCCGCCACCGATGGCGGCGCCCTGCACGGCGGCGACGATCGGCTTCTTGGCGCGGAAGATGCGCACGGCCTGGATGTAGAGATGATTGATCGGCCCGAGGCTGTCGGCGGGGTCGCCCTTCTTCTCGGCCTCGCGCGCTTCCTGCGCCTGCCGTGCCGGATCCTGGAAGTTGGCGCCGGCGCAGAACGCCTTGCCCTGTGCCGACAGCACCGAGGCGCGGATCTCGATGTCGCGATCGAATTCGTCGAGCGCGTCCGCGATCTGGTTGATCAGCGAGATGTCGAAGAAGTTCAGCGGCGGCCGGCGGATCTCGATGGTGCCGACGTGCCCGACCTTCTCGACGCCGATATCTTTGTAGGTGCTCATGATGTCCTCGATTGATTAGCGCAAACCAAGTCCGCGGGCGATGATGCCGCGCAGCACCTCGGTGGTGCCGCCCTGGATGGTGAGTTTCGGTGCGGTCTTGATGGCGAAGTCGAGCTGCCGCTCGAGCGTCTCGCGGTTGGTCGCGGTCTCCTCGACGAAGGCGGCGAGATCTCGCACCCGATGCGGCAGCTGCTGCTCCCAGACCGTGCCGATATCCTTGACGATGGAGGCCTCGACCACCGGCTCCTTGCCGGCCTCGAGCATGCCGGCGACCGAAACCGACATGCGCCGCATGGTGTGGAGCTGCGCCACCAGGCGGCCGATGCCTTCGGCGCTGCGCGTGTCCGGGTTGGGGCCGACCGCGCGGACCAGCTCGGTCAGCACGTAATAAGTTTCGAGGAAACGCTCGGGGCCGGAGCGCTCATAGGCGAGCTCGCTCGTCGCCTGCTTCCAGGCGCCGTCGACCTCGCCGAGCACGTGATCGTCAGGAATGAAGTGATCGGTGAAGACGACCTCGTTGAATTCGTACTGGCCGGTGATCTGGCCGATCGGGTTCACCTGGATGCCCGGCTGCTTCATCTTCACCAGGAACTGGGTCAGGCCGTGGCGGCGGTTTTCCTTGGTCGGCGGCGAGGTCCGGAAGATCGCGATCATGTAGTCGGCGATGTGCGCCGACGAGGTCCAGATCTTGGTGCCGTTGATGAGATAGCCGCCGTCGGTCCTGGTCGCGCGCGTCTTCGCGGCGAACAGGTCGGACCCAGAGTTCGGCTCGCTCATGCCGATCGCAAAGCAGATCTCGCCGCGGCAGATGCGCGGCAGGATCTCCATCTTGATATGTTCGGGCGCGTATTTCAGCAGCACCGGCCCGCTCTGGCGGTCGGCGACGAAGAAGCGCCGCGTCGGCGCGTTGGCCACGCGCATCTCTTCGGTCACCACGTAACGTTCGAGGAAGGAGCGCTCCTGGCCGCCATATTTCTTCGGCCAGGTCATGCCAAGCCAGCCCTTGGCGCCGACCCGGCGGGAGAATTCCGGTGCGTCGGTGTCTTCGCGGTTGGGCTTGTGCGGATCGAATGTGCCGGCGGCGATTTCCTCGGCGAGGAAGGCGCGCACTTCCTTGCGGAGTTGCTCGCATTTTTCGGGCAGGCGGATCGGATCGAAACGGAGCGCAGCGGTCATGTGTTTCTCTCCCTGATCAGCGCGATGCCACGAGCGGCCACAACTCGTCGGCGCCTCTGGTGGCGACCAGCTTGCCGAGCTCGACGGCCCAATGGCTCTCCGATCCGAAATCGTCGCGCCAGGCCAGCGCCCGCAGCGAATAGCGGTGCAGGATGTGCTCGAGGGTGAAACCGATCGCGCCGTGCACCTGATGTGCGATGGCGCCGCCTTTTTCCGCGGCCTCCGCGCAGCGGATCTTTGCCGCGGCGGCTTCGAGATAGACCTCGTCGTCAAAGACCTTGGCATTCGCGATGGCGTCGGCGGCCGAGGTCGCAGCCGCAAGGGCGGCGGCGGATTCGCCGGCGAGGCGCGCCAGATTGTGCTGCACGGCCTGGAATTTCGAGATCTTCTTCTCGAAGGCGACGCGCTCGTTGGAATAGCGCACCGAGATGTCGAGCATCGATTCCAGCGCGCCCGCGATCTGCAGGCTGCGCGCAACGCCGCCCATCAGCATCAGCGTGGTCTGGTCAAAACCCTTCGGCGCAGCCTTGAGCGTGACGGGCTGGACCCTGTCGAGCGTCACGGTGTCGCTGTGGTCGTAGCCGACATTGAGCCCGCCCTCGATCCGCGCCTTGGTCGCATCGACCAGCGCGATCGAGACGCCGTCCTTGCCATGTGCGAGCACTGCAAAATGCTTGGCCGCCTTCGCAAAGGGCACGCCGCGGGCGCGGCCGGAGAGTGAGCCGTCGGCATCGAGGGTGATGCGATCCTTTGGTGAGGCCGGCAGCACCGTCATCTCGCCCTCGGGCGAAGCGATCTTCGCCTGGGCCAGCAACCAGCCCGCCAGCATGGTCTCGGCCAGCGGAACCGCGACGGCAAAACGGCCGGCGGCGTTCAGCAGCGCAAAGCCGTCGGCAAGGCTGGCGCCGGAGCCGCCGAGATCATCGGGCACCCAGGACAATGGCAGGCCGGCTTCGCTCAGCCCCTGCCACAGCGGCCCCTGCCAGGAATTCTTCTTGTCGTTGTTGATGGTTTGCGGATCGGCGAGATCGGCGAAGATCTTCTCCGCGGTCTCGACGACGATGTTGTCACTCTCCGCCACAGCGTTCCCCGTGTTTTGCCGTTGGCGCGTGCCGCCTGGTTGAGCGAGCCGCGCAGGTCTTCTTGCGCCCGATGATCCGAAAAAGCCATGGCCCTGACAAGCGTTGATCGCAGGTCAACCTGCGGCGCCGGCATGGACGCAAGTAACAACGGGCTAATTCCGCTTAGCGGAGTTTGCTCGATTTGCAGGGCGCGGCAAACTCGCTAAACAGGGCGCCAGCAATTTACAGAGGGAAGGAAATTCCGGATGGCAAAGGACGGCTTGTGCGCAATCGTGACGGGGTCAGCCTCAGGCCTGGGCGCCGCGACCGCGGAAATTCTCGCGCGCAGCGGGGCGCGGCTCGTCATCAACTATTCGTCGAGCAAGACCGAGGCCGAGGCCATGGCTGAGACCTGCCGCAAGGCCGGCGCGGCGGAGGTGCTGGTCGCGCAGGGCGACGTTTCGAAGGACGACGATTGCCGCAAGATCGTCGCGGCCGCCAGCGGGTGGGGGCGGCTCGATATCCTGGTCAACAATGCCGGCACCACCAAGCACGTAGCCCACGCCGATCTCGACGGCTTGTCGGCCGAAGATTTCCAACGGGTCTATGGTGTCAACACCATCGGCCCGTTCCAGATGGTGCGCGCGGCGCGCAGCCTGCTCGAGGCCGGCGCGAAGGTCTCGGGGCGGCCCTCCGCTGTGGTCAACGTGTCCTCGGTCGCCGGCATCAGCGGCGTCGGCTCGTCGATCGCCTACGCCGCCAGCAAGGGCGCGCTCAACACCATGACGTTGTCGCTGTCGCGCGCGCTGGCGCCGCTGATCCGCGTCAATACCGTATGCCCCGGCTATATCGACACGCCCTGGTTCACCAAGGGCCGCGGCGAGGCCGGCGCCAAGCAGGTGCGCGACAGCGTGGTGGCGAAGGTGCCGCTGAAGGTTGCTTCAAGCGCGGAGGACATCGCGCAGCTCGTCTGCTTCCTGGCAATGCCGGCCTCCAGCAACATGACCGGCGAGGTCGTGCGCATGGACGCGGGGATGCATTTGATTACGTGAGGCGGACGCGCTCTCTCCTCGTCATGGCCGGGCTTGATCCGGCCATCCACGTGTGGCTGCGCGGACCGAAAGACGTGGATGCCCGGGTCAAGCCCGGGCATGACGATGCGGAGGCAGCGAGCCTTCCTTATCGTTGCGCCGCTACCCCTTGATCACGCCGCTCGCCACCAGCCGGTGCCAGATGAACAGCACCACCACTGCGCCAATGGTGGCCATGATGAAGCCGGCGCCCTGGTCGGGACTGTAATGGCCAATCGCCTGGCCGACGAAGGTCGCCAGAAATGCGCCGGCGATGCCGAGGATGGTGGTGAGGATGAAGCCGCTCGGGTTATTCGGTCCCGGCGCCAGCCAGCGCGCGATGAGGCCGGCGACGAAGCCGACGACGATGATCCACAACAGGCCGCCCATGCTCATGAGTGTGCTTCCCTTCCCGAGAATGCGTCGATCAGAGTTTGATTAAAGTCTGCCCGAGATCTCGTTCTCGGTCGGCAGCCGTCCGTCCGGCGTCAAATGGTCGATGACCTGCGGCAGATACTGGCTGAGACCGTTGAGCAGCTCCTCGCGCGACAGGCCGCTCTGGGCTGACAGGCTCTCGATCTGATCGGCGCCGAGGGCGCTGGCGAGATCGCCCGGTGCGATCGGCTTGTTCTCACCCTTGCCGACCCAGGAGTTCGCGGCATCGCCATGGCCGCCCTGCTGGAGCTGGTTGAGGAGATCGCCGAGCCCGCCGCTGAGCACGGTGCCGGCCGCGCCGCCCGCAAGCAAGCCGCCGAGGCCGCCCTTGAGTAGGCCTCCGAGACCGCCAAGACCGCCGCTGTCCGCGTTCACCGGCGGAGGGGCGGGCGTCGGCGACGGTTGCGGTGCCGTGCCGGATTGGTTTGCGGTCATGTGCTTGAACGCCTTCCAGGCGAGCAGGCCGAGCAGCGCCATGGTCATCGGCGACATGCCGCCGGAGGATTTTTCGGAGCTTGGTGCACTGGGGCCACGCGGACCGTTCTGCATGCCGTTGAGGACGTCGAGTAGACCCATGGTGCTCTCCTTTGGCGTCTCGTTCGGCGAGCGCTCGCCGCTGACTGCCCCCGGGGCGAAAACATATGGGGCAGTCATGACCGTTACAAGTCGGATGCGACGCGATTGGTTGCCGGCCCCGCCTCTGCTATCGAAGGCGGGTCGTTCAGGGAGCAAGGTGAGGTGATGACGGATCGACCGATCGTGGTGGCCGGCGCGGGTGCCATCGGCTGCTTCGTCGGCGGCACGCTGGCGGCCGCGGGCCGCCGCGTCGCGCTGCTGGTGCGGCCGCGGGTGAAGACCGAGATCGAGCGGTTCGGCCTGCTTCTGACCGATTTCGACGGCTCCGAGAACAAGCTCGGCGCGGGCCAGCTCGCGCTGTCGGAGGATCCTGCGATCTTCCACAGCGCCGGCATCGTGTTGGTCACGGTGAAGAGCGCCGACACCGCCGACGTCGCGGACCAGATCGCGCAGCACGCGCCTGAGGATGCCGTCATCGTCTCGCTTCAGAACGGCATCGGCAATGTCGCGGTGCTGCGCGAGCGGCTTTGCAGCCCTCTTGGCGGCCGCCGCGTGCTCGCCGGCATGGTGCCGTTCAACGTGATTGCGATGGGCGAGGGACGCTTCCATCGCTCGACCTCCGGCGACATCCATATCGGCCAGGACGCCGAGAACACCGCGGCGGCGCTCTCGGTGCCCGGCCTTGCCATGCGCGCAAGCGGTGACATCACCGGCGTGCAATGGGGCAAGCTGATCATCAATCTGAACAACGCGCTCAGCGCGCTGTCCGACATGCCGCTCGCCGCGCAACTGGCCAACCGCGATTGGCGCAGGCTGTTCGCGGACCAGATGGCCGAGGGGCTCGCCGCGCTGAAGGCCGCCGGCATCGCGCCTATCTCGGCGACGCCGATCCCGATGAACCGGACGCCGGCCTTGCTGCGACTGCCCGACATGATCTTCAACGTGATCCTGGGACGAACCATGAAGATCGATCCCGAGGCGCGCTCCTCGATGTGGCAGGACCTGAAACACGGCCGCAAGACCGAGATCGACTATCTGCAAGGAGCGGTCATCGCGCTCGCCGAGCAAAACCATGTCGAGGTGCCGCTGATGCGCCGCATTGTTGCGCTGATCAAGGACGCCGAGGCGGCCGGCAACGGACCGCCGCGTCTGACGCCGCAGCAGATCCGCGGGTCGGCGTGAGTGCGAGGAGGAGCGCGATGAAACGTGGTTGGACGATGGGAATAGCGCTGGCGACACTCTGCGGCGCATCGACGCTGGCCTATGCGAGGCCGCCGACAGTCCAGAACTCTCCCGGCTATGATAGGCGATTGCAGGAGAGTCGGTCGCAGTTGGGGAGTTCGCCGACGGTAACGGCGCCGGCGGATGTGCCGGTGGCCAAACCGAAGCACGGTAAGAAGAAGCACACGAAGTGAGGTGCGACGCTCTCGTAGGGTGGGCAAAGCGAAGCGTGCCCACCATCTCTCTCAATCACAAATGAATGGTGGGCACGGCGCTTTGCGCCTTTGCCCACCCTACGGTCATCTCGCACTGAGGGCTGCAGCTCAGCTCTTCTTCGCCGGCTTGCTCGGTGTCGGGTTGAACAGCTTCTTCAGATCGTTCAAGCTTTCCGATAGCCGCGGCCATTCGCAGGAGAACGAGCCCTTGGTGCACGCTGCGCCCTTTCGCTGGCCGACGGTCTGCTGCACTTTCGGCCGCTCGATGGGGATAGGCACGCGCTCGACCTCGGTTCGCAATGCGATCTGCTGCAGTTGCCGCGCCTGTTGCTCTTGCTGCTCGCGCTGTTGACGCGCGGTGGCCTGGGCGGCTTCGTTGTTGCGGCGCTCCTTGGCGAGATAGGCGGTGTAGGCTTCGTCGATCTTCTTCTGCTCCTCCGGCGTCGGATTGGGTCCGGCGATGTCGAAGGTGCGATCCTGCAGGAAGTCGTAATAGGAATAGCCGCCGCCTGGCTTGCGGCGGCCGGCAAACTTGGCGTTGCAATCGGCAAGGGCGGATGTCTTCTCAGCCTTGGTCGGCGATTTCTCGGCGGCGTCAGCGCACTCCTCGAAGTCGACCGGCGCGCGCTTCCACCATTGCGCCTGGGCATGCGGCAGCGTCAGCAGAAAAAATCCTGCTGCGGCAACGACAAACAGCGCCGCACGACGCGATGCAACTACGACCGACATTCTACGAGAGCATTCCCTGCAAAACTCAACCCGCCCCGAGTCGAGACAGATTCTTGCCTCTTTATCGCCGGCTTGTCACCCATGGAACCTGGGAATTTCATGGCTGCGATGCTGACATTTTGTGCTTGACGTGGCGCAGGAGTCACAGCGTCGCGCTGGCCGGCTGCTACACTTCGCCCCGCGAGCGCCTTATTCGAGGCGACGCCAAGAAAAACGAACAAGAAAAAGCGAACAAGAACGAAATGGAGACGTGCAATGTTGCTGCCCCTGTCCGATGTGCCGCGCGGCGCGATGATTCCGGGAAGGTCCGCCGCACGCTGTTGCGCGACGAACGCGCAGCGTGGTTGAAGGAAGCGCGCGCCTTCCGGATTTGGCCGGCGTAGGCGCGGGCGCGCGCCGAATAGAAAAATTACAGAAGGATATTGCGACATGACGATCACGATCGCAGCGAACAGCGTGCCGAAGCCGCCGGCCGAGATCATCAAGGGCTTTCGGAATGCGCCGACCTCGGTCATTTCGGACAATCTCGCCCGTTTGCCCGGCGCGGTTGGATTGAAGCCCTATCATCGCGGCGGCAAGCTCGTGGGGACGGCCTTCACGGTGCGTACCCGCCCGGGCGACAATCTCGCCATCCACCGCGCGCTCGACCTGGTCGGTCCCGGCGACGTCATCGTGGTCGATGGCGGCGGCGACGAGACGCGGGCGCTGGTCGGCGAGATCATGAAGAACATCGCGCAATGGCGCAAAGCGGAAGGCTATGTCATCGACGGCGCGATCCGCGATGTCGCCGCCTTCGCGGCCGACGACTTCCCCTGCTATGCCCGCGCCGTGATCCATCGTGGCCCCTACAAGAACGGTCCCGGCGAGATCAACGTGCCTGTGACGATCGGCGGCAGCGTGATCGCGCCCGGCGACATCGTCGTCGGCGACGAGGATGGCGTGGTGTCGTTTCCTGCCGCGGGTGCCGCCGCGCTTCTCGAAGCGGTCCGCACCCAGGTCGCGCGCGAGGAGGAGACATTGAAGGCGATCCGCGAGGGTCGCTACCAGGGCTCATATGGAAAGGCGTGATCCGGCAGCGCTTAAGTCAAGGCAAGGCTGAACTGATCGCAAGTCGAAGTCGGCCCTTTGCTATCTTGGAGAATGATTTCACGACCTTTGTTTCGGCCAAAGTTCTCTCATGCCTTTGATGCTGAGGTTGCTTTAAATGTTGAGGAGCTACGCATTCGTCCTGCCTGGTGTTCTCTTTTTGTTGGTCTCTGGAAACAACGAGGCCTACGGCAATGATCCCCAGCCGCCGTTCGTCACGGTCTCGTCGACAGATTCAGTGCGGCGAATGACGGAAGAGGCATACGCAAAGGCAAAAGGTCTGTCTCCGAGTGAGGTGGAAAAGCGCTTTGCGGCGAGTGGAGCCCTGCGATGCCCTGGCGGAGCCAGCAGTGCCCAGGTCACCGGAGCGCGCGACGTGATCACGGCGGCCGCTCACGCGTTTCGGGACCTTTGCAAGCCACATACGTCACCCGAGAAGTGCATCTTCGAGTACTATTGGGGAGCGGAGAGGCGGATCATTCCTTTGTCGGCGAGCCTATGGATGGGCACCTGCGCCGATGCTGCCCCAAGAGCGGTTGTCAACGATTGGGCTGTCGCAAAACTCGCGTTTCCCGCGGAAGTGATGCCTTACGAGATCTACGAACGGACGGAAATTCTAGCCGAGCTGGAGCATGTTCTGGCGGTCGTCGGTTATGATATCGAAGCCACGGGAAAGAAGGACAAGTACGGACAGTTCAACAAGACGCTGCAGGAGTGTCAGGTGCGCGCGGTCATGGACTGGGCGATATTCCAAACGAACTGCGAGTTTGAGGTTGGGGCGTCCGGTAGCGCTCTGTTTCGCATGCGCGATAATCGAATGACCCTGTTTGGCGTTCTTAGCGGCGACCATCACGATAAAGACTATTGTCCGAAAGGCGGCTGCGACTTCAAGGCTGGGCATTGGTCCAGCGTGTACGTGACCTTGAAGGCCGAGTTCAAAGATCGGCTTCTGACTGTCGTGAGCCAGTCTGCTGCAAAATAGACGTTGAAGGGAGGATGGCGTGAGCCAGAAAGACGAATTTCACAACATCGACGATCCCGGCGACGGGTTGTTCCGTGAGCTGGCGGCCGGAGTGACCACGCGCATCTTCTCCGGCGAGCAGGCGATGCTGTCGGTGGTGACGCTGGCGCCGCACGCGCAAGGCACGCTGCATCATCATCCCGAGGAGCAATGGGGCGTCCTGCTCGATGGCTCCGCCATCCGCGTCCAGGGCGACGAAGAGATCCCGGTGAAGAAGGGCGATTTCTGGCGCACCCCGGGCAACGTGCCGCACACCATGCGCGCCGGCCCCGATGGTGCGCGGGTGCTGGACATCTTCAGCCCGCCTCGACCAGAATACAAGAAAGCGGGGTCGGGCTTCGGCACGAGCTAAAGCGCTTTGCGCTTTAGATGTATCATTTTTGCATGATCCTTTCGGAAAGCCGCTGCACACTTTTCCGGATCATGCTCCAGCGCCAAAGAGCAAAAGCCGGCGCTGAAGACAAAAAGGGAGGGGACCATGACCATCACACGACGCACGCTGTTGGCCGCACCGGCCATTTTCGCAATGACGCCGGCGATGGCGCAGGCCGGCAAGATCACGCTGGTGGTGCCGTTTCCGCCGGGTGGATCGACCGATGCGATGGCGCGGCTGCTGCAGAGCAATCTGCAAACCAAGCTCGGCCGCATCGTCGTGGTCGAGAACAAATCGGGCGCCGCTGGCGCGCTCGGTGCGGCACAGGTTGCCAAGAGCCCGGCGGACGGCTCGAACTTCCTGGTCACCTTCGATTCCCACGCGGTGATTCCGTCCATCCTCGACAAGCCGCCGGTGGACGTCGAGCGCGAGCTGATGCCGGTGCTGCTGATCGGCACCGCGCCTTACGTGATCGCGGCGGGTGCCGACCGTCCCTATAAGAGCTTTGCCGACGTGGTGGCGGCCTGCAAGGCGAGCCCTGGTGCGGTGAAATATGCATCCGTCGGCATCGGCACGCTCGGCCATCTCGCCATGACCGTGCTCGGCAGCAAGGCCGGCGTCGAGATCATGCACGTGCCCTATCGCGGCGGCGGCCCAGCGATGAATGATGTGCTCGGCGGCCATGTCGATCTCATCGCGGGATCGGCGGCGCTGGTCGCCGCCCAGCTCGGCACCAACATGCTGCGTCCGATCCTGCAGCTCGGCCGCGAGCGGCTGCCGGCCCTGCCTGATACGCAGACCGCGATCGAGGCGGGCTTTCCCGATTTCGAGACGTTGGCCTGGTGGGGCATCTTCGCGCCCGCGGGCACGCCGCCTGACGTCGTCGCAGCCTTCGCGGCGGCGTCCAGGGAGATCCTGAGCGAGCCCGCGACCGCCGCCCAGCTCAAGGATACCCAGCACATGACGCTGCTGCTCCAGGACGGCGCCGCCTTCAAGACCTTCTTCGACAGGCAGGTCGCCTATTGGGGCAAGGTGGTGAAGGACAACAATATCAGGGCGTGAGAATCCTCTCCCCGGGACACCATCCCAGGTCCAGTGCACGCGCGCGGGCTTGAGCGTCAGAGCATCTTGCCGACGATGTTTTTCATATCTGCTGCCGAGAACGCGCGCAGCGTTTCGGTGCGGACATTGCCGAGTGCGCCGAGACTAAGGCCGAGCGACATCGCGGCAGCCTCATCCGGAGCCTCGATAACGGTCACAATGTCATATCGTCCCTGCGTCCAGACGATCTCTTTCACGGTCACGCCGAACGTTTTGGCCATCTCCTTGAAGGCCTCGGCCCGCTTCGGCGAGTCCTTGACGTTGCGGACTCCCTGATCAGTGAAATTTCCCAGCACGACATAGGTCACCATGGTCGTCCTCCCTGGTCAGAACCAAGATGCAATTCTCGCTTGAGGAAACCGCGCCTAGCTTGCCACAGCGGCGGAGACAGCGCTACTTGCACTTTGGGGAACGTCAGCGACTGCGACTTATCGGGTCAGGACAATGGCCGCGCGAAACTGAGCTCATGGCCGTCCGGGTCGCTGAGATGGAAGTAACGCTCGCCCCATTCCGCATCGCGCGGCGTGGTCGACGGATGCCATCCTGCGGCGCGCGCCTGCTCATAGGTCGCGTCGACGTCGGCAACGTAGAAGATGACGCGCCCCCACCAGGACCAGTGCTTGTCGTCCGGCTGCGCCGTCAGGTTGAGATAGCCACTGCCGGCGCGAAAGCTGGTGAATGCCGCGGCCTCGCCGCCATACAGCAGCTCGAACCCGAGCGAGCGGTAGAAGTGCACGGCGCGCGCCATGTCATGGGTGCCGAGCGTGATGGCGCTGATGCTGTCGATCATGTGGGCTGCTCCGCAGGGGCGATCCAGAAGCGATTGTACAACCTCGTTGTTCGGGTTGACGATGGCCCGCCTTGCGGCTGGCGAACCGTATCCTGCTCTGCTATGAGGGGACCGAACCCGCGACGCCGGGTTCCGCGGTCCCGTAGCTCAGCCGGATAGAGCGACGGTTTCCTAAACCGTAGGTCGCATGTTCGAGTCATGCCGGGATCGCCACTAAATACAGTCACTTGGTTTAAAATTCAGGCCGCGCGCCTACCCTATTTTTCCTATTGGGTAACGCCTGGGGTAACGTGTTCTAGCCTCCGCTTTTTCATGCCTATATTGCCAACTGCGCCACGGCTCTCACATCGGCGGTCCAGGTTACGCAAATTTTGCATGCGTTCAGCTAGTGTGGGGGGCACGTTTTCGAATCCTGACACTGGAAAGTTGTTCGCAGTGCTGCCTTCCTTTTCGGGAGGCCGGTCGGATTAAACATTCCTGTCCGGCCTTGTGAGGAAGAGCTGACATAAAGAGAAGAAGATAACTCTGTGCTTGGCTACTTTCGGAATCGTGGCTTCCAGCTTTCAACGAGTGCGTCTTCGTCGTCTTCCAATTCTTCGGCTTCAGCGCGCAGACTCAGGTTCTTGCAGGTGAGGATGGTGAGTGTCCGTCCGTACCGGCCGAGGCCGACGACTTCCTCACTCACACGATAGACACGCTCGCCACCCAGCCAATCGTTCAGCTGGCCGTCGCCAGCATCACGTTCGCCGGTGCGAATGTTCTCAGGCTTTGCATTGAAGCTGGCAGTGACCGTACCGGCGGGGACAGGCGTACCCTTCCGCAGCCAGCTAAGACCTTTTGCCTGCTTGAGGCCGTCCGACATGAAACACCAATCAATGGCGTCGCCAGCACTGCAAATAACTGCGACGCCGTCAGACGTAAGCGAGCTGTAGCGAATGGCCGTGGCCGTAAGGGATGTTTCGCACTCTTTGCGAAGTGTTTCTACGCAGCCGAGCCCAGCATCGTGATCGGCGATGGCTTTCTTGAATGGAAGCTCGGGCATGAGAAGGGCTGCTGCAAAGTGATCGGCTTCTTGCTCATATGGATCACCTGACACGAATCCGGCGCGGGATTGATGGATGCCAGTCGTAAGCAACGCTTCGGGATGGCCTTCGATGAAGTAATGCCCAAGCTCGTGGCTGATGCTGAATCTTTGGAAACCACGGCTGGGAATGTCCGTAGCATACATGATGCCGAATTTGTCTCCGGCCTTGATCAGCATGCCCGAGACGCCCGATGCAGTATCGGGCTTCGCTTTCACGACGATGCCCTTGCTGGCTGCAATTGCTTCGGGGTCTACCCACAGCCCCTCGATCTTCATCTGCCGCAGCACCGAACCCGCCGCTGCTTCGGCAACACTGCGGCGGGCCGGGCCAGGTTTGCGGGTCATTCGCCTTCTTTCACGCCCCGCTTCACGAGGAGATCGACGAACTCGGTCGCCAGCTTCAAATCCTGCTCTGTCAGTTTTCCAAGATCGCGGTGAAGACGTCCGACCGTTTCCGCAGATGCATCGGGCGTATCAGAACGCCCAAGCAGATAGTCGGTGGTGACATCGAGAGCTGAGGCCAGCGCCTTCAGGTTATCGAACGAAGGTTTCCGGGGGCCTGACTCGAAGTGAGACACCGAAGCAGGCGGCAACCCGGATTTAGCGGCAAGTTCAGCCTGATTCAGACCGCGAAGGTTCCTCGCGGCTTTGAGGCGTTCTTTAAAGATATCAATGGGTTGTTCGGAGGTCATGGTGTTTTCGTTATGTGGAACTTGACGATTTCGCCATTTCGCGTCATCATCATGGCGATCGTGGCAATCATGCCATGGCGGAATCGCAAGGCGCAAGCCCTGAAAAGCGGAGTTGATGATGTCCAAGAACGACAGGTTTGTTGTCCGGCACGGCGATGATTGGGCCGTGAAGAAGGGCGGAGTCGGCGCACCCGAAAGTGTGCACCACAAGCAGAGCCGTGCCGAGCAGCAGGCCAAGTCCACGGTTCGTGGCCTCGGTGGCGGTGAAGTGCGCATTCAGGGCCGCGACGGAAAGTGGCGAGACTCGGACACCGTTGCTCCGGGCCGCGACCCGTTCCCGCCGCGTGACAAGAAACACTAAAGAACAGGAGAACTACAATGACCAATGGAAATGAAGGACACGGGGGTGGCGGGGACCCGGGTCAGGGCGGCGGTAACCCCGGTCAAGGTGGCGGCGGTGGCAACGACCACGCTCTCACGATCATCGTGGAGGGCACGCCGCATGAATGGACCAAAAACGAAATCACCTACGACGAGGTGGTGACCCTTGAGGTTCCCGATTACGCCCAGCACCCCGAGATCACCTACTCAGTCACGTACAAGAAGGGTCAGGGCAACAAGCCCGAGAGCGACTTGGTCAAGGGCGAGTCGGTCAAAGTCAAAGACGGAATGATCTTCAATGTTTCAGAAACTGGTCAGTCATAACGAAGACATCCGCCGGCTCGTCGAGCGAGGATACGCGGTTGGTTTTGACAGCAAATGTCTAATCATCCGCGATATTCTTTATCTCGATGACAAGCTGGAACTGCAAGTCGGTGCGATCGCCACGAAGCTCGTTTTCACCGATCCGGACCACGTCGTGCAAGACGATCATCAGATCTTCTTTGCTGGATCGCATCCGCACAATCTGGACGGCACTCCGATCACCAATCTCGGCGGGGGTACGACCACTTTAGCACTAAGCGAGGCTGCCGCCGACGTGGTCGTTCAACGGCAATTTTCGAACAAGCCACGCGTTGATGGGCAGTTGGTTCCGTTCGCGGACTTCTTCGCCAAGATCGAAAGCTATGTGGGTATTATTTCAGGGCCGGCGATCGCGCGTCACGGCGGTACGGTACTGACATTCCGATCCGTCGAGAAGATCGCAGATGATTCTGTTTTCAAGATTCAGGACACCTTGACCAGTCGCGCCGAAATCACCGACCTTGCTGCCAAGTTTAAAGACGAAATCGTCGCGGTTATTGGCCTAGGCGGTACTGGGGCTTACCTGCTGGATTTTCTCGTCAAGACGCCGGTTAAGGAAATCCGAGGCTTCGACGTCGACCCTTTTCACGTTCACAACGCGTTTCGTTCACCGGGTCGGTTCGACGACGCCGAGTTCAAGCGTTCCAAGGCCGACGTGTATCAGGCTCGGTACGAGAATTTCCGGCACGGGCTCAAGCTGACCCCGAAATTCGTGGACGCTTCTTGTGTTGATGATCTAGAGGGCGTCACGTTCGTCTTCGTCTGCGTCGATAAGGGCAGCTCGCGCGCCGGCATCTTTGATTTGCTCATGGCAAAGAAGATCCCTTTTATCGACGTTGGCATGGGGCTGAACCGAAAGAATGGCCCGATCTCTGGTATGATGAGGGCGAGCTACTATTCAGAAAAGCAGGGGCAGCAGGTCAAAGATATGGCGCTGGCCCCGTTGGCCGACCGGCCGGACGATGTTTACAAGACAAATATACAGATCAGTGAACTGAATGCACTCAACGCTGCGATGGCAA
This sequence comes from Bradyrhizobium sp. 138, assembly GCF_023074075.1. Lineage (GTDB taxonomy): Bacteria > Pseudomonadota > Alphaproteobacteria > Rhizobiales > Xanthobacteraceae > Bradyrhizobium. The sequence goes on along the minus strand of NZ_JADPKT010000003.1, from coordinate 458,055 downwards.
TGATCCGGTACAAGCAATTCAAGGGCTTCTACCTTGAGGACGATCCCGAGGCGTTCAATTTTATTTTCGGTCTCAACGATTTTAAGATGATTATTCGGTCGAACCAAAGTGAAGCTTAGCGCTCTTACACTCCAACGCGTCGAGTACATGCCGAAGCAGCTTGAGCCCGGTATCCTTTACGTGTCTGAAAAATTTGGCACTGCAGCGCATCTGTGTGCGTGTGGATGCGGTGAGAAGATTCGCACGCCTCTCGGCCCAACGGAATGGTCGGTCAAGGAAACCACCGGCGGACCAAGCGTCTGGCCGTCGATCGGTAATTGGCAGAAAGCCTGCCAATCGCACTACGTCATCCAGAACGGAAAAATCGTCTGGCACGATCAGTGGTCTGCCGCGCGGATCGCGGCCGGGCGCCAGGGCGAGCAAGAGCGCAGGAAGGTTCACTACGCGGCGATGTACGCAAATGAGGGTCTCTGGCAGCGCTTCTGGAAGTGGATCAAATCGCTGTACGGTTCGTGAGGAAATATGAAGTTCGCGGACATCGAAGGGCAACGGCGAGAGGCCCAACCTGGGCTCTTCGGCGCATGCCCGTCTTGCGGCGCCCCCATGGTTGCGAAGTGCGGGGATCTTAGGGTCCGGCATTGGGCGCACCGTGGAATTCGCGTTTGTGACCAATGGTGGGAGCTCGAAACAGAATGGCATAGGGCATGGAAAAACGAATTTCCCCAGGATTGGCAGGAAATCATTCAGATCGCATTGAACGGCGAGAAGCATGTCGCAGACGTCAAAACGAAGGGTGGCACGGTCATCGAGTTTCAGCACTCATTTTTGAACTTGAAGAGCGCGTAGCTCGCGAGGCATTTTATCGTAAGATGGTTTGGGTCGTAGATGGCCGCAGACGCAAACGCGATGTTGTGCAGCTATTGAAGTGTATTGGACCATGCGCGTGGGGCCAACCGCCGTTCATCCTTCACGTAGCCAGTCACGAAGAATGCGCGCTGTTGCGCGATTGGCAGTCCAGTACCGTACCGGTGTATTTTGATTTAGGGCTCTGCGAGCATAATGGGGTGTCGACCTTCTGGCGGCTCGATCCCGTCAGCCGAATAGGTAGAATGTACTTAACCCCAGTGTCGAAAGAATCCTTTCTGAGGGTGCATAGCGAGGGACTCGATGCCGAGCAAAAGTTCTCCGAAGGTGTAAGCATTATTGTGAAGCTCTTCAGCGCACGGCTCAACGACCTGAGCCGGTCCAGGATTTCCGACTCTACCGTTCGCGGAGGTATGTGCGGCGTCGTTTATAGCTTAGTTCGCGCCGTCCTGCCATTCTCCCGCCGAAAAACGGGGAATCTTGATCCACCGCTCCTCGATAACGAACTCGAAAGCGGCATCTCCGATCTGAACGTCGATGCCACCATAATGCATCTGACGATGATGGTTTGCACAGACGATCATTATGTTGGATGCAGCCAGTGACCCAATTTGCAGTTCGGAGACAGGCATCACATGGTGCGCCTCTACATATGGCTCACCATTTTTCTTCTTGAATCCAAACGGATCGCGGCCAAGGACCTCACACACCTGACATTTGAATCCGATTTGCTTTTTCACGTAGCTACCTACGCTTCCGCGTTCGATGTATTTGCTGACGCGTTCCTTAATTTCGAGGCTCGCATGAATGTATTTCTTCTGAAGTGCCGTCAGATTACCCGAGGAGTCTGATGGCTCATCGGCCTTGTTGACAATTTCTTGGATGTCTTCGCCTAGGAGATCGACGACAGAATGGAAATCGTCGGCGCTGATGGGGAATGATGCAGCTTGAAACCCATCTAAGAGCAATGGAGAGATTGTCGGCGTGTCGTTTCGCAATCGCTCAATCGTAAGCGGTCTGTGCAGATAGGTTCGCAAGTAGCGAATCCGAACAGTCGGCCATCCTGGCTCGCGGCCCGCGCCGTCATTCCAGGACGCGTCATTTGCTTCCGCGCCTTCGAAAACGTTGCTGTCGACCTCGCATATCGCGTAGATACCAGCCTCCAGTGGCGGCTTGCCATCACGCTCTTCGATGGTCCGACGATCAACGCCTACACGAACGATGCCGAGCTGGCCGGGAGCAAAACGATCACGATCAGAAGGCCGAATTCCCCAGGTGTCATATTCAATGTTTTTGTCGAGGAAACGATCAATCGCCCACTTCTTCGGGTTGCAAACAAAGACCCAGTAAGGAGCGGTCTCTTGGCCGCTTACAGGTAGACCGGCAAGAATGCGGGCAACCTCAGTAGCAAGGGCGGATGGATTTTGCGAAAACTCGTTCCAGATGACCTCTTCAAGCTTATTGCCCCGAGTTAAGCCAACCCTGCCATCTGCCGTGTATTCAGGGTCAAAACGTCTGAAGTTCATCATCTTCATGTAAACGCCATTGACGTTTCTGAAGGTTTCGGCCTCAGACGTGTTTGTCATCATGAGCCTATTCAAAAGCGCCGAGAGTTCAGCCACCTCCCTACTTGTTTTGGAGGGGGGTGAACCGCGATGTTGAAGATATAAGTTGAGCGCGAGTATTAGCTCTTCTCGATTCCAAGACGGATTACGCTTGCTCGTTGGTTCGTCAGCTTCTTCGTCTACCTCAACCGCGCTCTCAATCGGGCCTGCATCTGCAAGGCCGGACGCCCATGCTTGAACGTCTTCTAGATTGACGTTTAGCTCGCGCTTCCATGACGTGTGCGCTTGACCGGGCAGTTCGCGAGTCCTTCGTAAGAGACTGTCAAAATCCTGACGGCTCCATTGCCGCTCGCGAGCAGCACCTTGCATAATCTCAATTGGAAATGACCAGTCTCTGTCACCTTGCGCCCACGCCATATCGAACGGTTCAGTTGCTGTCAGACCTAACGGCGGTAAACCGAGATCATAACAAGCATAGTCGACACGGGATTGAATGTTGCCGAACACGCGTCCATGCCGGTTCATATCTGTAAGGCCGATAGCGGCAGCGGCCTGCGCGTTTGTAAACGAATTAAGGTATCCGCCATGGGCCGCGGCTCGATCTCGCCACCAGCCGATCAGTTTCTCGGTCCGCTCTTGCGTGAGGCTCACTCCAGGTGCGGGGGGCGTGTCACTGTCGTTTTGAAGTCCTAAGGTGCGGCGCGCGTACCATTGAGCACGCGCGGAGAACTCTTCCGGGTGATCTACGATGATTTGCTCGTAGGAAAGGTCGGCGAGGTCGGCATCGGCCAATGCCTCAAAGCCCTGCGTTGGCTTTGACTTCATCACTGACACCTCGGCGGCAGCCAATAGGCCCCGGTTTTTCAATTGGCCGAACGTCCGCGTCGTTGGGTTACCTTGGCGCTTCTGGATGCCAGCGTATTCGCTTACAGCTCTTATGATTTTTTCTTCGGCCGGCGAAAGGTCGCTCAAATCCAATCCGGTCTTTTCGACAACAAGTGCGCGGCCCAGATCAGCAGTCTTCGCCCGGATGGCGATCCGAACCTCATCAGTCGAGGCATTTTGCCTTTCAATATTTTGCTGAAGCCGGGTCAGGTCATCCAGCGACCGGACTGCTCGCAAAGCCCTCTCTATTCTTTCGTCCATCTGCGCTCCCCCATGCGCAGTGTGGTGAAATAGAAGCCCGAAGCAACAACAAAGTAAGTTTTTGGGCCGTCAGAACCCATAGGAAAGACTACTTGGTCGCCGTGAGGAGAGGGCTACTTTTGGGCGAGCGCTTCCTTCACCCGAGCGATGGCTTTCGGCAGGTCGTTCCTGATCTCATCGCCAGGAATGCGCACGGAGCGAATGCCTAGTGCTGCAAGCGTCTCAGTCATAGCGGTATCTCTTGCCTTCTGTTTGGCGCGCGTATGATGCCCGCCATCGCAAAACACGGCGACGCGTTCATCCGGGAAGAATAAGTCGGCTTCCGTAACCAGGCCGTCAGTGTGGCGAAACTCGACGTCATTCCACAGGTGATACCAGGAAGGAAAAGTCGCGCCATCGCTCATGATGAGCATCTGACACGCGGGAAACAGCTTTTCTTTCGCAAGTGCTTGGATCACGAATAGCTCGATAGGTGTTTCGGCGCCCCAAACCCGCCGAGCTTCAACCTGTTTGAAGGGCGTGAAGAACAATTTGCGCCGATGCTTTTCGTACCGAGCTTTCATCTGTTCGGAAGGCATCTTGAGATCCATCGTAAGGATTTCGTCGCCCTCAGGCACTTCCGTCGCTAGGAAGAACTGGTCAATTACGATCCCGATCTCGTCGAGATAACCCTTGCTTCCACCTTCCACGAAGCCTGGTATATGCCCGAACAGTGACCATCCACCTGAAAAAGGATCATAACCAAAGTAAGTCGGTTCGCTCGCAAGCCACGCGTCAATATCAAGCTTCGAGATCAAATCGATTGTCGTTTCCTGAACCTTCTCGCGTTTGGATGCGGGAATAAGCGTCATCGCGAAGGGGCGGACCTGAAGGACTCCGTCGACCTCGTCACCTGGCACGCAACTCAGGACGATGGATACGAGCTGGAAGTTCGTCCCGCGCTCCTGAAATAGCGCGATCTCACCCTCGCTGGGCTTGTCGAACATTTTTCCGCCCGCAGCCTCGCTCATCACCTTGGTGACTGGTTGAACGCCACCAAGGTCGAGCGTGGCGACCCGGATCAGTTCTGGAATGGATGACCAATCCACCGCGTAGGGAGGTTTCGGAAAGACACCGTAGGCCGGGTCTGCCAATAATGAGGCGGGTCTGTTCTCGATCATCTGGAAACGTTACCCCGAATATTGCCAAATCTAAAGGCGGGCCTTCTTGCGGCCAGCAATCCCGAAGACGCTCTTCCGCGTGCCAGCCCTCGTCCTGAGAAAGAGGCGAAACTCGGCTTAGACCGGGCGCGGCTCCATATAGAGATCATGCACGCGTTCCGGTGCTCCTTATCAACTCGGGTGTACTGCACCACCAGCTCATTAATTACCTGCGCCGACCAGATGGGTTGATGGACCGAATAGGCGAACACGCTGCGCTTGAACGTTCGGGTGAAGCGGTCCTCAATCGGACCAGTCGAAACCATCAGCTGCGGACCATGTCCATGTCCACGGCCCGGGAAGCCCAGCTCGGAGTAGCGCGGATTGGGCCGACGAAACGCCAGACTTCGTGCAGAGTAATAGAACTAACCGACCGAAGTGAGAAAGCCGGTCGGCGCGACGCCGCACACCGCAGAATAGGTTTTGTGCACTTCATGCTAGCGCAGTATGCGGTAACAAGGTTAGGTTGTGTGTAAGCTTGTTGGCATGTCGCTTTAGGAGACGTCCTGGGAAATGGCAGGTAGTGCGGGAGTTAAAGGCGCAAAAGCAAAAAAAGTAGGAAAGGCGAAAAAAAGCGCCTTGCTTACAGACGTTGTCGTTGTTGATGCGAATTCGACGGGCAGTAGGTGGACGGTACAAGACGCCAACCGGCTCGCGCGACTGATTGCGTTGATTGCGATGGGCCAGGCTTTGCATGCCGCCAAAATCATCGAGGACTTGTCGCCAACAGCTTCTGCTATCAGCGCCAAGAGCCTGACCGATGCCGCGAAACGGCAGCTCCGCATTGTCGGCACGACTCCAGAGCAAAAGGACTCTTCGCGCTGGAGACGAGACGGCTTCCTTTTCGAAGCGATTTCATGGATTGCGGCCCGCCAAGCTGGGACCGCCCGGATCTTTATGAAGGATCCGCACATCAAGGCTACAACACAGGGCATCGATGGCTTGATGATCGAGCTTGCGGCGTCAACGCCGGAAATTACATCTGCAACTATTTTCGAGGATAAATGCTCAGAGAATCCCCGGGCGATTTTTCGGGGGGATGTAATGAAAGCGTTTGCCGATCATCATAAAAACCTTCGCGGGCCTGAATTGGTGTCCGGTGCGTCAGCATTGATTGAGAAAAGTGGCGTAGATGGCACCGCGGCAGTTCAAGCAGCTTCGCGCGTACTCGATCTCGCTTACCGCCGCTATCGGGCAGCCTTGGCGATCTCCGCGGAGCATGACTCCGAAACGGGACGCGTCGCGCTGTTCAAGGGCTACAACAAGCTTAAGGGCATCACCGCGCAGCAACGCATCGGCGCGACCTTTGTCGTGGACGGTGATCTTCGTGATTGGTTCGATGATCTTGCGCAGCAAGCATTGACTGCTTTGGATGCGATGGCCAAGGAGGGCGCCGGTGTTTGATCCCGAAACCTCCGCGATGTTGCGATCGGCGCCGAGCCTTCCCGATCTCGACGCGCAAGACTTGCCGCGTCGGCTCACCCGCCACTACGCTCAGCTGATGTCTCTTCGCTTGCGCGGAGCAGCCGCAAGCGAGGCAAGTGATACCGACAATTGGCCGCTTGAAAGGATCGCCGATACCTATGAGGTAATTACCTCGGTTCACGACGATGCCAGCGTTAGGCGAGCATCCGCATTCGTGGCCGGAACGGCGCAGCAGATACTCGCACGGAAACAGTTACCCGAAGATGCTGTATTAAGACCTCACGTCGACCGCGAGCAAGTTGATCCCACGATTGCAGCGGCTTTGCTGTTTCTTGCTGCAGAGCAATACGCAGATGCCTATGAAGCCGCGACGCTGATCGGACGCGAGCGCCGTGACCAGGTTTACGAAGCGCGGATTATTGCTGATCACGTGCGCGATTTGGCTCGCGGAAATCTCGCGGAAATTATTGCTCGCGCCGGGCGATGGCGTCGGCCGCAGACACTCAACATCGAGCTGCAACGCCAAGCGCTGAAGGCTTTGCTCGAAGCGCTGATTTGTGGAATCGAGCTGCTCGCATCTCAAATTTTGTCGACGCCGGTCCCCGAGGCGACAGGCAGACGTTTCGACAGCCCAGACGCGGCGTTTCGGAAGGTGTTGGAACTTTCATCTCATTCGGCCGAAGGAGACGACACTCTTACGGGCGATCTCTTCACGACCTATGCGGGTCCGCGCCACCTGGCTTCGTTGCTCCTGTCGGCGAGCGACGGGATACGGGATGCGGCCTTAACGCGGCTGACGCCACCGGATGGCGCAGACAGCAATTTTTGGAAGAAGTGGCTACGTCATAGAGCCGACAGCGCGCCTTTCGTTTGGCCTAATCATCGTCAGGCAATAGCGGTTCATTTCTATGAGACTGGCAAATCGGCGGTAGTCGTTCTGCCAACCGGGGCCGGAAAAACCACACTCTCTTCGCTAAAAATTGCTGGTACCCTTGCTAGGAAGAAGAAGGTTGTCTTCCTTGCACCCACTCATGCGTTGGTCGAGCAGTTGACGCGCGATTTGCAGAAGATGTTTCCAAAGGATCTGCTTGGTTCTGTCGTGTCGAGCGACTTCGATCTGCTTATGCTGTCGGATACGCAGCTAAAGGAGATCGAAGTGATGACGCCAGAGCGGTGTCTTGCAATGTTGTCGTTCGCGCCAACCGTATTTGACGACGTCGGTCTGCTCGTTTTTGACGAATGCCACCTTCTCAGCCCGCAGTCCGGGAAGATTAGGAGGGCGCTAGACAGCATGTTGTGCGTGCTCGCGTTCAATCATGTCGTTCCCGGCTCAGACTTTCTGTTCTTGTCCGCCATGCTCAAGAACGCGGCGGAGTTTGCGGATTGGATAGCTGAGCTTACCGCGAGAGATTGCGTGCATGTTGATCTTCTCTGGAAGCCGAGCAGGCAAGCCCGCGGTGTTGTAATTTATCAGGACGACGAGATTGCTGCAGCTATAAGGGGTGCGCTTAAGATCCAGGCAGCGGGCGACAAGCAGGCTGGAAAGCGTGCCAAGGGCCTAAGGACCGCTGCGGCTGACAAACTAGTTGTTCAACCAGCTGCTATTTGGGGTTTGCAACATAATTGGCTAATCGAAAGAAGAGTGTTTTGTTCTTTCACGCCGCTCCTGAACTCGCGAGTGCGACTGACCGGCGAACTTCGTGGTAGCGGCATTCACCTGAAGCCAAACTCCAATAAAGTCGCTGCTGCAATATCGGCGGACGCGGCACGCAATGGTTTGAAAACCATCGTGTTTGTAAACACAAAGAATGATGCTGTGTCGACAGCCTCCGACATAGCGACAGCTCTCGGCAAGACTATCGCGCCGACTGAGGACGAACAATCAAAGTGGGATGCGCTTGAGCTGGAACTAGGTGACTTGAAGCATTCGCTTCTCAGCGGAGCCGTGGCAGCCGTTCCGCACAATGCTGCGATGTTTCGGTTGGAGCGAGAGCTAGCAGAAAGCATGTTCAGGCGCTCTGATGGGGCAACCGTCATCGTTGCGACTCCGACGCTTGCTCAAGGGTTGAATCTTCCGGCGCAACTAGCCGTCCTAGCTGGCGACAAGCGCGCTTCAGAAGAGGGCAGAGAGGATTTAGAGGCTCACGAAATTCTCAATGCCGCTGCCAGAGCGGGACGCGCCGGGCATTTAGCGAACGGTGTCGTTTTGCTGATACCTGAACCGATCATTTCATTCTCCAAAGGGAAGGGCTTGAGTCCTGATGTCATAAAAAAATTGCGCGCGGTGTTGCCAGAGAATGATCGCTGCGTGACTATTACTGATCCGCTGGAGGTTGTGCTGGATCGTTTAGCGGATGGAGAGAACTTAGATCGAGATGTTCGCTACACAATCAACCGCATGGCGCTTTTGCGTGAATCGGAAGACGAGGATAACGAGCCGTCAATGTTTGATTTCAAACGCTCCTTGGCCGCGTATGCGGCGCGCAGGGCGGCTGAGCAGAAGGAGTTCGACGTTAAAGTTGCGCTGATCAAGAAAGCGGTTGAAGACGATGTAGAAGATGGGATAGAGGGCACGGTTTTCGCCCTGGCGTCCAAAAGCGGCTTACCAGCTAACGTGCTAGTCAGGCTAAGGAGTCGAATCTCGAGCGATGCTGGAAAGTTGCCCACGACGATCCGTAGATGGATCGTTTGGGTATTCGCTTGGCTGAAGGACGACGAGGAGGTTCGTACGTTGTTGCTTTTCGACGTCGCGGGAGCCGCCCGGGCCAGTACCGGCAGGAAGAAGGCAGGCGTGGTCGACACCGATGTGCTGAATGATTTGCGTCCCGGAATTATCGCGTGGGTTAGAGGCAAGCCCATCAATGAAATCGAGGTTGTCCTAGGCGGCGATCCACACTCAGGATCAGCTCTGTCCTGCCCAAGGTCGCGCGAGATGATCGGGTCGGTGATCCCTAGGGCAATATCTTTCATTCTCAGCATCGTTTCATACACGGTGCTGGAGCTCGATCCGTTCTCTGAACAGGACGATTTGGATCGCGAGGTTGTTGAAAGCCTTTCCACCGCCGTTCGGCTTGGCTTCGATGATTTGGAAAAATTGAAGTTTGCCACTGACAACGCTGACAGTTTAGGGCGAGTGCAGGCGCATCTCGCTTGGACCAAAAGCAGCAGAGAATAGATTTGCTTACAGACGCCTATCGTCTCCATCCTCCGAAAAAAGCGTCCCGGATTGCCTGAGAAAGGTGGAAAGGTGGTCGGTGAGCGCGAGATCAAGATTTCCTGCGGCCCGCGATCCCGATATCGCTTGCGTCCGTCATCTCGAGCAGTTGCTTCGGATTGAGCAAGCTTGCCGCATGTTCATACGTTACTGGCGCAGATTTCATGCACCCGATTGGCGCCAGCCGACTGTAGAATTCCTCTTGCTCGTTCCGTTTTTCACGAGCTTCGCGGCGGGATCAGCGCTCGGAACTAGGCATTTTTGAACCGTGTAGAACGGCGCTGTCGCCGGAAGCGCGTGTTTCTGAAGACGCACTTGATAGCCTAACGCTCGAAAGTAACGAGCCAAGCGGCGGGCCGCGGCAAAAGTCATAGGTAATACTAGCACTCAACCTAAGATTGATAAAGCGAAATGTCCTATACCCTACCGTTACCCAATCACTTCGTTCCCAACAATTAATTGCGCTTAAACATATACTTGCAGGCATTGGCCAGCGGTTTAGCTAACCGCCGCTCGGGAGCCCCACAGGGCGGTTTTTGCAGGCACGCGGCGCCAGGGCAGCCAATGGGGCTGGTACAAGTTGGCGCCTCTACGGAGTCGCCCAAGGTCCCCTAGGAGCCGCCCAGTAATAGCGGTGACCAGACGACCCCTAGCTCTTCTAAGGTAACAAATTACCGTCAACGCCAAGGCCGGTACGGTTACCTCAAAGGATGGCTACAGCCCACGTCAAGATTTGAACAACTCAACATAGGCACGGCCGGCTTGCTTGGGCTGCAGGCCACGCGATTTTTCCGGCGTAGGGGGGCTCAGTCTCTAGGCTTTCCGACGACCTCTCCCATCATGCTTATTGCGCTTTCGCTGCCGGTCGGCTTGTTGGCATCTTTTCTTTCCCGAAACAGACTTCTCGACTGCGGAAAGTCTGCACGACATCTTTGCCGGCAAGTCAATTCCTAGTGCTGGCAGTTTTGTCGAGAGACGCGCGCAAACCCTCGGCGAGCTTCACGGCGTCGTCATTCGCCCAGAAGTGCATGAAGAAAAGCCGCGGCTGCTCGTCCAGCATGTGGCTGTGCAGCGCCGTCACCTCGATGCCGTGCGTCCGCAGCGCCAGGATGACGGGGTTGACCTCGTCGCTGGTTAGCACGAAATCGCCCGTGATGGCTGCCTTCCCGCCCCCGGTCGGCTGGAAATTGATGCCGATCGCGACGCCCATCGGGCCGACGGGCGTCAACGGCATGCCGTCTTGCGTGATCGGGTCGCGCCGCTTCACGTTGAACTGGTAGACGCCGCCGTTAACTTGGCCTTTGACACCGATGATCTGGTCGAGCTTCGCGGTGTCGAGATCGACGGCCGGTGGTTGGGCCACCGGGGCCGCGACCGTCAATGGCGTCTTGCTCTCGGCCAGCGCATCACGGATCGCCGAGGCCAGCTTGAGGGGGGCACCGTGGCCGGCCACGTGCATGTAGAACGTCGCCGGGCTCGCGCGCAGCAGATGATTGTGCACGGCGGTGATTTCGAGACCGCTCGCGATCATCTTCGCCATCACGGGATTGATTTCGGTATCGAGCAGCACAAGGTCGCCCATGACCATGGCGCCACCGTGTCCAGGTTTGAAGGCGACCCATCCGCCGAGCGCCAGCGAAGGCTTGATCGTCACGCCGTCCAGGGTCACCGAAAGGTCGCTACGTGGAAAGCCGTAGCGGTGGACGTCATCGGAGACCGCGGCCTTCCGGCCGAGGGTCTCGTCGACCTTTTGCCAATCGATCGCTTGCGCGCGTGCCATGTAGACGAAGGGCAAGTAGGCGAGAGCGAGGCCGGTCACGGCCAGGGACCAGATTCTGAGTTTCATCGTGCGCGTCCTCCATCTCAGTTTCGCTCTTTGATTTGGCCGCTGCTGTCGACGACGAGAGTCACCGGCTTGCCGTCCTTCACAGCCTTGGCCGTGATGCCCTCGGCGGTCGATTTGACGTCGGTCACCTGCGAGTAGCCGGCCGCCTGGATCTTGGCGACGAGCTCGTCTTGGGTCAGAGCGCGGGCAGGCGAGAGTCCCGCCGCAAGCGCTACGAAGAGCGCTGCCCGATAAATCGTCGATGTTCGCATGTCTGATCTCCTGGTTGTCCCAGCCCCAGAAGTAGTCCTGCTCCCGGCTGCACCTGACCTTGTTGGCCGGCGCGTCGTGCGATCTCTTGATCCTGTCGCGGCAACATCGGTCGTGTAGGAGGAAGACCTGCGTTCAACTGCGCGAGGGCGCCGTCGAACATGCGCGAAAGGCCACGACGCCGCGGTCAGGCCCGGCGTCGGCCCGGGCGCCGAGCGTACCGATCGACACAGTTTGTCGGGTGAAAGGTAGGTGCTCGATGCTGACACGCTGCGTCCTTGTTGATCAGGACGCGATTCTTGGGCATGACGCCTCGCGGGGAGATCGCATATCCCCGTGACCCGAATAAAATGCTCAGACCGCCGGGCTGTCAACCCGCGATCGCCTGGGCGCGTGAAACCGAACGTCACGAAAATTTCACCGCCGTCCGGAACGAAAGGACCTCACCGCTGGGTCAACGCGACGGGCAGGAAAACCGCCACTTGAAGGATCCGCGCGATCTCACGTAGACTGCCTGGGCGGGATCAAGCAGACTCCCGGCGAGACTTCGGTCCAAGCTCTGCGCAGCACGCAACACGTGGAGCTTGCGCATGGACACTGAAAGACATTCCTCTCCCCGACGTACGGTAGCCATCCTCTCGCGAGGAGACGCCGCCGCGCGTCGAGATGCCACCCCGAAAAGCGGCCGCTTCGTCGACGTCTTCGAAGCGCTTGCCGCCGTCGGCATCGACGGGCGTCCAGTGATCTACGACGAGAGTTTTGCGGACGCCGCGCGCGAACAACTGCTCTCAGCGGATGGAGTGCTCGTCTGGGTCAACCCCATCCAAGACGGCCGGAACCGGGCCGGTCTCGATGCCCTGCTGCGCGACGTCGCCGCGCAAGGCGTTTGGGTGAGCGCTCATCCGGACGTCATCCTCAAGATGGGCACCAAGGAGGTTCTCTATCGCACCCGGTCCATGGGCTGGGGAAGCGACACGGCGCTGTACCAGACCGCGGCGGCGATGCGCGCCGAGCTACCGGCGCGGCTCGCCTCGGGCCCGCGCGTGATCAAACGCAACCGGGGCAACGGTGGCCAGGGCGTCTGGAAAGTCGAGAAGCTGCCGACCTCATCCATGATCAGGGTGCTGGACGCGACCAAAGACACGCCGGAGGAACTGACGCTGGACGATTTTCTCCGCCGCTGTGCGGAGTATTTCGAGAACGGCAGCGTGGTCGACCAAGCGTTCCAGGCCCGCCTGGGCGAGGGCGTCGTGCGTTGTTACATGGCCGGCGATCGCTGCGCCGGCTTCGGTCACCACAAGGTCAAAGCCCTGGTGGAGTCACCGGCCGCACGAGCCGGGGCCGGCCCGCGGCTCTACACGTCGAACGCAGACCCTCGCTTCCAGCGACTGCGGCGGCTGATGGAGAACGAGTGGACGCCGCAGCTGACCTCGTTACTGGATATCGCGCGAAGTGACCTGCCAGCTATCTGGGATGCGGACTTTATGCTCGGCCCTGTCCAGCCCGACGGGAGCGACAGCTACGTGCTCGGCGAGATCAACGTCAGTTCGGTGCATCCGTACCCGACCGAGGCACCGGCGGAGATCGCCCGACGGGTTGCCGATCGCTTGCAGCTCAAGCTTTGACGCATGCTGACGGTCAGCAGGCTCAAGCGCTTGCACATCTCAGTGTCATTCGATCTGCAGGACGGCGAATGCGTCGCCCTGCAGGGGCCATCCGGGGTCGGAAAGACCTTGCTGCTTCGCTCGATCGCGGACCTCGATCCCAACGAAGGGGCGGTCAAGCTTGACGGAACGCCGAGGGAGGCGGTGCCCGCACCCGCCTGGCGAAAGCGAGTGACTTATCTCGCCGCCGAGCCCGGCTGGTGGTCTGACATTGTGCAGGAGCACTTCACGGCCTGGGATGATGCACTACCGCTGGTCATGCGTCTTGGCCTTCCGGACGACTGCGGACCTTGGCCGGTTCAGAGACTTTCGACGGGCGAGAGACAGCGATTGGGGCTTGTGCGGGGGCTGATGCTGCGGTCGCGCGTCCTGCTATTGGATGAGCCGACTTCGGCGCTCGACTCGGTATCCGCCGCCGCCGTCGAGGCTTTGATTGCCGAACGTGTCGCGGATGGAACGAGCGTCATCTGGAGCACCCACGATGACGCTCAAGCCCGCCGCGTCGGGTCAAGGATATTCGCGATGAGCCCCGATGGGAACATCAAGGAAAGCCTGCCGTGACCTACATCCAGCTTTCCTACGGCGATCTGATCCTACCCGCGCTCCTCGTCGTCATGGACGGCGTCCTGTCGCTTGTTCTCCGCCTCAAGCTCGAGAAGCAACTGGCCATCGCGACCGTGCGCATGGTGGTACAGCTCCTCCTCGTCGGATACGTGCTGACGTTCCTGTTTGCCGCGGTCTCGCCGATTTGGACCGCACTCGCCGCGTTCATCATGGTTCTCTTCGCCTCGCGGGAAATCGTCGCGCGGCAGAAGCGGCGTCTTACGGGTGTTTGGAAATACGGCCTGGGAGCCACATGCACGCTACTCGCCGCCGGTACCGTCACGATGTTCGCGCTCCTGACCGAGCTACGCCCCGATCCTTGGTACCATCCGCGCTATGCGCTGCCTTTGCTTGGCATGATGCTGGGCAACACCATGACCGGCATAAGCCTCGGCCTGGACGTGCTCACAAACAGCCTAGTGCGTGAACGAGCCGCCGTGGAAGCCTGTCTTGCGCTAGGCGGCACCCGACACCAAGCCCTTCTGCCGATCATACGCGACGCGTTGCGAAGCGGCTTCATGCCCATCATGAACAGCATGGCTGCCATCGGCCTCGTTTCCTTGCCTGGGATGATGACCGGACAGATTCTCGCGGGCGTCGAGCCGGTTGATGCGGTAAAGTATCAGCTGTTGATCATGTTTCTAATCGCGGGCGGGACCGGGTTGGGAACGCTGGCTGCAGTCCTGGGGAGCGCACACCTGCTAACCGACCATCGGCATCGGCTTCGCCTCGATCGAATATCTGCCGATGGGTCGGGCTGAATGCTGCTCTGTGCCTTCGATGGGAGTTCTAGTATGCGCCCGTGGTGCCGCGGCACGTCCAAGTCACGGACGCGCTGTCGTCTCCTTGAAAAACCTACCAAAATCTCTTAAATGCGGCCCGTGTCGCACGATCGTCTTCAACGCCTTCGCCATATCGCCAGAGCAATCATGTTCCTGGCGATATCGGCGTTTGTGCTTCAGGGCACCTTGATTTCGGTCTCTCAGGCGGAAGCTGTTTTCGGCGCCATACCTGAGCCGGCCGTGTCCTTGAGCGGCTCCGTGCATTTTCACGATCAGCTGGCGGGTCATGTCCATTCGCATGGCGGAGACAATTCGGAAGGCCATGTTCACGACGGTGCTGACCACGATGACGATGGTGGTCCGAGCCTGAGCTGGAACTTGTTCGGCACCTCCATCGCATCACCTGAGCCGCCCGCTCTGCACAGCCCGTTCGAGTTGCTTGGTCTCGTCGAATCGCCTGCCGTGCAGCCGATCAATGGCGTCAGACCCAAAGGTCTGATCCGACCACCGAGTACCCTCAGCATCGCGTAATTCGGGCGGCCCTCCGGCCGCCGCCGTTTCGCATGTCTGAAGGGATTTTCCATGTTGACGATACTATGCTGTCCGAAAGGGCGGCTCGCGCGGCTTGGGCTGGCGGTTCTTGCGTGCCTGGCGAGTTTGATCTTTGGGTGGGCCGGCTCCAGCGCGCATGAGGGGCACGACCACGGAGAGGTCAACAAAGCGCCGGTGGTGTCATCGGCATATCCGAGGGTTGCGGCGCGATCCGAGCTTTACGAGATCGTCGGGATCCTCCGGGACAACCAGCTTTCGATCTATCTTGACGATGCCGTCACCAACGAGCCGGTCTCGGATGCGACCTTGCAGGTGACGGTCGGCGATTCCGCCGCCGTCGAGGCCTCGAAGGCAGGAAGCGGACTCTACACATTTGCCATGCCTGGGCAGCCAGCCGAATCGGTGGAAGTCATCTTCTCGGTGTCAGCCCAAAAGGGCGACGATCTCCTGGTGGATTCACTGGCTGCGCCGCAGCCGGCCAGTCCGGCTCAAGCGCATGAGCGTGGCTGGCTTTCCTCCGGTCGTCTCGTGGCAGCGTTTGCCGTTGCTGCTGCCGGCTTCGGTCTGCTTTTGGGCTATTCACTACGGTCGGGCCGCAGACTTGCGGCAATAGTCTCGGCAGTGGCGTCGACCATATTCGTTGTTCTCGCCGCGACGTCGTTTGGCGAAAGCCAGACCGGTGCGAACTCCGCTGGTCCACCCGAAGCACCGGCGCTGAGCGATGCGCCGAGGCGTCTGCAGGACGGCACCGCCTTCGCCGCCAAACCGACCCAGCGGTTGCTTGATGTACGCACCGCTGTGGCCGAACCGCAGACGATCCGCCCCGCCGTCAACCTGATCGGCCGCGTCATCGCCGATCCAAACCGCAGCAGCATCGTGCAAAGCATCTACGGCGGCCGCGTCATTCCCAATGGCGGCGCGATACCGCGCATCGGCCAAACAGTCGCGAAAGGCGACGTTCTCATCCAGATCGAGCCGCATTTGCCGGTCGCCGACCGCACGACGATTCTCGAAAAGGTTGGCGAGATCGAACAGTTGATGGCGGTCACCGAGAACAAGCTCCGCCGGCTGCGGCCATTGGCCGAGCGCGGCGCGGTGCCACAAGGGCAGGTCAACGACCTTGAAAGCGAATTGGAAGGGCTGCGGGCGCGCCGCGAAACCGTTCGCAATTCCCGCACCGGCTTTGAGGAGTTGCGCGCATCCACCGATGGCATCATCACCGCGGCCAAGGTCGTGCCAGGGCAGGTGATTCAGCCGCAGGACGTTCTCTTCCAGATCGCCGACCCCGGGAGCCTGTGGGCTGAAGCGCTGGCCTATGAGGACATCGGGCTGCAGGCTCCTGAAGCGGCGACGGCGATCGCGCCTAACGGACAAACGATTGCGCTGTCCCATGTCGGAACGAGCCGCGCATTGCGGCAGCATGCGTCCGTCGTTCAGTTTGCCATCCCGGAGCCGCCGGCAGGCCTCAACATCGGCCAGCCCTTGAACGTGATGCTTCAGAGCGGCGCGTCCGTCTCCGGCCTGATCTTTCCACGCGACGCTGTCGCGCGAAGCAGCAACGGGGAGAATATTGTCTGGCTGCACACGGCCACCGAGCGCTTCGAGCCACACCCGGTACGGGTCGTTCCGGTGGACGCAGCACGCGTGATGATTGCATCTGGCCTCAGCGGAGGTGAGCGGGTTGTCGTCCGCGGCACCGACCTCATCAACCAGATCCGGTAGGAGCCGCGCATGTTCAAGCTCATCGTCACGGCGAGCCTGCGAAATCGCCTGTTCGTGCTGGCGGCCGCTGCCGTGCTTGTTGGTTATGGCCTGTTTGTCCTGCCGAGCATTTCCGTCGACGTCCTGCCCGACATCAACCGTCCGACCGTCAACATTCTGACCGAGGCCGAAGGACTGGCTCCTCAGGAGGTCGAACAGCTTGTGACGTTCCCGATCGAGACGTCGATGAACGGTATGCCCGGGGTCATACGGGTCCGCTCGGTCTCGGGTGTCGGACTCTCAATCGTCTATGTCGAGTTCGACTGGGGTGTGGACGTCTACCGCGCCCGACAGTTCGTTTCAGAACGGCTGGCGCTGATACGCGAGCAACTGCCCTCCGCCGTCAATCCGCAGATGGGGCCGGTGACGTCGATCATGGGCGAAATCATGCTGATCGCGCTGACCAGCGACGGCAGAGCTTCCCCCATGGAAGTTCGCGAGATCGCGGACTTCGTCGTCCGCCCGCAATTGCTCGCCATTCCGGGAGTGGCCCAGGTGATTCCGATCGGTGGAGAAGTTCGACAGTATCGGGTCACCCCGAACATCGCGACCATGCAGGCCCTCGGCATCACCCATGACCAGATCGAGCAGGCGGTGGCCAAATTCGGCACCAATAGCGGCGGCGGGTTCGTGGACCAGCACGGCCGCGAATATCTGATCCGCAATGTCGGCCTCACCAAGCAGATCGCGGACCTCGGCAACACCGTCGTTGCGATACAGGACAAGCAGCCAATCCTGCTCAAGCAGGTCGCGCAGGTGGACTTTGCCGCGCGCACCAAGCGCGGTGACGCCGGCTATAACGGGAAGCCGGCAGTCATCGTCAGCGTGATGAAGCAACCGGCGGCGGACACGGTCGCCTTGACCCGGAATATCGAGACGACGCTCGCGGACTTGCAGCGCACCATGCGGTCGGGGATCAGCGTCACCAACGTTCAATTCCGCCAAGCCACCTTCATCGAGACGTCGATCCACAATGTCCAGCGGGTCCTGGTCGAGGCGGCGATCGTTGTTGCGGTGGTTCTCTTCATTTTTCTGATGAATGGACGGGCGGCGTTCGTTTCGCTCACAGCCATTCCACTGTCCATCCTCGTTACCGCGCTGGTGTTCCGCGCCTTCGGGTTCACGATCAACACGATGACGCTCGGTGGCCTCGCCATCGCCATTGGCGAGCTGGTCGACGATGCCGTGGTGGACGTCGAGAACATTCTGCGGCGCCTGCGGGAGAATGCCGCCTCGGCCGCGCCGCGGCCCGTTCTTGAAGTGATCGCCCAAGCGAGCCAGGAAGTCCGCTCCGGCATCGTCTATGCGACGATGATCATCGTCCTCGTATTCGTCCCACTATTCGCGCTTCCAGGAATCGAAGGCCGGCTGTTCACGCCACTCGGCATTGCCTATGTGGTGTCGATACTCGCTTCGTTGCTGACGTCGGTAACGGTAACGCCCGTCTTGTCCTACTATCTGCTTTCCGGGCGAGCTCATTCAGGCGACCGCGAAAGTGCCGTCGTGCGAGGATTGAAGCAGGCGTACCGACGTCTGCTTGGCTGGGCATTCGAGCAGCGCGGACTTGTGCTCGGCTCAGTCGCGGTAGCGGTCGTGATGGCCTTCTACGCAGCGAGCCTCATGCCACGCAGTTTTCTACCGCCCTTCAACGAAGGGACGCTTGTTCTGTCGCTGCAATACAATCCCGGCATTTCGCTCGCGGAATCGCACCGGCTCGGGCTGCTGGCGGAGCAACTGATTGCAAAGGTGCCGGAAGTCAAATCCGTCGGCCGCCGCACCGGCCGCGCGGAGCTTGATGAACACGCCGAAGGCGTCCATTACAGCGAAATCGATGTCGATCTGGTTCGGTCGAAGCGCGACAAGGCAGACATTTACGCCGGCATCCGCGAAGCTGTGTCGGGATTGCCCGCGTCTGTTGCCATTGGGCAGCCTATCAGTCACCGGCTCGATCACCTGCAATCGGGTATCCGCGCCCAGATCGTGCTTAAAATTTACGGGCAGGACATCGAGATATTGCGCCGGCTGGCCGAAACCTCGCGCCAGCGCCTCTCGACGATTCCGGGGCTGGTCGATCTTCAGGTCGAGAAGCAGGTGCTCATTCCCCAGGTGCGGGTCCAGGTCGATTACGCCCGCGCCGCCCTTCATGGTTTGACGCCGGCCGCCATCACGCAGGCGCTCGATACGCTATCGAATGGCCGAAAGGTCTCCCAGATCGTGGACGGCAATCGCCGCTTCGACGTCGTGATGCGCCTTTCAGAGCAGGATCGTTCGACGACGGGACTGCAGAACCTCCTGATCCCGACCGGCCTTGAATTCGTGCCACTGAGCGCGCTGGCCGAAATTATCGAGACGGATGGTCCAAATCAGATTCAACGCGAGGGAACCCAGCGCAGAATCGTTGTTTACGGCAACGGTGACGGCCGCCGCGATATTGCCGACATTGCCGCCGACATTCAAAGAACCGTTTCGCAGCTCGATTTAGCGCAGGGCTACACTACGAACCTCGAGGGCGCATTCCAGGCGCAGCAAGAGGCTTACTGGCGTATCGGCACCCTGTCGCTTGCATCACTCGCGATGATCTTCACCGTGCTCTACAGCCGGTATCGATCGATTGCCCTGGCGCTCATCGTAATGGGCGGGATTCCAATGGCCCTGATCGGCAGCGTGGCTGGTCTGAAGATCGCCGGTCAACCGCTGTCGGTCGCCTCGATGATCGGCTTCATTACGCTGGCAGGCATCTCAGCGCGTAACGGCATCCTGAAGATTTCCCACTATATCAACCTGGCCATCCACGAAGGGGAGCTTTTCGGGACCGGCCTGATCCTCCGTGGCAGCATGGAACGCCTCAGCCCCGTTTTGATGACGGCACTTTGTGCGGGACTTGCGCTGACTCCGCTTCTGATCGGCGCGGACGAGCCAGGCCGCGAAATTCTGCACCCGGTAGCGGTCACGATCTTTGGCGGTCTGCTGAGCACCACGATCCTCGATGCACTCGTGACCCCCATCCTGTTTTCGATGCTCGGCAAAAGACCGCTGGACCGCCTTGTGTCCGAGCACGCCGCAACTCTCACCCATGCGGAAGCCTACTGATTCCGTATCACCCACCAAAGGAGACCAAGAATGCGAAAGTACCTCTTTTCGGCCATGATCACCTTGATCGCGGCCATGCCTCAACTTGCTGCAGCGCAGACCAAGGGCAGCAACGGCGGCCCGGTGGTCAAGTCCCAAGGCCATCCGATCGAGTTCGTTCGGAAAGGGCTGGATATCTTCTTCTACGTGGGAGACGACGACGGATCGCCGCTGTCCACAAAGGAGATGCATGGCCGCGCAACGATCCAGGACAGCGGCAAGACGGTCACAGTTCCGCTCTCTCCGGCCAGCCCAAACATGATGACGGGGAAACTTCAGGCCGAGCTCACGCCAAAAGCGGTCGTTGTCTTTTCCGCCAGTCTGCATGGCCATTCCCTGACGGCCAGATACACTGCGCAATAGAGCGGTTATTCTGAAGGGCCAAGCCCGTGCAGCTCAACATCAGCGGTTCAATTGCCGGGGATCCCATTGGCCCTCGGGTCGGCCGTCCAGCTTGGTATTGCCGCGCGTGTTTCAAAGTTGTTGCTCGCCAGCATCAGCCTATCTTCGTGCCGGCCTGGGCCTGGCCGGCGTGCACTTTTGCGCGGTCGGCCATTGGGCTCTCCGCACCTGAGGCTCCCCAAGACGCCACGACGTGCCTTAACTTGGGGCTTTTGTCATCTTCGGAGGTATCCTCCGTCCGCTGCTATTGATGCTCGCACTCGGCAGGACCCCGGCCGCATCCGGATCGTTGATGCTGAATCTCGAGAGCACCGCAACGATGGGCATTGCGTGGCTTGTCTTTCACAAACGTCGACAGGCGCTTGTTACTCGGCGCGCTGGCGATTGTCCTCGGAGCAATAACCCTGTCGCGAGACGGACAAGGCCTATCGTTGATATAAGCGCGGCACTGATGCGGCACTTAGCTAACCTGCCTCCGAGCAAAATCTGGCTTGTGAAAAGGCGAGGGCACCGGCAGACCGCGTTCTCTTAGTCGTTGGGCAGCTTCATCCGCGGAAAGTACACCTGTCGTTTCCGCTTTATTGCGGAACTGCATCGGCAAAATCCTTTCGAGCAGCCGCCCGAACACCGCAGGTTGTTGTTGTGCGAGACTGGTTAGGAATCCAACCAGACCGTTCGTTCCCTTGCCGTCCTCACCACAGGCTTCAGCTGCGAGGAGGGCAGCCTCCTTCAGGATTAGGGTTGTCTTGTTGCGTGCGCCCTTCGTCCGACCACTATTTGTTGGCTTTCGCGTACCTTTCTTGAAAGACGTTGAACGAGCAAGTGAAGAATTGCCTGAACCGGGCATTCAAAGAATAACCTATGTAGGTTGCTTACACTAACGGCGCTCCGACGTAAGGCAATTGGCCGCTATAAGGCCGCTATTATACAGCAAGGGCGGGTGAATTGCGGTTGCTGTGACCAAAAAGCTTTGGAGCCGTAAAAGGGACAAGTCCGGTTGCGGGATTTGCTTGGTTTGCACGGGTTGTCGCGAGTAACCGGTTGCGCCAGTTGCTTCGGTTGCTTGGATTGCGCCTGGTAGAGCGGTTGCTGCGATTGCCGATATGGCCGCCTGCCCATTGGCGTCCATTTGCTGCAAGACCACACTCATTCCCGGTTGCTGGCATTAAAGCAACCGCAGCAACCATTACGGTGGTTGAGGCGGCCGCTAGCAAATGTAAATTAGCCCTTGCGTGCAACCAGCAGCGCTGGCAAACTTTAGGCAAGCTAAGCGTCGCGCCCCGCACGTGTCATGCTAGATCGGTCCGAATAAGGCGGCTTGTTCCACTACGGTGAGTCAACCGCTGGGCGCTCAAGAACCCGAGAACCATTGCGGTTCTGCATCTTGAGCGCGCGCCGAAACCAAATCCTGCAGATCTTTTGCGCTTGAGTCGTGGCCGCTCTGGTTCTCCTAAACTGGAGAACGCAGAATGCCGAAATCGTCTAGTAGCTTTGCAAGCCGTCGTCTTTCACCAGCCTCTGAAGCGACGCCCATGCCGACAGAATTTCCCAATTCTGCGGTCAGCAAAGGGCGAGCGCTCATCGGCCCGCGTGAGTGCGCGCGCCGCGTTGGCTGTCATCCTGTCACTCTTTACCGGTGGAAGCGCACAATAGCGGACTTTCCGCGACCCATTCGCATCAGTCCTCGGCGCATAGCGTTCTTTGAAGACGAGGTTGCGGAATACATCAACACCCGCCCACGCTCATAACCAAACCCGCTCAGACAGCGCCAACTGTCCGAGCGGGTCAACAACCTGCCTGTTCGTTAGAGGAACAAGCCATGATCAAGTATAGCACTGCGGATTCGGTTGAACCAGCACCAGTCCTCCGTGCGGCGTTGAGCTACGCCCGCCGAGGTTGGTCAGTCTATCCTGTCAGGGTGGATTCCCGTGCAGCGTATCTTTCAGAAAAGGTGACAGGTCGACGGTGGGGGGCTTCAAGTGATCTCAAAGTGGTCGAGCAGATGTTTCGCCGGTTTCCGAGCGCCGGTGTTGCAATCGAGACGGGCTTCACATCTGGCTTTTTCGTTATCGAGATCGATAACAAGAATGGAAAGAATGGGAGCGCGTCCCTTGCCGAACTACTGGATCGACATCGGGGGACGCTGCCGTGGACTGCAATTGCCGAGTCGCCGACTGGCGGACGCCACTGGTATTACAAACATCCAGGTTATCGGGTTCGCACGAGCGCGTCGAATTTGGGGAACGGCATCGACGTTCTTGGCGAGAACTTCAACGTGATTGCACCCCCCTCGCGGGGACGACGATGGATAACAAACGCTGCTGCCATCGCGGCGCCCCCAGCTTGGCTCGTTGATCTCGTCTGTGAACAGCGAGAGCAGCGCCAACCCCGTAGGTCTTGTTTTGCAAACGTTGAACAAGCTCCTTTGGCTCCCGACACACTCGCAATGTGGGTGCGGGACGCCGGTCTAGGTCTATCGAGCGATCCGTCGGACTTGCTGTCCGCAGAGGATGTCGATCTAAAAATTTGGTGTGCGCTCCGGGTCATTCCAGCTGATATCGATTACCTCGATTGGTTTCGAATCGGCTGCGGAATATACGCGGCCCTAGGTGATGCTGGGTTCGAGTATTTCGACGAGTGGAGCCGAGAGGCTCCACACAAGTATCCAGGAAAAGGATGCGCCGATAAATGGCGTGAGTGTGCGAAGATCACTTCTATCGGGCCTGAAACCATATACTTCCTGGCTGATCGCGAGGATCGGCGCTGGCGCGATGCCTATCGCATCATGCTTGCAAAAGGAGCGGCGTAATGGACGCGCCGCAAAAGCGTAGCAAAGAAGCATTCTTGATGGCTCGAATGGAGGCCGAGGCCGAAGCTCGAGAACCCAAGGGATCGCCGAAGGTCAGTTATGAGAGATTGCTCCGATCGACGAAGGAGCTACAGAAGCAGACGTTTGCGGAACTTAAGTGGATTGTACCCCAGATCCTCCCTGAAGGACTTACGCTCTTTGGCGGACGGCCCAAAGTCGGAAAAAGCTGGACTGCTCTCGACATTGCCAATGCGGTCGCGTCCGGTGGGCTCTTTATGGGCGCAGAGTGTGAACAGGGCGCGGTGCTAGCTCTGTTCCTGGAAGACAATGATCGTCGGCTGCAGCGGCGGATGACCAAGATGCTTGGCGCGCTGAAGAACGATTGGCCGGATATCACGTACGCCACCCAATGGCCACGGTTGCATGATGGCGGTATCGAATTCATGAAACGCTGGATTCTGGAGACGAAAGCGGCGAGTCGCAATCCGCGGCTTATCATCGTCGACATCCTGCAGCGGGTGCGGCAGCCCAAGGGCCGTTCTCAGGAGTCGCAGTACGAAGCGGACTACGAAGCGATGGTGCGTATGCAAGCTCTCGCATCCGAAGCCGAAATTTCAATTCTGGTCCTGCATCATCAGCGTAAGATGGGTGCAGAAGATCAGATGGATACACTTTCAGGTACACTAGGACTAGCTGGCGGCGTCGACGGCGTTTTGATTTTGGCCAAAGAGCAAGACGGGTCGCTGTCGTTATGGGGAAACGGCCGTGATTCCGAGAACGGCGAGTTCAAACTTGCAGTAATGTTCGACGAAAATATGCATCTGCAGAATTTGGGCCCGCAGATTCGAGACGCCAAATCTGAGCAACGGATTGCAATCATGGCAGCGCTAGCGGACGGGAAGCGTCCGATGAGCATCGATGCCATCTCAAATGCGGTAAATGGAAAGAAGCTGAACGTTAAGCAACTGATTTACAAGCTTGTCGACGCCGGGCTTGTTGAACGTGAGGCAACAGGTCTCTACCGTCTTCCCAAGTCCCAAGGAGATCTTGCAGGGATTTGACTATGCTCTCTGGGGCGATTTCTGATTGCGTCGCACCCAGATTGCATTGTTGTACAAAGTGCTGATGCGCTGTGACTTCGCGCTCTCAAGGCTATTTTGCTGACTGATTAGATACGCGCGCCACAATGTAGGCTAGCAAAAGTATGGGATAGTCTCTCTCAGCGTATGCACCTCCATAATCGCGCTCGATAAATCGGACGGCTTCGTTAAAAAGTGCCTCAGCCTCTTCAGCTTGCGGAGTAGGTTCTTTGTACATGTCGGTGGCCTAGCTATGTCTGGTCGATTGACGGGCGGTCGCCACGAGAGGCGCGCCAGGCTGCTGGCTATCAAGCGTTGCTGACCGTTGGCGAAGCGCGCCCATGAGCAGCCGTTCCTTGAACGCTTCAATTTCTGTGCGCGATCGGAAGTTCTTCCGTCGTATTTTTATCGCCGGTGGAAAACCTAGATTTGGATCGCGCGACCAACGCCAAAGCGTCATCAAGGTAACATTGAATTCGTTTGCCACGATTCGATCTGGCACGAATTGGTCAGGGAGAGTTGGACTTGGCATATGTCGCTCCAGGAAAGTTAAGAGAGCTGACTTTTGCGAGTCGCTTGCGCGAAATCTACCGCGCAAGATATGCCTTTTGGCGCGGCATCTTCTTGGCTCGCTTGCCGCTGGGCTTGGCCGCAGCCAACACTTTAGCGACCGTCAGGCGAGCTGCGTCCCGGGGGAACCAGCGTTTGCAAATGAGAACCGCAAACTCTTCAGCGCTAATCTGGTCACGGCTTCGGTTCTTCCGGCCATGATGGTCCCACCAAAGCCGCCGGATGCGGCGCGCGAAGTCAGCGGCTAACTTGGCGATACTGAACTTGCTTGCCTTCCATCTTTTCTCTCCTCTTTTGCGGGCCGGCTCGGCAATAAATTCTGCAACGTGAGGGAATTGCTCCTTAAGCGGACCGAGTTCACCCGTACGAGCCAGGGCTTTGCACCAATCTTCGACTGAGACTGAGCCGCCAGACCGACGAATCTCTAGTGCGTTTTGTTCATCGATCTTTTCCTCAAGCCAGCAGAGCATATGTTCCCTCCATTGCTCTTCTTTCCCAGCTTCGGGCTTGAATGGAGGGATTTTATCGGTCATCGGCCGCGCATCGATAGCGTCACAACGTTATCGCGCTCACTATAAACAAGGGCGACTAGGTGCTCAGCCCATTGCCTAAGCGCGTCCTTCTTCTCAGCGCTGTATTGGGCTCGGTTGTATGTGCCTGCCACGCCTGCTTTGGCGCCGCTGACATGATTGAGTGCGGCCTCGACAATGTGAGGAGCGATGCCAAGTTCAGCCATGGCTGTCGCCGCAGTGCGACGCAGATCGTGTAGCCGCCAATCGGGTACTTTCATGTGCCGATCGAGGCGACCTTTGACCTTGGACCAACCACTTACCGGCGAGTATCCTGTGGTGGAAAATGCAAAATCGTTGCGAGCTGTGCGCGGCAGGGCATCTCGAAGAATGTCCGTTGCGAGCTGCGGTATTGGTACCGTGTGTGGAAGCCCGTTCTTGGTTCGGATTCCAGGAATCACCCAAGTCGACAGATCATCCGAGAGCTCGGACAGGCGCATCCCTGCCACCTCGTTCAATCGGCAGCCCGTGATTAGCAGTAGCTTCAGCGGAGCTGAGAAGCTGATCTGTTCACTTTCACACGCGTACCAAAACTTGATGATCTCAGCGTCAGAAAGCACTCTGTCCCGAGGCTTTGGTGTACCTGGGCGGTGCACTTCAGTGCACGGATTCATGCTGACACGTCGTTGCTGTGCGAGCCATGAGAACATCATCGACAGAACGCTCAGCATAGCCCTAGCACGAGACTCCGTAGGGCCTTGGCTCCTTCGAGCAAGGCCAGGGGCTCCGCTGCGCCTGGTTTCGTCGATGACAGAGAAAATGTCGTTCCCGTCAATTTCGATAATGGGACGCTTGGCCCATCGATACGCCAGCCCGTTTGCTATCAGCGACAAATCCTTGGGCAACAAGCCGAGAAGGCGAGCCTGCTCTTTCCACCGCCTCGTTTTCTTTGCTGCATACTCCTCGATAAAGTCGCGTGCCGCGATCTCAAAGGTATGCTTGGCATGTTGCTCGCGAGCCGATCGCGCTAAGTCCCGCTGCGCGAAATGTGCTGCGGCGGGATCGCGCCCCTGGGCGAGCTGATGGCGTAGCTCCGCGACTATACGGCGCGCCCCGGCAAGCGTGAGATGCCCTCCAATGACGGGAGGTTCTTCACAGTCTACTACATCGACGTCATAGACCGACCCGAGCACAAGTTTGGCTGGACGCTTATCCGGTCGGCGGTAGCGGAGAGCCCAAGATTTTGTACCGGTCGGCTGCACAATCAAGTGTAAGCCGGGACAAGCTCCGTCGGGAATCTCCCTTCTAACATTGCTAGGGCGCAGCTTCCTGACTGCTGCAGCCGTAAGTGGCTTTGCCATTGAACCGATCCGGGTAACGTCCGGGTAACAAGCTATGGGTGTTTTGGCTCGTTACGGGGCGCGACATTCTTAGCCAAACATACCCAATAAATTCAAAGATTTATCGAGAAATATGATCGAATTCATCCAGAATGGTTAGGTATGGTTAACGATCGTTAGGCTGGACCGGCTAATTCCTAAACCGTAGGTCGGAAGTTCGAGTCTTCCCGGGATCGCCAGTCTTTGTAGTTTCTTGCCAGCAATGAGTGCCCTGCGGCGCCTCCCCGCTGACTGCAGGCATGCGGTCGCGGGTGTCCTTGAGACGGCACGCGGGATGCCACGGCCGCGTGGCTAGATGACCCTCGGCAGATCTATCGAAAATCCGCGGAAGTAATTCTCGTTCTGAGAGGCGAGGTTCGGGCAGGCGTCCGCAGCGTCGTTGTAGGCGGCGGCGCCGCCTCGTGCGTGCGGCCGCCGTTGGCGATTTGGCGAAGCGGCCTGCGACGTGAGGGCGCAATAAATATTGGGAGGGACGGAGATCACAGGGGCGCCGCCAATTTAAATAGCAGGTCGATCGAAATTAAATCCTAATCATGAGCCTCGCTCCACGATAATATTTAATTTGGGCGGCGGCAGAAACTGCGGCTGGCGCGATTTAAAAATTCCATTCTCGGGTCAATGAATCGTCTCAAAAAAGGCGCGTGCCAATTCGAACACGCTTCTGATGGGGCGGCAAAGAACCGATCGAGTTGGACTGAGCCGCGACATATCGAACCGTACGCGCAAGAAACTCAGTCTGCGCGTGCATTGCTCAGGGGAATAACAAACATGGCAATTGCTGGATTTCCAGACGCGAATAGCACCGGTCTTCCTGATGGCGTTATCCTGACTCCATCGGGCGACGTGACTGTCACTCAGCCAGGTACCGTCATCGACGCTCTCGATGTCAAAGGCACGATTTCGGTCCTGGCCGATAACGTCACGATTCAGAATAGCCGCATCACGTCCAGTGATTGGACAGGCATCTGGATCAAGGATGGCATTACAGGAACTGTCGTCAAGGATAGCGAGATTCTGAACGTTGGAAGCAGCCCAGATGGCGCGAACGGTATTGTCGGGTCCGGCACCTTCCTACGTAACGACATCCATGACGTGGAGAACGGTATTATTGTCACCGGCCCGAGCCTCGTCCAGGACAATTATATCCACGACATGAATGCGCCGGATGTGCGTCTCGGCACGTCATTGGGTGGCCCGCACTACGATGGTATCGAGATCAACGGCGGCGTTTCAGACGTCGTCATTCGGCACAACACGGTCATCAACGAGAACGGCTTCGTCTCGGCCGTGATGATCAATAATGACTTCGGTCCGGTCTCCAACATTCAGGTGGACGGCAACTATCTTGCAGGGGGCGGCTTCACCCTTTACTCCGATGGTAGTTTCAGCAGCACCGACAAGATTTCCGGAGTCTCGTTCACCAACAACGAACTTGGCCAGGGCACGTGGGGTTATTATTACTTCAAGGGCAACACGCCCGTCCTGTCGAACAACGACGAGCTCGGCACGGGATGGAAGACGTCGCCTCCGCCTCCCTCAACCCCCGATGTCCCGGCAGCGCCGACCATCGCATCCTGGTCACCCGATACGGGCAAGATCGGCGACGGCATCACCGATGCGAACAAGATCGCTCTGCATGGGACAGCCTCCGCAGGCAGCACCATCAAGGTTTATGACGGTTCGACGCAGATCGGTACCGCGACTGCGACGTCGACCGGAAGCTGGGACTACATCACGAATGTCTTGACCGATGCGAAGCATACGCTGACGGCGACCGCGACCAACTCGTCGGGGCAGACCAGCGTGGCATCGGCTGCGGTGGCAGTCACCGTCGACACCAAGGCGCCCGCTGCACCGACGATTGCGAGTGACACCGTCAACACTGCCAATCAGGTCGTGATGTCGGGGACTGCCGAAGCGAACAGCACGATCAAGGTGTTTGACGGAACGACCCAGGTCGGCACCGCGACGACCAGCTCGAGCGGTGCGTGGAGCGTCACGACGTCTGCATTGTTGGCCGGTTCGCACGCCCTGACAGCGAAGGCGATTGACGTTGCCGGCAACGTCAGTGCCGCCTCGACGGCCGTGGACGCGGTCGTCGGTTCTGGAACCTCGGGCTCCACCGGCTCGGGCACGTCGGGTACGGGCACCACTGCGCCGGCGGCGCCGAAGATCGCCTCGTTCTCGACCGACAGCGGTGTTGCCGGTGATCACATCACGAGCGACAAAACGGTGACCCTGGCGGGGACAGCAGCTGCCAACAGTACGGTCAAAGTGCTCGACGGTACGACCCAGCTCGGCACCGTCACGGCGGATGCGAACGGCGCGTGGCACTACACGACCGCCGCGCTGCCGGACGGCAAGCACAGCTTCACTGCGACCGACACGGTCTCCGGCGTCACCAGCAAGGCATCGACTGCGCTGGATGTCACGGTGGATAGCGCTGCCCCCGATGCTCCGGTCCTGTTGAGCGATCCGACCACACATAACCGCGCAACGGTATCCGGTACGGCGGAGGCGGGGAGCTTGATCAAGCTCTATGAGGGCACGACCCTGCTCGGCTCGACCACCGTTGCAAGTGACGGCGACTGGAGCGTGACGACCCCGAATCTCAAGCACGGGTCCCACACCTTCACCGCGACCGCCACCGACGCGGCCGGCAACACCAGCGCTCTGTCGCAGCCGATTGATCCGCCGATTGGCTCACACGGCGGCAGCAAGGACACCTCAACCGTCGAAGTTACCAATGTGCGCCCGCACTGGGATCACACCGCGACGATCAAGGGCACTGCCGATCCGAACAGCGAGGTCAAGCTGCTCGACGGCACGACCTCGGTCGGTTCGGCCACGACGGGTGCCGACGGCAAGTGGAGCTTCCAGACCTCCGACCTGTCGGGCAAGTCCCACGCCTTTACCGCGGAGCAGGTCGACACCACAGGCCAAGTGGTCGGAACCAGCTCGGGCGAGGCGATCATCGGCACGGGCCGCAGCGACACGCTGACCGGCACCACCGGCAACGATGTCATGGTGGGTAAAGCGGGTGCGGATACGTTCACATTTGCGTCGAACTTCGGGCAGGACGTCATCAAGGACTTCGCTGCGCGAGGACCTGCTCACGACACGATCGAGTTCAGCAAGAGCGTGTTCGACAGCTTTGCGAGCGTTCTCTCCCACGCGGCCCAGTCGGGCCACGACGTCGTTATCGCGGCGGGGAGCGATACCCTCACGCTGAAGAATACGCAGCTCGACAAGCTGAACAGCCACGACTTCCACTTCGCGTAGGAGACGGGTCAGCCAGCACGAGCTGGTACTCAACAACTGCGTCGGAGGATCTCTTGGGGGATCCTCCGACAAAGGCCGCGCCTGAAGTTGGACGGCGGGATGATCCCCCGCCTGCGAATCTCATTATCGAATCCCACTGCAGCCCACGCGCGCGATCGCGCAGAGCACGCCATGAACGCATGGCAGCGGCCTCGTACGTCCTCGGTCGGAGCGGGCACTCACTATACCCCACCAACGGCTTCCTAAACCGTAGGTCGGAAGTTCGAATCTTCCCGGAAATCCCCATTCTTCATAGGCCGCCGTCGCGCTTTGGCGCGCCATTCGGCGCGAAAATTGCTAGAAGCGAATGGCTTCCTTCCTTCGCGGCCCGGCCGGCATGCCGGTCCCGCCGCGCTGCCCCCATCCGGAGACCATGATGCCTTTCGACCTGATCCTGCGCGGCGGCCGCGTGGTAGACCCCTCGCAGAAGCTCGATGCCGTGACCGATGTTGCCTTCGCCGGCGGCAAGGTCGCCGCCATCGGCAGCGGGCTCAAGATCGATCCCGGCACGGATGTGCGCGATGTCTCGAAATACATCGTGACGCCGGGTCTGATCGATCTGCACACCCATGTCTATTGGGGCGGCACGTCGCTCGGCATCGACGCCGAGGAATTCTGCCGCCTCTCCGGCGTCACCACGGCGGTCGACACCGGCAGCGCCGGGCCCGGCAATTTCGCCGGCTTCCGCAAGCATGTGATCGAGCCGAGCCAGGTCCGCATCCTCGCCTATCTGCACGTGTCGCATGCCGGCATCTTCGGCTTCTCGCACCGGATCATGGTCGGCGAGAGCGAGGAGCTCAGGCTGATGAATCCGATCGAGGCGGCCGAGGTGGCCGATGCCAACCGTGATCTCATCGTCGGCATCAAGGTCCGCGTCGGACTGCATTCTTCGGGGACATCAGGAACGGTGCCGCTCGACATCGCGCTAGAGGTTGCCGACGAGGTCGGCATGCCCTTGATGGCGCATATCGACCATCCGCCGCCGAGCTATGAGGACGTGCTGGCACGCCTGCGGCCCGGCGACGTGCTCACCCATGCGTTCCGCCCGTTCCCCAACACGCCGGCGACCGCGCAGGGCACGGTGAAGAAGGCGGTGCTGGATGCGCGCGAGCGCGGCGTGCTGTTCGACATCGGCCACGGCAAGGGCTCGTTCGCGTTCAAGACCGCGCGCGCGATGCTCGCCAACGGCTTCTATCCCGACACGATCTCCTCGGATATCCACCAGCTCTGCATCGACGGCCCCGCCTACGACCAGGTCACGACCATGTCGAAATTCCTGTGCATGGGCATGGAGCTGTCCGATGTGATCGCGGCCTCGACGGTGAATGCGGCGATGGCGCTGCGCCGTCCCGAGCTCGGCAGCCTCAAGCCCGGCAGCGTTGGCGACGCCACGCTTGTTACGGTCAAGCAAGGCCAGTTCGACTATGAGGACGTGGTCGGCGAGCATCTCATTGGCGACCGCAAGATCGTCTCGGAGGGCGTCGTCATCGGCGGCCGCTGGTGGCATCCGAATTGAGTGGCGCTCACGGATCGTGAGCGCCATCGCGGGACGTTTCGATCAGTCGCGCCCCGCCTCCATGATCGCCTTGGCGAGGCGTGCCGGATCGGAGAAGCACAGTTCGTGGCTTCCCGGCACCTGCACCAGGCGGAATAGGCCGAGCTTCTCCGACAGCCGCGGATGCCAGCCATGGCTGTGCGGAAGCGCGGTGTCCTCGGTGCAATTGATGTAGGATTTGGCGAGCGGCATCTCGGCTGGATTGGTCCTGAGCGCGATCTTGTCGGCAAAGGTCGCCAGCGGATGCGGATTGAGGACGTCGTAAGCGCGCTGTGCCGTCTCCAGATCGGCATCGTTGATGAACGCTTCGCGCCAGATCGGGAAAGGCAGCACCACCGAGCCGTCGCCGCGTTCGGCCGCGATCGCGTCGAATAGCCCGACAAAGTGCGGTGGCACCATGTCGTTGAGGGATTCGCCGTTGTTGGGCACGAAGGCATTCCAATAGACCAGGCGGCGGATGCGCTCCGGCGCCAGGTCGGCGACGCCTGTGATGACCATGCCGCCATAGGAATGGCCAAGCAGGACCACGTCCTCCAGATCATTCTCCGCAAGGTAGTCGGCGATCGACTGGATCGCTTCCTTCAGCCCGGTGGTCTTGGCGTCGCCGGGACGGTTGCCCTTGATGGTGGGGGTATGGACCTGATGGCCGGCGGTGCGGATCGGTGCGGCGACAGGCTCGAACTCGGCGCCGGTATGCCAGGCGCCATGGACGAGAACGTAGGTCGACATGTTGTGGCTCCTCCCGAGGGTATGGTTAGATTGACGCCGCGCCGCTCTGGCCGGCGCCGCTGCGTGTCAATTGTGGACCGGCGGCTGATTGGCCGCTTGGCTGGAAGTGAACCGGATTGGTCTCGGAGTGAACCGATGCAGCAGATCAAGCACGCCGTTCCGTCACGCCAATCGGCCTGGAATACCGCGGGCGTGCGGGCGGACGAGCAGTTCGCCTATTATCGCGAGGCGATCTGCCAGGCGTTCATGAAGCTGACGCCGGAGCCGGCGGCCGTCGCCGGCTTTCCTGCCAGCGTCGAGCACGTCCGTCTCGGCGATGCCGCGATCAATCGCGTCAGCTTTCCCGAACACGTGGTGCGCCGATCTGCGGCAGACATCGCGGCATCCGGCCGCAGTTGCTTTTACCTCAATTTGAAGCTGGCCGGCCGCTGTCGCATCCTGCAAGGCAATCGCGAGATCAGCCTGTCGCCGGGGCAGGTCGGCATCTTCGACAGCGATCGGCAGTTTGCACTTCTGCACGATCGTGGTCCGCAATTGCGGGTCGCCTCGTTCTGGGTGCCGGCAGAGGCTTTGCGCGAGCGGCTGCCGGCCTCATTTGACGTTGCTGCCGCCCGTCTCTCCGACGATCCCTTCGTCGGCCATCTCATTGTGGAGACCGCGCGCACGCTCGGCGAGGGGGCGCTGCGCATGACCGAAGATGAAGGCGTGCGTTTGTTCCGTGCCTTGATCGAGCTGGTCGCTGTGAGCCTGTCGCGGCGCAGCCGGGCAGGCGCTGCGGAGTCGGAAAGTCTCGCCGATGCAACCACGCTGGCGTTGAAGCGTGCCATTCACCGGCGGCTCCGCGAGCCCGGCCTTGCGGTTGCCGACATCGCCGACGCCGTCGGCATCAGCGAGCGCTACGTGCACAAGCTGTTGGCGCGGTCGGGCGCCAGCTTCACCGATTACGTCATCGACCATCGGCTCGACGGCGCCGCCAGGGATCTCAGGAATCCCGCGATGGCGGACCGCGCGATCGGGACCCTTGCCTTCGATTGGGGTTTCTCGGACCTCTCCCACTTCTCGCGCCGCTTCAAGCAGCGCTTCGGCTGCCGGCCGCGCGACTGGCGCGCGCGCTGATCTACAGCGATCTCGCGATCAGCAGCTTCATGATCTCGTTGGTGCCGCCATAGATCTTCTGGATGCGGGAATCGATGAAGATGCGCGAGATCGGGTATTCCTGCATGTAGCCATAGCCGCCGAACAGCTGGAGGCATTCGTCGGCGGTCTCGACCTGCTTCTCCGAGCACCAGTATTTCGCCATCGACGCCGTGACGGTGTCGAGGTCCCCGGCGACCAGGCGCTCGATGCACCAATCGACGAAGACGCGTGCGATCATCGCCTCGGTCTTGCGCTCGGCGAGCTTGAAGGCGGTGTTCTGGAAGTCCATCAGCGGCTTGCCGAACGCCTTGCGCTCCTTGGTGTACTCGACTGTGAGTTTGACCGCGCGCTCCATCGAAGCGACGGCGCCGACCGCGAGCGCGAGGCGCTCCTGCGGCAGTTGCTGCATCAGCTGGACAAAACCCTGGCCTTCCTCCTTGCCGAGCAGGTTTTCGGGCGGCACGGTCACGTTGTCGAAGAACAGCTCCGACGTGTCGGAGGCGTGCAGGCCGATCTTGTCGAGGTTGCGCCCGCGCTTGTAGCCGTCTGCGCCTGCGGTCTCGACCACGATCAGCGAAATGCCTTTGGCGCCAGCTTCGCCGGTGCGCGCGACCACGATGACGAGATCGGCGGCCTGGCCGTTGGTGATGAACGTCTTCTGGCCGTTGATGACGTAGGAGTTGCCCTGCTTCTTCGCCGTGGTCTTGACGGCCTGCAGGTCCGAGCCGGTGCCGGGTTCGGTCATGGCGATGGCGCCGACCATCTCGCCGGAGGCCATCTTCGGCAGCCAGCGCTTCTTCTGCTCCTCCGAGCCGTAATTGAGGACGTAGTGCGCGACGATGGCGCTGTGCACGGAGACGCCGGTGGTCAGCTCCGGCACCGTGCTTTCGAGGTCGTCCAGCACGGCGGCGTCGTAGGCGAAGGTCGCGCCCAGGCCGCCATATTCCTCCGGCACGCTCGCCAGCAGCGCGCCCATCTCGCCGAGCCCGCGCCAGGCGAAGCGGTCGACCATCTTCTGCTCGCGCCATTTTTCGGCATGCGGCGCCAGATCCTTGGCAAGATATTTCCGGAACTGGTCGCGGAAGACATCGAGCTCTTCGGTCATCCAGGAGGAGCGGTAGGACATGGTCACCTCGGTTGATACGGCCTGGGCTTGGTAGGCCAGCCAGCCGCGGCAATTATTGTGTTTTCAGGCTGCGCCGGGGACGCTACCAAGGCGGCCGTAACAGCTTCTGTCGGGATGGTTGATTGTGGCTGGCAAAACAAAAGAGCTCAAGCTCGACATCGCGCGTATCGGCGCGGTCTCCGCGATCCTCACGCAGCCCGACAACGCGCGCGCCTGCTATGTCCTGGCGCACGGTGCCGGCGCCGACATGCGGCATTCCTTCATGGGGAAAGTTGCAGAAGGCCTCGCGGGCCGCGGCATCGCGACGTTCCGCTTCAATTTTCCCTACATGGAAGAGAAGAAAGGACGTCCCGACCAGCCGGCCGTCGCGCACGCCGCCATCCGCGCGGCAGTCGCGGAGGCGGCGCGGCTGTGCCCAGGATTGAAGCTCGTCGCCGGCGGAAAGTCGTTCGGCGGCCGCATGACCTCGCAGGCGCAGTCGAAGGCGCCGCTGCCTGATGTGAAGGGGCTCGCCTTTCTCGGCTTTCCCCTGCATGCCGACAAGAAGCCCTCGTCCGAGCGCGCCGCACATCTGGCCGGCATCGCCATCCCCACGCTGTTCCTGCAGGGAACACGCGATGGGCTGGCCGACCTCGGGATCCTCAAGCCCGTCATCGCAGCGCTCGGGTCGAAGGCGACCTTGCATGAGATCGAAGGCGGCGACCACTCCTTCGCGGTGCTGAAGAAGTCCGGCCGGACGAATGAAGAAGCGCTGACCGAGGTGCTCGACAGGCTCGCGGCCTGGATCGACCAACTTGCCTGAGGCTCACGCCGAATAAAGTCCCTTGTCGCGCGCCTTCTGGATCGCCAGCGCGGCGATCAGGTCGAGCGTTGGGGTCGACAGGCCGGCCGTGCGCGCGAAGGCGGCGGGCGCCCTGACCAGCACGTCGATCTCCATGGCGCGGCCGAGCTCATAATCCTGCAGCAGCGATGGCTTGTGGTTGGGGGCAGGGCCGCTGCGCGTGACGCGCTTGACCTCGGGAATGAAGTGCTGGGCGATGTCGTTGGCTTCGTTCAGCATGCGCGGAATGACCTCGGTGAAAGCCGGGTCGTCGCGCACGCCGCGCGCGGTCTGGCCGGTGAGCAGGCACAGCACCGAGAGCGACATGTTGGTCAGCAGCTTTGACCAGATCGCCTCGCGGATTTCGGCCACCGGCGGCGATTCCAGCCGGGCGTCGTTGAAGACGCCGCGCAGCCTGGTGATCCGCTCGCAATTGCGGTCGTCGCATTCGCCGATGAGCACGCGGTTGCGGTCCGGGGTGAGGTTGTGCACGACGCCGGGCGCGGTCACCTCGTTGGAGGAGAAGACCACGCCGCCGATGATCCGCTCCTTCGGAATGCAGGCCCGCAGGCGCCCGCCGGGATCGAGGAAGGAAATATCCGGCGGGGCCGGGTGCCGCGGCGGCAGGCCGATCCCGTACCACCAGGGAATGCCGTTCTGCGCGAACACGATGGCGGTGTCATCCTGGAGCAGCGGCTTGATGCTGGAAACCAGCCCCGGCAGCGCAGTCGCCTTCAGCGTCGAGATCACGACGTCCTGGGGGCCAAGCTGGGCCGCATCGCCTGAGGCATTCACCTTGGCGCTAACCTCGGAATCGCCGACACGGAGCTTCAGGCCATTGGCGCGCGCCGCCTCGAGATGCGCGCCCCGCATCACGCAGCTGACCTCGTGGCCGGCGCGGGCCAGCCGGACCGCGATGTGGCTGCCGACGGCGCCCGCGCCGAAAATGCAGATGCGCATGATGATTCCGTCCTGTCCCTTGGTGCCATCAGTTGGCAGCATGACACAAGCCGCCATGCGATGGGCGCGACCGCCCCACGCTGGAAAGATATGGATCGGGGCGCGTTGCCTCGGCCATAGTGCGTGCCAAGCAACTGACCGGAGGATCGCCGATGACTGCCAGCCCCGTCCTGTGGAGCCTTGATGAGCGTGGGGTTGCGACCGTCACGTTGAACCGGCCGGAGGTCAACAATGCCTATGACGGCGCGCTGATCGCGGGCGTGCTCGCGGCCATGGACGATCTCGGCAAAAAGCCGAACCTTCGCGTCGTCGTGCTCCGGGGCAACGGCAAGCACTTTCAGGCCGGCGCCGACCTGAAATGGATCAACGGCGTGCGCCCGCAATCGACTGAGGCCAACGAAGCCGCCTCGCGCGCGACCTTCGAGGCCGTGCAGCGGCTCAACACGCTGCCGATTCCGACTGTCGCCTTGGTGCAGGGCGGCTGCTTCGGCGGCGGTACCGGCGTGATCGCGGCCTGCGACGTCGTGATCGCAGCCGACAATGCCCTGTTCTCCATCACCGAAGTGCGCTGGGGCCTGACGGCGGCCATCATCATCCCGCAGCTCTGCGACGCCATTAGCGTACGGCAAGTCCGCCGTTACGCACTCACCGGCGAACGTTTTGGCGCTGAAGACGCGCGCCGCATCGGCCTCGTCCACGAGGTGGTGCCGCTCGCCGAACTCGAAGCTGCAGGTAGCAAGGTCGTCGAGCATCTGTTGGCCAACGGGCCGAAGGCGATGGCCGAGACCAAGAAGCTCGCGCTGGAGAGCTCGTTCGGCGGCATGGCCGTGGACGATGCCGCATATACGCGGCTCGTGCAGCTGCATTCGCTCAAGCGCCCGAGCGCGGAGGCGGCGGAGGGGTTGGCGTCCTTTGCGGAGAAGCGGGCGGCGAAGTGGAGCGGTGGGAACGGCTGAGCGTTAGCAGCCGCGGCAGATGTTGTTGATGCTGCGATAGACGGCGTCGTCGTCCTGCCGCATCTGGCGCAGCGTTTCGAGTGTCTGGCCCTCATTGGCAGGCGCAACGGGCTTGCGCTTCGCGGCGAGTTCGTCCTCCTGCCGCTTGTAGCAGGCCTCGCGCTCGGGCTTGGCCTGGATGAAGCGGCAGTTTTGCTCCACGGCTGCGGCGGGAGCAGCGAACAGCGTGAGCGCGACGAGGGCGGGCAGGGCAAATCTCAAAGCGATCGTATCCATGGCGGCCCTTCTCTCAGGTCCGCCCGGCGAGAGCAACTGCGATCTTGTGACAAGATGCGCGACACGGGGTGCACTCCGTAGCCCGGATGAGCGAAGCGATATCCGGGAATGCCGCGAGAAGTCCCGCATGTCGCTTCGCTCATGCGGGCTACGGCCACCGGGTGCGCAACCATGCCTACAGCGACGGCGCCAGTGACGTTTTCAGCAGCGTCAGCAGCGCCTGCACCGCGGCCGCATTGCGTCGCCGCTCGGGGATCGCGGCCTTCACCCACAGCTCCGGGATCGGAAAGTCGCGCAGCACCGGCTTCAGAGTGCCGTCGCGCAGCGCATCCGCCACGAGATAATGCGAGAGCAGCGCGATGCCGTTGCCGGCGATGGCGCTGCGCGCCAGCACGTGGCCCTCGTTGGAGGAGAGCAGCGGGCTGACCTGGATGCTGATGCGGCCGCGCGGCCCGTCGAAGACCCATTCCGGCCCGGTCGGCAGAAAGCTGAGGCAGCGATGCTCGACGAGATCGCGCGGATGTTTTGGCGTGCCATGCTTCTTCAAATAGGCCGGCGAAGCGCAGAGCAGGCGCTTCAGCGCGCAGAGCGGCTCGTCGACCACGCCACCGAATGAATGCGGGAAGGCGCCGATGGCGATGTCGAAGCCTTCGGTGACGGGATCGACCGGGCGATCGATCAGCACGATATCGAGCTTGAGCTTCGGGTTCTGGGTCTGGAATGCGCTGAAGGCATCGGCGAGCCGTGCCACTGTTAGCGATGTCGGCGCCTTGATGCGGAGATGATCGACGAGATCGTGGCCCTTCTCGCCCATGCGTGAGAGCAGGTCGGTGGCATCCGTCACCACGCCGCGCGCGCGATGCACGTAGCGCTGCCCGGCTTCGGTCAGCCGCAATTGCCGGGTCGAGCGGTGAAACAGCGGCGTGCCGATCCGCGCCTCCAGCTGCGTGACGCGCTTGGCGACGACCGAGGTCGAGACATCGAGTTTTCGCGCGGCGGCGGAGAATCCGGCCGCATCCGCGGTGGCGAGGAAGGCCTGCAGGTTCACCAGGATATCCATGTCGACCTTTCTCGATCCGCGAAAGCTGATCGCGTATTTTGGTGGATTGTACCCTGCCTCGCGTTAATTCATAGTCGCACCCAAGCAAGAGATTTTGGGAAGGAACGCGCCATGCGGGCAACGACGATCGAAGAACCGGCACGCCAGGTGCCGCTCTATGGCGAATACGAAGTCGTCGTGCTCGGCGGCGGCCCGGCCGGTATTGTCGCTGCGGCTTCAGCTGCGCGCGCCGGGCGGAAGACGCTGCTGATCGAGCGCTACGGCTTCCTCGGCGGCATGGGGACGGCGGCCGGCGTCACCAATTTCTGCGGCCTGCATGGCAATGTCTACGGCGAGCATCGCCGGCTGGTACAGGGCATGGCCTCGGAATTGCTCGCGCGGATCGATCGGCTGGGCGGTCTCAACACGCCGCATCTGATCCTCGGCAAGGTCTTCGCCCAGGCCTACGATACCGCCGCCTACAAGATCGCGGCCGACGAGCTGCTCACAAGCCACAAGGTGCACATTCTCTTCCACGCGCTCGGCGCCGGTGTCGTGATGGGCGATGACAGCCGCATCGATGCGCTGATGGTCGAGACCAAGGCCGGCCGGCGGGCGGTGCGATCAGAGATCTTCATCGACTGCTCCGGCGACGGTGACCTCGCGGTCTGGGCCGGCGCGCCGTTCGACATCGGCGACGAGCACGGCCATCCCCTGTATCCCTCGATGATGCTCCGCCTCAACGGTATCGATCCCGTGAAGGCAGGCGAAGCCTGGCGGACCATTCCCCAATTGATGGAGAAGGCCACCGCGGCCGGCACGCATCAATTTCCGCGCAAAAGCGCGATCGTGCGGCCGCAAAAATCCGGTATCGAATGGCGGGTGAACTTTACGCAAGTGGCGCGCGAGGATGGCCATGCCATCAACGGCGTCGAGCCCGACGATCTCACTCGCGGCGAGATCGAGGGCCGCAAGCAGGCGCTTGCTGCGTTCGAATTTCTGCGCACCGTGCCCGGTTTCGAAAAATCCTACATCGTCGATCTGCCGCCGCAGCTCGGCATCCGCGAGACCCGCCGCATCAAGGGCGGCTACCAGCTCAGCGGCGAGGACGTGCTCGGCTGCGCCTCGTTTACCGATTCCATCGGCGTCAATGGCTGGCCGATCGAGGCCCATGTGCCCGGCGACGTCGTCTTCACCTTCCCGCCGATCCCGGACTCGCGCGGCTATAACGAGCTGCCGTACCGGATGCTGGTGCCTGAAGGCGTCGACAATCTCCTGGTCGCCGGCCGCTGCGCCTCGATGACCCATGAGGGGCAGTCGGCGGCGCGGGTGTCCGGGGCCTGTTTCGTGATGGGGGAGGCCGCCGGTTCCGCCGCCGCGCTGGCGCTGTCCGGAAACCGGATCCCGCGTGACATTCCCGTTGAAAAATTGCAGGAAACGTTGAAACAACAGGGCGCCTTCATTGGCCGGGACCAACCCGTCCCTGAGGGCCTGTAATGGACTGCTGAAAGAAACGACGAGGGAGAAACGGGATGATCGGGTTTGCGCGGCTTGCGGCAGCCAGCCTTTTGGCGATGATGGCGGTGGGCTCAGCCCGGGCCGAAGACGCGCTCAAGGCCAGGATCGGCGTGCTTCGCCTGTCGTCCTCCGCGCCCGTCTTCATCGCGCAGGACAAGGGCTATTTCCGCGAGGCCGGCCTCGAGGTCGAGCTGAAATTCTTCGATGCGGCGCAGCCGATCGCGGTTGCCACCACCTCGGGCGACGTCGATTTCGGCATCACCGCCTTCACCGCGGGCCTTTATAACCTTGCCGGCAAGGGCACGCTGAAGGTGATCGGCGGCATGAGCCGCGAGAAGGCCGGCTATCCCCTGATCGGCTATTTCGCCAGCAACAACGCCTACGCGGCCGGGCTGAAGACGCCGAAGGATCTCGCCGGCAAGCGCGTGGCGATGACGCAGGTCGGATCGAGCTTCCACTATTCGCTCGGCCTGCTCGCCGACAAATACGGCTTCAAGCTCGCGGACGTGAAGATCGTGCCGCTGCAATCGCTGTCGAATGCGGCGGCTGCGCTGAAGGGCGAGACCGTCGATGCGGCGCTGCTGCCGATCTCCACGGCGCGAAAGCTGATGGACGAGGGCGGCGCGAAATTCCTGGGCTGGGTCGGCGACGAGACGCCCTGGCAATTGGGCGCGGTGTTCGCCTCGCCGAAGACGCTGGCCAACAAGGCGCTGGTGACAAAACTGCTCGGCGCGCTCGCCAAGGCGGATCGCGAATATCACGACGTCATCCTCGCCGCGATGAAGGACGGCGTTGCGCCGATCAACGACAAGACCAAGCCGCTGCTGGAGATCATCGCCAAATACACCAATCTGCCGGTCGAGCAGGTGGTCGGCAACTGCGCCTATATCGATCCCGACGGCAAGCTCGACGTGAAGAACGTCGACAACCAGATCAAATGGCTGCAGGAGCAGGGATTCGCGGACAAGGGCTTTGATGCCGACGCGATTATCGCGAAGGAATTTGTGAAGGCGGATTGATGCTGCGCGCTCGTCTCTATCCCCGTCATCCTGAGGTGCGAGTGGCGCAGTGCGCTAGCACTGCGCTGCGAGCCTCGAAGGATGAACGGC
This sequence comes from Bradyrhizobium sp. 138, assembly GCF_023074075.1. Classification (GTDB taxonomy): domain Bacteria; phylum Pseudomonadota; class Alphaproteobacteria; order Rhizobiales; family Xanthobacteraceae; genus Bradyrhizobium. Next base: position 416,741 of record NZ_JADPKT010000003.1, on the reverse strand, counting down.
CGAGCGGCATCCGGGCCGCACATCCTTCGAGGCTCGACTTGCGGCAAGCCGCAAGTCGTGCACCTCAGGATGACGGGTCGAGAGGTGGAGGCGCTTAGCTCATGGACCTGATCGGCAGCCACATCACCCACCGCTTCGGCGACCTCGCCGTGCTCGACGACGTCTCCTTCACCGTCAGCGCGGGTGAGGTGGTGGCGATTGTCGGGCCCTCGGGCTGCGGCAAGAGCACGCTGCTGTCGATCCTCGGCGGCCTGCTGCAGCCGACCTCGGGCGCGCCTGAGCTGCGGGGCTCGCCGCCGGCGGACAGTCTCAATCCGCTCACCTTCGTGTTCCAGGATTTTGCGCTGCTGCCCTGGGCCACGGTCGAGGAGAACGTCGAATTCCCGCTGCTGCATACCCAGCTTTCGGCCGCGCAGCGTCGCGCGCTGGTCGATGATGCCTTGCGCCGCACGGGGCTGACCGATTTTCGCAAGACCTATCCAAAGCAGCTCTCCGGCGGAATGCGCCAGCGCGTCGGCATTTCGCGCGCGCTTGTGGTCAAGCCCGCCATTCTCTTGATGGATGAGCCGCTGTCGGCGCTGGATTCGCAGACCCGCGAGCTCTTGATGGAGGATTTCGTCCGCCTGCTCGCCGATGGCGGCATGGGCGCGGTCTATGTCACCCATAATCTCGAAGAGGCGGCGCGGCTCGCCGACCGCATCGTGGTGCTGTCGCGCCGTCCGGGCCGCATCCGCGAGGTCGTGACCGTGCCGATGACGCGCGCCGCGCGCAGCGAAGCGGCATCGCGTGAGAAGCTGCTGGCGCTGCAGAACCAGATCTGGTCGCTGATCCGCAACGAGGCGATCGATGCCGAGCGCGAGGTCCAGCATGCTTGACCGTGCGGCAACGGAAGCGGCGGCAAAGAACGAAGCGATCCGCCCCGTCCGCTTTCGCGGCGCCGGCTTCGTGCCTGCATCGAGCCGCTTCGGCGGCTGGATCGCGCTCGCCCTCGTCATCGCGATCTGGCAGGCCGCCGGCAGCATTGGTCTCGTCAATCCGCTGTTTCTGCCGCCGCCGTCGGCGATCGCGCGCGCGATCTACCAACTCGCGATCTCGGGCGCACTCTGGCAGCATGTTTCGGCCTCGCTGCTGCGCATCGGCGTCGGCTGGCTGCTCGGCACCGCGGCCGGTATCGCGGTCGGCTTTGCCATCGGCCTGTCGCGGCTGGCGCGCAGCGTCGGCATCACCTTCATCTCGGCGCTGTTCCCGATCCCGAAGATCGCGCTGCTGCCACTGCTCATTCTCTGGCTCGGGATCGGCGAAGAGCCGAAGATCGCGACCATTGCGCTCGGGGTGTTCTTCTCGACCGCGATCTCGGTCTATAGCGGCGTCGACGCGGTGCCGCGCAACCTCATCCGCATGGCGCAGAGCTTCAACGTTCCCTTCGCGACTATCGTGCGCAAGGTGATCTGGCCCGGCGCGCTGCCCGCGATCCTCGCCGGCTTCCGCATCACCGCCTCCGTCGCGCTATTGCTCGTCGTCAGCGCCGAGATGATCGGCGCCCAATACGGCATCGGCGCCTTCGTGCTGCAGGCCGGCAATCTGATGCAGACCGATCAGCTGCTCGCGGGCGTGGTGATCCTGTCGGTGTTTGGGCTGGCGGTAGGAAAGGTGATCGGCTGGCTGGAGACAAGGCTGCTGCACTGGCGGTGAGGCATACTCCGCAGCCGTAGGGTGGGTTAGCCTCACGGGTTGCGCGAAGCGCAAACCGCGAGGCGTAACCCACCTCTACTGTTTCCGCATTTGAACGAAGTTGGTGGATTACGCCTTCGGCTAATCCACCCTACGAGACCTACGAGAGCATCACCCGTTGCCTCTGTCCTCGCGAAACAGATCCAGCTTCTGCTGCACCGGCCGATCCGAGAAGCTGAACAGCACGGCATCCTCATCCGCCTCGTGCGTGACCCAGTGCCAGCTCGGCACCACGAACAAATCGCGCGGGCCCCATTCGAAAACCGCATCGCCAATGCGGCTGCGGCCCTTGCCTTCGATCGGGCAGAACACGGTGGCGTCGGTCGACCGATAGCGCGCGGTCTTGAAGCCCTTGGGCAGCAGCTGGATGAAGGTGCCGATGGTCGGCATCGCAAAATCGCCGGTCTCGGGATTGCTGAACTTCAGCTTCAGTCCGTGACAGGCGTCCCATTCCTGGCTCGTCCTCGCCTTCTCGAGCGCTTCACGGGTGTAGGCATAGGGATAGCTGAAGATCGGCGAGGTTTTCGACGAACGCTTCACATCGACAGGCAAGAGATTGTGGCCGTAGCGCGCAAAGCTGTCACCGGCCGGCCTTGTGATCTTCTGCTGGTCTTCCTGCGATCCTTCCGCGAAGGAGCAATCAAAGAACTGCACGAGCGGAATGTCGAGACCGTCGAGCCAGAACATCGGCTCGTTGGTTTCGTTGGAATGATCGTGCCAGGTCATCGACGGCGTGATGATGAAGTCGCCGGGCTCCATCGCGGTGCGCTCGCCGTCGACGGCGGTATGCGCGCCCTTGCCTTCGAGCACGAAGCGCAGTGCGGACTGGCTGTGGCGATGGGCGGGCGCGACGTCGCCGGGCACCACCATCTGCACGCCGGCATAGAGCGAGGTCGTGATCTTGGACTGACCGCGCAGGCCGGGGTTCTCCAGCACCAGCACACGCCGCTCCGCCTCCTTAGCGGTGATGAGCTTGCCGGCTTCCGTCATGTAGTCGCGGATGACATCGAACTTCCAGAGATGCGGCCGGCAGGCGCTCTTCGGCTCCGGCGTGATCAAATCGCCCATCACCGTCCACAGCGCGGTGAGGTTTTCGCCGTCGATCTTCCGGTAGAACGCCTCGCGTTCCGGCGTCTTGGTCACGGCTTCCATGGCTGCTGCTCCCGATCGTTTTGTTGATTGACAGTATACTGACGATCTAGGTAGCGTCAACGTGACGAACGAGAGGGAGGGTTCCGATGAAGCTGCACGGCTATTTCCGTTCCAGCGCCGCCTACCGGGTGCGCATCGCGCTGAATCTCAAGGGCCTCAGTGCTGCGCATCTGCCACATCATCTGCGCAAAGGCGAGCAATGCGCACCCGCCTATCTCGCCATCAATCCGCAAGGCTTGGTGCCCGCTTTGGAGGACGATGCGGGCGCAGTGCTGACCCAATCGGTCGCCATCATCGAATGGCTCGACGAGACGCACCCCAATCCGCCGCTGCTGCCGAAGGATCCGCTGCGGCGCGCCAAGGTGAGGGCGTTTGCGCTGGCGATCGCCTGCGACACCCATCCGGTGCAGAACCTGAAAGTGCTGGCGCGGTTGCGGGAGCTTGGTCTGCCCGAGGAGAAGGTCCAGGACTGGGCGGCCTGGGTCAACCGCGAGGGACTGTCGGCCTGCGAGACGCTGATCAAGGACGAAGCAGGCCCGTTCTGCTTCGGCGCTGCGCCGACGCTGGCCGATCTCTGCCTAGTGCCGCAACTCGCCAATGCGCGCCGCTTCGGTGTCGATGTCTCCGCCTATCCGCGCCTGCTGAGGGCGGAAGCTGCCGCCAAGGCGCTTGCAGCCTTCGCCGATGCCGCGCCGGAGAAGCAACCCGATGCCGAGTAAGCCGCCCGCTCCGATCACGATCGACGCCGTCTATGCCGCGCCGGGCTATCTGTTCCGGCGCATGCAGCAGATCGCGGTCTCCATCTTCATGGAGGAGTGCAAGGCGTTCGACCTCACCCCAGTGCAATATGCGGCGTTGATCGCGATCCACACCCATCCCGGCATCGACGCCACGCGGCTCTCGGCGGTGATCGCCTTCGACCGCTCCACGCTCGGCAGCGTGATCGAGCGGCTGCAGGCCAAGGACTATATCGAGCGCAAGCCGGCGCCCGAGGATAAGCGGATCAAGCTGCTCTATTTGACGAAATCAGGCGCCGCGATCCTGCGCGAGATCATCCCCGCGGTCGAGCGCGCCCAGGCGCGCATGCTGGAGCCGCTGAAGCCCACGGAACGCAAGACGCTGATGGGGCTGCTGGTGCAGCTCGTCGACCTCAACAACGAAGCGTCACGCGTGCCGCTGCGGGCAGAGGATGCGCTGGAGCATCTGGGGAAGGCGGGGTGAGGGAAGTGTGTGGGGCGACGTTGGCGCCTCGTGCTCATATCTCGTAGGGTGGGCCAAGGCGCCCTTGCGCCGTGCCCACGACCTCTCTCCAACGGATCAGAAGTGGTGGGCACGCTTCCGCCTTCGCTCTTCGAGCTACGGCGGATCGCTTTGCCCACCCTACGATGGCTGCGCGTGTTTCTCCGTCCTCGCTTCACATCCGGAGCAACGCCTGCCGATCAATCTTCCCCGTCCCCGTCTTCGGCAGCTCGTCGATGAAGATCACCTCGCGTGGGTATTTGTACGGCAGCAGCTTGCCCTTCACATAATCCTGCAGCCGCCGCGTCGTGGCACCCTGGTCGGCCGTGCGGTTGTTCATCACCACCACCGCCTTCAGCGTCATGCGGCGGTCCGGTAGCTCGGCGGCGAACACCGCGCATTCGCGGATATCGGGGTGGTCGGCGAGGCAGAGCTCGACCTCGAGCGGGTAGACCCACTGGCCCGAGATCTTGATGAGATCATCGGCGCGGCCGCGGAAGAAGTGGAAGCCGTCGGCATCACGGACGAAGCGATCACCGGTGTAGATCCAGCCGCCCTCGCGAATGGTCTCGGCGGATTTGTCTGGCCGGTTCCAGTACAGCGGCGTGTTGGAATCGCCGCGCACCCACAAAATGCCTTCCTCGTTGTCGCCGACGTCGCGGCCCTCCTTGTCGCGGAGCGCGATCTCGTAGCCGGGAACGCGTAGGCCCGCGGCACCTAACTTCTTCTGCTCGGGCCGGTTGGAAAGATAGATGTGCAGCACTTCGGTCGAGCCGAGGCCTTCGATGATTTCGAGACCCGTGAGTGCCTTCCAGCCGTTGAAGACTTCGGCCGAGAGCACCTCGGCGGCGGAGAGCGACATGCGCAGCGACGAGAAGTCGGTCTTGTCCGCGCCATCGGCCTTGGTCAGCGAGGTATAGAGCGTCGGCAGGCCGAAGAAGACCGTTGGCCTGTATTGCTCGATCGCCGCAAAGATCGATGCGGGCTTCGGCTGGCCCGGCAGCAGCAGCGTCGCAGCTCCAGCCGAGAACGGGAAGGTGATGGAGTTGCCGAAACCATAGGCGAAGAAAATCTTCGGCACCGAAAAACAGATGTCATCAGGCGTCAGCTTCAGCACGCTCTGTGCAAAGGCGGCCTCGCTATAGGCCATGTCGTGCTGGAGATGCACGATGCCCTTGGGCCGTCCGGTCGACCCCGAGGAATACATCCAGAACGCCATCTCGTTGCGATGGGTGTCCGCCTCCGCCAGCTCGGCCGGGAATTGCGCGAGCCATGCTGCGGCAGAGATCGATGCAGGCGCGGCATGCTCGCCTGTCTCGCCGTTGACGACGATCAGCGTGCGCAGCTTCGTGTCCTTGCAAGCCTCCGCATTGAAGCGCGCCGCGAATTCGGCATCTGCTACTGCAACAGCCGCGCCGGAATCGGCGAGATAGAATTGCAGGAGATCCGGCGGCGTCAGCGTGTTGATCAAGAGCGGCACGAAGCCGGCGCGCACCGCGCCGAAGAAGGCAGCCGGGTAGGCCGGGGTGTCGTCGAGAAACAACAGCACGCGGTCGCCGCGCTTGAGGCCCAGTGACGCAAAGCCGTTGCCCCAGCGGCAAGCCTCATTGCAGAGCTCGGCATAGGTTCGCGTGCCCGCGGGACCCAACAGCGCGAGCTTGTCGCCACGGCTTTTGCCGAGATTGTCGAACAGCACGCGGCTGGCGTTGTAGATTTCAGGAACGGCAAAGCCGATCTCGCGTGCCCCCTCGCCGCCCGTGGGCACCTGGTCGCGAATCTCGTTGCTCATGCCTCGTCTCCGTCGTTCTTGGCCGCCTCGTAGCGGGCCATGAAGGCCGGCGACATCGCGCGCAGCCGGGAATCGTCGATACGGCCGGAGCGGGTAATGTAGCTGTAGGCGAAATCCATCAGGTCGAGCTTCATGTGCTGGGCAAAATGCTCGTACCAGAACGCCGACGTGCGCGCGGCATTGACCAGCTTCTGCACCACCGGCTTTCGCGCGGCCTGGTAGCGATGCAGCGCTGTGGCAAGGTGCGCATCCGATTCCAGCGCCTTGACCAGCGCGATGGCGTCCTCGATCGCGAGCCGCGTGCCCGAGCCGATCGAGAAATGCGCGGAGTGCAGGGCATCGCCGAGCAGCACCATGTTCTTGAACGACCAATGCTCGTTCCAGACCCAGGGAAAGTTGCGCCAGACCGATTTGTTGGAGACGAGGCAATGGCCGCCAAGCGTGTCCGCGAACACCTCTTCGCAGACGCCCTTGGACTGTTCGACGTCCTTGTAGGCGAAGCCGTAGGCCTGCCAGGTTGCGTGGTCGCATTCGACCAGGAAGGTGCTCATCGCCGGCGAGTAACGGTAATGATGGGCGTTGAAGGCGCCGCGGTCGGTCTTCACGAAGGTCTGCGACAGCGTGTCGAACCGCTTCGAGGTTCCGTACCAGACGAACTTGTTGGAGGAGTAGGACAGCGAGGTGCCGAAATCGCCCTCATAGGCCCGGCGCACCAGCGAATTCAGCCCGTCCGCGGCGACGATCAAATCATGCCCATTGAGCTGGTCGATGGCGTGGATCGGCGTGTCGAAGCGCGGCGTGACGCCGGCGTCGAGCGCGCGCTGCTGCAGGAATCGGAGCAGTTCGAGCCGGCCGATCGAAGAGAAGCCGACCCCGTCGATGGCGACGCTGTCGCCACCGAGGTTCAGCGTGATGTTCTCCCAGCTCTCCATATGCGGCGCGATCGCATCGACCGTTTCGGGGTCGTCGGCGCGCAGGAATTCCAGGGCCTGGTCGGAGAACACGACGCCAAAGCCCCAGGTCGCGTCGGCCGGGTTCTGTTCGAACAGGTCGACCTGATCCTCGGGGTGGCGCTTCTTCCAGAGATAGGCGAAATAGAGCCCACCGGGCCCCCCGCCAATCACGGCGATCCGCAACGTCTGCCTCCCTAATTGACAGTATACTTACTATCTAGGGGTAGACTAATGTGCTCCGGCGTCCTGCGCCAGCGGAATTTCGGCCATGCGCGGGGCGCGTCGAAGCTTATCTTCGGACACACGTTTTACGCGCGTCCGAAACCGTCAGGTCCGAATCATAACCAAACCGCGCCGGCTTGGCCATCCGCCGCGTTCAGACGCAGCGCTTCACGTAGACGCCGTTGACAAGCACCCGGGTGCAGCGGACCGCCGGAACCGGCTTGCGAACGACGACGGCCGCGTTCGGGCCGGCGCAGCCGGCGCGATAGACCCCGCGGGCGCACACCACCGCATTGGCATCGGTGGCCTCGAGGGTCATGGTCGCTCCGAAGGCGAGGAGCGCAGAAGCAACGAGCAGCAATGAACGCATGTTGTCCTCCCGGCTTGTCGTGATCGAAATCGGATATTTGCAATAGATTTGTCGTTTCCGCGTGCGGCAATTCATTCGCGTACGCCGTCGATCATGTTTGCGCTTTGGCGCGCGATCTCATCGCACCGCGAACGGAGCCAGCACGTCCTTGCACGCGGGCGACAGCGAGGCGGCCCTGTTTGAGATGCACTGAATGATGCGGCCACCGCCGGGCGCGACGCCGGCGCAGAGGGAGCGGATGTCGGCGCCGCAGGCCGACCTTGCGATGAACAGCTCTTCGCGCGGCAGCAAAGGGCGCAAGACGATCACCGCCGGTGCGGCCGTCGGCGCCGCCGCCGCGGGAGCCGCTGCCGCGGGAGCCGCACCTGCGGGCGCGGCCGTCGCTGCGGTGCCACCGCCGGCCGCGGCGCTCACGGCCTTTTCGCAGGCGGGCGAGACTTTTGCCTTGTTCTTCTCCAGGCATTCGAGCGCGGACGCGCCGCCCGGCGGCACGCCGGCGCACACCTTGGGATAGTCGGCGCGGCATGAACTCTTGATCGCAGCAAGTTGTGCGCTGCTCGGCTGCTTGGCGGCGGCGGCCTTCGGCGCCGGCGCGGCCGGCTTTGCAGCGGGGGCGGTCTCGGACTTCGGCGCTGCAGGCGCCGGCTCCGCCTTGGGAGCGGCCTCCTTGGGCGCAGCTTCAGTCTTTGGCGCGGCGGGAGCGGCTTCGGTCTTCGGTGCCGCAGCGGGCTCGACGGCGCGCACCGCGGTCTGGCATCTCGATGACAGGCTCGACATGTTCTTGTTCAGGCATTGATACGCCTCCACGCCGCCGGGCGTGACGCTCGCGCAGTGCGCCATGAAGTCCGAGCGGCACGCGGACCGCATCGCGTCCTTCTGCGCCTCGGTCGGCGCTTGCGCGAACGCGGATGCTGCAGCTGCGAACAGCGCCGCCGCCAGCAACACGGTGCGCGTTGAGACTTGTTTCAACGTGTTGAACATCTGGATGAATTCCTGCCCTGTCGATATTTCTTGACGATCAATCAGAGTCGCGCAGTCGCAGTCGTCGCGAGTGATGCCTCGCGAGCGATATCATTGGCCGCTTCGGCTGCTACCGCAAGTAGATTATGCTGGCGCAGATACGACGTGCCGAAATCGTCAGAGCCTAACCATCCGCTTGCCGCGGTTCTCGCCCGCGAGCAATCCGATCAACGCCCCTGGTGTGTTCTGCAATCCGTCGATGATGTCTTCCTGCACCTTCAGTCTGCCGGATTTGACCCAGGCCTGAAGGTCGGCCAGCGCGCGCGGACTCTCCTTCATGTAATCCATCACGATGAAGCCCTGCATGATGAGCCGCTTCACCACGATCAGCCCCGGCACGCCGCGCGGTCCGTGCGCGGCGGGCGCGCCGTCATACTGCGAGATCGCGCCACAGCAGGCGATGCGGCCGTAATTGTTCATCTGCGGCAGGCAGGCTTCGAGAATGTCGCCGCCGACATTGTCGAAATAGACGTCGATGCCTTTCGGAGCGGCTGCGCGCAGCGCCTTGAACACCGCGCCATCCTTGTAGTCGACGGCGGCATCGAAGCCGAGCTCGGAGGTCAGCCAGTTGCACTTGTCCGCGCCGCCGGCGATGCCGATCACGCGGCATCCCTTGATCTTGGCGATCTGCCCGACGATCGAGCCGACCGAGCCTGCGCCTGCGGAGACCACGACCGTCTCGCCTTCTCTCGGCTTGCCGATCTCCAGCAGGCCGAAATAGGCGGTGAGGCCGGCGATGCCGAACACGCTGAGCAGATGCGTCATGGGCTCGAGCTTCGGCATCTTGGTGAGATGCTTTGCGGCCACCGCGGCAAATTCCTGCCAGCCGGTGTCGCCGAACACGATGTCACCGGGCGCAAGCCCCTCGGCTTTCGAGCTGACGACCTCGGCAATGGCGCCGCCGGCCATCACGCTGTTGGCCTCGACCGCGGAGCGGTAGGTCGCGCCGTGCATCCAGGCGCGGTTGGCGGCGTCGAGCGAAATGTAGCGCACGCGCAGCAGGGCCTCGCCGTCCTTCGGTTCCGGCACCGCGCCGTCCACCATCTTGAAATGCTCGGGGCCGAGCTTGCCGCTGGGTTTCTCCACCAGAAGAATCTGGCGATTGATGTTGCCGCTCATGGCGTTCCCCTCTTCGATTGTTTGACGATTGTTGATGCAGCCGCCGCAAACAAAACGTGCAAGCTGCATTCGTTGTGCACTGCATGAAGGCTAGATCGCCGCGTTCCATTTCACAATGGGAACATCCTGAAAACGCGATCACACGCAAAGCGTGTTGCGTCGCTCTCCCTTCTGCGACATCATGAAGCGCCGGTGTACGTGGGGGTCAATGATGTCCAACAGGTTTACGCAATACATTCTGGCGGCGATGGTGCTTGGCATCGTCATGGGGTCGGCGATCTACAACTTCCTGCCCGACACGCGCGCCGAGTGGGCCTCCTCCATCAACCTGATCGCCATGATGTTCCTGCGCTTGATCAAGATGATCATCGCGCCGCTGGTGTTCGCGACCCTGGTCGGTGGCATCGCCCATATGGGCTCGGGCTCCAAGCTCGGCCGCATCTTCGCCAAGACCATGGGCTGGTTCGTCAGCGCTTCCTTCGTCTCGCTGCTGCTCGGCCTGATCATGGTCAACCTGCTCCAGCCCGGCGCGAACTTCCCGGGCACGCTGCCTGCGGCGAGCCAATCGACCGGTCTGCCGGTCTCGGCTTTCTCGATCGAGAAATTCCTGACCCATCTGATTCCGACCTCGATCGCGGATGCGATGGCGCAGAACGAGATTCTCCAGATCGTGATCTTCGCCGTGTTCTTCTCGGTGGCGATGGGGGCGATGCCCGAGCGTTCCAAGCCGATCCTGGCGCTGATCGACGATATCGGCCACATCATGCTCAAGGTGACGAGCTACGTGATGCTGTTCGCGCCGCTCGCGGTGTGGGCCGCCATCACCGCGACGGTCGCCAAGAACGGCCTCCTGGTGCTCTGGAAGCTGGTCGTCTTCATGGGCGGCTTCTATCTGTCGCTGGCGATCCTGTGGACGATCCTGGTCATCGTCGGCTTCATCGTGATCGGGCCACGCTACAGCCATCTCTTGAAGCTGGTCCGCGAACCGCTGATGATCGCGTTCTCGACCGCGAGCTCGGAGGCGGCCTATCCGAAGACGCTGGAGGCGCTCAACCGCTTCGGCGCTTCGTCGCGGATCTCGAGCTTCGTGCTGCCGCTCGGCTATTCCTTCAACCTCGACGGCACGATGATGTACTGCACCTTTGCGGCCGTCTTCATCGCGCAGAGCTATCACATCGACATGCCGCTCGGGACCCAGCTCGCGATGCTGGCGACGCTGATGATCACCTCCAAGGGCGTCGCCGGCGTGCCGCGCGCGTCCCTCGTCGTGATTGCCTCGACCCTGGCGCAGTTCAACATCCCCGAGGCGGGCCTGTTGATGATCATGGGCATCGACACCTTCCTCGACATGGGCCGCAGCGCCACCAACGTGATCGGCAACACGCTGGCGACCTCGGTCGTGGCCAAATGGGAAGGCGAGCTCGGGCCCGAGCACGCGATGGGCCCCAGTGACGCCGTGCCCGACGACATGGTGCCGGGCGAAGTGCCCGCAATGGCCGGCCATGGGTAGGAGTGAACCATGGGCCAGATATTGGCGAGGTCGCTGACCTCAGGACGGCTGTGGCTGGCGGCCTCGTTGCTCGGGACATCTTTTTTGTTGGCGACCTCGTTGTTCGCGACCTCGGCGTCCGCCCAGACTGGTGGCGAAGGGCTCAGCCCGACGCTGCAGGCCATCAAGAAGGCGCACACTGTGCGGCTCGGCTACCGCGAAAGCTCGCCGCCGTTCTCCTTCCTCGACCAGTCGGGCCGCCCGATCGGCTACAGCCTCGAGCTGTGCGAGGCGATCGTCGAGGAGATCGGCGTCGAGGTCGACGATCCCAATTTGAAGATCGACTACGTCAAGGTCACCTCGGACGACCGCATCGACGCCGTGCTCCAGAACAAGATCGATCTCGAATGCGGCTCGACCACCGCCAACGCCGAGCGCGGCAAGCGCGTCGCCTTCTCGCCCTTGATGTTCGTCGCCGGCACCAAGCTGATGGTGCCGAAGGCATCGAACGTCGCAGGGGTCACCGATCTCAAGGGCAAGACCGTGGTGGTGACCAAGGGCACGACCAACGAGCAGGCGATGCATGCGGCCGACAAGAAGTTCTCGCTCGGCCTCAACATCGTCACCGCCAGCGATCACGAGCAGTCGTACCAGATGCTCGCCGAGGGCAAGGCCGACGCGTTCGCGACCGACGACATCCTGCTGTTCGGCCTGATCGCGCGTCACAAGGCGCAGGACAAGTTTCGCGTCACCGGCGATTATCTGTCCTACGATCCCTACGGCATCATGTTCAGGAAAGGCGAGCCGCAATTGTCCGCATTGGTCGAGCGTGCCTTCCGCAAGCTCGGCTCCAACCGCGACCTCGTCCCGCTCTACAACAAATGGTTCACCGCGAGGCTTCCGACCGGCGAACGGTTGAACGTGCCGATCTCGCTGCAATTGGAGGAGGCGTTCAAGGCGATGGACGATTCCGCCAGCGCGAATAATTAATAATTAGAGGCAATTGCCTCTCTCCCCGTCATCCTGAGGTGCGAGCCCAGCGGTCAATGCACCGCTGAGCGAGCCTCGAAGGATGAACGGCCGAGCTGTCAGACGGGCTGTCGTCCTTCGAGGGCCGCTGAAGAAGCGGCCACCTCAGGATGACGGCGATAGGTCATCGCTCGTGGCGCACGTCCCCAAACACCCGGTCCAGCGCCGCGTCATACGTCGCCTGCACCAGTTCCGGATGCAGCTTGCCCAGCGCCTCCATCATGACGCCGGAATTGATCTCGAGCACGCGCCATTTGCCATCGATGCGCACCAGATCGATTGACGCAAAGATAATGCCGATGGCGCTCGCAGCATCGACCGCGAGTTTCACGCAAGCCGCGCGAGCCTCGCCATCCCTTAGCAACACCGGCTTTGCGCCGGCATCGAGATTGTGTCGCCAATCTCTGCCGCGCTGCTTGCTGTAGACCACGAGCGGCACATCGCCGAGCAACACCACACGGACCTCGTCCTCGATCGCCAGAAAAGGCGAGATCACGAGTCCGGCGCTCATCGCGAAAACGTCGCTGGCCGCGTGGTCGAGTTCCGCCTCGGTCGTCACCTTGAACACCGAGCGGCCCGATGTCCCCTCGTTCGGCTTCACCACCACGCCTTGCGGATGGCCAGCAAGCAGCTCGAGCATGGCGTCGCGCCAGCGGGGGCCAACGACATTCTTGCCGAGCTTCGGGTTGAGGAAGAGGTGATGGGGAATGCAGGGCACGTCCGCCAGCGCCAATGCCTCTGATGTCGCCGATTTGTCGTTGGCGAGGCGGTGCGCGATGGCGCTGTTGAGGCCGATGTCGTAGCCGAAGGCGAAATGGCGCACCTCGCCCCGGCGCATCGCGATCAGCCAGCCGCCGGCGCGGACATCGACGGTGATGCCGTGGTCCGCGCAATAGCGCCGGATCGCCTGAACGAAGATTCGCTCCCCGCTTGCCCAGTCGCCCATGTCGCTGGCCGTGCCTCCCGTTGTTCCTGTCGCCGAAAGCCGCAAAAATGCGGGCGCTGGCGCCAATCGCCTGGAAAATCAGAGCTATTCTTAATGAAATTCTCGCGAGCGCGACGGAAATTAAGTGCTGCAATCGCGCCCTGGAGGGAAAAGAAATTGCCCGCCCCGCACGCTGGGCAGCAGAATCCTTGATGATGCGGCCAATTCCGCCGCAAATGCCGGTTTGATCGGCATCAATTGCATCCGAAACGAGGTTGATTATTGGTCTCAATGGCGTAGATCACACACGCGAAATCCTCCGCCATGGCAATGGTGTCCGCCCCGATTTCAGGGCCGGACAACGCTGTTGCCCGAAAACCGCAATTATTCGGAATATCGAAAATCATGAGCGCGTTTTACCGAGAGAAGGTTCTTTCCGTCCAGCACTGGACCGATACGCTGTTCAGCTTCCGCGCCACGCGCGATACCGGCTTCCGCTTCCAGAACGGCCAGTTCGCGATGATCGGCCTCGAAATCGACGGCCGTCCGCTGCTGCGCGCCTACAGCATGGCGAGTGCCAACCACGAGGAAGAGCTCGAGTTCTTCTCGATCAAGGTGCAGGACGGTCCGCTGACCTCGCGCCTGCAGAAGATCAAGGAAGGCGACACCATCCTGGTCGGCCGCAAGGCGACCGGCACGCTGATCACCGACAATCTGCTTCCCGGCAAGCGGCTGATGCTGCTCTCGACCGGGACGGGCCTTGCGCCCTTCGCGAGCCTGATCAAGGACCCCGAGGTCTACGACCAGTTCGAATCCATCGTGCTGGTGCATGGCTGCCGCCAGGTCTCCGAACTCGCCTATGGCGAGAGGCTCGTGGCTTCCTTGCGCGAAGACGAGCTGTTCGGCGAGCTGCTCGCGGACAAGCTGATTTACTACCCGACCGTGACCCGTGAGCCGTTCAAGAACCGCGGCCGCATCACCGATCTCATCAGCTCCGAGCAGATCTTCAACGACATCGGCCAAGGCCCGCTCGACATCGCCACCGACCGCATCATGATGTGCGGTAGCCCGGCGATGCTGGAAGAGCTGAAGGTGATGTTCGAAGGCCGCGACTTCATCGAGGGCAGCGGCAACAAGCCCGGCCATTTCGTGATCGAGAAGGCGTTCGTCGAGCGGTAAGCGCCGCTCGCGAAGCTCTCCATCGTACTGGACTGCTAGCCCTCAACTCAGTCGTCGTCCCGGACAAGCGCGCCGCAAGCGCGCGCCGATCCGGGACCCCAGCGCTTGCGCTCGTCGCCATTGCCACTGGCCGTGGTCAGGCGAAGACTCGGAGTGACGGCTTTCTCTCACCACAAAATCCTGTGGTTATGGGTCCCGGGTCTGCGCTTACGCTTGCCCGGGACGACAGGTGAATGTGCGGAAGCGCGTGTCCGCTCCAAGTTGCAGCCGGTAGCGGCTGTTCGCCCGGGCCCTCCCGTCCCTTCTCACCCCTTTGCTGCACCGCACCCCGCCCATCGGACTGATTGATTTGTCTCAGCCGAATTCGCTAGCCTGAAACAAGGGCCGCGTCATATCCGTATGACAGGCGAGGGCGTATCGTACCGCCTCATGCTGGCGAGAGGATCGGAATCGTGGCCGACAACAACAAGACGCAGCAATCCCCCAAACGGCTGCCGCTGGCGGAAGAGGGGATCATGGAAACCCTGCTGCTGCCATTCTCGCCGCGCTTCATCGTGCTGACGATCTGCACGGTGGTCACCGCGCTGTTGATCGGCATCGGCATCGTCGACCGCAAGATCTTCGACATCCTGCTGGTCCCGATCCTGATTTTCGGCGCGCTGACGCTGCTCGGTGTCCGCGATCTCCTGCAGAAGAGCCACGCGGTGCTGCGCAACTATCCGATTTCGGCGCATATCCGCTTCCTGCTCGAAGAGATCCGCCCCGAGATGCGGCAATATTTCTTCGAGAGCGAGAAGGACGGCATGCCGTTCTCGCGCGACACCCGCGCGGTGGTCTATCAGCGCGCCAAGATGGAGCTCGACAAGCGTCCGTTCGGTACGCAAGAGGACGTCTATCGCGAAGGCTATGAGTGGATGCATCACTCGGTCTCGCCGAAGACGCATGCACGGGAGAAGTTCCGCATCAGCATCGGCGGGCCCGACTGCAAGAAGCCCTATTCGGCCTCGGTGTTCAACATCTCCGCGATGAGCTTCGGCGCGCTCAGCCCCAACGCGGTGCGGGCGCTCAATGCCGGTGCGAAAAAGGGCGGCTTCGCCCACGACACCGGCGAGGGCGGCGTCAGCCCCTATCACCGCGAGATGGGCGGCGACATCATCTGGGAGATCGGCTCCGGCTATTTCGGCTGCCGTCATCTCGACGGCAGCTTCGATCCCGAAGCGTTTGCCCGCGTGGCCGGCGACGACCAGATCAAGATGGTCGAGCTCAAGGTCAGCCAGGGTGCCAAGCCCGGCCATGGCGGCGTGCTGCCGGCCGCGAAAGTCTCGGAGGAGATCTCCAAGATCCGCGGCGTCGCGATGGGTGAGGACTGCATCTCGCCGGCCTCGCACCGCGCGTTCTCGACACCAACAGGCATGATGCAGTTCATCGCCGAGATGCGCCGCCTCTCCGGCGGCAAGCCGGCCGGCTTCAAGCTGTGCATCGGCCATCCCTGGGAATTCCTGGCGATCTGCAAGGCGATGCTTCAGACCGGCATCTATCCGGATTTCATCGTCGTCGACGGCAATGAGGGCGGCACCGGCGCGGCGCCGCTGGAATTCATGGACCATCTCGGCATGCCGATGCGCGAGGGCGTCAGTTTCGTCCACAACGCGCTGATCGGCATCAATGCGCGCGACCGCATCAAGATCGGCGCTTCCGGCAAGATCGCGACCGCCTTCGACATGGCGCGGGCGATGGCGATCGGCGCTGACTATTGCAACTCCGCGCGCGGCTTCATGTTCTCGCTCGGCTGCATCCAGTCGCTGAGCTGCCACACCGACCGCTGTCCGACCGGGGTGGCGACCCAGGACCCGACGCGTGCGCGCGCGCTCTACGTGCCGCTCAAGATCGACCGCGTGCACAATTACCACCACGCGACGCTGCATTCGCTCACCGAGCTGATCGCCGCCGCCGGCCTCGAACATCCGCAGCAGCTGCGCCCGATCCATTTCAGCCAACGGATGTCGACGACCCAGGTGCAATCCTTCAAGCAGCTCTATCCGGCGCTGCGCCCGGGCGAGCTGCTTGAAGGCACCGAAGACCCGCGCTTCCGCGACGCCTGGCGGATGGCGCAGGCCGACACGTTTCAGCCGGCGCTGTGAGCGTCGCCCCGGCGGCTGGCCCCGCCACGTAATTCTCCGGGGGACGGCTTTTAACGCTTGTTTCAACTTTGGGTGTAGATTGTTCTCCATGGACGAACGGCGCGACAAGGCAAGGCATCGCGTGCTGAAGGCCGGAACCATCGAGTTTGGCGGCGGCGCGATCGACTGCACCGTGCGCAACCTGTCCGACACCGGCGCGGCGCTCGGCGTCACCAGCCCGGTCGGCATCCCCGAGCACTTCACCCTGTTCGTCCAGGCCGACGGAAGCCATCGGCCCTGCACCGTGATCTGGCGTAAGGAGAAGCGGATCGGCGTGAGGCTCGGGTGAAGGGCTCGCCCCTCCGCTCAATTTACCCCGTCTCGACCTCGCTCAATCGGCTCGCCAAGATCTTGTCGATGCGCCGTCCATCGAGATCGATCACCTCGATATGCCAGCCGCCGAAGTCGAAGGCATCGCCCGTGTCGGGCAGCGCGTTGAACTGTTGCAGCACCAGGCCCGCCACCGTGTTGTAGCGGTGCGGCGGCAATTCGACGCCGAGCAACTCGCCGAACTCGTCGACCGGCATCCAGCCGGAGATCAGAAACGAGTCGTCGGCGCGCCTGACATAGGCCGGCTCCGGCGGTCCCGCTTCCGAATGGAAGGCGCCGACGATCGATTCGAGAATGTCGGCGGCCGTCACCATGCCTTCGAAGCCACCATATTCGTCGTAGACGAACCCGACATGCACCGGAGCAGTTTTCAGGATGGTCAGCACGTCGCGCGCGTCTGCCGACGCCGGGATGCCGGGCGCCTCGCGCACGAGCGCGCGCAGGTCGGGGTTGCGTTCGTTCATATAGGCGACCAGCAGGTCCTTGGCCTGTAGCACGCCGATCGGCTTGTCGCGGTCGCCATCGGAGACGGGAAAGCGCGAGTGCGGGCTCTTGGCGATGATCTCCTGGATGGCGGCCACATCGTCGTTCAGGTCGATCTCGTCGACCTCCGTGCGCGGCGTCATGACGGCGCCCACCGGACGGTCGCCGAGCCGCATCACGCCGGCGATCATCTCCTTCTCGCCGGGTTCGAGCACACCTGCGCTCTCGGCCTCGCTGACGAGGTGATGGATCTCGTCCTCCGAGACCTTCTCCTCGGACTTGCCGCCACGGCCGAGCAGCGTGAGGATCAGCCTGCCGGAGACGTCGAGCAGAAAGACCAGCGGCAGCGAGACCTTGGCAAGCATGTGCATGGCTGGCGCAACCCTCACCGCGATGCTTTCGGGATCGCGCAGCGCCACCTGTTTCGGCACCAGCTCGCCGACGATCAGGGTGGCGTAGGTGATGAGTGTCACGACGATTCCGACGCCGACGATGTCGGCAATGCCGGGGGACAGGCCGAGCTCGAGCAGCCATTGCGTCAGCCGTTGTCCGAGCGTCGCGCCCGAGAACGCGCCGGAGAGCACCCCGACGAGCGTGATGCCGATCTGCACCGTCGAGAGGAATTTGCCGGGATCGGCCGCCAGCGTCAGCGCCCGCTCGGCGCCGCGGATGCCCTTGGCGGCGAGCAGCGACAGCCGGGCCGGACGGGACGAGACCACGGCCAGCTCGGACATGGACAAGAGGCCATTGATGACGATCAGGACGACGACGATGACGAGTTCGACCGAGAGCATTGACGTTCCGAGGTAAGTGAGTGCCGCCGTACGAACGGCACATGCCTTGATATAGGTATTCGGCGAGGAAATGCCGTCAATTTTGCCTCATTTGGTGCCCGCGGGAACTGCGGGCGATCGAAGGGGCATCCCGACAAGCTCCCGCATGCGTCCGTGGAACTACGGGACTCCTTGTTTAACGGGCTCTTAGTGGCCGGCGGCTAGGTTTTCGACATTGCAGAAATATATTCGGGGGATCCAGGATGCGGATCGGGAAGCTTTTCGCGTTGTCGATGCTGACGGTGACGGTTTTTGCGGTCATCCTCGGCGCCGAGGTGCTGATACCCCAGACGCGCATCTTCACGAACCGCTCCGACGCGATCAAGACGGTCGATGCCTTCGGTGCGACGCTGATGGCCAGCCAGCACGTTGCGAGTCTCCGCGCTCCCTACATCGGCCCGATCTTCCAGGAAGCCGTTGCGACCCAGGCTCAGCTCGAAGCTGCGGCAAAGGCCGCGAAAGCTGCCGAAGCCGGCTTCGAGGCCGCAAAGCGCGCCATCATGGTGCTGGATGACGGCGCAGCGATCAGTGAAAATCTCGACCGCGCCGTACGGCGGCTGAAGGAGATCACCGCGGCGGCCGATCGTGCAATGGGTCTTGCTCTGGCGGCACGCGACAGCGCCGCGATCAAGGGCTTCCTGCCCG
The DNA here is from genome assembly GCF_023074075.1 of Bradyrhizobium sp. 138. Taxonomy (GTDB): domain Bacteria; phylum Pseudomonadota; class Alphaproteobacteria; order Rhizobiales; family Xanthobacteraceae; genus Bradyrhizobium. The sequence goes on along the minus strand of NZ_JADPKT010000003.1, from coordinate 398,053 downwards.
GTGTTGCCGAGGTCCTCGCCAATATAGAACCCGTCATGAACCGGCTCGAAGCGAAGGTGATCAATGCTGATTCCTCGCTTGCGGCACTGTTGAGCCTGGCGCGGACCGCGCAGGACCTGCGGGTTTCCGCCGGCAGCCGCGCTGCCACGCTGTCCCCGGCGCTGTCCGCACGCCGCCCGCTCACGCCGGCCGAATTGTCGCTGATGGATCGCATGCAGGGACGTGTGGAAGCCGACCGCGAGCGCATCGAAGCCGGCATGGAGCAGCTCGGCAATCCGCCCCGCATCGCCACCGCGCTGAAGGCGGCGACGGAATCCTATTTTGGAAAAGCAGCCTCGGCCGTGGAGAAGGAGATGCCTGCGGCGAAGGGCGACGGCAAGTACGGCCTCAACGCCGACGAGCTGGCGAAGGCCATCGTGCCGGCCATCCAGATGTTCTACGGCGTGCGCGACGCTGCGCTGGCGGAAGCCGCCGAGCGTGCCTCGGCCGCGCGCGACGGCGCCTTCGCGATGCTCGCGCTGGCGGGCGTGGCCGTGCTTGCCCTGCTCGGAACGCTCGGCGGCGTGACCATGATGCTGCGCAGCCGCGTGGTGACACCGCTCGGCCGGATCGCGGACGTGATCGGAACCCTCGCCGCCGGACACCACGAGGTCGAGATCCCGGCAACAGGCCGCAATGATGAGATCGGCCAGGTGGCGGGCTCGCTGCAGCACTTCAAGGATTCTCTGCTCGCCAAGAAGGAAGCCGACGCGGCGGCAGCAATCGAGGCCGACGCGAAGCTCCGGCGCAGCCAGCGCATGGACCAGATCGCGCGCGAGTTCGAAGCCATGATCGGCGACGTGATCAACACGGTGTCGTCGGCCTCCTCGGAGCTCGAAGTGTCCGCGGGAACGCTGACGAGCGCGACCGATCAATCTGAAAAGGTCACCGCGACCGTCGCTGCCGCCTCCGAACAGGCCTCCACCAATGTCCAGACCGTCGCCGCGGCGGCCGAGGAGATGGCCTCGTCGGTCGACGAGATCAGCCGGCAGGTGCAGGACTCCGCGCGCATCGCCGGAGAGGCCGTGCAGCAGGCCGGGCGGACCAACGACCATGTCGGCGAGCTCGCCAAGGCCGCGGGCCGGATCGGCGACGTCGTCGAGCTCATCAGCCAGATCGCGGGCCAGACCAATCTCCTGGCGCTCAATGCCACCATCGAGGCGGCGCGCGCCGGCGAGGCCGGACGCGGCTTCGCCGTGGTCGCCTCCGAGGTCAAGGCGCTCGCCGAGCAGACCGCCAAGGCCACCGGCGAGATCAGCCAGCAGATCTCGGGCATTCAGGCCGCGACCGAGGATTCCGTCGGCGCCATCAAGTCGATCGGCGACACCATCTCGCGCATGTCGGAGATTGCGTCCGCGATCGCCGCGGCGGTCGAGGAGCAGGGCGCAGCGACGCGGGAGATTTCGCGCAACGTGCAGCAGGCGGCGCGCGGCACTCAGCAGGTCTCCGCCAGCATCGTCGACGTCCAGCGCGGCGCCAGCCAGACCGGATCGGCATCTTCCAACGTGCTCGCGTCGGCAAGGTCGCTCTCAGGCGAAAGCAGCCGTCTCAAGACCGAGGTCGGAAAATTTTTGGACGCGATCCGCGCGGCGTAGAAATTCGTCATCGAATGGATCGAAGCGAGCCAAGGACTCGAACACCTCTCCCGTAGGGAGAGGTCGGATCGCATCGAAGATGCGATCCGGGTGAGGGGTTACAGTCCCACTGAATACCGCGGCCCATCACCCGGCCATCGCCGGAGCCGCAGCTCAGAACTCCCCGTGCAGCCGCCCCGAGAACACCGACACCGGTCCGCGGTCGGCATTGTAGGCGGGGTTGACGATCAGCTGGTAGTCGGCGGTGAGGGTGAGATTCTTGTTCAGCGCATAGGCGTAATAGGTCTCGAGGATGCGCTCCTTGCGGTAGTTGAGCGCGCCGTCGCCGATCAGGACGCCGAGGCCGCCGGCGGCGAGGAAGTCGCGGTAGTCCTGCGAAATCGCGTTGATGGCGCCGCCGACGCCGATCACGTCGTCGGGCCGGCCCCATGTCGTGCCCTTGATCGACAACCCCGCGGACAGGCTGCGATGAATGTCGGTGAAGGCCAGCGTTTCGAAACGGCCGTCGTTCCAGCTCCAGCGGCCGAACACCCCGACATCGTCCGTGATCGCCTGCTCGAGGTTGAGCACGTAGCCGTACTTCACGCGGCCGCGCCGGGTCTGCGCGATGTCGAGATTGAGCGCGGGATTGTCCAGCGTCTCGCGGAAGCTGCCCATATTGGCGCTGTCGAGCCAGCCCATGGTCCTGAGCTTGCCGGGCTGGCCGAACAGCGAGAAGCGCGTCTCGAGCTCGAGCACGTACTGGCCGCGCTCCCCGACCCTGGTGTCGAAATGATTCGAATTGGACTCGGACACCATCAGGAAATAGCCGCCGCGCAGCGCCCAATGCTTCTGGTTGAGCTCGGCGGTGACGCCGTAGGTGAGGCCGACCTTGTCGGCGGAATAGTCGAAAGCGCCCGGCGCCCACAGCGACCAGTTCATGAAGTCCTTGCGGGTGTCCTTGGCGTAGGCATTGCCATCGAACACGTCGACCACCGCGAACTTGCCGGCCTGCACGGTGAGGCGGGACACATCGACCTTCTGTCCCAGCTGCAGCTGCCCGCTCGCGAGCTCTTCCTGCTCGCCGCCAAATCCAAAGGTCTGGCGCACGAACAGGCGCGAGGTGTTGTAATGCGGATAGGGGAAGTTCGACTTTTGCGCTTCGCCGTTCGGGAAGCCGGCGGCGCCGACTGTGTCGTTCAGTCCAAATCCCTGCAGCAGTTCCGGGTTGTAATAGACCTCGCCGCCGTCCCACAGCCGTGCGTTCAGGAACAGGCTGTTGCTCCAGGTCGCCTTGGCTTGCCGCGACGGCGAGAGCGAGTTCGGTCCGGTATAGAGCGCGGGGAACGACGGATAGCCTTGCGGCAGATAGGTGCTCTGGCCGTGGATCTCCCAGCGATCGGATTCCGTGTCGATCAGAGAGCTTTTCGGGTCGTAGCTCTTCATGCCCGGCCAATCCACCTTGCGGTTGAGGCCGAGCCTGGCCTGCTGGAAGTCGAGCGACGAGGAGGCGTATTGGGCGCCGGTGGAGAACGCGACATTGGCGCCATCGAAGCGGCTGTAGAGATATTCGAGCCGTGCGCTCCAATGCGGCGCGAAACCGTATTCGACGCCGGCGCCCGCGACCCAGCCGGGTCGCGTGTTCAAGATCTTCGGGATTTCGGCGCCGGAGGCCGGCGTGTCGAAATAGCGCTCGCCCATCCATGCAAAGCCGCCGGTGGCGTAGACCAGCCACGGACCGCTGGTGTAGCCGACGCGGCCGCGCAGGCTCGCGGTGTAGTCCCATTGCTGCGTGACGGTGTTGGCGGGCGTCGTCAGGAACGAGACGATCGAGTTCGAGGTGATGGAATTGGGAAACGAGAAATCGCCTTCGATGCCGACCAGCCAGCCGGAGTTGAGCCGGTAATTGTAGCCGGCCTGGACGCCACCGATCATGCCGCTGAAGACGCCGTTGTCGCCGACTGCGGTGCCGTCGTTCAACGCGAAGTGCGACGAGCCGCGGCTGTAGCCGGCATGCGCACCGATATAGAGCCCGGTCCAATCATAGACCGCGCGCAGCGCGGGGGCCTTCAGCGGCAGATCGGCCGCGGTGCCTGTGGCGGGAAGAGCCAGCACGCCGGTGGCAATCGCCGCAGCCGTTCGCAAACACCGGTGTCTGTGACTTCTCGACGTCAAAACGCACGCCCCCAAACGCGAATCTATCCATTCGCCGCGATATCCCTGCCAATTCGAGGCCACGCTGTCATCAGGTTCCGGGACCCACGCGATCGGGCCGAGATGATCCAGGCTCGACGCGACTTCGTCTCAGGCGTCTGAGCCTATTGCAAGATTTATTGCGATTAATTCGCAATAGCAATTAGTGAGCATCGTCGCAGAAGAGGGTTCGCACCGCTGTGTGACGCGGCTGCAACAAATACGTAGGGCCAAAAAGAATGACCCCGCCCGGGGGGACAGCCGGGCGGGGTCGGGGGCACGACACGGGGTGGATGAGGCGCCCGTGTCGGACGCAGGATCCACGTGAGATCGGCCTCAGGTACCTAGATCAGTAGCAGGTACGAACGCGACCGACGTAGTGGCCGAAGGCGTTGTACTGGGCGACCCAGCCGCAGCGGTGATAACCGTAGTAATAGGGGTCGTTGCTGGCGGCGATCGCGGAGCCGACGACGGCGGCGGTGGCGATGCCGGCACCGACACCCCAGACCCAACCGGGCTGCTTGGCTTCGGCCGAGGAGGTGGTGGACACGATGCTGCCGGTGACGGTGAGGGCAGCGAGAGCGACAGCGGCAATCTTGGTCTTGATCGACATGTGAAACTCCATCCGGGGTTGAGGCGGTCCGTTGTGGCCCGCGTGCCCAGTTTGACGGAGGCTCTTCGCGTCCGGTTCGAATGCGGCAAATCCGCTCCCGGAGCGAAGCATTTTTATGAACAACTCCAGATGGATATGGGCTAGCCGAGCGGTCCCTTGGCGAGCCTGTTCACGTCGAAGTTATCGACCTCGCTCAGAAGCTCGCAAAAAGCACGGGCGCCTTGATCGATGAGCTGCTCGCCCTTCTCAGCCACGGCCAATGTCGCATTGCCGACTGCGCCGCTGGCGTTCAGGTCCTGCGCCTGCCAGGCAAACGGTGCGGGCCGCTGCGTCGACAGCCAGCGATACTGCTTTTCCAACGCGATGCTGCTCGCGGGAAAATCCGCGATGGCATTTTTGCGCACCTGATCGGGATAGCGCGCCAGCATGATCGAGGTTTCGATGGCGCCGCCATGAATGCCGTGTCGGACTTCGTCGGCCGGGAACAATTTGTCAGCGCCCGACAGCCGCGACCAGGACGTCGTCACCACGAACATTTTTTGATACGCGCGCAAATCCTGCGCAATCAACATCATGGCCGCGCTGTTGCCGCCATGGCTGGTGATGATGACGAGCTTCTTCACCCCTCGCCGCGCGACATCCTCGCCGATTCCTGTCCATCGCTTCAGCGCGACGTCAGTCGGCAGCGTCTGCGTACCGGGATAATCGATATGCTCCGTGGAAATTCCGACCGGCTCGACGGGCAGAAACGTCGCGGGAATATTCCCAGGCAACAGCTCGCGCACCCGCGCCAGATAGGCGTCCGCGATCAGCACGTCGGTTGTGACAGGCAGATGCGGGCCGTGCTGCTCGGTCGCCGCCAGCGGCAGCACCGCGATCCAGCGCGACATCTCCGCAGGGCTCGCATCGGCCCAGCGGATCTCGGTCCAGTCGCGGGACGGCGTCATCAAGGTTTCTTTGCCCGAATTTGTCACGTAATTTGGGTTATCAGGGGATGCGGGCCCGGCCGGCTCGCGTCCCCTGGTGTCATGCGGTTTTATCGCGTTGTGTTCACATGAGCCAGACGCGATTGGCCGGAAGCGATCGACGGAGTGCCATTATGTCCCCCTTTCATCTGCGGCGTACGCTCACGGCGGGCCTCTTGGCCGCTTTCCTTTGCGGCGTCCCGGCGCGCGCCGACACGCTGGACAAGGTCACCTTCGGCACCAACTGGGTCGCCGAGGCCGAGCATGGCGGCTTCTTCCAGGCCGTCGCTGACGGCACCTACAAGAAATATGGCCTCGACGTCACCATCGTCCCCGGCGGGCCCAACGAGAACAATCGGATGCTCTTGATCGCCGGCAAGATCGATTTCTTCATGGCCGCGAACACGCTGATGTCGTTCGATGCAATCGCCAACAACGTCCCGGTCGTGACCATCGCCGCGATCTTCCAGAAGGATCCGCAGGTGATGCTGACGCAGCCGGATGTCAAGGTCGGCAAGATCGAGGACTTGAAGCCGCTGACGCTGTTCGTCTCCAAGGAGGGCATGACCAGCTATTTCCAATGGCTGAAGTCCGAATATGGCTTCAGCGAGAAGAACGTCCGCCCCTACAATTTCAATCCGCAGCCTTTCATCGCCAATCCCAAGAGCGCCATGCAGGGCTACGTGACGTCAGAGCCCTTCGCGGTGGAGAAGGCCGCCGGCTTCAAGCCCAACGTGCTGCTGCTCGCCGACTACGGATTCAACACCTATTCGACCCTGGTCGAGACCCGCCGCGATGTCGTCGAGAAGAAGCCTGACCTCGTGCAGCGCTTCGTCGATGCCTCCATGATCGGCTGGTACAATTACATCTACCGCGACAATTCCGCCGGCAACGCGCTGATCAAGAAGCTCAATCCTGAGATGACCGACGATCTGCTCGCCTATTCCGTCGCCAAGATGAAGGAGCATGGCATCGTCGATTCCGGCGACAGTGTGAAGAACGGCATCGGCGCGATGAGCGACGAGCGTTACACCTCCTTCTTCAACAAGATGGTCAAGGCCGGCGTCGTCAAGGCGGATCTCGACTTCCGCAAATCCTACACGCTGCGCTTCGTCAACAAGGGCGTCGGCGTCGAGCTGCGCCCGAGCAAGCCGTAACCCACGGTCGATGTCCGCTGCCCAAACCTCATCCACCGTCGAGGCCAGCTTGACGGCGTTGGCCGTCAGCCTGCGCGGCGTGACGAAGACCTATGACAACGGAATCATGGCGCTCGGCCCGTTCGACCTCGCGGTGCGCAAGGGCGAGTTCATCTCGCTGCTGGGCCCCTCCGGTTGCGGCAAGTCGACGGTGCTGCGCATCATCGCAGAGCTCAGCGCGCCGTCGTCGGGCAGCGTGCGGGTGGCGCGCCGTGAGGGCGCCCCGCAGCCGGGTCACGGCATCGGTTTCGTGTTTCAGGAGCCGACCCTGATGCCCTGGACCAGCGTGCACGAGAACGTGCGGCTACCACTGAAGCTTGGCGGCGTGCCGAAGGCAGAAGCGCGCGCGCGGACTGAGGCCGCGCTGGCGAGCGTCGGCCTGGCTGATTTCGCTGACGCCTATCCGCGCGAGCTCTCCGGCGGCATGAAGATGCGGGTGTCGCTGGCGCGCGCGCTCGTCACCGACCCCGATATCCTGCTGATGGACGAGCCGTTCGCCGCGCTCGACGAGATCACGCGCTTCCGCCTCAACAACGATCTGCTCGCGCTGTGGCGCAGTCTTGGCAAGACAATCATCTTCGTCACCCATTCGGTGTTCGAATCCGTCTATCTGTCGCAGCGCGTGGTGGTGATGACGGCGCGGCCCGGCCGCATCCAGGCCGACATCCGCATCGAGACGGTCGAGCCGCGCGGCGAAGAGTTTCGCACGTCGACCGCCTACGGCGACTATTGCCGTAAGGTCTCCGGCGCGCTGGCGCCGTCCTATTCGGGGCAGTCGGTGCTATGAGCGCCCAGCCCGCGATCACGTCCAAACCGCGGGGTGCGCAACGCGCGCTGCGCTTCGTGCTGCCCGTGATCGTGTTCGCGGCCGGTCTTCTCGCTTGGGAACTGGTGGTTCGCCTCAAGGAGATCCCGCCTTACGTGCTGCCGGCCCCGTCAATCATCATCCTGACGCTGATCAAGGACTGGGCGGTGCTGTCACAATCGCTCGCCACCACGCTGTTGACAACGCTCGAAGGTTTTGTCGCCGCCAGCATCGGCGGCATCGCGCTGGCGCTGCTGTTCAATCAGTCGAAATGGGTGGAGTATTCGCTCTTTCCCTATGCAATCGTGCTGCAGGTGACGCCGGTGATCGCAATCGCGCCGTTGCTCCTGATCTATCTGGAACAGCAAACCGCGGTCGTGGTCTGTGCCTTCATCGTCGCCTTTTTCCCGGTGCTGTCCAACACCACGCTCGGGCTCAATTCGGTCGACCGCAACCTCATCGGCCTGTTCCAGCTCTATGGCGCCTCGCCACAGCAAGCGCTGCGTTTTCTCAAGCTGCCGGCGGCGTTGCCCTACATTCTCGGCGGCCTGCGCATCGCCGGCGGCCTGTCGCTGATCGGCGCGGTGGTGGCCGAGATCGCGGCGGGAACGGCGGGCGCCGGCTCCGGGCTGGCCTACAGGATCGCTGAATCAGGCTATCGATTGAACATACCCCGCATGTTCGCAGCGCTGCTGCTGTTGTCGCTGGCCGGGATTGTCATCTATGGGGTGCTGGCGCTAGTTTCGCACCTCGTTTTACGGCGCTGGCATGAGAGCGCGCTTGGAAAGGAAAGCTGATGTCTACCGGTTCGATTTCGTCCGAAAAGATCGACCTTCTGATCTATGGGCCGGTGCGGCCGATCCTCGAGAACGGGTTTTCCGACCATTTCGTCGTGCACAAGGCCGAGACGCGTGGTGACCTCGAGCGGCTGACGCCGGCGATCCGCGAAAAAATCCGCGGCGTCGCAGTGACCTATCACACCGTGCGCGCCGACAAGGATTCGTTGTCGCAGCTGCCCAAGATCGAGATGGTGGCGAGCTTCGGCGTCGGTTACGACCACGTCGACGCCAAATACGCGGCCGAGCACAATATCATCGTCACCAACACGCCCGACGTGCTGACCGAGGAGGTCGCCGACGTCGCGATGGGTCTTCTGATCTCCACCTTGCGCGAATTCATCAAGGCCGACCGCTATGTTCGCTCCGGGCTCTGGCAGACCCAGAACTATCCGCTCAGCGTCGGCTCGCTGCGCGACCGCAAGGTTGGCATCGTCGGCATGGGCCGGATCGGCCAGGCCATCGCGCGCCGGCTCGATGCCTCGCTGGTGCCGGTGGTCTATCACTCGCGCAACCCGTCCAAGGATGTCGCCTACAAGCACTATCCAGATCTGATTGAGATGGCGAAGGCGGTGGATACGCTGATGGTGATCGTGCCCGGCGGTGCTTCCACCAACAAGATGATCAATGCCGAGGTGTTCAAGGCGCTCGGCCCGCGCGGCGTGCTGATCAACGTGGCGCGCGGCTCGGTGGTTGATGAGCCGGCGCTGGTGCAGGCGCTGAAATCGGGCACCATTCTCGCCGCGGGTCTCGACGTGTTCGCGGCCGAGCCGACCGTGCCGGACGAGCTCAAATCCATGCAGAACGTCGTGCTGCTGCCGCATATCGGCTCGGCCTCGGTGGTGACGCGCAACGCGATGGACCAGCTCGTGGTCGACAACCTCAAGTCATGGTTCTCAGGCAAGGCGCCGCTGACACCGGTTGCCGAAACGCCATTCAAGGGGCGCTGATGACAGCTCTTCGGGTCGTTGCATGCGCCGTCGCGGCCTATTTGGCCGCGATCGGCATCGCGCATGCGCAGGATGCAACGACCCTGAAGAAATCGATGCCCGGACAATGGGAGCTCTCGACCACCGAGCGCAGCAAGACCTGCGTCGTCACCCTCAAGGCCGACGCCGCAGGCCAGGGTTTCAAGCTGGAGCTGGAGCCGGCCTGCAAGACCGCGCTGCCTTTCACCAAGGACATCGCCTCCTGGAACGTCAGGGGCCTCGACATCGTCCGCTTGCAGGACGCCACCGGTGAAGCCGTGATCGACTTCACCGAGGTCGAGGCCGGCATCTTCGAGGGCCTGCGCCAGGGTGAGGGCGTCTATATCCTGCAGGACCTCGCCGCCGCCCGCTCCATGGCCAAGTCGATGGACCAGATGATCGGCGACTGGTCGATGGTGCGCAGCAACGGCCAGCCGATCTGCGGGCTGACGCTGACCAACACCGAGGCGAGCCCCGACAATTTCCAGGTCTTCCTCAAGCCGAAATGCGACGCAACGATCGCGCAGTTCAACCCGACGCAATGGCGGCTCGAGCGCGGCCAGATCATCCTGATGTCGAAATCAGGCGACGCCTGGCAGTTCGAGGCTGACGACAACGCGCAGTGGCGGCGCGTCCCCGACACCGCCGATCCTCTGATCATGCTGCGTCAATAGGCGACGCGAAACGTGACCTCATCCTGAGGGCCCGCCGTAGGCGGGCCTCTCGAAGGATGGCCGCAAATTACGTCGTCGGCTTCGGCGCCGGCGCGGTGCCTTGCGCCCATTTCTCCATCTTGCCGAGCACGCCCCAGGCCGCGAGCGCCAGCGAGATCGGCATCGCGAATTGGCCGAGGCCCGGCACCGCCGACACGACGGTCCCGAGCAGTCCGGCAAGGCCTCCCGCACTGGGGCTCGCCGTCACCGACGACAGCAGCGCGGTAATCAGGGAGCCGCCGATGCCGAGCGCGGTCTTCTTGCCGTTGAGCATCTTGCCGATGGTGTCGCCGAGCGCGCCGTTGACCTGACCGAGTACGGGCTTGCCGTCCTTGTTGAGCAGTGTGCTGAGGAGATCGACAACCTGTTTCAGCTGGTCGACGGGGGCGGGGGTAGCCGGGGTAACTGGTGCCGGCATCGGCGCCGTCTTGTTGATGAGGGAGAAGAGCCGCTCGAACAGGCTGATCGGATCGCTGGTGGCAGGCACGGTCTTGGCCGGGATCGTCGCCGGCAGCGTCGTGCCGCCGACGGCCGGCCGCAGCGCCTGCGCGAGATCTTCCAGTCGCGTCAGGACGTGGGACAGATCGGCGGCCTGCCCGGCGGTGCCCGGCTGCTGCGTCGCGCGCGTGATGGCGGCGACCGTGGCGGCATCGAGAAGCCCGGTGTCTCTCAAGCCGTTCTGTTGCTGGAATTGCGAGACGGCGGCCCTGGTCTTCACTCCGCTGATACCGTCCTCGGCGAGCGGCGGATTGGCGCCGAGCTTGTTGAGCGCCTGCTGCATGAGAACGACCGTCGAGGCCGTATCATCCTCCGGCTCGGTGCGGCCGGCGAATTGCGGGCTGCCGTCGAGCGTGATCGAGGAATCCAGCGACGTCATCGCATGCAGGATCACCGCGGTGCCGAGCTGGGAATCGACGTGATTGGAGTCGAACACATGGTCGCGGACGAACTTTCCGGCCCGTGCCTCGGGCGGCCCGTACAATGTCGAGCCGCCATAGAGATAGGGCGAATTGACGCCCTTGGCGTGATAGCCGAAGCCGTTGAACGCCTCGAGCCGGAACAGCATCCGCGCGATGCCCCAATCCCGGGCGCCGATGAAGTTCTCTAGTCTGAACGCGTCCACGGCGCCGTCCACGAAGGTGGCAAAGGGGCCGCGCCCTTTCGGCACGATGGTGGTCACGTGATGCAGTGACTCGCCGTTGCCGAGATAAGTGTCGAAATCGAAATTGGACTCGCGGTAGTGGCAAAGCGCAGTGAAGTACCAGGGGACGCCCGTCAGCCGCTCGATCTGCTGATAGGTCGCCTTGCCGTTGAGGGCCTTGCGGGCAACCGCATTCGCTTCAGTGAGGCGCCCGGGCCGGATCTCGAGACTGGCCCAATTCCGCTCATATTCGGCTTTCAAACTCTCGAAGGAAATCATGTTCCGCTCCGCAAATGAATGATCGAATGTCGTGCAAACCAGGTGAACCGGCTGGCGCGATCGGGGCGTGACGCCAGCATGATCTCAGGTAAATCTGGCAGGTCGCCGCCCCGGCGCATGTGAAATGGCTTACAACCTGGATGGGAAATCGGCAGCGGCCCCGGCCATGCGGGCGGGGCTGCCCATCCGGGAACCGGCGCCGTCGTCCGTCCGTTAGTGAGGCGAGACGGTTTCGGCTAGGAGTCCCGCATGGCCAAGCGCATCCTCGCGATCGGCATCGAACCCGGCAATGCCGACTACAGCACATTTCCTCAACTGACGCCGGAGCTCGTGCGCGACTACATCGAGGCGCAGCTGTTGCGCCTGCGCGATCTCGGCTTCGAGGTCACGAGCTGCCTGATCGATCTCGACGTGACCGCAGAAGCCGGCGTCACCGCTGCGCTGCGCGACGAGAGCTTCGACTGCATCGTGATCGGTGCCGGCCTGCGCGAGCCGAAGGAACGCCTGGTGCTGTTCGAGAAGGTGCTCAACCTCGTCCACCGCCTCGCCCCGGAAGCTGCGATCTGCTTCAACACCACGCCCGCCGATACCGCTGAGGCCGTGCTGCGCTGGGTCGAGCCCTGACAGGACGAACTCCGCCCCAAAAATTCGCTGATTTCGGAATTTTTGCCGGTTTCGAACTTTTCTTGCGTCTTGAGCGACGAAGACGGAATGGTTCAAACTCGATCGGGCTTTGACATGAAATCCGTTGCCCTGGCTTTTGTGTGCCTTCTGTTCTTCGTGATGCCCGCCAACGCGAATGACACCCGCACCTTCAATGCGATGGTCGCGTTGGCCAACCGCGGAGATGCCGAGGCGCAATATCATGTCGGCATGATGCACAATAATGGCATCGGCACGCAGCAGGACCGCAGCCAGGCATTCGAGTGGTTTCAGAAATCGGCCGCGGCCAACGATCCGCTGGGGGCGTACAAGCTCGGTTGTTATTATGACGGGCAAGGCGCGGGCATCGTCGCAAGCGATGCGGATCAAGCATTGAAATACAAGCTTGTATCCGCCAAAGCGGGTTATGCGCGTGCCCAGCACGATGTCGCCCTCATGTATGACCGACAAGGCAATTCGGAAGAAGCGCTGAAATGGTGGAAGATGGCAGGCGATCAGGGACTGCCCGAGGCCCTCTTCAGCCTGGCCCGCGCCTATTCAGCCGGAAAGGGAACGCCGAGAGATTTGTCCCTGTCGTATGCGTATTTCAAGCTCTCGAAGGTGGCGCCGGCCAAAAACGTGAACGAAATGGCTTCCACGTTGTCCAAGCCGGAGCTCGAGAAAGCCGAGAAACTGGTTGCCGAATGGAAGCCGCAACCGACCGCCTTGACGCTCAAGGCGTTCAGCGGGTTCAGGGCCGCCGAAGAGCACTTGAAAGTCGCCAAGAACCCCGTGTTCTGAGCTAGTCTAGATCAACCGCATCCCGCGCAGGCTCGCGTGCCCGCTTCTGCCGACGATGATGTGGTCGTGCACGGCGATCCCCAGCGGCTTTGCGATGTCGATGATGGCTTTCGTCATCTGGATGTCGGCCTGCGACGGCGAGGGATCGCCGGAGGGATGATTGTGCACCAAGATCAAGGCGGTCGCGGATAATTCGAGTGCGCGCTTGATCACTTCGCGCGGATAGACCGGGGTGTGGTCGACAGTGCCGGTCTGCTGCACCTCGTCGGCAATGAGCTGGTTGCGCTTGTCGAGGAACAGCAGGCGAAACTGCTCCTTGTCGGCAAACGCCATGCTGGTGCGGCAATAGGCGATCACCTCGTTCCAGGACGACAGCGCGTTGCGGCTGTTGACCTCGCCCTTGGCGACGCGGTGCGCGGCGGCAGCGATCAGCTTGAGCTGGTTGATCGCGGATTCGCCGATGCCGTCGACCTCGCGCAGCCGCGCCACCGGCGCATGCACGACCTCGGCGAACGAGCCAAAAGCCTTGATCAGCGCCTTCGCCAGCGGCTTGGTGTCGCGCCGCGGCAGTGCCGGAAACAGCGCCATCTCCAGCAGCTCGTAGTCGCTGAGCGCGTCCGCGCCCGCGCTGTAGAAGCGCTCGCGCAGCCGCTCGCGATGGCCGTGATAGTGCGGCGGGTCCTCCGGCTTGCTCTTGTCGTGGTCTGGCTTGGCGGGCATCGGCCGCCAGCATTGCCGGGGAACTCGGCTTTTGCAACCGTCAATTGCGGCGGCAAATCCGCTTCGCGCTGGCCGGCGTCCCCTTAGAGGCTCACCCGATCTGCTTCTCGCCGTGCCGCTCCGACAGCGTAAAAATCTCCACGCCTGTCGCCGTCACACCGACGGAGTGCTCGAACTGCGCCGACAGCGAGCGGTCGCGGGTCACGGCGGTCCAGCCGTCGGAGAGGATCTTCACGTGCGGCTTGCCGAGATTGATCATCGGCTCGATGGTGAAGAACATGCCTGGCTTGAGCTGCACGCCTTCGCCGGGGCGGCCGATATGGATGATGTTCGGCTCGTCGTGGAACATGCGCCCCAAACCGTGGCCGCAGAAATCGCGCACCACGCTCATGCCCTGCGGCTCGACGAAGCTCTGGATGGCGTGACCGATGTCGCCGGTGGTGGCGCCGGGTTTCACCGCGGCGATGCCGCGCATCATCGCTTCATACGTCACCTCGATCAGCCGCTCGGCCTTGCGGGCGATCGGGCCGACCGCATACATCCGGCTGGAATCGCCGTACCAGCCGTCGACGATGAAGGTGACGTCGATGTTGACGATGTCGCCTTCCTTCAGCGGACGGTCGCCGGGCATGCCGTGGCAGACCACGTGGTTGAGCGAGGTGCAGGTCGAATAGCGATAGCCGCGATACATCAGCGTCGCCGGATAGGCATTGTTGCTGAAGGCGAAGTCGCGGACGAATTCGTCGATGCGCGAGGTCGGCACGCCCGGTCCGACGATGTCGGTGAGCTCGTCGAGGCACTTCGCCACCAGCGCGCCGGCCTTGCGCATGCCGGCAAAGGCGGCCGGCCCATGCAGCTTGATCTGTCCGGTCTTGCGCAGGGAGGTATCGGTGGCTTCGACGTAGCTCATGCTTGGGCGATCTTCCGGGCTGATCTCGATTTCGGCGGAAAGGCTTGATTTCAGGCCCCAATTTAATGATTGCGGGCCTTCATGCAAGCCGAGGCACGGCGTTTTCGAGCGAAGTGGCTACCGGTTCGCGTGAAGAAAACGCGTCAAAACGAGAATCTTACCGGCCCCTGCACCCGAGAGCAGGCCTAATTCGGGACTTCTACGGTGGTTTCCACCGGCAGCGCGCCGCCGCGGATGCGGATTTCGCGGACGGGGTAGGGAACCCGGATGCCCTCGCGCTTGAAGGCGTCCCACAACGCCAGCATCACGTCGCTCTTGACGGTATCCATGCCGTCGGGATCGGCGATCCAGAAGGTCAGCGAGAACTTCATCCCGGCTTCGGCGAACTCGGTCAGGATGCAGTTCGGCGGCTTGCCCTTCTGCGCGCGCGGATGGGCGGCGGCGGTTTCGGCGGCGAGCTTGCAGACCAGCTTCGGGTCGGCGTCGTAATTGGTGCCGAAGGCGATCTTCACCAACGTGTTCTTGTCGGTATAGGTCCAGTTGACGACCTTTTGCGTCACCAGATCCTCGTTCGGCACCAGGAATTCGCGGCCATCGCCGGCGGCGACGGAAATATAACGCGTCTTCATCGCGCTGATGCGGCCGGTATTGTCGCCGATAGTGACGAGGTCGCCGGGCTTCACCGACTTGTCGGCCAGCAGGATGATGCCCGAGATGAAGTTGGCGACGATCTTCTGCAGGCCGATACCGATGCCGACGCCGACCGCACCGGAGAACACCGCGAGCGCCGAAAGATCGATGCCGACGGCGCCGAGCGCAATGACGATGGCGATGGCAAGCAGCCCGATGCGGATGATCTTGACCAGCAGCACCTGCACCGATGGCGTCAGATCGGTGGTCGCGTTGATCCGGCTCTCGGCGAAATTGCTCGCGATGTTGGTGGCCCAGAGCGCGATGAGAAGGAGCGCACCGGCCTTGAGCACCAGCAGCGGGGTCAGCCTGAGGCCGCCGAGCACGATCGCGTAGGAATCGAGCAGGTCGACCGTCGTATCGAGCTGGCCGAGGATCGAGAGCGCTGCGAGAAACCACGCCGTGATCGACACCAGCTTGACGATGAAGGCATTGCGCAGCACCGAGGTCACGAGCCGGATCACGAGCCAGGCGAAGCCCAGCTTGGCGGCGACCATCAGGAGATAAGAGCGGCTCGGCCAGGTCGCGTGGTACATCACGAAGCGGGAGATGATCACGAGCAAGGTGAACACCGCCGTCGAGGCGCTGGAGACCATCACCCGGGCGAAGTGCCGGAGCGGCAGCGGCCAGCGCATCGCCAGCGAGGTCATGTCGATCCGGCTGCGGACGGCGGCCTCCGCGGCATAGGCGATGCCGGCCGCGGCCAGAATCAGGCCGAATTGCAGGTAGAACCAGGGCGAGGAGATTTCCGCCCCGACGCTGCGCGCGGTGGTCTGCACGAACTCCATGAAGTCCTTGAGGTCCATGTCCATCGGTCTCGTCGGCAAGCGGGGAGGGATTGATTCGAGGGAGCCGCAGAATCCCACAACAGGCGCAGCCGGACCATCGATACACCGGCATGTGATGGACGTTAAGGCCGTATAATACGGGCAGATTGCCGCGAGGAACGAAAATGGGTTGGCGCGCGAGTCCTGCGACGATAAGGATGCCGTTCCAGCTGTTTTGACCCGGAAGGTGGATGGCCTCTCTCGACTCCGTCAGCCTCGCCATATTGCTCGGCGCCGTCCTCGTCATGGCCGGCATCCTGTCGAGCCTGCTTGCGCTGCGCTTCGGCGCGCCCTTGCTGCTCGTCTTCCTTGCGGTCGGCATGCTCGCCGGCGATTCCGGTCCCGGCCAGCTCCAGTTCGACGACGTCCGCACCACCTATCTGGTCGGCTCGGTGGCGCTGGCCCTGATCCTGTTCGACGGCGGCTTGCGCACGCGCTTTGCCAGCATCCGCACCGTGCTGGCGCCGTCGGTGGTGCTCGCGACCGTCGGCGTGCTCTTGACCGCGCTGATCACGGCGCCGTTCGCCAAATTCGCGCTCGACCTCAACTGGACGGAGTCGCTGCTGGTCGGCGCCGTGGTGGCCTCGACCGATGCGGCGGCCGTGTTCCTGCTGGTGCACACCCAGGGCCTGCGCCTGCGCCCGCGCGTCGGCGCGACGCTGGAGGCGGAATCCGGCACCAACGATCCGTTCGCGATCTTCCTCACCCTGATGCTGGTCGAGTACATCTCGGTCGGTTCGAGCTCGCCCGGCCATGTGCTGATGGAGTTCGTCCTGGAGGCGGTGCTGGGCGCCGTCGTCGGTGTGCTCGGCGGCCGCCTCGTCGTCATCGCGCTCAACAAGGTGGCGCTGCCGCAGGGACTGCATGCGCCGTTCGTGACCACGGCCGCGCTGGTGATCTTCGGCGGCTCGCAGATGTTGCACGCCTCCGGCTTTCTCGCGGTCTACCTCGCCGGCATCATCATCGGCAACCGGCCGACGCGCGCGCATAACTCGGTCGTGGCCTTCCTCGATGCCGCGACCTGGCTGGCGCAGATCGTGATGTTCGTGCTGCTCGGCCTCCTGGTCTCGCCGAGCAGGCTCGGCACCAGCGTGCTGCCAGCGGTCGCCGTCGCGCTCGTGCTGATGCTGGTGGCGCGGCCGATCGCGGTGTTCGCGTGCCTGGCGCCATTCCGCTTCAACTGGCGTGAAAAGATCTTCATCGCGTGGACCGGCCTGCGCGGCGCCGTCGCGATCTTCCTGGCCTCGATCCCGATGCTGGTCGGCCTCTCCAAGGCCTATCTCTATTTCGATGTCGCCTTCGTCGTCGTCATCATCTCGCTGCTGCTGCAGGGCTGGACCCTGGCACCCGCCGCGCGCAAGCTGCACGTGGCGCTGCCGCGCGCCGAGCGCGGCCCGCGCCGCGTCGAGTTGGATCTGCCCGGCCAGCTCGAGCAGCAGCTGGTCGGCTATCCGGTGCGGCCCAAGAGCCTGTATTTCCGCCGCGGCCTGATCCCGTCCTGGTCCAAGCCGACGCTGGTGATCCGCAACGAGAACATCCTGACGCCGACGGAGGCCGACCCGATCGCGCCCGGCGACTACATCTATCTGCTGGCACCGCCGGAAAAGGCCGAGTCGCTCGACCGCTTCTTCGTCGACATGCAGCCGAGCTCGGCGCCGGATCCGCATCTGCTCGGCGACTTCATGGTCTCCGGCGAGCATACGCTCGCCGAGCTCGCCGAGATCTATGGCGTGAAGGTGAGCGACGACGAGAGCAAGCTCACGCTCGCCGATTATTTCGACGTCCATCTCGACCGCGCGCCGAAGGAGGGCGCCGAGCTCGCGCTGGACGAGATCGTGCTGGTGGCGCGCTCGATCTCCGGCGGCCGTGTCAGCGTCGTCGGCCTGCGCCTGCCCGAAGAAGACGAGACGCCGCCGCCGCTGACCCGCGCGCAGGCGCTGCGGAAGAAGCTTGCCGATGTGTGGGCCTCGGTGGCGGGAGTATGACGCAGCCGTAGGGTGGGCAAAGGCGCCCTTGCGCCGTGCCCACCAGCTCTCTCGATCGCAAAAAATGCGTGGGCACGCTTTCGCCTTCGCTCTCCGAGCTACGGCGGACAAGTCGCTTTGCCCACCCTACGAAAGCCGTCGCAAGGGCGACGACGGAGTTGCTACGCCAGCACCTTCACCCCGCCAAAACTCGTCACGCGGCCCTGCTTCAGCATCACGATC
Organism: Bradyrhizobium sp. 138; assembly: GCF_023074075.1. GTDB lineage: Bacteria > Pseudomonadota > Alphaproteobacteria > Rhizobiales > Xanthobacteraceae > Bradyrhizobium. The sequence goes on along the minus strand of NZ_JADPKT010000003.1, from coordinate 379,934 downwards.
TGCGTCGCGAGCTGGCGTAGCTCGGCGGCGTCGTGGCTGACATAGACCATCGGCACGTTGGCCTCGTCGCGCAGCCGCACCAGATAGGGCAGGATCTCGAGCTTGCGGCCCTCATCGAGCGCGCCGAGCGGCTCGTCGAGCAGCAGGAGGCGTGGTTTCGACAGCAGCGCGCGACCGAGCGCGACGCGCTGCCGCTCGCCGCCGGAGAGCTTTCCGGGGCGGCGACCTTGCAGGGCGCCGATATCGAGCAGGTCGATGATGCGCTTGTGCTGGGCAGGATCCGGCGAGAGGCCGTTCATCCGCCGGCCGTAGTCGAGATTCTGCGCGACGTCGAGATGCGGGAACAGCCGCGCGTCCTGGAAAACATAGCCGATACGGCGGCGCCAGGTCGGAACATGGATGCCGGCGGCGGTGTCGTCGACAGTTTCGCCGTCGATCACGATGGTGCCACGGTCGGGCCGCAGCAGCCCTGCGATCATGTTGACCAGCGACGTCTTGCCGGCACCAGAGGCGCCGAACAGGCCGATGACGCGGCCTTCTCCGGTGAAGGTCGCGGACAGCGAGAACTCGCCGAGCTGCTTTTCGATGTCGACCCGCAGCATGATCAGTTCCCGTGCAGCCGCGCGGTGGCGCGGCGGGCGAACCATTCGGCCGCGATCAGGGCGCCGAGCGCCAGCACGATCGAGACGATCACCAGCCGGCCCGCGGCGGCATCGCCGTCGGGCGTCTGGATCAGCGAATAGATCGCGGAGGAAATCGTCTGGGTCTCGCCGGGAATGTTGGAGACGAAGGTGATGGTGGCGCCGAACTCGCCGATCGCCTTGGCAAAGCCGAGCACCATGCCGGCGAGCACGCCGGGCAGCGCCAGCGGCAGCGTCACCGTGAAGAACACTTTCCAGGGCGCGGCCCCTAACGTCTCGGCGGCCTGCTCGAGCCGGCGGTCGATCGCCTCGATCGACAGCCGCATCGGCCGCACCAGCAGCGGAAACGCCATCACGCCGCAGGCGAGCGCCGCGCCGGTCCAGCGGAACGAGAACACGATGCCGAGATGGTCGGCAAGGAAGCCGCCGACCAGGCCGCGGCGGCCGAACGTCAACAACAGCAGATAGCCAGTGACGACAGGCGGCAGCACCAACGGCAGATGCACGATTGCGTCGAGCAGCGACTTGCCCCAGAAATCCCGCCGCGCCAGCAGCCACGCCAGCGCGATGCCGAATGGCGTCGCCACCAGCGTTGCGATGATCGCGACCCTGAGCGAGAGCAGGATCGCGGTCCATTCGGCGGGAGAAATCTCGGACATCAAGCCGCAGATATCACGTCGTGGGGCTGATCAGGAACCTGAAGCCGTATTTTTCAAAAATAGACTTGGCGACCGAGGAGCGCAGGAAAGAGAGATAATCGTTGGTCCCAGCCTTCGCATTGGTAGTCGCCGCAACCGGATAGACGATCGCGGGATGCGAATCCGCCGGGAAGGTGCCGACGATCTTGACGCCGGGCTCGACCTTGGCGTCGGTGGCATAGACGATGCCGAGATTGGCCTCGCCGCGCGCCACCAGCGTCAGCGCCGCACGCACGCTCTCGGCCATGGCGAGTTTCGGCTCGGACGCCTGCCAGGCCCCAAGGCTCGTCAGCGCGGCCTTGGCATATTTGCCCGCTGGTACCGACCTGACGTCGCCGGTCGCGATCTTGCCGTCGCCGGCGAGCTTTGCGAGGTCGAAGCCTTGCGCGACGGTGACGTTGTCGATCTTGGAATCCTTCGGCGCGATCAGCACGATGCCGTTGCCGAGCAGATTGACCCTGGAAGGCTCGTTGATGGTCTTCTTGGCGATCGCATAGTCCATCCAGTCGGTGTCGGCCGAGACGAACACGTCGACTGGTGCGCCCTGCTCGATTTGCCTCGCCAGCACCGAGCTTGCGGCATAGCTGACCGAGAACTTGACGCCGGTCTTGGCGGTGTAGGCCGCGTCGACCTCGTCGAGCGCGTTCTTCATCGACGCCGCGGCAAACACGGTGATGGTCTTGTCCTCGGCGCTCGCAGGCGAAAGGCTCGCGCCCGCGAGGACGACGAAGGCGGCGACAAGTCCGGCAAAACGAATCATGAGGAGCGCTCCGTGCGAGCTCACGCGCGCTGAAAGACGCGCAGATCTGGCGTTGGCGAGACAGGTCGCGACGGGCGGAAGCGCTGTTCCACGGGGCCCGGCTGCGGCTTACGGCCGGCAGGGATATCGCTGCCAAGATAGCAGGCCGGGCCGCGAGGTCAAATGTGCCTACAACGCTACGGCTTCGCATCCGCCGCATGCAGCACCGCCTTGCAGGCCGCCGGCATCTGCGCCAGCGTCATCGGCGGCTTCGGCTTGGGCGGCTCCGGCGGCGGCTTGGGGTGCAGCACGGCGTCGGAGAACCAATAGGCGAGATCGGCCGGCTTGCAGCCTTCGTCCTCGGTCTGCGACGGCTGGCCCTCGCATTCGCCGGCGCCCGCCGGGCAGCGCATGCGGATGTGGAAGTGATAGTCGTGGCCCCACCAGGGGCGGATTTTAGACAGCCAGGCGCGGTCGCCCTTGGCCTCGCGGCACAGCGCCTTCTTGATCGCCGCATTGACGAAGATGCGCTGCACCGCCGGCTCCCGCGCCGCATCGCGCAGCACCAGCACGTGGCCAGGCGTGAACACTCTTGGATCGATGTCGAGCCGGTCGGGGCGCACCATCATCACCGCCGACATGTCTTCGCGCTCCTCGCGCGAGAGGCGGCGGTCCGGCATCGGCGTCAGCCAGATGTCGGCATCGAGGCCGATCTGGTGGCTGGCATGGCCTGACAGCGCCGGGCCGCCGCGCGGCTGGGCGATGTCGCCGACCAGGATGCCCGGCCATCCCGCGTCCTTGTGCGCCCTGGCTGCGAGCCGCTTGATCATTTCGATCATCTCGGGGTGGCCATAGCTGCGGTTGCGTGACAGCCGCATCACCTGCCAATGGTCGCCGTTGATCGGCATCTGGTCCGCCCCGCCGATGCAGCCCTTGGTATAGGAGCCGATGGCATGGGCCGGCCCCTTCGACGGCAGCAGCTTTCGCGCGAACAGCTCCTTGGCGGCGAGATCGGGGTCGTTGGGATTGGCAAGCGGCGGCAGCGCCTTCGGGGTGACGCTGCCCTTGTCCTGGGCCAGCGCGCCGCCGGCGGTCAGGAGTGCAAGCGAAAGCAGGACGAGGGTGATGCAGCGGCGACTCATGCTGACGACGTTATAGCCCAATGCTGGATCAGCGTTAACAATGACGCCCTCGAACCGACCACAGTTCACCACGTATGAGCTCGCCCAAATTGCGTCTCGAGCTACCGTTTCTTAACGGTGCAATAACCGTATCCCAGATTGACCAAAATTCGTGCGCGGCGTGAGGAAAATCCGCAGATCGCATGCAATCGCGCACAATTTCGGAACCGATTCAAGCGCGCGCGCAATTTTGCGCCAGATCGAACATCGATTGCGGCGCAGGACTCAGTTTGACGGCGCCTGCCGCCGCAGCCGCGCCGCGCAAACAGGCAGCAAGCTCTGCCTCGCGCGGACCGCGGCCGGCCAAGATTACTTTTTTTTCAGACACTTGCCCCAAAACTTGCGGCCGCTGGGCGCGCGACTGGGACGAGTAAAGTTGAGTTTGGGGTCTCGAAGAACAAAAAGACGAAAGCAAAGCGTGCTTGCCCGCGCCGGCCAGCAGGCGCGCAAGCCGCGTTTCGCGCGCACGCCGCGTGCCATCTCCGAACGCGACGAAGTCCTGCGCAGCCGCGCCGAGGTGGAAGCTGCGATCGCGGAGGCGCGCAAATCCCATGAGCGCCTGCGCCAGGCCATCGACATCCTGCCGCAGGGCATCGTGTTTCTCGATGCCGACGGCCGTTACGTGCTCTGGAACAAGAAATACGCCGAGATCTACAGCAAGTCCGCCGATCTGTTCGAAGAAGGCGCGCGGCTCGAAGACACGCTGCGCATCGGCGTCGCGCGCGGTGATTATCCCGAAGCCCTCGGCCATGAAGACGAGTGGATCGCCGAGCGGCTGCAAAAGCTCTATCGACCCGCCGCCCGCCACGAGCAGAAGCTGTCGGACGGCCGCGTCATCCTGATCGACGAGCGGCTGACCGACGACGGCGGCGTCGTCGGCCTGCGCGTCGACATCACCGAATTGAAGCAGCGCGAGGCCTCGTTCCGCCTGCTGTTCGACGGCAATCCCGTGCCCATGATCGTCTGCGCGCTGGACGACGAGCGCATCCTCGGCGTCAACGACGCCGCGGTTGCGCATTACGGCTACAGCCGCGCCGAGTTCGAGCAATTGAAGATCCGCTCCTTGCAGGCGTTCGACAGCGAGCCGCCCTGGACCGCTGATCCCACCGGCGAGGAGCAGGCCGGACGCACCTGGAAGCACGTCAAGGCCGACGGCGCGCTGATCGACCTTGCGATCTATTCGCGCGAACTGACCTATGCCGAGCGTCCCGCGGTGCTGCTCGCGCTGATGGACATCACCGAGCGCAAGCGCGCCGAAGCGCGGCTCGCCTTCATGGCCCAGCACGACGGGCTGACCGGCCTGCCCAATCGCAATCTCTTGCGCCAGCAGATGGACGAGATGCTGCTGCACACGCGGCGCAGCACCGACAAGGTCGCGCTGCTGATCCTCGGGCTGGACAGTTTCAAGGCGGTCAACGACACGCTGGGGCATGCGGTCGGCGACAAGCTGCTGCGTGGTGTCGCCAAACGCCTGCGTTCCACCTTGCGCGAGGAAGACGCGCTGGCGCGGCTCAATTCCGACGAATTCGCTATCCTGCAGAGCGGGCTGACGCGGCCCGAAGACGCGGTGCTTCTGGCCAAGCGCCTGCTGGAGGCCATCGCCGATCCCTATCTGCTCAACGGTCATTCCGTGGTGATCGGCGCCTCGATCGGCATCGCAATGGCGCCGGGTGATGGCGATGAGTCCGAAAAGCTGCTCAAGAGCGCCGGCATGGCGCTGTCGCGCGCCAAGCAGGATGCGCGCGGCAGCTTCGCCTTCTTCGAGGCCGCGCTGGACGCGAAAGCGCAGAGCCGCCGCAAGATCGAGGTCGAGCTGCGCGACGCCATTCAGAACGACGTGCTGCGTCCCTATTATCAGCCGCTGATCGACCTCCAGAGCGGCCGCATCACCGGCTTCGAGGCGCTGGTGCGCTGGCCGCATGGCGAGCGCGGCACGGTCTCGCCGGCCGAGTTCATTCCGGTCGCCGAGGATACCGGCCTGATCAACCCGCTCGGCGGCTTGATGCTGCGCCGGGCGTGTCTGGATGCCGCGGCCTGGCCGGACGACGTCCGCGTCGCCGTCAACCTGTCGCCGCTCCAGTTCCGCAGCGGCAATCTGCTCTCGATCGTCACCGACGCCTTGAAGCATTCCGGCCTGCCGCCGCGCCGGCTCGAGCTCGAGATCACCGAAACGCTGCTGCTCGAGAAGAGCGCAGAAGTGCTGGCGACCCTGCACGCGCTGCGCGGGCTGGGGGTCCGCATTTCCATGGACGATTTCGGCACCGGCTATTCCAGCCTCAGTTACTTACGCAGCTTCCCCTTCGACAAGATCAAGATCGATCAGTCCTTCGTGCGTGATCTCGGCGCCAACCGCGAGGCCCAGGCGATCATCCGATCCATCGTCAGCCTCGGCAAAGGCCTGGGCGTCACCATCACCGCCGAAGGCGTCGAGACCGAAGCCGAGCTCAGCTGCCTGCGCACCGAAGGCTGCGACGAGGGCCAGGGCTTTCTGTTCAGCAAGGCCAGGCCGAATGCCGAGATCATCAGCCTCTTGGCCGCGCAGCGCGGCATCGACGGTGATGAGGATGCCGTGCTGGTGGCGTAATGCCGCAGTCTGGTATGGTCGAACTGTGAACCACCTGCCGGCGTCTCATAGGTGGATCTCATGAACGGATGCGACTTCCTCCCATGATCTCCGACGCGGCTCCTCTATCGCTCCCCGGACCGCGCTACGCGCGCTTTTCGCGGCGGCTCAAAGCCATCCTGCTCGACTGGATGCTGGCGATGGCCCTGCTGTTCGGCGCCCTGGCGGTGGCGAGCAACGCGCAGAGCGACACCCTGGCCCGAACCCTCGGCGTGTCGGTCGTGGTGATTCTGCTGTTTTACGAGCCGATGCTGGTCTGGCGCACCGGCGGCACGCTCGGGCACTTCTGGACCAATCTGCGCGTGGTCGATGACCGCGGCGGAAATCTGAGCTTCGCAAAGGCGTTGGCTCGCTTCGCCATCAAGAGCGTGCTGGGCTGGTACTCCTTCCTGGCCATGACCGCCACCCGACGCAACCAGGCCGTTCACGATCTCCTGACCCATTCCACCGTGCAGATACGCAATCCGGCCAAGGCCCATCCGGGGCAATTCGTGACCGAACGAAGCGAGGACGACCCGGCGATGCCGTCGCGATGGCGGCGCGCGCTCGTGACAACGGTCTATCTCGTGCTCAGCATCCTGTTCTATTTCGGCGTGCTCGCGGCCCTGCTTCGGGGCGGCCTGTTGTCCCGCGCGTGCCTCAATCGTGACATGTGCTCGGGAGGCGACCGCATCGTCGACTTCACCACGGCCGTTGCCTTCCTCTTGATGATTGCCGTCATCATCGGCATGGGCTGGCGAGGACGGCTGCCCGGCGCGCGCAAGGCGTAGACGGCGATGACGCCGCGCTGGTGGCAAGGAGAGGTTGAGCGCGCGTGTGCCCGATCAACTTGCTCCCAAATCACTCGGCGTTAGACTCCCCGCGCGCGCGGCGCGTAAGTCGCCCTCGGTGTGACCGATCAGTCCCTGGACCGCCCCATTGTCGCGCATCGCGCTGGCGGCGAGCGATTGGTGCTTTCCACGCGCCAGCGCGATCGCGGCATCCAGCGTGGCGCGCGCCACGCCCAGCGAGACTGCGGCAAAGCCGAGGCTGAAGGCCACGCCGGTGCCGATCTTGTAGAGCGGGCCTTTTTCGCGCAGCGCCGACGGCACGTCACGAAATGCCGCGAAGCGCTCGGGAATGAAGAGGTCGCTCACTTCATACGAATCCGTGCCGGTGCCGGCGAGCCCGATCGCCTGCCAGACGTCGTGCAACGTCGCGCTCGCGACCGGAAACAGGATGGTGCGCACCTCCGGCGAGCCGTCGGCGTTCTTGCGCGGCGTGCCATCGCCGTTGACGATGCGCACATGCGCGCCCAGCCAGCTCGCCTGCCGTGAGCCCGAGGCAAAATCCCAGCGCGCGGTGACGCGATAGCCGCCCTCGACGGCCCGCGCCTCGTGCGCGATCGCGCCCCAGGCGAGAATGCCCGGCGGCGTGTTGAAGATCTCCTGGGCAGTATCGTGGTCGAGCGAGGCCGCGATCATCGCGCAGACGCTGCACTGGCCGAGACACCAGGCGGTCGAGGCATCCGCCTTCGCGATCTCCTCCAGCATCTGCATGAAGGCTTCCGGCGGGGCCTCCGCACCGCCGAGGCTTTGCGGCAGCAGCGCGCGATAGAGACCGCTGTCGATCAGCGCATTGACGACAGCAGGCGTGAGCCGCCGCGTCCGCTCGATCTCGTCAGCCTCGCGCGCGATCAATGGCGCGAGTGCGCGGGCACGTTCGACCAGGCCAACCCCGGGAGCTGCATTCATGTCGCGTTCCCTCGCCCATTCTGCCGTGAGCGGTGAGGCGAGCGATGGTGGTCTATTTGGCGGAGAGGATCAAGATCACTATTCAGCGAGCCGTCGCTCCATGATGATCGTGCGCTCGTCGCCATGATAGCTGTCGCGCACGGCATTGAATCCGAGCTTCGTGTAGAACGCCTCAGCGGTGACCGACGAGGGCACGGTCAATGCGGGGATGTTCCGCCCGCGCGCTGTGTGCTCGATCTCGGCCATCAGCAGCTTGCCGATTCCCTTCGTCTGAACATCGGGGGCCACGAAGACCGTCCGGACGACGCTTCCGTCGAGGCTCGCTGTTCCGACGACACGGTCGCCAACGGCGGCAACGAATACGATGCGTTTCCCGAGCAGTTCCCGCACCGCGTGCGGACCGAAGCTGCGCTCGATCCGAGCGATGATCTCGTCCGCATAATCCTTCGCATTTGTCTCGCGCAGCGCCCGCAGGATGACGGCGCTGATGTCCGCGGCGTCATCCTCGCGCGCGAGCCGGATCGTGCAGTCCATGGATCACTCCACCGCCTCGCGAAACGACGCCTGCAGCTTAGCCCCGCAATGGGCTTCTGCTGCAAATGGTAGCATGTTCACGCGACGCCGTCCGAGGGGACAGATGCCACGTCCGGGAAGAGTGTCGGCGGCGCGTTCGAGGACAATCATCGACCTGATGCAGTTCACCGAGAGGCGGGCGATCCATCAACTTTGGCCAGAATGTCCTGGATGAACGGATCCTTGTCGATCAGGTACTGCCGGATGCCCGAGCTATTCTCGCGCTCGAGTCTCAGCTTCAAGTCCTGATACTTCAAGCGATCTCCAGCATGCTCACGCAGATGATCTCGAAATTTCAGCATCCGCGCAATCTGTCCATGACCCTCGAGGCACACGTGAAGCTTGTGCGTGCGCAGGCTGCCGACGTCGCGCTTGAAGAAATGGTGACCTGAGGAAAGGTCGCCGCCACGACGATAGCCGAAGCTCGCCAATGATCGGCTCCAATCTTCGAGCCTGCCGTCTGACCGGACCACGGCAAGCACGTCGATTTCGGCCTTCGCGGCCAATTCAGGCACAGCGGTGCTGCCAACGTGATGAATGCCGATCAGTTCGGACCCGAAGACGGGCTTCAGCCGCGCTTCTTCCGCCGCATATTGCTGCGGCCAAGTCGGATCATAAGGTTTGATAGGGCTCGTGAGCGGCACGACGAAATATTAGGCCGAAACACGAACCCCGCCTAGGATGCGTACTCATTAAATCGTCCGCATGTCCGCTTCGCTCCGATACCGACCACCTCTATACGAACGGCACGGATGACCCCGACGCCGACCACGCACGGGAAGCCAGAGCGCAGAGTATCGCCGCCCCAAAAAAACTTCTAAGCATTGAGCGGCCCCGAGTTCGATGACCGCCAATAGTCTGATTGAAGGCGACAGCGCAGTGAAGGTCGGCCTTGGGGCCAATAGGTGACATTTAAGGGCCAATAGGTGACATTCGCCAAATGTCTTTTGTCAGCCAACTCGACGAGGAGTACCCCTGATGTCCCCAATGAGATGGGAGGCACTCGGGCAGTGGGGTGAAGACGTGGCTCGCGTCGAGCCACTGGCAGGCGGGGTCGCCAACGACGTGTGGAGCGTGCGCGTTCAAGGGCACCTAGCGGTCGCTCGTCTCGGTGCGAGGAGCGATGCTGATCTCGGGTGGGAGACCGAGCTCCTCAAACATCTCAACCGTGGAGGTCTGACCGTGCCGGTGCCGATCCCGACGACAGACGGCCGGCTGTTCGCGGACGGTCTGGTGGTGATGACATACGTGGAGGGCGGACCGCCAGAGACGGAGGCCGACTGGCGTCGCGTGGCCGACATGCTCCGCCGGCTGCATCGGTTGACGGCGGGGTGGCCGCAGCGTCCGGGCTGGCGGTCGTCGACTGACCTCCTGCACACCGAGACTGGGACGAGGATCAACCTCGGCGCAATGCCGCCTGAGGGCGTTGCTCGATGCCGAGCCGCGTGGGCGCGGCTCGTCGGACGTCAGACCTGCGTCGTCCACGGCGACCCCAACCCGCGCAACATCCGCATGACCGCAGATCGGGTCGGGCTGATCGACTGGGACGAGTCGCATGTTGACGTCCCCGATCTCGACCTGGTGCTGCCCCACAACGCCGCCGGTCTCGATGGCGGCGCGCACGACATCGCCGCGCAAGCGTCGGCCGCATGGGAAGCCGCCGTCTGCTGGGACGACGCGTTCGCGATCAAGCGGCTTGCCCAAGTTCGAGCGGTCTGAGCAGTTGCAGCAGCTCAAGCCGCGGCGCGACCGAGGTCGAGCGGTTGCCTGCGTCTGGTCGGAAAGCTCAGCGCCACCGCGACGGCCGCGAGCCCGATCGCGAAGGAGCCGGCGTGCAGCCACGTGTAGCGCTGGAAATTGTCGAACACGAGCCCGCCGGCCCATGGCCCGAGCGCCATGCCGAGGCTGGCGAAGGCCGAGACCGCGCCGAACACCGTGCCCATGATGCGTGCGCCGAAGAACTCGCGGACCAGCACCGCATAGAGCGGCATCACCCCGCCATAGGCGAGACCGAACACGATCGAGAGCGCATAGAATTCGCCAAGCTGCGCGACCGCAAGATAAGTCGCGATGCACATCGCCTGCACGAGGAGGCCGCCGACCAGCACCGGCTTTGCGCCCATGCGATCGGCGAGTGCGCCGAGCAGCAGGCGCCCGCCAAGGCCGGAGACGCCGGCGACGCTGTAGACCGTCACTGCCGTGAGCGGGGCGATGCCACAGACCATCGCATAGGACACCATGTGGAAGATCGGGCCGGAATGCGCCGCGCAGCAGGCGAAATGTGCGGCCGCGAGCGCGATGAATTGCGGCGTGCGCAGCGCCTGCGCCGCGGTTAGCTCCACCTCCGGCGCCGCGTCCGTCGTTGCGGAGCCCGAGGTTGCCGGCGCCGGACGCACCAGGAAGCAGGCGGGGATCAGCAGCGCCCAGGCCGCACAGCCGATCACCAGCATCGCGGTGCGCCAGTCATAGGCCGTGATCAGCCAGCTCGCGGTCGGCGCGATCGTCACCGGCGACACGCCCATGCCGGCCGACACCAGCGCCACCGCGAGGCTGCGGTTCTTCTCGATCCACGCGCTCGCAAGCGCCATCATCGGCGCATAGAAGCTGCCGGCGGCAATGCCGATCAGCACGCCGAAGCAGAGCTGGAATTGCCACAGGCTCGTTGCCTGGCTCGCGGTGACGAGGCCGAGCCCCAGCAAGAGACTTCCTAAAAGTACCACGATGCGGGTGCCGAACCGGTCCGACAGCGTGCCCCACAAGAAAGCGGCCACGCCCATGCAGAGAAAATCCAGCGTCGCCGCCGCCGACACGCCGGCGCGCGACCAGCCCATCGCCTCCGAGATCGGCTGCAAAAACACCGCAAGCGACAGCATCGTGCCGAACCCGACGCAGGTCATCAGCGCACCCGCGGCGACCACGACCCAGCCATAGTCGAAGCTCGATGGCTTGCTCATGCGTTTCCTCGGCGCTTTTGGTTTTGTTGATGGCGCGCGCGGTGGATGGTGGCCTATCTGCCGGGAGAGGGCAAGGCTGTAGCTTATACGGGCTTGATCATCGATGCCGTCAGCGCGGCCGGAGCGGCCCGACTGCTACAATCTGCTCTCGAGCACGCTCATTGACACGTGCAAACTCCTGCATGATGCGCCTGAACAATCCAGGATCTATGGATGTGATCAAGCCATGGTCGGGTGCATCCAGATCGGGAAAGTAGTCCTTATGGATCGGAAGATATGCTCGGACGCGGGTATCGATGAAGAACGCGGAATTGTTCTTGTTCTGGCGTGCTCGGTCCAAGGGGACCTGGATAACTCCGCCCGGAAGATTGTCGCCAAATTTCCTGACTTGAGACGAGGTGTAAACTGCGACCGCTGCGCCGTATGCCGGCGTCTGGTGTCCAGCTAACCTGGAGGCCTCGACGGCAGAAAAAGTGCCGATGATGATGGCGGCGTGTCGTGTCCGTGCGGGTATGTCGGGTGTTTCAGCAAAGGGAAAGTAACACCAAACCATATCGCCGCGTCGGAAAGGCGGAGCCATTCAGGCCTCACTGAAAAAGCGAGCGCCTGAATGCGTAGTCTTCATCGCTTTCGTCGGCATCGCGATGAAGCTCATAGTTCTCAAGCGATAACGGCGGCATCTTGGAAAAATCCTGCACCACCTCGACGTAGTCCAGATGGCGGCGCATGACCTCCTCGACGAGTTCCTTCACGCTCACATTGTCCAGTCGGGCAACGCGCGAGGCCTTGTCGTAAAGCTCATCGTCGAGATGTACCGTAATGTCGGCCATGACCAGGTCTTTCGGCGGCGGCAGCTGAATTTACCTGACAATATAGCGCACATTGCCGCCGCATTAAAGATGCCGCCAATCCCGCCGCGGGTGGTGGCAGCTGCCATGGCCTGCCGGTCACGATAACATCCTGCCCCTGTTTTGCCCGACGGAGTAAATTGATTTCGTAAAATCAAAAAATGGCAATGCCGCCAGTGGGGCGGCTACTGTGCATGGGGTTGTTTTCGCAGTTTTTTGTTGGCCGGCAAGGGAGACCGGGCCGGCCCGCCCCGCCTCAGCTATCCACCTTCAGCGCGGCAATGAAGGCTTCCTGCGGGATGTCGACCTTGCCGAACTGCCGCATCTTCTTCTTGCCTTCCTTCTGCTTCTCCAGAAGCTTGCGCTTACGCGTGATGTCGCCGCCGTAGCATTTTGCGGTGACGTCCTTGCGCAGCGCGCGGACCGTCTCGCGCGCGATCACCTTGCCGCCGATCGCGGCCTGGATCGGGATCTGGAACATGTGCGGCGGGATCAGCTCCTTCATCTTCTCGACCATGGCACGGCCGCGCCCTTCCGCGCGGGTGCGGTGGACCAGCATCGAGAGCGCATCGACCGGCTCGGCATTGACCAGGATCTGCATCTTGACGAGGTCGGCCGGCTTATAGTCGGTGAGATGATAGTCGAACGAGGCGTAGCCCTTGGAGACCGACTTGAGGCGGTCGTAGAAATCGAACACCACCTCGTTGAGCGGAAGGTCGTATTTCACCATGGCGCGGGAGCCGACGTAAGTGAGCTCCTTCTGCGCGCCGCGCCGGTCCTGGCAGAGCTTCAGGACGCTGCCGAGATATTCGTCGGGCGTCATGATCGTGGCCTCGATCCAGGGCTCGTCGATCTCGGCGATCTTGACCACGTCCGGCATGTCGACGGGATTGTGGATCTCGATCTCCTGGCCGTCAGTGAGCTTCATCTTGTAGATGACGCTCGGCGCGGTCGCGATCAAATTGAGATCGAACTCGCGCGACAGCCGCTCCTGGATGATCTCGAGGTGCAGAAGTCCGAGGAAGCCGCAGCGGAAGCCGAAGCCGAGCGCGGCCGAAGTCTCCATCTCGAACGAGAAGCTGGCGTCGTTGAGGCGCAGCTTGCCCATGGCGCCGCGCAGCGTTTCGAAATCGTCGGCGTCGACCGGGAACAGGCCGCAGAACACCACGGGGATGGCGGGCTTGAAGCCCGGCAGCATTTCGGTGACCGGCTTCCTGTCGTCGGTGATGGTGTCGCCGACGCGGGTGTCGGCGACTTCCTTGATCGCGGCGGTGATGAAGCCGATCTCGCCGGGGCCGAGCTCGTCGACCTGTGTCATCTTCGGCGTGAAGAAGCCGACGCGCTCGACGTCATAGGCCGCGCCCGTGCCCATCATGCGCACGCGGCTGCCCTTCTTCATGACGCCGTCGACGACGCGAATGAGAACGACGACGCCGAGATAGACGTCGTACCAGCTGTCGACCAGCAGCGCCTTCAAGGTCGCATTGCGGTCGCCCTTCGGCGGCGGCAGGCGGGTGACGATGGCTTCCAGCACGTCGGGCACGCCGAGGCCGGTCTTGGCCGAGATCATCACGGCATCGGAAGCATCGATGCCGATGACGTCCTCGATCTGCTGCTTGATCTTCTCGGGCTCGGCGGCGGGAAGGTCGACCTTGTTCAGGACCGGGACGATCTCGTGATTGTTGTCGAGCGCCTGGTAGACGTTGGCGAGTGTCTGCGCTTCGACGCCCTGGCTGGCGTCGACCACCAGCAGGGAACCTTCGCAGGCCGCCAGCGACCGTGAGACTTCGTAGGCGAAGTCGACATGGCCGGGCGTGTCCATCAGGTTGAAGATGTAATCCTTGCCGTCCTTGGCGCGATAGGCGAGGCGCACGGTCTGCGCCTTGATGGTGATGCCGCGCTCGCGCTCGATGTCCATGGAATCGAGCACCTGCTCCTTGCCCGCCATTTCGCGGTCGGAGAGGCCGCCGGTCATCTGGATCAGGCGATCGGCCAGCGTCGATTTGCCATGGTCGATATGGGCGACGATGGAGAAATTGCGGATGTTGGAAATGGGGACGGTCGTCATGGGCGCGGGATACCACTCACATCCCCGTGCGGCAACCATATTGCTGTATTTTCAGGGTCTTTGTTCACGCCAAGCTGATTCCACGGCGGGGCGAAACGCGCTACGCAAGCCCCATGTCGACCACGTCTCTTCCCAACCATAGGGCGCGCACGAAGGCCCGCCTCAGCTTTAACCGCGTCCGGGCCTGGCTGGTTGCCTGCGCAATCCGCCCTGAGGCGAGATTGTGGCTGGTGATCCAGCTCGCCATCCTGCATGCGGTGCTCTGGACCTTCATCCTGATCAATCTCAAGGCGGCGCAGGACGTTCACATGGACGTCGCAGAAGCATATGGCTGGGGCCAGAAATTCCTTTGGGGCTACGGCAAGCATCCGCCGCTGTCGGGCTGGGTCGCCGGCCTCTGGTTCACAGTGTTCCCGCCGGCGGACTGGGCGACTTATGCGCTGGCGATGGCGACCGTCGGCGTCGGCATGGTGATCTGCTGGCTGCTGAGCTTGCGCGTCGTGGATGCGCGGCGCGCGTTCCTGGTCGTGGTGATGGTCGCGCTCTACCCGATCTTCAATTTCAAGGGTTTCAAGTACAACCCGGACCTGCTCCAGCTCGTCACCTTGCCGCTGCTCGCGCTCGCTTATCTCAACGCATTCGAGAAGCGGAGTTGGCTATCCGGAATCTTGCTTGGGCTCGCCGGCGCGCTGGCGCTGATGACCAAATATTGGGTGCTGACCATGATCGGCGCCATCGGCCTTGCCGCACTGATCCATCCGGAGCGGCTGCGCTTCCTGTCGTCGCCGGCACCATGGGTGGCGATCGTGACGATGGTGCTGGCGATGATCCCGCACATCGTTTGGCTGGCGGATGCGCATTTCGTGCCGCTGACCTATGCCGGCGACACCTACAGCCTGCAGGACGCGGGCCAGGTGCATCAGCTCGTCGCCGGCTACGCGCTGCATAATCTGGGGCTGCTGGCATTGCCGGTGGCACTGGCCGGGCTCGCGATGGCGCTGGTGCCGCCTTGGCTCAAGTTGCTGCTGCGCGCGCCATTGCGCATCGTCACGCGCGCCTGGGCGCGCGGCGCCAATTCGGGCGTCAATTTTTCGCAGGCGCTGAACGTATGGATGATCCAGATCATCGTCGCGTTCGGCCCGCCGCTCGGCGCGCTGGTCTTCAGCATCTACATGAAGACCGATTGGGGCATCTCGCTGTTCTTCCTGGTGCCCCTGGCGCTGGTCGCGATCCCTGCACTGCGCGTGCAGAGCGCGAGCCTGTTCAACATCGCCGCGATCTGGTTCGTGCTCAGTGCCGCGACGCTCATAGCCTCGCCCTGGATTGCCGCGCGCGAGATGGCGGCCAATGCCGGCAACACCGCGACCTATGGCGCGCGCTCGGATCTCGCGCGCGAATTGACCCGGGCCTGGCACGCGCGCTTCGCCTCGCGCTGGGCGGTCGTTGCGGGGACGATGGAGACGATCCAGCCGATGGTGTTCTACAGCCCCGATCATCCGAGCCCGTTCACGCCGAACGAAGCCTGGGCCTCCGGGCTGACCTCGCTCGACGACGTCAAGAATTACGGCTTCATCGGCGTGTTCGATGCCACCGACGAACGCCTGCCGAAATTCGAGAAATGGGTGTCCGAAACCGCGCCGAACGCCGAGCGCATGGTGATGACGACGCGCCGCTTCACCCACGGCAAGGCCGGCCCGGCGATGAGCTGGAACGTCTACATCGCGCCGCCGGGGAAGTAGCGAAGGTGCCGCAGGGTGGGCAAAGCGAAGCGTGCCCACCACGTCTCATGATTGTTGGAAATTGGTGGGCACGGCGCAAGAGCGCCTTTGCCCACCCTACGGCACCGGGCGCGTGGCCAGAGCCGCCTAAACCCCTTCCTCGTTGAACTTGCTTTCAACGAGTTCGGTGATCGCCGCGAGCGCGGCTTCCGCTTCCGCGCCGGCCGCCGCGACGGTGATCGTCGTGCCCGGCCCCGCCGCGAGCATCATCAGGCCCATGATCGAGGTGCCGCCGACGGTCTCGCCGCCGCGCGTCACCCACACTTGCGCGTCGAAGCGCTCGACCGCCTGGACGAATTTTGCCGAGGCGCGCGCATGCAGGCCGCGCTTGTTGATGATCAGGAGATCCTTGGAAATCGCGCCCGCGGGCACGCCTGTCCCCGCTTGTGGCGCCTCCTCGCTCATTTGCCGGCGAGCACCCGGCTGGCGATGGTGACGTATTTGCGGCCGGCTTCCTGGGCCATCGCGATCGCGTCGGGCAGCGGACGCTCTTCGCGCACCTTGGCGAGCTTCACCAGCATGGGAAGGTTGATGCCCGCGAGCACCTCGACCTTGGGCCGGCTCATGCAGGATATTGCAAGGTTCGACGGTGTGCCGCCGAACATGTCGGTGAGGATCGCAACGCCGTCGCCGGAATCGACGCGGTTAACCGCCTCGATGATGTCGCTTCTGCAGAGATCGGAGTCATCTTCGGCACCGATCGTGATCGCTTCGATTTGCTTTTGTGGGCCCATGACATGTTCAAGCGCTGCCTTGAATTCGTCGGCAAGGCGCCCGTGGGTCACAAGTACTAGACCAATCATCGGAAAACTCCTCGCGGGCGCTTTTGGTGCACCGCACGAACGCGCCACTTTGACCATCCAGAGCCCCTGCGCAAGAGGGGATGTTGCGTATCTCCCTGAATCTAGACGGATGGATGAGGGGAGCTGCGCCGGTCTATTCGGTCGCGATAGTGGGGTTCATATGGTTACCATTTCCCTTCAAACAATCGCCTGAAGGTTTAACCGAAGATGAACTCTTGGTAGTGGTCAAGGCCGCAACAACCAAAGGGAGGGGTGAATAACCGGGCCCGACCGGTATTCGCGGTATTTCGACACCAGAAATGCTGGTTTTGAGCGATTCCGTCGCAGGCATGCGCTCCGCGTCGGCGGCGTCCAGATCGACCACGAGACCGACGGTCGCATGCTCCACGAAGTCGCAGCGGCGGATCCCCAGGCCCCGGATCTCGATCAGGCCGCCCAATACCGCAGCGGGGCGGACCTCAATTTCATCGCCGACTGTCGCCAGATGGACACGGTCATCCCCGACCAGAACGGCCCTTTCGACCACGCCCGCCCGTCCCGCCATGATCAAATCAAAGGCAAGGCGCGACTTGCCGGAGCCCGAGGGCCCGCGGATCAGCACCGCCAGCTGCCCGACCTTGACCGCGGAGGCGTGAACGCTGGGCCCGCCTTCGCTCATAGCGCCGGCAGCCTCACGACGAAGCGCGCGCCCGAGACTGTCGGCACGCCCTCGTCATCCGGCGGGCCTGCGCGGTTCTCGGCCCAGATGCGTCCGCCATGCGCGTCGATGATCTGCTTGGAGATCGACAGTCCGAGGCCGGAGTTCTGGCCAAAGCCCTGATGCGGACGATCGGTGTAGAAGCGCTCGAAGATGCGCTCCAGCGCGTCGTCGCGAATGCCGGGGCCGTCGTCATCGACCACGACCTCGATTTCTCCGCGGACGCGGCGGCAAATGAGGCGCACCCTGCTGCCGGCTTCCGAGAACGATTGTGCGTTGGAGAGCAGGTTGGAGACCACCTGCCCGAGCCGTGAATCGTGGCCGGTCACGGCGAATGTGTCGGACGTGCTGCGGCCTTCGAAGCGCGTCTCGACCGCGACGTCGTGGCCGAGCTTGGTCTCGTTGGCGACGGACACCAGCGTCGTCAGGAGGCGGCGCAGGTCGACCGGGATCGCATCCTGGCGCTGCAATTCGGCATCAAGGCGGCTGGCGTCGGAGATGTCGGAGATGAGGCGGTCGAGCCGCTTGACGTCGTGCTCGATCACCTCGAGCAGGCGCGCGCGGCTGTTCTCGTTGCGCGCCAGCGGCAAGGTCTCGACCGCCGAGCGCAGCGAGGTCAGCGGGTTCTTCAATTCATGCGCGACGTCGGCGGCGAACATCTCGATCGCCTCGATGCGGCTGTAGAGCGCGCTGGTCATGTCGCGCAGCGCGCCCGAGAGATGGCCGATCTCGTCGCGGCGGCGGGTGAAATCGGGGATCTCGATGCGGGCCTTGATGCGGCGGCGGACGCGCTCGGCGCTGTCGGCAAGCCGGCGCACGGGCCCGGCGATCGTGCTCGCGAGCAGCAGCGACAGCATGATCATCACGGCGGCAGCGACGCCGCCGACCTTCAGGATGGCGAGGCGTTCGGCGGTGACCATCTGATCGATGTCGTCGCCTTGCGTCGAGAGCATCAAGGCGCCGCGGATGGCGCGCGAGCGCAGCACGGGGACCGCGACCGAGACGATCACCTCGCCGCGCGCATTGACCCGCACCATCGAGCGCTTCTGGCCCTGGAGCGCATCGCCCACCTCCCCATAGCCGTTGCCGTTCTCAGGGCCGAGCTCGCGGTAGAGCGGCAGGTCGCCGCGATTGAGCCAGGTGCGCACCGAGACCATGCCGCGCTCGACGATGCCGGGTTTTTCGGCCGGCGGCGGCAAATTGTAGCGCAGCACGTTTTCGAGGTTGCGGCTGTCGACCAGCAGGCTGCCGTTCGGATCGTAGATGCGGGCGCGCGTCTTGGTCGGCGAGATCAGCGTGCGCAGCACCGGCGCCACGCGCTCCGGATTGATCGGAAAGTCCAGCGGCGAATATTCGTCCGGGCCGCCATAGGTCTCGCCCGGCTTGAGGTCGAGCAGCCGGTCGGGGTCGATGGTGATGGCGTTGGTCTGCACGGTGGCGGAGGCCGCGATCGCGCCGGCGATGATCTCGGCCTGTACCAGGAGGCTCTGCGCCCGCGCGTCGATCAGGCCGGCGCGGAATTGCGACAGGTACAGGATGCTCGCGACCAGCGCGACGAGGCCGGCAAGGTTGAGCGAGACGATGCGGCGGGTCAGGCTGGAGAAGGACAGCGCGAAGAAGAACTGCCCGGCGCGCTTCAGCCAGTTCAGCGGCCGCCAGCCCCGCGGCTTGTCTTCGACAAATTGCTCCTGAACGCCGTCGGATGCGACATCCCCGGCGCTCTGGTTTGGATCAGGCTGCGTTCGGTCCAGCAATGCTTACGCCCGCGTTAGGACGGCTCGTTGAGAATGGCCCCGCATCCTAGAGCGATCCCGGTCCCGATGGAATCAGAACCGGCGATGCTCGTCGTCGTTCGTGAAGCTGCCTGCCGCCTCAGGCTTCCTTGAAGCGGTAGCCGACGCCGTAGAGCGTCTCGATCATCTCGAACTCGTTGTCGACCACCTTGAACTTCTTGCGCAGCCGCTTGATGTGGCTGTCGATGGTGCGGTCGTCGACATAGACCTGGTCGTCATAGGCGGCGTCCATCAGCGCGTTGCGGCTCTTCACCACGCCGGGCCGGGTCGCGAGTGCCTGCAGGATCAGGAATTCAGTGACGGTCAGCGTCACCGGCTCGTTCTTCCAGGTGCAGGTATGCCGTTCCGGATCCATGCGCAAAAGGCCGCGGTCGAGCGCCTTGGCGTCGTTCTCCTTCGGCGCGACGGTCGGGTCCTTCGGCGCCGAGCGGCGCAGCACCGCCTTGACGCGCTCGACCAAAAGGCGCTGCGAGAACGGTTTGCGGATGAAATCGTCGGCGCCCATCTTGAGGCCGAACAGCTCGTCGATCTCTTCGTCCTTGGAAGTCAGGAAGATCACCGGCAGATCGGACTTCTGCCTGAGACGGCGCAGCGTCTCCATGCCGTCCATGCGCGGCATCTTGATGTCGAGGATGGCGAGATCGGGCTGGGTGGTGCGGAAACCGTCAAGCGCGGAAGCGCCGTCGGTGTAAGTCATGATGCGGTAGCCTTCGGCTTCCAGCGCGATCGAGACGGATGTGAGAATGTTGCGGTCGTCGTCGACCAAAGCGATTGTGGGCATGAGCCTCTGCTTTCTGCTTTCCGTTTGGGTCGTGGCTTGAAACGGCGAGCAATCCACTGATGCGCCGCATACATGGGTGCCGAAGTCGGCATTCGAACCTTGTCACCGAGCAATGCAAGCTGGGCTGAAGTGTGACCAAGTTCCACGAAACACGGCAGATTCGCCGCATGTCGACCCATAACCGGGCCCCCGTTTACCCGAAAAAAGGCCCCCCTTGCAACCACCTGAGCCGAGAAAGCCCATGCAATCGACCCCTGATTTCGACCCCGGAAAGCTGGCCAAATCCCTTCTGCGCCGGTCGCGACAGGGGGCACTGGCAACCCTGATGGCCGGCAGCGGCGATCCCTATTGTTCCCTGGTCAATCTGGCCAGCCATCCTGACGGTTCGCCAATCCTGCTGATCTCGGGCCTTGCCGTGCATACCCGCAATATCCTTGCCGACAGCAGGGTCTCGCTGATGCTGGACGAGCGGGCGGCGGGCGATCCGCTGGAAGGCGCCCGGATCATGCTGTCCGGCCGGGCGGAACAGGACGATGCCGGGAAGGATTTGCTCCAGCGACGGTATCTCAATGCCCATCCGTCAGCGGAAAGCTTTGTTTCCTTTAAGGATTTCTCTTTCTTCCGGATCCGTCCCACGGGAACCCATCTGGTCGCCGGTTTCGGCCGGATCGTTGACCTCGTGCCCGCGCAGTTCCTCACGGACCTCACCGGCGCCGAGGATCTGCTGGCGGCGGAGGAGGGGGCAGTCGAGCACATGAATGCCGACCATCGCGATGCCATGGGCCTCTATGCGACGAAGCTCCTGGGGGCGGCCGAAGGCGATTGGCGCTGCACCGGCTGCGATCCGGAGGGTCTCGACATGCAGGACGGCCAGACCGCGCTGCGGCTGGATTTTCCGGAGCGGGTGACTGACGGCACGTCGCTGCGCAAGATGCTGGTTCGTCTCGCTGGCGAAGCGCGCACGAAGGTGGACTAGCGCGCAACGCCTTGAACGCTGCCGCCCACCGCTGCGACCCATGTGAGAATCTTATGGCTTGCAGCGAGAGGGGTCATGAAGCGTCATCGTTTGATGCTGGTCGCGGGTGTGGCGCTCGCGATCGCGGCGCTGCCCATGCCTAGTCTCGCTCAGAAGGGTCTCGCCGCAGAAGGCGCGCGGATCAATGCGCTCATTGGTGCGGGCAAGTATCCGGAAGCTCTGCCCCTGGCGCAGGCGATGGCCGCGCGCCTGGAGAGTGAAAACGGTCGCGAGCTCGCAGCCGCGCTCAACAACCTCGGCCAGGTCCATGCCGGTCAGGGCCGGGATGACCTCGCCGAGCCGCTCTACAAGCGCGCCATCGCGCTGATGGAGAAGGCACTCGGTCTCGACACCGCCCTGATGGCGCCTGAGCTGAGTAACCTCGCCGCGCTCTATCAGCGGCAGAGCCGCTTCTCCGAAGCCGAGCCGCTGTTCAAGCGCGCCCTCGCCGTCAGCGAAAAGAGCCTGTCGCGCGACCATCCCGATGTCGGCCGGGCTCTGAACAACCTTGCCACGCTCTACGTGAAGCAGGAGCACTTTGCCGGCGCCGAACCGCTGTTCCAGCGGGCGCTGGCGATCTATCAGAAGGCCGCCGGGCCCGAGCATCCCGCGGTCGCCACCGTCCTGAACAATATCGGTCAGGTCGATCGCGACCTCAACCGCGATGCCGATGCCGAGGCACCGATCAAGCGATCGCTCGCCATCCGTGAAAAGGTATTGGGGCCGGATCATCCCGACGTGGCGCGTTCGCTGAACAATCTCGCCGGGCTCTACGAGCACCAGCAGCGCCATGCCGCGGCCGAGCCGCTCTATCGCCGCGCCTTGTCGATCCGCGAGCGTGCGCTCGGACCCGATCATCCCGATGTCGCGACCTCGACCAGCAATCTCGCTTATTTCCTTCAGGTGTCGGGCCGCACCGCCGACGCTGTGCCGCTCGCGCAGAAGACGCTTGCCGGCAACCGCGCGCAGCTGCGCGTCGTGCTCCCGGTTCTGTTCGCCGCGCGGCAGCAGGCGCTGCTGGCGAGCGACAAGGCGCTGGACGATGCGCTCGGCGCGGTTCAGCGCGGCACGCAATCTTCGGCCGCCTCTGCCGTGAACAAGCTCGCGGTGCGGATGGCTGCCGGCAGCGACCGGCTCGCCGAGCTGGTGCGCCGGGATCAGGATCTCGCGACTGAAGCCGAGGCGCTCGACAAGGCGATCATCGCCGCGGTGTCGAAACAGTCGGCCCAGCGAGACGTCGGGGCCGAGCAGCGCAGTCGCGCGCGGATTGCGGCGATCGCGACCGAGCGCAGCGGACTGCAGAAGACCCTCGCCGTCGAATTTCCCGACTATGCCTCGCTCTCCAACCCGCTGCCACTGGCGGTGAAGGATATCCAGCCGCTACTGGCGGCCGACGAGGCGATGGTGATCTATTCCGTCGTCGACAAGCAGAGCTATGTCATCGCGATCACGCGCGAGGGCGCCGAGTGGAAGGAGATTTCGCTCGGCGCAGACGCGATGGCACGGAAGGTGGCGGCCTTCCGCAGGGGGCTGGATGTCGGCAAGGCGCGCGATGCCTCCGGCAAATCGGGGCTGTTCGATCTTGCGCTCGCGAACGAGCTCTATGTCGCGCTGCTAGGCCCGGTCGAGGCGTTGACGAAGGACAAGCGCAATTTGCTGGTGGTGCCATCGGCGGCGCTGACGGCTCTGCCGTTTCATCTGCTGGTGACGGAGACGCCGCAGGTAGCGATCCCGGACCGGCTCGAGGGCTATCGCGATGCCGCCTGGCTGCTCCGGCGTCAGGCCGTCTCGGTGCTGCCGTCGGTGATCTCCCTGAAATCGCTGCGGGCCTTCGCTCGCAGGGATCAAGGCACAAAACCGATGACCGGCTTCGGCGACCCCGTCTTCAATCCTGCGCTGGAAGGACCCGCCGACCGTCGTGCTGCACGCGGCAAGGTCGCCGCGCGCAGCATCGCGACAACTGCCTATACCGACTTCTGGCGCGGCGCCGGTGTCGATCGCGCGCGGTTGGCGCAGGCCCTGCCGCAACTCCCCGATACCGCCGACGAGCTGAATGCGGTAGCGAGGGACGTCGGCGCCACTGACGCGGACATCCATCTCGGCCGCGATGCCAGCGAAACGACGCTCAAGCGTGCAGCGCTTGCTCAATACGGCATCATCTACTTCGCCACCCACGGCCTCGTTGCCGGCGACGTCAAGGGATTGGGTGAGCCCTCGCTTGCGCTTTCCATTCCCGATCAGCCGTCGGAGTTCGACGACGGTCTTCTGACCGCCAGCGAGGTGGCTCAGCTCAAGCTCAACGCCGATTGGGTGGTGCTGTCTGCCTGCAACACCATCGCAGGCGACAAGCCCGGCGCCGAGGCGCTGTCAGGATTGGCGCGCTCGTTCTTCTATGCAGGTGCGCGCGCGCTCCTGGTCTCGCATTGGGCCGTGGATTCAGAAGCTGCCACCCGCCTGACCATTTCGACGTTCGAGCTGCTCAAGAACGAACCAAAGATCGGCCGCGCCGAAGCCTTGCGCCGCGCGATGTTAACTTTTGCCGATGACACCTCGTCGCCGCGCAACGCCTACCCTGCGATGTGGGGGCCGTTCGCACTGATCGGCGAAGGTGAGGTAAGATAAGAAGGTGCGGCTGAGATTGTGCGTCGCAAAAACCTGACGTAACGCATAAACGCGCATTTGGTTGCGCGATCATCGCTGATTTCTTGATGCGCCTGCTCAGAGCTGACATGCGCGACGTTTGGCGCGGTCTTTGAATAAACCAAATCCTGCGGGATCGGCTTGGCAACGCCAGCGTTCATCAGTATTAGGTCGCCCAACCGAGGCCAGATGGCCTATATTCACGGTGACCGCGATGGCGCCAAACTTGGTCGCGATGAGTGTCGCGGGTTCTAGGAGGATTTTTTCGTGCAAGAGACGGGCGTGCGCAACGGTGCCTTCGGCGCCGACAAATTCGGCTTAAGGAATCTCAAGCAGGTTCACTGGAACCTGGGTGCGCCGCAACTCTATCAACACTCGCTCGCAGCGGGTGAAGCGGTGCTGTCCGCTGACGGCGCGCTCTGCGCCGACACCGGCGAGTTCACCGGGCGCAGCCCGAAGGACAAGTTCACGGTGCGTGACGCCTCCACCGACAAGAAGATGTGGTGGGCCGGCAACCAGTCCATCACCGCGGAGCAGTTCGAGACGCTCTACCAGGACTTCCTCAAGCACGCCGAAGGCAAGAAGCTGTTCGCGCAGGACCTCTATGGCGGCGCCGATCCGGCCTACCGGATCAAGACGCGCGTCTTCACCGAGCTCGCCTGGCACTCGCTGTTCATCCGCACGCTGCTGATCCGTCCCGAGGCGATCGAGCTGTCGACCTTCGTGCCGGAGCTCACCATCATCGACATGCCGAGCTTCCGCGCAGATCCTAAACGCCATGGCTGCCGTTCGGAGAACGTCGTTGCGATCGACTTCGCCCGCAAGATCGTCCTGATCGGCGGGTCTTATTATGCCGGCGAGATGAAGAAGTCGGTCTTCACCACGCTGAACTATTATCTGCCCGAGCGCGGCGTGATGCCGATGCACTGCTCGGCCAATGTCGGCGCCAAGGGCGACGCGGCGATCTTCTTCGGGCTATCAGGCACCGGCAAGACCACGCTGTCGGCCGATCCGAACCGCACGCTGATCGGCGACGACGAGCATGGCTGGGGCCCGAACGGCGTGTTCAATTTCGAGGGCGGCTGCTATGCCAAGTGCATCAAGCTGTCGCAGGAAGCAGAGCCCGAGATCTACGCGGCATCGACGCGCTTCGGCGCGGTGCTCGAGAATTGCGTGCTCGACGATGACACCCGCGTGGTGGATTTCGACGACGGCTCCAAGACCGAGAACACGCGCTCTGCGTATCCGCTGGACTTCATCCCGAACGCCTCGCGCACCGGCCGCGCGCCGCAGCCGAAGAACGTGGTGATGCTCGCCGCCGACGCCTTCGGCGTGCTGCCGCCGATCGCCAAGCTCACGCCGGCGCAGGCGATGTATCACTTCCTGTCCGGCTATACCGCCAAGGTCGCCGGCACCGAGCGCGGTCTCGGCAACGAGCCGCAGCCGGAATTCTCGACTTGCTTCGGCTCGCCCTTCCTGCCGCTCGATCCATCCGTCTACGGCAACATGCTGCGTGACCTCATTGCCCAGCACAATGTCGATTGCTGGCTGGTCAACACCGGATGGACCGGCGGCAAGTATGGTGTCGGCTCGCGCATGCCGATCAAGGTGACGCGCGCGTTGCTCACCGCCGCGCTCGACGGCTCGCTTCGCAACGTCGAATTCCGCACCGACAAATATTTCGGCTTCGCGGTCCCGACCGCGCTGCCCGGCGTGCCGAGCGAAATCCTCAACCCGGCCAATACCTGGAAGGACAAGGACGAGTTCGACAAGACCGCTCGCGCCCTGGTCGGCATGTTCCAGAAGAACTTTGCCAAGTTCGAAGCCCAGGTCGACGCCGAGGTGCGCGCCGCCGCGCCGGATGTGAAGCTCGCGGCGGAGTAAGTCTGCTCAATTCGGAATGCAAAAGGGCGGCTCAGAGGCCGCCCTTTTTGTTTGTGCACGATCTCTCCGCTCGTCATTGCGAGCGCAGCGAAGCAATCCAGAAGTCTTTCCGCGGAGACAGTCTGGATTGCTTCGTCGCAAGGGCTCCTCGCAATGACGAGTGCGTGGAAGCAGCTACGCCTTGAAATACGCGATCTGCGTGCTCGTCGCGAGCAGCCGTCCGTCCGGCGACCACAGCTCGGCGTTCTGGTCGCCATAGCTCTTGTGGAAGATCTTTGCGTCCGCCGTCGCCAGCACGCGGGTGATGTCCTCGGAGGCAAGCTCTTCGCTGTCGGTGTGGAAATACGTCGTCAGCGACACCGTGCCGAACGGTACCAGCTCGCGCCTTGCGTGGAAGACGCGGCCGAAGAAGGCGTCCGACATCGCCATCAGCGACAGCATGTCGAGCCTGCGCGGCGTGCGGTCGCTGATCCAGATCTTCGAATAGGTGCTGGCCGGCTCGGCCTGCGGCGGGCCGATCCGCATCTCGCCCTCGACGAAGCGGAATTCATACTGATTGGCCCAGGATGCCGAGATCCTCGGGAATGGCAGCGTTTGTTCGAACGGTTTGGTCTCAGGAAATTGCGCCACCCGGTGCTCCCAGGACGGCCGCCGCTCGGCGAACACCGCGGTGGCGAGCGTTGCGACCTCGCCGCCGCCTTGGCTGAGCTCGACGCTCCAGTGCTGGCTGGAACGGTTGGCCTTCACCAGACGCACGTCGAGATCGAATGCGCCCTTGGCGATCGGCGCACAGTAGTTGATGGTCAGCGCCAGCGGATCGCCGGCGCGTTCCGGATGATCGATCAGCGCGCGCAAAATGGTCGCGGCGGTAGCGCCGCCGAACGGGCCGACAAAGGCCCAGTAATCGTCGCTGGTATGCCCCTGCCAGCTGGAGTCGCCGGCGGTGACGCGCGTGGCGTCGTCAAAGGGGTGCGGGAGTTTTGCATGCATTGAACTAGACCTTCACTGCGCTTCCGTCCCAAAGGCGAAATTCCATCGTCTCATCATCGGGGCCATATTTTTGCGAACCGGCAAGATCGTCTGCCGGGTCGTCAGTGACCCAGACATCCGCCACCGAGCCATTTATGAGCTTCATCGCGATGACGCTCTTGCCGCTGGTTAAATCCGCGACGAAGTCACCGATGGCGGCCTCCTCGTCCTTCCCGGACAGACTGGCAAGAATGCTGCCGTGCGTGTGCCAGGGGAACCCATCAAAACCCAACGTCCAGTCTCCGTCGGGACAGATGACAAGCAACCGAAGCTGGCCATCGGGGCTGCTGTACTCGCCGACGGGCATGTTCGACTCCGGCTTGAGAACGCTCAAGCCGTGATATGATGGCTATCCTGCCAAATCAATGACTTCGCAGATAATCGCCGCTTCCACCCCGCGGAAAATCAGCCTGCGACGTCGCGCAAGTTCGGCAGCTGTGGCGTGGTCGGGTTGACCGGCACATTCCAGATCTCCTCGGCATATTCGCGGATGGTGCGGTCCGAGGAGAACCACGCCATGCGTGCGACGTTGAGGATGGAGGCGCGGGTCCAGGCCGGCGTCACCTGCCAGCGCGCATCGACGCTGCGCTGCGCTTCGTAATAGGAATCGAAATCGGCGCTGACCATGTAATGGTCGAGATAGCGCAGCGCGTGCGCGATGGATTCGAAGCGGCCGGGATCGCCGGGCGAGAACTCGCCGGCGCCGATCGCGTTGATGGCGCGCTGCAGCTTCGGTGAATTGCGGATCACGTCGGCGGCGTCGAGCCCCTGCTTACGCCGGATCATCACGTCGCCGGCCTCCATGCCGAAGATCGCGATGTTCTCAGGCCCGACATGGTCGCGGATCTCGATATTGGCGCCGTCGAGCGTGCCGATCGTGATGGCGCCGTTGAGCGCCAGTTTCATGTTGCCGGTGCCGGAGGCTTCCATGCCGGCGGTCGAGATCTGCTCGGAGAGGTCGGCCGCGGGAATGATGACCTCGGCGAGGCTGACATTGTAGTCGGGCAGGAACACGACCTTGAGCTTGCCGCCGATCGCGGGATCGTTGTTGACGGCTTCCGCGACGTCGTTGATCAGCTTGATGATCAGTTTTGCGTATTTGTAGCTCGCCGCGGCCTTGCCGGCGAAGATCTTCACCCGCGGCACCCAATTGCCGTTGGGGTCATCCTTGATCGACTGGTACAGCGCGACCGTTTCGATGACGTTGAGGAGCTGGCGCTTGTATTCGTGGATGCGCTTGATCTGCACGTCGAACAGCGCGGTCGGGTCGACCTTGATGCCGAGCCGCTCGCCGATCAACCGGGCGAGTTGTGTCTTGTTGTGGTGCTTGACGCTGCGGAATTTCTTCTGGAATTCGACATCGCTGGCGCGGGCCTCGATCAGACTGAGCTGGGTCGGATCGTCGAGCACGGCCTCGCCGCAGGTCTCGCGCAACAGATCGGTCAGCTTCGGATTCGCCAGCATCAGCCAGCGGCGGAAGGTGATGCCGTTGGTCTTGTTGGTGATGCGGCCGGGATAGAGATGGTTGAGGTCGTGGAACACGGTCTCGCGCATCAGGTCCGAATGCATTCCCGAGACGCCGTTGATGCGGTGGGAGCCGACGAAGGCGAGCTGGCCCATGCGCACGCGGCGCCCGCTCTTTTCGTCGATCAGCGAGACCGAGGCACGGAAGTCGATGTCGCCGGGGCAGCGCGCCTCCGCGAGCGCCAGATGCTGCACGTTGATGCGGTAGATGATCTCCAGGTGCCGCGGCAGCAGCCGCTCGAACAGCTCGACCGGCCAGGTCTCCAGTGCCTCGGGCAGCAGCGTGTGGTTGGTGTAGGAGAGCGTGGCGACCGTGATCTTCCAGGCCTCGTCCCAGCGGAAATTGTGCAGGTCGACGAGGATGCGCATCAGCTCGGTGACGGCGAGGCTCGGATGGGTGTCGTTGAGCTGCACCGCGACCTTGGACGACAGGCTGCGCAGCTGGCCGTCGGAGGCAAGATGCCGCTTGACGAGATCCTGCAGCGAGGCCGAAACGAAGAAATATTCCTGGCGCAGCCGCAGCTCGCGGCCCGCCGGGCTCTCGTCGTTCGGATAGAGGAATTTGCAGATCGCTTCGGCGCGCGACTGCTCGGCGCTGGCGCTGACATAGTCGCCCTTGTTGAAAGCGTCGAGCTTGAGCGGGTCGGGCGAGCGCGCCGACCACAGGCGGAGCGCGTTGACGTGCTGGCCGCGCCAGCCGACGATCGGCGTGTCATAGGCGATCGCCTGCACGGTCTCGCCGGGATGCCAGATCGCGCGGTCGCGACCCTTGTCGTCGACATGCTCGACGCCGCCGCCGAAATTGATGTCGTAGATCACCTCGGGCCGCTGCAATTCCCAGGGGTTGCCGAAGCTCAGCCATTCGTCCGGATATTCCTGCTGCCAGCCCTGATTGATGATCTGGCGGAACAGGCCGAAATCGTAGCGGATGCCGTAGCCGATCGCGGGGATCGACAGCGTCGCCATGCTTTCCATGAAGCAGGCGGCAAGCCGCCCCAGGCCGCCATTGCCGAGCGCGGCGTCCGGCTCGCATTTGCGCAGCTCCGGCAGCGAGACACCGAGATCGCCGAGCGCGACCTCGAAGATCTTCAAAAGGCCCATATTGTTGAGCGCGTCACTGAACAGGCGGCCGATCAGGAATTCGAGCGAGAGATAATAGACGCGCTTGCGGCCTGCGTCGTAGCTATGCTTCTCCGCGGTCAGCCAGCGATGCACGATGCGGTCGCGCAGCGCGAGCGCCGCGGCCTGATACCAATCGTGCCTGGTTGCCATGCCGGCATCCTTGCCGATGGCAAGCCGCAGCTTCGCCAGGATCGCGCCCTTGATCTCAGCCAGCGCGAGTTCGTCGATGGGCTGCGTGAGGGCGGGAAAACTGGGCTGGAACGATTGATCTTGCAAAGCTGTCATTTCCTGGTCGAAAGAACGCAAACTCACCCTACGCGTCTTGCCCCTGCACCGGAACCATCACTGGTGCGGCCGTGCACTGCGCTGGCGTAAATTTATGCAAGGAACGGGCCGATTTGGGAACCCGGACCAGCACGGAGAAACGCGGATTTGCTGCTAGAGTGACGGCCAAATCAGCCATCAGTGTGGAGGAGACGCCCCATGAGACCTCTGATGAGACTGCTGATCGAAATCGCCACTGCGGCCCTGCTCGTCGTCTGCATCAGCGCCACCAGCGCTGCGTTTGCCGCCGGCAAGATGGGCCGCGGCGCCGACGGCCTCAGCTGCGCCGTCTCTCTCCCGCAAAACGCAACGCCCGCGCAGCGCTGCGCCGCCATCAAGCGCCAATGCGGCGGCAAGTTTTATGCGAGTGCGTGCGGTGACAGGCTGATGTCCGCGGCGAATTGAGCGGCGGGCGCAGCCGCGCGGCTCAAGCCGGCTTCAAGCAGCCTTCAAGCCGCCTTGGCCTGCACCGCATCACAAAACTCGGCGAGACGATCCGCAAGCCGCAGCGTTGCCGGGCTCGCATCGGGCGATGCCATCAGTGCGACTTCGGTCTTGTTGATCGGCGCAAAACCTTCCTTCGCCGTCAGCACCCGGTGGTCGGACTGGATCGACATCTCCGACAGGATGCTGAGGCCCATGCCGGCGGCGACGGCGGCCTGGATGCCGGAAAGGCTCGATGACGTATAGGCGGTGTGCCAGGCGCGGCCCGCGCTTTCCAGCGCGTGGATGGCGCCGGCGCGATAGATGCAGCCGAGCGGAAAGCCGATCAGCGGCACCGACGCCACGCTGACGTCGACGGGATGGCTTTTGCTGGTGACCCAATGCACCTGCTCCGGCCACACCGCGATGGCACCGTTCGCACCAGCCTCGCGCTTGTACAGCGCAAGGTCGAGCTCGCCGCGTTCGAGATCCCGGGCGAGGTGCTTACTCTGGTCGGCGCGCACGTCGAGCCGCAGCGCAGGATGCGAGCGCGAGAATGCGCCCAGCAGCTTCGTCAGCCGGTACGCCGCAAAATCCTCGGGGATTCCGAGCCGGATCGCGCCTTCGCCATCCGGCTGGCGCAGCACGTCGCGCGCCTCCTCGGCCAGCGAGAGCAGCCGCCGCGCATAGGACAGCAGCCGCTCGCCGGCCTCCGTCGGTCGCACGTCCTTGCCGTCGCGATGCAGCAGCACCTGGCCGACGTCCTCCTCGAGCCGCTTGATCTGCTGGCTGACGGTCGATTGCGTGCGGTGGACGCGTTCGCCGGCGCGGGTGAAGCCGCCGGCTTCCACCACTGAGACGAAGCTGCGCAGCAGATCGAGATCCAGCATGGCTGACTCCATTCGAAAATCAACTTATCGGCAGTTAATCATTTAATTTCCAAATGACAAGCGGTCTCCCTAGATCGAGGGCCAGAAGAAAAACATCCGAGAATGCCCTCATGTCGCTCGCCCCCTCGATTTCGGTTCCCAGCCGCCGCTTCAACACGCTGCCGCTCGCTATCGGCCTGTTCTGCCTGCTCTGGAGCTACGCCTTCGTCGCCGGCAAGATCGGCGTCACCCATTGCCCGCCGCTGATCCTGCTCGCCGCGCGTTTCTCGCTCGCCGGCATTTTGATCCTCGGTGCGACGCTGGCCCGCGGCGAGGCCTGGTCGCTATCCTGGCGCGATGCCGCGATCTTCGCCGTGCTCGGCATCGCCAACAACGCGCTCTATCTCGGCCTCGGCTACACCGGTCTGCAATCGGTCTCCGCCGGCCTCGGCGGCCTGATCGTATCGGCCAATCCGGTATTCACCGCGGCGTTAGCGGCCCTGTTGCTCGGCGAAGGCATGACATGGCGCAAGGCCTGCGGCCTCCTGCTCGGCATCACCGGTGTGACGCTGATCGTCTGGCATCGCCTGTCGGTCGGCACGGATTCGCTGCACGGCATCGTCTTCACGCTGGCCTCGCTGGCCTCGATCGTCGCCGGCACGATCCTGTTCAAGCTGCTCGCACCGAAGGGCTCCTTGTGGATCGGCAACGGCGTGCAGAACCTCGCTGCCGGCATCGTGCTGACGCCGGTCGCGCTCACCTTCGCCGACATCCACGCGATCGATGTCGCGCCGAGCCTGATCGGCGCCTTTGCATTCCTCGTGCTGGGCGGCTCGATCCTGGCCTATTGGCTCTGGTTCCATCTCCTGAAAGTGTGCGGCGCGACCGCGGCCAGCGCCTATCATTTCCTGATGCCGCCGCTCGGCATGCTGTTCGCGTATCTCGTGCTCGGCGAACACGTCGAGGCGCGCGACCTCCTCGGCATCATCCCGGTCGCGCTCGGCATTTACCTGGTGACGCGGCCTGCAAAGCCCGTCTCGTAACAGGAGTTGATCATGCCCATTTCCATCACCCTGATCGGCGGCCCCACCGCGCTGATCGAGATCGACGGCTTCCGCCTGCTCACCGATCCGACCTTCGATGCGCCCGGCGCCTACCAGCTGCCGCATGTGAAGCTGGAGAAGACCCTCGGGCCCGCCTTGAGGCCCGATGCGATCGGCCCGGTCGATGCCGTGCTGCTCAGCCATGATCAGCATTCGGACAATCTCGACAATTCGGGGCGCGACTATCTCCACAAGGTCAAGCGCGTGCTGACCACCGAAGCCGGTGCCAAACGTCTCGGCGGTCATGCCGAGGGTCTTGCGCCCTGGGCCACCACCCACATCAAGGACCGCGACGGCTGCACGCTGACGATCACCGCGACGCCGGCGCGCCACGGCCCAGCCGGCATCGAGCCGCTGTCCGGCGACGTGATCGGCTTCGTGGTGTCCTCAAGCCGCAAGGACACCAGCGCGGTCTATATCAGCGGCGATACCACCTGGTTCGACGGCGTCGCCGAAGTCGCGCGCCGCTTCACATGCGGCGTGGTGCTGCCCTTTGCCGGCGCCGCGCAAACGCGCGGGCCGTTCCATCTCACCATGGACACCAACGACACCATCGAGACCGCGCGCGCCTTCCCCGATGCGATGATCGTGCCGGTGCACACGGAAGGCTGGGCGCATTTCCGCCAGAACAGCGAGGATCTGCGCAAGACGTTCGACCTGCTCGGCTTCGGGACTCGGCTGCGGCTGCTGGAGCCGGGCGTGCCCACGGTGATCGAGGCGCCGTGAGATAGCCGCCGCCGTCATTGCGAGGAGCCCTTGCGACGAAGCAATCCAGAAACCCTCCGCGGCGGCAGCCTGGATTGCTTCGCTGCGCTCGCAATGACGGAGGCTAATCCTTCCGAAACACGATCGACGCCATCCAGCCCGTCATCAGCGCCATCGCCGCGGTGACGAGGCCGTAGAACAGCCCGTTCTGCCTGGCGGTGGTGGCGACGAACTGCTCGAAGCCGACCTTGACGATCTCGAACGCGGTCTCGGTCTTGCCGATGAACGCGCCGTTCGCAAACAGCTTGATCTCGACCTCGTAGGTGCCGATCGGCACCTCCGCCGGCAATGGAATGCCGGTGCGGAACAGGGTCGGCGTCAGGAACGTCACCGCGCTTCCATCCTCGCGATAGAGCCCGCGCTGGGTGCGCAGGCGGATGAAGGCCGTGCGGAACGCATCGTTCGGCACCACGTCGGCATAGTCGCCGCCGACCCGCTGCGTCAGCAGCACGTTGTTGAGCCCGATCTGCTGCCGCCGCGCGATCTCGGGCGAGGTGATCGCGTCGAAGGGGCGGTTGGCGAACAGCGCCAGATAGCTCGGCACCTGCAGGAACTGCCGGTAGTCGGTGTTGATCCAGATCCCGAAGGTACGCTCCTTGCGCCGCGTCACCATATCGGCGCGCGGGCCCATCACGGTGACCACGAGATCATAGGCCGTGCGATCAGCGGGCGTCGTCGCGTCCTTCTCGACCGAGCCGAACAGCACCAGTTCCTCGCCGGAATAGTTCGGCGTCACCGTGACGCGGTGGTTGGAGACCGAGACGATCAGCCGCTCGGCGCGCGCGGCCGAGCCGAGCAACAGGACGAGCAGCAGTGCGAGAGCTGCGCGCATCATCAGCTCGCTCCGAGCTCACGGATGGTGAAGAGATCTCCGGGGCGGATCACGAGCTCGATCGCGAAGCGGACGCCGACCGAGAGGATCAGCAGGCCGAGCAGCAGTCGCAATTGTTCGCCGCGGATCTTCTGCCCGGCACGGACGCCGAACTGCGCGCCGGTGACGCCGCCGACCATCAGGATCAGCGCCAGCACGGCGTCGACCAGGTGATTGGTCACCGCATGCAGCATGGTCGCGAACAGCATCGTCACGAGCGTCAGGACCATCGAGGTCCCGATCACCGTCGAGGTCGGTACCCGCAAGAGGTAGATCATGATCGGCACCAGGATGAAGCCGCCGCCGATGCCCATGATGGCGCCGATGAAGCCGATCATGATGCCGACGACCACCACGGGGATGACCGAGAGATAGATCTTGGAGCGCTTGAACCGCATCTTCAGCGGCAGGCCGTGGATCCAGTTGTGCGTGCGCCGCGCCGGCAGCGCGCCGCGCCGGGTTCGCATCAAAGCGCGCAGGCCTTCGGAGAACATCAGGCTGCCGACGGTGCCGAGCAGCACGACGTAAGAGAGCGCGATCATCAGATCGAGCTGGCCGAGCGCGCGAAGCTGCGTGAAGGTCCACACGCCGAGCGCCGTCCCTGTCACGCCGCCGCAGAGCAGGACGCTCGCCAGGGCCGGATCGATTGCCCGCCGCCGCCAATAAGACAGCGCGCCGGAAAACGAGGAGGCCGCAATGTGGCTCGTGACGGAGGCGACCGCAACCGCCGGCGTGATGCCGATGAAGATCAGCAGCGGGGTCATCAGGAAGCCGCCGCCGATCCCGAACATGCCCGAGACGAAGCCGACCGCAGCGCCCATCGCGAGCACCAGGAAGACGTTGACCGGAAGATCGGCGATCGGAAGATAGAGCTGCATTGAACCACGCGCCGGCGGGACGGATCGACCATCGCGGAATGCCCGCGGGAAGATCGGAACGATTGCCGCCCCTCAATAGCGGAATTCGCCGGCGGGAGGGACCGGGAATTTTAGGCGTGGTGAATGAGGGCGATGAACTTGTTTGAACCAGTGCGAGCCACGGCCTCGGATCACCTCTCCCGGAGGGAGAGGTCGAAACGCATCGAAGATGCGATCCGGGTGAGGGATTACAGTCTCACCGAATGCTGCGGCCCCCCCACCCGGATTGCTCAGGCGCCCAAGTGCGCGCCACAGCAATCCGACCTCTCCCCGTCGGGGAGAGGTGGGCACTGCGCAACGCGGCCCGACCTTCCTCGTTGCTTCAATGCGCCGCCGAAGCCGCGCGCTTGGTGGCGACCGGCTTCGGCGCCGGCTTTGCGTTTGCCTGCGGCGCACTGTCCCAGCCGCCGTTCGGGGCCGGAACGTTGACGGCATCATCCGGCTGCGGCTCGGCGCTGAAGGTCTGGATCGCGAGCTTGGCGGCGGCGAGCGATTGCGGGTCGAGGCGCTTTGCGACGTCGTCGCGCTTGCCGGAGGCATCCGCGTCGCCTTGAGCGGCTGCCAGGCTGAACCATTTGTAGGATTCGGCGAGGTTCTGCTCGACGCCGATGCCGCGGGCATAGAGGATGCCGAGGTTGAACTGGCTGTCGGCGACGCCGCGATCGGCTGCTTTCCGGAACCACTGCGCCGCGCTCTTGTAGTTGGCGCCGCGTCCACCGCCGTCGGCGTCGAGCACGGCGAGATTGTGCATCGCCTTGGCGTTGCCGCGCTCGGCGGCCTGGGTGTAGTAGCGGCGGGCGATGTCGGCGTCCTTCTTCACGCCCAGGCCCTTTTCATAGAGCGTGCCGAGACGGAAGGTCGCGGGCACGACGCCGGCCTGCGCCGCGCGGTCGTACCATTTGGCGGCTTCGTCGTAATTCGTCGCAACACCCTTGCCCTCGGCAAAGCGCACGCCGATCTCGTAGGCCGCGGTCGCATCGCCCTTCATCGCGGCGGTGCGCAGGCCCGGGCCGCCGATGCCGTCAGGCAGCTTTTCGCTCGGCGGCACCTGGATCAGACTGAGCTTGGCGCGGCTGGTGCCCGACAGCGCACCGGTGACGTCGCTGCTTGGCGCTGCTGCGGGCGGCGTCGTGGCGGGCGCCGTCGGAATTTCAACCGAGGCCGAGTTGGCGGCGGGCGCCGGCGCGGAATTGTTCTGGGATTGCCGTCCGATCGGCGTCGGCGAGGTCATCGAGGGCGTGACCTGCTCGGGCGAGGCGGGCTTGTTCTCGATCACCGGCGGCGGGGCCTGCGGAGCGGGCTGGCTTGAGGTGTTGTCCATGGCCTGAGGCGCCGGCGTCGGGCTGCCCTCCAGCAGATTCATCGCCATCTTGAAGGTGCCGAGCACGATCACGACCACGCTCGCGCCGACAAGCAGCGAGCGGATCTTCGAGGTGATGGTCGAACCACCGTCCTTGCCCTTGTCCTTGGCGCGATCGGCGCCAGCCTTCGCTCCACCCTTGGCACCGCGCGCCGGCTTTTCCGGCTGCGCGGCGGCGGCCTGGGCGGCGCGGCGGGCGGCCGCGATGAAGCTCGACGACGAGACCGGCTCCTTCGCAGCAGCGGGAATGCCGCTGATCGCGCTCTCGGAGGCGGCGATGCGCTCCGACGGCGTGGCGGCACGTCCACCCGGCCGTGTGCCCGGCTCGAGCGGATGGTCCGGCGGCAATTCCGGGGCGAGCGCAGCGCGCGCGGGCGCCGTGTGCGGCTCCAGGATCTCGCTGATCGCGCGCGGCGGCAGGGGTGGCGCGACTTGCGATGCCATCGGCGCCGGCACCGGCGGCGCGGCGGGGGCAGCGGCATGGAATTCACGCGGCGCAGCGGCAAAGGCGGCTTGTGCCTGTTGCTGCGCGGCGGGATTCGGAAGCTCGGGCTTGGGATCGTATTTCGGCTGCTGTGCCTGCGGCCGCGGCTCACGCGCGACAGGCGCGGGCTCCATGGAAGCAGCAATGGGAGCGGCCATCGGCATGGGCATCGGCTGCGGCGCAGCGGCCGGCGGCGCGGTGCGCACCGCGCGCAGATCGCCCTCGATCATGGAGAGGCGATCGACGACATGGCCGAGCGCGCTGTGGACGGCGTCGAGCGAGTCCTGGGTGCTGCGGTTGGTCTCGGCCTGGCTGAAGCGGATGTCGGACAGCTCGCGCTTGACGAGATCGACCACGCCGGAATCGGCAGGCGCGGAATTGCGGCTCTCGGCCAGCGCGGAATACGTCGCTTGCTGCCGCTCCAGGTGTCTGAGAATGTCGTGCAGCCCGTCCTCGACGCGGCTTAAGTTGCCGTTGCGCGGGTCGGAGGCGGCTTCGATCCGCTCCAGCAAATATGAGACACGCTGTTCGAGATGGGCGAAGGTCGAGGCGGAATCGTTGCCGACCTGCATGCGGTCGAAACGGTCCGACAGCGCGCGGATCGCAGCTTCCAGATGCTCGGTGCTTTCGGACGGCTGCGGCCGCTCGCGGGTTTCCAGCGCCGCGGTGAGCGCTGCAATGCGCTGCTCCAGCACCGCAAAGCTGTCGCCCTGGCCGGAGGCGCGGGTGACCTGGTCGACCTTGGACGACAGCAGCTGTACGTCTTCGGACAGGCGCGCCAGCGCTTCGTTGGACGCGACGTTGGAGACGATGCCGCGCAGCGCCGAGATCGCGCTCTCGAGCTGATGCACCGTCGAGGGATCGTCATTGGCACGCAGAATCAAATCGAGCTTGGCGCCGAGATTGCGGATCGCCTCGTCATAGCCGGTGAGCTGTTCGGCCGGCGTCAGCGTGCGCAGCACCTGCTTGATGTCGGACAGCGCGTGCTCGATGCCCGACAGGACCTGGCCGTCGGTGCCGTTGGAACGCGTCTCGTCGATCCGGCGGTGCAGCGAGCGGATCTCGTTCTCGATCGATTCGATCGCGCGCCGCGGCATCGCCTCGGTGATGGCGGTGCGGATCTCGGCAAGCTCGCTGCGGAAGGCGTTGATCGCCTGCTCGGTATTGTCGGGGCGCTGCAGCGATTCGATCTGGCTCGTGATCTTGAGCAGATGGCGCTCGAGCGAGGAGAAATCCGGCCCCGGCGGTGGTGGCGGCGGAGCATAGGCAGGCGCGGGCGGCGCCATCGGAGGCGCGAAAGGAGCGGGTGCAGGTGCAATCGACGGCGCGGCACGCGGCGGCATCTGCCGAGGCGTAAAGCCGTCGAGCTCGCTCTGCCGCGCCGTGATCTCGGCGACGGCGACGTCGAACGAAGCGGGGCTCAGGGGAGGGGAGTTGCGATAGACCTGCGCTGCCGCGCGCTCGACCGCATCGGCCTGGCGCTGGCGCGTCTCGACCGGCGCGTGGCGCGGCCCCTGCGGCTGCTGCGGTTGCGGTTGCTGCGGCTTGGAGATTTGCGACAGCCGCGCATCGAGCCGCGAGATCGCATCGTTGAGCTGACGCGCGACGCCCTGCTCGCGCGAGACGTCCGGGCGCGAAGCGTCCTGTCTTGACGGGTCCTGGCGCGGCGCGGGCTTCGAGATGCGTTCGATCTGCTGGGTGATCGCGTCGAGCCGCTGGTGGATGTCGGCGACTTCGCGGCTTTCCTGGCTCGGTGCTTGCGGCACGTGGTGCGGACGCTGGTCATAAGGTCCGCGAAAATCTGGCGGGGCGGTCTCACCGAGCGTGGAGTTCAGCCAATCGTTGAGAGACATGCCGGCGCGGCGCGCAGCAGCTTCGGCCCGCTCCCGGACGGATGGGTCGATGCCGTCAACACTCCACGATACGCGCGAAT
Source organism: Bradyrhizobium sp. 138 (assembly GCF_023074075.1). Taxonomy (GTDB): domain Bacteria; phylum Pseudomonadota; class Alphaproteobacteria; order Rhizobiales; family Xanthobacteraceae; genus Bradyrhizobium. The sequence goes on along the minus strand of NZ_JADPKT010000003.1, from coordinate 341,761 downwards.
TCATGACTCTGTCCGGTTCCGACTCCGGCGCCCCACCCGGCGCCTCCAGCCTCCCCACGCGCGCCAGTTGCAAACACAACCGAATTTGGCGCGGGTCGTCTGCCTCGAAATCCGACTTTTGTCCGTTACGGTAAATAACGAGTTAAGGAACGCGTCGCCGGTGTCTTAAAGTTGGGCGGCGGGAACCTGCGATGGCCGGCGATCTCGCCATTTTCACTACTGTCATACCCGGCTTGACCGGACATCCAGTACGCCGCGCCTTCTCCACGCCGTCTCTGGATAATGGATCGCCCGCCTTCGCGGGCGATGACAGTGAGAGAGGTTCGCGCAACGTCGACGCTCCTCAGCCCTTCCCCTCGCGCTTGCCCTCCTCCAGCGGCACCACGCTGGCCTTGCCGCTCATCGCCGAGAGCGCGGCAAGCGTCTCCTCGCAGAAATCGGCCACCATCTGCTCGTGCCGGGCCCCCAGGCGGAGCAGCAGCAGGTTGCCGAGGTCGAGCCGGCCCTCCGCCGTGCCGTCTGGAAAGCGCTTCTTCAGGATGCGCTCGTAATTGGCGTGGCGGTCGCGGTGGTGCTCCAGGCGGGCCATCAGGTCGGTGCGCAGCGGCTCGATGTCGATGCTGTCGAGGGCGTGGAGGCGTACCAGCAGGTCGTCCTTGGTCGAGGCTGGCGTGCTTGGCCGCGCGGCCCAGTGCCGCAGCGCTGTTCGCCCCTCCGGAGTAAGCGTATAAACCAGCTTGTTGGGCTTGCCAGATTGCACGACCTCGCGGCCCTGGATGTGGCCGCGGTCGCGCAGCTTGGAGAGCTCGCGGTAGATCTGCTGATGGTCGGCCTTCCAGAAGAAGCCGATCGAGGAATCGAACGTCTTGGCGAGCTCGTAGCCCGTCATCGGACGTTCCGTCAGGCATGCGAGGATTGCGTCGCCCAATGCCATGGCCGGCCTCCTTTTTCTTCGACCCTAACCAACCAGCTTGACTTTATGCGCATCGGCGCATATGCGTCAATGTGCATATGAGACGGGACCGAGACCGGGCCAAAGACCCGACCCGAAAACCTAGCGGAATCAACCATCTCGCTACTGTGCATGGGGTTGTTTTCGCGTTTCTTGTCCAGGCCTTTAGGGAGGCAGCTGAGAATGACCGGCCTCGATTCCTGGTACGCCTACATGACGTCTCACGATCGCGCCGCGCTCTGGGACCTCCTGCACCCCGATGCCGTGTTCGAAAGCCCCGTGGTGCATTCGCCGCAGCGTGGGCGCGACATCACCTTCAAATACCTCTCCAGCGCCGAGAAGGTGCTCGGTGGGCCCGGCTTCACCTATGTCGGTGAATGGCGCAGCGACACTGGCGCCGTGCTCGAATTCAAGAATGTCATCGACGGTATCGAGATCAACGGCGTCGACATCATCAGCTTCGATGCCGAGGGACGCATCACCCATTTCAAGGTGATGGTGCGTCCGCTCAAGGCGATCAACATGCTGCACCGCCTGATGGCGGAGCAGCTTGCCGCCGCCCAATCATAAGCCCAACATCATCCCTTTAGGGCCCATGCCGGGAGACCACCATGCCGATCTACAAAGCCCCCGTCGAAGACGTGAACTTCCTGCTCAACGACGTTTTCCAGATCGACCGCTACGATAATCTCGCCGGCTTCTCCGATGCGTCGAGCGACGTGCGCGAAGCCATCCTCGGCGAAGCCGCCAAGCTCGCCGAAGAGGTGCTGCAGCCGCTCAATCGCGTCGGCGATCTCGAAGGCTGCAAGCGCGCCGACGACGGCAGCGTGACCACGCCGAAGGGGTTCAAGGACGCCTTCAAGCAGGTCGCGGAAGGCGGCTGGCTCGGCCTGTCGGCGCCGACCGAGTTCGGCGGCCAGGGCCTGCCGGTGACGCTGAGCCAGGCCGTCAACGAATTCCAGATCTCCGCCAACATGGGGTTCTCGATGTATGGCGGCCTCACCATGGGCGCGACCGCGGCGCTGATCGTTCATGGCTCGCCCGCGCAGAAGCAGACCTACGTGCCGAAGATGGTCGCGGGCGAATGGACCGGCACCATGAACCTGACCGAGCCGCATTGCGGCACCGATCTCGGCATGCTCCGCACCAAGGCAGTGCGCCAGGGCGACGGCAGCTTCAAGATCACGGGCACCAAGATCTTCATCTCGGCCGGCGAGCATGATCTGGCGTCCAACATCATCCACCTCGTGCTCGCCCGCATCGAGGGCGCGCCCGCCGGCATCAAGGGTGTGTCGCTGTTCGTGGTGCCGAAATTCCTGGTCAATGCCGATGGTTCGGTGGGTGCGCGCAACGGCGTCGTCTGCGGCTCGATCGAGCACAAGATGGGCATCCACGGCAATTCGACCTGCGTGATGAACTACGACAACGCCACCGGCTGGCTGATCGGCGAAGAGAACAAGGGCATGCAGGGCATGTTCGTGATGATGAACGAGGCGAGGCTCGGCGTCGCCGTGCAGGGCCTCGCGCAATCCGAGGTCGCCTATCAGAACGCGGTCGCCTATGCCCGCGAGCGCATCCAGGGCCGCGCGCTGACCGGCGCCAAGGCACCGGACAAGCAAGCCGACCCGATCATCGTGCACCCCGACGTGCGCCGCACGCTGCTCTCGATCCGCGCCTTCAACGAAGCCGCGCGCGCCTTCGTGATGTGGACCGCGCTGAAGAGCGACGTCGCCCACCGCTCCGAAGACCCGAAGGACCGCCAGGCCGCCGACGATCACATGGGCCTGATGACCCCGGTGCTTAAGGGCTTCCTCACCGATTACGGCTTTGCCAACGCGGTGCAGGCGCAGCAGATGTATGGCGGTCACGGCTACATCGCCGAGCAGGGCATGGAGCAGTTCGTGCGCGATGCGCGCATCGCGATGATCTATGAAGGCGCCAACGGCATCCAGGCGCTCGACCTCGTCGGCCGCAAGCTGCCGCGCGACGGCGGCCGCGCCATCATGGCCTTCTTCGGCGAGGTCATGGCCTTCGCCAAGGAGAACGGCGGCGACGAGGCGCTGAAACCCTTCATCACCCCGCTCTCGACCTCGCTCGGCCATCTCCAGCAGGCCACGACCTGGCTGATGCAGAATGCGATGGCGAAGCCTGACAATGCCGGTGCCGCCGCAACCGATTACCTGCATCTCTTCGGCTTCGTCGCGCTCGGCTACATGTGGGCGAAGATGGCCAAGGTGACGTTAGGGAAGATTGCCGAGAGCGGGGCGACGCCCTATCTCTCGACCAAGCTCGTCACCGGCCGTTTCTTCATGGAGCGGATGCTGCCGGAGACGGCCGCCAATCTCGCGCGTATCCAGGCCGGCTGCGCCACCATCATGGAATTGCCGGCGGAAGCGTTCTGAGCCTGCTTCCGCTGCCTGCTCCCAATCGTATCGAACATCACATCAGGAGGGCGTCATGCCTGAGGCATTCATCTACGACCACGTTCGCACCCCCCGCGGCCGCGGCAAGGCGGACGGCGCATTGCACGAGGTCACGGCGCTCGCGCTCGCGACCGTGCCTCTGAAGGCGCTGAAGGACCGCAACAATTTGCCTGAGGATTCCGTCGATGACGTCGTGCTCGGCGTGGTCGATCCGGTCGGCGAGGCGGGAAGCGACATCGCGCGCTTCGCTGCGCTGAAAGCCGGTCTCGGCGAAGCCGTGCCGGGCGTGCAGATCAGCCGCTTCTGCGCCTCCGGCCTTGATGCCGTGAACTTCGCCGCCGCGCAGGTGATGAGCGGCCAGCATGAGCTGGTGATCGGCGGCGGTGCCGAGTCCATGAGCCGCGTCGGCATTGGCGCCTCCGGCGGCGCCTGGCCGATGGACCCGTCGATGGCCGTGCCCGCCTATTTCATGCCGCAGGGCGTGTCGGCCGATTTGATTGCCACCAAATACGGTTTCTCGCGCGACGACGTCGACGCTTACGCGGTGCAGAGCCAGCAGCGCGCGGCCAAGTCCTGGGACGAGGGCCGCTTCAACAAGTCGGTGGTGCCGGTCAAGGACATCAACGGTCTCACCATTCTGGCCAAGGACGAGCACATGCGTCCCTCGACGACGATGCAGTCGCTGGCGCAGCTGCAGCCGTCGTTCACGATGATGGCGCAGATGGGCGGCTTCGACGGCGTCGCGGTGCAGTCGCATCCGGAGATCGAGCGGGTCAATTACGTGCACCATGCCGGCAATTCCTCCGGCATCGTCGATGGCGCCGGTGCCGTGCTGCTTGGCAGCAAGGAGGCGGCTGCGAAATACGGCCTGAAGCCGCGGGCAAAGATCCGCGCGTTCGCCAATATCGGCTCGGAGCCTGCGATGATGCTGACCGGCCCGGTCGACGTCACCGAAAAGCTGTTCGCGCGCTCGGGCATGAAGAAGTCGGACATCGACCTGTTCGAGCTCAACGAGGCCTTCGCCTCGGTCGTGCTGCGCTACATCCAGGCCTTCGACATCGACAACGCGAAGATCAACGTCAATGGCGGCGCCATCGCGCTCGGCCATCCGCTTGGTGCCACCGGTGCGATGATCCTCGGCACCGTGCTCGACGAGCTCGAGCGCACCAACAAGTCCACCGCCCTCGTCACGCTGTGCATCGGCGGCGGCATGGGCACCGCGACCATCATCGAGCGGGTGTAGGTCCGTAGGGTGGGTTAGCCGAAGGCGTAACCCACCGTGCCACGTTAACAAAGTTGGTGGGTTACGCCGAGCAGATGCACTCCGTGCATCTGCAGGGCTAACCCACCCTACGAGACCCCCAATCAACCGCCGCGCCTGAGACCGGCTGCGGCACCGAGGAGCAACCAACATGTCGTACAAGAACTTCAAGGTTGAGACCGACGCAGACGGCATCGCGCTCGTCACCTGGGACATCCCGGGCCGTTCGATGAACGTGCTCGACGAGACCTCGACCAGCGAGTTAGAGGCGATCGTCAAGGCGACCACAGCGGATGCCGGGGTGAAGGGTGTCGTCATCACCTCGGCGAAAGAAGCATTCTGCGCCGGCGCCGACCTGTCGATGCTCGAAGGCATGAATCAGGCCTACGCGAAGGTCTTCAAGGAGCAGGGCGAGACTGCGGCGAACCAGATGCTGTTCGACCAGAGCCGTCGTTTCTCGCAGGTGCTGCGTTCGATCGAGACGTCAGGCAAGCCGTGGGCGGCCGCGATCAACGGCCTCGCGCTCGGCGGCGGTTTCGAGATCACGTTGTGCTGCCACTATCGCGTCGCCGCGGAGAATCCCAAGACCCGTCTCGGCCTGCCCGAGGTCAAGGTCGGCCTGTTCCCCGGTGCCGGCGGTACGCAGCGCGTGCCGCGCCTGGTGCCGCCGCAGGACGCCATGACGATCCTGCTCAAGGGCGATCCGGTTACCGTCGAGAAGGCCAAGGCGCTGAACCTGATCCATGCCATCGTGCCCGCCGCCGACCTCATCAAGGCGGCGAAGGACTGGATCAAGGGCGGCGGCAAGGCCGCCGCGCCCTGGGACGAGAAGGGTTTCAAGCTGCCCGGCGGTCCGGTGTTCTCCAAGGCCGGCATGATGATGTTCCCCGCCGGCAACGCGATCTATCGCCGCGAGACCTACGACAATTATCCGGCGGCGCGCGCGATCATGAGCTGCGTCTATGAGGGCCTGCAGTTGCCGATCGACGCGGCGCTGCGGGTGGAGTCGCGCTACTTCACCTCGGTGCTGCGCTCGAAGGAAGCGGCCGCGATGATCCGCAGCCTGTTCCTGTCGATGCAGGAACTCAACAAGGGCGCGCGCCGTCCGAAGGACGTAGCCCCGACCAAGGTGAAGAAGATCGCCGTGATCGGCGCCGGCTTCATGGGCGCGAGCGTCGGCTATGTCTCGGCCCGTGCCGGCCTCGACGTCGTGCTGATCGACCGCGACCAGGAGAGCGCCGACAAGGGCAAGGCGCATGCGCAGAAGGTGATCGAGGAGCAGATCAAGAAGGGCCGCGCCAAGCCCGGTGATGCCGAGGCCCTGCTCGCGCGCATCACGCCGACGGCGGACTATGCCGCCTTGAAGGACGTCGATCTCGTGATCGAGGCCGTGTTCGAGGACCGCAAGGTCAAGGCCGAGACGTTTGCCAAGGCGCAGCAATATCTGAAGCCGGACGTGATCTTTGCGTCCAACACCTCGACGCTGCCGATCACCTCGCTCGCCGAGAGCTTCAGGGATCAGGGCAAGTTCGTCGGCATCCACTTCTTCTCGCCGGTCGAGAAGATGATGCTGGTCGAGATCATCAAGGGCAAGAACACCGGCGACGTCGCGCTTGCGACCGCGCTCGACTACGTCCGGCAGATCGGCAAGACGCCGATCGTCGTCAACGACTCCAGAGGCTTCTTCGCCAACCGCTGCGTCGGCCGCTATGTCGCCGAAGGCAACGAGATGTTCCTCGAAGGCGTGCCGCCGGCGATGATCGAGAACTGCGCCAAGATGGCAGGCATGCCGGTCGGCCCGCTCTCGCTGTCGGATGAAGTCGCGCTCGACCTCGGCCTCAAGATCATGAAGGCGACGGAAGCCGATCTCGGCCCCAACGCCATCAACCCCGATCAGAAGAAGCTGATGGTGGAGATGGTCGAGAAGCAGGGCCGCCTGGGCCGCAAGAACAGCAAGGGCTTCTACGATTACCCTGAGAAGGGCAAGGGTCAGAAGAGCCTGTGGCCGGGCCTCTCGGCCCTGCAGCCGAAGCAGCTCGATCCTGACACGCTCGACGTCGAGGAGCTGAAGCAGCGCTTCCTGGTGGTGCAGGCGGTGGAAGCGGCGCGCACGGTCGAGGATCACGTCATCACCGATCCGCGCGAGGCGGATGTCGGCTCCATCCTCGGCTTCGGCTTCGCCCCGTTCACCGGCGGCACGCTGTCCTATATCGACTTCATGGGCACGAAGACATTCGTCGAGCTCTGCCACAAGCTGGAAGCGAAATACGGCTCGCGCTTCACCCCGCCGAAGCTGCTGGAAGAGATGGCGGCAAAGGGCGAAACCTTCTACGGCCGCTTCGCGCCGAAGAAGGCGGCGGCCTGAGTTACGTTCGCAACCGGGCTACGCATCCGAACAGCAAAGGCCGGATCATCGATCCGGCCTTTCTATTTTCCATCGCCGAACGTCGAAACGCGCGGCTGATACCACATCGTCTGCGAGACTGGCTTTCGAGATGCCTTCGTCACCGCGGCCGATGCGCACCTCGAAGCGCCAGCCATTCTGGTTGGTGAAGGCGATGTCCGCCCGCTCTTTCCGTCCCAGCTCCGCACTGGCACCGCTCTTGCTAACCAATCCACCGGATGGACTGTTAGCATTGAAAGTGTCCCTTAATGAGCCTCACGGTGTTTCAAGACAGCGCAGCCGGCGCCGCGGCACGACACGCCCCGTTTTTCCTAGCGGGGCCGTGGCCGAGCCGAAGGTTGCTCCGGCGGCGCAGAAAAATCCCCTCGTGGGCCGGCTTGGCCCTACTCGTTCTCTTCGTCGATGTGGCGATGGCCATGCTCGCCTGGTTCGCCGTCGATCTCGTCCTGCATTGACAGCTTCCCTCTGTGCACGTGGAACGTTCCGGCCAAATAGGCAAGCTGGCCGGCAAGGAGACAGCCGACGATGATGGGAATGCCCGTCCAAAATCCGAAGCCTGAAGTCTGAAGAACGGCTGCCGCAAGGATCGCGGTCGCCGGCGAGACCAGCAACAAAGTCCAAACTCGGAAGAAGAGCCCCGTCGCCAATCCAGTGATTGTGCTCGCGAGCAAGAGGAGCAATGCGGTTGTCACGAGAGCCTTCCAGTTCAGCGGCTCGGATCGCGAGCCTTAGCTGAAGTAGAGCCAACTGGATTGCTCTCACAAGGATGGTGACCTCCGCTGAGCGCGCAAGGCAGAGTTATTGTTAACTCCGACAATGCTCGTAAAATTCAGATCAATCTCAAGCGTCCGGTTTTCGCGAACGGTTCTAGCAAAGAGCCGGATCATTGATCCGGCTCTCATCATCTCTGTTGTGGTCTGGCCATTACTTCGCCTGGGCCAGCCCTTCCTTCTTCAACGCCTCCTGCACCTGCGGCCGGGCCGCGACGCGGGCTTTGTAGGCGGCAAGGTCGGGCATCGCCGCGAAGTCGAACTTCATCCGGTCGGCCCAGGTCAGCATCGTGAAGAGATAGCCGTCGGCCACCGTGAACTGCTTGCCCATGAGGTAGTCGCGGCCGGCGAGCTGGCTGTCGATATAGTTCAGCTTGCCCATGACGCGATCCCTGAAGAAGGCCTTGGCTTCGTCGTTCAGCGCCGGCGCGAACAGCGGACCAAAGCTCTTGTGCACCTCGGAGGTGAGGAAATTCAGCCACTCCAGCAGCTTGTAGCGCTCGGAACTGCCATGGGCCGGCGCCAGCGCTTTGCTTGAAGCCTGATCGGCGATCATCTGGACAATCACTGGGCCTTCGGTCACGATCTCGCCGCTGTCGAGGCCCAGCGCAGGGACCTGGCCCTTGGGGTTCAGCTTCAGATAATCCTCACCATTTTCGAGCTTCTTGGCCCGGATATCGACCTTGACCAGCTCATAGGGCAGGCCGGCTTCCAGGAGCGCGATGTGGGGGGACAGCGAGCAAGCCCCGGGCGCATAATACAGTTTCATGGAATTTCCTTCTCTGAAGCTTGGTTCCGCCGAAACAGCGATTACATGCAGTTGCTTGGAATAGTCAAGATTGATGCAGCTGCATCAAATGATGTAAGAGACGGGCGACGAGCTTGAGCGGGACCATGAAACGCAAACCATCGACCGAGGCGACTTCCGCCTGGATCCGCCTGATGCGGGTGCAGAGCCGCGTGCTCGATTGCGTCGAGCAGGACCTGAAGAAGGCCGGCTTCCCGCCGCTGGCCTGGTATGACGCGCTGCTCGAATTGTCGCGGGCGCCCTCGGGCGAGCTGCGGCCGGTCGAGCTCGAACGGCAGATGCTGATCCCGCAATATTCCACCTCGCGCCTGATCGACCGCCTGGTCGACGAGGGCCTCGCCTCGCGGCGCGAATGCAAGATCGACAAGCGCGGCCAGTTCGTCGAGATCACGGAAGCCGGCCGCGAGTTGCAGAAGCGGATGTGGGGCGCCTATTCGGCCGCGATCGAGAAATATGTCGGTTCGAAACTGTCCGATGCCGATGCCGTCAAGCTCAGCGGTCTGCTCGATCGGCTGGGCTGCTCGTGCGGCGAGATGAAGCTGCCGCCCGTCGCCAACGTCAATGAAAGCACGCCGTCGCGATGATCGCGCGGCACACCAGCACGTCCGCGCACCCGGTGGTTCGCGGACGATCCCCATCACCCTGCGCGCATTCGCTCGAAGCGCCTTTGATTAGAGTTTGATATGGCGCGAGACCAGATCGATATGACGCCGCTGCAGTCGCGCGATGAGCTCGTCGCGTGGTTCGAGGCCGGCTGCAAGGACCCGTCCGACTTCCGCATGGGCACCGAGCACGAGAAGACGCCGTTCACGCTCGAAGGCCACCGTCCGGTACCTTACGAAGGCGCGCGGGGCATCGGTGCGTTGCTCGAGGGCATGAAGCTCCTGCTCGGCTGGGAGCCGATCATGGAGAAGGGCAACATCATCGGCCTCTACGACGTCACCGGCGGCGGTGCGATTTCGCTCGAGCCGGGTGGACAGTTCGAATTGTCAGGCGCGCCGGTCGAGAACGTGCACCAGACCCAGAGCGAGCTGATGGCGCATCTTGCGCAGGTGCGCGAGATCGCAACGCCGCTCGGCATCGGCTTCCTCGGTCTCGGCATGACGCCGTCCTGGTCGCGCGCGGAGATCCCGATGATGCCCAAGGGCCGCTACAAGATCATGACCAATTACATGCCGAAGGTCGGCCAGTACGGCCGCGACATGATGTACCGGACCTGCACGGTGCAGACCAATCTCGACTTCTCCTCCGAAGCCGACATGGTCAAGAAGCTGCGCGTTTCGCTCGCGCTTCAGCCGGTCGCAACCGCGCTGTTCGCCAATTCGCCGTTCACCGAAGGCAAGCCGAACGGCTTCCTCTCCTTCCGCTCCGAGATCTGGCGCGACACCGACAATGCGCGGTCGGGCATGATGCCGTGGGCATTCGAGGACGGCATGGGATTCGAGCGCTATGTCGACTACGCGCTCGACGTGCCCATGTATTTCGTCAAGCGCGGCGAGGAGTACATCGACGTGTCGGGCTCCTCGTTCCGCGCGTTCTTCGACGGCCGTAACAACAACCTTCCCGGCGAGCGTCCGACGCTGTCGGACTGGGCCAACCATCTCTCGACGATTTTCCCGGAGGTGCGGCTCAAGCGCTATCTCGAAATGCGCGGCTCCGACGGCGGTCCGTGGGGACGTTTGCCGGCGCTGCCGGCGTTCTGGGTCGGGCTGCTCTATGACGATGTCGCGCTCGATGCCGCCTGGGAAATCGTCAAGCATTGGAGCGCGGCTGAGCGTCAGGCCCTGCGCGACGACGTGCCGCGCTTCGGCTTCAAGGCGCGGATCAAGGACCGTTATCTGTTCGAAATCGCCAAGGAATGCCTTGTTCTGGCACATGCGGGGCTGCGCCGGCGCGGCCGCATCGACCAGCTCGGCCGCGACGAAACGCGGCATCTGGAGCCGCTCGACCGCATCATCGATTGCGGCCGGACGCCGGCCGAGGAAATGTTGGACAAGTTCAACGGTCCCTGGAAGGGCTCGGTGGAACCGGCCTACGCGGAATACGCGTTCTAGGCCGGCAGGCCGATCGGGTCAGCCGTTCATCGCCCATACAGGTTTGCGGCGATCAAATGACCGGCTGAAAAAACCTGAGCGTCGTCAATAACTCGAAAGCTGTTCCGATGGGGAAGGGCCGCCTGTCCGGCGCCGTCATGGCAAAGGTCCTGGCAAGCGTCGTGGCATGTGTCACGCTGCTTTCGCTCGCATGCGCGAGCGTGCCGGCGCGCGCCCAGACTGCGTTCGATCGGCCCGGCGGCGACTATTTCAGCTCACCGGTCGCCTCCGGCGATCCCGAGGATTGTGCGCTGCTGTGCGAGCGTGATCGCCGTTGCCGTTCCTGGAGCTTCAATTATCCCGACGTCGAAGGCGGCTCGGCGGTGTGCTGGCTGAAGAACACCGTGCCGGCGCGCGTGCCCGGCAGCTGCTGCATCTCCGGTGTGCGCGGCGCCGGCGTGATCGAGCCGCGGGTCGAGGGCGTGGAGACGTCGATCGACCGTCCCGGCGGCGATCTGCGCAATCTCGAACTGAAGGAGGGGGACGGCGTAGAGGCCTGCAAGGCCGCGTGCACCGCCGACAACAAATGCCGCGCCTTCACCTATGCCCGCCCCGGCTACACCGGGCGCGAGGCGCGCTGCTTCCTGAAAAAGGAAATCAAGCCGCCGCGCCGCAAGGCCGGCTTCACGTCGGGCGTGGTGCGGTAGACAAGGTGTAGGGTGGGTTAGCCGCGCGGCTGCGCGAAGCGCAGTCCGCACGGCGTAACCCACCACTGTTCGTCTCCGCGGAAGCGAAAGAAGTCGTGCTAGGGTGGGCAAAGGCGCCCTTGCGCCGTGCCCACGATTTTTTCGATCCGGCCACAGACGCGTGGGCACGCTTCCGCCTTCGCTCTCCGAGCTACGGCGGACAAGTCGCTTTGCCCACCCTACGAGATCTCACTCTGCCGCAATCACCGTGAGCTCCGGCCAAAGCGCTTTCCATCGCGCAGCTTTCACAGCGTAATTCGCCGCCGAAAAATTAGGACCTGGATTTGGCCGTACGATCAGCCCTGCGACATCGTCAAAGCCGTGCGGCGCGTAGACCTCATAGCCATCGCCTGCGCGCCTGACGCCGACTTGGGTGTTCTGCGTGAGGAAACGGTCGATGCCTTCTGTCGAGCTTCTCAGGGGCGGATAGGGCAGGCCGTGCTTGTCGGGGTACCACAGATGCACGCGCGCCTGGTTGCGGATCTCGATCTTGACGCCGAGATGCGCCAGCCGCGCATGCAGCTTGCGGATCACCGCGTCCTCCGCCTCCCACGAGGTCTCGGGATCGAAATAGAACACATCATAGTCGGCGATGCCGTGACCGATGGTACGGCCCGTGAGTACGTTCCATACGGTCTGCACCAGGCATCCCGAGACCAGCCACGCATCCGGCAGATCGAGCCGCGCCAGCTCGTCGATGATCGCCCCGTTGACGGGATTTCTCAGCGCCAGCGCGAGGAATTCGTCACGGTTCATCGTGGGGTGAGGAGGCTTAATGCACCGCGGTGAAGAACCGTGCCAGCCTGAATCCGGACAGCCAGGTCCACACCGGCTGGCCGCGGATGCCGAGATCCCAGGAGCCGAGCACCGCATCGGCACGGCCGATCAGATTGTCGATCGGCAACAGGCCGACGCCGCCGGACCGCAGCGGCACGCGGCTGTCGGCGGAGTTGTCGCGGTTGTCGCCGAGCACGAAGAGGTGCCCGGCCGGCACTGTCACCTCAGGCGTGTTGTCGAGCGGACCGTTGTCGCGCATCTTGAAGATCAAATGCGAGACGCCGTTCGGCAGCTTCTCGACATAACGGTAGGCGGGCTCGCTGCCGCCATTGTCGTCCTCGGCCGCACCGACGCCGTCCGGCTTGAGCTCGGCGGGGCGGTCGTTGATGAAGAGCTGGCCCTGCCGCATCTGGATGCGATCGCCGGGCAGACCCACGACGCGCTTGACCCAGGCCTGCGAACGATCGCCCGGCCAGCGGAACACCACGACGTCGCCGAGCTTCGGCGTCTCCGCGAACACGCGTCCGGTCTCGGGCAGGCTGATCTGAATCGGCAGCGACGAGGTGCCGTAGCCATAGGGAAACTTCGAGGCGAGCAGCGCATCGCCGATCAGCAGGGTCGGCTCCATCGAGCCCGACGGCACGTAGAACGGTTCGGCGAGCGCGCCCTTGGCGATGAAGACGGCGGCGACGATACCGGCGAGCTGAACGATCTGCCCGCCCCAGCCGCTGCTCTTCCGCTTGGGCGTGACAGTGACCTTTTCTTCCACGCTCATGCGCCCGTTCCACCCACCGTGATGCGTTCCATCAGCAGCGACGGCTGGCCGACGCCGACAGGCACGCCCTGGCCGTTCTTGCCGCAGGTGCCGATGCCGGTATCGAGCGCAAGGTCGTTGCCGATCATGCGGATGCGATGCAGGTCGGTCGGCCCGTTGCCGATCAGCATGGCGCCCTTCAGCGGTGCGCCCAGCTTGCCGTTCTCGATCTTGTAGGCCTCGGTGCACTGGAACACGTATTTGCCCGAGGTGATGTCGACCTGGCCGCCGCCGAAATTCGCGGCGAAGACGCCGTTCTTCACCGAGGCGAGGATCTCGGCCGGATCGCGGTCGCCCGCGAGCATGTAGGTGTTGGTCATGCGCGGCATCGGCACATGGGCATAGCCCTGGCGGCGGCCGTTGCCGGTCGGCTTCATGTTCATCAGGCGCGCGTTCTGGCGGTCCTGCATGTAGCCGACCAGGATGCCGTCCTCGATCAGCACGGTGCGATTGGTCGGCGTGCCCTCGTCGTCGATCGACAGCGAGCCGCGGCGCGAGGCAATGGTGCCGTCGTCGACCACGGTGACGCCCTTGGCCGCGACCTGCTGGCCCATCAGGCCGGCAAATGCCGACGTCTTCTTGCGGTTGAAGTCGCCCTCGAGGCCATGGCCGACCGCTTCATGCAGCATCACGCCGGGCCAGCCGGCACCAAGCACGACGTCCATCTCGCCGGCCGGCGCCGGAATCGATTCCAGATTGACCAGCGCCTCGCGCAGGGCGCCGTCGGCGGCCTCGCGCCAGTTCTTGCTCTCGATGAATTCGGCATAGCCGGCGCGGCCGCCATAACCCTTGCTGCCGCTCTCCTGGCGATCGCCCTGGCCGGCGACGACGGAAATGTTGACGCGCACGAGCGGGCGGATGTCGCGATAGCTCTCGCCGTCGGGCCGCAGGATCTCGACCACCTGCCAGGTTGCGCCGAGGCTCACGCTGACCTGCCGCACCCGCGGATCCTTGTCGCGCAGGTAAGCGTCGATCTCGGCGAGCAACTTGACCTTGGTCTCGAAGCCGGGCGCATCCAGCGGGTTGTCGTCGCCGTAGAGGCGCACATTGGTGTGTGGAGGCGGCGCGGCAAAGCTGCCGGAATAGCCGCCGCGCACGGCCGCGACCGCGTCCGCGGCGCGGATCAGCGCCGGCACCGACACGTCGGAGGAATGCGCGTAGCCGACCGCGTCATCCTTGACCGCGCGCAAGCCAAAACCTTGCGACGTGTCGTAGGTCGCCTGCTTCAGCCGCCCATTGTCGAACATCAGCGCTTCGGTCTGGCTGTATTCCAGGAACAGCTCACCGTCGTCGGCGCCGGCGAGCCCGCGCGCCACCTCGTTGCGAACCTGGTCGCGGTCGAGATTGGCGCGGTCGAGCAGGGAGGTCGTGGCAGGATTGGTCATGCGTCCGTCCATTATCGGAAGATCTGGGGCAAGATAATGGTTTCGGACCGGTTCCGCGAGGGGCGGGGCGGCAGATTACGGAAAGGATAGGGTGGGGCGAAGGGTCGATGGGGATGCTGCATCCAGTGCGGATCGATGATATCCTATGTCCATGGATTACCGGATTACCGAGACATCATCTCGATTGAGCCCGGCAAGCGTGGAGGGCGACCGTGCATCCGCCACATGCGGATCGCCGTGGCGGATGTGCTCGGCTGGTTGGCTGCCGGTCAGACCCATGCTCAGATCCTCGATGACTTCCCTGAATTGACCGAGGGCGATATCCGCGCTTGCCTGGCTTACGCCGCTGACCGCGAGAGGCGATTGGTGACCGCGCCGACATGAGGCTGCTGTTCGATCAGAATCTCAGCTTCAAGCTTTGCCAGATGATGGCCGATCTTTTTCCGGATTCCGCTCATGCCCGGTCTCACGGACTCTCGGAAGCGACTGATCGTGTCTTTTGGGAGTTTGCAAAGGCAAATGGCTTTGCAATTGTGAGCCAGGACGTCGATTTCGCCGAGATGGCAGGTCTGTTGGGCTCGCCTCCCAAGGATCGTAGCGCGGCGTGTCTGGAGATTTATTAGGTCCGACTTGCCCCTACGGCAGCTTGTCATACCCCTCGCCGAGCCCGTTCAGGCTGAGCGGGAAGCCGATGCCTTCTTCGGGGGTCTCGAAGATGATGAAGGTGGCGGTCTTGGCGGTGCGGAGCTGGCCGAGCAGCTTGTCGTCCATGACGACCTCGGCAACGCAGCCATTGGGCAGGCAGCGGACGAATCCGGCACGGCCGACGTCCTGGTTGTCGAGCTTGAGGCCGAGACCGGAGGGCAGCAGGACCCCCAGGGGCGCGACCACACGCATCAGCCGGCTCTTCTGGTCGGCGGTCTTGAGCACGATGACGGTCAGGCCGGCATTGGAGCGGTCTTCCGCCACCACGCTCTGGATCAGGGCGCATTGCTCGCTCTGGGCGCCCGGCGGCGTGTCGCAGCGGATCTGCCAGTCGCCATGAACGGAGCGGACCGCGCCCTGCGCATGGGCAAGGCCAGGAAGTGCCAGAAGGACGAGCGCAGCGAGCAGGGCGGCCAGCGCCGGGAGGCGGCTAAGCTGCCGTGTAGCCGGCCTTGCCATCGATTTCGAAAGCCCCATCGGGTCGGTCCCTCTGCTCGCCTGGGTCGCTCGCGCTTGGCGGACTAGTCTGGCGGACTGATACGGGAATGACGGCGTCTTGAAGGCGATTCCCAAGCAAATTCCACGCCGCCTCGCGCCGCCGCCGCCCGCACGAATCAGGTTCCTGCGCGGCCATCTGCCAGTGCCTACCGCGGGCAATTCCGCTGTCAAGCGGCAGCATCCCGAGAAACGGTATTTTTGTCTGATCTTACTAGGAAATATCTTGCGGGTGATCGCTGTCAGATCGGGCTCAAGACTGCATTGCGATAGATCAAGAATTATGGTTTGAGAGGCTTGATTTCGGCGTTCTAGCGATCTGGCCCCAATTCCTCTTAGAGGTATTCTTGCGCGGCGGTTTGTCAGGCGGGCGGATCGAATAAGCGTTTCCCGGACACAGGGCGGCGCACTTGGGGTGATTTCGTAAGGGGAGCGCGAACGGCATGAGGATGTCGATGGGCCGGATGGGCCGGCAGTTGCTGGGATTGGCCGTGGCGGGTCTGACGCTGGCGACGGGCGGTGCGGCATTTGCCGAGCTCGGACAACCGAAGCCCTGGGAATGGACGCTTCAGGAATCCGCTTCCCCGGTGATGGACAACATCGTCTGGTTCCACAACTTCCTGTTCGTGCTGATCACGCTGATTACGCTGTTCGTTCTGGCGCTGCTCGTGGTCGTGGTCGTCAAGTTCAACGCGCGGGCCAATCCGGTGCCGTCGCGCACCACCCACAACACGCTGATCGAAGTGGCCTGGACGCTTGTTCCGGTGCTGATCCTGGTCGGCATCTCGGTGCCGTCGTTCCGGCTTCTGTTCCTCGAGCTCGACGTGCCAAAGGCGGATATCACCATCAAGGCGACCGGCAAGCAGTGGTACTGGTCCTATGCCTACCCCGACAACGGCAAGTTCGAGTTCGATTCGCTGATGGCGCAGGACAAGCAGCCCCGCCTGCTCGGCGTCGACAACGAGATGGTGGTGCCGGTCAACAAGGTGATTCGTGTCCAGGTTACCGGCGCCGACGTCATCCACGCCTTCGCGCTGCCGGCTTTCGGCGTCAAGATCGACGCCATTCCGGGGCGGCTGAACGAGACCTGGTTCAAAGCCAGCAAGACCGGCATGTTCTACGGCCAGTGCTCGGAGCTCTGCGGCAAGGACCACGCCTTCATGCCGATCGCGATTCGTGTCGTGGAGGACCAGGAATTCGCCTCCTGGGTCGAGACGGCGAAGAAGAAATATGCGAGCGGCGGCGCCAGCACCTACGCCTCCGCGGCCGGCCCGACGCAGTGAGCGTCGGGGCACGGCTTGAGGGACTGAAAGCGACATAAGGGCGGGACCTCCAAAGGTCCGAATGGGACGCAAGGCAGGATTTGAAAATGGCAACGAGCGCAGCGGCACACGGCGATCACGCCCACGGACATGACGAGCATGCCCATCCGACCGGATGGCGCCGTTACGTCTATTCGACCAATCACAAGGACATCGGCACGATGTACCTGATCTTCGCGGTCATCGCCGGCGTCATCGGCGCCGCGATGTCGATCGCGATCCGTGCCGAGCTGATGTATCCGGGCGTGCAGGTCTTCCACGAGACGCACACCTATAACGTGTTCGTGACCTCGCACGGCCTGATCATGATCTTCTTCATGGTCATGCCCGCGATGATCGGCGGCTTCGGCAACTGGTTCGTGCCGCTGATGATCGGTGCGCCCGACATGGCGTTCCCGCGCATGAACAACATCTCGTTCTGGCTGCTGCCGGCCTCGTTCGCGCTGCTGCTGATGTCGACCTTCGTCGAGGGCGAGCCGGGCGCCAACGGCGTCGGCGCCGGCTGGACCATGTACGTGCCGCTGTCGAGCTCCGGCCATCCGGGCCCGGCCGTCGACTTCGCGATCCTGTCGCTGCATCTGGCGGGCGCCTCCTCGATCCTCGGCGCCATCAACTTCATCACCACGATCTTCAACATGCGCGCGCCGGGCATGACCCTGCACAAGATGCCGTTGTTCGTGTGGTCGATCCTGGTGACGGTGTTCCTGCTGCTGCTGTCGCTGCCGGTGCTCGCCGGTGCGATCACCATGCTGCTCACCGACCGCAATTTCCACACGACGTTCTTCGCGCCTGATGGCGGCGGCGATCCGGTGCTGTTCCAGCACCTGTTCTGGTTCTTCGGCCACCCCGAAGTGTACATCCTGATCCTGCCCGGCTTCGGCATGATCAGCCAGATCGTCTCGACCTTCTCGCGCAAGCCCGTGTTCGGCTATCTCGGCATGGCCTATGCCATGGTCGCGATCGGCGGCATCGGCTTCGTGGTGTGGGCGCACCACATGTACACGGTCGGCATGTCCTCGGCGACGCAGGCCTATTTCGTCGCCGCGACGATGGTCATCGCGGTTCCGACCGGCGTGAAGATCTTCTCGTGGATCGCCACCATGTGGGGCGGCTCGATCGAATTCCGCGCCCCGATGATCTGGGCTGTGGGCTTCATCTTCCTGTTCACGGTCGGCGGCGTCACCGGCGTCGTGCTGGCGAATGCCGGCGTCGACCGCGTGCTGCAGGAGACCTACTACGTCGTCGCGCACTTCCACTACGTGCTGTCGCTCGGCGCGGTGTTCGCGATCTTCGCCGGCTGGTACTACTGGTTCCCGAAGATGTCGGGCTACATGTACAATGAGTGGCTCGCGAAAGCGCATTTCTGGGTCACCTTCATCGGCGTCAACCTGGTGTTCTTCCCGCAGCACTTCCTCGGCCTGTCCGGCATGCCGCGCCGCTATGTCGACTATCCCGATGCCTTCGCGGGCTGGAACCTGGTCTCGTCGGTCGGCTCCTACATCTCCGGCTTCGGCGTCCTGATCTTCCTCTACTGCGTGGTCGACGCCTTCATGAAGAAGGTGCCGGCGGGCGACAATCCGTGGGGTGCGGGCGCGACCACCCTGGAATGGACGCTGCCCTCGCCGCCGCCGTTCCACCAGTTCGAAGTGCTGCCCCGCGTGCAGTAAGCCACCTCCCGCGGCGCCCATGACGGGCGCCGCGGCGCTATAACGAAGCGAGTTGAATTTAGTGTCCGTCCTCGACCACAACGCCCTCGACATCAATCCCCGCATCTCCGAGGCGGAGGTCGGCGACTACATCGCGCTGTTGAAGCCGCGGGTGATGTCGCTGGTGATCTTCACCGCGCTGGTCGGGATGGCGATGGCGCCGGGACACTTCCACCCCGTGCTCGCCTTCACCTCGCTGCTCTGCATCGCCGTCGGTGCCGGCGCCTCCGGCGCGCTCAACATGGCGCTCGAGGGCGACATCGACGCCAAGATGTCGCGCACGGCGAACCGTCCGATCCCGCGCGGCCGCATCACCCGCCCCGAGGCGATGGCGTTCGGCATGACGCTGTCCTTCTTCTCGGTGATGACGCTCGGCATCCTCGTCAACTGGATCGCGGGCGCGCTGCTCGCCTTCACCATCTTCTTCTACGTCGTGATCTACACGATGTGGCTGAAGCGCTGGACCGCGCAGAACATCGTGATCGGCGGCGCCGCCGGCGCGCTGCCGCCGGTGGTGGCCTGGGCCGCCGTGACGGGCACCGTCGACGTCGAGCCGCTGCTGCTGTTCGCCATCATCTTCTTCTGGACGCCGCCGCACTTCTGGGCGCTGGCGCTGTTCCGCTCCGACGACTATGCGCGCGCCGGCATTCCGATGCTGCCCAACGTCGCCGGTCCCGATGCGACGCGCCTGCAGATCCTGCTCTACACCATCGTGCTGATCGCGGTCGCCGCCGCGCCCTGGGCGCTCGGCTATTTCGACGCCGTCTACGGCATCGTCTCGCTGATCCTGGGAGCCGGCATGCTGGTGCTCGCGATCAACGTCTATCTGCGCCGCGAGCGCAGCCAATCGCTGCGTGCGACCCGCAAGCTGTTTGCCTTCTCGATCCTCTATCTGTTCGTGCTGTTCGCGACCCTGCTGGCCGAGGTCGTGTTCCGGGCACTGGCTCCGATGGTTGGGGGCGCATGATCACAGCGATGGCCGACAAACCTGAGACAGACGGAATCGTCCTCACCGAGGCGCAGAAGAAGAGTCGTCGTCAGCGCTCCATTGCCATCGCCTTGGCGCTCGGCGTGCTCGTGGTGCTGTTCTTCGCCGTCACCATGGTCAAGGGGCCGGCAGTTCTCGTGCGGCCGATGTAGCAAACATGGATCACGAGCCGACCATATCGCGGGATGTCAGTGCCAAGCCGGCCAATCCTAAGCCGGCCAAGCGCCGCGGGCTGGGTCGCGATGCGCTGGTCGCCTCGATCTGCGGCGGCGTGGTCGCGCTGATGGTCGGTGCCTCCTACGCGGCGGTGCCGTTCTACAACTGGTTCTGCCGTGCCACCGGTTTCAACGGCACCACCCAGGTTGCGACCTCCGCGCCGGCCACCGGCCCGATCGCGCGAAAAATCTCGGTGCGCTTCGACTCCAACGTCGCGCCCGGCCTGCCCTGGAAATTCGAGCCGGAGCAGAACGAGATCGAGGTCAATATCGGAGAGGTCACGACCGTGTTCTACACCGTGACCAACCAGGCCGCGCGCACCACGGCCGGGCAGGCCGCCTACAATGTCGCGCCACTGACGGTCGGCTCCTACTTCCAGAAGATCAACTGCTTCTGCTTCACCGAGCAGACCATGGCGCCCGGCGAGAAGCGCGAGATGCCGGTGGTGTTCTACGTTGATCCCTCGATCGCCAGTGACCACGAGAACGACGGGCTGAACACGATCACGCTGTCCTACACCTTCTATCCGGTGAAGGATCCGGTGGTGAAGCCGCTGGCATCGGGCGAAGGCGACAAACGCAAGGGAAATCTCTGATCGCCGGGCGCGCGCTCGAGAGGTCGGAACCAAGGGGATAAGTGCCCGACAGGCACGGGATTGAGGAGAGAGACCGCAAATGGCAACGGCGCACACCAAGCATCACGACTATCATCTGGTCGATCCCTCTCCGTGGCCGGCCGTCGGTTCGCTCTCGGCCTTCATCATGGCGGTCGGCGCGATCGCCTGGATGCACCACATGTTCTCGGCCGCGCCGATCGTGTTCGGCATCGGTACCGTAGGCGTGCTCTACACCATGGCGAGCTGGTGGGGCGACGTGATCAAGGAAGCCCAGTACAAGGGCGACCACACCCGCGTCGTGCAGCTGCATCACCGCTACGGCATGATCCTGTTCATCGCCTCCGAGGTGATGTTCTTCGTCGCCTGGTTCTGGGCCTATTTCAACGCGGCGCTGTTTCCGGCCGACGCCGTCCACGCCACCCGCGACGCCGTGTTCGGCTGCGGCCTCGGCACCCAGGCCGGCGCCTGCGCGGTCCCCGGCACCTGGCCGCCGAAGGGCATCGAGACCTTCGATCCCTGGCATCTGCCGCTGCTGAACACGCTGATCCTGCTCACCTCGGGCACGACAGTGACCTGGGCGCACCACGCGCTGCTCGAGAACGACCGTCAGGGCCTGAAATACGGCCTGATCCTCACCGTCGTGCTCGGCGCGCTCTTCACCTGCGTGCAAGCCTATGAGTACGGCCACGCGGCGTTCTCGTTCGGCGGTAACGTCTATGGCGCGACCTTCTTCATGGCGACCGGCTTCCACGGCTTCCACGTGCTGGTCGGCACCATCTTCCTGCTCGTCTGCCTGATCCGTGCCTATGCCGGCCATTTCACGCCGAAGCAGCACCTCGGCTTCGAGTTCGCCGCCTGGTACTGGCACTTCGTCGACGTGGTCTGGCTGTTCCTGTTCCTCTGCATCTACGTCTGGGGACACGGCGCCGAGACCATGGCCCACGGCGCGCACTGAGCCGCGACGATCAGATCAGAAAGGGCGGCCGAGCGGCCGCCCTTTCGCTTTTGGGCCGCCGGAAGCCTCAGCGAAAACTGTGATAGAGTCCGCAAATCATGAACGACACCGCCGGCAAACCCGAGCCCGAAACCACAGTCCTGCAAAGCGCGCTGCGCGGGCTTGCCTGCAGATGTCCGCGCTGCGGTCAGGGCAAGCTCTATGCGGGCATCTTGACGCTCGCGCCCGCCTGCGACCGCTGCGGACTCGATTACGCCTTCATCGATAGCGGCGACGGTCCGGCGATCTTCATCATCATGCTGGCCGGTGGCATCGTCGTTGCGGCCGCACTCATCGTCGAGGTCAAATACCAGCCGCCGTACTGGCTGCATGCGGCGCTGTGGTTGCCGCTGATCCTGGCCACCACGCTTCTGCCGTTGCGTGCGATGAAGTCGCTGCTGATCGCGCTGCAATTCCACCACAAGGCGGCGCCGGGCCGGTTGGTCGACCGCGCGAAATGAACCAGCCTGCGCGCAAGCCCCGCGTGGCCGGCTTCGCGCTGTTCACGCTGTTCCTGACGGCCGTCTTCGTCGCGCTCGGCGTTTGGCAATTGCAGCGCCGGACCGCCAAGCACGAACTGATCGCGGCACTCACCGAGCGTCTGGCCGAGGCGCCCATCGCGCTGCCGCCGCCGGCGCAATGGGCTGCACTCAATCCCGCGCGCGACGAGTTCCGCCGCGTCAGCTTCACCGCGACCTATGCAGCGCTGCCCGATGCGATGGTCTATTCCTCCGGTTCGGCGGTGCGCAAGGATGCCTCCGGCCCGGGCACCTGGGCCTTCCTGCCGGCGCGGCTTCCCAGCGGCGAGACGGTCGTGATCGATGCGGGCTTCGTCGAGAACAGTATGCAGGACCGCAGCGTCGAGGATCGCGCGGTGAAGAAGCTCGTCACCGGGCAGCCGGCCGCGCTCACCGGTTATCTGCGCTTTCCCGAGCCGTCCGGCTGGCTGACGCCGGCGGAGGATCGCAGCAAGCGGCTCTGGTTCGTGCGCGATCATCTGGCAATCGCAAGCGCACTCGGCTGGGGCGCGGTTGCGCCGTTCTATGTCGATCTCGAGCGGCCGGCGCCCGAGAACGGCATTCCGCGCGTGGGGCCGCTCGACGTGCATCTGAAGGACGATCACCTGCAATATGCCATCACCTGGTTCACGCTTGCAGGCGCGGTGCTGATCGCCTTCGCCGTGTGGGCAAGAGGCCGGCGGCAGAGCTGAGCAGGCCGAAGGTCCCTGGGGGGAACCCGGTATCGCCCGGGGTTTATTATTCAGCGCACATTCACGAGTGTGGTCCTAAGCCGCACGTGATGTCCCGCGGCAGACAGGGATTGCGACGTGAGCGATTTCGATCAGATGGGAATTGTCGTCGACTGGGTGGACGCCTGCCGGAAGGGCGACCTCACGATGTTGCTCGACCTCTATGCGGACGACGCCCAGGTCGAATGCACGTGCAACGGCGCGCAACGCTATCGCGGCCGGAGCGAGCTCGAGGCCTATTGGCAGCCGCGGCTCAGTGCCTTCTCCCTGGCGGGGTTCGGGCTGGAGGAGATCCGCCCCTCGCCCTATGGCGTCGATCTCGAATATTCCGTCGCCGGCGCGCTGCGCATTCACGCCTCGTTTCGCTTCAGCCCGGAAGGCAAGATCCGCAGCACGCTGTGCGAGCCGGCGCGACAGAACGCGCATGATGGTTGCTGTGCATGCTAAGGCATGATCCGGAAAAGTGCGAAGCGGTGTTCCGAAGAGATCATGCTCAAACAACGACCTGAAGCGCGATCAGTCGCCGGCCTGCGCCTCGCGCACCGGTTCGGCCGGCAGGCGGCAGCGTACATAGGTTCGTTCGTCCACGCGCAGCAGTGACAGCGATCCGCTGAGCGCGCGCACGCGCTCATGCATGCCGGTCAGGCCACGGCCGAAGACATTGTCGGCGGGAAAGCCGCCGCCGTCGTCGGAGATCTCGATGACGAGCGCCTCACCGTTGACGGTCGCCTGGACGTGGGCGCTGCTGGCCTTGGCGTGGCGCAGCACGTTGGTCAGTGCCTCCTGGATCACCCGATAGATGGTCCGCGCCAACGGCCCGTCGATCACGTTCAGCTCCGGATCGATCGTATCCGTCAGGACGATATGCGGTGCCTGCTTGCGAAAGTTCCGGAGCAGCGTCTGCACGCTGGTCGCAAGGCCCAGCTCCTCGATGTACAGTGGCCGCAGCCGATCCAGGATGCGGCGGTTGGTCTGCTGGAGCGCCTCGACCGATTGCAGCATCTGCTGGGCCGAGTTGCCAAGATTTCCCACCGGCGGCGAGGCTTCGATCAGCGCGATCGCACCGGCGCGGATGCTGAACAGCAGCGGTCCGAGCTCGTCATGCAATTCGCGGGCGAGATCACGCCGCTCGTCGTCCTGGAGCGACACCAGGCGGTGCATCAGATCGCGATTGTCCTGACTCAATTGCGCCAGCGTTGCAGCCAGCGCATTTGCTTCCGCACAGCTCCGCCGAATCTCCGGAGGCCCTCCGACCGGGATCGGCTTTGCGTAGTCGCCACACCGCATCCGAGTGAGGCCCTCACCGAGATTCTGCAGGGGCCGCAGCGCCGACCCCGCGAAGACGTAGGCGATGATCCCAGTGAGCACCGTCAGCACGGCGACGAGGCTGGTCAGCGCCAGGAAGCCGATCCACTTCTCGAACAGGTCGGCTGAGAGGTCCGGCAGGAACACGATATCGCCGATACGCTTGCCATCGATCAACACCGGGGCCGCAGCGTCCGTGTCCGGCACCACAAGCAGGTTGACGAACCATTGCGGTACTCCCTGCAGGTTGCGCGCGGCACTGTTTGGCGAAGACGCAGGCCGACCTTCCGCGGGGCGGAACTGGATATCCGAGGAGGTGGTCAAGGATTGGACAAAGGCGTCGAGTATCTTCTGCGGATTGTCCGACGCGCGCAAAGTGTTGTTGAGTGCCGTGGCGATCGTTCGGGTCGAACGTCGAGCGGGCTCGTTCTCGTCGGCCAGCTGATCAGTTGCAAAGATCTGCAGCAATATGCCGCCTAGGATCAAGGCTGCGAGAAAGCTCGCGCCGAGTGGAAGAAACAGTTGCGTTCTGAACGACAGTCGTTGCCACATTAGGTCAATTCTAACGCGCATCGGCGGGATTTGCTCTTTCCATTTGTTCCCGCCGGTCTAAGAGTCAAAAAAAAGCGAGTGCGCGATGCAAGATACCGCCAAGCCGGGGACCCGGGTCCTGATCGTCGACGACCATCCCGTGGTGCTGTCCGGTTGCCGCACCCTGTTCGCTTCGGACCATTCGATCCGTATCGACGAGGCGACGGACGCCAAATCCGGGCATCGCGCCTATGTCAGCAAGCGGCCGGACGTCGCCGTGATCGATATCAGCCTGCCTGATGTCTCCGGCTTCGAGCTGATGCGCCGCATCCGCAAGGACGACCCCGACGCCAAGATCATCCTGTTCAGCATGAACGACGATCCGGCCTTCGTGGTGCGGGCAGTCGAGCTCGGTGCGCAGGGCTATGTGTCCAAGGGCGACGATCCCAGGATCCTGCTGAAAGCGGTGCGCAAGGTGGTCGCAGGCGACAATTTCATCTCGCCGCAGCTCGCGGAAGCCGTGACGTTTTCCGGCGCGGCGATCAAGGCCAACCCGGCCTCGCAGATGACGCCGAGGGAGCTCGAAATTCTCCGCCTGCTCGGACGCGGCGACAAGATCGTGGAAGTCGCCGAGGCGCTCGGCATCTCCTACAAGACGGTCGCCAACACCACGTCCCTGCTCAAGCAGAAGTTAGGGGCCAAGAATCATTCCGACCTGATCAGGATCGCGGTGGAAATCGGGTTGAATTGACGTCGCGGGCGCTTGGCGCCCGGGCACTGCCGGCCCGGAAGCACCGAACCGGCTACTCCAGGATGCAGCCGGTTCGGCGGGGCGGATCGGCGTCAGCGTGCAGCCGGGCAATGCATGGACACCGCCGACACCCATCCGCGGACACAATGAGCCCAGCTGGCAATCGTTCCGATGCTATCCGCAACTGTCGGGACAAAACGGCAATCGGCGGGGCGAATTCGCTCGAACGGGCTCATAAGAGCTCGGGCGCCTCGGGAAAAATAGGAACATGTTCTCGCACGCCTCGTTTTCGCCCTTGACGGTTTCGTGACAGGGGACGAAAGGTTGCGCGAACAGTTTTGACGGGTCGGCGACCCGACAGAGGCAAACCGGTCTGCACACATCAACGACAGACCTTCCAAGAGAGGGCTGCGGCATGGCCGCAGCCCTTTTTGCTGCGAAGGGGCGCGGATGGGGAAGCGGTTTCCCGATGCCGCAAAACACTTTATGGTGGCCCAAAGCCTCTGGCTGTTAACAAGTAATTTCGTGAAATCAAAGGCTTAAGGATCGCGCTTCGGTTCGGCCTGCCTTTGGAGGGCAGTTTGACTCGTTATATCTCGACCCGGGGCGAGGCCCCCGAACTCGGCTTCTGCGACGTGATGCTGACCGGGCTCGCCCGGGATGGCGGCCTGTATGTGCCGACCATCTGGCCGCAACTCTCCACCGATGCCATCGCCGGCTTCTTCGGCCGTCCCTATTGGGAGGTCGCGGTCGACGTGATTCGTCCCTTCGCGGGTGGCGAGATCAGCGACGCCGAACTCGGCCGCATGGCAAACGAGGCCTATGCGACCTTCCGCCATCCGGCGGTGGTGCCGCTGCGCCAGATGTCGCCGCACCAGTTCGTGCTGGAGCTGTTCCACGGCCCGACGCTCGCCTTCAAGGACGTGGCGATGCAGCTGATCTCTCGGCTGATGGACCACGTGCTCGCCAAGCGCGGCCAACGCACCACCATCGTGGTCGCGACGTCAGGCGATACTGGTGGCGCCGCGGTCGAGGCCTTTGCAGGACTTGAGAATGTGGACCTCGTCGTGCTGTTCCCGCACGGCCGCATCTCCGAGGTGCAGCGGCGGATGATGACGTCGACGGGCGCGGCCAATGTCCATGCGCTCGCCATCGAGGGCAATTTCGACGATTGCCAGGCGCTCGTGAAGGGAATGTTCAACAACCATCGCTTCCGCGATGCGACCTCGCTGTCCGGCGTCAATTCCATCAACTGGGCGCGCATCGTCGCCCAGGTGGTCTACTATTTCACCTCCGCCGTCGCCGTCGGCGCGCCGGCGCGCGCGGTGGATTTCGTCGTGCCGACCGGCAATTTCGGCGATATCTTTGCCGGCTATGTCGCCAAGCGCATGGGCCTGCCGGTGCGGACCCTGCGCATCGCCGCCAACGTCAACGACATCCTGGCGCGCACGCTGAAGACGGGGATCTATGAGGTGCGCGAGGTGCACGCGACGGCGTCGCCGTCGATGGATATCCAGATCTCGTCGAATTTCGAGCGGCTGCTGTTCGAGGCCGGCCGGCGCGATGCGGCGAGCGTGCGCCGTCTGATGGATTCGCTGAAGCAGTCAGGACGTTTCGTGCTGCCCGATGCGACGCTGGCCGCAATCCGCGAGGAGTTCGACGCCGGGCGCGCCGACGAGACCGAGACCGCGGCTGCGATCCGCGCCGGCTGGCGCGAGGCAGGCGAGCTGGTCGATCCCCATACGGCGGTGGCGCTCGCCGTCGCTGACCGCGACACCACGGATACGCGGGTGCCGAGCATCGTGCTCTCGACCGCCCATCCGGCCAAATTCCCCGACGCTGTCGAAGCGGCCTGCGGCCAGCGGCCGCAATTGCCGGCCTGGCTCGACGGATTGATGACCAAATCCGAACACATGAAGGTGATGAAGAACGATCAGGCCGAGATCGAGCGGTTCGTGCTGTCAGTCAGCCGGGCCGCAAAGCAAGGAGTTGCCGGATGAGCGTCGAGATTTCCAAGCTTGCCTCCGGCCTGACCGTCGTCACCGACAAGATGCCCCATCTCGAGACTGCGGCGCTCGGCGTCTGGGCCGGCGTCGGCGGACGCGACGAGAAGCCGAACGAGCACGGCATTTCGCATCTCTTGGAGCACATGGCGTTCAAGGGCACGACCAAGCGCTCCTCGCGCGAGATCGTCGAGGAGATCGAAGCGGTCGGCGGCGACCTCAATGCCGGCACCTCGACCGAGACCACGTCCTATTATGCGCGGGTGCTCAAGGCCGACGTGCCGCTGGCGCTCGACGTGCTCGCCGACATCCTCGCCAATCCCGCCTTCGAGCCCGACGAGCTGGAGCGTGAGAAGAACGTCATCGTGCAGGAGATCGGTGCCGCACAGGATACGCCGGATGACGTCGTGTTCGAGCATCTCAACGAGCTCTGCTATCCCGACCAGCCGATGGGCCGCTCGCTGCTCGGCACGGCCAAGACCTTGCGCGCCTTCAACCGCGACATGCTGCGCGGCTATCTCTCGACGCATTATCGCGGGCCCGACATGGTGGTGGCCGCGGCAGGCGCGGTCGATCACAGCCAAGTGGTCGCCGAGGCCGAGAAGCGCTTTGCGAGTTTCGAGGCGACGCCGGGCCCGAAGCCGCAAACCGCCCAGTTCGGCAAGGGCGGCGCCAAGGTGGTGCATCGCGAGCTGGAGCAGGCGCATCTGACGCTGGCGCTGGAAGGCGTGCCGCAGACTGATTTGTCGCTGTTCTCGCTCCAGGTCTTCACCAACATCCTCGGCGGCGGAATGTCGTCGCGCCTGTTCCAGGAGGTGCGCGAGAAGCGCGGCCTCTGCTACTCCATCTACTCGTTCCACGCGCCCTATACCGATACCGGCTTTTTCGGTCTCTACACCGGCACCGATCCGGCCGATGCGCCGGAGATGATGGAGGTCGTGGTCGACATCATGAACGAGTCGGTGGAGACGCTGACCGAGGCCGAGATCGCGCGGGCCAAGGCACAGATGAAGGCTGGTCTGCTGATGGCGCTGGAGAGCTGCTCGTCCCGTGCCGAGCAGCTCGCCCGGCACGTGCTGGCCTATGGCCGGCCGCAGACGGTCGAGGAGCTGGTCGGCCGGATCGACGCCGTCAGCGTCGAATCGACCCGGGACGCGGCGCGTGCGCTGTTGTCGCGGAGCCGGCCCGCCGTTGTCGCATTGGGCAGTGGCAGGGGTCTGGACACGGCGGTGTCTTTTGCGGAAGGATTGACCCGGGCACGTGCCAAGGCGCGGTTGCATTAGGAGCCGCGCGCGGGCGATCTGCCCCGGGAAGCATCACCATGGCCCTCTTTCGCCTGCCGTCCAGTGGACCCGCCGCCCTCGCGCCGCGCGGCAACGGGTTGTTGTTGCGCGCGCCGCAGATGTCGGACTTCCTGCAATGGGCGCATTTGCGCGAGTCCAGCCGGGACTACCTGACGCCCTGGGAGCCGATCTGGCCGTCGGACGATCTCACCCGCTCCGGCTTCCGCCGACGTCTGCGCCGCTATTCCGAGGACATCGCCGCGGACCGTTCCTATCCGTTTCTGATCTTCCGCGAGCTCGACGGCGCCATGGTCGGCGGCATCACGCTGGCCAACGTGCGGCGCGGGATCGTGCAGGCCGGCACCATCGGCTATTGGGTCGGGCAACCCCATGCCCATCGCGGCTATATGACGGCTGCGCTGCGGGTCCTGCTGCCGACGCTGTTCGGCGAGCTCAATTTGCATCGCGTCGAGGCGGCCTGCATCCCGACCAATGCGCCGTCGATTCGGGTGCTGGAGAAGTGCGGCTTCTCCCGCGAGGGGCTGGCGCGCCGCTATCTCTGCATCAACGGGATCTGGCAGGACCATTTGCTGTTCGGCCTGCTGCACGAGGATTTCCGCGGCTGAGCAGCCCGATTCGTGCGGCCAACTCCCCCTTTTTGCTGCCTTGGGTTCGCCGATTTTGGCGATATAAGGCGCGAGGCCTACCGGTGATCGGCCGGGTTTTTGTCATGGAGTAGGGGCTTTGATGGGGAAGCAGCTTCGGTCATCGCGGAATGTGCTGCGGCGGATGCCGGCGATCGCGCTTGTCTTGTCGGTGTCGTTCGCAGCGGTGTCGCCGGTCGCGGCGCAGTCACTGACCGACCGCTTCAAGAGCCTGTTCGGCGGCAAGTCCGACCAGCCAGCCGAGCCCAAGCCGGCGCCTGCGCCCGGCCAGCCCGCCGAAGACGATCTCGATTGCCCGCAGGTCACGGTGCGCGCGGGGGCCTCGACCTACGCGGTTGGAGCCACCGGCAAGCCGGCCGTTGGCAATGAAATCCGCTTCCAGGCCTCGATCACCAAGATGGCGCGCGAATGTGCCCGCAGCAGCGCTGGCATCACGGCCCGGATCGGCATCCAGGGCCGCGTCATCGCCGGTCCCGCCGGTGCGCCTGCCTCCGTCGAGGTGCCCCTGCGCATCGCCGTCGTGCAGGGCGGCGTTGGCGAGAAGGTGATTGCCTCGAAGGCCTACCGGACCACGGTCGATATGACCGCGGGCGGCAGTGTGCCCTTCACCTTCGTCGCCGAGGATATGACCTATCCGGTGCCGTCGGCCGCGGTCGCCGATAATTACATTTTCTATGTCGGCTTCGACCCGCAGGCGCTGTCGCCGGAGCCGAAGGGGCGGAAGAAGAAATAGCCGAAGATTCGTGCCCCGGACGCAGCGCAGCGCTCCCGGCGATGCGAAGCATCGTCCGGAGCGGTGCGCTGCAGAGCCGGGGCCCGTCCGGCTGTAAGAACTGGATCCCGGCTCTGCGTCGCGTCATTGCATGCCGCGCCGCGTCCGGAACACGAGAGTCTTTCAGACAAACAAAAAAGCCGGCGCTCATCGCGCCGGCTTTTTGATTGGTGAAGGCAGATCCCTCAGTTCAGCTTCTGCCGGACTTCGGTGATGCCCTTGGCGAGCAGATCGTCGGCAACCTGGCCCTTGACCGACTGCGACAGGATCGTGGAGGCAGCCTGGACAGCGGCTTCCGCGGCTGCGGCGCGGACATCGGCCAGCGCCTGGGCCTCGGCGAGCGCGATCTTGCTCTCCGCGGTCTTGGTGCGGCGGGCGACGAAGTCTTCCATCTTCGCCTTGGCATCGGCCGCGATGCGCTCGGCTTCGGCCTTGGCATTGGCGATGATGTCGGCGGCTTCGCGCTCGGCGGTGGCACTGCGCGCCTTGTAGTCGGCGAGCACCTTGGCCGCTTCCTGCTTGAGGCGCTGGGCGTCGTCGAGCTCGGCCTTGATGCGGTCGGCACGATGATCGAGCGCGGTCATCGCCGACTTGAAGACCCCGAGATAGCCGAACACGACCATCAGGATCACGAAAGCGATGGCGACCCAGGTTTCAGGATCGAAGAACATCTCGACTAACCTTTCAGCGACGCATCGACCGCTGCATTGACTGACGCGGCATCGGGGACGATGCCGGTGAGCTGTTGCACGATCTGACCTGCCGCATCGGCCGCGATGCCGCGGACATTGCTCATGGCGGCGGTGCGGGTCGAGGCGATGGTCTTTTCCGCCCCGGCGAGCTTGGCCGCCAGTTGTTCTTCCAGAGCCTTGCGCTCGGCGTCCGCCTGCGCGTTCGCCTTGTCGCGGGATTCGTTGCCGATCGCCTGCGCCCGCGAACGCGCCGCAGCGAGTTCGCTTTCATAGGCCTTCAGCGCCGCTTCGGACTGGTCCTTCAGCTTCTGCGCCTCAGTGAGGTCACCCTCGATCTTGTTCTGACGCGCTTCGATCGCCCCGCCGACCTTCGGCAGAGCGAGCTTGGACACGATCACATAAAGCACGACGAAGAAGATCGCGAGCGACACCAGCTGCGAAGCATAGTTGCTGCTCTCGAACGGCGGAAAGCCGCCACCGTGGTGACCACCGTCAGCCCCGGTGTGGGCGCCCGCCGCCGGACTCTTCGCCCCGCCATGACTCTCAGCCATGGAGTACTCCTGTTGCTGTCATGCGCGCCGCTTCGGTTGAAGCGGCGCGAAGAACGTCGTCCTCAGAGCGGAACGAACAGCAGCAGCAGCGCGATCAGCAGCGAGAAAATGCCGAGCGCTTCGGTCACGGCGAAGCCGAAGATCAGGTTGCCGAACTGGCCCTGAGCGGCCGACGGGTTACGAACGGCCGCGGCGAGGTAGTTGCCGAAGATCACGCCCACGCCGACGCCCGCACCGCCCATGCCGATGCACGCGATGCCCGCGCCGATAAGTTTTGCTGCTGCCGGATCCATTTTAGACTCCTTGGAAGAAAGATTGGGTTTTGGGTGGAAATTCCCCGGACCGCTCAGTGTCCCGGATGAATGGCGTCGTTGAGGTAGATGCAGGTCAGGATCGCAAACACATAGGCTTGCAGGAACGCGACCAGAATCTCGAGCGCGTACAGCGCGACCGTGAGCGCCAGCGGCAGCACGCCGCCGACCCAGCCGAGGGCGCCGAGCGAGAAGCCGAGCATGGCGACGAAGCCCGCGAACACCTTCAGCGCGATGTGGCCGGCCAGCATGTTGGCGAACAGACGGACGCTGTGGGAGACCGGCCGCAGGAAGAACGACAGGATCTCGATGAACATCACCAGCGGAAGGATGTAGCCGGGGACACCGTGGGGCACGAAGATCGAGAAGAATTTCAGGCCGTTCTTGGCAACGCCGTAGATCAGGACGGTGAAGAAGACCAGCAGCGCGAGCGCTGCGGTGACGATCAGATGGCTCGACACCGTGAAGGTATAGGGGATGATGCCGACCAGGTTCGAGACGCAGATGAACATGAATAGCGAGAAGATCAGCGGGAAGAACTTCATGCCTTCCGCGCCGGCTGTCGAACGGATGGTCGAGGCTACGAATTCGTAGGAGATCTCGGCGACCGACTGCAGGCGCCCGGGCACCAGCTGCGTGCCGCTGGCAAGCATCAGGAGCGAGATGATCGCCACCGCCACCAGCATGTAGAGCGACGAATTGGTGAAGGCGATCGTGTGATTGCCGATATGGCCCAGGGTAAAGAGAGGCTCGATGTTGAACTGGTGGATCGGGTCGATTTTCATCAGCGCGGCATCTCTTGGTCTGCCGGGCAATGCCGGCGGGTCTCGGTCTGCCGGCCGGGCCGGCCCGTACCGGCGAAGCCGGCACGATCATTCCTCTCTTGGTGGGACGGCTTACGAACCACCGCGCCTGTTTTGACCCGCGCCCGCCGTTCTCACCACATTCACCACGCCGGCGACGAAGCCCAGCAACAGGAACACGATAAACCCGAAAGGCGACGTCGACAGCAAGCGGTCGAACCCCCAGCCAATCCCCGCTCCGACCACGACACCGGCGATCAACTCCGAGGATAATCGGAAACCAAGCGCCATCGCCGAAGCTCTGGCCGCTCTGTCTTCACCGTCACCTGCGGGTTGCTCGGTCTTGATCCGGCGGTCGCGAAACTCGGACAACCGCTGATCAAGATTTCCGAGCCGTTCGGAAAGCGCAGCTTCCTCGGGCGATTTATCGCGATCTCCATTCTCGCCGTGTCCCGTGCCCTGTGTCATGCAACGAAGACCCGAAACGCCGCGGCTGAATGGAAATTACGCCCGCCACCCTCAAAAGCCGCGCGGACCATACTGATGGCCCATAATCAAGTCAAGCCAAGTCACGATTGCGTCGCTTTCGGTTATGTGGCTGATTTATTTGATGATATTGGCGCGCACGGCAGCGCTGCACACAGCGTGACGCCGCACCGCAGCAGCTCGCCTCGGGATCGGTGAAGGCGGTCGTCCTTTCGCCGCGCTGCCGGGATCAAAGACGTCGCCGCGATCGTTGATGTCAGTACACGTTTTGGGCGGCGGACCGTCTCACCGGGGTGTAGAATTTGCCGGATTGCCACCTGCAGATCGTGGCGGAGAGCGCGATGAGACCCGTGACATCATCCACAACATCCTGGCTTGCGGCGGCGGCATTTGCCGCGGCGATGGCCGTCAGTGGCGGTCTCGAGGCCGCGCAATCCGCGCCCGACAGCGAAAACGGTCGCTACAGCATGACACCGATCCCCGAAGGCGTGCTGCGGCTCGACACGCGCACCGGCACGGTATCGACCTGCACCAAGAACGGCGCCGGCTGGGCCTGCTACGCGGTGCCCGACGAACGGACGGCGCTCGATGCCGAGATCGGCAGGCTCCAGGCCGAGGTCGAGAAGTTGAAGGGACAGCTCGCGGCGGGGCCGACGGTGTCGGGCAAGATCGACGAGGCGCTGCCGAAATCCGACCCGTTGAAGAAAGCCGAGCCCAAGGTCGGCGACGGCGAGCGCAAGATCGAGATCCCGCTGCCGAGCGATCAGGACGTCGATCGCGTGATGTCGTTTCTGGAAAAGGCCTGGCGGCGGCTGATCGACATGGCCAACCGCGTTCAGAAGGACGTGTCGGGGAAGATTTGACACGAAGCGAGGTGCCGTAGGGTGGGCAAAGGCGTTCTTACGCCGTGCCCACCATGTCTCTAAAATCATGAAAAAAGACGTGGGCACGCTTCGCTTTGCCCACCCTACGGCGGCTTTCCGAATTGAGAGACCTATGATGACATCAGGCAAATCCGTTACCCGCTCGGCGCCATCGACGGTGCAAGCCACCGTCATCTCATCGTCGCTGCTGACCGTGCAGACGTCGGGCCGCGGCTTCACTGATCTCACCGGCGAAGCCGCAAAATTCGTCGCCGAGGCGCACGCGCATGACGGCGCGTTGACGCTGTTCATCCGCCATACCTCGGCCTCGCTGACGATTCAGGAGAACGCCGATCCTTCCGTGCTGGTCGACCTCACCACGGCGCTGTCGCGGCTCGCGCCGGAAAACGGCGGCTGGACGCACGATACGGAGGGGCCCGACGACATGCCGGCGCACATCAAGACCATGCTGACGCAGACTTCGCTTCATGTGCCGGTCCTGAACGGCAAACTTGCGCTCGGCACCTGGCAGGCGATCTACCTGATCGAGCATCGCAGCCGCCCGCACCACCGCGAGATCGTGCTGCAGTTCATCGGCAGCAATCAGTAAGCGCTCAAAACAAAACCGGCCGCGGAAGCCGCGGCCGGTTCGTGTTGGTTGAGATCGCTGCTGTCGATCAGGTCGCCTTGATATCGACGTCCTTGGTCTCGGGCAGGAAGAAGAAGCCGATCACGACGGTAATCGCGGCGAAGATGATCGGGTACCAGAGGCCGGCATAGATGTCGCCGGTCGAGGCCACGATCGCAAAGGCGGTCGCCGGCAGCAGGCCGCCGAACCAGCCGTTGCCGATGTGGTAGGGCAGCGACATCGAGGTGTAGCGGATGCGGGTCGGGAACAGTTCGACCAGCATCGCTGCGATCGGGCCGTACACCATGGTGACGTAGACCACGAGCACGAACAGCAGTCCGATGATCGCCGCCACCTGCGGGCGGAAGATGTCGAGCGGATGCGCCATCTTCACGATGCCGGCATCGCCCGTCTTCGGATAGCCCGCCGCCTGCACCGCAGCGAGGACGGCAGGGTTGCTGTCCTTGGCGTTGGCGTAGGGCACTTCCTTGCCGTTGACCACGACCTTCACGCCCGATCCGGCGGCGCCGTAGTTCGTCGAGTACTTGACCGACGACTGCGACAGGAAGGCACGTGCAGTGTCGCAAGGCGCGGTGAAGACGCGGGTGCCGACCGGGTTGAACAGATCGCCGCAGCCCTTGGGATCGGCCACCACCTCGACCTTGGTCTGCTCGATGGCCTTTTCCAGCGCCGGGTTGGCGTTGGTGGTGATCATCTTGAAGATCGGGAAGAAGGTCAGCGCCGCGATCAGACAGCCGCCGAGGATGATCGGCTTGCGGCCGATCTTGTCGGACAGCATGCCGAACACGATGAAGAAGCCGGTGCCGAGCAGCAGCGACCATGCGATCAGCAGGTTGGCGGTGTAGCCGTCGACCTTCAGGATCGATTGCAGGAAGAACAGCGCGTAGAACTGGCCGGTGTACCAGACCACGCCCTGGCCCATCACGCCGCCGAGCAGGGCGAGCAGCACGAGCTTGCCGTTCTGCCAATTGCCGAAGGCCTCCGTCAGCGGCGCCTTCGAGCCCTTCCCCTCTTCCTTCATCTTCTGGAAGATCGGGGATTCATTGAGGCGGAGCCGGATCCAGACCGAGATGCCGAGCAGCAGCACCGAGACCAGGAACGGGATGCGCCAGCCCCACGCCGCGAAGTCGGTCTCGCCGAGCGCGGAACGGGTGAACAGGATCACCAGCAACGACAGGAACAGGCCGAGAGTCGCCGTGGTCTGGATGAAGGAGGTGTAGTAGCCGCGCTTGCCGTTCGGCGCATGCTCCGCGACGTAGGTCGCCGCACCACCATACTCGCCGCCGAGCGCCAGGCCCTGGGCGAGGCGCAGCGCGATCAGGATGATCGGAGCCGCGATGCCGATAGTCGCCGCGTTCGGCAGCAGGCCGACGATGAAGGTCGACAGGCCCATGATCAGGATGGTGACGAGGAAGGTGTATTTGCGGCCGACGATGTCGCCGATCCGGCCGAACACGATCGCGCCGAACGGACGCACCAGGAAGCCGGCTGCGAACGCAAGCAGCGCGAAGATGTCGCGGGTTGCCGGCGGATAGGCCGAGAAGAACTGGGCGCCGATGATGCCGGCCAGTGAACCGTAGAGGTAGAAATCGTACCACTCGAAGACGGTACCGAGCGAGGAAGCGAGAATGACGAACCGTTCGTCCTTCGTCATCCCTCCCGAGCCTGCTTGAGATACAGCCATTGTCGACATGTTGAGTCGCTCCCCAAATGCGTTTCCTCGCGCCCCAGACGTCCGGACATGCCGGATCAACCCAGGTCTTGCCCGCAAGGTAACATCGGCGTGAAACCCGCCCCAATACGACTTTCGGCCTTGCGCACTGACGTGCAGCTGACGCCCGGTATCGGGCGCCGGCCTGCGGTCACGGCGGCTTCCGGATTAACCCCTTTGCAGCAAAGGGATAATGTGCACTTGCATGCCACGGCCGCTCGGGGAAGAATTGGCCAAATCCGGGATCTGTCCGCCGGCCCGCGAACGACAGCAAGAGAACGATGAACGCTCCCTCGACCCATCTCGTCATCGCCGATGACCATCCGCTTTTCCGCGACGCGCTGCGACAGGCGGTGGCCGGCGTCCTGACCTCGGCCCGAATCGACGAGGCCGGATCGTTCGAGGATCTGACCAAGCTCCTGGAACAGACCTCGGACGTCGACCTGATCCTGCTCGACCTCTCGATGCCCGGGATCTCAGGCTTTTCCGGCCTGATCTATCTCCGCGCGCAATATCCGGCGATCCCGGTGGTGATCGTTTCGGCCTCCGACGACAGCGCCACGATCCGCCGCTCGCTCGATTTCGGCGCCTCCGGCTTCATTCCGAAGCGGTTCGGCGTCGAGACCTTGCGCGACGCCATCCTCAAGGTGATGGAGGGCGACGTCTGGGTTCCCGCCGACACCGACCTCTCGGCCGCGGCCGATCCCGACATGACGCGCCTGCGCGACCGCCTGGTGACGCTGACGCCGCAGCAGGTCCGGGTCCTGATGATGCTGTCGGAAGGGCTACTCAACAAGCAGATCGCCTACGAGCTCGGGGTCTCCGAGGCCACCATCAAGGCCCACGTCTCCGCGATCCTGCAAAAGCTAGGCGTCGAGAGCCGTACCCAGGCGGTGATCGCAGCCGCCAAGATCGCCGGGGGGCAGTGGACGCAGGGCACGCCGACGGGGTGATCCCCTGCTACAGCGTCTTCAGTAGCGCATCGGCGGCCCTGATATCCGCCGTTTCCGAGTCCTTGGCGAAGCCTTCGAGAGCCGATTGGAGCAACAGCCTTGCTTCCTTGCGGCGGTGCGGGTCGGCAACAAGCTGCGCAAGATCGACCGCGGCACGCAGTTCCCAGGCTTTCGCGCCCTTGCCGCGGCTGAGTTCCAGCGACTGCATGAGGCAAGCCTCTGCCTCCTCGATCCGGGGCTCCGGCAGCGACAGCAGCACCTTGCCCTTCATCCGCAGCAGCTCGGGCCTATAGAGGTGATCGCCGCCTTGCTCGACCAGGCGGATCGCATCGTCGATCAGTTCTGCGCCCTGCTCGATCTGCCCGAGCGCCAGCAAGCCCTGAACCAGCGCGATGTTGAACGTCGTGGTGAGCAGCTCGTAGCCGGCATCGTGGAGCTCGCGCAGGCAGGTCCTGATCGTCTCGACGCCACCGGCGGCGTCGCCGCGACGGATCGCCAGCTCGCCTTTGACGCCGCGGCCGACGGCGAGATAAGGCCCCATCGAGCGCGCATTGGCATGCGCGATGAAACGGTCGATGTTTTCGTCCGCGCCGTCGAGGTCTCCGCTCCAGAGGTCGATCGAGACCGCCCAGATCAACGCGATGCAGAGCGTGATCGGGTGATCCATTTGCGCGGCCTCGATGACCGTCTGCTGCGCCAGTTGCCGCGCATCGGCGGGCCGACCCTGCAACCAGAGCTCGCGGGCCAGCGTGATGCCAGCCCGGTTGCGATGATCGAAGCCGTAGACCGTGCTGATTCGTTCCGTGCCGGGTCCCCGCCAGGCGACTTCCAGCATTTTCAGCGCGTCGCGATGCTCGCCGGCCAGATGTAGCGAGACGCCGAGGAGCGAATGGGCGAGGGCGATCGAGGCGGGGTCGCCCAGCGACCTCGCCACCGCGAGGCTCTGCTGCGCGTAGCCAAGCGCGGCGTCGAACTCTCCCATCCGCTCGTGAAAGATATGCATCCGGCCGAGCAGCTGGAGCTGGTTGATTTCGTCGCCACGTGCCTCGGCGATCGCAAGGCTCCGGCTCAAGGCGTTGCGCGCCGCTTCGCTGCCGCCGCGGGTGAACATCAAGGTCAGTCCGAGGGCGGCCTGGATGTGCATTTCCTCTGGTCCGCCGCGCGCGGAGGGGACCATCGCCTGCAGTGCCCGTTCCGACCAGCGCCGGCATTCGATCAACAGGGACATCGCCAGGAAGATCGGCGCCGCGGCGGCAGTCAGCGCGATGCCGATGCCGACATCGCCGTCGGCGCCGAAGCACCAGTCGAGCGCGGCGCGCACATTGTGAAGCGCGGAGAAATGAGCCGCCCGTTCGTCCGCGCTCGGCACCGTGGCCCATGTCACGCCGGCCTGTTCCAGCCATCGCCGGTAGTAGTTCGCGTGGCGGACGGCGAGAGCCGCGTCATCAGGTTCGGTCTCGAGCAGATAGGCGCGCGTCGTGTCGAGCAGGCGGTAGCGCATCATGGCGCCGATCGGTCGCGGCGCGACCATCGATTTGGCAACGAGACTGTCGACGGCGTCGAACAGGTGGGCGTGGTCGACGCGCTCGTCCGGCACGATCTCGAGCGCTGCATCGATGGTGAAATGTCCGGCGAAGACCGCAAGCCTGCGCAGCACGAGGCGTTCGACATCCGACAACAGTCCGTAGCTCCAGTCGAGCGTGGCCTGCAATGTCTTCTGCCGGGGTGGCGCCGTTCGCTGTCCCTGCCAGAGCAGATTGAGACGCTCGTCGAGCAGCGCGGCCGTCCGCTCCAGGCCATAGGCTTCGACCCGGCCGGCGGCGAGCTCGATCGCCAGCGCCATGCCGTCGAGCTTGCGACAGATCCTCGCGACGATCGTGGCATTGACGTCATCGAGCGTGATCTGCGCGCCGCTGGCTGTGGCACGTTCGAGAAACAGTTGAAGCGCAGGATAGGTCTGGGCTGCGGCGACCGTCAGCGAGGGGCCGTCGGGCGGAACCGCGAGTGGGGCCAATCGATAGACGAGCTCGCCCTCGACGCGGAGGGCTTCGCGGCTGGTCGCGAGGATGTGGATATGCGGCGCCGCTTGAAAGATGTCCGCCGCCAGCGGTGCAACGGTCGCGATGACATGCTCGCAATTGTCGAGGATCAGCAGCATCCGCTTGTCGCGGAGATGGGCAAGCAGGGCGGGCAGGGGATCGTCGGTCTGGGCCGGTAGACCAAGCATCAGCAGGATCGAGGTGATCACGAGATCGGGATCGCTGAGCGCGGCAAGGTCCACGAAATGTGCCGCATCGGAGAATGTTCCGAGCAGGTCGTGCGCGATCGCCACAGCGATCGCGGTTTTGCCGACGCCGCCCGGGCCGACGATCGTGACGAAGCGCGAGGTGATGAGCTTGTCGGTGACGGCGGCGATCGCATCGTCGCGCCCGACCATCCGCTGCAACCGGTTCGGCAGTTTAACAAGCGGCAATTCCAGCCGAGGCGCGGGGCGCTGTGTTGTCGCAATGTCCGTTTGCGAGATCGGCGCCACGAAGCAATAGCCGCGGCCGGAGAGCGTCGTGATATAGCGGGCGCCATCCTTGCCGTCACCGAGCGCCTTGCGAAGCGCTGCGACATGAAAGCGCAGATTGGCTTCTTCGACCGTGAGGCCGGGCCACACCAGCGCCATCAGGTCCCATTTGCTGACGACCTCGTTCGGCCGTGACATCAGCGCAATCAGCGTGTCGAAGGCTTTCGCGCCGAGCGGCAACGCGACGCCGTCGCGTGTCACCAACCTTTCATGCGGCGTCACAGAGAATGGCCCGAACGACACGGTTCCAGTCGCGGTGCCGGCCGGCTCAGTCATGGCGAAATCCTGGTCCCTTTCACGGGGCTCGATAGCAGATGGTTGCGATCCGGCAAGGCGCCTCCCTGCATCGGCATCAGACCGTGGATGCAGGCCTTGTGAGCCGCGCGAGCTGCAACAACCTCACAACTTCTCACAAGTCCAAACGGGTGTGCTGCGACAGCCGCTGCTAGTCAGTTGCGCAACGGAAGGAGACTTTCATGACGCAAGCGGCAAAACTGCTCTACACAGCCAGGACCCACACCAGCGGCGGACGGCACGACGGCATGTCGCGCAGCTCTGACGGTCGCCTGGACGTCAAGCTGTCGCCGCCGGGCGACACAGGGGTTGGCACCAATCCCGAGCAATTGTTCGCGGCCGGCTGGTCGGCGTGTTTCGAGGGCGCCATGGAGATCGCGGCCCGGAAGCGGAAGATCGAGCTCCCCAGGAAATGCGCTGTTGATGCGGAGATCGATCTCGTGCTCGAGGAGGGCGCCTATTCGCTGCGGGCGCGCCTCAATGTCAGCCTGCCAGGCCTCGACCCCGAGATCGCGCGCGGCATCATCGATGATGCGCATCAAACTTGTCCCTATTCCAAGGCCGTTCGCGGCAACATCGACGTCACGGTCGCGCTGATCTGACGCACCATCTCCAACCAGCAAAAGGTAGCACGACCATGAAGCCAATCATCGACCAGCATCGTCGCAAGTTCTTCGGCGTCGCCGCCGGAACCGTCGCCGTCGGTCTCGGCGTGATCGACCTCGCGCGCGCCGAAACGGAAGCGCCGCGATCGCAGGCATCGACTGCGTCCTTCGGCGCGATCAAACAGATCGATGCCGGTGTCCTCAATGTCGGCTATGCCGAGGCAGGCCCGTCGAACGGTCCCGTGGCGATCTTGCTGCACGGCTGGCCTTACGACATTCACGCCTTCGTCGACGTCGCGCCGATCCTGGCGCAGGCCGGCTATCGCGTGATCATCCCGCACTTGCGCGGCTACGGCTCGACGCACTTCCTCTCTGGCGAGACACCGCGCAACGGCGAGCCCGCCGCGATGGCCGCCGACATCATCGCGCTGATGGACAAGCTCGATATCAAGAAGGCTGTTATCGCCGGCTTCGACTGGGGCGCGCGCACGGCCGATATCATCGCCGCGCTCTGGCCGGAGCGTTGCCGCGCGCTGGTGTCGGTCAGCGGCTATCTGATCTCCAGCCAGGCCGCGGGCAATGCGCCGCTGCCGCCGTCGGCCGAGCTGCAATGGTGGTATCAGTTCTACTTCGCGACCGAGCGCGGCCGAGCCGGATACGAGAAGTACACGCACGATTTCGCCAAGCTGATCTGGAAGCTCGCCTCGCCGCAGTGGAAGTTCGACGACGCCACCTTCGCCCGCAGCGCGGCGGCGCTGGACAACAAGGATCATGTCGCGATCACGATCCATAATTACCGCTGGCGGCTCGGGCTCGCCCAGGGCGAAGCGAAATACGAGCATCTCGAAAAGAAGCTCGCGGCGGCTCCCGTCATCGAGGTGCCGACGATCACCATGGAAGGCGACGCCAACGGCGCGCCGCATCCCGATCCCGCCGCCTATGCCAAGAAGTTCTCGGGCCGCTACGAGTTTCGCCTGATCATCGGCGGCATCGGCCACAATCTGCCGCAGGAAGCGCCGCAGGCCTTTGCCAAGGCCGTGATCGACGCCGATGGCGCCTGATCATTTGTCAACACCTCGGTCCAGCCTTGC
Source organism: Bradyrhizobium sp. 138 (assembly GCF_023074075.1). Lineage (GTDB taxonomy): Bacteria > Pseudomonadota > Alphaproteobacteria > Rhizobiales > Xanthobacteraceae > Bradyrhizobium. Next base: position 300,206 of record NZ_JADPKT010000003.1, on the reverse strand, counting down.
TGGGCCGAGGATCCCCCGTTGATCCCAGCCAGATGAAACCTCATGACGCCCATCGAATCCAAAACGAAAAAGAGCTCCTCTGCCACGGCTATCACCTTGGCGGCGCTCCTCCTCGTCGTTCTCCTGACTTGCGTGCCATATCTGATTTCGATCGCGCTTGCCGAAAGGCCTGCGCAAAGCACGGCCGACGCGTCACCAATCTTCGGCGTCACCATTCCGCCCGGCTACAAGCAGTGGGAGTTGATCGCGCCGGCTGAAGAGGCGGCGCCGCTCGACGAGCTTCGTGCCGTCATCGGCAACCAGACCGCAATCGACGCGTATCAAGCCGGCAAGCTCCCGTTCCCGGACGGCACCATTCTGGTCAAGCGCGCCTGGAAGCGGCAACAGTCGCCGGAGTTTGCGTCCGCGACGATTCCCGGTGCCGCCACCACGGTCCAGGTGATGGTCAAGGATTCCAAGAAGTACGCCGCGACCGGTGGCTGGGGCTTTGGCCGCTTCATCAACGGCAAGCCGGTCGACGAGGCCCAGCACCGCACCTGCTTTGCGTGCCATGAAGCACGGGCCAAGAGCCGAGACTACGTCTTCACGCGGCTTGCGCCGTGAACGGATCTTGGCCGGCAATCATTCCGCCGCCACCATCAGGCCCACGCTCCGCGATCCTGCAAGAGCAATGCGTCATCGACCTGCTTTTCATCGTAGCAGTGTTTTTTGTAGTATTTTACATGACACGGTGACGGGCTGCCCCATAAGCTTGATCGAGGTCGAAGTTTCCCGACCCAACAACCTAAGCTTCGCAAGGTGGGCTACACGAGAGACCAGCGATTTTTCATGACCAGTCGAGCCGATCAGCTCAAATCAATGAGCCCAGAGCTCATAGCGGACTTATGGTTGTACCCGATCGAAGATGGAGGTCGTGAACAGGCCATTGGATTGGGCTGGGGCTGCCCTTGCACTATTCAATCAGAACAAGGAACAGGGTGGGTTGGGTACGATGGTTGGCCGCTGCTAGGCGATCAACCCATGATGCCGGGCGAGCGGCGCCGAGTTGGTTACGTCTTTCTCGCTGGACAGCAGGCCATCGGATACCTCCGATCTGCTCCAAAGTTCTACGTATGGGAGGGCCGGATCATTGGCGAAGCAACAATCATTAGCGATCCAATTTCAAACTGAGACACTACCAAATTGAGACACAAGCGATGCTTGGGCCGATGTCAGCTTCTGGGGCCCTGAGCCGACGTCCAGCTGAAGCTCTGGCATGTCCTCTTTGGGAGGCAGAGCAGATCGTGTCTTGGCTAGCCTCGAAATTCCGCCGTTGACCCGATGCAGACGAACTTGGGAAGGGGGCACGACAATCCAACCCATCGAGCCGAGCCAGGCACTGACGGAAGCGCAGCGCCGTTCGCGTTGATCCCTAGCCAGTATTTCTGATCGCATCAGCCAGCATGTCGTAAAGCTGCTGCCTGCTGAACTCCTTGGGCTGCTGCCTCTCCGCTTTGTTTCGCGACACCTTCTTTGCGACGGGACGGGCGCAAGCTGCCGACGACGCCGGCCTCAGCTTCGGGGGCGGACGTATCTTGGGCCTTGCCGTAGGCGGCTTGTGGCCGCGCTTCAGGCCCTGACGGGTTAGCATGCCGCAGACCGCGTTACGACTGCATCCGAGACGACGCGCTATCTGCGCCGCGCTCTGTCCTGCGGACCAGAGTCTAGTGAGGAGCTCTATGTCTCTCGCATCCCAGCCCATGGGAGATATTATATCGCCGACTGCCGAACACGGATTAGTCTAATCTTCGTCCGGCTCGCGCACGACCGCCGGTTCGTCAGCGTCATCTTCGTCCTCCTCATCTTCTTCCTCGTCCTCTTCATCAGGATCTCTTGGCGGCATCGCAGTGCCCATAGGCAGGAGCGGTGTCCAGCAGATCGCTGTGATGGAGAATGCGTCGAAGGTGTGTTGCTTCATGGTGTTGCTGCTCCTCGAAAAGCACCCGCGCTCGAATTCCTAACTGGCGGCACGCATAGATCCAAGTCGCGATCGTCTCGGAGGGTGACATCACGTCTATGACATGAGCAAGGCTGCCCTGCCACGCAAGTGGCGACGCTACTTCATGCTCGTAGATTCATTAGACACTAGGTCCACCAAAACCTCGCCGCTGATGACTTCGGGAACCCCAAGATCGAGGTCATGTAGGCTCGCCTGAACAAACGCCAGTATCTTGGCGTTCGCTGCGTCGGCGCTTTCGCGGTCGTCAAATATCATCACGGCGATACCGACACCGTCGCCCGCATCCAGCACCTGGTAAGATCGAAATCCCTGCGATTGCCTTAGGATCTCACCGACGCCGCTCTTGGCGCGACGAGCGGCGTCCGCTACCGAACGAACCTCCGTGTACTTGCGAATGATCATGTACATGGGACCACCACCCGCCATACGCTTCCTTGCATCAGAGCATATCGGTACCAGCTGGACTAGTGCCAACTTCCCGGAGGGACCACAGCGTCCGATTGGGCGGATCGCGTAGCGCGCTTTTTTCAATGAGCCATCCTCGCCCACAAGGGGCGAGGTGCTGAGGCTCAGGAGCCCTCGAACTTGAACGATACGTTGAGCTTGGCTCGATAGACCTCGACTTTTCCCTTGTCATCCAGTTGCATATCGAGCTTGACGACCTCTGCGATGCGAAGATCTCGGAGAGATCTAGCGGCTTGCTCGACCGCATTGGCGGCGGCCTTCTCCCAGGAGTCTTTGCTGGTGCCGATCAGTTCAATGACCTTGTAGACGCTCTCGGGCATGTCGTCCTCCTATTCGGTGGAGCTCGAAATCTAGCATCTGAATCTCGGTGCTGATACGTGGCCGGGGATGCCGCGGGAAGGGTCCGATTGGCTGTCACTTTCCTGTTTGACCCAAAAGGAGCTCTTTCGCCCGTCGGGATGCGGTCGCATTGCAGCCAAGGGACGCGCGTACGCAACCTTCTTCCCCCTGGTTGGCTCCCGGATATAATTTTGGCGGCCGATGTAGTCATTGCCGCTAGGTTTTGACCCATGAAGCTAAAGGCACCGCGTAAGCATCAGCAGCCTGGTTGTCGCCGTGTGTCTGGTGTGTGCCGCGGCCCTGTTGGTCAGTCGATCGCACGTTCCATCAGAAGCCATAGCTTCATCGGTAACACGTACTCCTGAGCTCATAGAGCGTGCGTGGCACTTGCCCGTGGCTGCTACATTCCAAAGACACGTTGATTGGCAGTCAAATGGCTCTGGCTGCGGGCCTGCCGCTGTTGAGAATGTGTACCGGTCTCGGCGAGGCGGCTAGGACGGAGGGCAAGGTGTTGGCCGGCATGTGGAGCTGCTGGACAGGCGTATGCATGATGGGTCTCACGCTTGAGGAGCTGGCCGAAGTTACCAGTCCCACACCAGCCGGAAAGTTACGATCTTGCGCGATCTCAGCGAGAAGCAGTTTCTGGAGCATCTCCGTCGCTCCAACGATCCTGGGCGACGCTACATCGTGAATTTCGATCGCACTCAAATTGGTGCTGGTAGCGGACACCATTCCCCAATCGGCCCAATCCAGAAGTTGGACAATGCCGCGTTTTGCGCTGCTGCTGAGATCAGCGGACATCACGTGCGTTCCTCAAGACGTCTTTTGGGGGGGGCGACCTGCCCGGGTCACCCCAAGGGCTTGGGTGATCCGCCGGGCAAAACAGCAATGGCTGGGTCAATCAGCGCGAGGCGAAAGATTCTGCTTTACAGAAATTCGGAATTATCGTAGTTGTCGCCGACCTGATCCACGAAGAGGGGCGGTCGTACGTCGTCACGAGCCGCGGATCGGGTTGCGGTGGACGCATTGGCGCCGTCGCGGATGTGAGACGCAGGGCGGGGGGATGGATTGAGCCGATCCCTGTGAGCTTTTCGCAAGCCGCGTTGTACGAACGGCGCTGTTGCGTGCGGCAAAACCGTGTGGTCCTGGCCGTCGTTGCCACGGTCAAGTCTTGCGGATGCGGCATGGCGCCAACCGGCGCCAGGTCGGCGAATTCCGTGAGGCGAGGGAGGCCAGAAGGAAAGTTCGGCTCCCGGGAGAGCGCGGCATAAGCCGTCCGACCATCGCGCGGGGAAGGCCGTGTGTTCGGCTCCACCTGTATGCTGCTGTGCGGTTCTTCCTGCGTGTGCATTTCGCGCAGCGGACCGCGGGTGCCAGCCGGCACCCGGCCTTCCCTGCGCCCTTTCTCCAGGAGGGCGTGACGAGAAGCGCAAAACTCGGGCGAAACGCGCCGCGAGAAGGCGAAGGCGTGTCTACGAAACGGGATGCCGATTTGAAGGCGACAACATTTCACCTCGCTCCGTCATTGCGAGGAGCGAAGCGACGAAGCAATCCAGAATCCTTCCGCGCAATGGCGAAGATCCCGTAGGGTAGGCAAAGCGCAGCGTGCCCACGCCTCGTTGCTCATGGAGGGAGATCGTGGGCACGGCGCAAGTGCGCCTTTGCTCACCCTACGGCACTGCTGCTGGGATGCGCACTGGAGCATCGCGATGTCGCCTCATACTCCGCAATGACGCGGTGGGCCCCGGTCAACGCAGTGACCGACGTCGACCGACGGGGCGCTTCACTCCGCCGCCACCATCTGCTGCGTGCGCCACTGGCCAAGAAGCGCACGGAGCGAGGCCGGCTTGACTGGCTTGTTCAGCACCGCGACCTTCTCGTCGCGCGCCGCCACCTGCACGGCGGGGCTGCGGTCGGCCGTGATCAGGATCGCGGGGATGGTATCGCCGAAGCGGCGGCGAATGTCGCGGATCGCGGCGATGCCGTTGCCGCGGTCGAGATGGTAGTCGACCAGAAGGCCGGTGACGCGTCGTCCGGCGGTCTCGATTGCGGCGATCGCCCCTTCCGGATCGGCGACCGCGATCACCTCGGCATCCCATGCCTTCAGCAGCGTGCGCATGCCGTCGAGGATCGCTGCATCGTTCTCGATGCAGACGATCAGCGCGCCCGAGATCGGCGTGCGCGCCAGCGGCGTCGCACTGGTCACGGCCGCGGTATGGGTGATCGCCTTGGCGGTCGGCACCGTCACGGAGAACACCGAGCCGCCGCTCTTGTTGCCGTCGATGGCGATGCCGTGCTTGAGCACGCGCGCCAGCCGTTCGACGATCGAGAGGCCAAGCCCCAGCCCGCGCGCGATCCGCGCGCCCTGCTCCAGGCGATGGAACTCCTTGAAGATCTCGCCGCGCTTGACCGGCGGGATGCCGACGCCGGTGTCGTAGACGCAGATCTTGAGCGAAGGGCCCTGGCGGCGACAGCCGACCAGCACGCGGCCGCGCGGAGTGTATTTGATCGCGTTCGAGATCAGGTTCTGGAGCAGGCGCCGCAGCAGCAGCCGATCCGACTCGACCGGCAGCGAGCAGGGCACGAAGGCGAGTTCCAGGCCCTTGGCGCGCGCGATCGGCGCGAACTCGATCTCCAGCGAGCGCATCAGATCGGCCATCTTGAAGCTCGAGATCGAGGTCGTCATCGCGCCGGCGTCCAGGCGGGAGATGTCGAGCAGCGCACCGAGAATCTCTTCGATCGCCTGCAGCGATTCGTCGATGTTCTCGACCAGCCGGGTCTCCTCGCCGCTGTGCTGGCGCTCGACCAGGCTCGTGACGTAGAGCCGCGCCGCGTTCAGCGGCTGGAGAATGTCGTGGCTGGCGGCAGCGAGGAATCGCGTCTTGGAGATGCTGGCGTCTTCCGCCGTGCTCTTGGCCAGGGCCAGCTCGGAGTTCAGCCGCGTCAATTCCTCGGTGCGGTCGCGCACGCGCTTTTCCAGCGTCGCGTTGGCGCGCTCCAGTGCTTCCGCCGCTTCGAAGCTGGGCGTGACATCGGTGAAGGTGATGACGAAACCGCCGCCGGGCATGCGGTTGGTGAGCACCTCGATCACCATGTGGCGTTCCGACAGGCGTTCGAGATAGGGCTCGCTGTCGGTGGTATAGGCGGCCAGGCGCCGCTCGATCATCGCCTCACGGTCGACCTGATGGTCCGGATCGCTCACGCCCATGAATTCCAGGATCTCGCGCAAGGGCGTGCCGAATTGGACGATGTGCGGGGGAACGTTGAGGAGATCGCCGAACTGCCGGTTGGAGCAGATCAATTGCAGGTCGGCATCGAACACGGCGATGCCCTGGCGCACGTGGTTGAGCGCGGTCTGCAGGATCTCGCGGTTGAAATGCAGGGCCGCGTGGGAGTCGTCGAGCAGCTTGAGTGCGGCTTTGGCCGAAACCGTGCGCTTGCGCAGCAGCAGCGACATCACGAGGCGGGAGGAGGCCGCGCCGATCGAGGAGGCGATCAGATGCTCGGCATGCTGCAACAGCTCGAAATCGGCGGGGGCTCCGGACTCCAGCCGGACATTGCGCCGTGCCGAGAATGCCTCGAAGGAATGCCGGGCGCGGTCGGGTCCGAGATATTGCGCGACGGTGGTCTGAATGTCCTGCACGGTGATCGTGGTGCGCCAGCGGCCGAAGCCCGGGGAGATCGGCGCGAGCGTGTTGGGCACGAACAGATCGGCCTGCAGCAGCTCGATCGACGAGGGCCTTCGCGCCAGCGACAGCAGCACATAGGTTAGGATGTTGAGCGACAGCGACCAGATGACGCCGTGCATCAGCGGCGGCAGGTCGGCACCGAACAGCGCCTGCGGTCGCAGCGCCTCGATGCCGAACGGTCCATGCTGGAGCAGCAGGATTCCCGTGGTCGAGGTGTCCATGAAACTCGGAATGAACAGCGTGTAGAGCCACACCGCGAAGCCGACCAGCATGCCGCCGATCGCGCCGCGTGCGGTGGCGCGCCGCCACAACAGTCCGCCGAAGAAGCTCGGCGCGAGCTGGGCGATGGCGGCAAAGGAGAGCAGGCCGATCGCCGCGAGCTGGGTATTGCCGAGCGCGCGGTAGTAGAAATAGGCCATCACCATGATGGCGAAGATCGCGAGCCGCCGCGAGCGCAGCAGGAAATCGCTGAAATCGGCGCCGCCGGTGCGCCCCTCAGGCCGTCGTTGCAGCACCAGGGGCACCACGAGGTCGTTGGAGACCATGATGGAGAGCGCGACGCATTCGACGATCACCATCGCGGTTGCCGCCGACAGGCCGCCGACGAAGACGGCGACGCTGAGCAGATCCGCACCGCCCTCTATCGGCAAGGCCAGCACATACATATCGGGGTCGGCCACGCCGAACGGGAAGCTGACGAGGCCGGCGAGCGCGATCGGAATCACGAACAGATTGATGGCGATGAGGTAGAGCGGGAACAGCCAGCGTGCGCGGCCGACCTCGGCATCTGAGGAGTTCTCGACCACGCTGACGTGGAACTGGCGCGGCAGCAGCATGATCGCGCATAGCGACAGCAGCGTCATGGTGAGGAAGTTGCCGATCGACGGCGAATAGTTGATGACGCGCACCGCCTCCGGCGTCTTCATGGCGCGCTCGATCAGTTCTTGCGGCGAGAACATCCAGAAGGTGACGAAGATGCCGGCGGCGAGGAAGGCGACCAGCTTGACGATGGATTCGGTCGCGACCGCCAGCATCAGGCCGTGCTGGTGCTCGGTGGCGTCGGTCTGCCGCGTGCCGAACAGCACCGCGAAGGCCGCCATCGCCAGCGTCACCATCAGCGCGACGTCGCCGAGGATCGGGATGTGGGAGAAGGCCTGGTCCTCGCTCAGGATCGTCTCCAGCGAGGACGCGACCGCCTTGAGCTGGAGCGCGATGTAGGGCACCGAGCCGATGATCGCGATTCCGGCGACGGTCGCCGCCACCGCCTGGCTCTTGCCGTAGCGGGCTCCGATGAAATCGGCGATCGAGGTGATGTTGTGGGCTTTCGCCAGCTGGATCACGCGGCGCAGGACGCCGGCCCCTAACCCGATCATCAGGATCGGGCCGACATAGATGGCGAGGAAGTCGGTCGAGGTGCGGGTGGCGAAGCCGACCGAGCCGAAGAAGGTCCAGGAGGTGCAGTAGATCGCCAGCGACAGCGGATAGATCAGCCCGGAGGCGCGGCCGCGCCCGGCCGGCGAGCGGCGGTCGCCATGGCTCGCCACCAGGAACAGGAAGCCGATATAGCCGAAGGCGGCGGCGATCACGCCCCAGTCGTGCAGCATGGCGAGCGCGCTTCTCGAAAGGGCGCCAACGGCGCCCAAGCTCATTTTCCCTGCAAATCTAGCGCGTTGAGGCACCGCAAGCGACAGCGATTTTTCCAAGAGGGGGTAGGAACCGGGGGCGTCGTTAAGTCAGTTGGCGTATCGACATCATCACCCGAAAGAAACCGCACCTTTTCGGCCACTTGCCCCTAGGTCTCTTCTGGATATATTACTGGATATATGGAGGATCGGATGGGCAGCAGATCGCAGAAGCGTGCCGTCAGGAATTACCGGTCGCGTCTCCGTACGCAGGGGATGGCACGGTTCGAGGTCCTGGGCCTCGACGGCGACCGCGACCTCATCAGGTCCCTGGCACGACGGCTAGCGGAGGACGGGCCGGAGGCGTCGCGACTGCGGGATGCTGTCACTCAGACGATGTCGGGCGCACCACCCAAGAAGGGTGGCATTCTCCAGGCGTTGCGGCGTTCGCCGCTCGTCGGCACTGACATTACGCTTGTTCGTGAATTCGATCCGGGACGTAAGGTCGAGTTGTGACCCGCTATCTGCTCGACACCAACATCATCAGCAACGTCACACGACCGGCGCCTTCCGATGCCCTGCTGGTCTGGATGGGCGAGCAGCCCGACGAGAATCTCTTCATCGCTTCGCTAACTCTCGCTGAAATCCGGCGCGGCATTCTGGAGCTGCCGTCCGGCCGGAGGCGTGACCGGCTCGATGCCTGGTTTTCCGGGCCGGAGGGACCCCCGTCACTCTTTGCCGGTCGCGTATTGTCGTTCGATGACAAGGCGGGGCTGGCCTGGGCTCGCATGATGGCCGAAGGAACGGCGAAGGGAAAGCCGCGCAGCGCGCTCGACACAATCATTGCAGCTGTTGCCGAAGCCAATGACTGCGTTGTCGTCACCGACAACGAGAAGCATTTTCCCGATATCGAAATATTCAATCCACTTCGGAATTGAAAAGCCGAAGCGTGGCGTCCTGCGAGGACACGAGCAGCGTCCTACTCCGCCGCCAGCGACTTCGCGCGCAGCGGCAGGCCGAGGCGGTCCCACACTTGCAGCAGGGCTTCGGCGAGCTGATCGATCAGGCCGTCGTCGTGATAGGGCGAGGGCGTGATGCGCAGCCGCTCGCTGCCCTTGGCGACCGTCGGATAGTTGATCGGCTGGATGTAGATGCCGTGCTCCTCGAGCAGGAGGTCGGACGCCTGCTTGCACTTCTCGGGATCGCCGACGAACAGCGGCACGATGTGGGTGTCGCTCGACATCACGGGCAGGCCGGCGGCGTTGAGGATTGCCTTGACGCGGGCGGCACGGTCCTGGTGGCGCTCGCGCTCCCAGCTCGACGTCTTCAGATGCTTGATCGCGGCGGTCGCGGCCGAGCAGATCGCCGGCGGCAGCGCGGTCGTAAAGATGAAGCCCGGCGCGTAGGAGCGCACGGCATCGATGATCTGGCCGTTGGCGGCGATGTAGCCGCCGAGACAGCCGAACGCTTTCGCCAGCGTGCCTTCCAGAATGTCGATGCGGTGCATGACGCCGTCACGCTCGGCGATGCCGCCGCCGCGCGGGCCGTACATGCCGACCGCGTGGACCTCGTCGACATAAGTCATCGCGTTGTACGTCTCGGCGAGATCGCAGATCTTGGCGAGCGGGGCGACGTCGCCGTCCATGGAATAGAGGCTCTCGCAGACGATCAGCTTCGGCCGGTTCGGGTCGGCCGCTTTCAACAGCGCCTCGAGATGCGCAAGATCGTTGTGGCGGAACACGACGCGCTCGCAGCCCGACTGGCGGATGCCTTCGATCATCGAATTGTGGTTGAGCTCGTCCGACAGAATGAGACAGTTCGGGATGAGCTTTGCGATGGTCGGGATGCCGGTCTGGTTCGAGACATAGCCCGAGGTGAACAGCAGCGCGGCTTCCTTGCCGTGCAGATCGGCGAGCTCGGCCTCGAGCTGGACCAGCGGATGATGCGTGCCGGCGATGTTGCGAGTGCCGCCGGCCCCGGTGCCGACGCGGGTTGCGGTCTCGACCATGGCGCCGACCACCTTCGGGTGTTGGCCCATGCCGAGATAATCGTTGGAGCACCAGATCACGACGTCGCGCTTGCCCTTGGGCGAGTGCCAGGTCGCGTGCGGGAACCGGCCGGCCGTGCGCTCGAGGTCCGCGAACACGCGGTAGCGCCGCTCGGCGTGGAGACGATCGAGGGCGGAATCGAAGAACTGGTTGTAATCCATCGGCAAAACCTGCAACGGAACCCGGCCATGGCGGTCGCTCATTTTTAGAGCTTTTCCAGCTCCAATGTCCATGCGCCCGCACACATTTCGTGACGCGGCGCGCGGGTATATTGATAGCGTCGCATCGCCAGCGATTGTTGATTTGGATCAAACGCCTAACACGGGCCTGCCCGCGGGGACCGAGGCTCCAGGGAAAGGCTGGGACCCCGGCTGCTGCCATGGACATTTTGTCCAAGGCGCGTGCTCTGTGCGAATTCCGACCTCTCTGCGCAAGCGGGGCGAGGTGAAGAGTTCACGTCGTCCGGAATTGCAGCACGCCGTCCTTCGTCTCCGCCGTCAGCCGGCCCTCGACGATCATGTAGTTGACGTGGGCGACCAGCTCGCCGGCGGCGAATCCCATCTGGTGCTCATCCAGCACGTGCTTGTTGAACACGACGGGCACCAGGGCGCGCGAGGTCTGCGGCACCTCGCGGCAGGCTTCCGCGATCAGGCGGCAGCGCTCCTCATGGTGGTCGGCGAGCTGCTTGATGCGGGTCTTCAGTCCGTAGAACGGCACGCCGTGGCCTGGCAGCACCAAGACGTCGTAGGGCAGCGTCGTGGTGAGGCTGGCGAGCGAGGCCAGATATTCGCCGAGCGAGTTCTGGTCGGGCTCGACCGCCCAGACGCTGACATTGGGCGAGATCTTGCTCAGCACCTGGTCGGCGGAGAGGAACAGCTTGTCGTCGGCGCAATACAGCATCACCTGGTCGAGCGCATGGCCGCCGCCGGTGATCACCTTGAAGCGGCGCGTGCCGATCACGACGTCGTCGCCGTGGGAGATGCGCCGGTAGGAGGGCGGCAGCACCGAGACGCGCTTGAGATAATCCTGGCCGCGGCCCAGCAGCTTTTCGGTGAGCGACTCGTCCATGCCATGACGGCGGAAGAACAGCCGCTGCGCTTCCTGCCGCTCCGCGGTGCCGCGGTTCTGGTGATAGACCGATTGCAGATATTCGACCTGCGACATCACCAGCGGGCAGTTGAACCGCTCGACGACCCAGCCCGCGAGTCCGACATGGTCGGGGTGGGAGTGGGTGACGATCAGGCGCGTGATGGTGACGCCCTTCAGCGGTCTGTCGAACAGCTTGGTCCAGGCCTCGATCGTCTCCTCGTTGCCGAAGCCGGTATCCACCATGGCATAGCCGTCGCCGTCAGCGAGCAGGTAGACGTTCACGTGGTTGAGGCGGAACGGCAGCTTCAGCCGCGCCCACAACACGCCGGGCCTGACCTCGACGATCTCGTCGTGGCCGGGATGCTGGTCCCAGGGGTAGCGCAGGGCCTCGGCCGAAGACTGTGCGGTGTCGGTTTTTGAGCTCATGCTACCGGCTTAAACCCGCCGCGAGCGGGGCGCCAGCCGAAAAAGGACGGAGCGTGGTCTGCGCATGGCGGTCATACCGGGGGCATTTTCCGTAGCCCGGATGGAGCGAAGCGCAATCCGGGGTTCGTGCCACAAGCAAGAAGTCCCGGATTTCGCTGCGCTCCATCCGGGCTACCGCCCCGGTCCCAGCGCTACGGGCCGGCGCTTACGCCGCCCGCATGTTGTTGAGGAACGCGTCGATCTCTCCGCGCAGCATGTCGGCCTCGCGCCGCAGCGCGTCGGAGGCGCCCAGCACTTCGTTCGCCGCGGCGCCGGCTTCGGCCGAGGCGGTGGAAACGCCGACAATGTTGCTGGAGACTTCGCTGGTGCCGCCGGCCGCATGCTGGATGTTGCGTGCGATCTCGCGGGTGGCGGCGCCTTGCTCCTCGACCGCGGCCGCGATCGTCGTGGTCACGCCGTCGATCTCGCTGATGATCCGGCCGATGCCCTGGATGGCGCCGACCGCCGATGTCGTGATGTCCTGCATGCTGGCGATCTGGGTGCGGATTTCCTCCGTCGCCTTGGCGGTCTGGCTCGCGAGACTCTTCACCTCGGAGGCGACCACCGCAAAGCCGCGGCCAGCCTCGCCCGCACGCGCCGCCTCGATGGTGGCGTTGAGCGCGAGCAAATTGGTCTGCGATGCGATGGTCTGGATCAGATCGACCACGACGCTGATGCGGCTCGCGCTGTCGGCAAGGCTCTGCACCGTGGCGTCGGTGGCGCCGGCCTCGTCGACGGCCTTCTTGGCGATTGCGGCCGAGGTGACGACCTGCCTGCTGATCTCCTCGATCGAGGACGACAGCTGCTCGGTGCCCGACGAGACGGTCTGCACGTTGACGGAGGTCTCCTCGGCGGCGGAGGCAACCGCGTTGACCAGCGCGTTGGACTGATCGGCGGTGGTCGACATGCTCTGCGCGGTCGATTGCATCGAATTGGCCGACTGCGCCAGATTGTCGAGCGCCGAGCGCACCGTGTTTTCGAATTCGGCGATCTTCGCTTCCATGCGCGCGGCCCGCTCGGCCTTGGCGATGCGGTCCTTGTCTTGCTCGCCGGCGAGCGCCCGGGCTTCGATCATGCTGTCTCGGAACACGGTCAGCGTGTCGGTCATCGCGCCGATCTCGTCATTTTGCCTGGCGCGCGGAATCTCGGTGTCGAGATCGCCGGCCGAGAGCCGTTGCATGGCGCGCTGCAGGCCGGTGATCCGGCGCAGGATGTTGCGGCCGACATAGAGCCAGACGAACAGCGCTGAGCCGACCAGCATCAAAGCGCCCAGCGCCAGCATGACTGACGTAGCGAGCGAAATCTCCTGCTGCGCCTGGAAGGTCGAGGCGTTGGTCTCCTTCTGCACGCCGTCGACCAGCTGCTGCACGCTGATGCCGAGGCCGACATTGAGCTTGCGGGTCTCGTCCAGGATGGTCTGCCCGTAGTCGACGGAATCGAGCTCCTTCTCGCGCAGATTGAACACGCCGGTCTTGCCGGTGCCGAGCGCGAGCAGCTTCTCCGCCGTCTCGCGCAGCATCTTGCTGCCCTGATTGTCGGGCAGCAGATCGAGGTTGGAGCGCAGGCGGCCCTGTGCCGTCTTGAACTCCTTCTGGATGTCGTCGAGCTTGTCGCTGGTGTTGGCCGACAGCGCCGCGCTCATGTTGGCGGCTGCGAGATTGCCGCTGGCGACGACGTTGCCGAGCTGGCCGACGATCTGCGCGGCATCGGAGGCGTCCGCGGTGGACAGGTCGGCCGAGCCGAGAATGGCATTGACCCGGGTCTGCGCGTCGAGCATCGCCGGGCTGGCCGCGCTGACGAAGGCGCCCTGCGCGCTGCGCAGCGCGTCATATTGCTTGTCGTGAAGGGCGGCAATGTCCAGCCGTTCGCGGGCGGCCTTGGCCAGGCTCTGGGCCGCCTCGTTGATGCTCTTCATCGTCTCGCTGAGTCCGGAGACGATGGTCTTGTCGCCGCCGAGCTCGATGATCTCGTTGAGCTTCTTCTGCGTCTGCTCCTGCAATTCCCTGAGCTTCTTGGTGCGCTCGTTCAGGGCGTCCTCGGTTTGAGCCGCAAGCAGCGCCGGCCCCTGGGCCGCAAGGCTCGCGCTCAGTGCCGACAATTGCAGGCTAGCGGCAAGGCGCGGAATGTCCCGCCCGCTCAGTTCGGTCATGCGTCCGCCGAGATTCTGCAGCACGAGGCCCGCGCCGGCCGAGATCACGAGGCCCATGCCCGCGATCGCCGCGAAGGCCGCGAACAGGCTGCCGCGCACGCCCCAGCTCGGCATTTTGAAACGAGGCCGCATGCGGCCAAGTGAGCCGCTAAGGCTGAGACGGATCGCCATGGAAATTCCCCCAACATTCTTGCTTCTGCTTGTGGCCGGCAGTATCCGCACGGCGAGTTAAAAAATCGCAATCTCCGCAAACGGTTGCGCGTGTTCCGCAGGGCGAAAAAAGAAGGGCCGGCGAAATCGCCGGCCCTCTCATGGTAAGATTGCGGTAACCGATCAGTAGCGCGCCACCGCCGGGCTCGCCCAGTTGAAGCGGTAGTTGACGCCCGCCTTGATGGTGTGGTCGTCGGTGGTGAAGCTGCCGGTGCCCGCCAGCGGGCCGCCGGTGAAGCTCGCGTCGCCGAAATTGTAGTACTGGTACTCGGCCTTGGCCGACCAGTTCGGGGCGAACATGTATTCGAGGCCGGCGCCGACGGTGTAGCCGTTGCGGTGATCGCCAGTGATCACGAAGGCGGTCGGCACGCCACCGACCGTCACCTTCTCATTGTTGTCTGAATAGGCATAGCCGCCCTTCACGTAGACGAGGCCGGGTCCCCAGGTGTAGCCGACGCGGCCGGTGATCGAGCCGAGGCCGCGCTGGTCGTTGGTGTAGGCGATGCCGCCCGGAAACACTGCGCCGACGCTGCCGGAGAGCCAGGAATACTGGCCTTCGACACCGACCACGAAGTTCGGGTTGAACTGCCAGTCTGCACCGACCTGCACGCCGCCGAGGAAACGGCCGTTGCCGTTGTTGCCGGTAGAAAGGCCGTTGAAATTGTTGTCGCTGGAGAACGCGCCGCCGATATGGCCACCGACGTAGAAACCGGTCCAGTTGTAGATCGGCGCGGCATAGGCCGGCGCGGGCGTCTTGTAGTAGTTGCGGTTGCCGAGATCGGCACCGACGGCCGGCGCAGCAGCGCCCATCACGAGCAGCGCAACGGTCGCAAACAGAATCTTCTTCATCGTCTTGAACTCCAGCACTCAATGTCCCCGGCAGGCGCGCTTTCCGCGCCGCGTTGGTTTTGCAGATAGCTCGCTTTTGACGAAAATGCTGTCACATGCGTGGCACAGCGAGGCCCAAGCTAACTTATTGGGTCGCAAATGATTTTCGTGCTTAATGCCGGCTTAAGAAATGCTGAAGGAAGGCTTAACTTCACCTCTTCCCGGTAACCTCTGCGCGTGCTTCGTTAACCAAGACGGCGCCGCGCCTCATCGCGCATCTGTTCGCGGAAGGCCGCGCGCTTTGCAGGTCGGTCCTCCTCGCGCACGTCATGGCGATCGAAGATGTCGAACTTCTCCAGGATCGGATAGCGTTCGCTCGCCATCGCGAGCACGCGCAGCACTTTGGTCGCCGACGGCGTCGGACCGCTGACCTCCCAGCGCCGGATGGTGTCGGCGCCGCCCTTCTCCGGCAATCCGCACAGCCTTGCCATGTCCGCCGCCGTGAGCTTGCGCTCAAGCGCGTCGGAGAGATCGTTGCGGAGTTGCTTCAGTTCGGCGCCGGTCATGCTGCTCGCGTCCAGGGAAGTCACTGAACGCAATGCACTAACGCTGATTCGGGTCCATCCGAAGGCGGCGGATGCACGGCTCCCTGCGCTCCGGCACCTTCATCCGCGCACGGAGTTATGAACCGAGACCTATGGAAATTGTCCGGCGAATGAACAGTTGGAATATTGGGGCGTGCAGCGGGCGAAAGGATCAGCCATGAAAACCATCAAATTCGCCATTGCCGCGCTCATTGCGACCGGATTGCTTGCCGCGCCTTTCGCGGCTGAAGCAAAGAAGGTCCGGTCGAGCCGACATTACAGCACAGGTGTGGTGGCGCCGAGCTATAGCGGGGCGGGAGCATCGGCAACACAGCCGAGGGCGTCCTACGGGTCATCCGGACAGACGGTCGGCACCGTCACGGCGCCGTCGGTCGGCTCGTACAATTGGCCCTCGGTCGGCGTGACCAACTCGGTCCCCACCTGGAACAATACCACGCGATAGAGCGATGCCGATCAGCGTGTGCCGGCGAGGCGCGAGCAAGTTGATCCGCCGGTAGCGGATTGTCGTCACCGTGTGACCTGCTCGATCGCAAGGAGCTTCGTTGCTAGATCCCCTTGCCGTTCTGCTTCCCGATCACGCAGCGCCACGCAGCCAGGCGCTCCGCCGGATGCTGATTCATCCAGTCGGCAAGCTGCGGCGCGCCCATCAGGCAGGATTGCACCGAAATCTCGGCGAAGTCGGAGGTGGTCACGATCTGCTCGTGACAATTGCTCGGAGAGGCGAGGCTGCAGAGCACGGCGATGATCTTGATCATGCGAGGTGACTTCCGTTGCCGCGGCCAAACGCGCGGCCGGTCGCCTTGTCCTGCCCGTCGCCGGCCGGATCAGCCGGCGGGAAGATGCTGTCGTAGATGGCGCGTGCCTCCTGAATGAGGCGCGCGCGCTCGCGCTCGGACTTCGAGACAAATCGAATAACTTCGCCCATGGCGGCTCCGAATCTCAGTTGGCCAATCCGCCATCAGATGATGACGATCATTCCATCCGAATGTATGGCGCCGTCTTCGGCTTTGAAGCGGCGCGGCCGATCACGAAGGAATAAAAAACGCGTGAGCACGTCCCGCATCTCCAGCGCCTTCAATGCGCTGGGTTGAGAAACCGCTCACCACTTCATATTCGTTGCAAGACTCGACGAGCCAAACGAGCGAACTCGTGTCGATTCAGCCTTGCTGTCATCAACTAGGACAGTCTCGCGAAGCAAATGCTGTTGGATCGAATATGTTTCACGTCGCTCGGCAGGCAAGTTTTTGGAACCATCCCGAAGTTCGGCGATCCGGTGCCGCAAGCGTTCACGCCGCCGGCGCGCGTTCCTTGCGTCCCGGCACCGCCGCAAGCAGCTCGCGCGTATAGGCATGCTCGGGCGCGGCGAAGAGCTGCGCGGTCTGCTTCAGCTCGACGATGGCGCCGCGCTGCATCACCGCGATGCGGTCGCAGATCTGGGCGGCGACGCGCAAGTCGTGGGTGATGAACAGCATCGAGAGGCCGAGGCGTTCCTTGAGGTCTTCGAGCAGCCTCAACACCTGCGCCTGTACGGAGACGTCGAGCGCGGAGACGGCTTCATCCGCGACGATGATCTCGGGCTCTAGCGCCAGCGCGCGCGCAATGCCGATGCGCTGGCGCTGGCCGCCCGAGAATTCATGCGGATAGCGTTCGAGTGCGCCGGCATCCAGGCCCACCATCCTGAGGAGATCGCGGGCGCGGTCGATGGCGACCTTCGGATCAAGGCCGGCCGCGATCGGGCCGTCGGCGATGATGTGGCCGATCTTGCGCCGCGGATTGAGCGAGGCGAATGGATCCTGGAAGATCATCTGGATGCGATGGCGCTCGGCGCGCAGCGCCTTGCCCGAAAGTGAGGTGAGATCGGTCTCGCCGATTCGCACCGTGCCGCGGTCGGCCTCGATCAGCCGCATCACCAGCCGCGCCACCGACGATTTTCCGGAGCCGGATTCGCCGACGAGGCCGAGCGTCTCGCCCTTGAGGATGCTGAAATTGACCGCGCGCGCCGCATCGACGCGGCGGTCTTCGCGAAACCAGCCGCTTGATGTCACATAGGTCTTGTCCAGCCCGATCACCTCGACCGCCCTGGCCTGATCGTCCAGCGGTGCGCGCGCCGGCGGATCCATCGACGGCACGGCTGCGAGCAGCGCCTTGGTATAGTCGTGCTGCGGCTCGTTGAAGACGGTCGCGGCCGGGCCTTCCTCGACGACCTTGCCATGGCGGAGCACCACGACCTGGTCGGCGATGTCGGCGACCACGCCGAAATCGTGGGTGATGAACATCACCGCCATGTTGCGGTTGCGCTGGAGGTTGCGGATCAGCTTGAGGATCTGCGCCTGCGTGGTGACGTCGAGCGCGGTGGTCGGCTCGTCCGCGACCAGCACCGCCGGCTCGAGTGCCAGCGCCATCGCGATCATGGCGCGCTGGCGCTGGCCGCCGGAAAGCTGGTGCGGATAGGCGCGCACGATGCGCTCGGGGTCGGGCAGGCCGACCTCGCGCGCCAGCGCCAGCGCTCTCGCGCGCCGGTCCTTCGGCGTCAGCAGGCCGTGCGCCTCGAACATCTCCGCCATCTGGTCGCCGATCCGCATCAACGGATTGAGCGCGGTCATCGGCTCCTGAAAAATCATCGCCAGCCTGCGGCCGCGCAGATCGCGCCAGCCGTCGTCATCGAGCTTGAGCAGGTCGCGGCCTTCAAACTGGATCTCGCCGGAGGCGATAGACACCGTGTCAGGCAACAGGCCCATCAGCGCATGCGCGCACATCGATTTGCCGGAGCCGGATTCGCCGACCACGCAGACGATCTTGCCGGGCCGCAGCTCCAGCGAGACGCCGTCGACGGCGAAAGCACGCTCGGCGCCTTTGGGCAGCGCGATCCGCAAGTTTTTGATGGAGACGGCGGGTGGGGCGGTCATCGTCAGCGTCCCTCCCGCGACAGGCGCGGATTGAGCGCGTCGTTGAGGCCTTCGCCGATCAGGTTCAGTCCGAGCACGGAGATCAGGATCGCGACGCCGGGAAACACGGTGATCCACCAGGCCTGGCGGATCACGGTGCGGCCGGCGCCGACCATGTAGCCCCAGGAGATCAGATTGGGATCGCCGAGGCCGAGGAAGGACAGCGAGGATTCCAGGAGGATCGCGGTCGCCACCATCAGCGAGGCCAGCACGATCACCGGCGACAGCGCGTTGGGCAGGATCTCGCGCAGGATGATCCAGCTGTTGCTCTGTCCGGTGACCACGGCGGCCTGGACATATTCGCGCGTGCGCAGCGACAGCACCTCGCCGCGCACGAGCCGGGCCACCGGCGGCCAGCTCACCAGCGCGATCGAGGCCACGATCGAATAGATCGAGGGCTGCAGGATCGCGACCAGCACGATCGCAAGCGCGAAGCTCGGAATGGTCTGGAAGAACTCGGTGAAGCGCATCAGAGCGTCGTCGACCTTGCCGCCGAAATAGCCGGCCATGGCGCCGATCGGTACGCCGACGACCAGCGCCACCAGCGTGGAGACGAGGCCCACCAGCAGCGACACCCGCGCGCCAAAGATCATGCCGGCGAACACGTCGCGGCCGAGCGCATCAGTGCCGAGCGGCACGGTCGACAGGGTGAACGGCGGCAGGAACGGCCGCTGCACCATGCGCCAGGGCGAGTTCGGGAACAGCATCGGCCCGAACAATGCGACCGAGATCGCGAGCAGAAGGATGATGAGCCCGATGACCCCGCTCGGACTCTTCAACATCGATTTCCAGAACTGTTTCATGCGGCGAATTCGATGCGTGGGTCGACCAGGCGGTAGACCAGGTCGGTGATCAGGTTGAAGACCAGCACCATGGCGGAGCAGATCACGAAGACGCCGAGCAGCAGATTGTAGTCGCGCTGGAGCAGGGCGTCGTACATCAGGCGCCCGATGCCGGGCCAGGCGAACACGGTCTCGGTGATGACGGCACCGCCGATCAGCGTGCCGGAATGGACGCCGGCCAGCGTCACCACCGGCAGCAGCGCGTTGCGCAGCACGTGGCGGCGCTGGATCACGGCGTCGGAGAGGCCTTTCGCGCGCGCGGTCTTGACGAAGTCGAGCCGCTTCACCTCCAGCATCGAAGCGCGCGTCATGCGGGTGTAGGTCGCCATGAAGAACAGGCCGAGCGTCATCGCCGGCATGATCAGGTGCTTTGCGACGTCGACCGCATGGGCGAGGCCGGTGAGGTTGGCACCGACCGTCTCGTAACCAAAGCTCGGCAGCCAATCCATGGTGACCGAGAACAGCAGGATGCCCATCAGCGCCACCCAGAAAAGCGGCATGGCGTAGAAGATCAGCGCGAACACGGTAATGGCCGTGTCGAGGAAGGTTCCGGCAAAGCGCGCGGCGAAGGTGCCGAACAGGATGCCGAGCGCGAGCGAGATCGCGAATGCCGTCAGCGTCAACAGCAGCGTCGCCGGCAGCCGTTCCCCGATCAGCTTTGCGACCGGCGCCTGCTGGCGGAAGGAGAAGCCGAGGTCGAGGGTCACGACGCCCTTGACGTAGATGAAGAGCTGTTCCGGCAGCGGCTTGTCGAGGCCGAACTTTTCCCGGAGCTGCTTGACGAAGACCTGATCGCTGGCGCCGGCCTCGCCCGCCATCACGACCGCGGGATCGCCGGGCGCGAGTCGGATCAGGAAGAAATTGAGGACGACGATCGCAAGCAGGACGATCACGCCCTTGAGGACACGCTGAGCAACGAAGGAGAGCATCTAGATGGCGATCAGATCGGGTTGAACGCAGCGACAATCACGGTGCGCTCCCTCTCCCGCTTGCGGAAGAGGGCAGGGGAGAGGGTGTTTCCGCAGAGAGGACGCCGAGAGGAGAAAGCCCTCTCCCGCCGCGCTCTGCGAACGCGTCGACCTCCCCCGCAAGCGGGGGAGGTGCAGCGAGATTGCGGCTCGATCGGAGGTCATGTAGCGAGAGCCTTAGCAGAAAGGTCAGGCCGTCACTACTTGTCGAGCCATGCATCCTTGAAGCCGTCATTGACGCCGATCGCCGTGGTGATCAGGTTCTTGACCTTGCAGCGGGTGATGGTCGGGAATTGCAGCTCGAGCATCCAGGCCACCGGCACGTCCTCGACCAGGATCTTCTGCGCCTTCTCGTAGATCTCCTTGCGCTTGGAGTCGGGGGTCGCGACCGCGCCGTCGGCAAACAGCTTGTCGATCTCCGGGTTGGAATAACCCTCGACGTTGTTGAAGACCTGTCCCTTCACGATATTGCTGGAGATGTAATTGCGGCCGACCCCGAGCGCTGGATCGCCATACTGGTAGAGATAGGTGAAGGCGATGTCATAGTCCCAGTCGCCGATCTTCTGGTTGCCGCCGGCAACGTCGGTGGCGATCGTCTCGATGGTCATGCCGACGTCCTGGAGGTTCTGCTTCACGGCTTCACCCCAGCGTTGCCAGGTCTCGCCATAGGCGAGCGGCAGCATCCGGATCTTCTCGCCCTTGTAGCCGGCTTCCTTCAGCAGCGCCTTGGCCTTGGCCGGATCGTAAGGGTACTTCGGCACGTCGGCGGTGTAGTACTTGATGGTCGAGGCGGACGGGCCGGTGGCGACCTTGCCGAGCCCGTTCCAGATCACGTCCTTGGCGAAGTCGCGGTCGATCGCATACATGATCGCCTGCCGCACCCGCTTGTCGGCGAGCGGGCCCTGGCGGTTGTTGAGCCACAACCAGGACAGCGGCGAGAAGAACTCCCAGCCGGCGCCGGTGACGCAAGTGTCCTTCAGCTTGGACAGCCGCGGCACGTCGAAATTCTCAACCGAGCCGCCGGGCAGCACGTCGACCTTGCCGGTCTCAAACGCCACCGAACGCGCCGCGGCGTCGGGAATGATCTGCCAGTAGATCTCGTCCAGATAGGGCTTGCCCTTCTCGTGGTAGTTCGGGTTCTTGACCAGGCGGATAAACGAGCCCTTCTGCCACTCCTTGAACATGAACGGGCCGGTGCCGATCGGCGCATTGTTGTAAGCGTTGGTCTTCCAGTCGGTGCCTTCATAAAGATGTTTCGGCACCATCGGCATCGAGCCGACCTCGAAGATGCCGAGGAACGGGCCGAACGGCTGTTTCAGCGTGAAGACCACCGTATGGTCGTCCGGTGCCTCGATCTTGTCGACCTGTGCCAGGTTGGTGCGGGCGCGCGCGTGGGTCTGCTTCAGCATCTCGATGGAGAACAACACGTCCGCGGCGGTGAAGGGCTTGCCGTCGTGCCAGGTCACGCCCTTCCTGAGCTTGAAAGTATAGGTTTTGGCGTCCTCGCTGACGCTCCAGCTCTCGGCGAGCTCCGGCTGCGGTTCGAGCTTGGGGTTGTAGCGCAAGAGGCCCTCGAAGACGTTGCCCGACACCATCTGGGTCGGGCCGTTCTGGACGATCGCGAGCATCAGGCCGGGCGGCTCGGGCTGGATCACGGCGTTGACCACGCCCCCCGTTTTCGGCTCTTGCGCCAGTGCCGGGGCCGCAAGCCCGCAAGCGAGGAGGAGGCCAAGCAACACTCGTTTTGGCATGTCGTATCTTTCTCATGCGAGACCAGCCGTACACGCTTCGCAGGCGTCTTCGCGCGCAAAGCTACGGCCGGCTCATCCCAGTCCCCATCCGGGTACCGAGGCTCACACAGTCTCGTTCGGCGCCGCAAGATGAAAGTCTCGACAGGGTCAGCACAAAAAATGTACAGCGCGTCCTGTTTTGATGGATCGGCCTTTTATTGCCGGGGAGCCGTGATGTCGGCCGTTGGCCGACATGGCCGGTGGACTAGCGACACAGCGTCGCGGGAGGGCGGTCAGACCCCCTGCGCCACTCGGAATACACCGGACCGCCGCGCAAGCGGACGTAGCGACGGCATGGCGATCGCCTAGCGCAACCCCGCGCGCCGGAATCCCTCCAGATAGTGCTCGCAATCGGCCTCATTGGCCCATGGCAGCTGCGTCGCGATCCAGTGCAGCGAGATGTCCGGCTGGGTGCGGCGGAGCTCGGCCAGCGCCGTCTCCGCAAGCATGTCGTCGCCCGTCATGCCGGCGGAGACCGCGAGCACGCGGTAGGCGCCGGTGAGATCGCCGCGATGGCGGATCGCCTCGCGCGCGGGCGCGATGGCCTCGCTATATTGGCGTTCGGTGAAGCGCGCATAGCCGGCGATGCCCTGATAGATCGCCAGCGACGGATCGCGCGGTGACAGCCGGATCGCCCTTTGGGCGGCCTCGAACGACTCCTTCGGCCGTCCGGCATAGGACAGCGCCAGCGCGTAATAGCCTTGCGCCAGCGAGAAGTTCGGATTGAGCGCGAGCGCCTGCTCGAACTCGGACAGCGCGTCCGCAAGCCTGCGTGTCGAGAAGCAGACGCTACCGAGCGCGACGTGGGCCCAGGCATCCTCATGGTCGCAGCGTACCGCGGCCAGTGCGGCGGCTTCCGCCACTGGGGCCACCGCGGCGAGCTCGGCCCAGCCGAGATGCACGCCGACCATGTGGTTTGCCGCCAGCACCGACAGCGCCCGGCCGTAGTTCGGATCAATCCCGATCGCGCGTTCGAGCAGCGTCGTTGCGGCCGCGTGATCGCGCCTCGTCACCCGCCAATAATGCGACAATGCCCGCATCAACAGATCCCATGCGTCCAGGCTCGCAGGCCCCTTGCCGCGGGCGCGAAAACTCTCGGCCGCATGAATCTGCGGTTCGATCGCCGCGGCAATCGCGTTGGTGATCTCGTCCTGGACGGCGAAGACGTCGACCAGCTCGCGATCGTAGCGCTCGGCCCAGAGATGGCTGCCGGACGAAGCATCGTTGAGCTGCGCGGTGATGCGCACCCGGTTGTCCGCCTTGCGCACGCTGCCTTCGACGACGTAGCGGACGCCGAGCTCCTCGGCGATCTGCCTGATGTGGACCGCCCGTCCCTTATAGGTGAAGGACGAGTTGCGGGCGATCACCATGAACCAGCGTTGTTTCGACAGCGCGGTCAGGATGTCTTCGCTGATCCCGTCGGCGAAATAATCCTGTGCAGGATCGCCGCTCATGTTCTCGAAGGCGAGCACGGCGACCGCCCGACGGTCCGCGCGCGGGAGAGCGGGCCCGGCTTCGACTGGTGCGACCGAAATTGCCATCTCTTCCCGGACTTCGCCGACGAAGCGAAAGCCCTTGCGCGGGATGGTCTTGATCAGCCGCTGTGTCGCGCCGTCGTCACCAAGCGCCTTGCGCGCGGCATTGATCCGGCTGTTCAGCGCGAAATCCGAGATGATCCGGTCGCTCCAGATCTGGCTGATCAGGTCATCCTTGCTGACCACACGCGCGCGTTGCGCGACGAGAAACAGCAGGAGATCGAACACTTGCGGCTGCAACGGCACGGGGACCCCGCCGCAGGTGAGTTCCCGCAGGTCGCCGTCAAGCACGTTGTTTTCAAAGCGAAATCGCACGTTTTCGTCGTCTCAAGCAAAAATCAAAGTCGTCTCAGGCGAAAATCAATCGTCCGCGAAAGTCGCGAGCCCGTCCGCGATGCATGGTGCAAAGACCAAACAGTGTCGATGCCTCGGCA
Organism: Bradyrhizobium sp. 138; assembly: GCF_023074075.1. Lineage (GTDB taxonomy): Bacteria > Pseudomonadota > Alphaproteobacteria > Rhizobiales > Xanthobacteraceae > Bradyrhizobium. The sequence continues at coordinate 276,184 of NZ_JADPKT010000003.1, read as the reverse complement.
CAACGGAGCGTTTCATGACCCAACTTGATCATCAGGTTCATTCCATCGGCCCGGAGGTTGCGGGCTCACGCATTTTCAAGGTCGTCGCCTTTCTGTACGGAATTGCGGCATATCTCGTGTTTTTCGTCACCATTCTCTATGCCATCGGCTTCGTCATGGGGGTCATGGTGCCCAAGACCATCGATTCGGGAACCGAGACTTCGACGGCCGAAGCCGTCATCGTCAATCTGCTCCTGATGTCGTTGTTCGCGGTCCAGCACAGCGTGATGGCGCGCCAGCAGTTCAAGGCCTGGTGGACCCAGTTCGTCCCCAAACCGGTCGAGCGAAGCACGTACGTGCTGCTGGCGAGCCTGTCACTGCTTCTCCTGTTCTGGCAGTGGCGTCCGCTGCCCTCCGTCATATGGAACGTCGAGACTCCGGATCTGGCCGTGACACTGGTCACGCTGTCCTTCGCCGGCTGGGTGCTGGTGTTCACCTCGACCTTCATCATCAACCATTTCGAATTGTTCGGATTGCATCAGGTGACCAACCATCTGGTCGGGAAGGAGATGACGCCGCCGCGCTTCAAGACGCCGCTGCTCTACAATTTCGTCCGCCATCCGATCTATCTCGGTTTCATCATTGCGTTCTGGGCGGCGCCGACCATGACCGCGGGCCATCTGCTGTTCGCGGCCGTCACCACGCTCTACATCTTCGTCGGCATCGCGCTGGAGGAGCACGACCTCGTCGCTCTCTTCGGTGACGAGTACCGGCAGTACAAACAACGGGTGTCGATGCTTATTCCCTGGCGCAGATCAGTATAGTCTCGTCCTCGTCCCGTGCGTCCACCGAACGGAGGACGCGCGGGACGCCGACGCGCGATAACGATTCTTCCATCAACCGGAGACGATAAAAATGAAACATGTCGGAAACTGCTTCTGTGGCGCGGTGACGATCGAAGTCACGGGCGCACCGGAGGCGATGGGCTATTGCCATTGCCGCTCCTGCCGCTCCTGGTCGGGCGGCCCCGTCAACGCCTTCAGCCTGTGGAAGCCTGATTCCGTGCGCGTGACGAAAGGCGCGGAGAATGTCGAGACGTTTGCCAAGACGCCGCTCAGCGAGCGCAAATTCTGCAGGAAGTGCGGCGGCCATCTCATGACCAACCATCCGCCGCTCAGCCTGGTCGACGTCTTCACCGCCACCATCCCGACGCTCGCATTCGCGCCCGGCGTTCACGTCAACTATGCCGAGACCGTGCTGCCGATGCGCGACGGCCTGCCGAAGCTGAAGGATTTCCCGGCCGAGTTCGGCGGCAGCGGCGAGATGGTGCAGGAGTAGCGGCGCGTTCGGGAGGGCGGCAGAGCGCCGCCCTCTCTGCCTTCTCACAAGGAAGAAGGACTAGCCGCCGCGCGATTCGACGACCTTGCGGCAGGAGTCCGAGAGCTTCGACTTGTTCTCGCGCAGGCAGGCATTCATCTGCGGCGGCTTGCCGATATGTTCGGCGCAGAATTTGCCGGCATCGCCGCGGCAGGCCATTTGCTCCTGGACCGATGGACCGGATTGCGCGGCAGCGGGCAGGGCGGCAGCCGCGAGCAGCAGCGCGGCAAGAACCGAAATCTTCATGAAGCACCTCTTTGGAATCTGCGTTGGTCCCGACCGGGATCAATCGGGCCGGACCATCTCGCGAAGTCCTGGCGCGGGTCCATGCCATGTTCATGGCACCGGCCAGACCTTGCGGCCGCGGTACCCCCATCTTCATGGCATGTATCCGCGCGCCGTCTTTTGCCATTCAGGCTGCACCTCGGCTGCGAGACCCGGTGATTGCATCGGGACGCCGAACGGAAGCAGGAGAGCGAAGGATGTCGAAGAGAGCTGGAGCGCTGAGCGCAGGGCTGACGGTCATGTCACTGACGGTCATGGCGCTGGCCGGCGCGGCGATGGTGTCGCTGGGCACGAGCCCGGCGCAGGCGGTGGTCTATTGCAAGACGGTCGGCGTGCCCAAGGGCTGCGTGGTGCGGCCGACTGCGGTGGTGGTGGGAGCCCCGGTCGCACGGGCGGCGGTCGCAACCCCGGGCGTCGGCGCGCCCGGTGTCGGCGTCCGCGCGGGAACGCCGATGAATCGCGGCGGTCCGGTCAATCGCGTCGGCGTGCGCTGATATTTCCGTTCGATTGAATTGATTGCATCGCTTCGGGCCCAGGGCGCCGTGCGGACGAACCCCCCGTCCTCCGCCGGCAAATCACCCGGCCCGTTCCCTCTCTCCGCGCGTCCCACACGTCCGGAGAGGGGGCTTTTCAGCCCGCGGCCGCGTCGCTGTCGGGAAAGCGCTGCGGCAATTGCAGCCGCACGCGCGTCCCGGAGGCATCGGAGTTCAGATCGAGCACCGCGCCGCAGCGCGCGGCGCGGCTTCTCATGTTGCGCAGGCCGCGCGCGGTCTGGCCGTTGCGTCCAGCCTCGCCGTTGCCGCTCACCGCAAAGCCATGGCCGTCGTCGGTCACGCTGATCACGCCGTACGGCCCTTGGGTTCCGTCGAGCGTGTCGATGGTGACCGCGATGCGGCGGGCCTCGGCGTGCTTCACCGCGTTGGTCACGGCCTCGTCGAGGATGCGCACGATCTGGATGACGTGCCATGGCCTGAGCTCGGGATGCAGCGGCAGGCCCTGCGGCGTCGCCACGCGCCAGTCGAGCGTGATGTCGTGCGGCCGCAATTGCGCGCTGGCGCGCTCGCGCCAGGAGCCGAGGGCGAGCATCAGGTCGCCGCCGATGTCGTCCATGGAATCGATGACGAGACGCAGATCCTTCAGCGCGGCACGCGCGGCATCGGTGATGGTCGCGCCCTCATGGCCGCGCTCGGACAGCGCGACGATGCTGACGAGCTGGCCGCCGAGGCCGTCATGCAGGTCACGCATCAGGCGCGTGCGCTCGTTGGCGAGCGCGGCGGCGCGCGCGCGCTCCTCCTCGCTGGCAAAGCTCGCCTTCAGCCGCTCCTCGGCCTCGCGCACGCGCGTCACGAGCTGGCCGGCAAAGCTGTCGACCTGGTTCAGCGCGCGGGCAAAGCGCCAGGTCAGCCCGGCGCCGATCGCGACCAGCATCGCCGAATAGGACAGGCGCGAGACGAAGATGCGATCGTTGCTCACGATCTCGAGCACGTTAAGCATGTCCTGGACCCAGCAGACCAGCACGATGGTCACCGCGCAGCCGATCGTGAAGCTCGCGGCATCCTGCCGGCGGACCACCGCAGTCGTCGTGATGCAGGCCATCAGGACCAGGCAGAGCCCGACGGTGGGAATGCCGAGCACCAGAAAAAGGATGCGCGGCAGCGGCGGGCCCCCGATCAGCCCGACCACGAACACGACGATTCCAGGCACGAACAGCAGCGTGGCGTAGCGCGGCCAGCGCCAGCCGAAGAAGAGCACGGCGAAGACGACGATCAGCGCGCTCTCGATCGGCGCGGACGCCAGCAGCACGGCGGCGAGCCGCGACGTGGCGGCCGGCGGCACCGGAGGCGGCGCGAACGCCTGCACCACGCCGAGCACCATCGCCGCCGCCAGCACGCCGTAGACCGGCTCATGACGCCGCATCAGCCACATGATCGCGAGGATGACGGCCAGGATCGACTGCCAGGCCGAGAACACCACCGGCAGCGTGACGAACAGCAGCGTGCGCGTCTCATAGGCCGGACGCAAGGCGACATCCGGCCCGACATACACCGTGTCGAGAAAGCCTTTCAACGGTCCCCACACGAACAGCCGCACCGTGATGTCGTTGCTGCCTTCGCGCAGCAGCGAGGCGGGGATGGCTGCGATCTGCGGCGTGTTGCGGTCGGGCCGGTTGGCATTGGCATCGCGCCGGGAGTCGAGCACGACGACGCCGTCGACGGCGACCTCCACCGCGTTGCTGAAGCGCGGCAGGTAGACCGACCATCCCGACGCCGCTTCGCCGCGACGGAACGTGAAGGCGCCGGTGTAGAGCGGCGGATCGGCCAGCGAATAGCGCGAAGCTGTGAAATCCGGCAGCGTCACCGGACGCGTCACGCCGTCCTCCCGCAGCGAAAACCCGCTCAACGCAAAATCGTCGGGATCGCTCGGCTGCAGCAGCCGCAGCCCGAGGACGGTGGCGATCACGATCAGGGCCTGCAGCAGCAGATAGGGCACGAGGCGCGAGGCGATCAGCCGGCGCCGCGGGCGCGCGGGTGCCTTTATAGCTGTCTTGGCCGCAATCTCGCTCACAGCTTGATCAGGCCCTGCTGCACCGCCTCGAACACGGCTTCGCTGCGCGTGTGCACTTCGAGCTTGCGATAGATGTTCTTGATATGGCCGGGCACGGTCTGCTTGGACAGGCCGAGATGGCTGGCGATCTCGGCATAGCTGAAGCCTTTGGCGATGCCCCAGAGGATGTCGATCTCGCGCGGGGTTAGCCTGGCCGTGTTGAGCGCGGGGCCGGGCGGCGGCTCTGCCGAATTTGGCGCGGCAACTTGCGTTCTGCGCACGATGAAGCGGGCGATCGAGGCCGAGATCGGCGAATGGCCGGCGACAAGATCGCGCACGGTGGTGGCGATGTCGGTGGGGAAGGCATCCTTGAGCAGGTAACCGGTGGCGCCGACCGTGATCGCGGAGATCACGCTTTCCTCGTCCCCGAGTGCCGAGATCACCATGATCTCGGTGTCGGGAAAGCGCTGCCTCATCTCGCGGATCAGCTCGACGCCGTGGCCGTCGGGCAGCCGCAGATCGGTCAGCAGCACGCGCGGCGCGCCGCCGGCAAGCGCGGAACGGGCTTCACCGAGCGTGCCGGCGCTGCGCACCTCGTAGCCGGCCTTGACCAGCGCATCCTGGAGCCGCCAGCAGGTCGGCGCGTCGTCCTCGACGAGGAGGATGGTGATGGCTTCACCCGTCTCGCCCTGTTCGGTCATGATCATGGTCCCGCGACCCGCGTGTCCCCCGCGGCGCACGGGCAAGTCTAGCCGCAGTGCGGATGCGGTGACACCCATAATCATGGGGGCAACAGGTCTTTCGTAGCGCGCCGGATCGCGCCGGGTCGCGCTATTTGCTCGCAGGCGAGGATACCGGCTTGTCCGGTGCCGGCAGCCGCTGCACCGTAATCCGCGCCCTGCCACTGTTGTTCTTGTAGTACTGATCGTTCGGTCCAAAAAAGGCGGCAATATGCGATGGCAAAAGCCATCCGAGGAAGCCCGGGTAGATCTGCACGGCATCATTGACGTAGAAGAACAGCTCGCCGGAGTCGGGCGCCACGAATTCGGCGACCATTCCGTTTGCCAGCTTCTGCGCGTCCCAGACCTTGCGGGCCGTTTCGTTTTTTGGAAGCGCGTCGAATGTGCTCATCCTGGCCACGTCGTCCTTCAGCGCCTTCAGCTTCTCCGCGTCGGCTGGATCCGACAGCTCCGTCGCATCTTCGAGATGCACGGGATATCTGTTCTTCGACTTGTCATTGTCCTTTTCCGCGGGGAGGGTCGGATTCATACGGCGGGGCAGCTCATCGGCGGATATCGCGTTCACGGCTTGCAGCGGTTGATCGTTCAAGCCCTTCTCGCCGACGCGCACCAGCGGCTGAAACCAGTTTGCGCCGAACAGCCGCCGAAGCGGCAAGGCGAAGTAGTGATGCGTTTCGTAGGTCTGGAAGCCGTTGACACCGGTCATGATCGTGCGGTCGAACCAGGGGTCTTCCACGTCGATCCAGACCCGGTACTTGCGGTCCTTCTCGACCGCGAGCCTGCTCGCCCAGCAGAACTGATCGACCTTGAATAGCTCGGCGGCCTGCACGGCGTCGTCATCTACAGGTCTTGCCGGTGCGATATTGGCGCGCACCCCTGCGCCCGTTGCCTTTTCCCTGTCCGCCTTCGTTTCCGGGCTCTCGCAGACCTGTCCCGTCGCAACGCGCCAGGTGAAGAAGCTGCTGGAGCCAATCAGAAGGCCCAAGCCATAGATCGCGATGATGGAGACGAGCGGAAAGACGATCTTGGCGAACGGGAAGTGTATCCAGCCGGCCTTTTTCTGCATGAAGCTGCCGAATCGGATCAAAAAGTTCAGTCTGCTGAGATTCTTCGCGCTTGCCTTGCGATCCGGCCGGTACCATGCGAGCCGCGCGCGTTCCTGAATGCCGTCGCGCAGCAGGGAGTTCACATTCCAGATGCCCCGCGTCAGCAGCACGACGAGCAAGGTCAATGAGGGATAGTAGAGCGCGATGTCGAGCCATGGTCCGGCATAGGACGGCAACACGTTCTTGAGCATGTTGGCGATCGGCCCGATCACGGCGCCGAGGCCCCAGTCGATGTCGGTGATGATCCGCAGCACGAGGGTATCGCGCAGGCCGTTATCCACCGACAGGTCCACGATCTTGTGCGCGATCCACGGCCAGGCGACGATCACGCCCGCCATGACGAGGAGTGAGAAATAGGCGATGCGCCGCCACCACACGGCGCCGTGAGCGAGATTGACCATCTCGGCGTTGGGCGCTGCCATCGCGGTGAAGGCGCCGGCTTCCCCCTTGCTTACCGGGCCCTTCGTCTTTTCGCGATAGGCGTCCTGCATCGCCTTGTGCGTGCCGCCGTCGGTGAGTTCCCGGATGCTCCCGTCCGGCATCCGCACGCGTGCGTTGGCAGGGAGCATGATCGGCGCGTAGTCATCGCAGCCGAACAGCATTCGCTCGACCACGGCGAAGTGCACCACAGGCGGGCCGCCATTCTCCTCACCACCGAGGATCGGACGAGGATCGTATCGGTACAGCACCGCCGCGCCGCTGCGTGAATCATGGCGTGGTCCGATCGCCGACTGATAGGCCTGGAAATGCTCGATTGATCCGTCCTGGAAGCGGAGCTGCCCTCCCAACTGCTCGATCATCCAGACCAGCGGGACGAAGGACAGGGTGGATTCCGGATAACCGCCGCCGATATCGGAATGCACGCCGGCGAACCACACCTCGTTGACGATCTGGCGCGTCTCTTTCAGCTTTCGCTGGTCGATGCGCAAGGGGTGGAAGCTGGTGCGCTCGTCATCGAGAGCCAGCGCGTGGCAGGCGCGTTTCACCGCGCGTGAGAGCTCGTGGTTACGGAATGAGATCGGCCAGATCGACCAGTCGATCGCCGCGCGCAGTTCCTCGATCGGGACGCCGAACGCCTCGACCGTGTCGAATAACCCGAGAAATTCGATCTTGACGTTCGTCCGGCCGGCCATGGCCTTGCAGACCGTGCCATAGGAGCGGTGCCTGAAGACGAAATGATAGACGAGGAGCAGCAGGTCGCGAATCCAGCGTGCAATCCAGATCGTTGGAAGGCTCCAATAGCCGACCGACGCCTTGCGGTATGCCCGCCACGCCGCCATGGCATTGCGCTCCATCTCGGCATGCGAGACCGGTTCGCCCTCGATCTCCGCCGGCACAAGTCCCTGGCTCGCGATCAGCGCCGCCAGCGTGCGCGCGGTGAACGCGCCGCGGCTGAAGCCGAAGATGTAGATCTCGTCGCCGGGCCGCCAGTTCCAGCACAGGAAGCGGTAGAGCTTGCGGACGTTGGAAGGCACGCCCAAACCAGTGGCGCCGTCGAGCGCGGCGAGCGGGGCCCAGCCGGCCGTGCCGACGCCCTTGATGTAGTACGCGATCTGATCCGGCTGGGTGTGGTCGAGCGCCTCATAGAGGCGCCAGACGCTGGATTCCTGGCTGGTGAAGGCATTGCCGGTGCCGTCGGCGAACAGCACCAGCTTGCGTTTCGACGGAACGGCGTCCGCACCGCCGCCGGCGTTCGAAGCGCTGGGAATGCGTTCCGGCCCGGGAGACTCGGTGTTTTGCCCGACATCATGATGCGTCATGAGCCCCTCCGGCAATTCGACCGCGAAAGCGTCAGGCCCAAACCGGGCAGCACTTTCCGGAATCTATCAATGGTTGCGTCATAAAATGCGGGTGTATTCTGCACACAATCCCGTTGAGGTAGCAAGCGGGATCATGCCGCCTCGTCCGGATGATGTGTTGGGTCACATGCGGGCGTCGCGGCCGTGTTCGACATAGGGTCTGTTCGTACCCCGCAAGCCGACGTCAGGACGCAGAAAAAGAGCGGCAGCTAAGGCCAAATCCAGACACAAGCTCGGCTTGACCCCCATCCGATTAATTCAGTGTGAATAGACCCAGCGCGGCGCGAACATCGCGCAAAGTGGCATCAGTTATCTCCCGCGCTCGCGCAGTGCCATGTTTAACGACTTGCAGCACATAGCCGGGATCACGAGCGAGTGCGCGGCGACGGTCTCGGATTGGCGCGAGAAGTGCCTGCAGCACGTCATCCAGACGTTTCTTGACAATGCTGTCGCCCAGACCGCCGCGGATATAGCGTGCCGTCAAGTCCTCAACCGTGATGCGATCTTCATCGAACGCATCCAAGTAAGTAAAGACCACGTTGCCTTCGACGCAACCCGGATCGGACGCCTTTAGATGGTTTGGATCGGTGAACATGCGCCGGACAGCCTCGCGTATTTCATCGGCCGTTGCTGATAGCTGAATAGTATTGCCCTGCGACTTGCTCATTTTGGCTTTGCCGTCGATGCCGGGAAGACGTCCGACCCGAGGAATAAGCGCGTGGGCCTCTGGCAACACGTCAACACCCGCTTGGCGATTGATGCGGCGAACGACCTCATTGGTTTGCTCAATCAATGGAGCTTGATCCTCTCCAACAGGGACAATCGTCGCTTTGAAGCCGGTTATGTCTGCGGCCTGGGCGACGGGATAGCAGAGAAACCCCGCAGGAATATCTCTGCCGAAACCTCGCGCCTGAATTTCGTCCTTGATGGTTGGGTTGCGCTCAAGCCGCGCCACCGTGACAAAGTTCATGTACAGCAGGGTCAAATCGGCCAATGCCGGAAGATGCGATTGAAGACAGATCGTGCTCTGGTTCGGGTCGATGCCGACAGCGAGGTAGTCTGTCGCGATCTCAATGACATTGTCACGCACGCGACCGGGATTGTGCGCGTTGTCAGTGAGTGCCTGGGTATCCGCCAGCAGCAGGTACTGCCGATGCGTTGTCTGTAGGGCGACGCGGTTCTTCAACGAACCGACGTAGTGCCCAAGGTGCAACGGTCCGGTTGTCCTGTCGCCGGTCAAGATAACAGGGAGGATGGCTGACGAATCTTGCATCGCGGTTCTCCAGATTAGGAGCCGCCGTTCAATCAGACTTTTGATGAAAGCAACCTCGCAAGCCGATGAACGGCGGCGACGGTTGGGTGAATGACAAAGCCGTGCCGCTCCTAAGTGGAGCGCCACCACAAGTTCGCGAGCGTGATCACGACGACAGTCATGCGGCCGATAATGACGAAACTTCCGAGGAAAGCAAGCCGACTTGATATCTCAAACGGGTCAAGAGCCGCCGGTCACGATCGCCCGGAGTGACTTCTGCATCGTCTTTGCGGACCCGACGTCCTCGGAGTGCACGCCTCGCCGGCTTCACGAAAGATCAACCCGCGGCGGCGGATAGCGCCGGGCCAGCATTGACAACGTCAGACGCCGTTCGTCTTCCGGCAGCTCCAGATAGGCCAGCACGAGCGGCCGCTTCCAGTCGCCGACGCCGAAATCCATCGCCGCCCATTTCTGCGGCTCCGGGCCTTCGAGGCCCCGCACCCAGACGAAATAGCGGGGGAGGTCGTCGCTGTCGGCTTCTGTCGTGCGTCTCCTGGCCATCAAAGCTGTCCGCTGCATCACATCGGTTGCCACAGGATATAGGTATTGGCGCGGGGAAGTCGAATGCGTGGCAACGGTGCGGGAGCCCTCTCGATAGTTCGACACTCGAACAGCAGGTGCCACGTGGCTCCTGGGGCTCCGCGCCGTCACGGCAGTCGGACGCGCGATCTCACCTCCTCGTCATGCGAGGAGCTCATGCGACGAAGCAATCCAGACTATCTCCGGGGATGCATTCCTGGATTGCTTCGCTGCGCTCGCAATGACGACGTGGATACACGCGGGCCAGAATGAAGCTATTGAATGAAGCTATTGTCGGTTCGTGATTCCCAAAAATTCTTCTTGACCGAAATTCGGAAATGTCGTATAGGATCGTCATCCCGGCCCAAGGATAAGGGGCGTTTCGCGATCGTCACGATACGCGGGCGGGGTGGCAGTGGACGTGGGCGCATCGGCGCGCGGCAATTGCAGGGCGGGCTTGCCCGTGAGCAGTTGACTGGCGCGCACACGACCGGTGCGGTCCGCGTACGGCAAAAGCGTGTCGTCCTGACGCCCGGGGTCTGTGCGTCAAGGCTTGCGGTGATGTAGCTGCCCGACCGGGCGTGCGCATCAGCCATCTGCAAGGCGACGGGGGCAATAGTGCATCGCTCCCCGGGGAGAGCACGCCATAAGCCGTCAAACCACTGCGCAGGGAAAGGCCGGGATGTCCAGGCTGCCCTGTATGCCGCTGTGCATTTGTTTTCGCGCAATTTGCGCGCAGCGGACCGCGGGTGCCAGCCGGCGCCCGGCCTTCCCTGCGCCCTTTCCCTGGGAAGGGGCGTCAAGAGAAGCACAGGACTCGGGCGTCATGCGCCGCGAGGCCATAGAAGCGTGTCTTGCTATTTGAAAATTGAGTTGCGCGCGCGTCGTGCCGATCAGCGCCACAACTCGCAGGTCGCCACGCGGTTGATGTCAGTGAGACGGCGGGCGGCGTCGCCGTGCAGATCGAGGCTTTCGACCAGCGTCAGCAGGCGATGATAGGCGCCGTCGGCGACCTCGACCGGCAGCGGAGCCTCGTCAAAGGCCTCGACATAGCTGCCGACGACGTCGCTGAGCAGGCGGCACAGGCCGCGCTGGGCGGGATCGTGCTGGCCAAGCGTCTCGAGCTTTTGCTGAAAGGTCCGGAAGGTCCGCAAACCGTGGTGCTGTTGCGAAAGCCACGTGTGCAGGTCGTTCATATGAGCTCCTTCGAGTGACGGAAGAAGCTACCGGTTTATACGGGGGGGATGGGCGGATGGCTAGGGGAGGGGGAGCGGAGTGCGTTGAGACAGTCCGTCTTCGCCAAGAGGCTCCGCCGGGCACGCTTCGCCTTTCGGCTTCGCCGACCCGCTTCGTCCTTCGGGCCCGAAGCGTGGCGCGCCACTCCGAGCAAAACCGTGAACTCATATGTCATTGAATGTATTTACGATTTCTCATGACGCCGACGACCCGGCGATCGTAGGGCTTTTGGCCACGACTCTGCGCGCCTTGGCCGCTCGGAGTGGTAAGATCAGGTGCCGAGGACAGATTTCGCGGCGCCGGATCGCGGTCACGATAACGGCGCTCGAATCGATGAACTCCAGAAGCAAGCTGATGATCGCGATTGCGACCGGGCGATGCGAGAAATGGAGAGCGTTATGGAAGCGTGGCGTGACGACAAAGCCCGGTCGACCCTGATTCGCGATGCAGCGGGAAGCGTGCAGCTAGGCAACACGCCCCGGACTTTTGCCGAACTCCTGTTCGGTCACACCAATAGCGAGGATCTCGCCAATTACGACGCCGCTTCGCTGGCCTTTCTGGCCGAGCAGGCCTGGGAACATGTACAGCGGCGCACGGCAGGTCGCGCCGATATCCGCATCGTCAATCCGATCATGCCGGATGGCCGCGAGATCTCCGTGCTCGAAATTCTCAACGACAACATGCCCTTCCTGTTCGATTCCACGCTGGCAGAGCTCGCCGAGCAGGGCATCGAGGTCACCCTGGTCGCTCATCCGATCATCGCGGTGGAGCGCGACGAGCAAGGCAAGCTGATGCGCTTCCATGGCGAAGCCCTGCCGGAGGGAGCAAGGGGTGAGCGCGAAAGCCTCATCCATCTCCACATCACCCGCATAGACGTCGACGCCGACCGCCAAAAGCTGGTCGATGGGTTGACCATGACCTTGAATGACGCACGCGCCTGCGTCACCGACTGGAAGCCCATGCGTGCCCGCATCGAGGAAGCGATCAAGATCTTCTCGACCAATCCGCCGCCGCTGCCGATCGACGAGATCGCCGAAGCCAGCCAGTTCCTGCATTGGCTGTGCTTGGACAATTTCACCTTTCTGGGAGTACGCGAATATCGCTTTTCGCCCGACAGCGATGCCTCAGACGACATCACGACCGGTGAGGGCCTCGGCATCCTGCGTGATCCCGAAGTGAAGGTCCTGCGCCGCGGTCACGAAATGGTGGTGATGACGTCGGAAATACGCGAGTTCATGCGGGAGCCGAGCCTCCTCATCGTCATCAAGGCCAACGTCTCCAGCCGCGTTCATCGCCGCATCCGGATGGATTATGTGGGCATCAAGCTCTATACCCCTGACGGCCGGCTCGAAGGGGAATTGCGCCTCGTCGGCCTGTTCACGTCCGGCGCCTATACCCGCTCGGTCAAGCAAATCCCTTATGCCCGCCACAAGGTGGCGCAGGTGCTGCAGCGCGCCGGCTTCGACCCGAACAGCCACTCAGGCAAGGCGCTGACGCATATTCTCGAAGATTATCCGCGCGACGATCTGTTCCAGATCGACGTCGACACGCTCTACAATTTCGTCATGGAAATCCTGATCCTCTATGAGCGCCCCCGTGTCCGGGCGCTGGCACGCGTGGACAAGTTCGACCGCTTCGTCTCCATTCTCTGCTTCATTCCGCGCGACAAATACGACACCGACGTGCGCACGCGCGTCGGCGCCTTCCTCTCGCAAGTCTACAAGGGGATTCTGTCGGCCTCCTACGCGTCCTTCCCGGAAGGATCACTGGCGCGCGTCCACTACATCATCGGGCGATATGAAGGTAAGACCCCGGTGGTCGAGCGCGAGACACTCGAAGCCGGAATCAGCGCCATTGCCGAGACCTGGGGCGACAAGTTGAAGGTCGCGCTCGCTGCGTCCGTCGACGGCATGCGGGCGCGCATGCTCGCAAGCCGCTATGCCCAGGCCTTTTCCGGCGGCTACACCGAGATATTCAGCGCCGAACAGGCGATCGCCGACATCACCACCATCGAAAAGCTAACCTCAGCCCGACCGGTGACGATTTCGGTTTACCGTCTCGAGGGGAGCGACGATCCCAGACGATTCGGCCTGAAGGTTTTCTCGGATGCCGCACCGCTGTCGCTATCCTATCGCGTGCCGGTGATTGAACATCACGGCTTGAACGTGGTCAACGAACGCACTTATCAGGTCGTGCCGCGCACCAGGCAGGCGCCGGTATGGCTCCACGATATGACGATCGAGACCAGCGACGGCAAGCCGATCGCAATCAGTCAGGAATTCAACCGTCGTCTGGAAGCCTCGATCATGGCGGTGGTCCGCGACCGCGCCGAATCCGACGGGTTCAACGCACTGATCCTGCGCACAGCCCTGAGCTGGCGGGAAGTATCGACGATCCGCGCGCTGTCGCGCTACCTCCATCAGATCCGCGCTCCGTTCACCCAGGACTATATGTGGGAGACCCTGCGCAAGAACGCCGCGATTACCGCCAACATCGTCGCCCTGTTCCAGGGCCGCCTCGATCCGCGCCTTGGACTCACGACGGCGGAGCGCTCGGCGCGCGAGATGGCCCTCGCCACCGAAATCGAGGAGCAGCTCAAATCCGTCGCCTCGCTCGATGAAGACCGCATTCTGCGCCGCTTCACCAATCTGGTGCAGGCAACCATCCGTACCAATCTGTGGCAGGTCGGTCAGGATGGGCATCCGCATCCGGTGATCTCCTTCAAGTTCGACGCGCGCAAGATCGAGGCGCTGCCGGCTCCGCGACCACTATACGAGATCTTCGTCTACTCTCCCCGCGTCGAAGGCATTCATCTGCGCTTCGGCAAGGTCGCGCGTGGTGGTCTGCGCTGGTCCGACCGGCCGCAGGATTTCCGTACCGAGATCCTGGGCCTCGTGAAGGCACAACAGGTGAAGAACGCCGTGATCGTGCCGGTCGGGGCGAAGGGCGGCTTCGTGCCCAAGCGCCTGCCGTCGCCATCGAGTCGCGACCACTTCATGGCAGAAGGCACCGAAGCCTATCGCATCTTCGTTCGTACACTGCTCGAACTCACCGACAATCTTGACGGCGACGACATCGTGCCGCCCGACTCGACCGTGCGGCACGACGCCGACGACCCCTACCTGGTTGTCGCCGCCGACAAGGGTACCGCCACCTTCTCCGATATCGCCAATGCGATCTCGATCGAGAAGCACCATTGGCTCGGCGATGCCTTCGCCTCCGGCGGCAGCCAGGGCTATGATCACAAGAAAATGGGGATCACGGCTCGAGGCGCGTGGGAGGCGGTCAAGCGTCACTTCCGCGAGCTTGGCACCGACATCCAGACCAAGCCGTTCACGGCTGCCGGCGTCGGCGACATGTCGGGCGATGTCTTCGGCAATGGCATGCTGCTCTCGCCGGCGACGAGGCTCGTCGCGGCGTTCGATCACCGCGACATCTTCATCGATCCTTCGCCCGATCCTACGGTCAGCCTCGCCGAACGCAAGCGCCTGTTCGACCTGCCACGATCGAGCTGGCAGGACTACGACAAGTCGCTGATCTCGCAAGGCGGCGGCGTGTTCTCGCGCTCGCTCAAGGCGATCCCGCTTGCACCGGAAGTGCGCACGCTGCTTGATCTCGACAAGCCGCAGGCCACGCCTTTCGAGGTGATGACTGCGATCCTGAAGGCTCGCGTGGACCTGCTGTGGTTTGGCGGCATCGGCACGTATATTCGCTCGTCCTCGGAAAGCGATGATCAGGCCGGCGACCGCGCCAATGATCCGATCCGCATCGCGGGCGCCGATGTCCGCGCCCGGGTGATCGGCGAAGGCGCCAATCTCGGCGTCACCCAGCGCGGCCGTATCGAGGCGGCACAGAAGGGCGTAAAGCTCAACACCGACGCCATCGACAATTCGGCCGGCGTGAACACGTCCGACGTCGAGGTCAACATCAAGATCGCGCTGGCGCGTCCCGAGCGCGAGGGACGGCTCAGCCCTGGCGACCGCAACAGCCTGCTCGCCGCGATGACCGACGAGGTCGGCGCACTGGTGCTGCGCAACAATTATCTTCAGACGCTGGCGCTCTCGCTGGTTGAACGGAAGGGCGTGGCCGAGATCGGCTTCCTTGCCCGCCTGATGCAATCGCTCGAGCGGCGCGGCCTGCTCAGCCGCGCCGTGGAGTTCTTGCCCGACGATGCGGCGATCACTGAGCGCACGAGACGCAGCCAGCTCCTGACGCGGCCCGAGCTTGCCGTGTTGCTCGCGTACGCCAAGCTGACGCTCTACGACGACCTGCTCGCGACTGGCGTACCTGACGATCCCTATCTCGCCCGCGAACTGTCGCAGTATTTTCCGCGCCAGATGCAGGAGAAATTCCCGACAGCGGTGCAATCGCATCGGCTCCGGCGGGAGATCATCGCCACCAGTCTCGCCAATGCCGTGATCAACCGGGGCGGCCCGGCCTGTGTCGTGCGTCTGACCGACGAGACCGATGCCGATATCGCCACCATCGTGATGGCCTTCGTGGCGGTGGATGAATCCTACGGCCTCAAGCGGCTCAATGCCGCGATCGATGCACTCGACACCCGCATCGACGGGCAATTGCAGCTCGGCCTCTATGCGTCGCTTCAGGATCTCCTGCTCTCACGCATGGTCTGGTATGTGCGCAATGCTGATCTCAAGGCCGGTCTGGACGCCGTGATCGCGCGCTTTGGTCCCGGAATCCGGGAGGTCGCCGCCGGACTCGACAAGACCCTGCCGCAGGACTTGCAGGCTGGGCGCACCAGGCGGCGGCAGGATCTGATCGACGCCGGCGTCCCGGCAGACCTTGCCTCAGAGCTCGCCGATCTCGACGCGCTCCTCTCCGCACCCGATATCGTCACCATCTCGGAGCGCACCGGCCGGGCCATCGGTGACGCCGCCACGACCTTCTTCGCCGCCGAGGCCGATTTCAGACTCGACCGCATCATCGCCGCCGCGCGCAGCGTGCCGGTCAACGATAATTACGAACGTCTCGCCATCGATCGTGCCGTTGACCAGATCGCGGCCGCGGAAAGAGCGCTGGTCGCCAACATGCTGGCAAACGGCGAATCCGGTCAACAGGCCGCCAGCGACTGGCTTGCGGCTCATCCTGAGGCGACCCGCGTCCGCCGCTCGGTCGAGGAGATAGCGGCCAGCGGCCTGACGCTCGCCAAGCTGACGGTGGCAGCCAATTTGCTGGGAGACCTTGTCAAGGCCTGAGGCGCGACGGAAGGGACTGCGAGGCCGGTCTGGCGCAGGAGGAGCCGGCCTGATCTGATGGTGCACTCATATATAATTGAAATTACTATATAAATTCAAGTCGCGTGGGAGCATCGGCGACCAACGTCGTCCCAACGGTTTCCGCCGAGTTTATGATGGGCACGGCTTAGCGACCCGCACCACGGCAGCGCTGAGCTGCCTGGCACCAGAACTAAGCAGGGTTGGAGACCAGACTTGAGATTGGCCCATGCCCGGAGGGCGGCCGTTGGCCGGCCGCATCGATTGGGATAATGATCATTGCCGGTCGCCTTGGCTTCTTCGGCGACCACGCCCATCTCGCCAAATCCCCCATGCTTCGCAGCCTTTCTGGCACAACTGCTGGTTTACCGTGGGTAAGCTTTGTGCCATGAACGATGTCACCGCTCGAACGAACGCCTGATGCCTTGACCGAGAGACGCCTCGCTCAGACAAAGACTCGAGAAAGTCCGCCACGCACCGATGTCGGGACGATCATCCTTCATTGGGCGATCGCGATCGCGTTCGTCATATGCCTCGTTACCGGCATACGCATCGCAGCAGACGCGCTGCACGCCCCCTTCTCGAAATGGCTCGCTCCGGTCCTGCCGCAGGGCGAGATCTTTTCCTGGCATTTCCTCGCGGGGCTCGCCGTCTTCTTCTGCGGGTCGGCCTACGTCGCCTACCTCGCGCGCAGCGGCCTCGTCGAGCGCAACAGCCCCAAGAAGACGCGGATCCTCGCGATGCGCGCCCCGGCTCGCCTCAAGTGGGGGGCCGTCAACGTCTTCCTGCACTGGTTCGTCTATGCGCTCGTGATCTTCCTCACGGGGACGGGCGTCATGATGTATCTCGGCTATGGCGGCTGGTGGGCTTATCTCCACTCGACCGCCGCCTTCATCGCGCTCGTCTATATCTTCGCGCATGTCGCGGCGCATTATCTCTATGGCGGTTGGCAGCAGATTCTCCGCGTGTTTCGGCCGACGCCGCTCGCGATCACGAAGGCCGTGCGGCCGAGGCCTCTTCTCGTTGCGGCTGCAATCGGGATAGCAGTCGCCTGCGGCGTTGCCGGGCTCGACTGGGCGACGCGCGATACGCTCGTCATCGCGCGGGTGAGCGCCGCGCCCAAGCTCGACGGCGCCATGGGAGATCCCGCCTGGTCTCGCGCGCTCCCCGTCTTCATTCGCACGCAGCAAGGTGCCAATCTCGGCGGATCGGGCGAATCGCTCGTGGAGGTGCGCGCCCTGCACGACGGGCAGAAAATCTATTTTGCCTTCCGCTGGGAGGATCGGACGCGCTCCCTCCGCCGCATTCCGATCATCAAGCAAGAGGATGGCTGGCACGCCCTCGACGAGCGTGCGGGTCTGCAGGACGCCTCCGACTTCTACGAGGATAAACTGGCGGTCATTTTCTCGGATAATCCATCGCTCGGCGGCGCAGGCGCGACGGATCTCGGCGCCAACCCGCTGCCCGGCAAACCGATGCCAATCAACGGCCGGGGTTTCCACTTCACGACGGATGGCAGCTACATAGACATGTGGCAGTGGAAGGCGTCGCGCGGGGGCATGCTCGGGCGCGTCGACAGCCAATATATCGGCCCGCCCTACGCCCCGACCCTGGACGAGCAGAATTACCATGCCCGCTATCAGGGCGGCTATTGGAACAAGCCTGGCCGTTCTCTTTATTCGTATAACTTCAAGTTCATCCACCGGGACGACAAAGGACCCGTCACGGTTCTGCGGCTGCCCAAGGACTTGAAGGCGCAAGTCGCAGCCCTCGGCAAATTCGATCTTGATCCCAACAGCAGCGACGACGAGAACGGCCGCTGGTACATGTTCGACTGGGAGAGCGAACCCTACACGCCAGAGGCCGACGCGAGGATTCCCGTTGGCACGATCCTGCCCGGCGTGATTATTGCCGGCGACAACGAAGGAGAGCGAGCCAATGTCTCGGGGGTTTCAAAATGGAGCAACGGACATTGGACGCTCGAGCTGACGCGCAACATGAAAAGCGATGGCAGATATGACAAAGCCTTCGTGCCAGGCAAAGATCTCTACATGTGGGTCGCTGTCTTCGACCATGCACAGACGCGGCATGCGAGCCATAACCGTCCGGTGCGTGTCGTGTCGCAGAAATAGGCGTCTCATGACGGGCGACGGGCTCGACCGGAGACGACTACGGTGCGGGTCTGCTGAAGCATGGCTTCGCCTCACCTCTGGCTCGGTGAGCAGTGGCCTGCTCGCCGACATTCGCAGCGCCTAGAGGCCTCGCGATGAAGAGGCATTGTCGGCTCGTCATCAACGGCAAGCTCGTCGAAGCCCGCGCCGGCGAAAGCCTGATCGATGCGGCGCTCGGCGGCTCGATTCTCGTTCCGCACGACTGCAGATCGGGACAATGTCAGAGCTGCCGGGTGACGGTCGTTTCGGGCTCGGTCGATGACGGCGGCTCGGGCCATGGCCGCACTGTGCTCGCCTGCCAGGCAGCGGTGGCAGGCGATGCCGAGATCGAATTCGAAGAATTGCCGCTACCGGCGAAGCGGGCGGGCGCCGTCACCGAGATCAACCAGCTCTCGTCGGAGATCGCCGAAGTCGTGCTGACGACCTCAGCGCCACTCGAGTTTCGGCCGGGACAATATGTGCGCGTCAAGTTTTCCGGCTATCCTGCGCGCGAGTTCAGCCCGACCTTCAGGCTCGATGGTTCCTTCAAGCAAGTCGAACTCGTCTTCCACATCCGGTGCCTGCCTGACGGCACCGTGTCGGGGCAGCTCGGCAAAGCCATCAAGCGAGGCCATGCGGCGCATGTGCAAGGCCCGTTCGGACAAGCCTATCTGCGACCGGGCGAGGGGCCGCTGGTGCTGGTCGCCGGCGGCGCAGGCTGGGCCCCGATCTGGGCGCTCGCCCGTTCGGCGCGCTCGACCCAGCGCAACCGCGAGATGGCGGTCGTCGCCGGCAGCCGGGATGTCGATAATCTCTATATGCTTCCCTCGTTGCAGTGGCTGATCGACGACGGTGTCCGCGACGTCATTGCGACGACGGAGCTCGGGTCTACCCTGCCGATCAGGCCCGGGCGCCCATCGCACTACCTGCCCCTGCTTGGGCTGGAGGATACGGTCTACGTCGCCGGCCCCGTTGGCCTCGTCGAGATCGTGAAGAACAAGGCGCGCTCGGCCAATGCGCAATGCTACGCCGATCCTTTCCTGCCGAGCTCTCAAACCCCATCGCTGATGGACAAAGTCACCCGTCTATGGCGAAGCCGGGAGCAGCCTCATCGCCCCGGTCTGTGAGCCGATGCCGAGTTCAGCAGCGCCGACGGCCGCCGAGCCCCGGCGCCTCACGGCTTGACGGGCAGACTACCGAGGCTGGTGATGACGTCGGCTGCCTTCTGCGCATCGGCAAAGCGTAGAAAGGCCAGGGCGTCCGGATCCTGCAACGTTTTTAAATAGATCAGCGCCAGCACCGCGCTCGAGGGGTAATCCGCGTCCGTCGGGTAGTGGCCGTCCACGCGAAGCACCGTGAGCCCCTGTTCCAACGGCCGCGAGAATGGCCCGAAGCCGATCGCGCCCTGAACTTCGCGAACCGTCTCGATCGCTTCCTGTGTGGTCGTCGCCATCTTCGATTTCTCGGTGATCTCGAGATCTTGCCAGCCGGGCATGCTGGCACGTAGCACGGTGAGAGTGCTGTCCTGGTCCTCGCGCCGGACGACGCGGATGCGCATATCGGCGCCGCCCAGCTCCTTCCAATTCGCAAGGCGGCCCGAATAGATCGCAACGAGCTGAGCGCTTGTGACGGCACTTACTCCGCAGCCGGGATGGACGATGAAAGCTGAGGGCAGGCGGGCGATCGCCTTGTAGACGATGCCGGAAGCCGCTTCGGCGTCGGTCAGGCGGCGGGCGACGCGCCCTAAGATCGCCTTACCAGACCCCACGGCCGCGATGCCTCCGCCAGAACCGATGCTCGGCGGGACGTCAACCTGTGCCGCTCCTTCCTGCTGCATGAAGCTCGCGGCGATGGCGCGCAGGACATCGATGCCGTCTCCGGTCCCGACGATGTCGAGCTTGCGTGTTTCGGCGCCAGAGGCATTCACCACCGCAAGGCAAAGGCCCAAAAGGGCTGCCATTATCCTCGAAAATGCCATTGCAGACCCCTTCGAACCACGAGGTGCATAATTTGGCAAAGAAACCTAAACCTTCTGTTGTCGCAACGCCGTGCCTTTTGGAATCATCGGTGTGGCGAACAGAAAGTGAAAGCACACAATCTGATGGTTTCGAAAAACCAATTGGTAATTAACTAGCCACAAATAGACGGCAAATTGACGATTTAGAGGGTTTCACTCGCCTAAATTCGGCGCCTGGAAGACAAGTCAGTGGGGGCCTCAGTGAGCGACATTGATCGGTCCCCGCAAGTTCAGGGTGCTGGCAGGTGGTGGCGACTGACACCGATATGGCGAAGGCATCGAGGGCGCCGCCCCGCTGGCGTCGTTGGGCCGTTCCGTCCGGGGTCCCAGGTTTCCCCTCGTCTATTGCCATGCGCCTTGTTGCCGTCGTGCTCGCGACCGGCGTGCTCGGGCTCGGCCTCATCGGTGGCTTGACGGCGCTACGCCTGCAGCAGCAACTGAGGCAGCAGGCTGCGGCACTGGGCGAACTCTCAGAGGACCAGCTCGCTCATCGCCTCGACGGCGAGGCGCAGTTGGCGCGAGCGCGAATCGAGGTCCTCGGCGCGGAAACCGCATCACGCCTGCGTCAGATCACTCAGCGCGCCGATATCGCCAAGGCGGTCGCCTCGAACAACGATGTGACGATCCGCGAGCTGCTCAGCATCGTTGCTTCGACCTCCGGCTTCGAAAGGCTGATCGCCTTCGACGAAACCGGCCGCGTGATCGGCGCCAACACGCCCCTCGACCTCCTCGCTCTGAACGGGGCGATCGAGGGGACCGACCTCTCTGTCAATCTCAGGGCGATCCTCAAGGACAATAGCCGCTCGCACCCGCGGGGTGAGGAAGGCACCTATGAGCTCAAATTGGGTGAATTGTCAGCGCTTCGCCTGCCGGAGCGCCGCACTATAGCGCACACCGCAATCGAGCCCGTGTTCGACGCCTTCGGCGACCTCATCGGCGCGCTTGTCGCCATCCGACCGCTCGGGCGCACGGAGCGGACGCTCGAGAACTTCACTTCGCTAGCTAATGCCGGCGTGGTTATTATCATGGGTGACAACGAGATCGTGTCTTCCGCGGGGCCTGAACGGGTGAAATTCAGCACCGCGGGGGCGCGTTTGGGCGGGCTGCAGCGCTCGGATGACGGCAACTATGTCGCGCGCTGTGTCCAATATGAAGCCACGCTCAAGGTGTGTACGTTCGCGAGCGCATCGCTCGTGACGACGACACGCGATCAGATGTTCCAGATCGGCGCCGCCCATACCCGTTCGCTGATGTGGCAGTTCCTGGCATCCGCGGCGCTGGCGCTCGGTGCCTTGGTTATCGCGTTGTTGGCCGCCGTAAGGCACCTCACGAAAGGACTTTCGGAACTCGCCAAGACCGCCCAGGAAATCGCGGGAGGCAATCTCGACGTTCCGTTCCGCGCAACGGGCATCGGCGAGGTTCGCGGCCTCGGCCTCGCATTCGAGCGAATGCTGACGCATTTGCGGGCAAGCACGCGAAGAATTCGTCAGCTCGCTTTCTACGATACGGTGAGCCGCATTCCCAATCGGGAGAAGATGCGCGTCGATGCGCCGGCGCTCATCGACGCTGAAGAAGGCGGAGCGCTGTTCTTCCTCGACCTCGATGGCTTCAAATCCATCAACGACACTTTCGGGCACAAGGCTGGCGACGAGCTGCTCAAGATGGTGGCCGAGCGCTTGAGCAATTTGCTGACGTCCAACCTCGCTGCCGGCAAAAGTCTGCTCGCCCGGGTCGGGGGAGACGAGTTCGTCGCCATCATCGCCGGGGTGAAGACGGTCGAGGCCGCGAGCCTCTGTGCCCGCGAGATGATCGAGACGCTGCAGGTTTCCTTCAAGCTCCAGAGCAACCATGCGACCATCGGCGCCAGCATCGGCGTTGCGATCTGGCCCACCCACGGCACAACCTATGACGATCTCCTGATCCGCGCCGACCTTGCGATGTACGTCGCGAAGAGCTCGGGACGCAATACCCACGCATTCTTCACTCCGGATCTCGCAGAGGTCGCGCGTGCCCGGCATGCGCTAGAAACCGATCTCGCCTTGGCGATCCGCAATGAAGAGCTCGTCGTCCATTACCAACCCAAGGTGTCCTGCGTGGATGGCCGCATCGTAGGGGTGGAGGCGCTGGCGCGCTGGCATCATCCGAAGGAGGGCAACATTCCTCCTCAGCGCTTCATCAAGATCGCGGAAGAGATCGGCCTCATCATGGAGATCGACCGCTTTGTGCTCAGGCGCGCGCTCGCCGAAATCGGGGGCTTGATCCGGGCCGGCTCAAACCTCGTGCTTGCCGTAAATGTCGCAGCGACGGAAATCGAGGACCCGCTGTTCATCAAGGATATCGTCACGACCGTTCGCAAGGCCGACTTCCCGCCGCCACACCTCGAGATCGAGATCACAGAGTCGGTCGCGATGCGCAATCCTGATGTCGTGCGCGAGAGGATAAGCCTGCTCAGGCAATTGGGCATACGCTTCGCAATGGATGATTTCGGAGCCGGCTACTCGAATCTTTCGACGATGGCGAGGCTCCCCTTCGACGCCGTGAAGCTCGATCGCACGCTCGTCGCGGGTGTCGCGCAAGACCGCGAGAAGCAGACGATCCTTCGCCTGGCGCTCGGACTTGCGGACGAATTGGGGTTCGAAACGGTCGTAGAGGGCATCGAAACCGCCGAAGACCTTCGGTTCGCGGCCGAAAACGGCGCGACCATGGCGCAAGGTTATATTTTCTCTCCGCCGGTATCGCTCGAAGAGTTCATCGTCCTGCTCCAGCCGAGCCTTTTGGCTTCGGCGGTCGAAGTGGCGCCAAGGCGACACGGAGTGGAGCGGCAGGCTGCTATCCGCTGAGGCGTCAGCGACGACAGCGTCGAAGATGCCGATCAGGGACCGAATAGGCCCTATGGAAGCTCTGCAATGGCTCGCGGTTTTGCA
The DNA here is from genome assembly GCF_023074075.1 of Bradyrhizobium sp. 138. Lineage (GTDB taxonomy): Bacteria > Pseudomonadota > Alphaproteobacteria > Rhizobiales > Xanthobacteraceae > Bradyrhizobium. The sequence continues at coordinate 252,962 of NZ_JADPKT010000003.1, read as the reverse complement.
CTGAATGGTGGGAAATGGTGCGCCATTCCGGATAAAATTGCGAACTGCTATATCATTGAAATATCGATATGATCTCTAGTGTTGGTCAGGCGGTGACGCATGCGCTTACCCAGAGCACCGGCGTCTCCGATCGGCCCTTTCCAAATCCTGCACGTGCGCAAGCGAGACGCATCCGAACCGGAACGCGGCCGGATTCCCCGTGAACGGTCGTGTGTCAGCCGAACTTGTAGGGAAGCAGGCGTTCGCCAAAAGGTTCGCCTCGCCAGATCAATTGCAGGCCCGCGACGATCTCCGCCCCGTAGACGGCGTAGGGAATTTCAATCGACTTCAACCAGGGTGCGACCCACTGGTTAAGAGGCGTGCCGTCGATGCTGACCAGATCGCAATCGCCGGGAATTTTCAGGCCGTGTTCAAGCGCGCGCCGGTTCACCCCGTAGGCGATTTGGTCGCTGACACAGAGAATGGCGTCCGGCGTGTCGCTGCCGCCGAAAATTCGCGCGCCGGCCTCATAGCCGACCTGAAGATGCGATCGTCCTTCCCCGTCGGCCCGGATGATCGCCTCGTCGGACCATCCACGCTCCCGCAGCCCGGCCAGGAAGCCGGACACACGGTCCCGCGATGCGGACGAACCCAGCCGCGGAAAAACAACGGCCGGGGCTCGCCGCCCGAGATCTGCGAAATAGTCGGCGACGCGAGCACCCGCTGCGCGATCATCGATTCCGACGAACGGGCCACTGCCGGTCGGATTGCGGCGAGTCACGAACACCGCCGGGGCGCCCGACGCGGAAAGTTCGCTCAACCCGGGGCTCGGCACCGCCGCGACGAGGACATAGCCGCGCACCATCTGGGCCCGCATCGCGTGGAGATACTCGTCCTGAAGTTCGGGGCGGTCGTGCGTGTCGCAGAGGATCATCACGTAACCGGCCTCGCGTAGCGCCGCCTCGGTGGAACTTGCAATGGTCGCCATCGCCGGATTGTCGAGATTGGCGGCGATCATCGCCACAAGCTGACTTTGACCACGCTGGAGCGCCCGTCCCACCCGATTTGGCCGGTAACCTACCGCCTCAATCGCGTCGAGCACCCGCGCCACCGTGGCGGGGGAGGCGCGGCGCATCTCGCCGTTGACGATCCGCGATACGGTTGAAACCGAAACGCCGGCGCGGGCTGCAACCGTGGCAAGTGAGACGTCTTCCCGCATCGGCCTCCACGGGGTCTGATCCGATTGTCTTTTCATAGTCATCCGGAATGTCTGCTGTCGAGGTTCCTCCGCGACCACCCACGGGAGAGTTTGAAGGAAGATTGACAAATTGGCAAACGTTTGCCAAAGGTGATTTCACCCCTCAATGGGGGGCGCTCATCGACCCGCCTGTCGGTCTGCGTGCGCCCAAACGTGTGAGTAAGGCATCCGGCCTGAACGGATGCCGATGTCGAAGGAAACGCCTGCGCTGGGGATCCGTCTGAGAACGGACCCGTGCGCCTATCCCGCGAGGACCCCGTATCGGGGCCAACCGGCGGAGGAGATACGACCATGCGTGTCGCTACGTCCGTTATAACGTCTTTTCTGCTGTCCCTGCTGGCCGCCACCGTGTTCGGCGGGCCAGTCGCTGCCGAGACCACGACGCTGCGAATGACCTGGTACTCGGACGGCAACGAGGGCGAGGTGATGGCTGACCTACTCAAGCGATTCCACGCGCAGAACAAGGACATCGAAATCGTCCTCGATCAGGTGCCGTACAAGGCGGTCAACGAGACCTTGCCGGTGCAGCTGGCCTCCGGCCAGGGCCCCGATATGGCGCGTATCGTCGACATGGGCGGTCTGTCGCGCTTCGCACTCGATATGCGTCCTTTTCTTAAGGATCCCACCTACTGGGAGACGAACTTCGGTCCTTTCCTCGAATGGATGCGCCCGGCTGGCGATACCAAGGCAATTCCGGGCTTCATGACGCAGCTCACCGTAACCGGCCCCTTCGTCAACAAGACCCTGTTCGAGCAGGCCGGCGTCGCGATGCCGGGCGAGCAGTCGACCTGGGAGGATTGGGCGAAGGCGGTGAAGCAGGTTGCAGACAAGGTCCAGGCGCCGTTCCCGCTCGCACTCGACCGCTCGGGCCACCGATTCTATGCGCTCGCCGTATCGCAAGGCACCCAGGTCTTCGGCGCGAACGGCGAACCTGATGTCGTCGACGACGGGTTCAAACGCGCGGCGCAGCTCGTCTACGACTGGCATAAGTCCGGCGTGATGTCGAAGGAGCTGTGGGGCTCGGTCTCGGGTACCGCCTATCGCGGCGCCAACGACGAATTCAAGAACGCGCAGGTCGTGATGTATCTGTCCGGATCGTGGCAGATCAGCCAGTTCGCCAAGACCATCGGTGACGCCTTCGACTGGGTGGCGGTGCCCAATCCTTGCGGGCCGGGCGGGTGCAGCAGCATGCCGGGCGGCGCCGGTCTCGTGGCCTTCAAGACGACCCAGCATCCCAAGGAAGTCGCGCGGGTGATGGAATATCTCGCGAGCGAACCGGTGCTGGCGGAGTTCTACTCGCGCTCGCTCTTCGTGCCCGGCCACCTTGGGCTCGCGAAGAAGGGCATCGACTACCCGACGGCTGGCCCGGATGCTGCTGCCGCGCTGAAGGTCTTCACCGTGAGCGCCGCCCAGATTTCCCCGATCGCTTATCGAACCCAAGGCTACGGCAACAGCCGGATCGTCCTGAACGCCGTCATCAGCCGGCTCGGGCAGGCGGTCTCCGGCGAGACGACGCTCGAGGACGCCTACAAGCGCATCACGGCCGACGTCGCGCAACAGATCTCCGAGCGCAACAAGAAGTGACGCGAACTGGTTCATCGGCCGGAGGATCACTGCCATGCCGGACATTCCGTCCGCCATTCGACCGGAGCGCGGCATAGCAATTGGCGCGTTCTCACGGCTTGGGCAATCCGCTGTCCTGCCGGTTGGCGTCGCGTTGCGGCTGCTCGATCCGCCGATGCGCTGGATCCAGCGCATGATCGGCGCGAGGCAGATGGCCTACGTGTTCCTGCTGCCTAACTTCGTCTTCTTTGGCCTGTTCGTGTTCCTGCCGATCGGTATCAACATCGTGTTCTCGGTGACCGGCGGCACGGCCCTGTTTCCCTCGCAGCGCCCCTATGTCGGCGGCGACCAGTTCGCCTATCTGTTCGACTGCGGCTCCTATCTCGATCCGGCGAGTTGCCGCGAGGACCATTTCTGGCGCGGCGTCGCCAATACCGCGAAGTTCATCGTATTCCAGGTGACGGCGATGGTGCTGATTTCGCTCGTCACGGCGCTCGTCCTCAACATGAAGATCCGCGGTCGCGGCTTTTTCCGCGCGGTATATTTCTTCCCCGTCCTGCTGTCGCCCGTGGTCGTCGCGCTGATCTGGAAATGGATCCTGCAGCGCGACGGGCTCCTCAACGCCGCCATCACCACGCTCGGTGGGCAGAAGATCCTGTTCTTCGTCGATCCGAGCTGGGCGATGTTCTGGGCGGTGTTCGTCTCGGTGTGGGCGCATATGGGGTTCTATACCCTGATCCTGCTCGCCGGCCTGCAAGCGATCCCGGCCGACCTCTACGAGGCGGCGGAGATGGACGCGACGCCGCGCTGGCGCGTGCTGATACGCATCACGCTGCCGCTGCTATGGCCGAACATGATCGTCGTGATCGTGCTCGCGCTGATCAAGGGAGCGCAGACCTTCGACGAGGTCTTCGTGCTGACCGGCGGCGGTCCCGGCACCGCGACGCTGATGGTCGTCCAATACATCTATGAGACCGCGTTCTCCAGCCAGGTGCAGAATTTCGGCCTCGCCGCCGCCGCCTCCGTCGTGCTCGGCGTCGTCCTTTTCGTCCTGACACTCCTGCAATTCGCCGCCGCGCGGCGCAAAGAGGTCTGATATGGCAACCATGCGCCTTTCAAGCCTGCTTGGTCAGCGTCGCAACGGGCAAGGGCGGCCGCTGCACTGGACCGACGTCGCGGCCTACGTCTATCTCGCGTTCGGTGTCGTCCTGATGTTCGGGCCGGTGCTGTGGCTCGTGCTGTCATCGTTCAAGACCCAGAGCGCATTATTGGAATTTCCTCCATCGCTGCTGCCATTCGCACAGGTCGAGGTGACGGTACCAGATCAGCCACAGAAGCTGCCGCTGTTCCGCGTGACGCTTCCCGACGGCACGACACGCGAACTGGCGCAGATCCGGCGCGTCGGGCTCATGGCCCAGATGGTCGATCCCGCCGATCCCTCGCAACAGTTCCGCGTCGCGATCGACAAGCGCGGGCCGGTGCGCCGCATAGCGCTTGCGACCGAGAATTACAGCGAGCCGCTGCAGCGCTTCGCCTTCCTGCGCTTCCTGTCCAATTCGGTATTCGTGACCGTTGTCGCGACGCTGATCACGCTGCTGATCAATTCCATGGCCTCCTACGGGCTCGCCATCTACCAGTTCCCCGGCAAGCAGGCGGCGACGCTGGCGGTGATCGGAACGCTGATGATCCCGATGACCATCATCCTCGTGCCGGTCTATCTGGTGGTGACCGAACTCGGCCTCACCAACTCGCTGTGGGCTGTGATCCTGCCGGGTGCCGCGACGCCGACGGGCGTGTTCCTGCTCCGGCAGTACATGCTGACCTTGCCAAAGGATCTGATCGAGGCCGCGCGCATGGACAAGGCGTCCGAGTGGCAGATCTATTGGCGCATCGTCATGCCGCTGACCCTGCCGGCGCTGGCGGTTCTGGCGATTTTCTCGATCATGTGGCGCTGGAACGAATTCCTGTGGCCCCTCGCGGTGCTGACCAAGACCGAGGTCTACACGCTGCAGATCGCACTCAATGCGTTCCAGGGCGAACTCCAGACCCAGTGGCATTACCTGCTTGCGATGACAGTCGTGACGCTCATTCCCGTCGCGCTCGTCTTTGTCTTCCTCCAGCGCTTCATCACGACGGGCATCGGCTCGACGGGCATGAAGTGATCGATCGAGGCTATCGACCATGGCTGAACTGAAACTCGCGGGCGCACGCAAATCCTTCGGCACCATCGACGTGCTACACGACATCGATCTCGTCGTGAAGGATGGCGAATTCGTCGTCTTCGTCGGGCCGTCCGGTTGCGGAAAGTCGACGCTGCTGCGCGTCATCGCCGGCCTCGAAAACGTAACCAGCGGCGAGGTCCATATCGACGGGGAGCGCGTCACCCATCTGCCGGCCTCCGAGCGCGGGCTCGCCATGGTATTCCAGTCCTATGCGCTTTATCCGCACATGAGCGTGCGCAAGAACATGGCCTTCGCGCTCGAGAACATGGGGCTGAAGCCTGCGGCGATCGAGGAGCGGGTGGAGCGCGCCGCCGCCATGCTGCGGCTCACGGACTATCTCGACCGCAAACCCAAGGCGCTCTCCGGCGGACAGCGCCAGCGCGTCGCCATCGGCCGGGCCATCGTGCGCGATCCGAAGATCTTTCTGTTCGATGAGCCGTTGTCGAACCTCGACGCGGAGTTGCGCGTCGCGACGCGCAAGGAACTTGCCGCGCTGCATGCCAAGCTGGGCGGCACGATGATCTATGTCACCCACGATCAGGTCGAAGCCATGACGCTTGCCGACCGAATCGTGGTGCTAAAATCTGGCCGGATCGAGCAGATCGGCACACCCCTCGAACTCTACAATCACCCTTCGAATACCTTTGTTGCCGGCTTCATCGGTTCACCCCGGATGAACTTCCTGCCGGCTGTGGTGATTTCCGACGACGGTATGCTCCGCCTCACGGTCGGCGAACGTGAAGTCGCGTTACCCCGTGCGGCTTCCGGTCTCGCGGCCGGCGCGGCCGTGACGATCGGCATCCGCCCCGAGCATATCGACGTCGCGCCCGACACGGGCATGCTCACAGCAACTGTCGACCTCGTCGAGCGGCTTGGCGGTGAGACATTCATCTATGCCTCGGCGCCCGGCCTGCCGCAGATCACGCTGCGACAGGATGGCCAGTCACAGTTCTATCGCGGCGATGCGGTCGCGATCCGCTTCGCCGCCGGCCACCTGCACATTTTCGATGCAACCGGCGCATCCCTCGCCCGGCCCTGATCGACCCGGAGCCTGATTCATGAAAGCCCTGACCCATGGCCGCTTCCGCGGCCTCGACGGCCACGCCGCGCTGTTCGACCTCGCGACCGGACCGGCGGCGGCTCCGCTCGCGACGCTACGCGTCGCGATTCTGGAGAGCGACATCGGCCGCGTCACCTTGCGCCGGCAGGATGGCTATCGCCTCGACCGCGGCTGGGCGATCGCGCCTGATCGCACCGAGCCGCCGTTCGAGGGACGGTCGCGCGACGATGTCTCGGGCTTTGCCAATCCGAAGCCTTCGGTGTCGGAGGAGAGTTCCATCGTCACGATCGCGGCCGGTGGTCTCAGCGCACGGGTAGCGCTCGATCCGTTTGGCATCGCCTGGTACCGCGACGGCGAGCACCAGCCATTCCTGCGTGACCGCCCGACCCAGGCCTATTTGCTGTCGCGCAAGACAGGCGCTTTGCTGCACGCGATGGAACGGCACGAAGGCGAACGCCATTACGGCCTCGGCGACAAGGCCGGTCCGCTCGACCGCACCGGCCGGCGCTTCGCCATCGATGCCGTCGACCCCTGCGGCTACGATGCCGAGCTGTCCGACCCGCTCTACAAGATGCTGCCGTTCTTCATCGTCGACGGCGCGCGCGGCGCGCACGGCGTCTTCTACGATAATCTCGCCCTCGGCTCGGTCGACCTCGGTTGCACGCTCGACAACTACCACAACCTGTTCCGCAGCTATCGCGCCGAGGACGGCGACCTCGACTATTACGTGCTCGCCGGCCCGACGGTATCGGAGGTGACGCGTCGTTTTTCCTGGCTGACCGGCGGACAGGCCTTTGCGCCGCGCTGGACGCTCGGCTTCGCGATGACGACGATGACCATCGCCGACGCACCGGATGCGGACGCGCGGATCACCGCCTTCATCGAGGATTGCCGACGCCACGGCATTCGCTGCGACAGCTTTCATTTCGGCTCGGGCTACACCTCGATCGGCGACCGTCGCTACGTTTTCAACTGGAATCGCGACAAGTTTCCGGATCCGGCCGCGACCATGGCGCGGCTCAAAGCCGCCGGCATGCAGCCGGTCACCAACATCAAGCCCTGCCTGCTCGACGATCATCCGCGGCTTGATCAAGCAAGGGCCAATGGCATCCTGGTCGCCGACGGCGAGACCGGCGAGCCGGCGGTGGCGCAATTCTGGGACGGTCTCGGCTTCCACATCGACTTCACCAATCCGGAAGGACGGCGGTGGTGGGCGGACGGCATCCGCGACGCGCTGCTCGCCTATGGTGTGACGTCGGTCTGGAGCGACAACAACGAATTCGAGATCTGGGACGAAGACGCGGTGTGCGACGGTGACGGCCGTCCGTATCCGCAGGCGCTGGCCCGTCCGGCGCAGGCGCTGTTGATGCACAAGCTTGCCTACGAGACCCAGGCGGCGCAGGCACCGGACAAGCGTCCCTACACGATCACGCGTGCCGGCAGCGCGGGCATCGCCCGTTACGGCCAGACCTGGAGCGGCGACAACGAAACGTCCTGGAAGACGTTGCGCTACAACCTGACCCAGGGCCTCAACATGAGCCTGTCGGGCCTCTACAACATCGGCCATGACGTCGGTGGTTTCCATGGCCCGTCACCGGGTCCGGAACTGCTGTGCCGCTTCGTCGAGTTCTGCGCGCTGTGGCCGCGCATGGTGATGAATTCCTGGAAGACGAGCGGCATCGTCAATACGCCCTGGATGCATGAAAGCGTGCTTCCCGAGGTGCGATCCGTCCTGAAGCTTCGCCACAGCCTCGTGCCCTATCTTTATACCCAGATGTGGCGCGCGGCGCTGGACGACGTGCCGGCGGTGCGCCCGCTGTTGTGGGATTTCGCCTCCGACGGACTCGCAGCAACCGTCGAAGACGCTTTCATGCTTGGTCCCGATCTCCTCGTCGCTCCGGTGCTCGAGGAAGGCGCGACGATGCGAAAAGTCTATCTGCCCGCCCATCGCGGCGGCTGGTACGACTGGTATGACGGGACGCCCTACGAGGGCGGTCGGACCATCATCGTCGCTGCACCTCTGGGCCGGCTGCCCGTCTTCGCACGCGCGGGCGCGATCGTTCCGATCGAAGACGAGAAGGGGCTGACGGCGATCGTGTTCGGGGCGCCCGATCATGGCAGCTCCGGACTTATCTATCTCGACGATGGAGAGACTGCGGATTGGCGCAAGGCAGGCAGGACAATCGAATTCCGCCTGCGCGCCGACAATATCGGCTTCGTTCTCGACATCAGTGGAGGAGAGCTCGCGGCACCACTCCGCGTCCGCGGCGTGGGGGTGTCGAATCTGCGTCTTGCCGACACGACAAAGTGAGCCGCACCGCCGTCAGGGTCGGTCTCGATCGCACCAGGCGCTCAACGCATCGAGCTCGAACAGCGCCCGCCGCCTTAAAGGATTTAGAGATTTGATGTGAATGGTGCCCCTGGCCGGAATCGAACCAGCACTCCTTGCGGAACTCGATTTTGAGTCGAGCGCGTCTACCAGTTCCGCCACAGGGGCCCTCGGTCGGCCCTTGAGGGGAGCGTCGCGAAGCCGGCGGACTATAGCCATGGACAAAGCGGGGTCAACCCGCGCCAAAGTGATCCCGGCCGTTCTCGACAGCCGCATGCACCGGCGTTAGGGCTTAAGGGCGCGACCCACCGGAAAGAGGCTGCCGTGACGACCCAGAGTGCCGCGATACCTGCGTTGAAGCCGGCTGCCGGCGGCGCCGCGCTGACCGCCTCGCTGCTCGTCACGCTGATCGCGGCCGCGACCATCGCGGGCGCCTGGTTCTTCCAGCTGGTGCTGGAGATCCTGCCCTGTCCGCTCTGCCTGGAGCAGCGCTACGCCTACTACCTCGCGATTCCGCTCGGTGCGCTCACGGCGGTTGCGGCTCGAAATGCCGCGCCGCGGCCGCTGCTGCTGGCGGGGCTCGCGATCCTCGCGCTGGCGACGCTCGCCAATGCCGGTCTCGGCGCCTACCATTCCGGCGTCGAATGGGGGTTCTGGAAGGGGCCGACCGATTGCAGCGGCCCCGTCGTCAACCTCGGCAACGCCGGCGATCTTTTCTCGAAGCTCGACACCGTGAAGGTGGTGCGCTGCGACGAGGTGCAGTGGCGCTTCCTCGGCCTCTCGCTCGCCGGCTACAATGTGCTGATCTCGCTCGTGATGGCCGCGATTGCCGCGTGGGGCTTCGCAGGGACCGTGAAGCGTGCGTAGCTGCCGTAGGGTGGGCAAAAGCGCGCTCTTCGCGCGCTGTGCCCACCACCTGTAACGATTGAGAGAGATCGTGGGCACGGCGCAAGTGCGCCTTTGCCCACCCTACGAGAGCGTTCTGCTAGTCATCCACATCGTCCTGCGTGCGTCCGAACAGATGCACGATGCCCGGCGTCGCGATGGTCACGAACACGAAACGCGACAGATGGTGGGCGCCGACGAAGATCGGGTCGATGTGCAGCGTCAGCGCCAGTGCCAGCATGGCGTCCATCGCGCCCGGCGCGAAGGCGACGACGACGTCGGAGAATTTCACCTGCGTGGTGAGCGCGACGATGCCGACGAAGATGGCGGAGACGGCGATCGCCACGGTAAACGAGCCCAGTGCCGCGTTGATGTGGCCGGCGAGCGTCTTGATCCGCATCCGCGCGAAACGGCTGCCGATCAGCGCGCCGATCCCGACCAGCGCCACGCCGCGCCCCCAGTCCGGCAGGCCGCCCTCGATCCAGCCGGCGCCATGCAGCACGCTGGAGGCGATCATGGCGCCGAACATCCAGCTCGCGGGAAACTTGATCAGCCGCAGGAGCAGCGCCATCGCCAGCGAGGCCGCGGCCAGCTCGACGAGGTCGAGCGGCGAGGCGATCGTTGCGGTCGTCAGCGATGGCGCCGCGGAGGGCGCTACGCCTGCTATCGCCAGCACCATCGGCAGCGCCGCGGTGAGGATGATGACGCGCATGGTCTGCACCACCGCGATGCCCGGCAGGTCGGCGCCGCGCTCGACCGCCAGAATCGTGATCTGCGACAGCGCGCCGGGGCTGCCGGCCAGGAAGGCCGAGGTGCGGTCCCAGCCATGGACGCGCTGGAGGTAATAGCTGGAGCCGAAGGTCGAGCAGAAGGTCGCGAGCGCAAGCAGGCCGATGGTGAGGGGATAGGCACTGACCTGCTGCAGCAGATGGCGCGAGACCACCGAGCCCAGCGAAATGCCGAGCAGCACCAGCACGGTCTGCGTCAGGAGCGGCGGCAGCGACAATTGGCGGCCGGCGATGGCGGCGATGGCGACCGCGATCATCGAGCCCGAGATCAGCCCGCCGGGAAGGCCGGCGAAGAGAAACACCAGGCCGCCGGCGGTGCCAATGACGAGCGTCTCCGCCGTGCTCAAGAGCTTGGCACGGCTCGGCCATTCGAACGACAGGGAGGTGGAGATTGGCTTCACGCCGCCTTATCGCAAATCAGCGAGAAGCGCACAATTGCAGGCTCGTCATGCCGCAATGCGTGCGCCTCTCCCTGATGCTCGTGGAGGATCGCTTACTTCTTGTCGGCGGCAGGGGTGGCGGGCGCCGCGGTGCCGGCCCTCGCTTCCCTCTTGCACTCGCGGCGGAATTTCTTGCGCTCCTTGCCCTTCAATCCCTTGGCGTCGGCCTGCTTGGAGCATTCGAGCGATTCCGCCGAGCGCTCCTTCGGCGCCTTCCTCTCGGCAATGGCGGCTGCATCGGGCTTGGTCGCCGGCGCGGCAGTCTGCGCGAAGGCGGCGCCGCTGGCGAACAGGGAGGCGAGGGCGACGGCGGCAAGGCGGGACGTGAAGGTCATGTGTTGCACTCTGCTTGCGAGAATTGCGAAGGGAGGGACCGTCGGCTCGCGTTGCTGAACGCGACATGAATGATGAGAACGACGCGATCACTATATTTTGCCGGCGCAATGCATCGCATCCTTGTCGCAAGCGGCCGGCACGCTAGGATAGCAATGTTCGTTTCACGTCCGTCGAGGAAGACCAAGGAGGAGACCTAGGGATGACCATTCAATCAAGATGGCTGTGCGCGATTGCGTTGTCGGGATTTGCGGCGTTGGCAGCGTCGGTGCCAGCGCAGGCGCTGACGCCGCAGGAGTGCAGCGCGAAATACCAGGCGGCCAAGAAGGACGGCTCGCTCGGCACCATGAAGTGGAATGACTTCCGCAAGGCCCAGTGCGGCGCGGATGCAACGCCCGCCGCTGCGCCGACGGCGGCCGCGCCCGCAGCTCCCGCCGAGCCGAAACAGCCAAAGAAGGAGGCGGCCCCCGCCGCCGCGCCGGCCTTGCCGGCTGGCCCCGCCATCTATCCGAACGCGGTCGATCCGAAATACGCCAAGGAGCCCGCCGGCAAGGCGCGGATGCACACCTGCGTCGACCAGTACAACGCCAACAAGACCACCAACGGCAATGGTGGCTTGAAGTGGATCCAGAAGGGCGGCGGCTATTACAGCGAATGCACCAAGAAGCTGAAGGGCGCTGCCTGAGCTTCGTATCGACGCGAAGGCCGGAGCAGCGCTCCGGCCTTTTCGCCTAATCGAGCAGCTTTTCGGCCGATTTCGCCACCAGCTGCGCCCGCTTGCGCGGGCCGCGCTCGACGAACAAGAGGCTCTGGCCGAAGATGAAGCAGTAGAACAGGAAGGCCCGCGCGTCGGCCTCCTCGGCCGCAAGGCCGGTCGCGCGATAGAGTTCGGCGACGTGCTTGAGCCGTGCGGCGTCCACGCCCGCCACCGCCGCCGCCGCGTTCTCGTCCGAGCGGGCCCATTGCCGGATCGCGAGCTCGATCGCCATGGCTTCCGGATTGAGCCGCTCCGAATAGAGCTGGATCACCGCCTTCAGCCGTTCGCGGGGCTCTTGACCATCGAGGCGCGTCTGCTGCGCGATCGACGCCGCGCGCCCCTCGCGCCAGTGTTGCAGCATGGCGTCGAGCAGCGCAGCACGGTCGGCGAAGCGGCGGTAGAAGCCGCCCTTGGTGACGCCGAGGCTCTTGGCGAGCACCTCGACCCTGACCCCCTCGACCCCCGAGCGGGCGAGCTCGGCAAACGCCGCCTCGACCCAGACATCGCCCTTGCCGTCGCTCATGAAGAAAGCCTCGCCGATTCTTGATACGGTGCCGTATTGCTAGCGCGACGGCGCCCTGATACGCTACCGTATCAAGAAGCCACCAAAGGGCAGAACAGGGCAGGAGGAATTGCGATGGAGCAGGAGGCGACCTATCGCGGCACGGTCTATCCGTGGCAATGCGATCATGTCGGCCACATGAACATCATGTGGTATGTCGGCAAGTTCGACGAGGCCAATTGGAATCTGTTCGCCCGCCTGGGGCTGACGCCGAGTTACTTGCGCAGTTCCGGCCGCGGCATGGCGGCGGTGCAGCAGAACATCACCTACAGGCGCGAGCTGCTCGCCGGCGACATCGTCGAGATCCGCAGTCATCTGCTCGAGATCAGCGACAAGTCGATCCGCTTCCGGCACGACATGAGGAACGCCGAGACCGGCGAGATCGCGGCGACCTGCGAGATTACCGCTGTGCACATGGATCGTGGGCTGCGGAAGTCGGCGCCGTTCGCGGATGCCATCCGCGAAATTGCATTGCGGCAGCTTGCCGAGCCGGTCGAGGTGTAAGCCATGGCCGCATTCGAGCCGAAGAATCCGGGCTATCGCGCGGCGGCCATCGCCATGTTCGAAGCCCAGCCGGCGATGCGCACGCTCGGCATCGTGATCGTCCGCCTCGCGCCGGGCGAGGTCGAGCTGGCGATGCTGCATTCGCCGGCCTTCACGCAACAGAACGGCTTTGTCCATGCCGGCATCATTACGGCAGGCCTGGACAATGCCTGCGGTGTCGCCGCCTTCACTCTGATGCCACCCGAGGCTGGCATCCTCACCGTCGAGTTCAAGACCACGCTGCTTGCGCCCGCCCGCGGCGAACGCTTCGTCTTCAAGGCCGAGGTGGTCAAGCCCGGCCGCACGCTGACGTTCTGCGAGGCCAGGGCCTTTGCCGAGCACGAGGGCAAGACCACGCTGATCGCCACCATGACCGGAACACTGATGGCGATGCTGCCCCGCGCCTAGCACGCGATGACATCGTGCCCGCGACACTCTATATGAGCCGTAACAATTCCCGGTCCCGAGCCGTATTCGGGGAGATGGGACCGAAACGGGACGAGATATGGCTGGATCTGGGAAAAAGGGCCTGGTGCCGACGCGGCGTGCGGCGCTCACGCTGATCGGGGCGGGCGCCCTCGCGGCGGGCCGCATCACCTCGGCGCGGGCAGCTGCCGATGATGGCGAGGTGCTGACCGAAGCCAAGGTGCTGCGCGATCCCGACACGCCCGTCGCCGGCAATCCCAACGGCAACGTCACCATCGTCGAATGGTCCGACTACAATTGCCCCTATTGCCGCAAGCTCGAGCCCGAGCTGCGCCAGGTCGTCCAGGACGACGGCAAGGTGCGGCTGGTGATGAAGGACTGGCCGATCCTCGGACCGGTCTCGGTCACGGCGGCGCGAAGCGCACTCGCGGCGAAATTCCAGGACAAGTACCATCCGGCCCATGACGCCCTGATCGGCGTCAGCTCGCGCCTGACCGAGCCGCGCATCAACGAGCTACTCGCGGCCGCCGGCGTCGACATGGATCGCCTGAAACGCGATCTTGCCGACCATGGCAGCGACATCGATGCCTTGCTCAAGCGCAACAACGAGCAGGCCGAAGCCTTCGGTTTCAGTGGCACCCCATCCTTCATCGTCGGCAAGTACCGCGTGCCCGGCGTGCTCAGCATGACCGAGTTCGAGCAGGTCATCGCCGATGCCCGCAAGGCCAAGATGAACTGACGCGCTGCGCTGATCCTAGCCAGCACAAAGGCGCCGCCGCGGATCCGCGGCGGCGCCTTGTTCATGATAGCCGCGTCGTTACTTCGACGAGATCCGGACCCAGTCCTTATGCGCGCGATCGCGCAGCGCATCCCAGTCCGCCTTCGCCACGTCCCAGTTCACGATGGTGCGATTGGTGATCGCCACCTCGCGATTGGCGACCGATGACGTCTGCATGGAATCATAAACGTAGACGCCGCTCGCAAGCAGCAGCGCGCCCAGGATCATTCCGAAAAAAGTCTTCATGGCGAACCTCCGGTGACCGGCAATAACGTCGGTCCGGACTGATGGTTCCGTGGCCATGCGGCGCATCCAAGGAGAGGTTGTTCACTCTCCATTCAGCCACGCCAGCAGCTCCGCGTTGATCTCGCGCGGATAGGTGTGGCTGAGGTCGTCGATCTCGCGATAAGCGACATCAGCGCCGGCCGCTGCGAGCGCTGCCTGCGTCTGCCGCGCGGTCTGCACCGGAAACATCCAGTCGAGCTTGCCGTGGGTGATGAAGACAGGCAGCCGCTGCAGGCGCGTGGCGTCGGCCATCTCCGCCATCAGCGGATGAAAGGTTGCTGACACCGGCGCCAGATGGGTGAAGGGCGAGGCGCCGTCGAGCCCGCTCACGTAACAGAAGGTGCCGCCGTCGCTCATGCCGGTCAGCAGCATGCGCGAGGCATCGATGCTCCAGCGGCTGCGCACGGTGTCGAGGATGCGCATGAGATTGGGCGTATCGGCATCATCGCCCATCAGCGCCCAGGTCGGGCCGGTCGCGGTCGGCGCCACCAGGATCGTGCCAAGGCTGCGGGCGTCGCGCACCCAGCTCCACAGAAAGCCGCGTCCGTTGCCACTGCCGCCATGCAGCGCCATCACCAGCGGCATGGCGCGATCGGGCGTGTAATATTCCGGCACATAGACCGAGAAGCCGCCGCGGCTGCCGGGTTCGTTGTGATCGTGGAAGATGCCGGTATTTTCGCTCGCTCCGACTTCGAACCGCGACAACAGGTCGGCATTTTCGCGATTGGCGGCGTTGAGAAAGAAGCTGCTCACTGGCGGAAATTGCAGCGCCAGCGGATAGAGCGCCTCCTGCGCGCGCGGCAGGTGGCGCAGCGCGCGGAAGACCGCGACGAGATCGCCATTGCCGCGCTCGACCTCGCGGATGCCGGCAAAGGCGGCGAGCGTCTCGTCGCAGGCGCGATCCAGTCGCTCGCGCAAGCCGGCGAACTGGTCCGGCCAATCCCCGATCGCAGTGCGTGCCGTCCGCAGTGCCTCCTCCGGCGTGCCGATCGCGTTCATGACGGAAGCAAAGGCCGGCGGATGCAGATGCCGGGCGAAAAATCCGAGCGCTTCCAGCGCATTGAGCAGCGGCGGGAGCACGGCCACGATGTCGTCCACAACGGCCTCGGTCATTGCGGATCCCTTCGGCGTGGATTCAATGCAGCTTCGGCGCCTTCAGGAGCTTGAAGCGGTCGGTCGAGGTCACCGTGACGTCGAAGGTGACGCCTTGGTGATGCACGGTCAGCGGTACGTCGACGCCGGCGGCGCCGAGCGACCACATCTTCTTGTAGAAGGCGGTCTGGCTCGTGACCTTGTCGCCGTCGACGGCGAGGATGATGTCGTCGGTCTTGAGCTCGGCGCGGGCCGCCGGACCGTTGGCGGAGATCCCGATCACCACGATGCGGTTGTCGATCTCGGTCGAGTAGAGCCCGAGCCATGGCCGCGCCGGCTTGTTGACGCGACCGAACTTGCGCAGATCGTCAAGGATCGGCTTCAACAGGTCGATCGGCACGACCATGTTGACGTGCTCGGCCTTGCCATCGCGTTCGCGCTCGAGCTGAAGCGAGCCGATGCCGATCAACTCGCCGCGCTCGTTGAGCAGCGCGGTGCCGCCCCAGTTCGGATGCGCGGGATAGGTGAAGACGGCTTCGTCCAGCAGATATTCCCAGTAACCGGCGAACTCCTGCTTGGCCACGATCTGGCTCGCGACCGAGCGCGTGCGGCCGCCGGCGCCGCCGACCACGACGCGGTCGCCGATCCGGGTTGCCGCCGACGAGCCGAGCGGCAGCGGCTCGACGTCGAGCTGGCCGAGCGCCTGCACCAGCCCGAACCCGGTCTCGGAATCGAAGCCGAGCGCATGACCCTCCACCACGCGTCCGTCGGCGCGGTGCAGCCAGACCGACTCTGCCTCAGTGATGAGATAACCGATCGTGAGCACCAGGCCGTCATCGATCACGACGCCGTTGCCGGCGCGTTCGGTGCCCAGCGTCTCGGCGCTGAAGGCGTCCGGCGGGATGATGGCGTGCAGGCCGACGACGGATGCGAGCGCGCGGTCGAGATCGAAACCGTAGTCGCCCGCACGCGGCTGATTGGCCGGCGGCACTCTCCATTCGGTCAGGGCGGGCATGGAGTTCTCCTGGTCTTTCTCTTGGCGCTTTGACCTGTCTCTAGCGCGAGAAGCGCCGAGTGAAATCAGAGACAATCTATGCCGCAAACGCCCCTCTTTAAAGACTGCCATGCGTGCACCGGCCGCGAAATGCAGAAATTCTGGAGCGGCCGCGCCTTGCAGGCCTCGGCGTTCGCCCGAAAAGACATTGTCGGTCACATGTGGCAGGCGTATCGTTCACCATCTGTGGAACAAGCCATGAGCGATGATAAGAATTTCGATCGATTGACTCTGGAAAATGCGCTGACCGAGCTTGGCCGCCGGGCCTTCGCCGCAGGCCGCACCGTCGAAATCGTGATCTACGGCGGATCGGCACTCCTGTTGACCATGAACCGGCAGATCAACACCGGGGACGTCGATGCGGTGTTTGAAGGAAACAAGGATTTCATCAAAAAGCTGGCGGCCGAGATAGCTGAGGAGTTCGGCTGGGATGAAAACTGGTTGAACGACGGAGTGAAAGGGTGGCTGAGCAAAAGAGACGCCGATCCGGACGTGAAGGCTCTATTCAAGACCTACCCTACAGAGGACCAGCCGGGCCTCCGTGTCTACACTGCAAGGCCGGAATATCTATTTGCCATGAAGTGTCGGGCGATGCGTGTCGGCGGTGTCGAAACGAACTCGGACATTGACGACATCAAGCTCCTCGCCCGTGCCATAGGCATCAAGAACAGCCAGGACGCACTCACGTTGGTCGAAAAATTCTATCCGCAGAATATGCTTCAACCCAAGACCCGGTTGGGGCTCGAGGAGATTTTTTCAAACCTCGAAGCCGCGCCCGAAACTGATCACGTGCCTTTGTCGAGCCAACCATGAGCCTGTTTGGCAAGAAGCCCGCAACGCTGAGTGACGTGATTCGCCGTGTACGAGCTGGCGAGCAGAAATTCGACCCGTCGCTCCGCGAATTTCTCGATTGGTTTTACATGAACCCGCACGCGCGTCAGCAGGCCATCGAAGAACGGCCCGATTCCACCGACGCTGTGCACGACGCCTACGTGGCAGCAGTGGCGGAGCACCTTGCGCGCGTGTACGGATTACAGATACCGGAATGGACCGAGGTTCACGGCAATGGGCTTCGGGAGCCTTTCTTTGCAGGCGGCCTACAATCCTTGAAGGGGGTGCTGGTCGCCGAGAGCCCGACCGCCTTCCGGCGACGCCTCTTGTTCGTGAGCAAAGACGCGCTGTCGAGGCCGAGAATGTAATCGTGCCGTGGTTCGTGCGGCCAGTCGCCTTGGGCCGTGCCGTGAGACCCTGCCGAGCCGCATGGCTGGTGTCCTTGCCGCTGCTAGGCGCGGTGCGGCGAAACTGCTAACCATTGCCGCTTCGTTTGACCAAGGGATCACGGATCGAAGCATGGATAACCGCAGCGACATCTGGCGTGGCGTCGACACGATCAAGGCGCGTTTCATCGACCTCAGCGACAAGGTCTGGGGCATGCCCGAGGTGTGCTACACCGAGGCGCGGTCTGCCGCCGAGCATCTCGCCGAGCTGCGTCATCAGGGTTTCCGCATCACGGAGAACGTCGCCGGCATTCCGACCGCGGTGATGGGCGAGTGGGGCGAGGGCGGTCCGGTCATCGCCTTCATGGGGGAATATGACGCGCTGCCCGGGCTCAGCCAGGAAGCGGGTGTCGCCGAGCATCGTCCGGTGGAGTCCGGCGGGCACGGCCACGGCTGCGGTCACAATCTGCTCGGTTCCGCGGCGCTGCTCGCCGCGACCGCGATGAAGGACTGGCTCGCCGAAAACAAGGTGCCCGGTCGCGTGCGCTATTATGGCTGCCCGGCCGAAGAAGGCGGCGCGGCAAAGGCCTTCATGGTGCGCTCCGGTGCATTCGGAGACGCCGACATCGCCATCACCTGGCATCCGCACAGCTTCTGGGAGGTCGCGGTGACGCCGTCGCTCGCCAACACGCGCGCGGACTTCATCTTCACCGGCCGCACCTCGCATGCGGCGGCCTCGCCGCATCTCGGCCGTTCCGCACTCGATGCGGTGGAATTGATGAATGTCGGCGTGAACTACATGCGTGAGCACATGCCGAGCGACGCGCGCGTGCATTATGCGCTGCTCGACACCGGCGGCATCGCCCCCAACGTGGTCCAGGCCCATGCGCGGGTGCGCTATTCGATCCGCGCCCGGGATCTTCCCGGCATGAACGAACTGGTCGGACGCGTGAGCAAGATCGCCGAGGGCGCGGCGCTGATGACCGAGACCAAGGTGGAGATGAAGATCATTTCCGCGGTCTCCAACATCCTGCCGAACGCGCCGCTGGAGCAGGCGCTGCACCGGGTCATGGAAGAGCTCGGACCGCCGCATTTCGACGACGCGGACAAGAGCTTTGCCGGCCAGATCCGCGCGACGTTGAGCGACAAGGACATCGCGTCCGTCTACTACGCGATCGGCATGGAGCCGACCGATCGGCCGCTGGCCGACTTCCTGGTGCCGCTCGATGCCAAGCGCAACCCGCTGGTCGGCTCGACCGACGTCGGCGACGTCAGCTGGGTGGTGCCGACCGTGCAGGTTCACGCCCCCACGGTTGCAATCGGCACGCCCTTCCACACCTGGCAGGTGGTGGCGCAGGGCAAGAGCCCGCATGCGCACAAGGCCATGGTGCAGGCCGCCAAGGCGATGGCCGGTCTCGGCATCAAGGCGCTGACGGATCCGGAACTGATCAAGGCCGCCAAGGCCGACCTGAAAAAGCGGACGGCCAAGACACCCTATATCTGTCCGCTGCCGGATCATGTTGAGCCGCCGCTCGACATGTCCGTGGCGTAGAATATCGCCTCGATACTTCGTCTGATCCGGCGAACAAATTTTCCGCACTGCAGCGCGCAATCCAGCATGTTTTGATGCTGGATTGCCGAACAGATGGGCTGACGGAACGCAGTTTTGCCCAACGGACAGCCAGAAGACCGTTTGCATACACACGGTCCCAGTTGACGCGCCCCCCATTCGGTGTGCCATCTACTGCCAGCCAATTGGGCGGCCATCTGCCACGGCCGTCCTCATCACTATGGGAACCAGACGGGGACAACCATGCTGGATAAAGAACTGCGTTCGATGATCGGCCAGGTGAAGGACGGGCGGATGGATCGCCGCGCCTTCATCAAGCGCATGGCCGCAGTCGGTCTCACCGCTCCCCTCGCCAACCAGATCCTCGCGCTTGGCGGCGTCGCCATGGCGCAGAGCCCCGCGGTCTATAAGCCAACTCAGCGCGGGGGCGGCGGCCCTCTCAAGCTGCTGTGGTGGCAGGGGCCGACGCTGCTCAATCCACATTTCGCCACCGGCACCAAGGACCAGGACGGATCGCGCCTGTTCTACGAGCCGCTCGCAAGCTGGGACGCCGACGGCAATCTCAACCCGATTCTCGCCGCAGAGATTCCCTCGGTTGCAAACGGCGGTCTCGCCGCCGATGCCAAATCGGTGGTCTGGAAAATCAAGCCGGGCGTGAAGTGGCACGACGGCAAGCCGCTCACCGCCGACGACTTCGTGTTCACCTGGCAATATGCCAGCGATCCCGCCACCGCCGCCGTCAGCATCAGCACCTATGGTGACATCACGGTCGAGAAGGTGAGCGATCTTTCGATTCGCATCCTGTTCAAGACGCCCACGCCATTCTGGGCAAATGCCTTCGTCGGTGCCTATGGCTGCGTTCTCCCGAAGCATTTGTTCGCGGACTACAAGGGTTCGAAGTCCCGCGAGGCGCCGAACAATCTGGCCCCGGTGGGTACCGGCCCCTACAAATTCGTGGAGTTCAAGCCGGGCGATCTGGTCCGCGGCCAGCTCAATCCCGACTACCATATGCCCAACCGGCCGTATTTCGACACGATCGAGATGAAGGGCGGCGGCGATGCCGTCTCCGCGGCGCGGGCGGTGATCCAGACCGGCGAATTCGATTTCGCCTGGAACATGCAGGTCGAAGACGACGTGCTGCTGCGTCTGGAGAAGGGCGGCAAGGGCAAGACGGTCTACGCCACCGGTGGCGACATCGAGTTCATTGCGATCAACTTCACCGATCCCAACACCGAGGTCGATGGCGAACGGTCCTCGATGAAGACCAAGCATCCGATCTTCTCCGATCCGAACGTGCGCAAGGCGCTGTCCCTGCTGGTCGATCGTGAGTCCGTCAAGAAGGCGATTTACGGGCGCGCCGGCCGCACCACCGCCAACTACCTCAACGGCCCCGAGAAGTTCGTCTCCAAGAACACCTCGTGGGAGTTCAGCGTCGAGAAGGCGTCGAAGATGCTCGACGACGCCGGCTGGAAGGTCGGCGCGGACGGCATTCGCGAGAAGGACGGCAAGAAGCTGAAGCTGCTGTACCAGACCTCGACCAACGGTCCGCGCCAGAAGACCCAGGCGATCGTCAAGCAGGCCTGCCAGAAGGCCGGCATCGACGTCGAGCTGAAGTCGGTCGTGGCCTCGGTGTTCTTCTCGTCGGACGTCGCCAACCCCGATACCTACCCCAAGTTCTATGCTGACATCGAGGAATTCCAGATCCCGATGACGCAGCCGGATCCGGCCTTGCACATGCGCCGCTACATCTCCGCCAACGTCGCCACCAAGGAGAACAAGTGGCAGGGCCAGAATTTCCCGCGCTATGTCAACAAGGACTATGATGCCGCCATTGCGGCGGCCGAGACCGAGACCGATCCGGTCAAGCGCGCCGCGCTCTACATCAAGTGCAACGATCTGCTTTGGACGGACACCGTGTTCATTCCGGTGATGCATCGCCTGCTGGTGGATGCCTCCTCCAACACGTTGCGGCCGGCGCTCTCGGGCTGGGCCAATCGGACCGACAACATCCAGGACTGGTACCGAGAGGCGTGAGGGACGGCCGCTAAGAGGATCCTTCCCTGATGAGTCAGTATGTCCTGCGTCGCTTGCTGATCGCGATTCCGAGCCTGCTCGGCATCTCGGCAGTGCTGTTCTTCGTGCTGGCGCTGGCTCCCGGCGACCCGTTCTCCGAACTGGCGACCAATCCGAACGTGCCGGCCGAAGTGCAAGCTGCACTTCGGGCCAAATTCGGCCTGGATGATCCGATCTATCTTCGTTACCTGCACTGGCTGTCGGCCATGGTGCACGGCGACTGGGGTTTTTCGTTCGTCAGCCGGATGAACGTCGATACGCTCATCCTCCAGCGCCTTCCGACCACACTCTACGTGATCGGCTCGGCGCAGATTCTGGCGCTGCTGGTCGCAATTCCCGTCGGCGTCTATGCGGCGACCAAGCCTTATTCGGTGTTCGACCAGGTTGCCAACACGCTTGCCTTCGTCGGCTTCTCGCTGCCGACCTTCTTCACCGGCATCCTGTTCATCCTGATCTTCTCGGTCACGCTCGATTGGCTGCCCTTCGTCTACTCGGCGGACATCAACGCAACGGGCATCCGCTGGTTGCTGGAGATGATCCGGCAGGCGATCATGCCGGTCGCGGTGCTCGGCCTGTTTCAGGCGGCGTCCATGACCCGCTTCGTGCGCTCGGCGATGCTTGACGTGATCCGGCTCGACTATGTCACCACGGCGCGGGCGAAGGGCCTCGGCCAGGCCAAAGTCATCGTCAAGCACGTCATGCGCAACGCCATGATCCCGGTCGTCACGCTGATCGCGCTGCAGATGCCCGCGGTGTTCGGCGGCGCCATCGTCACCGAGCAGATCTTCCGCATCCCCGGCATCGGCTCGCTGCTGATCTCCTCCATTCTTTCCAACGACACGCCGGTGGTGATGGCCGTCACCTTCGTCTTCGCGTGCCTCGTCGTGCTGTTCAATCTCATCGCGGACGTGCTGTATGGCTGGCTTGACCCTCGCATCTCCCTCCGCTGAGCGGCGCACCTACTCGCCCTGGCGCGAGACGTGGCGACGTTATCGCCGCCACAAGCTCGCCGTGGTCAGCGCGGTCCTGCTCCTCATTCTGATTCTGGCGGTGGTCGTCGGTCCCTTCATCTGGCGCGTCAAGATCAACGACATCGACATCGTGGCGGGCATGCAGGGACCCTCGCTCGCCCATCCCTTCGGTACCGACGATCTCGGTCAGGACATCCTGGCGCGCATGATCTACGGGGGGCGCATTTCGCTCGCGGTTGGACTCGCCGCGATGCTGGTCTCGGTCTTCATCGGTACGCTGATCGGCGCGCTCGCCGGGATGTCGCGCGGAGCGCTCGGGCACGGACTGATGTGGCTGACCGACCTGTTCCTGTCGCTGCCGCAACTGCCGCTGCTGCTGCTGCTGATCTATCTCTTCCGCGAGGGGCTGAAATCGATGTTCGGTCCCGAAGGCGGCATCTTCATCCTGATCGTGCTCGTGATCGGAGGCCTGCGCTGGATGCCGGTGGCGCGGCTCGTGCGCGCGCAGTTCCTGTCGATCCGCGAGAAGGAGTTCGTCGAGGCCGCACGGGCGCTCGGCGCCAGCCCGGTGCGGCAGGTGGTGCGGCATATCCTGCCCAATGCGCTCGGCCCGGTGATTATCGCCGGCACCATCGACGTTGCCGCCGCGATCATCGCGGAATCGACGCTGTCCTTCCTCGGCCTCGGTTTCCCGCCCGACACCCCGACCTGGGGCCGCCTGCTGTACGACGCCAAGGACTTTCTCGACATCGGCCCGCACTGGGCGCTGTTTCCGGGCGGCGCGATCTTCATCGCGGTTGTCGCCATCAACTTCATCGGCGACGGCCTGCGTGACGCGCTCGATGCGCGACGGGTGATCTGATGGCGCCGCTGCTCGAGATCAAGGGACTGAAAACCCACTTCTCCACCGACGACGGCATCCTCCAGGCCGTCGATGGCGTCGACATCTCCATCAACCGGGGCGAGACGCTCTGCGTCGTCGGCGAATCCGGCTGCGGCAAGACCGTGACCGCGATGTCGATCCTGAAGCTGATCGCGATGCCGCCGGGCCGGATCGCGGCGGGGCAGATCATCTTCGAGGGCCGCGATCTGGTGCCGCTGACCAGCGACCAGCTCGACGAGATCCGGGCCAAGGAGATCGGCTTCATCTTCCAGGAGCCGATGACCTCGCTCAACCCGGTGCTCACCATCGGCGAGCAGATTGCCGAGAGCCTGCGCCGCCACGAGGCGGTGTCGAGGAAGCAGGCGCTCGATCGCACCATCGAGATGTTGAAGCTGGTGCAGATTCCGAATGCCGAAGGCCGCGTGCACAATTATCCGCACCAGTTCTCCGGCGGCATGCGTCAGCGCGTGATGATCGCGATGGCGCTGGCCTGCAAGCCGAAGCTGATCATCGCTGACGAGCCCACCACCGCACTCGACGTCACCATCCAGGCGCAGATCCTCGACCTCTTGCAGGACATGAAGGAGCGCTTCGGCATGGCGGTGATGCTGATCACCCATGCCATGGGCGTGGTCGCCGAGACGGCGCAGCGCGTCGTCGTGATGTATGCCGGCAAGGTGGTGGAGGAGGCGTCCGTCGACGAGCTGTTCGGCAATCCGCGCCATCCCTATACCCAAGGGTTGATCCGTTCGATCCCGCGCATCGACCTCGACAGCGAGCACAAGACGCGGCTCGAGGCGATCGGCGGCTCGGTGCCGATCCTGATCAATCCGCCCGTCGGCTGCCGCTTCGCGCCGCGCTGCAAGTTCGCCATGAACGTCTGCACCGAGAAGGAGCCGCTGCTGCGCGAGGTCTCGCCTGGCCATCGCATGGCCTGTCATCTCGGCGATCCGAACCTGGGAGACGCGCCATGAGCGAACCCCTGCTGCGCGTCAGCGGCCTGAAGAAACATTTCCCCGTGCTCGGCGGCCTGTTGTCGCGCCAGGTCGGCACCGTCTATGCGGTCGACGGCGTGTCGTTCTCGGTCAACCGCGGCGAGACGCTCGGTCTCGTCGGCGAATCCGGCTGCGGCAAGTCGACCACGGGACGTTGCGTGCTGCGTCTGATCGAGCCGACCGACGGCGAGGTCACCTTCGACGGCCAGGACGTGCGTAAGCTCGGCGGCAATGATCTGCGTGCGATGCGGCGGAACATGCAGCTGGTATTCCAGGACCCGTTCGCCTCGCTCAATCCGCGCATGACGGTCGGCGCGATCCTCGGCGAGGCCTTCACCATCCATAATCTCGCCTCCTCCGCGAAAGAGCGCGAGGAGCGCGTCGCGGGCCTTCTGGTCAAGGTCGGGCTCAAGGCCGAGCACATGCGGCGCTATCCGCATGAATTCTCCGGCGGCCAGCGCCAGCGCATCGTGATCGCGCGCGCGCTCGCGGTCGAGCCGAAGCTGATCGTCTGCGACGAGCCGGTCTCGGCGCTCGACGTGTCGATCCAGGCCCAGGTCATCAACCTCCTGGAAGACCTCCAGGCCGAGCTGAACCTCACTTATCTCTTCGTCGCGCACGACCTCTCCGTGGTCGAGCACATCTCCGACCGCGTCGCGGTGATGTATCTCGGCCGCATCGTCGAGCTGGCGAAAGCGAGCGATCTCTACCGCAACCCGCAGCATCCCTATACCAGGGCGCTATTGTCGGCGGTGCCGGTGCCCGATCCAAAGCTCAAGCGCGAGCGCATCCGCCTCAAGGGCGACGTGCCGAGCCCGATGAAGCCGCCATCGGGCTGCCACTTCCACACCCGCTGTCCGATCGCCCAGCCGCGCTGCGCGGAAAGCGCGCCGGAGCTGAGGGAAGGAGCGGGCGGACACTTCGTGTCGTGCCATCTGGCTTGAGAGCACCGATCTCGTCACGCGGTCTTCGCGGGCCAGGGTATGACCTGTCCCGACATCACCAGCCGGTCGCGGCCGCCGTCCTTGGCGGCGTAGAGCGCGCGGTCGGCGGCGCCGACCAGCGTGCTGCCGTCCATCGTGGTCTCGGACGGAACAGCCGATGCGCCGCCGAGGCTCGTCGTCACCAGCCGGGACGGCGGATTTTGCCCATGCAGCATGGCGAGCTCCTGCAGCGCCTGGCGAATTCCCTCGCCGACCTCGGCGCAGCCGTCAGGGCCGGTGTTCGGCAACAATACGGCGAATTCCTCGCCGCCGTAACGCGCGGCGAGGTCGGCCGGGCGCCTGGCCTGGGCGGATAGAATCCGGCCCAGCGCGCGCAGGCAGGCGTCGCCCGCCAGATGCCCGTAAAGGTCGTTGAACTTCTTGAAATGGTCGACGTCGATCAGCAGCAGCGAGAGCTGCGTGCCGTCGCGCCGGGCCCGCGCCCATTCGTCGGCAAGGCGCTCGTCGAATGCGCGCCGGTTGGCAAGACCGGTGAGACCGTCGGTCGTTGCCAGCGAGGCGAGCCTGTCCTGAAGATCCTTCTGCTCGGTCATGTCGCGCACGACCGCGACGACGCCGTCGATCGCGCCGCTGTCCGACGCCAGGGTCACGTGCAGCGCCGCCTCGGCCCAGATCTCGCCCTTGTCGCGATGACGCTGGCGATAGACGAACCGCGCTTCCTCGGCCTCACCATTCTTCAGCGCGGCGATGGCCTGCTCGACCCGCTCCATGTCGTCCTCGTGAATGCCGGCCAGGGCCGACGTGCCCAGCAGTTCTTCGGCCGACCAGCCGGTGATGCGTGCGCAGGCGGGAGAGACGTAGAGCAGCCGGTTGTCCAGCCCGATGCGGGTTACCATGTCGCTGGATTGCTCGGCCAGCAGGCGGAAATTGGCTTCCTTGGCGACGAGGGCCTGTGCCGTGCGTTGCCGCTGGACGAGCTGACGAACAAGATAGTAGCCGATCACCGCGATCAGCAGGACGAGGCCGAGGACGAAGGTCATGCGCGCGGTCGCCGCGCGCCGCCAGGGGGCCAGCACGTCGTCCTGTGACTTGCTCGCCAGCACCATCAGGGGGTAGCGGCTGCTGCGCTGGTAATAGCTCAGCCGCTGCACGCCATCGAGCGGCGACTTGAAATAGTAGACCGCCGCGGCGGGGCGACTTGCCCACTCCTTGAACAAGGGCGCATTGGACAGGTCGCGTCCGACGAATGCGCCGCTCTCGTCGCGGCTGCGCGCCAGCATGATGCCATCGTTGTTGACCAGCGATGCGGAGCCGTTCGGGCCGATGTCGAACCGCTCGTAGAACTTGACGAAATAGCTGACGTCGATCGTGAGCAGGGCAACGCCGGCGAAGCCGCCGTCCGAATCGTTGATCCGGCGGGACGCGGTGATGATCCATTGGCCTCCGGCGCGGCTCTTGACCGGAGGTCCGATCAGCGTGCCCGGATCCGGCGAGTCGCGATGGCGCCGGAAATAGTCGCGGTCGCTGTTGTTGAGCTTGGAGAAGTCGAGGCGCTCGGTCGTGGCAAGCCACCGGCCGCTCGCGTCATAGATGAAGATGCCGCGGATGCGGTCCGATGATTTGCGCGTCGGCAGATAGGCCTGGAGCTTTGCGATCGTGTCCGGTCCCGTTCCGTCGAGTTCGAGCCGATGGACCAGCCCGACCAGGAGCGTGTCGACGAGCTCGAACGTGTCGTCCGCATGCTGGACCAGGGAGTGCGCCAGATTGGTGACTTCGACCTCGGCGTTCCCAAGATCGGCCTTACGCGCTTCCCATTCGCGCCAGGCACTCAAGCCCAGGATCGCTACGCAAATCAGCACGACGAAGCCCGCCGCCCAGAGCGGAAGACGCGTCTTGCTGAGTTCGCGACTCGTGACCATGAGGCTTGCTCCAAATTGGAGCAAACCTCCCACTTTCACCTTAACGGCCTGTTGCAATATTTGCGATGATTGCGCGAGGTCCGTACTCGACCGGAGACGGCTGTGGATATTTCGATAGCCTCGCGTTAGGCGGATGTTCACCACACGCCGCGCGTGGCGGTTCCGCCCGGCGTCCGCCGCCTCATCCCTCCAGCGTGAAGCCGACGCGCAGTGTCACCTGATAGTGGCGGACAGCGCCGTTCTCGATGTGGCCGCGCGTCTGCACCACCTCGAACCATTTCATCTCGCGAACGGTCTTGGCGGCGCGGCTGATTGCATTCTTGATCGCGTCGTCGATCGAGGTCTCGGACGATCCGACGAGGTCCAGGATCTTGTAGACGTGATCGTGTTCGGTTGCGGGCATGATGAGCCTCTCTCGGTTGCGCTGCGACACGCCTTGCCGCGTGCGCTCTGATCTGAACGAGCGCCAGTCCTCCGGGTTCCGTCCCGCATGCGCCAGGAGAGCGTGGCGCGCGCCGTCCCCACCTGCCGCCTGCACGAAGACGGCTGAGCTAACCACCACGCATGTCATGGCATCTGCGAGTGCGATGATGGTCGACCGTTGGATGAGCGGCCGGCCCCGAAGGATGGCCCGCGGCTGTTCCGATGGAATCGATTCGAAAAAGCAGGAGTTGGGAAGTCAGGCCGCAGTCACCCTACGGATCCAGCTCCGTATCCCAGTACAGATAGTCGAGCCAACTGTCGTGCAGGTAGTTCGGCGGGAACAGGCGACCGTTGCGGTGGAGCTGGTGCACGGTGGGCGCGAACGCACTTTGGCGCGGAAACATTCTTGCTTGCGCCGGCGTCAGATTGCCCTTGCGCAGGTTACACGGCGAGCAGGCCGCGACCACGTTCTCCCAGGTGGTCTGGCCACCCTTGCTGCGCGGGATGATGTGATCGAAGGTCAGGTCTTCGGGCGAGCCGCAATATTGGCAATTGAAGCGGTCGCGGAGGAAGACGTTGAAACGGGTGAAGGCGGGATGGGTGGTCGGCTTGACGAAGGATTTGAGCGAGACGACGCTCGGCAGCTGCATCTGCAGCGTGGGACTGTGGACCGCCTGATCGTAGTGAGCGACGATGTTGACGCGGTCGAGGAACACCGCCTTGATCGCGTCCTGCCACGACCAAAGAGACAGTGGGTAGTAACTCAGCGGCCGGAAGTCCGCATTCAGCACCAACACCGGCCAACTGCCTTGCGAGACATGTGCGTTCAAGTAACGCTCCCGGCCTCCAATATACGCTGCGAAGCAGCATGTATTGACATACTACATGCAGCGTGACGGGATTGTGAAGCCCGTTGAGCGACTTATTCAGGTCCAAGCAATGCGGCGGCGGGGTGGCAAAAGCGCTCAAAAAGCCGCGATCCCGGGGAGGGCCATGCGGTCGGCGCGGAACAGCCTTCACCGGTACGCTGCGCGCTACCTTTGGCTACTCCCGCATCCGCTCCAGCTTCTGCAGGCAGCGCGTCGTGCGCACCGTGGCCGGCATCTCCTGGTCCGGAAAGCTGGTCTCCCAGTTGGTGACGCCGACCTCGCCGACATAAATGTCGCCCCTTGAGTCCAGCGCGATGCCGTGGGGTGCCAGGAATTTGCCGCTGGCAATGCCCGGACCCTCCTCGCCGCCGAGCCGCGCGATGCGATTGCCCTTGGCGTCCACGATCGATAGCCTCGGGCCGAGATTGGGCACATTGCGGTTGATGGCGAGGCCGGGGCCGAGCTCGCCGATCACGAAGGTCGGGCTCTTGGCCGTGCCGCAGCAGCACAGCGCGCAGGGCCGGTGCAGATTGTTCCACTGCGTTTCGTATCTGCCCTCGCCGTTGAACACCTGGACGCGGTGGTTCTCGCGGTCGGCGACGTAGACAAAACCGTCGGCATCGGTGGCGATGTTGTGCACGATGTTGAACTGGCCGGGATCGGTGCCCGGCTCGCCCCAGCTCTTGAGCAGCTTGCCGTCGGGGCTGAACTTGTGCACGCGCGCATTGCCATAGCCGTCGGAGACATAGATCTCGCCGTTCGGCGATAGCGCCGTGTGGGTGCAGCGATGGAACGGCTCGCCGCTCATGAACGGTGACGGCTTTGCGGGGATGCCGATCGTCAGCAGCACCTTGCCGTCGGTGGTGCATTTGCGCACGGTGTGGTCGCCGTCATCGGTGCAATAGAGATTGTCGTCGGCATCGATATGCAGGCCGTGCGCGCGCGAGAACAGCCCCTCGCCGAAGCTGCGCAGGAAATTGCCCTCGCGGTCCAGCACCACCATCGGATGGGCGCCGCGGTTGAAGACGTAGATCTGGTCGCGGCTGTCGACCGCGACAGAAGCGACGTCGGTCAGCTCCCAGCCGTCCGGCAGCTTTGCGAAATTGTCGACGACGCGGTAGCGATGCTCGCCGGTGCCGAGAAAGGCTGGCATGGTCGGTCTCCTTGTTCGCAATGACGGGGGTCTACGGTGTGCTTACCTCCCGCCCCAAGATCCCTTCCTCGATCGCCTTGATCTGGAGCGCGAGATATTTCGAGTTGATGCGGCACTGCGCGAGGCTGCCGGCGATGAACCAGAGGCCGGGTTGCCCAGTGCGCGCATACATGTTGCGTAGTTCGAGGCCGTCGCCAAAACCCCAGATTGGACCGACGCGGTCCGCGATGGCATCGCCGAACAGCTTTCGTACCAGATAGTCCTGCGGCTTGTAGCCGGTCGAGAGCACGATGAGGTCGGCCGCAATGGTCGAGCCGTCCTTCATCCGCGCGCCTTCCGCGACGAAGCCCTCGATGTCGGAAAACTGCCTGAGCCCGATCTTGCCCTCGACGATCAGGTTGGAGCAGCCGACGTTGAAATAATAGCCGCCGCCGCGGGTGAGATATTTGAATTGCCACCCCGTCCCGGCCTCGCCGAAGTCGAGCTTGAAGCCGACGCGAGAGAGGCCGTCGAGCAGCTCCTGGTCGAGCGCCTTGGACTGCTCGGTCAGCATCACATGGATCTTCTTCGCCAGCGGCGTCGGCATCGAGGCGGCGACCAGATCATTGTCCTCGAGCGTGCCTTCATTGTAGGTGGCATAAGCGAGCTGCGCCGACGGTTCGATGTTGGTGACCAGCGTTGGAGAGCGCTGCACCAGCGTCACCTCGGCGCCGCTGGAATAGAGATCCTGCGCGATGTCGTGACCGCTATTGCCGGTGCCGATGACGATCGCGCGCTTGCCGGTCCAGTTCTCGCCGTCCTCGTAGCGGCTGGAATGCACCAGCGTGCCCCGGAAATTGGCGAGCGTTGGAATGTCGGGCATGTTGGCGATGCCGCTGACGCCGGTCGCCATGATGACATGGCGGGGATGCATGGTTTGCCTGCTGCCGTCGGCGCGGCGCAGTGAGACCGTCCAGCGTCCCCTGGTCTCGTCATAGGCGCCGCCTTCGAACTCGGTGCCGGTCCAGAAGTTCAGCTCCATGGCATCCACGTAAGCTTCGAACCAGTTGGCGAGCTTGTCCTTGGGAATATAGGTCGGCCAGTTCGGCGGAAACGGCATGTAGGGGAGGTGATTGACCTGCACCTGGTTGTGCAGCGTCAACGCGTGATAGCGCTTGCGCCAATTGTCGCCGATCCGCATCTCGCGATCGACGATCAGCGCGTCTACTTGCAACTGCTTCAGCCGCGCTGCGATCGCAAGCCCGGCCTGGCCGCCGCCGACCACCAGCACGGCCGGATCGCGTGTCGCATAGTCGCGCGAGGCGCTGCGCAAATCGAGCCAGTTCGGCCCGCGGAAATCGCGCGAATAGGCCTGGCCGCGCGGACGTAACATGCCGAGTTGCTCTTCGAAACCCTTGAGCTCGTCGAGGGCGGTCAGCAGCGTCCACGCCTTCAGACCATCGCCGTCGGCGCTGTCAGGAATGAGCCGGATAATGCCGCTGCCGCGCCCGATCGCGGTTTCGAAAGTGAAGATCGCTTCGATGTTATTCGCGCCGGCACGGCTCACCCAGCGTGGCGGCGCCCGGTTGGGCGCGATCTTGAAATTGCTCGGCGTCGCCTTGGCCGCGAGCGCGGCCAGCGCCTGCGCAATCGTCTCGCGGCCCGCAATCGTCTGCAGGTTCCAGCTCAGCGCCAGCACGTCGCGCCAAAAGCTGTCGGCGAGGAAGAGACGGTCCAGCGTGGCGGGATCGGGCCTGCCCAGCATACGCTCGAAGTCATCGAGCCAGGCTTGCGCGGCGACGGAAATATCCTTCGTCCTGTCCAGCATGCGACCTCGAGGCCGTCTTCGCGGCGTTTCCTCTGAGGTCGAACGCTATACGGTTTCGTCGCCCGCCAAAAGCCGGGGACCCGGGCGAAGCAGGCATGCGGCCTTGCTCGGACGGAATATGGCTGGGCATTCCGCCCGCGCCGACGCTGGCCGAAGAGCGTTCAGGCGCCCCCCGCCTTCTTGTCCGCCCAGTAGGGATCGCGCAGCTTGCGCTTGAAGATCTTTCCGGTCGCCTCGCGCGGCAGGGCGTCCAGGAATTGGATCTCCTTCGGCACCTTGAAGTTGGCCAGCCGCTCGCGCAGAAATGCCTGCACCGCGGCGGCGGAGAGTTGCGCGCCCGTCTCCGGCTCGATGCAGGCGCACAACCGCTCGCCATATTCGGCGTCGGGGATGCCGAACACGGCGCAATCGCGCACCCCCCGCATCGCGATCAGCACGTTCTCGATCTCGGCGGGGTAGATGTTGACGCCGCCTGAGATCACCATGTCGCGTTTGCGGTCGCACAGGAACAGATAACCGTCGTCGTCGAGATAGCCGACGTCGCCCACGCTGACGAGACCCTCGCGCCCCGCCTCGGCGCGCGCCTGCGCCTTGCCGTGATAGTCGAAATCCGGCACCGCGGTCTGGCGCATGTAGATTTCGCCGACCTCGCCAGCACCACAGAGGCTGCCGTCGTCGCGAAAGATCTTGACGATGCCGCCTTCGATGGCGCGGCCGACCGTGCCGGGCTTCTTCAGTGCCTCCTCCGCGGAGTGCCAGACCGGGATGCCGGTCTCGGTCGAGCCGAAATATTCATTGATGACCGGTCCCCACCACTCGATCATCGCCCGCTTGACCTCGGGCGGGCAGGGCGCAGCGCCGTGCACGACGAAGCGCAGCGAGGTGAGATCGTAGCGCTGCTTGACCTCCTCGGGCAGTCGGAGCAGACGGACGAACATGGTCGGCACCATGTGGATGTGCGTCACGCGGTGGCGTTCGATCAGCGCCAAGAGCTCCTCGGCGTCGAACCGCGGCTGGAGGACGATGGTGCAGCCGTTGCGAAACGCCATCATGCCGTAGGAATGCGGCGCCGAATGATACATCGGCCCGTTGATCAGCACGATTTGGTCCTGGCGCGGCTTGATGCCATAGGCGATCGCGCCGACGCGTTCGGAAGCGGCGGCCTGCTTGGGCTGCATCGGCCTGCGCCGCACGCCCTTCGGCATGCCCGTGGTCCCCGAGGTGTAGATCATCGCCGCCGCGCGGCGCGGCGGCTCCTGGGTTTCCGGATGCCCGTCGCGCCAGCAGTCCCAATCGGTCAGTCCGGCGGGGACCTCGGTCAGATCAGCGGGAATGGCGAAGGTCGCCGCGAGCTCCGGCGGCGTCGCGACGACGAGGAGGCGGACATCTTCCGGAATGCCGTTGCGGATCTGCGGCAACAGATCGGCGTGGCAGACCAGCACCTTGGCGCCGCTGTCGGTCAGGATGTAGCGGACCTCCTCGGCCTTGAGATGCCAGTTGATTGGCACCACCGGGCTGCCGAGTGCCGCCGAGGCCGCGACGACCTCGAACAGCGCAAAATCGTTGCGCAGCATCATGGCAACCGGCGCGCCTTCGGCAAGGCCGAGGGCGCGGAGCCCGCTCGCCGCACGCTTGATGCGTGCCTGGATCGCGTCATAGCCGATCCGGCGTTCGCCGCTGATAATCATGGTCTGTCCTTATTCCGCTGGCTTCAGCGATCATCCAGCACGTCGCCGAAGCCCACCCAGCTCTTGCCGTTGAAACGGCGGAGCTGAAGCTGCTGGAACGGCAGATAGTCGTCCGGGCCGGTGCTCACACTCATGCCCGGCAGCAGCAGCGGCAACTTCACCTCTTTCAGAGACGCGGCCTGGCGCATGATGTTGTCGCGGCTGACATCATCCTTGCAGGCCTTCAACACCGTCATCAGCAGCGTCGCATAGTGATAGCCGGCCCCGTAGTTGGAATTGGAGAGGTCTGCATTCGGCATGTATTGCTTCATGAAGGCAAAGTACTCCTTCACGCCGGGATCGTCGGCCCATTGCGGATCCATCGTGTCCTTCTGGTTGCTCGACGAGATCAGGCCGACCGCGTTGTCGAGGCCGGCAGGTTCCAGGAACGAGATCGACGAGGCCGAGGTCGGCACGAAGAACAGCTCGGGCTTCCAGCCGATCTCGGCGACGCCCTTGATCATCTGCGAGGTGAACTTGCCGAGCACGACGCCGAACAGCACATCGGCGCCTGAGGCCTTCAGGGTCGAGAGTTGCGAGCTGATCGTCGGTGCGCTGGTCTCATAGGTCTGCTCCGCGACGATCATGCTAGCTGCCCTCTCCCCGAGCGCGCGCTTGAAGCCTGCGACATAGTCGCGGCCGAAATCGTCGTTCTGGGAGAGGATGGCGATCTTGGCGCCCGGCTTGGCCCGCAGCACGTGCTTGGCATAGACCACGCCTTCGGACTCGTAGGCGGCCATGCCGGGCATGGTCCAGGGATATTTCTGCGGATCGGCCCATTTGGTCGCGCCCGAGAGCACGAACAGCTGCGGCACCTTCTTGCTGTTCAGGTAGCGCTGCACGGCGCTGTTGGTGGCGGTGCCGAGCGAGCCGAACATCATCAGCACCTCGTCCTGCTCCACCAGCTTGCGGGTCTGCTCGACCGTCTTCGGTGGCGAGTAGGCATCGTCCAGCGTGATGAACTTGACCTTGCGGCCGTTGATGCCGCCTTCGGCATTGACCTTCTCGAAGAAGGCTTCCTGCGTCCGTCCGATCGCGCCGAAGCCGGAGGCCGGGCCGCTATAGGGCAGGGTCTGTCCGATGCGGATCTCGCCCGTGCCTTCGGCACGGGCGCTGCCGCCGGCGAGCGTCAGCAACGACATACCGATCAACGCAGCTGCCAGCTTCATGGTGTCCTCCCGTTCTGTTCTTATCGTGCGAAACGTCAGGCGCTTATGCGCATCAGGAAATCCTGCCGGGCCTGATCGAATTCACCCTTCATCCGGTCGACGAGCTCGGCGACGGCAGGGACATCGGTGATCTGGCCGATGCCCTGGCCGCATCCCCAGATGTCGCGCCACGCCTTTGATTTCATGTTGCCGCCAGAGCCGAAATTCATTTTCGACTTGTCGGCGGCCGGGAGATTGTCCGGGTCCAACCCGGCGGCAGCGATCGAGGGTCCGAGATAATTGCCGTGCACGCCGGTGAACAGGTTCGTGTAGACGATGTCGTGCGCGGCGTGCTGCGTCAGCGCGGACTTGTAGACCTCGTCGGCATTGGCTTCCTGTGTCGCGATGAAGCGCGTGCCCATATAGGCGAGGTCGGCGCCCAGCGTCAGCGCCGAGGCGATGCCAAAACCGTCGCTGATCGCGCCCGACAGCAGGATCGCGCCGCCAAACCATTGCTTGACCTCGCGCACCAGCGCGAAGGGCGACAGCGTGCCGGCATGTCCGCCCGCACCGGCGCACACCAGGATCAGGCCATCGACGCCCTGCTCGGCGGCTTTCCGCGCATGTTTGACGTTGATGACGTCGTGGAACACCAGCCCGCCGTAGGAATGCGCGGCCTCGACGATCTCCGCCGGCGGCCGCAGCGAGGTGATGATGATCGGCGCCTTGTGCTTGACGCAAATCTCCATGTCCTTCATCAGCCGGTCGTTCGAGGCATGGCAGATCTGGTTGACGGCGTAGGGTGCGACCTTCTTGCCGGGATTGCGCGATTTGTACTCGCCGAGCTCGTCTTCAATGCGGCTCAGCCATTCGTCGAGCTTCTCGACCGGACGGGCGTTGAGCGCGGGAAAGGAACCGACGACGCCCGCCTTGCACTGGGCGATCACCAGCTCCGGTCCGGAGACGATGAAGAGCGGCGAGCCGACGACCGGCAGCTCCAGATTGTTCTTGAGCAGGGCAGGCAGTGCCATCCGATCCTCCTGACGACGCGCATCGCCGGTCCTTTCGGACGATGGTGAGCGCTTCCATGTCGATTGTCGCGCTGGCGGGTGCTCCGCCTCGCGGTTTGACCCCACTATAGGGTTGG
The DNA here is from genome assembly GCF_023074075.1 of Bradyrhizobium sp. 138. GTDB lineage: Bacteria > Pseudomonadota > Alphaproteobacteria > Rhizobiales > Xanthobacteraceae > Bradyrhizobium. The sequence goes on along the minus strand of NZ_JADPKT010000003.1, from coordinate 217,762 downwards.
ACGGCGCGCGCCGGATCGTTCAAGATTGAACATACGCGTATTCAACTTTGAACGGAGCTGCCTGTGGATTGGGACCTCTGCAAGACCTTCGTCGCAGTCGCCGATACCGGCAGCTTCACCGCCGCGGCGCGGCGGCTGCATGCCAGCCATCCGACCGTCAGCCGCAAGATCGCGGCTCTGGAGGCGCAGCTCGGCACCAAGCTGCTGGCCCGCGCTGCCGACGGCTTCGTGCTCACCGCCGACGGCCGTACTTTGCGCGAGCATGCCGAGGCGATGGCGACTGCCGCGCTCCGCGCCGAGGCCGCCGTCGGCGCCGGCGGGCGCAAGGCGCGCGGAACCGTCAAGCTGTCGATCGGGGCGACGCTGGCCTCGCACTGGCTGATGCCCCGGCTGCACGCCTTTCTGAGCGCGCATGATCACATCCGGCTCGAAATCATCACCCATCCGTTTCCGGCCAGCGTGCGGCGCCGGGAAGCCGACGTCGTGCTGCGGCCGCTGGACAGCGGGGAGGAAAATCTGGTCGGCCGCAAGATCGGCCGTCTCGGCACCGGCTTCTATGCCTCGCGCGACTATGCCGCGGGCCGATCCCTGCCGGAGCGCAGCGGCGAGTGGAAGGGGCACAGCGTGATCGGCTTTGCCGATCAGGATTCCAATGCGCAACTGGCGCGCTGGAGCGATGCGATCACGCGCCAGGGCACGGTCGTGATGCGCTGCTCCTCGCAGGGCGACATGCTCGCGGCGGTGCGCGCCGGGATCGGAATCTCCGCGCTGTCGTGCTTCGTCGCGGAAAGCTATTCCGACCTCGTGCGCGTCGCTCCGCAGAAGCTCGCCAGCGTGGCCGACCTGTGGCTGCTGGCCCATCCCGACCTCGTCGAGCTCCCGGCAGTGCGCGCCGTGGTCGACTTCGTGGCCGAATGCGCCCGCGCCGATCGCGAGCGGCTGCGGGGCTAAAGCATGATCCGGAAAAGTGCGCAGCGGTTTTCCGAAAAGATCATGCTTGGACAACAACCTAAAGCGCGATGGCGAGTCGTCCAAATCGCATCGCGCTTTAGTTCGACCCGGCCAGCACGCCCTCGCGCTTCTTCACCGCGCGATAATAGCTCCACCACAAATGCGCCGCCGCCCCGCGCAGCGGACGCCAGGGTTCGGCGAGCGGCGCCATCTGCTTCTCGGTCGGCCGCGCCTGAAGGCCGAGGCCGATCTTGATGCCCTCCTGCACGGCGAGGTCGCCCGCCGGCCAGGCATCGCCGTGGCCGAGGCAAAACAACAGATAGAGGTCCGCGGTCCAGGGGCCGATGCCGGGCAGCGCGATCAGCGTATGATGCGCGGCGTCGGCATCTTCCTCGGCGAGCACGTCGAGGTTCAGCCGCTGCGCTCTGATCTCGCGCGCGAGATGCTTCAGCGTCTTGATCTTGGCGGCCGACAGGCCGAGCCGCCCCAGCCGGTCGGCGCGGGCGCGGCCCACGGTGTCATGGTCGAACGGATCGAACGCCGCCGACAGCCGCCCCCAGATCGCCGCGGCGCTCGCGGTCGAGAGCTGCTGCCCGCAGACGATGTGGGCAAGGCCCGCAAAGCCCGGCTCGCGCCGCCTCAACGCCGGCATGCCCGCGATCTCGAACACCGGTTTCAGGCGCGGGTCACGCTTGATCAGCGCGTGGACGGCCTCTTCGAGGTCGGACTGGGTTTCGAGGTGGATGGTCATGGTGATATCAGCTCGCAGTAATGCGGATTTCGCGTCCTGTGGACGGCTCGGGACGATAAGATTAAGACGATACTATCGCGATCTCGGAAGCGCTGAATGAGTTTGAGACATATTCCTCTGGAGATGGACGACGAGAAAGTCGCCTTGATCGATGCCATGCTCGACCGCGTCCTCGATGAGCATCGTGTCTTCTTGCCGCTGGCCATCGAAAGCGGAAGCCGGGCCTGGGGCTTTGCCTCTCCCGACAGCGACTATGACTGCCGTTTTGTCTATGTGCGCCGCGCGGTCGATCACATTACGCCGTGGGCAAGTCGCGATGTCATCGAGCTCCCGTTCGAGGGCGATCTCGACGCCAATGGATGGGATTTGCGCAAGGCTCTGCAGCTCCTGTTGAAGGGCAACGCGGTGATCGTGGAATGGCTGTGCCCGCCGGTCGTGTACCGGGGGCAGGCGTGGTTTCGCGACGAGTTTCTGGCGTTTGCCAGAGAGGCGGCGAGCCGGGAGGCCGTCTGCCGTCACTATCTTCATCTCGGCGAGCGGCAGCGACGGGTCTATTTTGGTGACGGGACGAGTGTTCCGCAAAAGAAGATCTTCTATGCACTTCGCCCTGCTGCCGCCTTACGATGGCTGCGCCTGCATCCGGCTGAGGCCGTTGCGCCGATGCATTTTCCGACCCTTATGGAGCAGTGTGACCCGCCGAGCGAATTGACGGCGGAAATCGTCGGCCTGATGGAACGGAAGGCGGTGACGCACGAACTCGGCTCGGCACCTCTGCCGCGCGCGGTGGCGAGCTTCATCGATTCGGAGTTTGAGCTTGCCCGCGGACTGTTTGAGGCAGGTGCGGCAAGTGCGTCGGAAGAGATGATCCAGCGGGCAGGGACGTTTTACCGCGGCGTGGTGGAGCGCCTTGAACGCGAGAACGGCACGACCCTTCCGTTCCGGCTTGCCTGATGCCACCCGTTTTCCGATTTGCCCCCAGCCCCAACGGCGTCCTGCATCTCGGCCACGCCTATTCCGCACTGCTCAATTTCGAGCGCACGCGCGAGACCGGGGGGCTTCTGTTGCTGCGGATCGAGGACATCGATGCGACGCGCTGCCGGCCGGAATTCGAGGCGGCGATCTACGAGGATCTCGCCTGGCTTGGGATCACCTGGGAGACGCCGGTGCGGCGGCAGTCGGAGCATCTCGCCGATTATCGCGCCGCGCTGGACAGACTGTCGGCGTTTGGCCTCGTCTATCCCGCCTTCGAAAGCCGCGCCGAGATCGCAAGGCTCGTTGCCGCACGTGAGGCGGATGGTCTGTGGCCGCACGATCCCGACGGCGCGCCGCTCTATCCTGGCGATTCCAAATCGCTGCCTGCCGACGAGCGGTCGCGGCTGATCGCGTCAGGCGTGCCCTACGCGCTACGGCTCGACATGGCGGCCGCCTGTCAGCGCGCCGCCGGACTGAATTGGAACGAACTCGGCGACGGCCCCGACGGAGAGCGCGGCATCGTCCCCGCCCGTCCCGAGGCGTGGGGCGACGTGATCCTGGCCCGCAAGGAGACACCGACCAGCTACCATCTATCTGTCGTCGTCGACGACGCGCTCCAGGGTGTCAGTGAGATCGTGCGGGGCCAGGACCTGTTTCACGCCACCTCGGTGCACCGCCTGCTCCAGGTCCTGCTCGGCCTGCCCGAACCCGCCTACCGCCATCACCGGCTGATTTGCGACGGTGAGGGGCGGAAGCTCTCGAAATCGAGCCGCTCGACCGGTCTGCGCGAATTGCGCGCGGCCGGCATCACGCCTGCCGGCATCCGTCAGCTGGTGGGATTAGGTTAAGTTTCTCTGGGGGTTAGCAAAACGTCGCCGTGACTCCAGGTGTTTGGGCGTGCCATGCTCAACAGACAGCCTAGGGGTCCGAAGGGGATACTTCGAAGGGGATTCATGGCGGCGAAAAAGCGCCCAGCGCACTCTACGCGGACGTCCAGCCGACCGCCTCGGAAGCGGTCCGGGGCGGCCGGACAGGTGCGCAAGCGCAAGGCGGTCGCGCCAGACGTGGTCCAGGCGGCGCTCGCCGCCTTTGCCCATGAGGTCCGCACCCCCCTGACCGGCATCCTGGCGATCAGCGATTTGCTCGCGACCTCCGATCTCGGCGAACGGGAACGGCGCTGGGCCGACACCATCAAGGCCGGTGCCGAGCATCTGGCGAGCCTGGCCACGCTGTTCGTGGATGCTGCGAGAACGGGGAAGGGCGGCAGCACGCTGCGGCAGGACCTGTTCGACCTGCAAACGCTTGCCCGCAACGCCGGCGATTCGCTGGCGGGGCGTGCCGCGGCCAAGGGGCTGAAGGCCGAGGTCGAGATCTCCAGTAAGCTGCCCGGCCTCGTGGTCGGCGATCCCGTCCGCCTGCGCGCCGCGCTGGAGAACCTGATCGACAATGCCGTGAAATTCACCGACCAGGGCGGCGTGGCGCTCGCTGTCGAGCCGTGGCGTCCCGCCAAGGGCAAAGCCAAAGGCAGGGTCGGCGTTGCTTTCGCGGTGTCCGACAGCGGCATCGGCCTGACCATGGCCGAGATCAAGCGACTGTTCCGCCCGTTCACCCAGGCCAATGTCACCATTGCCTCGCGCTTCGGCGGCGCTGGCCTCGGCCTATCCTCGGTCAAGCAGCTGGCGCGTGTGATGGGCGGCGACATCGCCGTCGCACCACGCCGCGGCGGTGGCGCCACCTTCACGCTGACGGTGTCGCTCGATGCGGCAGGACCGCGCAAATCCCGCAAAACGAAAGGCGAAGCGGATGCAGAAGCGGTCGCGGCGCTGCGCGTCCTCAGCGTCGAGGACAACCCGTTCGGACGCGTCGTGCTGAACACCATTTTGACCGAGCTCGGCCATCATGCCGAGTTCATCGGGCGCGGCGAGGACGCCGTCGGCCGGCTGGCGCAAGGCGCGTTCGATGCGGTGCTGATGGACATGGTGCTGCCGGGCATCGACGGCGTCGAGGCGATCCGGCGGATCCGCACGATGCCGGCGCCGCTGGCTCGGATTCCGATCATCGGAGTTTCCGGGCGCGGCGAGGACGAGGCGGCCTCACGCGAGGCCGGTGCCGACGCCTTCCTGGTCAAGCCTGTGTCTCCGCGGGCGCTAGCGACTGCGCTGCTTGAAGCGACACGCCGTGAGGAAGCCGCGACTTGATGATCGCGGCGTTGAGCTCGCCGCCGTAAACGAAGATCGCGGCGATGAAGTACAGAAACACCAGCGCGATGATCACCGAGGCGAGCCCCGCATACATCGTCACGTAGTTGTTGGCGAAGCGGGCCAGATATTGTCCGAACACGACGCCGGAGATCAGCGAGGCCACGATGGTGAAGACGATACCGGGCAGGATCTGGAAAAAGCTGCGCCGTCCCGCCGGCAGCCAGGCATGCAGGATGATCAGCGCCACCACCAGCGCACTGATGGTGATGCCGTAGCGCAGCCAGGTCAGGATGCTTTCGTTCGACTCGACGAACAGCGGGATATGGCGTCGCGCCGCTTCGATCAGGAGCGGGCCGAGCACGATCAGGAACGCCATGGCAAGCGCGGTGAAAGCTGCGATCAGCGTATAGGCAATCGATTCCAGCCGCAGCCAGTACCAGCGCCGCATCTCCACCACCGCATAGGCGCGGTTGAGCGCGACCCGGAGTGCCTCGACGCCGTTGGAGGCGAAATAGACCGACAGCGCCGCGCCGATGGTCAGAATGCCGGTGCGGGTCGTGGTCAGGACGTCGTGGACCTCGCCCGAGATCGAATCGGCGACCTGCTTGGGCCAGATCTGCAGCATCAGGCTGGCGGCCTGGTCGGCGAGTTCCTTGGAGCCGAAGAAGCCGGCGAGCGAGGTCAGCACGATCAGGAACGGGAATAGCGCCATCAGCGTCGACAGCGCGATGTGGCTTGCGATCGCCCAGCCGTCGTCGGCGAGGAACGTGTAGAACGCATCCTCCACGACGACGTAGATGTAGCGGATCGCTTTCATGCGCGACCTATACCGCCGCTTTCTCTCCGCGCACACGGAGAGAGGTGAGGGGAGGCGAGCGGCGCAAATCGGAGGTCATCTCGCTACCTTCTGACATTATTGCCCCAAAAGCCAGATCGCGAAGCACCCCGGAGCGCCATGGCGGACCGGCGCGCACGGTGTTATCTACCCCCAATGGCATCTATCCTCACGACTTTCATCCTGCCGATCGCGGTCGGCGCCGTGGCGCTGGTGCTGCTGCTCGGCCTCATCAACATGATGCGTGGCGGTTCGCCCAACACCTCGCAAAAGCTGATGCGCTGGCGCGTGCTGCTTCAGTTCGTGGCGATCGTCATCGCCATGGCTGCAGTCTGGGCGATGGGGCGCTGACATGGTTACGTTGAACCGCATCTATACGAAGACCGGTGACGACGGCACGACGGCGCTCGGAACCGGCGAGCGGCGTCCGAAATACGATCTGCGCATCGAAGCCTATGGCACCGTCGACGAGACCAACGCCGCCATCGGCGTCGTCAGGCTCCATACCGGCGACACGCCCGAGCTCGACGCGATGCTCGGCCGCATCCAGAACGATCTGTTCGATCTTGGCGCCGATCTCGCCGTGCCCGAGCGTGAAGGCAAAGCGGAGCGGCTGCGGGTGGTGGCGAGCCAGGTCGAGCGGCTCGAGCGCGACATCGACGCGCTCAACGACAAGCTTAAGCCGCTGACCTCCTTCGTGCTGCCAGGCGGCACGCCAGCTGCGGCTCATCTCCACGTCGCGCGCACAATATGCCGCAGGGCGGAACGCATCATCGTGGAACTGGCGGCACGACCCGGCGAGCCGGTCAGCACGGCTGGCATCCAATATATGAACCGCCTGTCGGACTTCCTGTTCGTGGCCAGCCGAGCCGCCAATGGGAATGGTGCTGGCGACGTGCTCTGGGTTCCCGGCCAGAATCGCTGACCATCGAGCCCGCATTTCAGAAGGCCAAAATTAGGCCCGTTCGCGCGTTGACCGGGGCAGATCAGGCCTTTAGGTTCCGCGCCAGTTGATAACCCCCCTCCCAAATTGAGTGAAAGAGGATCGATGAAGGTCTTAGTGCCGGTAAAGCGGGTGGTCGATTACAACGTCAAGGTCCGCGTCAAGGGCGATGGATCGGGCGTTGAACTCGCCAACGTCAAGATGTCGATGAACCCGTTCGACGAAATCGCGGTCGAGGAAGCGCTGCGCCTGAAGGAAGCCGGCAAGGCCACCGAGGTCGTGGTGGTCTCCATTGGCCCGGCGCAGGCGTCGGAGACGATCCGCACCGGTCTTGCCATGGGCGCCGACCGCGGCATCCTGGTAAAGGCGGAAGGCGCAGTCGAGCCGCTCGCGGTCGCCAAGATCCTGAAGAAGATCGCGGAAGAAGAGCAGCCGGGCCTGATCATCCTCGGCAAGCAGGCGATCGACGACGACAGCAACCAGACCGGCCAGATGCTGGCTGCGCTGCTCGGCTGGTCGCAGGCGACGTTCGCCTCGAAGCTCGAGGTCGAAGGCTCCGACTTCAAGGTCACCCGCGAAGTCGACGGCGGTCTGCAGACCGTGAAGCTGAAGGGACCGGCGATCGTCACCACCGATCTGCGTCTCAACGAGCCGCGCTATGCCTCGCTGCCCAACATCATGAAGGCCAAGAAGAAGCCGATCGCGGACAAGACCGTCGCCGATTACGGCGTCGACGTCGCCGCGCGTCTCGAGGTTCTCAAGACGACGGAGCCGGCGGGCCGCAAGGCGGGCGTCAAGGTCAAGGACGTCGCCGAGCTGGTGTCGAAACTCAAGAACGAAGCCGGGGTGCTCTGATGACGACGCTTCTGATTGCCGAACACGACAATGCGTCGCTCAAGGATGCGACCAACAAGGCCCTGACCGCAGCTAGCGCGCTCGGCGCGGACGTCGAGGTGCTGGTGGCCGGCCAGAACGCCAAGGCCGCGGCGGATGCCGCTGCCAAGCTTGCCGGCGTGAAGAAGGTGCGGCTCGCCGACGGCGACCTCTACGCGCACGATCTCGCCGAGCCGCTGGCCGCGCTGGTCGTCTCGCTGGCCTCCGGCTATGACGCGATCGTCGCGCCCGCAACCTCGCGCTTCAAGAACGTGATGCCGCGCGTCGCCGCCCTGCTCGACGTCATGCAGGTCTCGGAGATCATCAAGGTGGTCGCGCCCGATACGTTCGAGCGCCCGATCTATGCCGGCAACGCCATCCAGACCGTGAAGTCGAAGGACGCCAAGAAGGTCATCACGGTGCGGACCTCGACCTTCGCAGCAGCCGGTGAAGGCGGCAGCGCGCCGGTCGAGACCGTCGCGGCGGCCGCAGATCCCGGCCTGTCGACCTTCGTCGGCGAGGAGGTCGCCAAGAGCGACCGTCCCGAGCTGACCTCGGCCAAGATCATCGTCTCCGGTGGCCGCGCCATGCAGAGCCGCGAGAATTTTGCCAAATACATCGAGCCGCTCGCTGACAAGCTTGGGGCCGGTGTCGGTGCCTCGCGCGCGGCGGTCGACGCCGGCTATGCGCCGAACGACTGGCAGGTCGGCCAGACCGGCAAGGTCGTGGCGCCCGAGCTCTATGTCGCCGTCGGCATTTCCGGCGCCATCCAGCATCTGGCCGGCATGAAGGACTCCAAGGTGATCGTCGCGATCAACAAGGACGAGGACGCGCCGATTTTTCAGGTCGCCGATTACGGCCTGGTCGCCGACCTCTACCAGGCGGTTCCGGAGCTGACGGCCGAACTCGGCAAGCTCGGCAAGTAAAACGAGCCAAAAACACCGGCCGGAGCTATAAACTCCGGCCGGTGTTGCTTTTTTGAGGCGTTTTCTTTGGTGTGGGGCACGCCTTCGAAGCGATCCAATCTAGGTTTCGAGCCAAGGTTCTGATTAAATCGGACCTCCCGGCTCGGGGGATAGGCAGGCGCGACATGCGCGCCGTTCCGGTGGATGACAAGATGGCGGCAGTGATCAAGAAGGTCGGCGTGATCGGCGCGGGTCAGATGGGCAATGGCATCGCGCATGTAGCGGCGCTGGCCGGCTTCGATGTGGTGCTCAACGACGTCTCGGCCGATCGCCTCAAGTCGGGCATGGCCACCATCAACGGCAATTTGGCGCGACAGGTTTCCAAGAAGGCCGTCTCCGAGGACGACAAGGCCAAGGCGATGGCGCGCATCACGGCCGCCGAAAAGCTCGACGATCTCGCCGATTGCGACCTCGTGATCGAGACCGCGGTCGAGAAGGAAGAGGTCAAGCGCAAGATCTTCCACGAGCTCTGCGCGGTGCTGAAGCCGGAGGCGATCGTCGCCTCCGATACCTCCTCGATCTCGATCACGCGGCTCGCCGCCGCGACCGACCGTCCCGAGCGCTTCATCGGCATTCACTTCATGAATCCGGTGCCGCTGATGGAGCTGGTGGAGCTGATCCGGGGCATCGCCACGGACGATGCGACCTTCGAGGCGTCCAAGGAGTTCGTCGCCAAGCTCGGCAAGCAGGTCGCGGTCTCCGAGGATTTCCCGGCCTTCATCGTCAACCGCATCCTGCTGCCGATGATCAACGAGGCGATCTACACGCTGTATGAAGGCGTCGGCAATGTCGAGGCGATCGACGCGGCGATGAAGCTCGGGGCGCACCATCCGATGGGCCCGCTCGAGCTTGCCGATTTCATCGGCCTCGATACCTGCCTCTCCATCATGCAGGTGCTGCACGAGGGCCTCGCCGACTCCAAGTACCGTCCGTGCCCGCTATTGGTGAAGTACGTCGAGGCCGGCTGGCTCGGCCGCAAGACCCAGCGCGGCTTCTACGACTACCGCGGCGCCAAGCCGGTTCCGACGCGCTAAGGCGGCGGTGCCGTAGGGTGGGCAAAGGCGCGCTTGCGCCGTGCCCACGATCTCTCCATGATCGAGACAGGCGGTGGGCACGCTTCGCTTTGCCCACCCTACGGCACCATTGCCTCGGTTGGCACCCGCTTCGTGACATTTCATGTCGCGTTAACCTCTCGCGCCTAGGTTACGGCCGGTACGAGGGTTCGCGTAATGGACATGATGGCAATGGTCAGCACCATGCTGGCCGCTCAGCAAGGCGCGCTGCAGTCGAATATTGCGGCGACGCTGACCAAGCAGAACGCCGACATGGAGAAGGCCACCGTCCTGACGCTGCTCGGCGCCGGTCAGCCCTCGCTCGCCAATGTCGGTGCCGGCGTCGGCGGCAATCTCAACGTCACCGCCTGAACCATTCCTAGAGTGACGCGGCGGCCTTGCCGGTTGCCGCCCGGATCAACTTGAGCGCGTCCTCGCTCGCCCATTCCGCCGGCCCCGCGATCGTCGCGATCTCGCAGCCTTGCGGATCGACCAGCACCGAGGTCGGCATGCCCAGGGCGCGGCCTACGGCCTTAAGATCCTGGAAAACCTTGGCTTTCTGGTCGCTGAAATAGCTGAGCCTGCTCAGATTGGCCTCTTTCAGGAAGGTCTTCGGCTTCTCGGGGTCGCGGGTGTCGATATTGATCGCCACCACCTCGAAATTCGGGCCCGACAGCTTGCCCTGGAGCTCGTCCAGCGCCGGCATCTCCTTCCGGCACGGCACGCACCACGTCGCCCAGAGGTTCACCAGCAGCGTCTTGCCGCGGAAGTCGGACAGCTTTTTCGGCTTGCCGTCGGCGTCCTCGAAAGCAAGGTCGGGCAGCTTCAGCGGGGCGCTCGCCATGGTCAGCGCCGCCACCTCGCCATGGGCGAGCGGGGCGATCTTCTGCGCCGTGGCCACAGCTGGCTTGCAGGTCGGATCGCCTGATGGCGCCCGGCTCAGGCCCAGCCCGTACAGCGCGGCGAAGGCGGCCAACCCTCCGACCGCCACGGCGGCGATGACGAGGGGGACCCGGCGCGTGGCGGAGGGCTTTTTGTCGAGCATATCGTTTGTCATCCGGTCGCAGATATGGCTATCAGGGACCTCTTAATACGGCTGGCACCGGCCAGCAAACGTGCGGCAAATCAAGGCGTGAGCAGGGGATCATGAGCAACAAGATGTGGGGCGGCCGGTTCTCGGAACGTCCCGATGAGATCATGGAAGAGATCAACGTCTCCATCGACGTCGATCGTCACCTCTACGCCCAGGACATTGCCGCGTCCAAGGCTCACGCTGCGATGCTCGCCGCGAAGGGCATCATCACGGGCTCTGATGCGAAAAATATCGGCAAGGGTCTAGACACGATTTTGTCAGAAATCGGCAAGGGCGGCTTCGAATTCAAGCGCTCGCTCGAGGACATCCATATGAATGTCGAGAGCCGCCTGTCCGAGCTGATCGGCCCCGCCGCCGGAAGGCTGCACACCGCGCGCTCGCGCAACGACCAGGTCGCGACGGATTTTCGTCTCTATGTGCGCGACGTTCTCGACGAGACCGACGCCGCGCTCGCCGCGTTCCAGCAGGCGCTGGTCGAGCGCGCGCTGGAGCATGCCGGCACCGTGATGCCCGGCTTCACCCATCTGCAGACCGCGCAGCCGGTGACCTTCGGCCACCATCTGCTCGCCTATGTCGAGATGGCCGCGCGCGATCGCGGCCGCTTCCAGGATGCGCGCAAGCGCCTGAACGAATCTCCGCTCGGCGCCGCCGCGCTCGCCGGCACCTCGTTCCCGATCGACCGCCACGCCACCGCGAAAGCGCTTGCCTTCGACCGTCCCATGGCGAACTCGCTCGATGCGGTGTCCGACCGCGACTTCGTGCTGGAGACGCTGTCGGCAGCCTCGATCTGTGCTGTGCACATGTCGCGCTTTGCCGAGGAGATCGTGATCTGGACCTCGCCGCTGGTCGGCATGATCCGGCTCAGCGACAAGTTCACCACCGGATCCTCGATCATGCCGCAGAAGCGCAATCCGGATGCGGCCGAGCTGGTGCGTGCCAAGACCGGCCGCGTCATCGGCGCGCTCAACGGTCTGTTGATCGTGATGAAGGGCCTGCCGCTCGCCTATCAAAAGGACATGCAGGAGGACAAGCAGGGCGCCATGGAGGGGTTTGCCGCGCTGTCGCTCGCGATCCGCGCCATGACCGGCATGGTCCGCGACCTCGTGCCCGACGAAGCCAAGATGAAGGCCGCTGCAGGCGAGGGCTATGCCACCGCGACCGATCTCGCCGACTGGCTGGTGCGGACGCTGAAAATGCCGTTCCGCGACGCCCATCACGTCACCGGCCGCATCGTTGCCAAGGCCGCCGAGGGCGGGGTGGCACTGCATGAGGTGCCGCTCAAGGAGATGCAGGCGATCGAGCCGAAAATCACCAAGGACGTGTTCGGCGTGCTCTCGGTCGAATCGTCGGTGAAGAGCCGCACCAGCTTCGGCGGCACCGCGCCGAAGAACGTGACGGCCCAGGCCAAGGGCTGGTTGAAGCGGCTGGAAAAAGAGCGAAAATTGGGCTGAGGGTAAAATTTCGCTGATGTTTCATGGTCATCCGGCCCTCGCCAGAGCGGGCCAATCTCTGTATGGTGCACCGCGCGTAGTGGGGATTTCGTCGTGACGTCAAAGTTTCGCCCGGCCGGTTCGGGGTGGGCCATCATTGTCTTGAGCCTGACAGCGCTTGCGCTTGCCGGCTGCGGCCGCAAAGGTCCGCTGGATCTGCCGCCGACCGCCACCAACGCGCCTGCGGCCAACGGCGCCGCGCCTGCCGACACCGAGACCGCAGCCCAGAAGACGTCGAGCATGTTCAATCCCACCTCATCAGGTGCGGAGGCCGAGCCCGCGGCGGCCAAGGGCCGGAAGAAACCGTTTATTCTCGACCCGCTCCTGGACGAACCTCCCGGCAAGAAATAAGCCGGGACAACCGAGCCTAAAGCCATGAACCATTTCGACTATCGCAACGGCGTGCTGCACGCCGAGGCGGTGAACCTGTCCGAGCTGGCCGCGACCGTCGGCACGCCGTTCTATTGCTATTCGACCGCGACGCTGGAGCGGCACTATCGCGTCTTCACCGAGGCCTTCGCCGGCGAGAAGGTGCTGGTCTGCTACGCCATGAAGGCGAACTCCAACCAGTCGGTGCTGCGCACGCTGGCCAAGCTGGGCGCCGGTGCCGACGTGGTCTCGGGCGGCGAGTTGAAGCGCGCGCTGTCCGCCGGTATTCCGCCGAACAAGATCCTGTTCTCCGGCGTCGGCAAGACCGAAACCGAGCTGCGCGCCGCGCTCGCCGCCGACATCCTCTGTCTCAACGTCGAATCCGAGCCCGAACTCGAGCTGCTGTCCCGCATCGCCACCGAGATGGGCAAGACCGCGCGCATCTCGCTCCGCGTCAATCCCGATGTCGATGCGGGCACCCACGCCAAGATCTCCACCGGCAAGTCCGAGAACAAGTTCGGCATCCCGATCGCGCATGCCCGTGAAGTTTATGCCCGCGCCGCCAAGTTGCCGGGCATCGAGGTGACCGGGACCGACGTGCATATCGGCAGCCAGATCACCGAGCTCTCCGGCATGGAGACCGCGTTCCGCATCCTGTCCGAATTCGTGCAGACGTTGCGCGCCGACGGCCACAACATCAGCCACGTCGATTTCGGCGGCGGCCTCGGCATTCCCTATGACATGGACCGCGAGGCGCCGCCGGCGCCGGCCGCCTATGCCGCCATGGTCAAGCGCGTCAGCCACAATCTCGGCTGCACGCTGATGTTCGAGCCGGGCCGCATGATCGTCGGCAATGCCGGCATCCTGGTCGCCAAGGTGATCTATGTGAAGCACGGCGACGGCAAGAATTTCGTCATCATCGACGCTGCGATGAACGACCTCATTCGCCCGACGTTGTACGAGGCGCATCACGACATCCTGCCGGTGAAGCAGCCGGCCGCGGGCGCCGCCACCATCACCGCCGATGTCGTCGGCCCGGTCTGCGAGACCGGCGACTATCTCGCGCTCGACCGCACGCTGCCGACCCCCGCGCCCGGCGATCTCCTCGCCATCATGACCGCAGGCGCCTACGGCGCGGTGCAGGCCGGCACCTACAACACAAGGCCGCTGGTGCCGGAGGTGCTGGTGAAGGACGATCAGTACGCCGTGGTGCGCCCGCGCGTGGAGGTCGAGCAGCTGATCGCGATGGACACGCCCGCGCCGTGGCTGTGAGGCGGACGCAAAACCTGCAAAACAACCCCATGCACAGTAGCCCCGGGGGCGGGTCTGGTACATTGAAACCGCTTGAGACGTCGAGGCCATCGGCGGCAACGCGCAATCGCGGCGCGATTTGGGATTGGCAGGCGATCAGGCCAAGCGACCGGCATTGGCGCGAAAGGTTCGCGGGGTGACACCGGTTTCCTTGCGGAAGGACCGCACGAAGTGCGAGGGATCCGCATAGTCGAGATCATATGCGATTTCGTTGATCGGCTGATCCGAGAACGCCAGTTGCCGTTTTGCTTCGGTGACGACCCGCCGCCTGATCAGCTGTCCGGCCGTCACCCCGGTCATGCGCTTCACGTGTTTGTTGAGGCCGTCGGACGTCATCGCGAGCTTCGCCGCATAAAAGTTTAGCAGCCGCCGGCTGCGGAAATGACTTTCGATCAGCTCGAGTAGTCTTTCGATCACTGCGTCGTTGAAATGGGCTGCGGTGCCGCCCCGGCCCATCGCCAGACGCCCGACTTCAACTGCGATCAGGGCAAGGTAGCTGTTCACGGCGACATGGAACCCCTCGCGGGAGAGCAGGCGCTCTTCGCTGAGGCGCGCACTCAGGTCGGACAGGCGGGCCATGTCGTTCTCCGCGATCGAAACCACGGGGGCCATCGTCAGCCGCTTCAGGCGCGCGACCGTGTCGCCCGCAGCATCCCCGAACGTTCGTGCCACGTCCTCCGTGAAGCTGACCACCCAGCCGCTCGTCGACGATTGAAAGTGAAACCCGTGAGCCATGGTCGGAGGTACCACGATGATGGCGGGGGCGTGAAAGGGGATCGTCGAGGTCTCGTACTGGACCTCGCCGCCGCCGTGCTCGATCAGGAGGATCTGCAGAAGATTGGCATGGCGATGAACGCAGATCCGCCAGTCATGGAGCGAGCAGCGCGACGGGATGGTCTCGGCATGGACGAAATTGAACGCGCGAGGGTCGGGGGGCTCACCGTAGAGATGGAAGAACGGCAGTTCCATCGTACGAGTTTCTCGCGGTTTGCCGGGGGACGGGTCAGATGTTCATCCTAAGACCATGAGCATTCCCCAGCGAAGCGTCTCCTGGTGCAGGCGCTGCGCGTGCTGGACAAGATTGCGCGTTTGGGATTGAGTTCCGCCGGTTCCCGCTTCCAGCGCACATGGTCCGATGTTCACCGATCTCAGTAGCCGCGATGAGAGCTTCGACAGGTTCCTGAGTACGTTCAATCGGCTCGTTCCCCATGCGCGGATTGATCTGGACGGCGGCCGAAGCGCATTCCGCTGGCGCGGCCAGTTTGCCGCGACGAGCGGATTCTCCTGGTGGGATGTCGAGTCCGAGATCGACTGGACCTGCCGCCTCTCGCACCGCAAGGAGAGGCTCGGGCTCGTGCTGCCGAGTTCGGGCACGGTGAGCGGCAGGGTGCGGGATCGGACCGTGGCCATCGACCACCATTACGCGTTGGCATTGAGCGTGCCGGAAGTCAGCTCGATCGCCTATGCCGGACGCGGCAGGCACGCGCACGTCACACTGGAATTCGACGTCGCGACGGTGCGGAAGGTGCTGTCCGGCATTTTTGAGGGTGGCTCGCTGCGCAGCATGGAGCTCAACCCGCGGCTCGATCTTGCAGGTCCCACGGGCCGCATGCTCACGGCGCTGGCCGAAGCCGTCGGAGCCGGCATGCGCGACGAGGCGCTTCGATCCGAGAAGTCCATGGCGCTGCTCGGCGAAGCTATCCTGCGGCTGGTCTTCCTGAATTTCCCGCATGGCTTCAGCGATCGCCAGCGCCGCCAGCAGGACGCCACGCCGCGCCAGATCAGGGAGGCGATCGACTTCATGCGCGCCAACATGCACCAGGCGCTGACATTGAGCGAGGTGGCGGAGGCCGCGGGCATCAGCGTGCGATCCTTGCAGTACGGATTTCACCGCTTCAGGAGCGTGACGCCGCTTGCCTATCTGCGGCAGATTCGCCTCGAGGCAGTGCAAGCGGAATTGTCATCGCCGCTGAATGCGCTGTCGGTCCACGACGTCGCGCTGAAGTGGGGCTTTGCGCATATGGGGCATTTCGCGTCGAGATATCGCGAGTGCTTTGGAGAAGCGCCGTCCGAGACGGCAAGGCTTGCGAGGGCAGCGAAGGGCGCGCGCTCCTGACGCGTGCTGGTGTGCTTCTCCAGTGCGTCCCGTGGTCCCGGAAAAAATCGGCCACCGGAAGGTTTTGTTCCAGCCGATGACGATCTTGTTCTACGGCGCCCCCGCATCGTGATGCTACGACTTCCCGAAAATACCAGAGATCGGGGAGGGCATCATGGAGTATTCACGAATCCTGTTGCGCGTTTGCGCATCCACCATTGCGTTGGTCGTCGGAGCGGTCGCGCTGCCGAACGCTGCCGCGGCGCTTGCGGCACCGACATGCGCAGGCCTGGCGACGGATCCGCGGTTCGAGCTGGCGAACAATCCCGCCATCAAGTCGGCGACCAGCACGATCAAGACGACGGCGGCTCCTGCCAGCACGAAGTACTGCGGCGTCACGCTGGTCTACGGCACGAGTCCGAGCCAGAACATCACGATCGCGATAGGATTGCCGCTCAGCCCGGCGGACGGCGGTGCAGGCGGGACCGTGGCCGCGTGGAACGGTCGCACCGAAGGCCTTGGCGGCGGCGGATGCGCCGGCAATCTCAACGTCGATGCGGCCGTGAATGCCGGCTATGTCGGATCGGGGACGGATGGCGGCCATGCCGGCGGCGACTGCACGCCCGGCGTCAATGCCGACCACACCTACAATCTCCAGTTCATCCAGGATTTTTTCCGCAACGGGATCAAACAGCAGATCCTGTGGTCGAAGCGCATTGCGACCGCCTACTACAGCACGCCGCCCAGCTATAATTACTGGAACGGCTGCTCGACGGGCGGCCGGCAGGGATATCTGCTGGCCCAGGAGCTCGGGAGCCAGCTCGACGGCATCCTCGCCAGCGCTCCGGCGATGTACTGGACGCGCTTCCAGACCGCGCAGATGTGGGGCCAGATCGCGATGTTCGAGCAGGCAGGCGAGAGCCCGAGCGGAGTGATCCCTCCGGCCAAGCTGGTCGCGGCGCAGAAATCGGCGATCGCGGCCTGCGACGCCAATGACGGCGTGGTCGACGGCATCATCAACGATCCCCGCACCTGCCGCTTCAGTGCCAAGGCCAACATCTGTGGGAAGCCGGGCGCGCCGGCGGCACCAAATTGCCTGACCGCGGACGAAGCGGGGGCGGTCGACAAGATCTGGGATGGTCCACGTAACAAGCATGGCAATCGAATCTGGTTCGGGTTGGATCGCGGCAGCGACTTCTCGATCCTCAATGGTCCGACGCCGTTTCCGCTCGGCGTGACCCAGTTCGAATGGAATCTGATCGATCCGAGCTTCGCGCCGCCATCGACCAAGTGGAATACCGTCAGCCTCGGGGGCAAGGGGCTGTCCTATCCCAGAGTGGCGGAAGCGGGCTCCCGCAATATCGCCGATGTGACCGACACATTCGGCCCGCTCGATGCCTTCCGGGCCCGTGGTGGGAAGTTGATGACCTTCCTCGGCGCCAACGACCAGTTCATCTATCCGCGCGGTGTCCTCAATTATTACCGGCAGATGGCGGAGCGCTATCAGAGGAATCACGACCGAACCGGTTTCGATGGCGTGCAGAGCTTCTACCGCCTGTACCACGCACCCGGCGTCGGCCATTGTGGCCTGCCGATCTTCAGCCTCGGCACCACGGGGCCCTGGCCGCAAAATGGCGCCGACTTTGCCGCGCTCGTAAATTGGGTCGAGAAAGGCGTCGCACCGGACCAGGTTATCGGTCGCAGTTTGGCGCCGGCACTGTCGCGGCCGTTGTGCCCCTATCCGCAAACGGCAAAGTACAAGGGAACGGGTGACGTCAACGATGCCGCCAACTGGAGCTGCGGCGGCAATCTCGAGACGGCGGAGGCGGTCTGCCCCGATGTCCTCGTCAAGTACAAGGACGAGTTCGAGGGCCCGCTCGACTATCGCGCAAGCGCAGTCCATCCGAGCTTCTGCAAGGGCGGACACCGGGACGATGATCGCTGACCCGACCGGTCGGCAATGAGACGGGATCCTGGATCGGCCTGCACCGATCCAGGATGACCGCGCGTTATTGTCCCGCCAACCCGCTCATCTTTCCGCCCACCACCACGCCCGCCTTCTTCTCGATCGGCTTGATCGCCGCGGTGAAATCGGACTCGGCGCCTTCTGCGGCTATCACGGTCTCCCACAATCGCCCGACCGCGTCGGCAACCTCCATCGACAGGCCGAGCTGCTTCATCTCCGCGAGCGCCAGCCGCACGTCCTTCACCATCAGTCCCGTGGCAAAGCCGAAGTCGAATGTGCGCGGCAGCACCGAGCGAGGAAACTTGTCGCGGCTCGCCGTGTTCATGCCGGAGCCGGCATTGATGACGTCGATCATCACGGCGGGATCGAGCCCCGCCTTCACTCCCATCACCACGGCTTCCGACGTCGCCACGATCGCGGTGGCCGACAGGAAATTGTTGGCGAGCTTCATGGTCTGCGCCGTGCCGGGCTTCTCGCCGATGAAGAACACTTTTCCGATCACGTCGAGCGCGGGCTTGAGCAGCTCGAATTCAGCCTTCGGTCCGGAGACCATCACCGCCAGCGTGCCCTTCTCGGCGCCGCCGACGCCGCCGGAGACCGGGCAGTCGATCTGCACGATGTTGCGCTCCGCGAGGAGGCCGTGAATCTTCACAGCCATCGCCGAGCCGACGGTGGAGAGGTCGATGAAGCGTTTTGCGCGGCTGCCCTCGATCACGCCGTTCGCCCCGGTTGCAACCTCGAGCGACGCCTGCAGCGAGGGCAGGCTCGCCATGACGGTCTCGACCTGATCGGCGACGTCCTTCGGTGATGTCGCGGCCGTCGCGCCGAGCGCCACGAGCTTGCCCATGACCTCCTTGCGCGCGTCGAACATGACGAGCCTGTGTCCCGCCTCGATCAGCCGCCGCGCCATCGGGAAACCCATGTTTCCAAGGCCGATGAATCCGATGTCCATGGTGTTTCCCTTTTCTTTCTTCTTCGTTGTTGTGAAAGTGCTCGCTCCATCCTCGGTGTCGTCCCGGACAAGCGCGCCTCAAGCGCGCGCTGCGCTTGCGCTTGTCCGGGATGACAGCGGAGATTGGGGCTGCGGCTCACGCCTTGCCGTCGATCTCCGAAAACACCTCGCGCGCGATGCGAAAGCTGTCGACTGCGGCGGGCATGCCGCCATAGATCGCGACCTGCATCAGGATCTCGCGGATCTCCTCGCGGCTGACGCCGTTGGTGAGCGCGCCCTTGAGATGCGCGCGGAACTCGTGCTGGCGGTTGAGGATCGCGATCATGGCGATGTTGAGCATGCTGCGGGTCTTGCGCGGCAGCTCCTCGCGGCCCCACACCGTGCCCCAGCAATATTCGTTCAGCATCTCCTGGAACGGACGGTTGAAATCGTCGACGTTCTTCAGGGCATTGTTGACATAGGCCTCGCCCAGCACCGCTTTGCGGACTTCCAGGCCCTTGTCGTGCATCTTCTTGTCCATGGTGTTTCCTCTCGTCTTACGGGTGGCGGCGCGGAAATTACGGGGTTGGGCCGGACCAGTCACGTCCTCGTGTTATGCGGGAAAAGGGGTGTCTCCCGTACGGGAACGGATGCCTCAGTGCTGCCGTTGTGATAGGCTCCACTCTACCGGGCAACCTGGAGAGTTGATTGAACGGCGTCACCCCCGAGCCGTCAGACCCGATCCGCAACAGTGACGCTCTGTCGCGGTTGAAGCTGGCGCAGGCCCTCGACCGGGCCATCTATGCTATCGCGTGGGAGCGTGCCTGGCCAAATCTGGCGCGGCTTCTGACCGTCGTCGGCCTGTTCCTGGTGGTGTCCTGGGCCGGCCTGTGGCTGGTGCTGCCTTTCATCGCCCGAGCCATCGGTCTCGTCGTTTTCGCCGGCATCGCGATCGCCGTCCTGTTGCCCCTGATTCGCTTCCGCTGGCCGAGCCGCGATGAGGCGTTGGCCCGGCTCGATCGTGGCTCCGGCATCCGTCACCGCCCGGCGACGACGCTGACCGACACGCTGTCTTCGCAGGATCCGGTCGCACTGGCGCTGTGGCAGGCGCAGCGCGAGCGTACGCTGGCCTCGCTCAAACGCATCCGCGCCGGTCTGCCCCATCCGCGACTCCCGCTGCATGATCCTTGGGCGCTGCGCGCCCTCGTCATGGTGATGCTGGTCGCGACCTTCTTCGCCGCCGGCGACGAGCGCGCGATGCGGCTCGGAGCCGCCTTCGACTGGAACGGCGTGCTGGCGCCGGCGAATATTCGCGTCGATGCCTGGGTCACCCCGCCGATCTACACCGGCAAGCCGCCGGTCATCCTGTCGGCCGCCAACAAGGAGGCTGCGGCGCTGCCGGCGTCCGGCCCGCTTGCCGTTCCCGCAGGCTCGACCCTGATCGTGCGCTCCTCCGGCAGCAGCCTGGATGTCGCCGTCTCCGGCGGCCTCAAGGAGGTCGCGCCCGCAGAGGCCGCACCGAAGGGCACCAACGAGAAGCACTTCACCATCACCGCTGACGGCACCGCGCGTGTCCGCGCGCCCTCCGGCCAGCCGCAATGGGCGTTTGCGGCAACGCCGGACCGCGCGCCGACGATCGCGCTTGCCAAGGATCCCGAGCGCCAGGCGCGCGGCGGGCTCCAGCTCTCCTACAAGATCGAGGACGATTACGGCGTCACCGGCGCGGATGCGCACATCGCCTTGCGCCCCGCCGACGCCAAAGATGCCAGCAAGGATGGCAGTAAGGATTCCGACGGCAAGGCCGCGGCGCGGCCGCTGTTCGAGCCGCCGCAATTCCCGCTCGTGCTGCCGAACGCGCGCACCCGCAATGGCGTCGGCCAAACGGTGAAGGACCTCAGCGAGGATCCCTATGCCGGCGCCGACGTCACGCTGACGCTCAGCGCCAAGGACGAGGCCGGCAACGAGGCCAGAAGCGAACCCTTCAACATGCGCCTGCCCGAGCGTCTGTTCACCAACTCGCTCTCGCGCGCGCTGATTGAGCAACGCCGCATCCTCGCGCTCGACGCCAACAGGAATTCCGACGTCTACACCGCGCTCGACGCGCTGATGATCGCGCCCGAATTGTTCACGCCGGATGCCGGCTGCTATCTCGGCCTCCGGAGCCTTGCGACCCAGCTCGAGGCTGCCCGCACCGACGACGCCCTGCGCAATGTCGTGGCGAGCATGTGGGCCTTCGCGGTCACGATCGAGGACGACGGTGTCGCCGGCAGCGTCAATGCCGCGCTGCGCTCGGCGCAGGACGCGCTCAAGGCGGCGCTGGAACGCGGTGCCAGCGAGGACGAGCTCAAGGTGCTGACGCAGAAGCTTCGTGAGGCCATGGCCGGCAAGGTGCGCGATCTCGCCCGGCGCGCCGAGCAGAATCCGCTCGGTGCGCGGCAGCCGTTCCCCGCCGAGGTCCAGCTCATCCTCGACAAGGCGATCGAGCTGCGGCAGAAGACCCAGCATGCGACGCCCGAGCAGCTCGCAGAGCTGGCGCAGCAGCAAGACATCTTGCGCGAGCAGCTTCAGGCCTATCGGAAGTCGGCGAACAACCGAGCCAACAAGGCGGGGGACGACAAGACCAACCAGTTTACGCGGGACCGGAAATGCGGAAGCTAGCACGCGTACCAGTCTTGAAGGCGATGTCGATCGCCTGCCTCGCCGTCCTGTTGGGCGGCGTTCCCCCCGCCCTGGCCCAGCAGGATCAGGATCCCGATGCGCTGCTCGACAGCGCGGAAAAGGCGATGCAGGACTCCGGCGACAGCCTCAGGCAGAAGGAGTCCGGGAAGAGCCTGAACAACCAATCCGACGCCATTCAGAAGCTCGAGGACTACAAGCGCGCGACTGAGAGAAGCCAATCTTCCAGTCGCGATCGTTCCGTCATCACGCAACGGGATCTGGACGATCTCTTGCGGCAGATCGAGAAGGCGGCGCGCGAAGGCAATAAAGAAGCCGCGCAACGCATGCTCGAGCAGCTCGCGCAGATCATGGAAAATCTCCAGATGGCGCAGCCCGGGCAATCCGGCGAGAGCGAAATGGAGCAGGCGCTGAACGAGCTCAGCGACATGATCCGCAAGCAGCAGCAACTGCGCGACAAGACTTTCAAGCAGGGCCAGGACTCCCGGCGTGACCGCTCGCGCGGCAAGCAGGGCGATCAGTCGATGTCGGACCTGCAGCAGGATCAGCAGTCACTGCGCGACCGCCTGAAGAAGCTGCAGGACGAGCTCGCCAAGCGCGGCCTCGCGCAGAAGGGACAAAAGGGTCAGAAGGGACAGCAGGGTCAACAGGGACAGAAAGGCCAGCAGGGCGACAAGGGCCAGAGCGGCGACCAGGACGGCGACGACGGTGATGACGATGGCAGCCTCGACACCGCGGACGGCGCCATGGGTGATGCCGGTTCAAAGCTCGGCGAGGGCAATGCCGACGGAGCCGTGGACTCGCAGGGCAAGGCACTCGATGCGATGCGCAAGGGCGCGCAGAAGATGGCCGAGGCGATGCAGCAGGGCGATGGCGACGGGCAGGGCGATGGTCCCGGCAATCGGGCCGGTCGTCAGCAGAGCGGCGGCAATCAGACCGATCCGCTGGGGCGTCCGCTTCACGGCCGCGATCTCAGCGACGACTACTCCGTCAAGATCCCCGGCGAGATCGACGCCCAGCGCGTCCGCCGCATCCTCGAAGAGCTCCGCCGCCGCTTAGGGGACAGCTCGCGCCCGCAGATCGAGCTCGACTATATCGAGCGGCTGCTGAAGGATTTTTGAGGCGATAACCCCTCTTGTAGCCCAGATGAGCGCAGCGATATCCGGGGCCGCTGGTCCCGCATGTCGCTTCGCTCATGCGGGCTACGGGCTGCGAGCTCAGTCCGCCGTTACCCGTTCTTCGCTGCGAGGGCGTCGGCCACCGCGGTGCGGATGTCGGCGATCGAGAACGGTTTTGTCACGACGTCGTGCACCAGCGCATTCAGGTTCGAGGCGCGCTCGCGCTGGTCGGCAAAGCCGGTCATCAGCAGGATGGTCAGATCGGGGAAATCGCGCGCGGCCGAGAGCGCCAGCGCGATGCCGTCCATGACGGGCATCTGGATGTCGGTGAGCAGCAGGTCGAAGGCGCCGCCCTCGCGGGTCAGGATCTCCAGCGCCTCGGCGCCGTCCTGCGCGGTGACGGTCTCGTGGCCGTCCATGGCGATGGCGCGCGCGACCAGCGTGCGCATCGAATCCTCGTCGTCGGCGATTAATATTTTCGGCATCAGATCAATCTCTGGGACGAACCTTCCCGTGCAGGACTCTGCAAGCTGATTATACGCTGCCGCCGGCGATGTCGCGCCGGTTGAAGAAGCGAACGTCGATATTGCGGCCCTCCGGCGGCGGCGAGGCGAGGCGAGAGCGGAAGAAGGCGCGCTCGCCGGGCCGCAGCACGGTCTGCTCCAGCACCGTATTCCAGGCGTAGATCTCCGCGCCTTGCGCGTCGCGCACGGCGAAGCGCAGCCGAGGGATGTCGAGTGGCTTCTTGCCCTCGCCGACGATCACGCCCTCGATCACCAACACCTGCTTACCGTCCACGGTCTCGCTGGACAGCTTCACGTCCTTGAAGGCGAGGCCGCGCAGGTTCACCTCGAGCCCGACCATCTTGTAGAACGCCGCCGTCTGCGGCAGCAGCCGCACCATGTCGCCGCGCCAGATCACCAGCGCCAGCACCAGTGCGCCCATGGCCGCGCAGGCGGTCGGCAGGCCGAAATAGGATTTTCGCGGAGCAATGGTGGCGGCCGGGCGGCTGACCCGCGCACCGCGGCGGCTGAACAGGCCGCGGAACCAGGACTGATGCTGCGCGCCGACGACCTCCTCTTCGGCCTCGCGGGCCGCCGCTGACCACTCGTCCTCGGTTTGCTTGGCCTCTTCATCGGGCCAGTCGCTGGCGATCGAGGGGCTGTCGACCACGGGCGCATCAGCGGCGCCGTCGTCCTTGGCATAGGAGTTCCACTGCTCGGCGAGATCGGACTGGTCGTCGGCCTGGCTGGCAGCGGCCATGGCCGGGACGGACGCCTCCTCGATGGCATCCTCGGCATGGGCGATCCAGGTCTCCTTGCAACGGGAACAGCGGACCGCCCGTCCGTTCGCCCCCAGGCTCGCAAGCTTGATGGCGTAGGATGTCATACAATGGGGGCAGACGATATGCATGGACCAGCCTTGATGCATGAACGAGGACTTGGCCACGTATGCTACAAGGCGACCGTTAACGAACCGGAAACCATAACGGCGGCAAAACCCGTTGATCGCGTATGGCGGAGCGCAGCACTGCGATCCGCGCCCCCTCTCGAACGGAGCTGAGCTTGGTTCGGTTCGAAAATGTCGGATTGCGTTACGGTCTGGGGCCGGAGATCCTGCGCGACCTCAGCTTCCAGATCCCGGCGCATTCGTTCCAGTTCCTCACCGGCCCGTCCGGCGCCGGCAAGACCTCGCTGCTGCGCCTGTTGTTCCTGTCGCATCGACCGACGCGGGGCCTCGTCAATCTGTTCGGCCACGACATCTCACAGCTCGGCAAGGACGAGATCGCCGACTTGCGCAAGCGCATCGGCATCGTGCTCCAGGATTTCCGCCTGCTCGATCATATGACGACCTATGAGAACGTCGCGCTGCCGTTCCGCGTCATGGGACGCAGCGAGTCGAGCTACCGCAAGGAGGTGATCGATCTGTTGCGCTGGGTCGGGCTTGGCGAGCGCATGGACGCGCTGCCGCCGATCCTGTCGGGCGGCGAGAAGCAGCGCGCCGCGATCGCGCGCGCCGTGATCTCGCGGCCGCAGCTGCTGCTCGCGGACGAGCCGACCGGCAGCGTCGACCCGACGCTCGGACGCCGTCTGCTGCGGCTCTTCATCGAGCTCAACAAATCGGGCACCGCCGTCATCATCGCGACCCACGACATCGGCCTGATGGACCAGTACGAGGCGCGGCGGCTGGTGCTGCATCAGGGACGGCTGCACGTCTATGAATAGGACCGACGAGCGCGGCGTGCTGGTCGACCTCGGACAGGAGCGTCCGCAGCTCCCGGCCAAGGCGCGCAACATGTCGCCGATCGTGCCGCGCGCCTCGATCCACGGCCGCGCGCTGGTTGCCGTCGTCGCCATCATGACCTTTCTCGCCTCGATGACCACGGGCACGGTGCTGCTGGTCAGCGCCTCCGCCGCCGAATGGCAGTCGGACGTTGCGAGCGAGATCACCATCCAGGTTCGCCCGCAGGCCGGCCGCGACCTCGACCGCGACACCGCAGCGGTGACGGAGGCGATGCGCGCGCAGGCCGGCATCGTCGAGGTCAAGCCGTTCAGCAGGGAGGAGAGCGGCAGACTGCTCGAGCCCTGGCTCGGCACCGGGCTGTCGATGGACGATCTGCCGGTGCCGCGCATGATCATCGCGCGCGTGCAGCCCGGCACGTCGCTCGATCTCGGCACCCTGCGCGCGCGCGTGACCCAGATCGCGCCAGGCGCCAGCGTCGACGATCACCGCGCCTGGATCGAGCGCATGCGCTCGATGACCAACGCCACCGTGCTCGCCGGCCTCGGCATTCTCGCGCTCGTCATCATCGCCACCATCATCTCCGTCTCGTTCGCGACCCGCGGCGCCATGGCGGCGAACCGTCCGATCGTCGAGGTGCTGCATTTCGTCGGCGCCGGCGACCGCTACATCGCCAACCACTTCCTGCGTCATTTCCTCAGGCTGGGGCTGGAGGGCGGCTTGATCGGCGGTGGCGCCGCCATGCTGGTGTTCGGCTTCTCGGAGTCGATCGCCGGCTGGTTTTCCGGTACCCCCGTCGGCGACCAGTTCGCCGCGCTGCTCGGCACCTTCTCGCTGCGGCCATCCGGCTACATCGTGCTGGCGGTCCAGGCCGTGCTGATCGGCGCCATCACCGCAGTGGCCGCGCGCCAGACGCTGTTCGCGACGCTGAATGATGTCGACTAGGCTTGATAAACCAGACTCCACTTCGCCTCAAAACGTCATAAAATCATCTAGGGAAGGGATTGCCGACATCGCATGACGACGCCGACCGACGATCGATCGCCGAAATTGCCGCGCGGCTGGCTGCGCGCGACAATCGTGTCGGCGATTGCGTTCGCCTTCGTCGGCGCGGCGGCGGGTTTCATCGCGTTCCTGTCGCAATTGCGCGGCGCCGAGATCGCGCCGGGACGCAAGGCTGACGGCATCGTGGTGCTGACCGGCGGCTCCTCGCGGGTCTCGGATGCGATGGAGCTGCTCGCCGCCGGCTACGGCAGGCGGCTGCTGATCTCCGGCGTGCATCCGACCTCCACGGCGAGCGACATCTCCCGGACCTTGCCGGAGAACCAGTCCTTCATGACCTGTTGCGTCGATCTCGACCGCACCGCGCTCTCGACCCGCGGCAATGCCGCGGAGGCGCGGCGCTGGGCCGAGGGGCGCCGCTTCCAGTCGCTGATCGTGGTCACGTCGAACTATCACATGCCGCGCGCGCTGGTGGAGTTTTCGCATGCGATGCCGAAGACGACATTGATCCCGTTCGCGGTGGTCGGCGACAAATGGCGCGAGGAGCCGTGGTGGACCTCGGCGCCCACCTTGCGGCTGCTGTTGTCGGAATATGTCAAGTACATCGCGGCCGAGCTCAGGGTCAGGCTGGAGAATTTCGGGATTGACCTTTCGCCCGAGATGTCGGAGCAGCCTGCAAGCGTGCAGCCGAAGCGGCCCAACACTGCACAGGCCAATTGATCGGCAAATTGATCGGACCACCGATGTTCTTGATTTTCCTGCGCTCGCTGGTGTTCAACGTGCTGTTCTACGCCGTGCTGGTGTGCCTCGCGATCGTGGCGCTGCCGACCTTCGCATTGCCGCCGCGCGCGATGCTGACGGTTGCGAAGTGGTGGGCGAAGGCGACGCTGGTCCTGATGCGCGTGGTCTGCAACATCAAAGTGGAATTCCGGGGGGCGGAGAAGATTCCGCAGGGGCCGCTGGTGATCGTGGCGAAGCATCAGTCGTTCTGGGAGACCTTCGTGCTGCCGGGCTTCTTCGACCGGCCGATCTTCATCCTCAAGCGTCAGCTGATGCAGATTCCGGTGTTCGGTCAGTTCCTGGTCAAGACCGGAATGATCGCGATCGACCGTAATGCCGGCGTGAAGGCGCTGCTCGACATGACGCGCCGCGCGCGTGAGGCGGTGCGCAGCGGCCGGCAATTGGTGATCTTTCCGGAAGGCACGCGCCGCGCGCCGGGGGCGCCGCCCGACTACAAGACCGGCTTTGCGCAGATCTATTCGTCCTGCGGCGTGCCGTGCCTGCCGATCGCGCTCAACTCCGGCCTGTTCTGGCCGCGCCGCACCTTCATGCGCTATCCCGGCACGCTGGTGGTAGAATTCCTCGATCCGTTGCCGCCGGGCCTGCCGAAGGACCAGTTTCTCTCCCGCGTGCAGACGGCGATCGAGGACGCGACGGAGCGCCTCGTCGAAGCGGGCCGGAAAGAGCAGGAGCAGTTGATCGGCACATCGCCGAGCTACGCGCCGACTGGCTAGCGGTTTTCGCGGTCTTCGGTGGGCGCCGGCGCGTGCAGGGAATGTGCATCACCATGCAGCATCAATGCGAGCTGATGCAGCTGCGTGTCGCGAAAGCCTTCAGCCTCGATCGCCTTCACCGTCGCCGTCACATAGTCGCGGTTCGCACCGGACCGGCCGTGGCCCTGGATGACATGGCGGTGCTGCTCTGTAAGCGACAGCCGGCCGGCATATTGGACATGGCCGCGATCGACGACATAAGCGAGAGCGGAGACGCGCTGCCGCGCGTCGTTCTCCAGCCATACCGAGCGCATCACCTCGCGATAGACCGAGGTGACCTGCTCGCGCGCGCGCAGATAAGCGACGACCTCGGCGCGGTTCTTCTCCGCGACGCGGAAGGCGATGCCGCGGCAGGCGCCGCCGCGGTCGAGCCCGAGCACCAGGCCCGGCTTCT
This sequence comes from Bradyrhizobium sp. 138, assembly GCF_023074075.1. Classification (GTDB taxonomy): domain Bacteria; phylum Pseudomonadota; class Alphaproteobacteria; order Rhizobiales; family Xanthobacteraceae; genus Bradyrhizobium. The sequence goes on along the minus strand of NZ_JADPKT010000003.1, from coordinate 189,980 downwards.
CCGGCGTACCGCGATGGACGAAGGAATAGACGCAGAGCGCGCGGTGCTCGCCGACCAGACGGGCCGGGACGCGCTCCTCGAAAGCGAAGCCCGGCCGCCACATCAGCGAGCCGTACCCGAACACCCAGAGGTCGCCGTTGGCCGTGGTGACGGAGGGAAGGGTGATTTCCGACATTTCGGGCACGGCTACCAGAACCGCGCCCCCAAGCGAAGCGAATTCTCCGCCTTTCGTCGCAGGCCGCCCTCGCTTACATTTGCCTGAATCTGAGGTCAAAGGGTCGCCGCATGTCCAATATGACCGTTGCCGCAGGCCGCCGCTCCCGTTGGGGCCTTTTCATCGCACCCGTCCTCGTCCTGATCCTCGCCGTCGCCTGGACCTGCTTCTGGTTCTATGCGGCGTCGCAGGCCGAGATCGCCGCCGACGCCTGGCGCGCGCAGGAGGCCAAGTCCGGCCGCATCTATGATTGCGCCAAGCGCTCGATCGCCGGCTTCCCGTTCCGCTTCGAGGTCCAGTGCTCTGGCGCCAGCGTCGCCCTGGTCTCGCAGAACGCGAGCAAGACGCCGTTCACGGCGAAGCTCGACAACATCCTGGTCCTTGCCCAGGTCTACGATCCCAAGCGCATCATCGCCGAATTCTCCGCGCCCGCGACGCTGATCGACGGCGTCACGCAAAACACCTTCGTGGTGAACTGGAGTAACGGTCGCGCCAGCGTGGCCGGCCTGCCGGCCGTACCGGACCGCGCCTCCCTCGTGTTCGACGATCCCACCCTCAACCGGCTCGACGGCAGCGTGCAGGTGCCGCTTGCGCGTGCCAAGCAGGTCGAGCTGCACGGTCGCCTCGCCGAGGGATCGTCGGCCGATCACCCAGTGATCGAGACCGTGCTCCATGTCGCGCAGGGCAGCATCCAGGGCGTTCATCCCCTGCTCGCCGAGCCGTTCGAGGCCGACACGCGCGCCAAGGTCACGGGCCTCTCCGACCTCACGCCAAAGCCCTGGCCGCAGCGCTTCCGCGAGATCCAGGCCGCCGGCGGTCACATCGAGATCGTGCAGTCGCGGATCCAGCAGGGCGAGATGATCGCGGTTGCGGCCGGCACGCTCGCCCTGTCGGCCAATGGCCGGCTCGACGGTGAATTGCAGATGACGGTGACGGGTCTCGAGCGCGTGATCCCGGCGCTCGGCATCGAGAAGATGCTGGAGGAGGGCGTGCCGCAGGCGACGCTCGACCGCGTCGCGCCCGGCGTGAAGTCGCAGGATCTCAACAACCTCTTCGGCGCGCTCGACCGCGCCGTGCCCGGCCTCGGCAAGGTGATCAAGCAGAACGCCAATGCCGGCGTTGCCGCCGGCATCAATTCGATCGGCACCGAGAGCACGCTGGAAGGCAAGAAGGCGCGCAGCTTCCCGCTGAAGTTCGTCGACGGCGCCGTGCTGCTCGGCCCGGTCAAGGTCGGCCAGATCCCGCCGCTGTATTGAATGATTTGTCGTCATTCCGGGACACGCGAAGCGTGAACCCGGAATCTCGAGATTCCGGGTTCGACGCCGCGCGTCGCCCCGGAATGACGGGAAGTGGGGAGGCTACGGCTTCTTCAGCGCCGCATGCGGCCGGCCGAAATCGGGCGCGGCGGAATCCTGGCCGATCTCGACGATGCCGCGGCGGATGGCGCGGGTGCGGGTGAAGTGGTCGAACAGCGCCTCGCCGTCACCGCGGCGGATGGCGCGGGTGAGCTTGGCGAGATCCTCGGTGAAGGTGCCGAGCATCTCCAGCACGGCCTCCTTGTTGGCGAGGAAGACGTCGCGCCACATCGTCGGGTCGGAGGCGGCAATGCGGGTGAAATCGCGAAAGCCGCCGGCGGAGAACTTGATGACCTCGGATTCCGTCACCTGCGCCAGCTCGTCGGCGGTGCCGACGATGGTGTAGGCGATCAGATGCGGCAGATGGCTGGTGATCGCGAGCACGAGATCGTGATGATCAGGCGTCATGACCTCGACCTTGGCGCCCATCGCCGCCCAGAACGCGCGCAGGCGGTCGGTGGCCGCGGCGTCGACGCCTTCCGGCGGGGTGAGGATGCACCAGCGATTGATGAAGAGCTCGGCGAAACCTGAATCCGGACCCGAATGCTCGGTGCCCGCCACGGGGTGCGCCGGCACGAAATGAACGGTCTTCGGCAGATGCGGCGCCATGTCCTTGACGATCGCGCCCTTGACCGAGCCGACGTCGGAGACAACAGCGCCCGGCTTCAGATGCGCGGCGATCTCCTGCGCCACAGCTCCGCAGGCACCGACGGGAATGCAGAGGATGACGAGATCGGCATCCTTCACTGCTTCCGCATTGGTCGCCACGACCTGGTCGACGATGCCGAGCTCAAGCACGCGCGCGCGCGTCTTCTCCGAGCGCGCGGTGGTGACGATCTCGCCTGCCAGGCCCTGGAGCTTCGCAGCGCGCGCGATCGAGCCGCCGATCAGGCCGAAGCCGATCAGCGCGACACGCTGGAAGTGCGGATCCGCGCTCATTTGCCGGCCATGAAGTCGCGCAAGGCATCGACCACGAGGCGATTGGCCTCCTCGGTGCCGATGGTCATGCGCAGCGAGTGCGGCAGGCCATAGTTCTTCAACGCGCGCAGCACCAGGCCCCGCTTGGTGAGGAAGGCGTCGGCGTCGTCAGCGGTCTTGCCCTTGTCGGTCGGGAAATGGATCAGCACGAAATTGGCGACGCTCGGCGTCACCTTCAGCCCGAGCTTGCCGATTTCCTCGGTCAGCCAGTTGCGCCAGGTCTCGGTGAACTGCTTCGACATCGTCTGGTGCGCGGTGTCCTCGATCGCGGCGACCGCGGCATACATCGCCGGCGTCGACACGTTGAAGGGACCGCGGATGCGGTTGACCGCGTCGATGATGTGCTCGGGCCCGAACATCCAGCCGATGCGCAGCGCGGCGAGGCCGTGGATCTTGGAGAAGGTATGCGTCACCACCGTGTTCTCGGTGGTGGCGACGAGCTCGATGCCCATCTCGTAATCGTTGCGCGAGACGTAATCGCAATAGGCGGCGTCCAGCACCAAGAGCACGTGCGACGGCAGGCCGGCGCGCAGCCGCTTGACCTCGTCGAACGGCACGTAGGTCCCGGTCGGATTGTTGGGGTTTGCAAGCCAGACCAGCTTTGTCTTCGGCGTCACCGCCTTGAGAATGGCGTCGACGTCGCAGGTGAGGTTGGTCTCCTGCGCAACCACGTTCTTCGCACCGACCGCCATGGTCGCGATCGGGTAGACCAGGAAGCCGTGGGTGGTGGAGATCGCCTCGTCGCCCTGGCCGAGATAGGTGTGGGCGAGCAAATTGAGGATCTCGTCCGAGCCGGCGCCGCAGATGATGCGGTTGGGATCAAGCCCGAAAGAGCGGCCGATCGCCTCGCGCAGCACCCGAGAGGTGCCTTCCGGATAATCTTCCAGATGGTTCGCCACGCGCTTGAACGCCTCGATCGCCTTGGGCGAGGGCCCGAACGGCGTCTCGTTGGCCGAGAGCTTGAACACCTTGCGGCCCGGCTCGGCGACCGGGCTCTTGCCGGGCGTGTAGGGCGCAATATCGAGAATGCCGGGATTCGGCACGGGGCGGGACATCTTCAACTCCGAAATGGCGGGGCGTGGCGCGTGGTTTACGATTTCGCCCCGGTCGGGGGCACCGTATAGCGCGTTGCGTGGCTGCCGACGAGGGCCACAGAGCGCACCGAGGCCCCCGCCTCGATCAGGGCAGACTTGATCTTGTCGATGCTGGTCGCGCCCGTGACCGAGACCAGCAGCGCCGCGCCGTCGAAGGCGGTGTCGGGCACCGCCACGATCTCGGCGAGCGGCGACAGGGCGCGCGCGACCTCGGCGTTCCACCCGGAGACGCGGACGCTGAAGGTCTCGACCTCCGTCACCAGGGCGCTGTCGGCGACCCGCGACACCGCGAACACCGGCATCGCCGCCGGATGGTCGGCGCGCTCGACGAAGGGCAGCCGCGCGATGATTTTTGGCGCACCCTCTTGCTCGAGCGAGAGCCACCATGGCGTGCGGCTGGACGTCGCCGAGACCAGCGCCAGATCGCCCTTGGACTTCGCCACCGCTTCGACCGCTGCCTGTGCGCTGAAATGCGCGACGTAGGGCACCGTAAAACCAAAATGGAAGCGCGCGGAATCGCGCATCGCCGGCTCGCTCACCGAGACGTCGGCATGCACCGAGAACGGCGCCTGCACATAAGTGAAGGTCGAGATGATGACGCGCCAGATGCTCTCGACCGTGTCGAGCGGCAGGATGCCGCGATGGCGCTGGACGAGATCACGCATCATGGCGGCCTCGCGCGCCGGCCGGAACGCCGAACCGACCTCCTGGGTCTGCTTCACCTGGATCAGGCGGTCGATGATGTCGCCGCGCTGCATCAGCAGGCGATGCATGCCCTCGTCGATCGCATCGATCTCCTTGCGCAATTCCTGCAATGATGGCGGCGCGGGCGGACGTTGGGACATGTCTGGCTGTCGATCGTTCCGAATGGGGGATGTCCTGATTAGGCAGTCGGGGCGGCGAAAGCAAAGAGAAATGACGTCCTTTTCGGCCCGCGCGACAGAGGCGAATTGGGCCGATCCGGGCCGCGACTTGACGAAAACCGCCCAAGACGGTAGCTTTTGCTCGTTCCGTGGTCATTTGAGCCGGCCGGCTTGCAGCCACGTTAAAAAACTCGCTAAACAGGCCGGGGACGCTTCCGATCCCGGCCGAACCTATCGTTCAGGCCGGGTTTTTCATGGCCTGATGCAAGTGGCGATCACGCGTTTGATCGCAAACGAGGTCGATGGTCAGATGGGCAGCGTCAAGTCGATACCGAGTCCTGCGATCAGCGCCGACGAGCGGTCGCACGAGGTGGATCATCCGAGCTCGCAGGTCGCGCACTTCGGCACCGAGCAGCCGCTGCGGCTCGATTGCGGCGTCGATCTCACCCCGTTCCAGATCGCCTACCAGACCTATGGTGAGCTCAATGCCGAACGCTCCAACGCCGTTCTGATCTGCCATGCACTGACCGGCGATCAGCATGTCGCCAATGTGCATCCCGTCACCGGCAAGCCCGGCTGGTGGGAGACGCTGGTCGGCCCAGGCCGCCCCATCGATCCCAAGCACTACTTCATCATCTGCTCCAATGTGATCGGCGGCTGCATGGGCTCGACCGGGCCGGCGTCGATCAATCCTGCCAGCGGCAAGGTCTGGGGCCTCGATTTCCCTGTCATCACCATCCCCGACATGGTGCGCGCGCAGGCCATGCTGATCGACCGGCTCGGCATCGACACGCTGTTTGCGGTCGTCGGCGGCTCGATGGGCGGCATGCAGGTGCTGCAATGGACTGCGGCCTATCCTGCCCGCGTGTTCTCGGCGCTTGCGATTGCTTGCGCCACGCGGCACTCGGCGCAGAACATCGCCTTCCACGAGCTCGGCCGCCAGGCCGTGATGGCCGATCCCGATTGGCACGGTGGCGGCTATGCCGATCACGGCATCCATCCGCATCGCGGGCTCGCGGTGGCGCGGATGGCGGCGCACATCACCTATCTCTCCGACGCGGCGCTGCATCGCAAGTTCGGCCGGCGCATGCAGGACCGCGAGCTGCCGACCTTCTCGTTCGACGCCGATTTCCAGGTCGAGTCCTATCTGCGCTACCAGGGCTCGTCCTTCGTCGAGCGCTTCGACGCCAACGCCTATCTCTATCTGACGCGCGCGATGGATTATTTCGACATCGCCGCCGACCATGGCGGCGCGCTGGCGAAGGCGTTCGCCGATATCAAGACCCGCTTCTGCGTCGTCTCCTTCACCAGCGACTGGCTGTTTCCGACCTCGGAATCGCGCGCGCTGGTGCACGCCCTGAACGCCTCGAGCGCGCGGGTGTCGTTCGCCGAGATCGAGACCGATCGCGGCCACGACGCCTTCCTGCTCGACGTTCCCGAATTCTTCGACATCTCCCGGGCCTTCCTGCAATCGGCGGGCAAGGCGCGCGGCCTGAAGGGTAGCTAGCATGTCGGTGCAGGAAGTCTTGCCGCTGGGCGGCGTTGCGACCGGGCAGTCCGGTGATTTTCGCGCCGATCATCTCCTGGTCGCCGAGATGGTCAAGCCGGGCTCGAAAGTGCTCGACGTCGGCTGCGGCGAGGGCGATCTGCTTCAGCTGCTGGAGATGCGCGGCATCGACGGCCGCGGCATCGAGCTGTCACGCGAGGGCGTCAACCGCTGCGTGGCCAAGGGTCTCGCGGTGGTGCAGGGTGATGCCGACACCGACCTCGTCAATTATCCCGATGACGCCTTCGATTACGTGATCCTGTCGCAGACGCTGCAGGCGACGCGGCAGCCGAGGGTGGTGCTGGAGAATCTGCTGCGCATCGGCCGCCGCGCCATCGTCTCGTTCCCGAATTTCGGCTTCTGGAAGATGCGGCTCCAGCTCCTGATCGGCGGCCACATGCCGCGCACCGAGAACCTGCCGGCGACCTGGTACGACACCGCCAACATCCATTTCTGCACCATCAAGGATTTCGTGCAGCTCTGCGACGAGATCAACGTCAAGATGGAGCGCTCGGTCGCACTCGATCTCTACGGCCGCCCGGTGCCGCTGAACCTGCCGTGGTGGGTGTGGAACATGTTCGGCGAGCAGGGCGTGTTCTTGCTGAGCCGGGGCGAGGGGAAGTGACGCCGTAGGCGTCATTCCGGGTTCGCTCTTCGTACCGCCCCGGAATAACGGCTAATGCGCTGCTAGCGACCTCGGATCGCGCGCCGGCCAGCGGCCGGCTTCCACCAGCCTCACGAACCGATCCACGCTTTCGTTGAACAGCGCGGGCTCTTCGAGATTGAGCACGTGGCCCGACTTCGGAAACATCGCCAGCCCCGCCGCGGGCAGATGCTTCTTCAGGAAAAGGCTCGGCCCAACGCACGGATCGTCCTCGTCGCCGCAGATGATCAGCGCTGGCGTCGTCGCCTTCTCGATCGCATCCGTCATCGTGTAGATCGAGGGGCGGCCGCCCTGGAAGCCGCGCATCGTGCGCGCCGAGCCCTTGGCGTCGTGCCGCGCCAGCGCGGCGTAGAAATCGGCGTGGCCGCGTGGGTCCTTGACCAGGAAGGGAATCCGGCTCGGCGCCTCGCGCGTGACTTTTGCGACTTCGGCGGAGCCGAGCGTCTCGAACTGCTCGGCATTGGCGCGGCATTGCTTGCGCCAGGCATCGAGGTTCTCGATCTCCGAGCCGGAGCCGACACCGGCCAGCGTCATCGACAGCGCGCGCTGCGGCGCGTTCAATCCGATCTGGAGCGACGAGTAGGCGCCCATCGACAGGCCGACGAGATGCGCGCGCTCGATCTCGAGATGATCGAGCACCGCAAGCGCGTCGCTGTAGAAATGCGTGTAGCTGTAAACCTCGCCTTCAGGCACGTCCGACGGTGTGTAGCCGCGCGCCGAATAGGTGATGCAGCGATGGCCGCGCGAGAAATAGCGCATCTGCGGCTCCCAATTGGTGTAGTCGGCCGCGAATTCGTGCAGGAAGATGATCGGCGTGCCGCTACCCGCTTCTTCGAAATAGAGACGGCACTTGTCCGCCGTGATGGCGTAGGGCATCGGGTTTTCTCCCTGAGGGTGTTGCGGCATTGGAATGCCGTTCTGCAGTTCACGCATGTGAGTTCTAACACCCGTTAACCTGCGCGCAAAATCTTCCGGAGCGCGTCTTGATCTCGCCACATCAGGATTCTGATACGCCAAGCAGATGTCGGCCACCGCACGGGCCGATCGGGAAGTGGGGGTGTCAACGAAGGATGAAGGATGTTTGAGTTGTTTGCGTCTCGCCTGTCGCGTTGTGTTGTCGCGCTGGCGATCTTCTTCGCGGCTTTTGCCGCGTTCGTCTCTCCGGCCTCAGCGCGGCCGCATCATCGTCAAAGCGCAGAGCGGCACGCTTACGTGCACCACGCCAGACATCATCATTATCGCAACCATGCACGCAGCTCGCGCTTCGAGCGCAGCGCGGCGCAGTTGCAGGCGAGCGGATTCGGCAACAGCTTTGCCAGCTATGATCCGAACGCCAATAGTCCAGGCGTTGCCATGAGCGGCACCGGTGATACGATCATTCGCGGCAGCGGTCGAATGGCTGCGAGCGGTAGCCGTCGCATGGCCATGCGCGATGGCGGTGGAATGGCCACGGGCACGAACGGCATGGCCAGTAACGGCATCAGCAGCGGTGGCTTCGGCAGTGGATCGGGTCTCGTCTCGGAGGCACGCCGCTATGTCGGCAGCAATCCGACCGGGCGAGGCAGCCTGTGGTGCGCGCGCTTCATGAACATGGTGCTTCAGCACACCGGCCATCAGGGCACGGGATCCGACATGGCGAGCTCGTTCGCGCGTTACGGCACGCGTGTTTCCGGTCCGCAGGTCGGCGCCATCGCGGTGATGTCGCGCGGCGGCCGTGGCGGCCATGTCGGCATCATCACCGGCATCGACGCGCAGGGCAATCCGATCATGATCTCCGGCAACAACGGCAACCGCGTCCGCGAGGCGCCGGTCTCGCGCGGCAAGATCTATGCGTATGTGATGCCGAATTAATGATGGAGACGTAGGGTGGGTTAGCTGGCGGTCGCGCGAAGCGCGGTCCGCTGCGTAACCCACCTCTTTGGTTTCTATGGAGACAGAAGTGGTGGGTTACGCCCTGCAGATACGCTTCGCGTATCTGCAGGGCTAACCCACCCTACGAAGCTCACAGCAGCTTCGGCTCTTCCACCGCAACCGCATCGCCGATGCCGATCTCGCCACCTTCGATCACTTCGGCATAGATGCCGCAGTCCATGTGGCCGAGCGTGCGCGAGAGCGTGGGCGGGATTTCAAGATCGCGCTTGCCGGTCTCGGGATCGACATTGGTGGCGGGGCAGCGGACGATGCGCTTGACCACCTTTAGCCGGGCCTGCCCGATCGCAAGCGTCTGGCCGACGAGATCGAGCTCCGACCAGGCCGGCCAGCCCTTCACGTAGAGATTGGCGCGAAAGCGCAGCGGATGCACCGCGGTGCCCCCGAGCATGGCCTCGATGGCGCGGACGCTGCCGAGATTGATGATGGAGACGACCTTGCGGGCGACGTCGGAAAAGCTGTGGTCGCGGCCGGACAGAACCTTGGGCGGCCCCTTCAGCTCAGGCTGAAAGTTCTCCGTGAAGTAGCGCTCGATGGCGGCGCGCCCGGCGGCGGTCTCGAGATCGCCGCTGGCGACGGTCTGACCGTTCTTGCGGATGGTCAAGACATTGGTGGCGTCGTCGAACCGGCTGTCGAGCTCGGCCAGCCGCTCATTACGTGCCAGCATCAGAAACTGGATTTTCGGCTTCCATTCGGGCGCCTCGGGGTCGAACCCGCTCGGGCCGTTCTCGATGGCGTAGCGGCGGTCCGCGGGCAGGGTCTGACCGACCCGCAACGGGACGCGCGACAGGCGTTCCGGCGTCAGGCCCTTGATCGGGTAGCGGTAGAGGCCGGTGATCTCGGCAATGTGGCTGGCTGTCATGCTGCTACTTAGGGGATTCGGCCGGCCGGAGCCAAGCCCGCCCACGTGCTTACGAAATTGTTGCGCACGAAATTGTGAAGTCGCCTCTTTCGCATCTGCAACCTGCTTCCCACATTTGCGTCAGGCCGGCGGCAACGTCGGCAATGCGACCGTTACCGGTTGAGAAACGTCAATGCGGTAATTGGAAACCCAATGAAGATGCCGTTTGGGGTGCCTTAGGGGCCCCGAGGGCAGGCCGAGGGATAGAAAAGACATGAATATCGAGAAGTACACCGAACGCTCCAGGGGCTTCGTCCAGTCTGCGCAGTCGCTCGCGATGCGTGAGGGACACCAGCAGTTTTCCACCCTGCACGTGCTGAAGGTCCTGCTGGACGACAATGAGGGCCTGGCTTCCGGCCTGATCGACCGTGCCGGCGGCAATTCCCGTGCAATCCTGAAGGCGACCGAGGACGCCCTGAACAAGGTGCCAAAGGTCTCCGGCGGCGGTGCCGGGCAGATCTATCTGGCGCCCGAGCTCGCCCGCACTTTTGATGCGGCCGAAAAGGCCGGTGAGAAGGCCGGCGATAGCTTCGTCACCGTCGAGCGGCTGCTGCTCGGCCTCACGCTGGAGAAGACCAGCGAGGCCGGTACGATCCTCAATAAGGGCGGCGTCACCCCGCAAAATCTCAACGCGGCGATCGAAGCGTTGCGCAAGGGCCGTACGGCTGACAGCGCGACCGCCGAGAACGCCTATGACGCGCTGAAGAAATATGCCCGCGACCTGACCCAGGCCGCGCGCGACGGCAAGCTCGATCCGGTCATCGGCCGCGACGAGGAGATCCGCCGTACCATCCAGGTGCTCTCGCGCCGAACCAAGAACAACCCCGTCCTGATCGGTGAGCCCGGCGTCGGCAAGACCGCCATCGCCGAAGGCCTCGCACTTCGCATCGTCAACGGCGACGTGCCGGAGAGCCTGAAGGACAAGAAGCTGCTGTCGCTGGACCTCGGCGCGCTGATCGCCGGCGCCAAATATCGCGGTGAGTTCGAGGAACGGCTGAAGGCCGTGCTTCAGGAAGTCACCGGGAGCGAGGGCACCTTCATCCTGTTCATCGACGAGATGCACACGCTGATCGGCGCCGGCAAGGGCGACGGCGCGATGGATGCCTCCAATTTGCTCAAGCCGGCGCTCGCCCGCGGTGAGCTGCACTGCATCGGCGCGACCACGCTTGACGAGTATCAGAAGCACGTCGAGAAGGATGCCGCGCTGGCCCGGCGCTTCCAGCCGATCTTCGTCAGCGAGCCCTCGGTCGAGGACACCATCTCGATCCTGCGCGGGCTGAAGGACAAGTACGAGCAACACCATGGCGTGCGGATCACCGATTCCGCGCTTGTTGCCGCGACGACGCTGTCCAACCGCTACATCACCGACCGCTTCCTGCCCGACAAGGCGATCGACCTGATGGACGAGGCTGCGGCGCGGCTGAAGATGCAGGTCGATTCCAAGCCGGAAGAGCTGGATTCGCTCGACCGCGAGATCATCCGGCTCAAGATCGAGCAGGAGGCGCTGAAGAAGGAAAGCGATCCCGGCTCCAAGTCCCGGCTCCAGACGCTGGAGAAGGACCTTGCCGAGCTCGAGGAGAAGTCGGCGGCGCTGACGGCGCGCTGGAGCGCGGAGAAGAACAAGCTCTCCGATGCCCAGAAGCTAAAGGCCGAGCTCGATGGCTTGCGTGTCGAGCTTGCCAATGCGCAGCGGCGCGGCGAATTCCAGAAGGCCGGCGAGCTGGCCTACGGCCGGATCCCGGAGCTCGAGAAGCAGCTTGCGGATATCGAGGCGCGCGAAAGCTCCGGCGAGATGATGGAGGAGGCGGTCACCGCCAACCATATCGCGCAGGTGGTCTCGCGTTGGACCGGTGTGCCCGTCGACAAGATGCTGGAGGGCGAGAAGGAGAAGCTCCTGAAGATGGAGGAGCAGCTCGGCAAGCGGGTCATCGGCCAGGCTGAGGCCGTGCGTGCGGTCGCAACCGCCGTGCGCCGCTCGCGTGCAGGCCTGCAGGACCCGAACCGCCCCACCGGCTCGTTCATGTTCTTAGGGCCCACCGGCGTCGGCAAGACCGAGCTGACCAAGGCGCTCGCCGAGTATCTGTTCAACGACGAGACCGCGATGGTCCGCCTCGACATGTCCGAATACATGGAGAAGCACTCGGTCTCGCGGCTGATCGGCGCGCCACCGGGCTATGTCGGCTATGACGAGGGCGGTGCGCTCACCGAAGCGGTGCGGCGCCGGCCCTACCAGGTGGTGCTGTTCGACGAGATCGAGAAGGCGCATCCAGACGTCTTCAACGTCCTGTTGCAGGTGCTCGACGACGGTCGCCTGACCGACGGCCAGGGCCGCACCGTCGACTTCCGTAACACGCTGATCATCATGACCTCGAATCTCGGTTCGGAGTTTTTGGTCAACCAGCCGGAGGGCGAGGACACCTCGGCCGTGCGCGAGCAGGTGATGGGAATGGTGCGCGGGCATTTCCGCCCCGAATTCCTCAACCGCGTCGACGAGATCATCCTGTTCCACCGCCTGCAGCGGAGCGAGATGGGCCGGATCGTCGAGATCCAGTTCGCACGGCTGCAGAAGCTCCTGACCGATCGCAAGATCGTGCTGAGCCTCGATGCCGCCGGCCGCGACTGGCTCGCCGCCAAGGGCTGGGATCCCGCCTATGGCGCAAGGCCCCTGAAGCGCGTGATCCAGCGCTATCTCCAGGATCCGCTCGCCGAGATGATCCTGGCCGGCGACGTCAGGGACGGCGACAGCGTCGCGATCTCGTCGGAAGGCAATGTGCTGACCTTCAACGGAAAGGCGCCGCAGACGGCGGAGATTGCCCCGTTCGAGGCGCCGGTGCCGAAGCGGAAGCTGAACTGAAGACCATCCTTCGAAGCCCGAAACGACAGGCCGCCCCGGAGAGGTCACTCTCCGGGGCGATTTGTTGTGTCGATTGGCTAGCTGACTGCGGATGCGGAGCCAGGATCGGCCGGGCCTTGCTCGTCGTCATCCTGCTCGAGCTCCGACAGAATATCGACCAGTTCGCGCACGCGGCCTTGCGCCAGCGGGCGGAGGTCGTTGATCATCGGCTCGTCATTGGCGAGCCAGGCTTGGGCCTCAGTGAGCTCCTCGACGGTCGCGCCGGTCCCAATGATCTGGGCAATGGTGACGTCGTCGGCCCGGTCCACGGCCTTGATGACGTCGTCGCGTGAGAGGCGCGTCATGGGCGATCCTCCTGCTGATCGATGTCCGTCAGCGTCTAACCGGGAACCCGCGTGTGGGTTCCGCGGTCTGGGCCGGTCTGGCGGAGGTTACTTTTTCGAGACCTTGTAAATCGCGTTCTCCACGTCTGACGAGAAGTAGATCACGCCGGAGGCGCCGACCGCGACGCCGGTCGGAATATGCGTTGGCAATCCTCCGGGTGCGCCCACGAGGCCGATCGGGAGATTGGCCGCGATCTCGGTGACCTTGCCGCTCTCCGGTTCGATCTCGATCAGCCGCTTCGCGCCGACTTCCGCCACGATCAGTTGGCCGTCGCTGCCGCGCGCGATGCCTTCCGGCATTTTCAGCTCCTTGGCGACCACGGTCTTTTCGCCGTTGCTGTCGATCCGCGACACGGTGCCCGCAAAGGCTTCGGTGACGTAGACCTCGTCAGCCTTCCCGCCGACGAGCCCGACCGGTCCCTCGAGGTCGCCGATCAGCATAGTGCGGTCCTTGCCGTGCTCGCCACTCACCTTGACCAGTGACTTGGTGCCGAGCTCGGCCACCAAAATGCTGCCGTCCGTGAGCACGATGGCATCGTGCGGCGCCTTGAAGCCGTGCAGCATGTCGCGCGTTGCGCCGGTCTTGCCGTCGATCACCTGCACCGTGCCGGTGAACCAGCTCGACAGCACCACATCGTTGCCCCGCGCCGTCGCGCTCATCGGATATTCGAGCGTGGTGCCGGCGGCGTGCATGCGCGCCTTCTCGGTGACCTCGCCGGTTGCGGCGTCCACCGTGCGATAGGCGAACACGTCGGCAACATGGATCGTATCCTTGCCGTTCTCGCTAGTGACGCCGATGCCGCCGGGCAGCGCGAGCTTGCCGATGATGATTTGCTTGGCCTGGCCGGTCGCGGCATCGACCTCCTGAATGCCGTTGTCGGCCATGTTGGAGACGTAGATCCGGTCCTTGTCGTCGATCGCGAGATTGTCCAGCGACGGCTTCAACTGCGCGACCGTGGTCTTGGTACCCGATTTGGGATCGACCCGGACGAGCTGGCCAAGCGCGGTGTCGACCACGAAGAGATTGCCCTTGGAATCGAAGTTCACCGCGGCCGGGACCTTGAAGCCGTCGGCGACGACGGTCAGCTCGGCTTTGTCGACGTCGACTTTTGCGACCTGGCCCTTGAACCAGAGCGGACCGTAGAGCTTGTCGTCGGGACCGAACTCGAAGCCGTTGAGGCCGCCCATCTTCTCCATGATCTGGCGCGGCGGTTTGACACCCTCGACGTCGATCTCATAGAGCGTGTCGCCGAGGAAAACGGTGGTGGCGTAGAGTCTGCCGTCCTTGCGGAAGGCGAGCGAGTTGATGCCCGGAAGACCGCTCGCGAGCTTCTTGATCGGGCCATCGCCCTTGCGCGCATAGAGATCGCCGGCCAAAAATCCCGTCCAGGCCATGGTGCCATCGGGCGCGAACGCGATGTCGTCGGCCATTCCGATCGGAGCGGGAATTGCAACCTTGGCGGTACCGCCTGATATGTCCACCTCATAGAGCGCCGCGCCGGCGACGCTGCCGGCGAACAGATGGCCGGCCTTGTCGATGCCGAGCCCGTGCACGCCATGGAACGCCGAGCCCGGAACGAGCTTCGTCACCTCCCAGCCGTCGGCTGATGCGTTCGTGGTGGCCAGAAGCGCAGCGACGAAGGCTGCGCAGGCGAGCCTGTTCTTCATGGCGAGACCTCCCGTTTTTTGGAAAGTATTCGCCCCTCAGGCCGCTTTGGCAAACGAAACTTGAAATTGTGACGCCGCGAGGTGGCCTCGCGCGGTCAACGTGAACTCGGATGGTGTTGGCAGATGTCCGGCCGCCGGTTTCTACTACCGGTTGGTGACCTGCAGCGGGCCGCCGGTTGCATCCGACATGCGGGCGATGGCGCCGCCACGGCCGCTCATCATGCCCTCGAGCCGGTCACGCTCCTTCTCGAAGCCTGCGAGCATCGGGCCTTCGAGCGAGCGGCCGCGCGGCAGCTTCACGCGCATCGGGTCGACGAAGCGGCCGTTGACCAGGATCTCGTAGTGGACGTGCGGTCCGGTCGACTGGCCCGTCGAACCGACGAAGCCGATCACCTGGCCCTGACGCACCTTCTTGCCCGCCTCCATGCCCTTGGCAAAGGCCGACATGTGACCGTAAGCGGTCTCGTAGCCGTTGGAATGCTTGATGCGGATGTATTTGCCATAGCCGCCCTCGGGGCCGGCCTTCTCGATCAGGCCGTTGCCGGAGGCGAAGATCGGCGTGCCGTAGGCGGTGGCCCAGTCGACGCCGGTGTGCATCTTCACATAGCCGAGGATCGGGTGGCGGCGGCCGCCGAAGCCGGAGCGCATGATGGCGTTGTTGACGGGCTTTCTGACCAGGAACTTCTTCGCGCTCTTGCCGGTCTCGTCATAGTAGTCGACGACGCCGTCGTCGGGGCTCTGGTAGCGGTAGTATTTCTTGGTCTCGCCGCCGACGGTGAGGGAGGCGAACAGCACGTCGTTCTTTTCGCTCGAGGTCACGCCCTCGTCCTCGCCGGCGTAGAACACGTCGAAGGAATCGCCCGGCTGCACCTTGCGCTGGAAATCGACGTCGTAGGAGTAGATCTTGATCATGTCCTCGATGACCGGCATCGGCACCTTGTTGCGCATCGCGGTCTCGTAGATGCTCTGGTACAGCCGCACGCCGGAGCCGTCATCGTCGTCATCGTCGTCGCTGTTGGCGCTGGCCGCTGCATCGGCGACGGTGTTCATGCTGGAAACGTCGACCGCGACGTATTTGCCGAGATCGGACAGCGCTGCGATCGCCTCGACCATGGTCTCGTTGGCGACGATGACACGGTAGGGCTGGAGGCGGGCGCCGGGGCTCGCAGGCGCCATCAGGATGCGGAGCTTCTCGCCTTCCTTGAGGCCGCCGTCGCGGCCACGCGGGCCGAGTGTCGCGGTGATCGCCTTGATCTCGTCGGCGTTGGCGCCAAGATCGCGCAGCACGCCGGCGACGCTGTCGCCCTTCTTGACCAGATGGACGCGTTCGCCGTTGGGATTGCCGCCGGTGATCTGCTCCTTGGTCTTGGGCAGCAGCGTGACGTTCTCCGGCACCACGCGCGTCTCGAAGCCGGCATAGGGATCGGACGGCGAGGCCTCGGCGGCGTAGGCCGTTCTGATGTCGGAGGGGCCGGTCGCGCCGGAGATGTCCGCGGCGGCATTGGCGAGCGAGGCGTAGCGCACCCCGCCATTGCCGCGCCAATTGGCGGCATCGCGCACCCGCATCAGGATGTCGTCGAGCGCCACCACGGCGGAAATCTTGGCCTTCGGCAGCACCGCCGACAGGTCCTTGGTGACGAAGGAGACTTCCGCGTCGGGTTCGACCGCTTCCGGATTGTTGGGGTCTTCCGCTGCCGCCTTTGGATCGGAGCCGACATCGGTGAGCAGGCGCTGGGCGTTGAAGGGCGGAATCTTCGCCGACAGATCGCTCGTCGTCATCGACAGATTGCCGGCGATCCGCACGAAGGGACGCACCCGCATCACGTCGCGGTTGCCGACGCGGGCGACCGTGGAGACGCGCACGATGTTGCGGGACGCGGTGGATTCGTTCGGCGGCGGCAGGCGGTCGCTCTTGTGCAGCGTGGCGGCGCGATCGGCGGCGCCGAATGCGCCGCGCAGCGCGCCTTCGACCCGCTCCGGCACCTTGGCGAAGGTCATCTCGCCGTCGAGAGATGCGAAAACGGCGCCGCCGATCAGGGCTGCGCCGCAGAGTCCGGTCAAGATTGTCCCGCTGAACCATTGCACCGAGACGCGGCGACGGTCGATCACGGCGGCTTCCGAACCGTCGACGGACAGCGGCGGCTCGTGGCCGAGATCGATGATCCCGGTCTCACGCCCGTAAACGCCGCGTGACGTCCTGTGGTTCACTCAAGTCCCCCAATCAACGACCCAAGAAGCCCGGTCCGAACCTTGTCCGTGTCGCCCTCTTGAAGGGGCATCGCCGGAAAAAGGCAAGCCGCACAGGCGCCCGCGCTCAGAAGGCCCCGCGAGGGGACCGGCCGAAATTACGAACAGCTGGACGGGTAAAGCTCTCTCGATGTCTCTCGAATGTCCGGGGAAGGTCGCGTCATCTGCAAGATCGCCTTCCTCGGACCCCATGAAAACCGCCGGCAGCCCCCACTGGCACCCCCGCGATTCAAGCTTGTCTCTTATCAGAACGCCGCGGGATTGTGGCTCAAGTACGGCGCCTGTCATGGAAAAAGTTTCCTGAACGGCTGGCCCTAAACGGCTCCGTTCGACGGGTGGACCGCAGCTTGGCCCGACCTCTCCATCCGGCTTGGGATATCTGGCCGGGGATCCCTCGGGCTGGGCCGGGGCGTTCCCGGCTGGGTGAAGCGGGGCCGCGCAGAAGGGATAAGGGGGAGGGCCGGGAGGGGGCTTAAGGCGCCCTCCGGAGCCCGTCGGTGGGCAAACTTTTTTTCAGATTTTTTGCCGTCCCGTCCCGTTCGCCACGATCCGTGCCTCGCTAATAGATTGGAAACACTAGAATTTTTCACGTGGTCCACTGTGCGACGATTTGTTGACGATTGGCGTTGACAGCCCGGAAGGTGGGGCCTATAACCCCAACCACTGAGCGCGGCGCCGCCGGGTCACTGACCAAGGCGAGCGAACGCGCCACTGATGCTCCTCACCTTGTTGAGTGACACAACAGTCGGCGCAAGTCGATTGGAGTTCATTCATCGTCGGTAAGGGTGTCGGAACCCTTCCTCCTAGGGAAGGTTGAGGCCTCTCCGGTCTCGGGCTGTTTGACAAGTGAAGATGAAGAAAGAGAAACGTGGACGGCGGAGTCCTTGCGGGTCTCGCTTCTGAAAAGCTTCGGCTTTTCTGATCGAGGCCGGACGAAAGACTTCGGCGGTACACGTTTTAAAGGAAACACCATCGTTGCCAGCGATGTGAATCGCAGGCAGCTCGGCGACTTCGGTCGTCGGAAAAATGGTGGGACCTCGTCAAACGTTGTGATCAGCCGGTTCAAAGTTCAAGTCCAACTTGAGAGTTTGATCCTGGCTCAGAGCGAACGCTGGCGGCAGGCTTAACACATGCAAGTCGAGCGGGCGTAGCAATACGTCAGCGGCAGACGGGTGAGTAACGCGTGGGAACGTACCTTTTGGTTCGGAACAACACAGGGAAACTTGTGCTAATACCGGATAAGCCCTTACGGGGAAAGATTTATCGCCGAAAGATCGGCCCGCGTCTGATTAGCTAGTTGGTGAGGTAATGGCTCACCAAGGCGACGATCAGTAGCTGGTCTGAGAGGATGATCAGCCACATTGGGACTGAGACACGGCCCAAACTCCTACGGGAGGCAGCAGTGGGGAATATTGGACAATGGGGGCAACCCTGATCCAGCCATGCCGCGTGAGTGATGAAGGCCCTAGGGTTGTAAAGCTCTTTTGTGCGGGAAGATAATGACGGTACCGCAAGAATAAGCCCCGGCTAACTTCGTGCCAGCAGCCGCGGTAATACGAAGGGGGCTAGCGTTGCTCGGAATCACTGGGCGTAAAGGGTGCGTAGGCGGGTCTTTAAGTCAGGGGTGAAATCCTGGAGCTCAACTCCAGAACTGCCTTTGATACTGAAGATCTTGAGTTCGGGAGAGGTGAGTGGAACTGCGAGTGTAGAGGTGAAATTCGTAGATATTCGCAAGAACACCAGTGGCGAAGGCGGCTCACTGGCCCGATACTGACGCTGAGGCACGAAAGCGTGGGGAGCAAACAGGATTAGATACCCTGGTAGTCCACGCCGTAAACGATGAATGCCAGCCGTTAGTGGGTTTACTCACTAGTGGCGCAGCTAACGCTTTAAGCATTCCGCCTGGGGAGTACGGTCGCAAGATTAAAACTCAAAGGAATTGACGGGGGCCCGCACAAGCGGTGGAGCATGTGGTTTAATTCGACGCAACGCGCAGAACCTTACCAGCCCTTGACATGTCCAGGACCGGTCGCAGAGATGTGACCCTCTCTTCGGAGCCTGGAACACAGGTGCTGCATGGCTGTCGTCAGCTCGTGTCGTGAGATGTTGGGTTAAGTCCCGCAACGAGCGCAACCCCCGTCCTTAGTTGCTACCATTTAGTTGAGCACTCTAAGGAGACTGCCGGTGATAAGCCGCGAGGAAGGTGGGGATGACGTCAAGTCCTCATGGCCCTTACGGGCTGGGCTACACACGTGCTACAATGGCGGTGACAATGGGATGCTAAGGGGTGACCCTTCGCAAATCTCAAAAAGCCGTCTCAGTTCGGATTGGGCTCTGCAACTCGAGCCCATGAAGTTGGAATCGCTAGTAATCGTGGATCAGCACGCCACGGTGAATACGTTCCCGGGCCTTGTACACACCGCCCGTCACACCATGGGAGTTGGTTTTACCTGAAGACGGTGCGCTAACCCGCAAGGGAGGCAGCCGGCCACGGTAGGGTCAGCGACTGGGGTGAAGTCGTAACAAGGTAGCCGTAGGGGAACCTGCGGCTGGATCACCTCCTTTCTAAGGATGGTTCTTCAGAAGCTTGCTTCTATCGAACCGTTTTAGAAACATCAGTGGCCAACAGATCGCCAGATCGTTGAGCTGCATTGGCGGGATTTCGCCGTCTACGTTTCTCTTTCTTCGCGGACGAACACGCGCTGGGGCTGCTAGCTTGCAGAATCCCTGGTCCTTAACAGGATATGCGTTAGGGGCTTGTAGCTCAGTTGGTTAGAGCGCGCGCTTGATAAGCGTGAGGTCGGAAGTTCAAGTCTTCCCAGGCCCACCAGCCTTCGCGCTTCGCTGCTTCGGCTAGGCAAGCCCTTCGAGAAGAAGGCTGCCACGCCGTAGCCTTGGCGAAGGCGGGCTATCAAACGAGCATTCGTCTTCTGGTTACGGGGCCATAGCTCAGCTGGGAGAGCGCGTGCTTTGCAAGCATGAGGTCGTCGGTTCGATCCCGTCTGGCTCCACCAGATGGTTTGATCACCGAGATCTTGTACCGTCGTCCGCGAAACATCACTTCGCACTTACTAGTCTGGATAGACAGTAAGCTGCGTGATTTCTGACATCGTAAAGAGGAGATCGATCCGAGTTGGATCGTGCGGCAAGCAATTGCCACGCGAGACTTCATTATCTCCGGATCATTTCGGCGCTCGTGCGTCTTTCGAAGGTAGCTCACAAGGCTGCGTTCGAGCGACAAGCGAGTTGTAAATGATCCTTTTAGCGAAGCTTGACCGCCTCGC
>NZ_JADPKT010000003.1:0-165000 GCF_023074075.1 Bradyrhizobium sp. 138 | reverse complement strand
AGCAGATCGTTGAGCATGTCCTGGCCGCCGCTCCACAACAGCCAGGAAATATGCTGGCGCGTGTTGAGACCGAATGGCAGCGATGTGCCGAAGGTGAATGCCGGGTTCTTGCCCCAATAGTAATAGAGCGCCGTGTTGCCCATCTCGACGGTGCCGTTGGAGACGGCGTCGAGCACTTGCAGGCCCGGCACGATCTCACCGGCAGCAAAGGGCTGGATCTGGAAACGATTGTCGGTGATCTCGGCGACGCGCTTGCAGAAATATTCGCAGCCGCCATAGAGCGTATCGAGTGATTTCGGCCAGCTTGCAGCCAACCGCCATTTCACTTCGGGCATCGATTGTGCAACGGCCGGCGCGGCAACGGCACTTGCGGCAAGGCCCAGCCCGCCCGCCGTCAGGAATTTACGACGTTCCATGCGTTTCTCCCTCTTCTTGTGATGTCGAGTCCTCGACGAGGGATCGCGATCTTGTCGTCGCTTTGTCTCCGTCGCTGGCCGACGTTTCTTGATGTCCGAAGTTCAGGGTCCCGGATCGCGGTCAGGATGACCAAAGGGCGGGCGCAAATCAAGCGCACTTTGGTTGCGCTATCGTCGCTACCTTCAATGCTGCGCTGCGAACGCGGCCTCCATGGCCTTGCGCGTCCTTACCGTCTCATTGCCGGCATCGAACTCGACATCGCTCCAGCGCACCACCGCGCCGTGCGCGACGTCATGCTTCAGCTTCACGCGGTGTGCGAGGCCAATCGGCAGCGCACCGGCCTTCAGGCTCGCGGCCGCCGGTACCAGCTTGCCCCACACGGTGTAGCCGCCTTCGCCGTCCAGCATCTCGCCCGCGCGCAGATTGCGTTTGGCCACCGCCGCGACGTCGCCGCGGAAGCTGCTGGCCTGGCCGGTCGGCTCACCCCGCAGCGCGGCCGACAGCACCGAGATGTTCAGCTCAAGTCCGATCAGATGATAGGGCTTGTACATTGCCGCGAAGCGTCCGCTGGAATCGGTCTTGAGGCCATATTGTTTGAAGCAATCGGCGGCATAATCGTTCGGCGCCTCCAGCACGACATAGACGCCCCAGCGCAGATCGCGAAACACCGGCCGTCCGTCGCGCTCGAGCGAGGAGACGACCTCGACCACGCCTGGTCGCTCCAGCACGCCACCGCGCGAGCGCGGCCGCATGATGTGCGGCAGATCGTCGACGCCGCAGGGCGGAAACAGCAGGCCGTCCGCGGGCACGTCGAGCGCGCAGGCGTTCGCGATCGCAGCCATCTCGATCGCCGATTTGGTGCCGTCGAGAAACGAGTTGAACATCTGCGGATTCATGCCGGCCGACTGCGCTTCGCCTGCGGTCAGGCCGTAATGCTGCCAGACGCCGTCCGGCGTCACGTCGTGATAGGCCGGCAGATATTTCGTGCCCTTGCCGGCGGCGACCACGCCAAAACCGGTGGCGCGGGCCCAATCGACCATCTCCGCGGTCAGCGCCGGCTGGTCGCCATAGGCGAGCGAATAGACCACGCCCGCTTTGCGCGCCTCCTCGGCGAGCAGCGGGCCCGCCAGCACGTCGGCTTCGACATTCACCATCACGATATGCTTGCCGGCCGCGATCGCAGCGCGCGCATGTTTGATCCCCACGGCGGGATTGCCGGTCGCCTCCACCACCACGTCCATCGCGCCGCCGGCGATGGCGCGTACGCCGTCGTCGGTAAAGACAGTCGCTGCAATCCGCTCGGCGCTCCAACCGACGGTGCGGCACGCCTCGCGCGCGCGCTCGCGGTCGATGTCGACGATGATGGGCACCTCCAGCCCCGGCGTGTGCGGCACCTGCGCCAGAAACATCGAGCCGAATTTGCCCGCGCCGATCAATGCGACACGGACAGGCTTGCCGGCGGACGCGCGGGCCTGGAGCATGCGGAAGAGGTTCATGGAGGAGATCCAGTATGACTATCGTGTCCTAGACAAGGTGCAGCGTGCAACGCTGCGCCGCAGAGCCGGGACCCAGTGTGAGGCAATTCCGCGTGGCGTGGGCCCCGGCTCAGCAGCGCAGCGCTGAAGAAGCGCTGCACTGTGTCCGGGGCACAAGACCTGTTTACTCCGCCGCTTGCCGCGGTGCCCGTGCCAGCCGCAGCAGCGCATCGTCATCCACGGTCTTGATCGGCGCAAAATCGCGATGGGCGATGTACTCCGGCCGTGTCGGAGTTCGGATGTAGTTCGAGACTGCGTTCAGCGTCAGGTACACGATCTTGCGCGGATAGGGCGTGATGTTGCCGCTTGAGCCGTGCACCAGATTGCCGTGGAACATCAGCATGCCGCCGGGCTTGCCCGTGGGCGCGACGATGCCGCCTTGCTTGACCAGGCGTGTCACTGTGGCCTCATCCAGCGTCCACAGCGGATAGGACGTGGTGGCGAGGTCGTGCGAGGCTTCGAGATCGCCGGCGTTCTGGCTGCGCGGCACCAGCATCAAGGGGCCGTTGATCGGCATCACCTCGTCGAGGAAGATCGCGATGTTCATCGCCCGCGGCTCCGGCATGCCGTCGTCGCGCTTCCAGGTGCCGTAATCCTGGTGCCATTGCCAGACATCGCCTGTGAAGGCCGACTTCGCGTTGATCTTGAACTGGTGCATGTAGACCGGCTCGCCGAACAATTGCTCGACCGGTTCGATCATGCGCGGATGGGCGCCGAGGATTCCGAACGCCTCGTTGTAGAGATGCGCGGCAAAAGCCGTGCGCGGCGCGCCGCTTTTCTCGCGCCAGACTTCCGGCCGGTTGGCGTCGTAGATGCTGACCGCCTCGCGCGCGAGCAGATCGACCTCCTCCTGTCTGAACAGCTCGGGCAGGAACAGCCAGCCCTCGCGGTGGAAGAACTCCAATTGCTCCTGAGACAGTTTCATGGGTCGTCCTCCTGTCTTGCTTATTTGTTTCTCGCTCGTCATGCCCGGGCTTGTCCAGGCTTGTCCCGGGCATCCACGTTCTTCGAGCGTGGAGCAAAGACCTGGATGGCCGGGACAAGCCCGGCCATGACGGCGTTTGCAGCTACGCCGCCGCCTCTTCGCTCGCCCTCAATCTCTCCTCGGTCATCCGTCCCGCCGTCTGCGCATGCGCGAGCGCGGCGCGTTCGGCTGTCTCGGCATCGCCCGCGAAAATGTGGCCGGCGATGGCGGCATGTTCAGCCCAGGCGCTGTCGCGATAGTCGAGCTCCGACAGCACCGTCGCCATCGAGCGGCGCATATGCGGCCATTGCGGCGCGATGGTCTCCTCGATCACGGGATTGCCGGCGAGCTGATAGATCGCGCGATGAAAATCGACATCGAGCACGATCAGCTCGGCGAGCGTCGTGTTGCGGTCGATGCGGCTGCCGGCGGCAAGCGCCGCTTCCAGCCGTGCGCGGCCCGCCGCGTCGTATCCCGCGCGCATCGCCGCGAGCCGGGCGGCCAGCGCATCGATGGCGCCGCGCACCTCGTAGAGCTGGCGGATGCGTGAGGGGTCGAGCTGGGTGACCTCAAAGCCGCGCTTGCCGCTCTCGGCGACAAGGCCCTGTCGGTGCAGCAGGTGCAGCGCGTGTGACACCGGCTGGCGCGACACGCCGAGCCTGTCGGCGAGTTCGTTCTGACGGATGCGCTGGCCGGGCTGCAGCGTGCGGTCGGAGATCGCCTCCAGGATCCGGGCATAGACCTGGTCGATTAGGTTCGGGAGCGGGTCGAGAGGAATCACGCCGGCAGCTCCGAAGATCAATGGGAATACGGAATTCCGTATTCAAAGCTACGCCTTGTCGGGTAGAGCCGTCAAGCGGCATCGAGGGTGATGCGATGACCCTCATAAGGCCGGCTAAGCCATTGATATCGCTAAGCCCGTCTACTGTGCATGGGGTTGTTTTCGCGATATTGTGTCCAGGCCTCAACCCTCCAACACCTCCACATCCAGCGCGGCGATCCGTTCCGCGTCGGCCAGTGCCTCTATCCCGGCGATGCGGTCGCCCCTGAACGTCACGCGCAGCGCGATGCGCAGTTGTCCGCCGAGGATGACGGCCACGCCGATCTCGCCATCGACCAGCGCGGTCCGCGCGGCCTGGGCGCGGCCCTTGTAGAGCTGCGCGACCGCATCGGCGCCGCGGATCTCCGGCAGCGTACCGAGCCGCACCGCGGCGTCGTCGGCGCGGAAGACGACGTCGGGATCGAGCACGGCCAGCAGCCCCTCGAAATTGCCCTCGCGCGACGCTTTGAGGAAGGCATCGACGATTCCGCGCTGGCGTGACATGTCGGTCTCGGGCACCGGCGCGCCCTGCACGCGCCGCCGTGCCCGGCTCGCGAGCTGCCGCGACGCCTCGACCGAGCGGCCGACGATCGGCGCGATCTCCTCGAACGGGACTGCGAACATGTCGTGCAGCACGAAGGCGAGCCGCTCCGCAGGCTGAAGCGTTTCCAGCACGACGAGCAGCGCCGCGCCGACGGAGTCAGCCATCTCGGCCTCGCGCTCCCGCGCGTCGTCGACCGGCTCGGGCACATGCGGGCCCATCGGATCTTCCTTGCGCGACTTTCGCGCGCGCAGCATATCGAGGCAGATGCGCGCGACCACGGTCGTCAGCCAGCCGCGCAAATTCGCGACATCGGACATGTCGTAG
Source organism: Bradyrhizobium sp. 138 (assembly GCF_023074075.1). Taxonomy (GTDB): domain Bacteria; phylum Pseudomonadota; class Alphaproteobacteria; order Rhizobiales; family Xanthobacteraceae; genus Bradyrhizobium. The sequence continues at coordinate 160,396 of NZ_JADPKT010000003.1, read as the reverse complement.
CGGCTGACCCGCAGCCAGGCCTCCTGCACGGCATCATCGACCTCGGCGCGGGACCCCAGCATCCGGTAGGCCACCGCGCGAAGATGGTCCCTGCTGGCCTCGAACTGTTCAGTGAGAAAATTCTGTTCGGTCATCGGTCACATTCCCTGGTCGCGATCCGTCATGCCCTTGACGAAGCCAATCCGGCCGATGTGACCGGAACCTTCGAAATTCGAGCGATGGAGACGAAAGATGCACGCCCGTATGAATCACCCCGTCATAGTCCTTCCCGAGGCCATGAATGTCCTTCAGTCCCTCGGCAATCTGACCAAGCAGGGCCTGCCGGAAAAGCTCCTGGAACTGGTGCACCTGCGCGCCAGCCAGATCAATGGTTGCAGCGTCTGTGTCGACATGCACCCCAAGGTCGCGCGCAAGTTAGGGGAGACCGACGAGCGCCTGTTCGCCGTCTCCGCCTGGCGCGACGCGCCCTATTTCACCGACGCCGAGCGCGCCGCGCTGGCGCTGACCGAGGCCGTCACGCGTCTCGCCGATCGTGAGGACCCGGTGCCGGACGCAATCTGGAACGAGGCCGCCAAGCATTTTAACGAGCGCGAGCTGGCGACGCTGATTGTCGCGATCGCGACCATCAACGTCTGGAACCGGCTCAACGCAACGATCAAGATGCCGGTCGGCGTGTGGAAGGTCGCGTGAGGCTTCTTCGCCTCTCCCCGCTTGCGGGGAGAGGCGCGCACCTACTCCGCCAAAAACCTGTTCACCACCTCGCCGAATTCCAGCGGGGCCTGCTCGAACATCCAATGACCGGCGTTCGGGATCACCGCCGTCTTGGCACCCGCAATGTGCGCGGCCAGCACGCGCCACATCACCGACAGGCTTCCCGTCGTCGCGCCGCCGCCGATCAGCAGCGTCGGCGTCTTGATCGCCTGCGCATCGCTGAGCGTGTAGGGCCTACGCTGCTCGTTGATTTGCCCGAGGAAGGTAAGAGCGTTATCGCGCAGCTGCTGCTTCGCCGCCGCCGGCACGCGCCGCCAGGCGCCGTCGCCTTCGATGCCCTCGTAGAAATTCTGCAGCGCGCCCTCGATATCGCCGGCGCGGATCATCTCGACCGATCGCGCCGTGCGCGCCGCCAGCGGCGGATGTGCGGGCGTGCCTTCGGGCACTGGCAAGGAGGCATCGAGATCGCCGCCCGGCTCGGCCAGCACCAGCTTTCGCAGCAGATCAGGCCGCGTCTGCGCCACGCGAAACGCAATGTGGCCGCCGCGTGAATGGCCCATCAGGTCGACTGGGCCAGGCCTCACCTGCTCGATGAACGCAATCGTATCAGTGACGTGCTGCGCCACCTTGTAATCGTCGCCGACGGCATCCCAATGCTCGGGAAAGAAGTGCCGCAGGCTGACCGAGATCACGCGACGGGCCTTCGACAGCGGGCCGAGCACGGAATACCAGGTGCGGAAATCACCCAACGTGCCGTGCACGCAGACCAGCGGCGGGCCGCTTCCGACTTCGAGATAGGCCATGTCGTAATCGTTGACGCGGAATGTCTGCATGATCAGCTCGCCAGGAAGTCCAGGATCACTTCGGAGAATTTTTGCGGCGCCTGCTCGAACATCGGATGTGTCGCGTTCGGGATGATTACCGTTCTGGAATAGGGCACATGCGCGGCGAGCGCATGCAGCACTTTTGGCAGCAGCCCCTTGGTCCGCGCGCCCAGGATGAACAGCGTCGGCATTTGGATGGACTCCGCATCCGCCTTCGAGAATGGCGGGCGGTTGTCGCGGACCTGGCCGATCAGCGTCATGGCATTGTCGCGCAGATTCTGCTTCACCATCGCGGGCAGCCGCGGCCAGGTGCCGGCGCCCTCCAGCGTGTCGACGAAGACGGCGAGGCCGCCGTCGACATCGCCAGCCGCGATCTTCTCTGCGGAAGCCGTGAAGCGCGCCAGCAGCGGCGATGGGCCGCCGACGTAATCCGGATCAAGGCTCGCATCGAGTTCACCGCCGGGCTCGGCTAGTATCAGCCGGCGGAGCAGGTCCGGCCGCCGCTGCGCCACGCGGAAGCAGATATGCCCGCCGCGGGAATGGCCCATCAGATCGACCGGCCCGAGATCGAGCTTGTCGATGAAGGCGATGACATCGTCGACATGCTGGGCGATCGAATAGGTGTCACCGAAGCCGTCCCAGCGGTCCGGGAAGAAGTGCCTCAGGCTGACAGCCATCACCCGGTGCCGCTGTGTCAGCGGCCCGAGCACGCAGCCCCAGACACGGAAGTCGTTGAGCGAGCCGTGCACGCAGACCAGCGGCGGGCGGCCTCTGTCTTCGCCCACGTCGAGATAGGGCATGTCGTATCCGTTGACGTGGAGGTTTTGCATTCGGGACTCGCGAGGCAGGCGGAACTCCTGTGCAAGATTCCCGGAAACCGGGTGGATCGCAACTATTTCCAAGCCTAGATTTGGCGGGAGATGAAACTGGGGGCATGCGACAAGGACGCAAGCCAGGAACCAAGCCATGACCGACCAGCATTTTGCCCTGTTCGACACCAGGATCGGCCTCTGCGCCATCGCCTGGGGCCCGCGCGGCATCAACGGCACGCAATTGCCGATGGGCGGCGAGCAGAAGATCCGCACCCGCATCAGCCAGCGTCACGCCGACGCTGTTGAGACCGAGCCGACCGCCGAGGTGCGAGAGGCGATCGAGCGCATCACAAAACTGCTCGCGGGCGAGCCGGATGATCTCACCGACATCCCGCTCGATCTCGACGGCGTGCCCGAGTTCAACCGCGGCGTCTACGCGATCGCCCGCGCGATCCCGCCGGGCAGGACCGTCACCTATGGCGATATCGCCAAGCAGCTCGGCGGCGTCCAGCTATCGCGCGACGTCGGTCAGGCGCTCGGCCGCAACCCGTGCCCGATCGTCGTGCCCTGTCACCGCGTGCTCGCCGCCGGCAACAAGCCCGGCGGATTCTCGGCCAATGGCGGTGTGGTGACGAAGCTGAAGATGCTCGAGATCGAAGGCGCGCTGGTGAACCACACGCCGAGCTTGTTTGATTGAGGCTTTGTAGGGTGGATTAGCCGACGGCGTAATCCACCACTTCTGGCGCCGCATGAAAGAGGTGGATTACGCTTCGCTAATCCACCCTACGAATTTCGCTAAATCTTCGCCGTCGTCTTCGGCCAATATTTGTCGCGCAAATGCCGCTTGACCAGCTTGCCGGTTGGCGTGCGTGGCAGCTCGGGCTCGAAATCGACCGAGCGCGGGCACTTGATGGCGGAGAGGCGACCTTTACAATAGGCGATCAAATCGGATTCGAGCGCCTTGCCTGCGCGGCTCATGTCGTGCGGCTGCACCACCGCCTTCACCTCTTCGCCCATCTCCTCGTTCGGCACGCCGAACACGGCGACATCGGCGACATCAGGGTGGGTGATCAGCACGTCCTCGGTCTCCTGCGGGTAGATGTTCACGCCGCCGGAGATGATCATGTAGGACTTGCGGTCGGTGAGATAGAGGAAGCCGTCCTTGTCGAGATAGCCGACGTCGCCGAGCGTCGACCAGCCCTTGGCGTTGTAGGCCTTCTTCGTCTTTTCAGGATCGTTGTGATAGGTGAAAACAGGCGCGTCGGCGAAGTAGACCGTGCCGATCTCGCCTAGCGGCAGCTCCTCGTCGCTCTCGTCGAGAATTTTGATCTTGCCGACCACGGCGCGGCCGACGCTGCCGCGATGCTCCAGCCATTGCTGCGAACTGCAGACTGTGACGCCGTTGCCCTCCGAGCCGGCATAATACTCGATCAGGATCGGTCCCCACCACTCGATCATCTTTGCTTTGACGTCGACCGGACACGGAGCGGCGGCGTGGATCGCGCCCTTGAGCGTGGAGACGTTGTACTTGGTGCGGACCTCGTCCGGCAGCTTCAGCATGCGCACGAACATGGTCGGCACCAGCTGCGACTGCGTGACCTTGTATTTCTCGACCAGCTTCAGGAAATCTTCGGCGTCGAAATGTTCCATGATGATCGAGGTGCCGCCGAGCACGCTCGCCATCATGTTGAAGCGCAGGGGAGCGGCGTGATAGAGCGGCGCCGGCGACAGATACGTGCTCTCGGCGTTCATGCCGCACATGTCGGCGCAGAGCACACGCAGAAGCGGATTCGGCTCGTCGATCGCCTTGCCCTCGAACGCCTTCTTGACGCCTTTGGGCCGGCCGGTGGTGCCCGACGAATACAGCATGTCGTAGCCGGCGACCTCGTCCGCGATCGGCGTGGTCGGCTGCGCCGCGGCCTCCTTGTCGTAGGAGCGGAAGCCCGGCAGTGGCTCGTCCATCATGTAGAAGATCGGCTCCCCTAGCGCGCCCTTGATCAGGCCCTTGATCTGGTCGGCGCATTTCGGCGTGGTGATCACGACCTTGGCGCCGCAATCGGCGATGATGTAGTCGATCTCGTCCTGCTTCAGATAGCGGCTGATCGCGGTGTAATAGAGCCCACTGCGCTGTGCGGCCCAGCAGAGCTCCATGAAGGCGAGACGGTTTTCCATCAACAGCGCGATGTGGTCGCCGGCCTTCAGCCCGAGCGAGCGAAACAGATGCGCGCCCTGGTTCGAGAGCTCGTCGAGCTCGCGATAGGTGATCGCCTTGCCGGTGCCGGCCATCTGATAGGCGATCTTGTTCGGCGTGGTGCGGGCGTGGACGGAGGGATGGGTCATGGCGCTGTTTCAAAACCGGTGAACCGATGTGACGTTCCCCGGACGCAGCGCAGCGCGTAGCGGTGCGCTGCAGATCCGGGGTCCACTGTGAGGCATGGGTCCCGGCTCTGCGCCGCAGCGTTTCACGCTGCAGCGCGTCCGGGACACGAGAAAGGACTTACAGTCGCTCCACGATCGTCACATTCGCCATGCCGCCGCCTTCGCACATGGTCTGCAGGCCATAGCGCTTGCCGCGCTGATGCAGGGCGTGGACCAGCGTCGTCATCAGCTTGGTGCCGGAGCCGCCGAGCGGATGGCCGAGCGCGATGGCGCCGCCGTTGACGTTAAGACGCGCGGGATCCGCGCCAGTGGTCTTCAGCCAGCCGGTCGGCACCGAGGCGAAGGCCTCGTTGACCTCGAACAGGTCGATGTCGTCGATCTTCATGCCGGCCTTCTCCAGCGCGCGCTTGGTGGCGTGCAGCGGCGCGTCGAGCATGATGACGGGATCACCGCCGGTCATGGTCATATGGTGGATGCGCGCCAGCGGCTTGACGCCGAGCTGCTTGAGGCCGCGCTCGTTCACAACCATCACGCCGGAAGCGCCGTCGCAGATCTGGCTGGCGCTGGCAGCGGTGAGCTTGCCGTTCTCGGCGATCAGCTTCACGCCCTTGATGCCGTCGAGCGTGACGTCGAAGCGGATACCCTCGTCGATGTGGTGGGTGTCCTTGGAGCCGTCGGCGCGGGTGATTTCCAGCGGCACGATCTCTTTCTTGAAGTGGCCGGCCTGCGTCGCGGCGATCGCGCGCTGATGGCTGTTGTACGAGTACTGGTCGAGCTCCTCCTTGGAGAGGCCATATCGCTCGGCCATCATCTCCGCGCCGGTGAACTGGCTGAACACGATGTTCGGATACTTCGCTTCGATGCCCGGGCTCTTGTAATTGCCAAAGCCGTTCTTGGCCGGAAGCTGCGACGACAGGCCCATCGGCACCCGTGTCATCGATTCCACGCCGGCGGCGATCACGACGTCCATCGCGCCGGACATCACGGCCTGCGCGGCGAAGTGCAGCGCCTGCTGCGAGGAGCCGCACTGGCGGTCGATCGAGGTGCCCGGCACGCTCTCCGGCAGTTTCGAGGCCATGATCGCGTTGCGCGCGACGTTGTTGGACTGTTCGCCGACCTGCATCACGCAGCCCATGATCACGTCCTCGACCTGGGCCGGGTCGACCTTGGTGCGATCGACCAGTTCGTCCAGCACCTTCGCGGCGAGATCGGCCGGATGCCAGCCGGCGAGGCGGCCCCCCTTGCGCCCGCCCGCGGTGCGCGCAGCGGCGACGATGTAAGCCTCGGCCATGTCGGTTTCTCCCTGAATCTTGATTGGGTTGGTTGTCGGGGACGGATTTAAGGGACGGACGATCGTTTAGTCAATCGATCAATTAACTCTTGTGATGACGCGCGGCTTGGGCTTATCTGCGCGCCTCTCGAAGCGCATTCAGGGATCTCCGTGGCTACCAGCGTACCGAACAGGCTCCCCAGCGGAAAGAATTCCACCGCGGAGAAATTGCTCGTGGCCGCGAGCGAGCTGATGATCGAACGCTCCTCGATCGAGATCTCGCTCAGCGATATCGCCCAGAAGTCAGGCGCCAACGCCGCCCTGGTCAAATACCATTTCGGCAACAAGGACGGCCTCTTGCTGGCGCTGCTAGCGCGCGATGCCGCGACCGAGATGTCCAATCTCGAATATCTGCTGGCGCAGCCGATCACGGCCACGGCGAAGCTCAAGCTGCACATCGCCGGGATCATTCGCGCCTATCACCGGTTCCCCTACATGAACCGGCTGATCCACTATCTCCTGCACGAGACCAGCGCCGGCTCGGCCGACGAAGTCTCGAAGTTCTTCGTGGCGCCGCTGCTCGACTTTCATCGCCGGCTGCTCGCCGACGGTGTCAGCCGCGGCGAGTTCCGGCAGACCGATCCGGTGCTATTCTACACCAGCCTGATCGGCGCCTGCGATCACCTGTTCTTCGGCCGGCACGCGATGTCTCGCGCGACCGGCGTCGGCCCGGTCACCGACGACGTCTGCCGGCAATACATCAAGCACATGGAAACGCTGATCTGCGGCGGCATCCTCACGCAAGCAGAGGAAGCTGTCGCTGCCGGATGATCCGGCTGAACCTCTCAAAGTCCAGAGAAGAAACGCCCAAGGAAAGGTACAAGCATGCAGTTGAAAGACGTAGCCGTTCTCATCACTGGCGGTGGTTCGGGTCTCGGTGAGGCGACCGCCCGCGCCATGGCGGCCAAAGGCGCCAAGATCGGCGTGATCGACCAGAACAAGGACAATGCCGAGAAGGTCGCCGCCGAGGTGAAGGGCGTCGCGCTGCATGCCGACGTCACCAGCGAAGAGCAGATCAAGGCGGCAATCGCCAAGGCGGAGGCCGCGCATGGCGTCGCCCGCGTGCTGATGAATTGCGCCGGCATCGGCGGCTCGCAGCGCATCGTCGGCCGTGACGGCGTCTATCCCTTGGAAAAGTTCGCGCGCATCATCAACGTCAATCTGATCGGCACCTTCAACTGCCTGCGTCTGTTCGCCGAGCGCCTCGTCACCATCGAGCCCGTCGGCGAAGAGCGTGGGGTCATCATCAACACGGCCTCCGTCGCGGCTTACGAAGGCCAGATCGGTCAGATCGCCTACTCTGCCTCGAAGGGCGGCGTCGTCGGCCTGACTCTGCCGGCCGCGCGCGATCTCGCCAGCCAGAAGATCCGCGTCAACACCATCGCGCCCGGCCTGTTCTTCACGCCACTCCTGATGGGTCTGAACGAAGAGGCGCGCAAGAGCCTGGGTGCGCAGGTGCCGCATCCTTCGCGCCTCGGAGATGCCGCCGAATACGGCTCGCTCGCCGTGCACATCGTCGAGAACGCGATGCTGAACGGCGAGACCATCCGCCTCGATGGCGCGATCCGCATGGCGCCGCGGTAGGGTTCATTTTCCTTCTCCCCTTGTGGGAGAAGGTGCCTTGCCGAAGGCAAGGCGGATGAGGGGTTCTCTCCGCGATCTCATCTGTGGAGGCAGACCCCTCACCCAAGCTAACTCTGGGCTCACAGCGACCTGCCCTCTCCCACAAGGGGAGAGGGCGCAGCAATTGGCACCGCGTCAGCGGTACTCAGGAACGCCCCATGTCCCAACCGCTGCTGATCGAGCATGACGACGGCGTCGACCGGGTGACGCTGAATCGGCCCGAACACCTCAACGCGCTCGATCCTGCGCTGATCGACGCGCTCAACATTTATTTCCAGGGTCTGCAGCGCAACCGCGACACGCGCGTCGTCGTGCTGAAGGGCGCCGGCAAGAATTTTTGTGCTGGCCTCGATCTCAAGTCCGCGATGGCGCGTCGCGCCGGGCAGCAGGAGCCGCCGGGAGTTACCGAGTCTCTCGACTCGCAGCGCCGCATTGCCGACATCGTGATGTTGATGCGCCGCTGCCCGCAGCCGATCCTGTCGCTGGTGCAAGGCGCGGCCGCCGGCGGCGGCTTTGCACTGGCACTCGCCTCCGACATCCGCATCGCGACGAAATCGGCACGGATGAACTGCGCCTTCATCAAGCTCGGTCTCGGCGGCTGCGACATCGGCACCAGCTATTTCCTGCCGCGTCTCGTCGGCGTCTCCGTCGCATCCGAATTGATCCTTACCGGACGCTTCATCGGCGCCGAACGTGCGCTCGCGGTCGGACTGGTCTCGGAGGTCGTGGACGAGGACAAGCTGGACGCGGCCGCCGAGCCCTATGTCGATGCGATGATGACGGCGTCGCCTGTGGGCCTGCGGCTGTCGAAGGAATGCCTCAACATCAGCGTCGATGCGGGATCGCTGGAAGCCGCGATCGCGATGGAGGATCGCAACCAGGTCCTGTGCAGCCGCTCCGAGGAATTTTCAGAGGGCATCAGGGCCTTCCTTGAGAAGCGAAAGCCTGTCTATATCAAGCGCTGAACTAGAACGATCCGCAAAGGACGATAATTCCGGGAGACGCAAAATGAGTGGAAGCGCGGCGGCCGTGATGACGAAGCCCGCCTTTCGCAAGATCGAGTGGCTCAAGCGCGACATCGGCGTCGAGCGCCGCGCCGACGGCACGGTGGTGCTGAAGTCGCGCATTCCGCTGCAAGCCTACGAGAAACACATTCCAGCTTCGCTGGCGAAATGGGCGAAGGAAGCGCCGGAACGCATCTGGCTTGCCCAGCGCGGCGGCGCAAGCCGCGAATGGCGCAAGGTGTCCTATGGCGAAGCCAAGCGCACCGTGGATGCGCTGACGCAAGGGCTGCTCAATCTCGGACTCGATGGTCGTCCCGTTGCGATCCTCTCCGGCAATTCGATCGAGCATGCGCTGATGACGCAGGCAGCGATGCAGGCGCGCGTCCCGGCGGCGCCGGTGTCGCCAGCCTATTCCCTGATGAGCCACGATCACGTCAAGCTGAAGTATCTGTTCGACCTGATCAAGCCGGCCGTGGTGATGGTGCAGGACGGGCCGACCTTCGAGAAGGCCTTGAGGGCGCTCGATCTCACCGGCGTCACCGTCGTCCATGTCGCGCGGCCCTGCGACGGCATCAAGAGCGTCAGCTTCGCCGAGCTTGCGGCAACCGCCGTGACGGCCGACGTCGAAGCGTCGATCGCAAAAATCACGCCGCAGACCGTCGGCAAGCTGCTGTTCACGTCAGGCTCGACCGGCATGCCCAAGGCCGTCATCAACACGCAGGAGATGATGTGCGCCAATGCGGCGATGATGATGCAGGTGCGGCCGCGCGATCCGAACGGACCGATCGCGACCATGCTGGACTGGATGCCGTGGAATCACACCATGGGCGGCAACGCGGCATTTCATCCGATCCTGGTCGATGGCGGCACGCTCTATATCGACGACGGCCGGCCGATGCCGGGCCAGTTCGAGGAGACGCTGCGGAACCTGCGCGAGATTTCGCCGACCTATTACGCCAACGTGCCCGCCGGCTATGCCGCGCTCGCAGCCGCCATGGAGAAGGACGATGCGCTGTGCCGCTCGTTCTTCAAAAACCTCTCGATCATGGCCTATGGTGGCGCGCGGCTGCCCGACGATCTCTACGACCGCATGCAGGCGCTCGCCGTGAAGACCACCGGTGAGCGCATCGTGTTCTACACCGGCTGGGGCTCGACCGAGACGGCGCCGACCTCGACCGGCACCTATTGGGACACCGAGCGCGTCGGCCTGATCGGCCTGCCGTTCCCCGGCGTCGAATTGAAGATGGTGCCGTGCGGCTCGAAATACGAGCTGCGCCTGCGCGGCGTCAACGTCACGCCCGGCTATTTCGGCCAGCCGGAGCTGACGAAGAAAATGTTCGACGAGGAGGGCTTCTACTGCATCGGCGATGCCGGCATCTTCGTCGATGATGCCGATCCGGTGCAAGGCATCATCTTTGCCGGCCGCGTGGTTGAGGACTTCAAGCTCACGACCGGCACGTTCGTGCATGTCGGCTCGCTCCGTACCGATGCGATCGCGGCGGCCACGCCTGTCGTGCACGACGCGCTGGTCGCGGGACAGGACCGCCCGTTCATCGGCCTGCTGGCCTGGCCGAACCTGCACGCCTGCCGGCAGCTGGTCGGCAATCCCGATCTGAGCTTTGCGGATGCGGTGAAGCACCCTGAGGTGGTCACCCGCTTCAAGCGCGGGCTGGAAGGGCACAACAAAGAATGCGAAGGCGCCAGCAGCCGCATCATCGCGCGCGCGATGCTGATGGTCGAGCCGCCTTCGATCGATGGCAACGAGCTCACCGACAAGGGCTACATCAACCAGCGCGCCGGCCTCGAGCGCCGCGCCGCGTTGGTGGAGCGGCTCTATGCGGATCAGCCGGATGAGAACGTGATCGTGCTGCGATGAACACCGTAGGATGGGTAGAGCGCAGCGAAACCCATCGCCTTTCGTCAGACAATTGATGGGTATCGCTTCGCTCCACCAATCCTACAGAACTACAGAACAGCAATAACAGGGTAGCCCGCCATGAATTTCGACTTCTCTGACGATCAGAAACAGCTCCGCGACCAGGCGCGCAAATTCCTCACCGAAAAATGCTCGCCCAAGGCAGTGCGCGTCGTGCTCGACGGCAAGGCACCTTATGACAAGGAATTGTGGAAGGGCCTCGCCGAGATGGGTTTCCTCGGCGTCGCGATCCCCGAGGAATTCGGCGGCGCCGGTGCCGGCCATCTCGAGCTTTGCGTGATCGCGGAGGAGATGGGCCGGGCGAACGCGCCGGTGCCGTTCTCCTCGACGGTCTATCTTGCTGCCGAAGCGCTGCTGATCGCGGGCAGCGATGCGCAGAGGAAGAAATGGCTGCCGGCGATCGCTTCCGGCGAGGCCATCGGCACGCTGGCGCTGTTCGAGGGCAAGGGCAATCCGTCGCCGAAGAATGTCAAGCTGACGGCTGCGAACGGCGTGCTCAACGGTGTCAAGAAGCCGGTCGCCGACGGCGCCATCGCCGATTTTGCGGTGGTCGCAGCGCGCAACGGTTCGAGCGGGCGCGACAGCGACATCTCGCTGTTCCTGGTCGACCTCAAGGCCGGGGGCGTCGAGGTGAAGAGCCTCACCAATCTCGATCCGACTCGTGGGCAGGCCGAAATCACCTTCGAGGATACCAAAGCTGAGCCACTCGGTGCTGCCGGCGAAGGCTGGAGCATCCTCACTCAGGTGCTCGACCGCGCCGCGGTGCTGTGCGCGTTCGAACAAGTCGGTGGTTCCGACCGTGCGCTGGAAATGGGCCGCGACTACGCGCTCGACCGCATCGCCTTCGGCCGCCAGATCGGCTCGTTCCAGGCGGTCAAGCACATGCTCGCCGACATGTACGTGTCGGCGACGCTGGCGCGCTCCAACAGCTATTACGGCGCCTGGGCACTCTCGACCAACGCGGCAGAGCTGCCGGAAGCTGCGGCCGCCGCGCGCATCAGCGCGACGCAGGCGTTCCAGCATTGCGCCAAGAACAACATCCAGGTTCACGGCGGCATGGGTTTCACCTGGGAGTTCGACTGCCACATGTACTACCGCCGCGCCAACGCCATGGCGCTGGGCCTCGGCAGCTTGTCCTATTGGGAAGACCAGTTGATCGACCGGATGCGCAAGAAGAACGCGGCGTAACGATAGGTGCGTAGGGTGGGTTAGCCGGGCGGATTGCGCGAAGCGCAAGTCGTTTGGCGTAACCCACCTCTTCTGTCGACGAGAAAACCAAAGTGGTGGATTACGCCTTCGGCTAATCCACCCTACGGACAACAGAGAAGCAACATGAACTTCGACGACACCCCGCAGGAAGCCGAATTCCGCGCTACCGCCCGCGCCTGGATCGGCGCCAATGCGCCCAGGCAATATGAGCAGGAGCTGCGCAAATCCTCTCTCGGCCGCACCGTGCTCAAGAACGCTGACATTCTCGAAGTGGCAAAGGCCTGGCAGAAGAAGAAGGCCGACGCCGGTTGGGCCTGCCTGCACTGGCCGAAGGAATATGGCGGCCGCGGCGCCTCGCCGATCGAGCGCGTGATCTGGTCGCAGGAAGAAGGGCCGTTCGGCCAGCTGTCGCGCATGTTCATCATCGGCCACGGCATGTGCGGACCGACCATGATGGCGTTCGCGCGCGAGGAGCATAAGCGCACCTATCTGCCGCCGCTCGCGTCCGGCGAGAAGGTCTGGTGCCAGCTGTTCTCCGAGCCCGCCGGCGGCTCCGACGTTGCGGGCTTGCGCACGCGTGCCGAGAAGGACGGCGATGACTGGATCATCAACGGCCAGAAGATCTGGACCTCGGGCGCGCATTATTCCGACTACGGTATTTTGCTGACCCGCACCGATCCAACCGTGCCCAAGCACAAGGGCCTCACCATGTTCTTCCTGGACATGAAGAGCCCGGGCGTCGAGGTGCGGCCGATCAAGCAGGCGAGCGGGGCGTTCGACTTCAACGAGGTCTATTTCACCAATGTCCGCATTCCCGACCATCAACGTCTCGGTGAGGTCGGCGACGGCTGGAACGTCTCGCTGACCACGCTGATGAACGAGCGCAGCGCGATCGGCGCGGCCGTCTCGACCGGTTTCCCTGAATTGTTCGAGTACTGCTCCAGCCTCATGCTCGACGATGGCCCGGCGATCGAGGATCGCGCGGTGCGCTCGAAGCTGGCGAACTGGGCAGTGAAGGCGAGCGGGCTGAAATACACCAGCATGCGCGCGATCTCGGCGCTGTCGAAAGGCGAGCGGCCGGGGCCGGAAAATTCCATCGGCAAGCTGGTGGCGGGCTCCATGATCCAGGACGTCGCGACCTACGCACTGGACCTGCAGGGCGCGAGCGGCGTGGTCAGCGGCGAGGATGCCGAGCTGGCCGGTCGTTTCCAGGCGATGCTGCTGCGCGCGCCCGGCACCCGCGTCGAGGGCGGTACCGACGAGATTATGCGCAACATCATCGCCGAGCGGGTGCTGGGCCTGCCCGGCGACATCAGGGTCGACAAGGACGTGCCGTTCAACAAGATCCCGACGAAGGGAAGATAATCGTAGGGTGGGTTAGCACCGCGGATGCGCAAAGCGCATCTGCGGGGCGTAACCCACCATTGGCTGCAACGACGCTCGAACAGAAGAGGTGGGTTACGCCTTCGGCTAACCCACCCTACGCAGAAGTGAGGTCCGCCATGAATTTCGACGACACCACGCAGGAAGCCGCATTCCGCGAGACCGCGCGCAAATGGATCGACGCCAATGCGCCTAGGGAATTGCATGCCGAGCTGTCAAAATCCTCGCTCGGCCGCATCCGCCTTGCCCAGCACGACATCGTCGATGTCGGCAAGGCCTGGCAGAAGAAGAAGGCCGAAGGCGGCTGGGCCTGCCTGCACTGGCCCAAGGAATATGGCGGCCGCGGCGCCACGCCGATCGAGCGCGTGATCTGGCAGCAGGAGGAGGGCGTCTACGGCAAGCTGACGCAGCCGTTCCAGATCGGCGAGGGCATGTGCGGCCCGACCGTGATGGCTTTCGGCAGCGAGGATGCCAAGCGCCGCTATCTGCCGAAGCTCGCCTCGGGCGAGGAGATCTGGTGCCAGCTGTTCTCCGAACCGTCGGCCGGCTCCGACGTTGCGGGCTTGCGCACCCGCGCCGAGAAGAAGGGCGACAATTGGATCGTCAACGGCCAGAAGATCTGGACCTCCGGCGCGCATTATTCAGACTACGGCCTGCTGATCGCGCGCACCGATCCGAATGTGCCCAAGCACAAGGGCCTCACCATGTTCTTCCTGGACATGAAGAGCGAGGGGGTCGAGGTTCGTCCGATCAAGCAGGCCAATGGCATGCAGGAGTTCAACGAGGTCTATTTCACCGATGTCGTGATCCCCGACAGCCAGCGGCTCGGCGCCGTGGGCGAGGGCTGGAGCGTCTCGCTGACCACGTTGATGAACGAGCGCATGTCGATCGGCTCGCGGCTTGCGACCGGCGTGCCTGAAATGTTCGAGTTCTGCTCCAATCTGATGCTGGAGGACGGGCTCGCCATCGACGATCCCGCCGTGCGCTCGAAGCTTGCGAGCTGGGCGGCGAAGTCGAACGGGCTGAAATACACCAGCTACCGCACTATCTCGGCGTTGTCGAAGGGCGAGCGGCCGGGTCCGGAGAACTCGATCGGCAAGCTCGTCTCGGGCATGATGCTCCAGGACATCGCGACCTATGCCATGGACCTTCAGGGTGCGGCCGGTGTTCTCACCGGCAGCGACGAGGAGACCGTGCAGGGCCAATTCCAGCAGATGCTGCTATCCTCGCCCTCGATGCGCATCGCCGGCGGCACCGACGAGATCCTGCGCAACATCATCGCCGAGCGCGTGCTGGGATTGCCGGGCGATATTCGTGTCGACAAGGACGTGCCGTATAACAAGATCCCGACCAAGGGGCGGTGAACTCGGTATTGTAGGGTGGGTTAGACGAGCAGATGAGCGAAGCGCATCTGCTCGGCGTAACCCACCACTTCTGCCGATGCGGAAACAAATGAGGTGGGTTACGCCGAGCGGTTTGCGCGCTTCGCGCAATCCGCGGGGCTAACCCACCCTACGAGAACAACGTGAGCTGTCCATGGACGCAAAAGTGAGCCAAACCCGAAACCGCATCGAGGTGCTCGAAGAGCTCCTCAACGAGCGCTACTCTGTTCGCGCCTTCCTGCCCAAGGAGGTCGACCGCGCCACCATCGAGCATGTGCTGGCCACCGCGCAGCGCACGGCGTCATGGTGCAACAGCCAGCCCTGGCAGGTCGTCATCGCCAGCGGCGCGGCCAAGGAGCGCTTTCGCCAGGCGATCTACAAGGAGGCTTCCAGCGGTCTCGGCGACGACTACGATTTCACACCGCCGCGCGAATATGTGGGCGTCTATTTGGAGCGCCGCCGCGAGAGCGGTTTTCAGCTCTACAACACGCTCGGCATCGCCCGCGGTGACAGAAGCGCCTATGCCAAGCAGGCGCTGGAGAACTACAATTTCTTCGGCGCGCCGCATGTCGCGATCATCCACACCAACGAGCCGCTCGGCATTTACGGCGCGATCGACTGCGGCGCTTATGTCGGCAATTTCATGCTGGCCGCGCAGGCGCTTGGGCTCGGCACGATTCCGCAGGCGGCGCTCGCGCGGCATTCCGGCCTGATCCGCCGCCACTTCAACCTGCCCGACGATCGCCGTGTCGTCTGTGGCATCTCGTTCGGCTATGCCGACGACGCCCACAAGGTCAACAGCTACCGCACCTCGCGCGCGAGCGTGGCAGATACCGTGACCTTCGCGGATAAGTGATCGAGCGACGTCGCCCGCGCCATCGGCGTCACACGCGCGCGGAGACGGCCGTGGAAACGGCCGCCTTCGTCTGTCTCGGTCCTGACGTCGCCGCCCGTCAGCCGCCGCTGCCGCCGATCACGGCCCGCACGGTCTCGTCAGGCCCAAAATCCTCGGCACCGTCGACATAGAGCAGCGCGGCGAGCTTCGAGCGCGCGCGGTTGACGCGGCTCTTGATGGTGCCGACCGCGCAGCCGCAGATCGAGGCCGCATCCTCGTAGGAGAAGCCGGAGGCGCCGACCAGGATCAGCGCTTCACGCTGGTCCTGCGGAAGCTTGTCGAGCGCCGTGCGAAACTCCTCGAACTCGAGATGCGCGTTCTGCGACGGCTGTGTCTTCAGCGTCTTGGCGTAGTTGCCTTCGGCATCCTCGACCTCCCGTCGCCGCTTGCGATAGTCGGAGCGGAACAGGTTGCGCAGGATCGTAAACAGCCACGCCGGCAGGTTGGAGCCGGGCTGGAACGAGTCGATATTGGCGAGCGCGCGGAGCAGCGTCTCCTGGACCAAATCGTCGGCGCGGTCCGCATTGCCGCTGAGCGAAATGGCGAACGCGCGCAGACTGGGCACCGCCGCCAGGATGTCGTTACGCAGGGAGTCCGTGAGAGGCATTAATCCCTCCCATTGGTGTTGTCGTTGGATCCGCCCTCATTTTCCACGTGGGGTGTCGCTCCCGGCGCATCAAGCTTCTTGATCAGTTCTGCGAACCGATCTGGAACCCCTTGTCGCACGACATCATCATACATGGCGCGCAACTGATGCCCGATCCGGGATTGAATCTCCGGAGTGAGGCCTCCCTTGCCGGGGGTCGTGCTTCTGCTGGCTTGAGACTTGAGATCTTTCATGACCTGTTCCACGTTTCCCCGAGTTAAGTGACTGAAAATTCGAGAGGTTTTCTCAACCGGGAGCCGTTCCCTGGTTAGGCACAATTCGAGGTTCGAGAAAAAGTTCCCGCCCGAACGGAACTTTTCTTGAGGTGAGGCGTAATCAGCCCAGCAGGGGAACCCGGGCCCCCCGCGTGACGCCTGACCTCAGGATTGGACCTCAAGGCCGGCCCGAACACGAATGGAGTGGGGATGTCCCGTTCACAGCTTGTTGCTGAACACTTGCCGTTGTTGCGCCGGTACGCACGCGCCTTGACAGGCAGCCAGGCCTCCGGTGACGCCTACGTCGCAGCCATGTTGGAAGCCATGCTGGGAGATCCGGCGGTGCTCGATGAGAGCCACGGGCCGCGCGCCGGCCTGTTCCGGCTGTTCACCCAGATATGGAATTCGGTCTCCGTCAACGACGATTCGGAGGTGACGACCCTGCCGATGCCGCCAGAGCGGCGTCTGTCGAACATCACACCGCTGCCACGGCAGGCCTTCCTGCTGCTCTCGCTGGAGGGATTCTCGGAAGAGGAGGTCGGCTACATCCTCGGCGCCGACGTCGCCGAGACGCGGCGCCTTGCGGACGCCGCAGGCCGCGAGATGGCGGCCGAGATCGCGACGGATGTGCTGATCATCGAGGACGAGACCTTCATCGCCATGGACCTCGAGAGCCTGGTGAAGAATCTCGGCCACAACGTCGTCGGCGTCGCACGCACCCACGCCGATGCGGTGGCACTGGCCAAGAACAAGCGGCCCGGCCTGATCCTCGCCGACATCCAGCTCGCCGACGGCTCGTCGGGCCTGGATGCCGTCAACGAGCTGCTCCGCACCTTCGAAGTGCCGGTGGTGTTCATCACCGCCTACCCCGAGCGCTTCCTCACCGGCGAGCGCCCCGAGCCGGCGTTCCTGATCTCGAAACCGTTCCAGCCCGCGATGGTGTCGGCGGTGGCGAGCCAGGCGCTGTTCTTCCAGCGCAACTCGCGCAATCGCACGCCAAAGGCGCCGGCGGCGTAACAGAGCCGGCCATATGGTGAAATGATCTGATCCGGCGTGCTGCAAGGCACGCCGGATCCTTTATGGCCGTCGGCCGGCTTGACGGACATCGAATTCGCCGCTCAAACCTCGTGCATCGCCCCCAATCGGAGACGTGCACATGGACCAGCAACTCCTCGATCGCCTCGCCATCCGCGACCTCGTCGAGAACTGGGCGGTCTGGCGCGACGCCGGCGACTGGGATCGCTTTGCCACGGTCTGGCACGAGGAGGGCTGGATGTCCGCGACCTGGTTTCAGGGGCCGGCGCGGGATTTCATGCGCGTCAGCCAGGAGGGCTTCGCCAGGGGCGTGCGCATCCTGCACTTCCTCGGCGGCACCAGCATCGACCTCTCAGGCGAGCGGGCCATCGCACAGACCAAGATGACGATCTCGCAGCGCGCCCCGGTACACGACGTGCTCTGCGATGTCGTCTGCACCGGGCGCTTCTACGATTTCCTGGAGAAGCGGCAGGGACGATGGGGCATCATCCGCCGCCAGCCGATCTACGAGAAAGACCGGATCGACCCGGTCGATCCCGCCGCGACACTCCGCCTCGACCAGAAGGCGCTTGCCGCGCTGCCCGAAGGCTACCGTCATCTCGCCTACATGCAGGAGCTGATCGGCTACAAGGTCAAGCGCGACATGCCGGGCCTGATCGGCGCCGAAGTGGAGAAGCTGTATGGCGAGGGACGGACATGGCTGGCAGGGAAGGCCTCTTGACGCCTCGAGCGATGGCAGGGCGCCGCTGCCATTGGCGTCCCTTCGCCGGCAAACTCACAATGCAGGCGCGTCGTGCAGGGATGCGGCGGTTTCCAGATCTGCGAGCGTGACGCGGTAGTCGCCGCTCTCGATCCTGCGGCCAACGTCTTGTATCAGCCTCGCCATCTGGTCCATCAGATAGGCTGCGACGGCTGGGCGGCCACGTGGCGCGGTTGGCGTTTTTCTCTGGCGTCTTTTTCTGCATTCCCAGCGCGAAGCCACGACGAGGGCGAGGCCGGTCTGGCCTTTGTCGACTGTAATCTCGATCACTATACTTTAGGCTGTGTTTCCTGCAAGATGGTTGTCTTGAAGCAGCCTGTTTTGAAGGCCGGATCGAATTGATGCCTCGGCACATTTCGTAAGCCGTCGCGGAAGAGAATTGTGAGCTATCGAATTGCTGCAGCCGGCATCGCCGGCTGCCTTTGCAGCCTGGGAGGGCCGCATGCCCAAGACCAAGCAACAACATTTGGACAGGACGAACGGACCGAAGCGGATACTGGCTCTCGATGGGGGCGGGATACGCGGCATTCTCACCCTCGAATATCTTGAAGCCATGGAGCGGGAGTTCAGGAGACGATTCAACAACCCGAAATTCCTGCTCTGCGACTATTTCGATCTCATCGGGGGTACATCGACGGGGTCGATCATTGCGGCCGGTCTGGCCTGTGGATTGACGGTGGAGCAACTCAAGAAGCTCTACACCGGGATCGGGACGGATGTTTTCCAGGCCGAGTTCTGGAGGCTCGGGCTGTTGGCGCCGAAGTTTAGATCTGAACCACTTCAAGATGCGCTCGATGAGCAACTCGGGGCAGATACGACGCTCGACAGCGAGCGCATCCGCACCGGTTTGATGATCATGACGAAGCGCCTCGACACCGGCAGTCCCTGGCCGCTGCACAACCATCCCGCCGCTCGATATGCCGCGCAGGACGGCAAGTTGCATTTGACCAAGGTGGTCCGGGCGAGCACGGCAGCACCGACCTATTTCACGCCTCAGGAGATCGACATCTCCTCGCGTGAGGGAAACGTCGTCGCTGGCGCGTTCGTCGACGGCGGTGTGAGCCCTTTCAATGACCCATCGTTGCAACTGCTGATGCTGGCCGCGCTCGATGGCCATGGTTTTCGCTGGCCAACCGGCAGAGACGAGTTGTTGCTGATCTCGGTCGGCACGGGCGCGTTCAAGAAGACTTACACGACGGAACAGATCACGGGCATGGCTGCGGCCGAGCAGGGCCTGCGATCGCTGCAATCCCTCATGGATGATTGCGGACGCGTCAATCAGGCGATGCTGCAATGGCTGACGAACTGCCTGACGCCATGGGCGATCGACCAAGCTGTTGGGGATATGAAGCTGGACAGCCAGAGTGGCCCGCAGCTGGCCAGCTATGCACGCTACAACGTGCTCCTGGAGCCCGGCTGGCTGAAGACCACGGTCAAGCTCGACCTTGCGCCGAAAGCAGTGGCGAAGATCGCGGCGATGGATGATCCCAACAATCTCGCGGACCTTGCCGACATCGGACGGCTTGCCGCGAAGGAGCAGGTCAAGCCGGAACATTTTCCGTCCTGCTTCGATGTGAGCTGATCCGGGGGCGGCCGCTGCTAAAGCGCGATGCGATTAGGATGAATCGTCATCGCGCTTTAGGTTGTTGTTTGAGCATGATCTTTTCGGAAAACCGCTGCGCACTTTCCCGGATCATGCTTTAGCATCTGATGCAGATCCGAGGATGTCAGTCATGGAAGTCACGCGCGCTTTCATCGTTCGTCCCTTCGGCACGCAGGGCGGCATCGATTTCGATCGGGTGGAGAGGGATCTCGTCGCACCTGCGCTCAAGGCGGCCGGAATTGAAGGCCGCACCACGCTTGAGATCACGCGGCAGGGCAACATTCGAGAGGATATGTTCCGCCTGCTGGTGCTCTCCGATCTGGTGATCGCCGACCTCTCCATCCACAACGCCAACGTATTCTACGAGCTTGGTATCCGGCACGGTTTGCGCGATCGGCACACCCTGCTGATGCGCGCCAGGGATACGAAGGACAAGTATCCCTTCGATCTCCAGACCGATCGATATGGTCAATACGACCCTGCGGACCCTGCCGCCGCGCTCCCTGGCTTCATCGAGTCGCTCAGGGCGACGCTTGCCGACACCGACAAGGACAGTCCGGTCTTCAAGTTGCTCCCGCGCCTGACGCCGCACGACCGGGCCGCGCTCATGATCGTGCCGTTCGATTTCCAGGAAGAGGTCGAGATCGCGCAGAAGGCGGGGCGCGCCGGCGACCTGCGGCTGCTCGCTCAGGAGGTCCGCGGTTTCGAATGGGGGAGCGCGGGATTGCGGATTGTTGGCGAGGCGCAATTTCGGATCAAGGCCTTGGCCGGAGCCAAGGAGACGTTCGAACTGCTTCGGGGCCTGGACAGCAACGATCTTCAGGCCAATTACCGCCTGGGCACGATCTATCAAAAGCTGGCGGCGAGGGCCCTTGGTCCCGATTCAAAGCTCGACTCCATCACGCGTTCGGAGCAGGCGATCAATCGGGTCCTCGCCCGCACGATGCCGCCGAATGATCGCGATGAGACGCCCAAGGAATCGGCGGAGCGGCGGTTTCACCGCGCCGAAGGACATTCACTGCTGGGGAGCAATGCCAAGACGCGATGGATTGACGATTGGCAGGCCGCGGCGTCCCCCGACGCGCAACGCGAGGAGGCCCTCCGCTCGCCGCATCTTGCCTCCGCCATCCAGCATTATCTCGATGGCTTCGCCGAAGATCTGGATAGCTTCTATGCGGGGATCAACGCGCTTGCGATGCTCACGATCCAGATCGGTCTCGCCAAGGCGCTCCCCGACGTCTGGGCCGAAAGTTTCGATGACGGGGATGCGGCGATGATCGCTCTCAAGACCAGCGAACGCCGCGCCGGTCGTCTCGCTGCAGCGTTACACCTGGCCGTCGGCAACGATGACAAAGTGGTGCGGAAGGGCGAGAAATTCGACGTCTGGAAGGAAATCAGCCGTGCGGACCTGTCGTTCCTCACGGCCGAAAGGCCGGCACAAGCCGGGACCGCCTATCGAAGGGGCCTGGCAAACGTGGGCCCATTCGAAATCGATGCAGTGCGGCGCAATCTCCTGCTGTTTCGCGAGCTCGGGGTGCTATCGGCAAATGTCGAAGCCGCACTGAGGGAGATGAACCAGGCCGCGCCCGATAAACCCTCGGCGCTGCCCGTGCGGGTCCTCCTTTTCACGGGCCATATGCTGGACTCGCCCCGCCGGGACAAGAATGACCCGCGTTTCCCCAACACACCCGGGGCCGTCGCCGCGGCGCGCAAGATGATCGAAAAAGCGGTCAAGGCCGAGATGAACGAGAATGGCGGCGTTGCGTTCGGAATCGCAGGCGGGGCTTGCGGCAGCGATATTCTGTTCCATGAGGTCTGCAACGAGCTCAACGTCCCCACGCAGCTCTTGCTGGCGCTGCCGGAGGCCCAATTCCAGGCCGAATCGGTCAATCACGGCGGGGTCGATTGGGTGATGCGATATCAGCAACTCTGCCAACGCGTGACCCCTCGCGTGCTTGCCGAATCCAAGGATCTGCCTCGCTGGCTGTCCGGCAGGAAGGGTTACGATATCTGGCAACGGAATAATCTCTGGATGATGTTCAATGCCCTCGCCACGCAAGCGCGCTACCTGACGCTGATCGCGCTCTACAATCGCGAGAAGGACCCCGACGGCCCCGGGGGTACGGCGCATCTCGTGACTGTTGCGGCGGACTGGGGATTCAAGACGGTCGAGCTCGACGCGCGGCAATTGCTGAAGGCCGGCGGTACGTAAGCTGAAGCCAGGCGGCGATTTGGCTTGATCTCTGCCGCCGGGGGACGTCGAAAACATCGAGGTTTTTCATCGCCTTCCGTCCTTGAGGTCGAGGGAGCGGCGATGAGCGCAAAAGCAAAAAAGTAAGGCGCGACTGGCATCACCACAGTCGCGCCCTACGTCGCCGGCTTATGGGGCAGGGGGGAATAGCCGGCTGCTGAGACGACTCCTGTCTGCGCGAGTCGTTCCAGGCCTTGCGAAATATTTTGCGAGACTGCTCCATTTGTCGCACACGGTTAAGTGATCGTAACGGCCAAGAACCCCCGGTCCTCCGCCCGCGTTGTTCCCGCGATCGCCATGGGGCGAGGGACCGACAGCCATGTCACAGATTCATAAGGTATTTTTGGGCGCCGTCGCGATTGCCGCAACGCTCGGCGCGGTGCAATTGGCCTCCGGCCACGATCTGGCCGACCGCTGGCAGGCGGTCGCCGATACGTCCAGCCACGGCTCGAACTACGCACCAACCCATAACGTCCATCGTGCCGGCAAGGCCGACCGCCTCGCCGAGATCAAGCCGGCACCAGCGCCCACCCGCACCGTCTCAATGCGGCTGAACGACCTCGCCGACACTTCGGTGCTGCTGCGGGTTCCCGCGGTGATCGAGACCGGCAACGCCAAGCCACCGGTGCTGCTCCAGAACCAGAAGAAAGTCCGCAGCAAGCCGACGATCGCCTGCGAGCCGATGGTCAGCTCCCTGACCGAGGTGGCAAAACTGCTCCAGCCCGGCCGCTGCGTGACCTGATCTGCACCGGGCCGACGGACCAGGCGTCCTTCTGCCGAGAGCATGATCGTTCACGTCCACTTGATCCCCCGTACGCGCGCGTTATATCCCGGGTTTCTTCCCCTTCGTTTTGACCGGGTAAACGCATGACGACGTCAGACACGGCTGTGCATACGCAGCCTTTCCAGGCCGAGGTTTCCGAGCTCCTGCACCTCATGGTGCATTCCGTCTATTCGGAGACCGACATCTTCCTGCGCGAGCTCGTCTCCAATGCCTCCGACGCTTGCGACAAGTTGCGCTACGAGGCGATCGCCAGCCCGGCCCTGCTCGGCGAGGGCGATGCGCCCAAGATCCGCATTATTCCCAACAAGCAGGCCACGACGCTCACGATTGCCGACAACGGCATCGGCATGGAGCGGCAGGAGCTGATCGATCATCTCGGCACCATCGCTCGCTCCGGCACCAAGGCATTCGTGTCGAAGCTGAAGGAGGCCAAGGACGGCCTCGGCTTGATCGGCCAGTTCGGCGTCGGCTTCTATTCCGCCTTCATGGTCGCCGAGAAGATCGTCGTGGTCAGCCGCCGCGCCGGCGAGAGCGACGTCTGGACCTGGACATCCTCCGGCGGCTCCGGCTTCGAGATCGCCCGTGCCAGCGACGAGGAGGCGGCGCGCGTGACGCGCGGCACCGAGATCGTTCTGCATCTGAAGGACGATGCCAAGAAATACCTCGAGACCTACGAGATCGAGCGCATCGTCGGTGCCTATTCCGACAATATTCTGTTTCCCATCGAGCTTGTGGCGGAAGAAGGCGAGCCGCGCCAAATCAATTCGGCGAGTGCGTTGTGGCAGCGCTCGAAGTCCGAGCTGACCGCGGACGACTACAAGAAGGCCTATCAGCAGATTGCGTCCGCCTTCGACGATCCCGCGATGACGTTGCATTACCGCGCCGAGGGCCGCTATTCCTACGCCGTGCTGCTGTTTGCGCCCTCGACCAAGCCGTTCGACTTGTTCGAGCCGAACCGCAAGGGCCGGGTGAAGCTTTACGTCCGCCGTGTCTTCATCACCGATGATGCCGATCTGTTGCCGGGCTATCTGCGTTTCATCCGCGGCGTCGTCGACAGCGAGGATCTGCCGCTCAACATCTCCCGCGAGATGCTTCAGAACAATCCGCAGCTGGTGCAGATCCGCAAGGCGGTGGCGACCCGGGTCGTGTCGGAGCTCGAAAGCCTCGCCGAGAAGGATCCGGACAATTTCGCCAAGATCTGGGACGCGTTCGGTGCGGTGCTCAAGGAAGGCATCTACGAGGACTTCGAGCGTCGCGAAAAGCTGCTCGCGCTGTCGCGCTTCACCACGACGTCGGGGGAGAAGCGGTCGTTGAAGCAGGTCATTGCCGATTTCAAGCCGAACCAGACCGAGATCTATTATCTCGTCGGCGACAGCATCGAGCGGCTGAAATCCAATCCGCGGCTGGAGGCTGCGACCGCGCGCGGCATCGAGGTGCTGCTGCTGTCCGACCCCGTCGACGCCTTCTGGACTTCGATGCCGTCGGAGTTCGAGGGTAAGCCGCTGAAGTCGCTGAGCCAGGGCGATCTCAATCTCGATCTGATTCCGCGCGTCGACGACAAGGGCGAGGCGAACAAGGAGGAGCCGGCCGCCGATGAAGCCGCCACCATCGCCGTGATCAAGGCCGCACTCGGCGAGCGCGTCAGCGACGTCAAGGCCTCGACGCGCCTCACCAGCTCGGCCTCCTGCCTCGTCGCCGACAGCCAGGGCCCGAGCCGTGAGCTCGAGCGCATCCTGTCGCAGCAGAACCGCGGCATGAAGACCAAGCCGATTCTCGAGATCAATCTGCGCCATCCGCTGGTGACTGCGATCACCAAGGCGCAGGCCGGCTCCAGGGATGTCGACGATCTCAGCCTGCTCCTGCTCGAGCAGGCGCAGATCCTGGACGGCGAATTGCCGGAAGATCCCGCGGCGTTTGCGGCGCGGCTGAACCGGCTGGTGTTGCAGGGGCTGGGCGCCTAGCGCCGCTAGCCTGCTCACCTTGCCGTCATCTGCCCCAGGAACAGTCGCCGCCGGCCTCGTGCTATGTCATAGCAGGCCGTCGGCATCAAACCCGCCCGCCGACGTCGTCGATTCGAGGATTAAGTCCATGCGCCTGCCGATCTTGACCCTCACCGCGATTGCCGCGCTGTTCGTTGCGGCACCGGCCAATGCCCAGAGATACGACCCGCGCTATCCGGTGTGCATGCACGTTTACACGCCCGGCGGCGGCGGCTTCGGCGGTGGCGGCGGCGACTATTTCGACTGCTCTTTCACCTCGATGCCGCAATGCCGGGCCACGGCGTCCGGACTTGCGGCGAGCTGTGACGTCAATCCCTACTACGCGCCCGAAGAGCCGCCGCCGCGCCGCCGCCACAAGAAGCCGCATTAGCGCTCGTCGATGCGGCGTGCAGGAGCACCCTTCATGCGTCTTTGGTTGTGCCCCATCGTCGCCATCGCGGCTTTGCTCGCGGTCACGCCCTCGCATGCGCAGACCTACGATCCGCGCTATCCCGTCTGTATGCACGTCTATGCCGGTCGCGGCGGCCTGAATTGGTATGATTGCTCTTTCACCTCGCTGCCGCAGTGCCGCGCCACAGCCTCAGGCCGCGCCGCGACCTGCGATCTCAATCCGTATTATCAGTTCAATGCACCGTCGCAGCACCCGCGTCACAAGCGCAGCGGCTAGTGCCACTCCGCCGGCCACCAGGCCAAGCGCGTGCTTGCAAAGATGACGTGAGGGCGAGCCGCATTGCTGGGGTGGATGGCGCGTTTGCAAGCCGGACAGCACTATCCCCTCCCGCATCTCGCGCCGGCAATCGGCCTGCGCTGACAGCATGCCGCCGAAATCGCCGGCCTGGTAAAGGATGGCTAGCGTTAATCCCGCACTAATCGGCTTTTACCTTGTCCTTTAACACCTGGGCAGGGCGCGCGAGTTAAGTTGCCAGAACCAGCAGACACGTTCCGAAAGAATGAACGGCAATGACGACCGCTGTCATCGAGCAACCGAACGCCGGGCGCGCTCCTTCGGCTTCAAAGATCTGGCTGAAGGCGATCGAGCTCACCGCGCGCATCGAGACGCTGCCGGGACGTCTGTTCGCCGACGTCATTGACGACTGGGCGCAGCGTCAGCCCGACCGTGTCGCACTGATCACCGATGACACAAGTCTCGACTATTCAGGCCTGTCGAGGCGCATCAACCGCTACGCGCGCTGGGCGCGCTCGGTCGGTGTGGCCAAGGGTGATACCGTCGCGTTGATCATGCCGAACGGCATCGACTATGTCGCGGCATGGCTCGGCATCAGCCGGGTCGGCGCTGTGGTCGCGCTCCTCAACACCAAGTTGGTCGGGCAGTCGCTCGCGCATTGCATCGACGTCGCCAAGCCCAGGCATATCATCGTGGCGCATGAGCTGACGGAGATATTGGAGAGTTCGACGCCGCATCTGAAGACGGAGGCTAAGGTCTGGACGCATGGCGATGCCCGCAGCGATCGCGCCATCGATGTCGCGCTTGCGGTGCTGGACGACGCTGCTCTTTCGCCGGAGGAGCGCGGCGAGGTCACCATCAACGACCGTGCGCTGCTGATCTACACCTCAGGCACCACCGGACTGCCGAAGGCCGCCAGCATCAGCCACCGCCGCATTCTCAATTGGGGTTTTTGGTTCGCCGGTCTCACTGGCGCCACGCCGCAGGACCGGCTCTATGACTGCCTGCCGCTGTTCCACTCCGTCGGCGGCATCGTCGCGCCGTGCAGCATGCTAGCGGCCGGCGGCTCGGTGGTGATCGCGGCGAAATTCTCTGCCTCGCATTTCTGGCCTGACATCGTCCGTCACGACTGCACGCTGTTTCAATATATCGGCGAGCTCTGCCGTTATCTGCTCAAGGCGCCCCCGTCGGAGTATGAGAACCGTCATCGTCTCCGCCTGGTCTGCGGCAACGGCCTGCGCGGCGACGTCTGGGACGACTTTCAGACGCGTTTCGCCATTCCCCGTATCCTCGAATTCTATGCGGCGACGGAAGGCAATTTCTCGCTGTTCAACGTCGAGGGACAGCCGGGCGCGATCGGCCGCATCCCGCCGCTGCTCGCGCATCGCTTCCCTGCCAATCTCGTCAAACTCGATGCCGACAGCGGCGCGCCGCTGCGCAATGAAGAGGGATTTTGCCTCGCCTGCGTCCGCGGTGAGGCCGGCGAAGCCATCGGCCGTATCGGCACCGCCGACGAGGGCGGCGGTCGCTTCGAGGGCTATACCGACGCCGGTGAGACCGAGAAGAAGATTCTTCGCGATGTCTTTGCCAGGGGCGATGCCTGGTTCCGCACCGGCGATCTGATGCGGATCGACGACAAGGGCTTCTTCCATTTCGTCGATCGCATCGGGGACACTTTCCGCTGGAAGGGCGAGAACGTCGCGACCTCAGAGGTGAACGACGCGATGCGCGACTTCACCGGCATGGTCGATGCGACGACCTACGGCGTCAGCATTCCCGGCGCCGACGGCCGCGCCGGCATGAGCGCGATCGTCGTCAACGAGGGCTTTGACATCGCGGCATTGCCCGCGCATCTCGCGCAGCGCCTGCCGGCCTATGCATGCCCCGTCTTTATCCGCATCTCCAGCGAGATCGATGCGACCGAGACGTTCAAGCAGAAGAAGGGCGACCTGGTTCGAGAAGGCTTCGATCCCGCCACGATCTCCGATCCGTTATTCATGATGGATTCGAGATCCTCGGCCTATGTCCCCCTGGACGCCGCGGCCTATGCCCGGATCCTGGACGGCTCGATCAGGCTGTAGATTCCGGCAAAATCCGCAGATAGGTCCAATTTTATCTGAATTGTCCAAGAAGCCATTTACTTCTCTCCGGTAAACAAGCGGCCATGGGGAGGCGGTCAGCAAGAGCCGCCGCAACACCAACGATAACAAAGCGAGCCAGCCATGTCGGTAAGGTCTAAGGTCATTGAGGCGATCCAGCAGATCGCCAGAGAGCAGCACGTCACGCTTCCCGCTCTTTCGGACGATCTGTCCCTGCACGAAACGGGCTTCGACTCGCTCGCCTTCGCCATCCTGGTCGCGCGCCTCGAGGACGAGACCGGTGTCGACCCCTTCACCATTTCCGAGGACGCAGCATTCCCCGCTACGGTGGGCGATTTCGTGCGGGCCTACGAAAATGTCCCCGCGTGAGATCTTTGCGCTCCGCGACCATCTCGGCGCGGAGCTGAAGGGCCGCACGATTTCCGATGCGCATGAGGTCGTGTCGCTGACCGACATCCTGTCGCACACGGTTCTGGGCGGCCGCCTGCGCGAGCTGTCGGGCCGCGCCGTGCTGCTCAAATTGTCCGACCAGCTTCGCTCCGGCCTTGCGATGATCGAGCTCGATGGCATCGCCCGCCGCATGCTGCTATGTCCGCCCGACCTCAATCCGGCGCATCTCGAAGCGCTGATCGCTGATGCTGCGATTGATGCCGTTGTCACCGACGCGCCCGACCGCTGGGCTGATACGGGCATCACGCTCGTCGTCACTGCGCAATTGCCGCTTGAAGCCACCGCGCCGGTCAAGTCCGAACGCGCCACCGAATGGCTGATGCTCACCTCGGGCACCTCAGGCGTGCCGAAAATCGTCGGCCACACGCTGGAAGCGTTGACCGGGGCGATCGTTGCCGAAGGCCCGGCCCGTGGTCCGGCGCCGGTCTGGGCGACGTTCTACGACATCCGCCGCTATGGCGGCTTGCAGATCTTCCTTCGCGCCGTTCTCTCCGGCGGCTCGATGGTGCTGTCGGACCCGCATGAGGCGCTCGGTGATCACGTCGCGCGGCTGAAGGCGCGTGGTGTCTCGCACATCTCCGGCACGCCTTCGCATTGGCGCAAGCTGTTGATGAGCGGTTCGGCGACGCAATTCACCCCTCGCTACGTCCGCCTCTCCGGTGAAATCGCCGACCAGGCGGTGCTCGATGGGCTGAAGGCGGCATTTCCCAATTCCTCCGTCGGTCATGCCTATGCCTCGACCGAAGCCGGCGTCGGCTTCGCCGTGAATGACGGGCTGGAGGGCTTTCCGGCCGACTATCTCGGCAATCGCAACGGCGTCGAGATGAAGGTGGTCGACGGCTCGCTCCGTATCCGCTCGACGCGCACCGCGCATGCCTATGTCGGCCGCAGCGCCGCGGCGTTGACCGATGGCGACGGATTTGTCGACAGCGGTGATATCGTCGAGCTGCGCGGTGACCGCTATTACTTCGTCGGCCGCCGCGGCGGCATCATCAATATCGGGGGGCTGAAGGTCCATCCCGAAGAGATCGAGGCGGTGATCAACCGTCACACCGACGTGCGGATGTCGCGGGCCAAATCGCGGAAAAGCCCGATCACCGGCGGCATCGTGGTCGCCGACGTGATCCTCACTGAGAGCACCGATCCCGCGCGCGCAAAAGAAATCCGCGACCAGATCCTGGATCTGTGCCGTGCGCAGCTCGCCTCCCACAAGGTGCCGGCGGTGATCCGCTTCGTCGAGGCGCTCGATGTCACCCCGGCCGGAAAACTGGCGCGAACCGATGCACAATAACGTTCTCGTCACCGGCGGTAGCCGCGGCATAGGTCTCGCGATCGGCAGACGCCTCGCTGGCGCCGGCTATAACGTGATCGCGGCGGCACGACGCGAGAGCGACGAGCTCAAGGCGGCGATTGCCGGGTCCGACGGATGCTTGCATTTCCGCGCCTGCGACCTTGCGGTGATCGACGCCATTCCGGCTTTTGCAAAACTGTTGCGCGACGAGTTCGGACCCATCTACGGCCTCGTCAACAATGCCGGCCTCGGCACCGAGGGTTTGCTCGCCAACATGCATAATTCCGAGATCGAGGCGCTGGTGCAGCTCAACGTGCTGTCGCCGATCATTCTCACCAAATATGTGGCGCGCCAGATGATGGCGGACGGCACTGGGCGCATCATCAACATCTCCTCGATCATTGCGTCGACCGGCTATAACGGTCTGTCCGTCTATGGCGCGACCAAGGCCGCCGCTACCGGCTTCACCCGCTCGCTGGCGCGCGAGGTCGGCAAGCTCGGCATCACCGTGAATGCGATCGCGCCGGGCTTCATCGACACCGAGCTCACGCACAATCTTTCCGACGACGGGCGCAAGCGCATTGCCGGCCGCAGCGCGCTGCGCCGCCTGCCGGAGACGGACGACGTCGCGCGCATGGTGGAATATCTGCTCGGCGAGGGCGGCCGCAATGTCACCGGGGCCGTGTTCACCGTTGACGCGGGGAATACGGCATAGGCGGAACCCGGCCGACATGATTGCGTTGATCCGGCGCAATGACATTCAGCCGGATTTGGTCGTAAGATGCCCCGCAATCGATTGGGTTACGTCAATCGATCTGCCCTAATCGAGAAGGAGCAGTCCATGGCCATGCCTGACATGACCGCTTCAAATCAGGGCCGGACGGAGCAATCCCGCGCGAAGCCGGATGATGTCCATTGCCCGCCGATGACTCATCAAAATTCCGGCAGTCACGGCCATGAGATGTACCCACAGCAATTCGTGCGCCTGGTCGGCTGCCACGACGCGACTCTCGATAATATGCGCAAGCGTCAGGACGAGAAGCTGCATTAGCTTCTCACGTCCGGCGCAAGTCCTTCGGCAGGTCAATTCGTTCGTGTGAAAATTCCGGCGGCCCTTCGGTGAGGCGGCGGATGCGGCCGCCTGCGGCCTTGCAACGCGGTCGCATCTTGTTGTCGCCGCATCTTGTTGTCCAGGCCTGTTTCGGCCAATGATCGAAGGGGGCCGCCGGCCGGCGAACCCGGATCGATTCTGCCGCGTATTTGTTTTCGCATTCCAACCATCCAGCATCCCCGATGACCTCAGGCGAATCCTTCTATGGCGGCATTCCCGTCTTCCGCGGCTTCACCAGCCTGATGGACCCTGCGCTCTATGCGCCGCTGCCGGACGACTGGAGCATCGGCGTTGCCGATATCGTCGATTCGACCAAGGCGATTGCGGCGCAGCGCTACAAGGCGGTGAACATGGCCGGCGCCGCCGTGATCGCGGCGGTGACGAACGCGCTTGAGGGACGCGAATTCCCCTTCGTGTTCGGCGGCGATGGCGCCAGCTTTGCGGTCGCGCCTCACGATCTCGAACGGGCCCGCGATGCGCTGGCTGCAACCGCGACCTGGGTGCGAGAGGATCTCGATCTGACGATGCGTGTCGCCCTGGTGCCGGTCAGTGCCATCCGCGCGCAGGGCCTCGACGTGCGCGTCGCGCGCTTCGGTCCCTCGGCGAACCTGTCCTACGCAATGTTCTCCGGCGGCGGTCTCGCCTTCGCCGATGCGGCCATGAAGCGCGGCGAATTCGCGGTGACGGAAGCGCCCGCCGGCACGCAGCCCGATCTTTCCGGCCTGTCCTGCCGCTTCGAGGTGATGCCGGCCTCACGTGGATTGATCCTGTCGGTGCTCGTGATGCCAGCACGCGGCGCCGATCCGCATGCATTCCGCAAGGTAATCGAGGACATCATCCACCTCGTCGAGCGCAGCCCGGATGGCGGCCGCCCGGTGCCGCCGCAGGGGCCGCCGCTGAAATGGCCGCCTCAGGGACTCGACTTCGAGGCCCGCACCAGGCGCGGCGGTCCGCTGCTCGCACGCAGAGCCAGCGTGCTGGCCTATACGCTGTTCGCCTATCTGATCATGCGCTTCGATATCAAGGTCGGCGGATTCGTGCCAAACCTCTACAAACGTCAGGTGGTCGAGAACTCGGACTTCAGGAAGTATGATGATGGCCTGCGCATGATCCTCGACTGTACGCCGGAGCTCGAACGCGCCCTCAACGATCGTCTGACAGCGGCCGCGCGCGAGGGCATCGTGCGCTATGGCCTGTACCAGCAGGACGCCGCCATGATGACCTGCTTCACGCCCTCGGCGCTGCGCAGCGATCACGTCCACTTCATCGATGGCGCGCGGGGTGGCTATGCCTCGGCGGCGACCGCGCTGAAGGCGATGATGGCGTGAGGCGTTACCGCCCCGCGCGCGTCCAGGTCTCGCCGCCGCAGAGCGCGCCGACGCAGCCTTCGACCCGCAGCGAATCCGCTGACATCGCCGTGACGCTGCTGGCATAGCTGCTGCCATCGTCGGCGTTGTAGATCTGGCCCGACCATTTGTTCTGGCCTGACGGCTGCATGCCGTTGAACAATGGCAGGCCGATCATCGGGCGCCTGGCGAGCGCGGGATTGGGATTCTTGCTGTCGGTAGCGGGCTGGCCGGTGGCGGTATCGTAGGGTTCGCGCAGCCAGACGATGTGGCCACAGATGCCGTCGCCGCATTTGCTGATCTTCACGCGCGCATCGCCCGCCTGGGTGAGCCAGGTCCCGTCCGCATTCTGCGCACGCGCGGCAGATGCGCCAAGCAGCGCCACGAGAAGGACGACGAGAGCAGCGAATCTGGAAGTCATGGAGAGGGGCCCCGAAAATGGAGCGCCTCCATAGCAGGCCGGCGGGATAGTGCAACGCTGGCTGGAATCACATTCCTGCGCTTATGAGCCTGCGCTCATTTGCCCCACCGCGCGAAGGCGACCGAGGCCGCAGTCGACAGGCCGAACACGACCATGGCGCCGCCGACCAGCGCGAACAACGTCCAGGCCGGCGCCTGCGCTATCATCAGCCCGATGCCGCCGATCGCGACGATCAGAAGCCGCGCGGTGGAAGCGAGCACGGGGCCACCGACGCGCGCCGCGCCTTGTGAGGAGAAATACAGCGACACGCCTATGCCGAAGAACGCGAAGGCCGGGCCGGCCCAATGGAAATAGCTGTAGGCGGCGGCGGAGACGCCGGGATCCCGCGTGAAGAGCGCGACCCACAGCGACGGATCGAGCGCGATGACGAGCCCGACCAGCCCGACCGTGAGTCCGGAGGCCGCCGCTGCGGTCCAGGCCACACGCCGCGCCCGCTTCACATGTCCCGCACCCATCGCCACACCGACCATCGGCACCGAGGCGATGCCGAAGGCGAAGGTGATCGGGATCAGCAGGAATTCCAGCCGCGAGCCGATGCCGTAGCCGGCTAGCATCTCGGTGCCGAAGGTCGCGAGGATTTTTGTGAAGACCAGGATTGTGAGCACGGTCTGCAACGGCGACAAACAGGCCACCGCACCCACTTTGAGAATGTCCAGGAACATCGCGCGCTCGAAATGAAACGCACGAAGGTTGATCGGCAGCCGGCTGCGGCCGGACGCGAGATACCAGAGCAAGAAGATCGCAGCGAAGGTGAACGCGATCAGCTGGCCGCTCGCGACCCCCGGCATGCCGAATTGCGGCGCTCCGAACAGGCCGAGCCCCAGCGTGCCACCGAGCGCGACCTGGAGCACGCTCGCCCCGATCAACGTTATCGAGGGCAGGCGCATGTCGCCGGTGCCGCGGATCACCGAGGCCAGCGTGTTGACGAGCCAGATCGCGACTGCGCCGGAGAACAGCACCTGCGAATAGCCATTGGCCTCCTCGAGCACGTGATCGCGTCCGCCGAGCAAGGCGAAGAACGAGCGGCCGAAGACGAGCATCATCACCGTGAAGAACAGCCCGCCGCAGAGGCCGATGATGGCGGCATGCAGCGCCAGCGTCGCGGCGCGGTCCCGATCGCCTGCGCCGAGTGCGCGGCTGACCGCGGAGGAAACGCCGCCGCCCATCGCGCCCGCGCTCATCATCTGCGTCAGCATCGCGAACGGAAACACCAGCGCGATCGCGGCGAGCGGAATGGTGCCGAGCCGACCGATATAGGAGGTCTCGGCGATCGCCACCAGCGTGCTGCCGACCATCGCGATCATGTTGGGGATCGCGAGCCGCAGCAGCGTCGGCAGGATCGGCGCCGTCAGCAGGCTGGCTATGGAGAAGGCGACCGGGGCACGCGGCGGCGCGGCGTCAAGGGAGGCGTCGATCGTCATGGGTCACCGGACGGAATTAGATGATGATCGACATGTTATAGGGGCAGGCAGGCCCCGGCGGCAGCCTCACCTCACGCAGGGGTCACCACGGCAGGCCGCATAGGTCGATGGTGCCCAAAGTCGGCGCGCGGACGATGTCGAAGACGTAGGGCGCCATGTGGGTGAAGCGGATCCGCCCCTCCGGCTGCTCGCAATAGACCTCCCCGGTGAAGGGTCGCCATTTGCGGGCCTCGTAGAACGCGAAATTGTGCGGCTCGCAGAACAGCAACGCGAAGCGGACCGCCTTGTTTGCCCGCATGGTGTGCACCGCCGCGTCGATCGCCAGGGTCGCGTAGCCGCGGCCGCGCCGGTCCTCGCGGGTGCAGACTCCGCCGATGCCGCCGACGTGAACCTTCTGCCCATTCCAGGTTACGGTGCGGAAGTAGACGCCGACATGGCAGACGAGACCGTCCTCGGGCGTTTCGACCAGCACGCGAAGATGGGCGTTCTCCCATTTGACGCCAGCCCAGGGCTTGTCCGCGACCATGTGCGGCCCCCAGACCGCCTGGTGCAGCGGCTCCGCAATCGGCCATGAGGCGTCACCGTTCAAGATGTCGATCTCGATGCTCATGATTCTGTCTTTCGCGCGTCGGTTCGTAGTGCATTCGTTCCGCGATAAGCACCTCAAAGGCAACGATATTTTGCATCAAGTCACCAAGGCGGAGCGAATGTCGCGTCGTGCGACGATTTTATGCAATCCGGCCACGCGTCGCGTTTTCGCAAATTCTGAGGTATTTAACGGCCGCGGAACCTTCTATAAGGGGTGACCGTTAGAACTCGTTCCCACCAGTTGCGGACAAGAACCCATGACCTTTACGCTGCCCCCACTCCCTTACGCCTATGACGCCCTCGGCCAGTACATGTCGAAGGAGACGCTGGAATTCCATCACGACAAGCATCATCAGGCCTACGTCACCAACGGCAACAACGCGCTCAAGGGGACCGAATGGGAAGGCAAGTCCCTTGAAGAGATCGTCAAGGGCTCGTTCGGCAAGAACCCCGCAGTGTTCAACAATGCCGGCCAGCACTACAACCACATCCATTTCTGGAGCTGGATGAAGCCCAATGGCGGCGGCACCAAGCTGCCCGGCAAGATCGAGAAGAAGATCAACGAGGACCTCGGCGGCTTTGAGAAGTTCAAGACCGACTTCCAGGCGGCCGGCGTCGGCCAGTTCGGCTCCGGCTGGTGCTGGCTCCAGGTCAAGAACGGCAAGCTCGAGATCTCCAAGACCCCGAACGGCGAGAATCCGCTGGTGCACGGCGCCACCCCGATCCTCGGCTGCGACGTCTGGGAGCACTCCTACTACATCGACTATCGCAACCGCCGTCCGGACTATCTCAAGGCGTTCGTCGAGAACCTCGTGAACTGGGAATACGTCGAGTCCCTGTTCGAGAAGGCCTGAGTTCTCACCTCGTCGTTCCGGGGCGATGCGCTAGCATCGAACCCGGAATCTCGAGATTCTCAGGTGCGCAATTGCGCACCATAGTTCGGCTTCGCCGCCCGGAATGACAGAATAGCGAGAGGCGGTCGCGCATGCGGCCGCCTCTTTTTGCTGTGCGGAATTGCCCTGCGCGGTGCGCGCGCAGGTCTGTCATCGTACCGTTTGCATCCCTCTGGCGGCGCGCTTAATCAGAACGGGCATCATCCTCGAGCCGCCCCACACCCGTTGTCAGAACCTTCCCCGAAAGACCCGGCGCCTGCCGAGGACGCGGACTCCGAGCCGCGGCCGGGGCGAGCGCGCAAGCCGATCGGCTGGTCGACGATCATCATCGCCGCGCTGGTCGCGGTGAGCGCGGCGCTGGTCTGGCGGC
Source organism: Bradyrhizobium sp. 138 (assembly GCF_023074075.1). GTDB lineage: Bacteria > Pseudomonadota > Alphaproteobacteria > Rhizobiales > Xanthobacteraceae > Bradyrhizobium. The sequence continues at coordinate 124,879 of NZ_JADPKT010000003.1, read as the reverse complement.
GTGACGGCACCGACGGTGTTCTCGACATTCCGACCTCTCGCTGTTCTCAGGCATCCTGCCACGCGTTCTGGCCGGCTGCCTGCTCGGGGCGTTCATCTCGGAAATCCTGCCGCACGAAAAAGTCTCGCGCTCGCTCGGGCCGAAGTCTGGCCTGAAGGGGCTTTTGATCGGGACCGCTTTCGGCGCGATCCTGCCCGGCGGTCCCTTCACCGCATATCCCGTGGCGAGCGCGCTTCTAGCTGTGGGCGCCGATTTCGGCGCCACCATCGCGATGGTCGTGAGCTGGACCTTGATCGGCTATGGCCGGGCGGTGGCCTGGGAAATCCCGATCATGGGCACCGATTTCACGCTGTGGCGGATCCTGATCTCGCTGCCGCTGCCGGTGCTCGCCGGCGCGCTCGGCCGCTTCGTCTATGTGCGGATGTATCCGAAGCCGCCAGCGAAGGACGACGAGACGTGAGCGCGGCGCTGCTGATCGACATCCTGCTGTGGGGCTCGGTCCTCGGCGTCGGGCTGATCGCCTTCCGCCGCGGCCCTCCGGTATTCAAGGCCTCGTTGCGCGAAGGCTCGATGGACTTCATCAACATCGTGCCGCGGATCGCGCTCGGGGTGATCGGCTCCGGCTACATCGCCGCCATCATCCCGCAGGAGCTGATCACCGGCTGGCTCGGACCGGACAGCGGCTGGCTCGGCGTTGCGAGTGCCGTGGTCGCCGGCGCCGCGACGCCCGGCGGCCCCGTGATCGGCTTCTCCATCGGCACAGTCGCGCTGAAGTCGGGCGGCGGGGTGCCGCAGGTGGTCGCCTATGTCGTCGCCTGGGCCCTGTTTGCCTTCCAGCGGGTGATCCTATGGGAAATCCCGTTCATGCCGGCCCGTTTCGTCTGGTTCCGCTGCGCCGTCTCGGTCCCGTTCCCGTTCGTGGCGGCCGGCATCGCGATGGTGATCGGCAAGCCGTGACCCGACGTGGACAGGCGTAATGTTATATTATAACGTCTGTGGCATGGTTCCCGCCGCGTCCCACGCCCATCATCACGACCATGCTCACGGTCACACCCACGCGCATTCGCACGGGCACGACCACACCCACGCCCATGTCCACGATGCGGCCTCGCCGCATCCTGCCCAGGCGGCGCCCTGGTCGATCCTGCGCATGACCATGGCGGGCCGCCTCGCGGCCGCGCTCGCCGTCTGCGCCGTGCTCTGGGGCGTGGTCTTCCTGGCGATGAGGTGACCATGGCTCAGCTCGCATTCCACAACGTCACGCTCGGTTATGACCGGCACCCGGCCGTGCACCATCTCAACGGCGAGGTCGCACGAGGCGCGCTGGTCGCCGTGATCGGCCCGAACGGCGCGGGCAAGTCGACGCTGCTGCGTGGCATCGTCGGCATCCTCAGGCCGCTCGACGGCAGCATCCATCTCGGCGGGCTTGATAGCAGGGACATCGCCTATCTGCCGCAGAGCGCGGAGATCGACCGCAGCTTTCCGATCTCGGTGTTCGATTTCGTCGGCACCGGGTTGTGGCGCGACGCCGGCCTGTTCGGCGGCATCGGCAAGGCCGCCCGCGAGAAGATCCTCCGCGCGATCGCTGCCGTCGGCCTCAATGGTTTCGAGAACCGCCCGATCGGCACCCTCTCGGGCGGCCAGATGCAGCGCGTGCTGTTCGCGCGCGTGCTGCTGCAGGATGCGGCGCTGATCGTGCTCGACGAGCCCTTCAACGCCATCGACAGCAAGACCACGGCCGATCTGCTCGCGCTGGTGAAGCAGTGGCAAGGCGAGGGCCGCACCGTGCTCGCCGCGCTGCACGACATGGAGATGGTGCGCAACCATTTCAGCGAGACCCTGGTGCTGGCGCGTGGACCGGTCGCGTGGGGACCGACGGCGGAAGTGCTGACGCCGGAGAACCTGCTGGTCGCAATGCGGATGTGCGAAGCTTTTGATGACAGCGCGGCGGCCTGTGCGGCCGACGATGCCCGCTCGCGGGCGGCTTGATATCCGATGCTCTATGACGCGCTGATCGGTCCGTTCACCGAATTCGAGTTCATGCGGCGCGCGCTTGCCGCCGTGATCGCCTTGTCGCTGGCCGGCGCGCCGATCGGCGTGTTCCTGATGCTGCGGCGGATGAGCCTCGTCGGCGACGCCATGGCGCATGCGATCCTGCCCGGTGCAGCGGTCGGCTTCCTGCTCTCCGGCCTCAATTTGTTTGCGATGACCGCCGGCGGCCTGGCCGCCGGTTTTGCAGTGGCGATCCTTGCCGGCGTGGTCGCGCGCTCGACGGGGCTGAAGGAGGACGCTTCGCTCGCGACCTTCTATCTGGCCTCGCTGGCGCTCGGGGTCACCATCGTCTCGATCAAGGGCACCAATATCGATTTGCTGCACGTGCTGTTCGGCAACATCCTTGCGATGGATGACCAGACGCTGCTGGTGGTGGCCTTCAACGCCACCGTGACGTTGCTGGTGCTCGCGGTGATCTACCGCCCGCTGGTGATCGAGAGTGTGGACCCTCTGTTCCTGCGCACCGTCAGCCGTGCCGGGGGACCTGCGCATCTCGCCTTCCTCGCCCTCGTCGTCATCAACCTCGTCAACGGCTTTCAGGCGCTCGGCACGCTGCTTGCGGTCGGGCTGATGATCCTGCCGGCCGGTATCGCGCGGTTCTGGTCGCGTGATCTCACCGCCATGATCTGCATCGCGGTCGTTGCTGCTGCGGTCTCGGGCTATGCGGGCCTCGTGCTGTCGTTCCAGACTCGTGTGCCGTCGGGCCCTGCGGTCATTCTGGTGGCGACAATGCTCTACATCGTCTCCGTCCTGTTCGGCCGCGTCGGCGGTATCGTGCGGCAATTGTTTCCCGGCCGGCATCTGGAAGCGTGACGATGCGGATCTTCCTGCTTTGTGCGCTGTTGCTGATCGCCTCGCCGCTCCACGCCGCAGAGCGGCTCAACGTCGTCGCGAGCTTCTCGATCCTCGCCGATCTCGTCCGCAATGTCGGCGGTGACAGGATCAATCTGACCACGCTGGTCGGCGCCGACGGCGATGTGCACGTCTACACGCCGGCACCAGCCGATGCGAAGCGGGTCGCGGAGGCGAAGCTCGTCATCGTCAACGGGCTTGGGCTGGAGGGCTGGCTGCCGCGTCTCGTGCAGTCTTCCGGCAGCAAGGCGCAAATCGTCACCGCCAGCGCCAGCATCGTGCCGCTGAAGCTCGGCTCGGCCGCAGACCCTCACGCCTGGCAGTCCGTCCCCAACGCCAAAATCTACGTGACCGATGTCGCCAATGCACTCGCCGCGGCCGCCCCGGATGACGCGGATGTCTTCCGTGCTCAGGCAAAGGCCTATCTGGAAAAGCTCGAAACGCTTGATCGCGAGGTTCGGGAGGCCATCGCCAAAATCCCGCCGGAGCGGCGCAAGGTGATCTCCACTCACGACGCTTTCGGCTATTTTTCCGCCGAATACGGTATCCAGTTCATCGCCCCTCTGGGTGTCTCCACGGAAACCGAGCCCAGCGCCCGGGATATCGCTGTTATCATCGGCCAGATCAGGGCCCAGAAAATCCCGGCCGTGTTCCTGGAGAATATCAGCGATGACCGCTTGATCCGGCGGATCGCGGCCGAGACCGGGGCCAAGGTCGGCGGGACCCTGATTTCGGACGGGTTGACCGGCGAAAAGGGGCCTGCACCCACTTACATTGACATGGTCAGGCACAATATAAAGGCCCTGTCCAGCGCGCTTGACCATTAGGGCAGGGGCCACCCCGCCTCGCGTCGCGCGAAAAGCCCGAAGTCCGGAGTTGTTATGTCTGAAGTGACCTCTCAAAAGATTCCCGTGACCGTGCTGACCGGTTATCTCGGTGCCGGCAAGACCACGCTTTTGAACCGCATCCTGTCGGAGAACCACGGCAAGAAATACGCCGTCATCGTCAACGAATTCGGCGAGATCGGCATCGACAACGACCTCATCATCGGCGCCGATGAGGAAGTGTTCGAGATGAACAATGGCTGCATCTGTTGCACCGTGCGCGGCGACCTCGTCCGCATCATGGACGGCCTGATGAAGCGCAAGGGCAAGTTCGACGCCATCATCGTCGAGACCACCGGCCTTGCCGATCCCGCGCCTGTCGCCCAGACCTTCTTCGTCGACGAGGACGTGCAGAAGAACGCGCGGCTCGACGCGGTCGTGACGGTTGCCGACGCCAAATGGCTGTCCGACCGGCTCAAGGATGCGCCCGAGGCCAAGAACCAGATCGCCTTTGCCGACGTGATCGTGCTGAACAAGACCGACCTCGTCAACAAGGGCGAGCTTGCCGAAGTCGAGGCCCGCATCCGCGGCATCAACCCCTATGCGAAACTTCACCGCACCGAGCGCTGCTCGGTGGCCCTGGCCGACGTGCTCGATCGCGGCGCGTTCGACCTCGACCGCATCCTCGACATCGAACCGGATTTCCTGGAGGCCGACGATCATGACCACGACCATGATCATCACCACCATCACGGCCACGACCATCACCATCATGGCCACGGCCTGAAGCACTATCACGACGAGGACATGCAGTCGCTCTCGCTCAAGACCGACAAGCCGCTCGATCCCAACGTGTTCATGCCCTGGCTGCAGAACCTGGTGCAGGTCGAGGGCGGCAAGATCCTGCGCTCCAAGGGCATCCTCGCCTTCCACGACGACGACGACCGCTACGTCTTCCAGGGCGTCCACATGATGCTGGAGGGCAACCACCAGCGGAAGTGGAAGGAGGGCGAGCCGCGCGAGAGCCGCCTCGTCTTCATCGGCCGCGAATTGCCGGAAGAGGCGATCCGCAAGGGTTTTGAGAGCTGCATCGTCTCGTGATGAAAGAGTTTACGCCGGCCCCCGATTCCGCCTCGATCGTCTCCGTCACAGACCGCGTCAAGCCTGTTAAGCTCGGCATGGCCGTGACGTCGGTGCACTTCCTCGGGCCCCGCGCCGCCTTCGTTGGCGGCGAGGAGAACGTCGCGTTCGTCGATGCCAAGGGCGAGGTCAGCACTGTCGCCGTGCACAGCGGCGGCATTCTCTCGACTGCCTCTGACGGCAAGCGCCTTGTCATGGGCGGCGACGACGGCAAGGTCGTCTCGCTCGACACCAAGGGCGAGGTGACGCTGCTCGCCACCGATCCGAAGCGGCGTTGGATCGACGCGGTCGCGCTGCATCCGGATGGCGCCTTCGCCTGGTCGGCCGGCAAGGTCGCGACCGTCAAGAGCGGCAAGAGCGAAGAAAAGTCGCTCGAGGTGCCCTCGACCGTCGGCGGGCTGGCGTTTGCGCCGAAGGGGCTGCGGCTTGCAATCGCGCATTACAACGGCGCGACGCTGTGGTTTCCGAACATGGAAGGATCAGCCGAATTCCTGCCCTGGGCCGGCTCACATCATGCGGTCACCTTCAGCCCGGACAACAAGTTTCTCGTCACGGCGATGCACGAGCCGGCGCTGCACGGCTGGCGGCTCGCCGACAACAGGCACATGCGCATGACCGGCTATCCCGGCCGCGTCCGCTCGATGTCCTGGAGCGCGGGCGGCAAGGGATTGGCGACCTCAGGTGCCGACACCGTCATCATATGGCCGTTCGGCAGCAAGGACGGTCCGATGGGCAAGGAGCCCGCGATGCTCGCGCCGCTGCAGGCGCGCGTGGCGGCGGTCGCCTGCCATCCGAAGAACGACATCCTCGCCGCCGGCTACAGCGACGGCACCGTGCTGATGGTGCGGCTGGAGGATGGCGCGGAGATTCTGGTCCGCCGCAACGGCACGCCACCGGTCGCGGCGATCGCCTGGAATGCCAAGGGCACGCTGCTGGCGTTTGCCGACGAAAATGGGGACGGCGGCCTGCTCGAACTTTAATCTGTCATCGTTTGGCCCGTAGGGTGGGCAAAGGCGCCCTTGCGCCGTGCCCACCATCTTTTTGCGAGACAAAGGCGGTGGGCACGTCGCGCGAAGAGCGCGCCTTTGCCCACCCTACCGCATCCTCAATGGCGGCGCGCATACATGCGGTTTCTGACGACATTCCAGCTTGCCGACTTCGGCGACACGCTGATCAGCCTGTTCACGGCGTTCGTGCTGGGCACGCTGATCGGCGCCGAGCGGCAATATCGCCAGCGCACCGCGGGCCTGCGCACCAATGTGCTGGTCGCGGTGGGGGCGGCCGCCTTCGTCGACCTCGCCATGCATCTGACCGGCGCCGACGGCGCGGTGCGGGTGATCTCCTATGTCGTCTCCGGCATCGGCTTCCTCGGCGCCGGTGTCATCATGAAGCAGGGCATGGACGTGCGCGGGCTCAACACCGCGGCGACACTATGGGCCTCGGCCGCGGTCGGCTCTTGCGCCGGGGCCGACATGGTCGCGCAGGCGGCCGCGCTGACCGTGTTCGTCATCGCCGGCAACACCATGCTGCGCCCGCTGGTTAATGCCATCAACCGCATCCCGCTGAACGAGAAGGCGCTGGAGGCGACCTATTATTTCAAGCTCGCGGTGGCCGCCGACGCCTTGCCCGACATGCGCGACCGTCTCGTCGAGAAGCTCGAGGGCGCAAACTATCCGGTGGCCGATATCGACGTGGTCGAGACCGGGGACGATCTGATCGAGATCGTCGCAAGGCTGGTTGCGTCCGCGGTTGATCCGAACGAACTGAATGCGGTGGCGACGGATCTCCAGCACCTGCCCGGCGTGCGGCACGCGACGTGGGAAGTTAGCACCACGGAGTGAACGCGGCGTTTTGGCGCGCAGGTGTTCGGTTCCCGTCTTGCCGGCCAAGGAACTGCAACTGGCTAAATTCGTTGATCCCGCGGATAAAGGCGGTGATCGATATGACCGGCCAATACGACAAGCGCAGATTGAAACGCGACCTGATGATCGCCTGTTCGCTGTTCGCAGCAGGCGTCGTGGTGTCGGGGATATCGCTGGCGCAAATCCGAGCTCAGAGCCGGATGGAACTGGCGCAGGCAACGCCGCCGCTCCAGGGCACGCCGTCCGACGAACAGGGCAAGACTCCCGCGGAGTCGAAGCCCGGCGGCGATCGGCCGACCACGCCGGCGCCCGAGCCTGCAAGGCCCGATTCCCAGACGCAGGGCGCGGCGGGTGGTGCCAAGCCGGCATTGCCGCCAGCTCCGCCCGAGAAGATCGCGCCGCCGATCGAGAAGAAGTAGGCGGTCGGCACGCACGTAGTCACACACTCGGTGTCATCACGCTCGAAAGCGGGTGATCCAGTATTCCAGAGATGGTTGTGATCGTCCGAGAAGCCGCGGCGTACTGGATGCCCCGGTCAAGCCGGAGCATGACAGTGGAGTGTGGGGGCAGGTGCCGCTTCCGACAGGTGAGCGCGAGAAAAGCCCCTACCGCACCAGGATGTTCTTGAACTGCCACGGATCAGACGTATCGATGTCTTCCGGAAACAGCCCAGGACGATCCGTCAACGGCGTCCAGTCGGTGTAAAAACCCTTCACCGGGCCGAGATAGGGCAGCTGGATTTCCAACAGGCGATCGAAGTCAATCTCGTCGGCTTCGACGATGCCTTCGTTCGGGTTTTCCAGCGCCCACACCATGCCGCCGAGCACGGCGGAGGTCACCTGCAGGCCGGTGGCGTTCTGGTAGGGGGCGAGCGCGCGGGTCTCCTCGATGGAGAGCTGCGAGCCGTACCAATAGGCGTTGTTGTCGTGCCCGAACAGCAGCACGCCGAGCTCGTCGATGCCGTCGACGATCTCGTTCTCGTCGAGGATGTGGTGCTTCTCCTGCATCTTCGCCGCGCGGCCGAACATTTCGTGCAGCGAGAGCACGGCGTCGTCGGCCGGATGATAGGCATAGTGGCAGGTCGGCCGGTAGACCGCCGTGCCCGAGGCGTCACGCACCGTGAAGTAATCGGCGATCGAGATCGACTCGTTGTGGGTGACCAGGAAGCCATATTGCGCGCCGCGGGTCGGGCACCAGGTGCGCACGCGCGTGTTGGCGCCGGGCTGCATCAGATAGATGGCGGCGCCGCAGCCGGCCTCATGGGTCCGCGCATTCTCGGGCATCCATTTTTCGTGGGTGCCCCAGCCGAGCTCGGACGGCTGCACGCCTTCCGACAGAAAACCTTCCACCGACCAGGTGTTGACGAATACATCCGGCTCCTTTGGCTTCTTCGAACGCTGGGTGTCGCGTTCGGCGATGTGGATGCCCTTGACGCCGGCCTGCCGCATCAGATCCGCCCATTCGGCCTTGGTCTTCGGCTTGGGAGCGTTGAGCTTCAGGTCAGCGGCGACGTTGAGCAGCGCCTGCTTGACGAAGAAGGAGACCATGCCGGGATTGGCGCCGCAGCAGGAGACGGCCGTCGTCGAGCCGGCGGGGCGCGCTTTCTTCGCAGCCAGCGTCACTTCGCGAAGCGCGTAGTTCGACCGCGCTTCGGGGCCCTTCGAAGCGTCGAAATAGAAGCCGAGCCAGGGCTCGTTGACGGTGTCGATGTAGAGCGCACCGAGCTCGTTGCAGAGTTCCATGATGTCGGTCGAGCCGGTATCGACCGAGAGATTGACGCAAAAGCCCTGGCCGCCGCCCTCGGTGAGCAGTGGGGTCAGCAAGTCGCGATAATTGTCCTTGGTCACCGCCTTCTGGATGAAGCGGACATTGTGCTTCTCGCAATGCGCCTTGCGGCCCTCGTCCTTGGGATCGATCACGATGACGCGCGACTTGTCGTAATCGAGATGCCGCTCGATCAGCGGCAAGGTGCCTTTGCCGATGGAGCCGAAGCCGACCATGACGATGGGACCGGTGATCTTCGCGTAGATCTGCGAGGGAGGGCTCATGGGATGGTTTCTCCGGAACGTGCTGGCAGGCAAACGGTGGGTGGATCAGGCGCTGCGGCGCTTCTCAGAGGTTGCGGCGCTTGGCGGTGGCTTCGATCTCGACTTTCATCTCGGGCTTGTAGAGCGCCGAGACGACGAGCAGCGTTGCGGCCGGGCGGATGTCGCCGAGGACTTCGCCGCAGACGGCGAAATGCGCGTCGGCGTCCTTGATGTCGGTGAGGTAGTAGGTCACGCGGACGATATCGGCCATCTCGAAACCGCCCTCCTTCAGGGCGGCTTCGATGGTCTTGAAGCAGTTGCGTGACTGGCTCGTGACATCTGATGGCATCGTCATCGTGGTGTAGTCATAGCCCGTGGTTCCCGCGACGAAGGCGAACTCGCCGTCGATCACAGCGCGGCTGTAGCCGGCGGTCTTCTCGAACGGGGAGCCGGTGGAAATCAGGCGACGGGACATGCTCGCGGACCTCGACGGAGGAGATGTTTTGCGGGGTTAAAGGGCGTTTCCGGTGCCTGCGCAACCCCCAACGAACAGGCTTAGTTCAGGTGTGGCCGGGCCGCGCCGCGCAACGCGGCTTCGGTCGTCACCATCATGGCGATCCCTCAGGCGGCGCGCGCGTGGAGGGCGCGAACCGACCTCCGTTTGGGCAGGGCCGCGCCGGTCGGGACGATCATCCCTTCGGCGCCGTCGAGCCCGCCTTCCGCGAACTCGATCGCCAGCAGCCGGTCGCGCTCGAACGGGCCGGGCAGCGACAGTGCGCCGGTCTTCTCGCCCGAGAAGCCGAAGCGGGCGTAATAGGGGGCGTCGCCGAGCAATATCACGGCGGCATGCCCGCGCGCCCGGGCGGCGGCCAGCGCTTGATGCATCAGCGCGGCGCCGATCCCGAGCTCGCGGCAGGCAGGGTCGACCGCCAGCGGTCCGAGGACCAGAGCGGGCCTGCCTCCGGCGCTGACGTGCCACAGCCGCACGGTTCCCACGAGCTTGCCCTCGCGCACCGCCGACAGGGCAAGGCCTGCGGCGGGCGCACGTCCGTCGCGCAGGCGCTGGCAGGTGCGGCCATGGCGGTTCTCGCCAAAGCAGGCATCGAGCAGCGCTTCACGCATTGCGACGTCGGCAGCACGTTCCGCGCGGATCACGAACGGAGCGGCTTTCGAGGTCAGGGCGATCTGTGGCTTCCGAAAAGCGGTCATGGCGCGTCAGTCCCCGCTTGAACGGACGTGCGAGTGGCACGCCTGTCCAAGACGTCGTCAGAATCGAGATGTTGGGTAAGAGCCGGCAAGCCGGCTCCCGGGTTCGTCAGGCCTCAGAGAAAGAGGCGGATCAGATGTGGTACGTCCGCAGCGGCGGGATGCCGTTGAACGCCACCGACGAGTAGGTCGACGTATAGGCCCCGGTGCCTTCGATCAGCACCTTGTCGCCGATCTCGAGCGTGACCGGGAGCGGATACGGGCTCTTCTCGTACAGCACGTCGGCGCTGTCGCAGGTCGGACCTGCGAGCACGCACGGCGTCATGTCCGCGCCGTCGTGACGGGTGCGGATGGCGTAACGGATCGACTCGTCCATGGTCTCGGCGAGACCGCCGAACTTGCCGATGTCCAGGTACACCCAGCGCACCTCGTCCTCGTCGCTCTTCTTCGAGATGAGGACGACCTCGGATTCGATGATGCCGGCGTTGCCGACCATGCCGCGGCCCGGCTCGATGATGGTCTCCGGAATCTGGTTGCCGAAGTGCTTGCGCAGCGCGCGGAAGATCGAGCGGCCGTAGGTCACCACCGGCGGCACGTCCTTCAGGTACTTGGTCGGGAAGCCGCCGCCCATGTTGACCATGGACAGATTGATGCCGCGCTCGGCGCAGTCGCGGAACACCTGCGAGGCCATCGCCAGCGCACGGTCCCACGCCTTCACCTTGCGCTGCTGCGAGCCGACATGGAACGAGATGCCGCACGGCTCCAGCCGAAGACGCTTGGCTAGGTCGAGCACCTCGACCGCCATCTCCGGGTCGCAGCCGAACTTGCGCGACAGCGGCCATTCGGCGCCGGCGCAGTCATAGAGGATGCGGCAGAACACCTTCGCGCCGGGAGCGGCACGGGCGACCTTCTCGACCTCGGCGGCGCAATCGACCGCGAACAGGCGAATGCCGAGCGCGAAGGCGCGCGCGATGTCGCGCTCCTTCTTGATCGTGTTGCCGAAGGAGATGCGGTCGGGCGTCGCACCGGCAGCCAGCGCCATCTCGATCTCGGCGACCGTCGCCGTGTCGAAGCAGGAGCCCATGGATGCCAGCAGGGCCAGCACTTCCGGCGCGGGGTTCGCCTTGACGGCATAGAACACGCGGCTATCGGGCAGCGCCTTGGCAAAGCTCTGATAATTGTCGCGCACGACCTCGAGGTCGACGACGAGGCACGGCTCGGTGTCGAGGCCATCCTTGCGGCGGTTGCGCAGGAATTCCTGGATACGTTCGGTCATGGCACTCTCCCAAACGGCCCAGCGACGGGCCCGTTCAAAACATGACGTCGGATAAGAGTGCTCTGGCCGGATCGCGCGATGGAGGCGCGACGAAGCCAAAAGACTCAAACCAGACTGTGCTGCCGTGGATTGGTTGGGAGTGTTCCCGCCCGCACACCTGGCAATGAAGGACAAGCCTTTTCAGTAGCCCGCGCCGGCGTTGGACTGCCGGTAGAGACCAAAAAAGCCCGATCCGTCGTTGCTTTAAGTCGCGTCCCCCGTTGAGAGCGGGGTGCGCCGGTTCGCCTCCGGCTGCCAGTCACGGTTGCAAAAAGTGAAGTCACCTTCGACAAGGCACCTCTTGAGAGAGATGCTGGACGCTCCGGGTTTGCTGTCGTCTTCGGGCTAAGAGCCTTCCGACTTCCGCACTTCCGAAGAGCCCCTCGGCTTCTTCACCCCTTGGCGGCTGTCCGGCCTCTTGTCCGGATACCTACCGACTGACACACGACCACAGGCACGTGCGAAATTGGGCAAGTCCGCACATAAGTGTTTTGACTCAGCTTCGCAAGAATTTTTTTAGGCTGACAACAGAATTGCCTAACATCTGCTTGCGCAGTGTTGCGCGAGCGACGCGGAAGATGAACGGGCGTTAAGTTTTCTGTGTCGGCGCGCGTCTGTAGCGCGCGAGAAGCGTCAGCCGCGCTTCGTAAAGGGCTCGACGCGCTGAGCCGCGCGGATGAACGCCGTCATCACGAGCACGCCGAGTGCGAACAGCACGGCCTGCAGGATGTGCGTGCCCTGATCGCCGAGCCCGAACAGGATCGCGAGCGCCCAGCCGCCGGCGAACGCCGCGCCGAACACCTCTGCGCCGATCAGGATGGCGGCGCTGATGACGGTGATGACGCTGGGCCAGACGATCCGGCGGGAAGACGAGGAAGACGCGTTCATGAGATTAAGGGGTCCGTGGTCCATCGAGGGCCGCAATCTCCCCGAAAAGGCGGCCGGGAGCAAGGCCAAATGGCCCAAAAAAGCCCCATCGCGTGCTATAGCTGGCCGCAACAATCGACCCATGAAAACCGGGACTTGCGATGTCAGAACCCCGCCAGACTACGGACTCCGAGACCAATCCGCTGCTGAAGGCCTGGGTGACGCCGTTTGCGACCCCGCCCTTCGACGAGATCGAGCCGGCGCACTTCCTCCCGGCGTTCGAGCAGGCCTTCGCCGACCACTCGGCCGAGATTGCGGCGATCACCAATGATCCGGCCGCGCCCGACTTCGCCAACACCATCACGGCGCTGGAGCGCTCGGGCAAGCTGCTGAGCAAGGTGGCGGCCGTCTTCTACGACCTCGTCTCGGCGCATTCCAACCCGGCCATCCTGGAGATCGACAAGGAGGTCTCCTTGCGGATGGCGCGGCACTGGAATCCAATCATGATGAACGCCGTGCTGTTTGGTCGTATCGCCCAACTGCACGAGAACCGCGCCAATCTCGGCCTCACACCCGAGCAGCTCCGCCTGCTGGAGCGCACCTACACCCGCTTCCACCGCGCCGGCGCCGGCCTCTCCGAGGAGGCCAAGACGCGGATGGCCGAGATCAATGAGAGGCTGGCCCAGCTCGGCACCGGCTTCAGCCATCATCTGCTCGGCGACGAGCAGGATTGGTTCATGGAGCTGGGCGAGGCCGATCGCCAGGGCCTTCCGGAGAGCTTCGTCGCCAGCGCCAAGGCTGCGGCGGAAGAGCGCGGCATGGCAGGCAAGGCCATCGTCACGCTGTCGCGCTCCTCGGTCGAACAGTTCCTGAAGAGCTCGGCCCGGCGGGACCTGCGCGAGAAGGTCTACAAGGCTTTCATTGCGCGGGGCGACAATGGCAATGCCAACGACAACAACGGAACCATCGTCGAGATCCTGAAGCTGCGCGAAGAGAGCGCGAACCTCCTGGGCTATCCGACCTACGCCGCCTACCGGCTCGAGGATTCCATGGCCAAGACGCCGGACGCGGTGCGGGGCCTCTTGGAACGGGTCTGGAAGCCGGCGCGCGCCCGGGCGCTCGCCGACCGCGACGAGATGCAGGCGCTGATCACGGCCGAGGGCGGCAATTTCAGGCTCGCCCCCTGGGACTGGCGCTTCTACGCCGAGAAGCTGCGCCTGCAGCGCGCCAATTTCGATGACGCGGCGATCAAGCCTTATCTTTCGCTCGACCACATGATCGAAGCCGCCTTCGACTGCGCCACGCGCCTGTTCGGGATCACCTTCGAGGAGTGCAAGGACGTTCCGGTCTGGCACCCCGACGTGCGGGTCTGGGAGGTCAAGGGCCCCGACGGCAAGCACAAGGCGCTGTTCTATGGCGACTACTTCGCCCGGCCGTCGAAGCGCTCCGGCGCCTGGATGACCTCGCTGCGCGATCAGCAGAAGCTCGACGGCGACGTCGCGCCGCTGGTCCTCAACATCTGCAATTTCGCCAAGGGCGCCGGTGGCGAGCCCTCGCTGCTGTCGCCCGACGATGCCCGCACCCTGTTCCACGAGTTCGGCCACGGCCTGCACGGCATGCTCTCCAACGTGACCTACCCGTCGCTGTCGGGCACCTCCGTATTCACCGACTTCGTCGAGCTGCCGTCGCAGCTCTACGAGCACTGGCAGGAGCGGCCTGAGGTGCTGCAGAAGTTCGCCCGCCACTACCAGACCGGCGAGCCGCTGCCGGACGAGCTGCTGCAACGGTTCCTGGCCGCGCGAAAATTCAACCAGGGCTTTGCCACGGTCGAGTTCGTCTCCTCGGCGCTGGTCGATCTCGAATTCCACACCCAGCCGGCCGCGGCGGCCGGCGATGTCCGTGCCTTCGAAAAGAAGGAGCTTGAGAAGATCGGCATGCCCGAGGAGATCGCGCTGCGTCACCGGCCCACGCAGTTCGGTCACATCTTCACCGGCGACCATTATGCCGCCGGCTATTACAGCTACATGTGGTCGGAGGTGATGGACGCCGACGCCTTCGGCGCGTTCGAGGAGGCCGGCAACATCTTCGATCCTGCCGTGGCAAAACGCCTGCACGACGACATCTACGCGAGCGGCGGATCGGTCGATCCGGAAGCGGCCTATGAGGCCTTCCGCGGCCGGCCGCCGGAGCCCGACGCGCTGCTCCGCCGTCGCGGCCTGCTCGACGACGCCAAGGCGGCCTGATGGGTACGCGCCGCCTGTTCGGATGGCTGCTCGCCGCCGCGATGACGCTCGCCGCGGGCCCGGCGAGCGCGCATCCGCATGTCTGGATCACCGCGACCAGCGAACTGCTCTACGCGGCCGACGGCACCATCACCGGCGTCCGCCATGCCTGGACTTTCGACGACATGTTCTCGGCCTATGCGGTGCAGGGGCTCGAGAGCAAGACCAAGGGCGCCTATACCCGCGAGGAGCTGGGGCCGCTGGCGCAGACCAATGTCGAGTCGCTGAAGGAATATGCCTATTTCACCTTCGCGAAGGCCGACGGCAAGAAAGAGCGTTTCCAGGAGCCGGTCGACTACTTCCTCGACTACAAGGACACGGTGCTGACCCTGCACTTCACGCTGCCGCTGAAGAACCCGGTCAAGCCCAAGCAACTGATGCTCGAAGTGTTCGACCGTTCCTTCTTCATCGACTTCCAGATGGCCAAGGACAGTCCAGTCAAGCTGGTCGGCGCGCCCGCCGGCTGCCAGATGAAGCTGGAGCGGCCGAACGACGGCACCGCCAGCGCGCAGAAGCTCAACGAGCAGACCTTCCTGAACGGCGAGAACACCAATTTCGGCATGATGTTCGCCAACAAGATCACGGTGGATTGCCCTTGAGCGGTCGTCTTCATTCCCCGCTCGCCCGCGGGCTTCTTGCCTGCGCCGCGGTCATCGTCGTGCTCGGCCTTGCGGATGCTGCGCTTCACGATCTCCTCGCGCAAAACCCCTTTGGCGCGCCGCGCCCCGCGCCGGCGGCTGAACCTGAAGCGAGCGGCCTCATCGGCTGGCTCTTGGCAAAACAGTCGGAATTCTATCGCCAGATGTCGGCCACGATCCGCGCCGCCAAAACCGACGGCTCGGCGGTGTGGACGCTGCTGTTCATCTCGTTCGCCTACGGCATCTTCCATGCCGCCGGCCCTGGCCACGGCAAGGCGGTGATCGCCTCCTATCTGGTCGCCAACCGCGAAACTGCCCGGCGCGGCATCGCGCTGTCGTTCGCCTCGGCGCTGATGCAGTCGCTGGTGGCGATCCTGATCGTCGGCATTTCGGCCTGGGTCCTGAATGCGACCGCCAAGTCCATGTGCAAGGCGGAAGGCGCAATCGAGATCGCGAGTTACGCCTTGATCGCGCTGTTCGGGCTGCGCCTCGTCTGGGTCAAGGGCCGCACCTTCATCCGCGCGCTGCAGGCGGCCCAGCCGGTGCCGGCAATCGCCGGCGTGCCGCATCACCACGATGATGACCATCACCATCATCATGATGCGCATGGGCATCATGACCACAATCATGGTCATGATCATCATCACCACGACCATGGTCACGCGCATCACCACCATGCCCACGATCATGTCCATGACGAGCATTGCGGCCATTCCCATGGTCCCACGCCGAGCGAGCTCGGGGGCCCCGGCGGCTGGCGGCGAGGTTTTGCCGCGATCCTCACCGTCGGCATCCGCCCCTGCTCGGGTGCGATCCTGGTGCTGGTGTTCGCGCTTGCCCAGGGCCTGTTCTGGGCCGGCATCGCCGCGACCTTCCTGATGGGGCTCGGCACCGCGATCACGGTCGCGGCCATCGCGGTCGTCGCTGTCTCCGCCAAGGAGATCGCCGCCCGCCTCAGCGCCGGGCGCGATGGCGGTGGTGCGCTGTTCATGCGCGGCATTGAGTTCGCGGCCGCGGGCGTCGTGCTGCTGTTCGGCGCAGGCCTGCTGTTCGGCTACATCGCGGCCGAACGGACGACGTGTTTTTGAGTCTCTTCCTCTCTCCCACAAGGGGAGAAGGACACACCTCACACCGGCAGAAACCGCTTCAACGCCGGCATGAAGAAGATCCCGAGATTGATCGCAAAGCCGACGGTCCAGAGGATCGAGCGCAGTGTCGGGCGATTGCCGAGATAGGTCAGCACATAGGCGATGCGGACGATCAGGAACAGTGCGGCGAGCTCGTCGATCAGCCGTTGCGGCGAATCCCTGTATTCGGCAAGCAGTACCGCGAAGGCGAAGAACGGAAAGGTCTCGATGCCGTTCTGGTGCGCGCCGAGCGCGCGCTGCGAGAGCGCGTCCTCGTAGAAGGCGGGGTCGCGCGGCCGGGAATTGTCGAAGCGGCGAAACCTGATCCATTTGACCGAGGCGATCGTCGCTAGATAGAGCAGCAGCGCTCCTAAGACGCACCATTCCGCGAGTGTCATGAGCTCCTCCCGCCCGGGTGCGACCCTAGCGATGCCGGGCTTACCTTGACAAGTTCGGATCAACGCGCGACCCACAGGGGCCATGACCAGTGTCGTCCCCATCGAGACCGGAAGACCGGCCGCCCAATCCGCCTTGCCGCGCGTTGGCGTGCTCCTGATCAATCTCGGAACGCCGGATACGGCCGATGCGCCGGGTGTGCGGGTCTATCTCAAGGAATTCCTCTCGGATGCTCGCGTCATCGAGGACCAGGGCCTGGTTTGGAAGCTGGTGCTGAACGGGATCATCCTGCGCAGCCGTCCCCGCACCAAGGCGCTCGATTACCAGAAGATCTGGAACACCGAGAAGGACGAGTCGCCGCTGAAGACCATCACGCGCTCGCAAGCCGGCAAGCTCGGGGCCGCGCTGTCGGATCGCAACCACGTCGTCGTGGACTGGGCGATGCGCTACGGCAATCCCTCGATCAAGGCGGGCATCGACGCGCTGATCGCGAAAGGCTGCGAGCGCATCCTGGCGGTCCCGCTCTATCCGCAATATTCCGCCTCGACCTCGGCGACGGTCTGCGACGAGGTGTTCCGCGTGCTCGCCCGCCTTCGTGCGCAGCCGACGCTGCGGGTGACGCCGCCTTATTACGAGGACGCGGCCTATATCGAGGCGCTCGCGATCTCGATCGAGGCGCATCTGGCGAGCCTGCCGTTCAAGCCGGAGCTGATCGTGGCGTCCTTCCACGGCATGCCGAAATCCTATGTCGACAAGGGCGACCCTTATCAGCAGCACTGCATCGCGACCACGCAGGCACTGCGTCGCCGGCTCGGCATGGACGAGACAAAACTGCTGCTGACCTTCCAGTCGCGCTTCGGCAATGCCGAGTGGCTCCAGCCCTACACCGACAAGACCATGGAACGGCTCGCCAAGGAAGGCGTACGCCGTATCGCGGTGGTGACGCCGGGCTTCTCCGCCGATTGCCTGGAGACGCTGGAGGAGATCGCGCAGGAGAACGCCGAGATCTTCAAGCATAATGGCGGCGAAGAGTTTTCCGCGATTCCCTGCCTCAACGACAGCGAGCCGGGCATGGACGTGATCCGCACCCTGGTGCTGCGCGAGCTTCAGGGCTGGATCTGATGAGCGCTCCATGAACCGCCGCCGGTGCCTGGCGCTTCTTGGGATGATCGCGGCGCTGCCGGCCCCGCTACTAGCGCAGCAGCCGAACGCGACGCGGCGGCTCGGCGTGCTCTCGGTCACGGCCGCCGATGATGCGATCGGCCAGACGCGCAGCATGGTCCTGGTCGAGGCGCTCGCCGGCCACGGCTGGAAGGAGCGCGACAACCTTAAGATCGACTGGCGCAGCGGTGGCGGCGACCGCGCCCGCATCGCGCAGCTCGCCGACGAGTTGATCGCGCTCAAGCCCGACATCCTGCTCGCGGTCGGCACGCCCTCGGTGGAGGAGTTGCGCCGGCGCACGACAGCGATCCCGATCGTGTTCGCCGTCGTCACCGATCCCGTCAGCCAGGGCTTTGTCGAGAAGCTCGCGCATCCCGGCGGCAACATCACCGGCTTCACCGATTATGACGGCCCATTGGCCGGAAAATGGCTGGAGATGCTGACGCAGGTCACGCCGCCCGTTCGTCGCGTCTTCGTCGTCTACAATCCCGAGACCGCGCCGTTCGCGCCCCTGATGCTGCGCACGATCGAGGAGGCGGCAACGGCGCTTCACGTGGCCGTCGAGCCCGCGCCGGTGAACGATGCCGGCTCGATCGCGGCGCTGGCTGCGCGTAAGGATGGCGGCTTCCTGGTCCTGCCCGACTTCTTCACCCTGGCCAATCGCGCGCAGCTGCTGGCGGCGATCGGCGAGGCTCGCTTGCCGGCGGTGTTCTGGAGCCGCACTTTTGTCGATGAAGGTGGGCTGATGTCCTACAGCACCGACAGCACCGAGCAACTGCGCCGCGCCGCCGCCTACATCGACCGCATCCTGAGGGGCGCGCAGGCGGCCGATCTGCCGGTTCAGAATCCGACCAGATTCGAACTCGCCATCAATTTGAAGACAGCCAAGTCGCTCGACCTGGTGATTTCACCCTCGCTGCTGGCAATCGCCGATTCCGTGGTTGAATAGCATCGCCGCTGCTACTCTCCGTCTGGAGAAGACTGCAAGGGTCTGACATAATGGCGGTGGGAGTCTGTCGCCTTTCGGTGGCTGCGACGGACGGCACAAGGGGCGAGTTTCAGTCGATGCGAGGATGGGTCTTTGTCGTTGTCGTGGCCTGGGCGCTCGCAGGCTGCAATACGACCGGCGATGTTGCGTCCACCATGTATCCGGACGCGGTGCGGGCCGGCAGTGCCGTGAAGGGCGATGCGGCCATCTTACTGGTCGGAAACGGCGGCAGCGAGACGATCAACTATCTCCAGTTCGTTCACAGCGGCTTTCCGGCGATCAATGCGCGTGGGATCAGCCTTGCCCCGGACGGATTTGTCGCCATCCCCGTCGCCGTCGGAACGACCGGGCTCGAGCTGCAGAACTATACGACGACGGGCCGCCCGGGCACCTATCTTCCAAATGGTGCGTCGATGGGATTCGTCCCGGTGCATACGCCCAAGATCGATATCCTCTCGCCCGGGCTGTACTACGTGGCGACCATCTTTCCGGGGCAGTCACGCAATTTCGAGACAAGACCGACCGGTGTCCAGCTCGCGAAGCTGCGAAAGGAGCGGCCCGAACTCGCAGGGCTGAAGCCGGTCAATTTCGGCTGGTCCAACTAGATCAACTCGTGGGTGGCCGCTGTTGTTTTTCAATGGATGTGGCTCGGTCGGTTCAAATAAATACACGCGCCGCTGTCCTTGCCGAACAGTCGCGGCAAACCGACGTTACTTGCGACCGCTGAACCGGTAGGGTTGCGATCCCGACCAATGACCGCGCGGGAAAGGTCTTCTTCCCGCCTTGGAGGAAATATGAGCGGTTTCGACATTTTCGCGATTGTTCTGGTGTTGCTCGTCATCGTCACGCTGCTGGCCGGCGTGAAGACGGTGCCGCAGGGCTATGATTGGACCATCGAGCGGTTCGGCAAATACACGCAGACGCTGAGCCCCGGGCTCAATCTGATCGTGCCCTATTTCGATCGCGTCGGGCGCAAGATCAACATGATGGAGCAGGTGATCGACATTCCCGAGCAGGAGGTGATCACCAAGGACAACGCCACCGTGACGGTGGACGGCGTTGCCTTCTACCAGGTGTTCGACGCTGCCAAGGCGAGCTACGAGGTTTCCAACCTGACGCAGGCCATCACCGTCCTGACCATGACCAACATCCGTTCGGTGATGGGCGCGATGGATCTCGACCAGGTGCTGTCGCATCGCGACGAGATCAACGAGCGCCTGCTGCGCGTTGTCGATGCCGCGGTCTCACCTTGGGGCCTGAAGGTCAACCGCATCGAGATCAAGGATATCGTGCCGCCGGCCGATCTCGTCGAAGCCATGGGACGGCAGATGAAAGCCGAGCGCGTCAAGCGCGCCGACATTCTCGCCGCCGAAGGCCAGCGCCAATCGGAGATTTTGCGTGCCGAGGGCGCCAAGCAGGGCCAGATCCTGCAGGCCGAAGGCCGCAAGGAAGCCGCGTTCCGCGACGCCGAGGCGCGCGAGCGTTCGGCGGAGGCCGAGGCGAAGGCCACTCAGATGGTGAGCGAAGCGATTTCCAAGGGCGACGTCGCCGCGTTGAACTATTTCATCGCCGACAAATATATCAAGGCGTTCGGCCAATTCGCGGAGGCGCCGAACCAGAAGATCATCATGCTGCCGATGGAAGCCACGAGCATGCTCGGCTCGCTCGCCGGCATCGGCGAAATTGCCAAGGCGACGTTCGGCGAGAGCGCGGCCTCGGGGTCTGCCGCCGCTCGCCGCCCCGGCTCAGTGCCGCCGACCGGCAGCACGCCGCCGGCGGTGCCGCCGCGGCAGGGATAATCAGAGAGGTCGCCTCATGACCGACATGTTCGTATCGCTCGGCAGCTGGAATTGGCTGATCTTCGGCTTCATCCTGATGGCGCTGGAGGTGCTGGCGCCGGGCATTTTCCTGTTCTGGCTCGGGCTCGCCGCGCTGCTGGTGGGGCTGATCTCGTTCACGGTCGCCGTGTCCTGGCAGATCCAGCTCGTGATGTTCGCGGTCTTCGCGGCTGCCGCCGTGCCGGTGTGGCGCCGCCTCGCCCGGCCGAAGCCGGAGGCAGGCGCCAGCCCCTTCCTCAACAGGCGCACCGAGGCGCTGCTCGGGCGCGAGTTCACCCTGGAGAAGCCGATCATCGACGGCAGCGGCACCGTACGCATCGGCGACACGGTGTGGCGCGTGGCTGGGCCCGATGTTCCGGCGGGGACGCGGGTGAAGGTGGTGCAGGTGGATGGCGCCAATCTGACGGTCGCCGCGGCGTAGTCGATCGTCATTGCGAGGAGCCCTTGCGACGAAGCAATCCAGACTGCATCTGCGGAGGCAGTTTGGATTGCTTCGCTACGCTCGCAATGACGAGCGGAAAGAGCGTGCTACGCCACGCCCGCCCGCAGCAGATCGTGCAGATGCACGATACCCACCACCTTGCCTGCCTCGGTGACGACCAGCGTCGTGATCTTGCTTGTGTTCAGCACCTCGATCATTTCGGTCGCGAGCATCGAGGGCGGCACCGTTTTCGGCTGCTTCGTCATGATGTCGTCGACCGATGCCGTCAGCAGGTCGGGGCGCATGTGGCGCCGCAAATCGCCGTCGGTGATGATGCCCGCGACCTCATTGGCGTCGTTGACGATGCAGACGCAGCCGAGACCCTTGGCCGACATCTCGACCACGGCCTCCGACATCTTGGTGCCCATGGGCTTGAGCGGGATCTCGGCGCCGGTGCGCATGTAGTCGCGGACGAATTTCAGCATCGCGCCCAGCTTGCCGCCGGGATGGAAATGCGCGAACTCCAGCGCGGTGAAGCCGCGGCCTTCGAGCAGCGCGATCGCGAGCGCATCGCCGATTGCGGCCTGCATCAGCGTCGAGGTGGTCGGCGCCAGATTGTGCGGGCAGGCCTCGCGCGCCTTCGGCAGCTCGATCACGATGTCGGCGGCTTGTCCCAGCGAGGAGGCCGCGTTCGAGGTCATCGCGATCATGGGGATGGCGAAGCGCGCCGAATAGTTCACGACGTTCTTCATCTCCGGCTGTTCGCCGGACCAGGACAGCGCCATGATGACGTCGTCGGTGGTGATCATGCCGAGGTCGCCATGACCGGCCTCGGCGGCGTGCACGAAGAAGGCGGGCGTGCCGGTCGAGGCCAGCGTCGCGGCGATCTTGCGCCCCATATGGCCTGACTTGCCGAGCCCGGTGACGATGACACGGCCCTTGGCGTTGCGGATCAGGTCGACCGCCTTGGCAAACGTCTCGCCCAGCGGGCCGCGCAGGGCGGCTGCGAGCGCGTTGATGCCGCCGCTCTCCGTCTCCAGGGTGCGGAGCGCGGATTCGACGCTGTCAGGGATGGGGCCGGATGATGCGGTCATCAGCGGTTTCGAATTCGGCATGTTCTGGTCCAGGGAGGAGGGCGCATTCGCCCGGTCGGCGCCTCATTAGCACGCCGCAGCCCGCGAGGCGACGAGGGCGCCAAGCGCCTCAACGGCTCATTAACCATAATTGTTTTAACTCCATTAACGATGGTTCCCGCCAACCGGAGGTCACCATCGTGAAAGTGTTTGATTTCGTTGGAGTTGTTCCATCGTGGGGTCGTCTCCAGGCACCGGCCGGAGCAAACGCGCGCAATTCCTGCGCGCGGCTTTGCCGTGCCTTGTCCCCTGCCTTGCGCTGACGGCCCTTGGAAGCTCACCCGCGGCCGCCCAAAGCCTCACGCCCGATCTGTTCAATCCCAACCGCGGCGGCTTCGCCTCGCCCGAGACGCTGCCGACCCGCCGCACCGCGGGCGTGCCGCAGGCGCCGTCGGATGCGCTGCCGCCGCTGCCCGATGCCAGTGCCGATCCGCGCAAGCGCCAGCAAACGCCGGCGACCTCGCGAATCGGTCAGGTCCCGACCTATGGCCTTCCGGCCGCCTCCGGCGCGAGCAGCTCCGGCTACGACGCGCTCAACCGCAAGCGACAGCAACCCAAGCTCTATCCCGGCCAGCCGAAGCCGAAGCGCGCGGCTGGTCCCGGCTCGCCGGTGCCGACGACAGTGGCGCCGCCATCCACGCTCGGCCTGCCAAAGATTGCGCCACCGCCATCTGCGTCCGCGAACAAGGCGCCGGTGCCGGCGGCGATGGCAGGATCGGTGCCCGGCCAGCCCCTGCGCCGTCGCCTCAAGGCGGATGACGATCCGTTCGGAGCGGTCGGCGACTATGCCGGCAGCTTCCTGATCAAGGGTGGACTCGAACTCTCGACCGGCTACGACACCAACCCGACGCGTCTCAACAGGCCGGTCGGCTCGCCGGTCTACGTCGTCGCGCCGGATCTCCTGGTGACGTCCGACTGGGAGCGCCACGCGCTCGTCGCCGACCTGCGCGGCTCGTTCTCCGGTTACACCAACGACATGCCGGCGACGATCAACGGCTTTGCCTCGCCGTCGCCGGTCGAGGCCAATCGCCCTGACTTCACCGGCCATGTCGACGGCCGCCTCGACGTCGATCGCGACCTCAAGCTGACCTCACAGCTGCGCCTGCGGCTCGCCACCGACAATCCCGGCAGCCCGAACGTGCAGGCCGGCCTGCAGAAATATCCTGTCTACGCCGCCTACGGCACCACGGTCGGCTTCGACCAGACCTTCAACCGCTTTCAGGTCGCCGCCGGCGCCACGATCGATCGCACCGCCTACACCGATTCGAAGCTCACCGACGGCTCGACCTTCAGCAATGACGACCGCAACTTCAACCAGTATGGCGGCGTCGGGCGCTTCTCCTACGATCTGAAGCCGGGCCTGAAGCCATTCGTCGAGGTCCAGGGCGACACCCGCGTCCACGATCAGGCCGCCGACCGCAATGGCTATTTCCGCGATTCGAACGGCGGCTATGCCAAGGTCGGCTCGACCTTCGAATTTTCGCGCATCCTCACCGGCGAGATCTCGGTCGGCTATTCCGCGCGCAACTATACCGACCCGCGCCTCAGCCAGCTCGCAGGGTTTTTGACCTCGGGTTCGCTGATCTGGAACGCGAGCGGCCTCACCACGGTGAAATTCTTCACCGATACGCAGATCGCCGAGACCACCATCCCCGGCTCCTCAGGCGTCCTGGTGCGCACTTACTCTGCCGAAGTCGACCACGACTTCCGCCGCTGGCTCACCGCCGTCGGCAAGTTCACCTATGGCACGCTCGACTACCAGGGCCAGAACCGCAACGACAAGACCTACTCGTTCGAAAGCAATCTGATCTACAAGCTCAACCGCAACATCTGGGTCAAAGGCACGCTGCGTCATGACATCCTGGATTCGAGCGTCGCGGGCTCAAGCTCGCAGGGGACGGTGGTGATGCTGGGGGTGAGGTTGCAGAATTAGAGGGGGCCGCGGTCGCTGTCCGATCAGCTAGCTGCGGTTCGACCGTCTCGCGGTTATTGTGATGACCGGCTCTTCGTCTGAAATGACGTCAAGGCATGTCCAGCCAGTTACAAAGCGATAGTGGCGAGCATTGTTGTGAATGAGTTTGAGCGCTTCGGATTGTGACTTCCAGAATGAAGAGTCTTCGACGAGATACGCGAAGTGCTCGGCGATCAGTCCCTCGGACACAGTGTCCTCGTTTTCGGGGCTAAGCGCCATTTCGTCCAAAATTCGAACGACGTGCGTCCTGTGGAACTGAACCGTCAGAGCGCGCCATGCGTCGTCCGGAATCGCAAAGTCGGCGCAAACGCCCTGGTCTTCCCAAGTCAATGCGATGAGGTCGCTCAGGCTCGTCTTGACTTGGAGGGGCTGTGCGATGGGGTGATATTTGGGCATGGCCGGGTCCAGAGGCGCCACTCTTTCCGTCGTCATGCCCCGCGAAGGCGGGGCATCCAGTACGCTGCGCCTTCTCGGTCGACGACAACTGTCGCGGGATACTGGATCGCCCGCTTTCGCGGGCGACGACACCTTTCACAAATCCGGCAGCGGCGCGCGAAGCTACCGCGGCAGATCCGTCTTTCCCATCAGGAACGTGTCGATCGACCTTGCGCACAGCCGGCCCTCGCGGATGGCCCACACCACCAGCGATTGGCCGCGGCGCATGTCGCCCGCGGTGAAGACGTTCGGGCGCGAGGTCTGGTAGTCCAATGTGTTGGCCTTGACGTTGCCGCGGGGGTCGAGATCGACCGCGAGCATCTTGAGCAGGCCCTCATGCACGGGGTGCACGAAGCCCATGGCGAGCAGGACGAGCTCGGCCTCGAGCTCGAACTCGGTGCCGGCAATCGGCTTGAACTTGTCGTCGACGTGCACGCAGTGCAGCTTCTTGACCTGGCCGTTCTCGCCCGAGAACTTCTGTGTCAGCACCGCGTATTCGCGGACGGCGCCTTCGGCCTGGCTGGAGGACGTCCGCATCTTGAGCGGCCAGTTCGGCCAGGTCAGGCCCTTGTTCTCGCGCTCGGGCGGGGCGGGCATGATCTCGAGCTGGGTCACCGAGAGTGCGCCCTGGCGCAGCGAGGTGCCGATGCAGTCAGAGCCTGTATCGCCGCCGCCGATCACGACGACATGCTTGCCGCCGGCCAGAATCTCCTGGACGCCGTTCAGAGGCTCCTCGGAGACGCGGCGATTCTGCTGCGGCAGGAAGTCCATGGCGTAGTGGATGCCGGCGAGATCGCGGCCGGGGATCGGCAGGTCGCGCGGGGCTTCGGCGCCGCCGGTCAGCGCGATTGCGTCGTACTCGTTGAGCATCTCGCGCGGATCGACGTTGCCGTCCGCGCCGACATGGCTGTTGTAGTGGAAGGTGACGCCTTCGGCTTCCATCTGCGTGACGCGGCGGTCGATGACGCCCTTCTCCATCTTGAAGTCGGGGATGCCGTAGCGCAGCAGGCCGCCGGCCTTGGCGAACTTCTCGAACAGATGCACGTCGTGGCCGGCGCGCGCGAGCTGCTGCGCGCAGGCCATGCCGGCCGGGCCCGAGCCGATCACCGCGACCTTCTTGCCGGTCTTGACGGCAGCGACCTCAGGCTTCAGCCAGCCATTGTCCCAGGCGCGGTCGACGATCGCGCATTCGATGGTCTTGATGGTGACCGGGTTGTCGTCGATGTTCAGCGTGCAGGAGGCTTCGCATGGCGCCGGACAGATGCGGCCCGTGAACTCCGGGAAATTGTTGGTCGAGTGCAGATTGCGCGAGGCCTCTTCCCAATTGCCCTGATAGACGAGGTCGTTCCAGTCGGGGATCTGGTTGTTGACCGGGCAGCCGGGCGTGCCGGGCGCGACCGAGCCGGTGCCGTGGCAATAGGGAATGCCGCAGTTCATGCAGCGCGCGGCCTGGTCGCGCACTTCCTTCTCGGTCAAGGGAACGACGAACTCGTTGTAATGCTTCACGCGCTCGGCGACCGGGGTGTACTTGCGGTCGTGCCGTTCGATTTCGAGAAAACCCGTGATCTTGCCCATTAAACCCGAAGTCCCTGCCGCTTAAGTTCTTTGCTCTCTCTCCCCTCATCCTGAGGAGCGGCGCGCTCTTCGCGCCGCGTCTCGAAGGATAGAGGCCCGGATGTGACCTCATGGTTCGAGACGCAGCTATCGCGCTCCTCACCATGAGGGCTTAGTTGTCTTACGCCCCGATCGCGATTTTCGGCTCGGCGTCCGCGTTGGCGGCCGCCATTTCGCGCAGCGCGCGCCGGTACTCGACCGGCATCACCTTGCGGAATTTGGGCAGCCAGTCCTTCCAATTGGCAAGGATGTCGACGGCGCGCTTGGAGCCGGTGGCTTTCGCATGGCGCGAGATCAGGACGTGCAGCCGCTCGACGTCGGAGGCGAGCAGGTTCTTGAACACGTCGACCCGGCCGTGCGCCTCGAGGTCACCGGCATGGTTATAGGTGCCGGCGTTGATCAGCTCTTCCGAGAGCACCGGTTCGAGCTCGACCATGCTGAGGTTGCACAGCCGGTCGAAGTCGCCGGTCTCGTCGAGCACATAGGCTATGCCGCCGGACATGCCGGCCGCGAAGTTGCGCCCGGTCTTGCCGAGCACGACCACGATGCCGCCGGTCATGTATTCGCAGCAATGATCGCCCGCGCCCTCGACCACGGCGACCGCGCCCGAGTTGCGCACGGCAAAGCGTTCGCCGGCAATGCCGCGGAAGTAGCACTCGCCCTCGATCGCGCCGTACATCACGGTGTTGCCGACGATGATGCTCTCTTCCGGCACGATGGCAGAGTTCTTCGGCGGCTTGACGATGATCTTGCCGCCCGAGAGACCCTTGCCGACATAATCGTTGCCTTCGCCCTCGAGCTCGAAGGTGACGCCGTGGGCGAGCCAGGCGCCGAAGGCCTGGCCCGCGGTGCCCTTGAGGCTGACATGGATGGTGTCGTGCGGCAGGCCGGCATGGCCGTAGATCTTGGCGACGGCGCCGGACAGCATCGCGCCCGCGGAGCGGTTGGTGCTGTTGATCGTGGCCTCGATCTTCACCGGCGCGCCG
This sequence comes from Bradyrhizobium sp. 138, assembly GCF_023074075.1. Classification (GTDB taxonomy): domain Bacteria; phylum Pseudomonadota; class Alphaproteobacteria; order Rhizobiales; family Xanthobacteraceae; genus Bradyrhizobium. The sequence continues at coordinate 97,743 of NZ_JADPKT010000003.1, read as the reverse complement.
CGGTCGAGCGCAGGCGTCGCCTGCTCGATCAGCGAGCGGTCGAGCACCGCCTCCAGATGATGGTTCTGGCGCTCGGAGTGATAGATCTTCTGGCCCTTCTCTTCCTTCTGCTTGACGAACAGCTTGGAGAAGTCGAGCCCCTTGGCCTTCCAATGCGCGACCAGCTTGGTCTGGTCGAGCAGCTGCACCTGGCCGACCATCTCGTTGAAGGTGCGGAAGCCGAGCGAGGCCATGATCTCGCGGACTTCCTCCGCGACGAAGAAGAAGTAGTTGATGACGTGCTCGGGCTGGCCGGTGAAGCGCTTGCGCAGGACGGGGTCCTGGGTCGCGACGCCGACCGGGCAGGTGTTGAGATGGCACTTGCGCATCATGATGCAGCCGGCCGCAATCAAGGGCGCGGTGGCGAAGCCGAACTCGTCGGCACCGAGCAGCGCGCCGATCACGACGTCACGGCCGGTGCGGAAGCCGCCGTCGACCTGGACCACGATGCGGCTGCGCAGCCGCTCGCGCACCAAGGTCTGATGGGTCTCGGCCAGGCCGATCTCCCACGGCGAGCCGGCGTGCTTGATCGAGGTCAGGGGCGAAGCACCGGTGCCGCCCTCGAAGCCCGCGATGGTGACATGGTCGGCGCGCGCCTTGGCAACGCCCGCGGCCACCGTGCCGACGCCGATCTCGGAGACGAGCTTGACCGAGACGTCACCGGTCGGGTTGACGTTCTTGAGGTCGTAGATGAGCTGCGCCAGATCCTCGATCGAGTAGATGTCGTGGTGCGGCGGCGGCGAGATCAGGCCGACGCCCGGCGTCGAGTGCCGGACTTTTGCGATGGTCGCGTCGACCTTGTGGCCGGGCAGCTGGCCGCCTTCGCCGGGCTTGGCGCCCTGCGCCATCTTGATCTGCATCATGTCGGAGTTGACGAGATACTCCGTGGTGACGCCGAAGCGGCCGGAGGCGACCTGCTTGATCGCCGAGCGCATGGAATCGCCGCTCGGCATCGGCTTGAAGCGGTCGGCTTCCTCGCCGCCCTCGCCGGTGTTCGACTTGCCGCCGATCCGGTTCATGGCGATCGCGAGCGTGGTGTGCGCCTCGCGCGAGATCGAGCCGAAGCTCATTGCACCCGTGGCGAAACGCCTGACGATGTCCTTGGCCGGCTCGACCTGGTCGAGCGCTACAGGCTTGCGCTTCTCTTCGTCCGCGTTCTTGATCCGGAACAGGCCGCGCAGCGTCAACAGGCGCTCGGACTGCTCGTTGAGGATCTTTGCAAAGGCGCGATAGCGCTCCTGCGAATTGCCGCGCGCGGCATGCTGCAGCAACGACACCGATTCGGCGGTCCAGGCGTGATCCTCGCCGCGGCTGCGATAGGCATATTCGCCGCCGACATCGAGCGAGGTCTTGTAGACCTGCGCCTCGCCGAACGCGTCGGCATGACGGCGCACCGCTTCTTCGGCGATCTCGCCAAGCCCGACGCCCTCGACGCGGGTATGCGTGCCCGCGAAGAATTTTGCGACGAAGTCGGCCTTGAGGCCGACCGCGTCAAAAATCTGCGCGCCGCAATAGGACTGGTAGGTCGAGATGCCCATCTTGGACATCACCTTCAAAAGGCCCTTGCCGATCGACTTGATGTAGCGCTTGACGATCTCGTAGTCGTCGAGCGAGCCGGGCAGGCGGTCCTTCATCGCGATGATGGTCTCGAACGCGAGGTACGGGTTGATCGCTTCGGCGCCGTAGCCGGCCAGGCAGGCGAAGTGATGCACTTCGCGTGGCTCGCCGGATTCGACGACGAGGCCGACCGAGGTGCGCAGGCCCGTGCGGATCAGGTGATGATGCACGGCGGCGCAGGCCAGCAGCGACGGGATCGGCACGCGATCGGTGCCGACCATGCGGTCGGACAGGATGATGATGTTGACGCCCTCGCGCACCGCGCTTTCCGCGCGCGCGCAGAGCTCGTCCAGCACCTGGTCCATGCCCGCCGCGCCGAGACCGGCGTGGAAGGTGGTGTCCAGCGTGCGCGACTTGAAGTGCGACTCGGCGACATCGGAGATCGAGCGGATCTTTTCCAGATCCGCGTCGGTCAGGATCGGCTGGCGCACTTCGAGACGCTTGGTGGTGGCCATGCCCTGCAGGTCGAACAGGTTCGGCCGCGGTCCGATGATGGAGACGAGGCTCATCACCAATTCCTCGCGGATCGGGTCGATCGGCGGGTTGGTGACCTGCGCAAAATTCTGCTTGAAGTAGGTGAACAGCGGCTTGGCCTTGTCCGACAGCGCCGAGATCGGCGTGTCGTTGCCCATCGAGCCCGCGGCTTCTTCGCCCGTGGCCGCCATCGGCGTCATCAGGATGGCGATGTCTTCCTGGCTGTAGCCGAACGCCTGCTGGCGATCGAGCAGCGACAGATTGGAACGCACCCCTGTTGTCGGCACCTTCGGCAGCTCTTCCAGCACGATCTGGGTCCGCTCCAGCCACTCCTTGTAGGGATGGCTCTTGGCGAGCTCGGCCTTGATCTCGTCGTCCGGGATCAGTCGGCCCTGCTCGAGGTCGACCAGCAGCATCTTGCCGGGCTGCAAGCGCCACTTGGTGATGATCTGGTCCTCGGGGATCGTCAGCACGCCCATCTCGGACGCCATCACGATGCGGTCGTCCTTGGTGACGAGATAGCGCGCTGGCCTGAGGCCGTTGCGGTCGAGCGTGGCGCCGATCTGGCGGCCGTCGGTGAAAGCGATCGCGGCGGGACCGTCCCACGGCTCCATCAGTGCGGCATGATATTCGTAGAAGGCGCGGCGCTTCTCGTCCATCAGCGGATTGCCGGCCCAGGCCTCCGGAATCATCATCATCACGGCGTGCGGCAGCGAGTAGCCGCCCTGCACCAGGAATTCGAGCGCGTTGTCGAAGCAGGCGGTGTCCGACTGTCCCTCATAAGAGATGGGCCAGAGCCGGTTGATGTCCTTGCCGTACAGCTCGGAGCTCACCGAAGCCTGGCGCGCCGCCATCCAGTTGGTGTTGCCGCGCAGCGTGTTGATTTCGCCGTTATGCGCGATCATGCGGTAGGGATGCGCCAGCGACCAGGCCGGGAAGGTGTTGGTCGAGAAGCGTTGATGCACGAGCGCCAGCGCGCTCTCGAAATCCGTCTCGTGCAGATCGGGATAGTACTTGCCGAGCTGGTCGGCGAGGAACATGCCCTTGTAGATCACGGTGCGACAGGACATCGAGCAGGGGTAATAGCCCGCAAGGCCACGGTCGCGACGCTGGTAGATCGCCTGCGAGATCGACTTGCGCAGGATGTAGAGCCGGCGCTCGAACTCGTCCTCGGTCTTGGCGGTGCCGTTGCGGCCGATGAACACCTGCATGCAGGCGGGCTCGGTCGGCTTCACGGTGACGCCGAGCGAGGAATTGTCGGTCGGCACGTCGCGCCAGCCGAGCAGGGTCAGGCCCTCCTCCTTGATCTGGTCGGCGATGATGCTCTTGATGACGTTGCGCCAGGCGGTGTCGCGCGGCATGAACAGCGAACCGATGGCATATTCGCCCGGCTGAGGCAGCGCGAAGCCGAGCTCACCGGCCTTGCGGCTGAAGAAGGCGTGCGGAATCTGCACCAGAATGCCGGCGCCGTCGCCGGCGCGCGGGTCGGCGCCGACGGCGCCGCGATGCTCGAGATTGCAGAGGATGTTCAGCGCGTCTGCGACGATCTCGTGCGACTTCTGGCCCTTGATGTTGGCGATGAAGCCGACGCCGCAGGAGTCCTTCTCGAGGGCGGGATCGTAGAGGCCTTCGGCCGGCGGGCGCGAGTTGTGCTCTTGAATCGGATTGGTCATCGGATCGGTCGTTTTCGAGGCGACCGTCGCCGACAGCTCTTCTGCCACGATGTTTGCGCGCTCGAATTGCGACCCGTTCATTGTTTCAATCCTCTCCATGCGGCAAGCTGCCTCACCGCCACCTTCGGCGCACCTTCGGCGTTCCGCGGCACCCGCCTCTGGGTTACCGCTCGTCCGCTGCGAGCCGCATTTTCTTAAATTCAGGCCTAGGCGTTCTTCGTCCCCGAGAACGGCTTTGCCTGGTACCTTGCCGGCGCTCGAAAGTGCCAGTTTTCGCTGCAATCCCTGTGCCGGAACCGCAGGCAAAATTGAGACAGTCTTCCTGTCCTAACCATCACCTTGCCAAATTTTTGTCTAGCACACAAGCGCGCGGAAGTCCCGATTCCCGATATGTCAATCAATCGCTTTCCAAAAGTTGCGCGGCCGCCGTTTTGAAGCAAACGCGCCCCGATCCGGCCCTGTGGGCGCCGAAATCCCAAATGAAGCTTCGGATCAACCCTTCGGAAGGCGCGCCACGCCGCAAGAAGCGAAAGAGCGCGAGGTCATCCGGGGCCTGACAGGAGCGTGTCGAAAATGAAGTTTTTCACAGGATGTGTGGCTGCTGCCACGCTGGCGCTGGCTGCAACTACTGCCCAGGCGCAGATTCCCGCGAGCGGTGTTGCGGGAGGGGGCGTGCTCGCGGTGTCGGATTTCGACGGACCCTATGCGCCGCCGGAGGCCGCGCCGCCACCGCCGCCGCGTTACGGCCAAGGCTACGGTCAAGGCTACGGTTACGACTATGGCTACGAAGGGCAGGGGCCGGCACCGGCGTTGCTGCCTGCCACCGAGGTCTACGCGGTGCTGCGCGACAACGGCTTCTCGCCGCTCGGCATCCCGCGCCTGCGCGGCAGCGTCTACACCATCGCGGTGATCGACCGCCGCGGCGACGACGGCCGGCTCGTGATCGATGCCCGCGACGGAAGAATCTTGCGCTTCATGCCGGCCGCCGACGCCTATGGCATGGCGCCCGGCTATGACGAGCGTTCGGTCGCGCCCTACGGGCCGAAGACCGCGCTGCCGCCGCCGACCATGGTCCGCAGCGGCCCGCCGCGGCCGCCCGCCGCGATCCCGCATGTGGCGAGCCGGACCGTGCCGCTGCCCAAGGCCGCGCCGCCTCGCGGCGCGACGCCGGTTGCCGCCGCCAAGCCGGCCGAGCCCGCGGCGCCGCAAGCTCAAGCGCCGCAGGCGCAGGCCACGCGGCAAACCGCTGCCGCGCAGGCCAAGCCCGCCGAGGCCGCGCCACAAGCCATGGCATCAACGGTCGGACAGGCGAAGCCGCTGGCAACGATCTTGCCGACGCAGGAGATGCCTGCCGCTCAGGGGCTGGATTAGCCTTGCGGGTTTGACGCGCCGGCCTCGGGAGGGAGCTGAGCAAAACAAAAGCGCCCGATAAAACTCGGGCGCTTTTTCGTTACTTGACCTGAGCTTCAGCTCCGCGGATACCCCGCCGCTTCCAGGATCAAATTCGCCACCTCCTTCGGATGCGACACCAGTGAGAGGTGGCCGGCATCGAGCTCGACCGTGGTGGCGTTCATGCGCTTGGCGAGGAAGCGCTCGAGATCGGGATTGATGGTGTAGTCGTTCTTCGACACTGCGTACCAGCTCGGCTTCGAATGCCATGCCGCTTCCGTGGTGCGGCCGGCGAAGATCGAAGCCGCGGTCGGCCATTGCACGGCGTAGAGCTCCTTGGCCTGCTCCGGCTTCACGCCGTTGGCAAAATACTTCAGGAAGGCGTCCTCCGAGAGCTTGGTGTAGCCGTCATGTTCGACGATGCCGGCGCGCACCGGACCGGTCGGAAACTGCTTTGACAGGGCGACGAAATCCTCGTTCGCATCGGGCGCGCGTGCCGCGATATAGACGAGGCCGGTCACCTTCGGATCGGTGCCGACCTGGCTGATCACGGTGCCGCCCCAGGAATGCGCGACTAGCACGGTCGGCCCGTCCTGCTCGGCCAGCGCGCGCTTGGTCGCCTCGACGGAGTCGGCAAGCGAGGACAGCGGATTCTGCACAGCCGTCACATGCAGGCCTGCGGCCTGGAGGATCGGGATCACCTCCGACCAGCTCGAGCCGTCGGCCCAGGCGCCGTGCACCAGCACGACATTCGTCGCCTTCACGGTCTGCGGTGTCTGTGCGTGAGCGAGGCTGAGAGGAGCCGCCAGCAGGCTCGCGGCGACGAAAAGGCTGCGCCAAAGTGTCATGATCGTTCTCCGTGTTGTTTTGGGCTCGATGCCCAAAGGACGGAGCGCACAGCGGCGCCGTTACGCGCCTTCACCGCTCTGTGATGCGGCGCAAAAAAACGCCCCGGGGCACCGGGGCGTTTTCGTAACTTGGAAGCAGCGTTGTGCGGTTTACGCGGCGGCTTGCGCGGCCGAGTTCTCGATCACCTGCGCCTTCGGTGCGCCGGCATTGATCGCGATCTGGCGGGGTTTCTTCGCCTCGGGAATCTCGCGGACGAGATCGACGTGAAGCAGCCCGTTCTCGAGCGAGGCGTCCTTGACCTGCACGAAGTCGGCAAGCTGGAAGGCGCGCTCGAAGGCACGCGCGGCGATACCGCGGTAGAGCACTTCGGACTTCGAGTTCTCGCCTGCGACCTTCTCGCCCTTGATCGTCAGCGTGTTTTCCTTCGCGACGATGGAGAGCTCATCCTTGGCGAAGCCCGAGACCGCAACGGTGATGCGGTAGGCGTTCTCGCCGGTACGCTCGATGTTGTAGGGGGGATAACCGGGGCTGCCGTCCGAACCGGCCTGGTCGAGCAGGTTGAAGAGGCGGTCGAAGCCGACGGTGGAACGATAGAACGGGGTGAGATCGTAGCTACGCATGGTCAAGTCCTCCATTGAGCGACTGTTGGGTACCCGCCCGCCAATCGGGCCGGGCTTTAGTCTGTGTGCAGCCTGATGTTCCGGTTCCGAAACACTGGTAGCGGCCTGCACGAAGGTGATATGGGTGGAACGAGACGGCGTTCAAGAGGGCGGCATTTGCGCCTTTTCGGCGCTTTGGCCCCTTGATTTGCAGCACTTCGCGCCCAAGCACCTCCAATCATGACGCTGGTCTCGATCCCGTCCAATCCCGTCCCCGAAAACGTCGTCAGTGGCACCATCAAGACCCCCGATGGCGCCGAGCTGCGCTTTGCGCGCTGGGCGCCGCCGGCGAACCGCAAGGGCACCGTCTGCGTCTTCACCGGACGCAGCGAGCAGATCGAGAAATATTTCGAGACCGTGCGCGATCTGCGCGACCGCGGCTTTGCGGTGGCGATGATCGACTGGCGCGGGCAGGGCCATTCCTCGCGCCGCCTGCGCGATCCGCGCAAGGGCTATGTGCGCGACTTCTCCGATTTCGAGGTCGACGTCGAGGCCTTCGTGCAGCAGGTGGTGCTGCCGGATTGCCCGCCGCCCTTCTTCGCGCTGGCCCACTCCATGGGCGGCACGGTGATGCTGCGGGTGGCCCATGCGGGCAAGCGCTGGTTCGACCGCATGGTGCTGTCGGCACCGATGATCGATCTGCCCGGCCGCACCACCTCGCTTCCAGTGCGTGCATTGCTGAAGACGATGCGTCTGCTCGGGCAGGGCGGCCGTTATGTCCCCGGCGGCAGCGACCGCCTCACCGGGCTCGATCCCTTCATCAACAATCCCGTCACCAGCGATCCGGTGCGCTATGCACGCAATGCCGCGATCCTGGAGGAGGATCCGACGCTCGGGCTGGCGTCACCGACCGTCGCCTGGGCCGATACCGCCTTCCGCGCGATGCACACGTTCAAGGGCGTGAACTACCCCTCGCAGATCCGCCAGCCGATCCTGATGCTGGCGGCCTCCAACGACAGCGTCGTCTCCACCGCGGCGATCGAAGAATTTGCCTATCACTTGCGCGCCGGATCCCATCTCGTGATCGCCGGCGCCAAGCACGAGATCCTCCAGGAGCAGGATCGCTACCGCTCCCAGTTCTGGGCCGCCTTCGACGCCTTCGTGCCGGGCACGCCGCTGTTCAAGTGAGGGGCATCCGCGAAGGCGGTGCGTGTTTCACCTCTCCCGCCTGCGGGAGAGGTCGGCGCGCAGCGCCGGGTGAGGGCTCTATCCTCTTGGGGGTTCTCGCCCGTTGAGATACCCCCACCCCAGCCCTCCCCCGCAAGCGGGAGAGGGAGCGTACTGTCGCCGGAGTTAGCTACAGCGTCTTCAGATACTCGATCAGATCGTAGCGCTCGGCGTCGTCCTTGAACATGCGGCCGATCACGCCGGGGCGTTTCGGCTCGCCATCCTTGCGCTCGAAGGAATGGCCGAGCACGCTGTTGCCCTGGATCGGATCCTGCTCCGACCCCGCCGAGAACTGCGTTTCACCCGTCTTGCACGTCTCGTTTGCGGTGACCGCAAAGCCGACGGTCACGGGGTCATAGTCGCGGCGGCCCATGCAGAATCTGGTCGGGCGCTCGCTCGCCGGCTTCAGCAGCCAATACAGTGAAGGCACCGAACCGTTGTGCAAGTAAGGCGCCGTGGCCCAGATGCCGTTCAGCGGCCGCGCGCGATAGCGCGGATCGGGCGCCGGATTGAGGCAATTCTTGCGCGCGAGATTCCACATCTTCCCCCGCTCGGCCTCCGGGACCTTCTCGTCGTCCATCCATTTGCGCGCGACGAGATCGACCACCGTCATGAGGCCCAGCGCATAGACCATCTCGTTGGGGGACTTGCTGGCGGTCGGGACCTCGCATTGCCACCATGTCTGGAGGTCGCCCGTGTTCACTTTCAGGAAACCGGGCACATCGACAACCCTGTTGCCGAGAACGAGCGACTGTTCGGGATCCGTATTGATCTCCTTGAGCGGAATCGTGACGGCGTTCAGCACCTTGCTGTCGCCGCTCTGCTCCCAATGCGACGAGGACCAGAAAGCGTCGGTGTTGACCGCCGGCAGGTGACATCCGGAACACATCTGTTCGTAGATCTTGCGGCCATTCTCAGCCTTCTTCTGATCGATCCGCCAAGCGTCGCCGAGGATCTGCGAGGGCCATTTCGGCGCCAGCAGCCCGCCGAACTTCGGCTCGGCCGCCTTGAACGGATCCGGGCCTCTCAGCATGTCTTCGATCCAGCCGAGTGTCCTGATGTTCACCGAAGAGCGCCACAGCCTGTCCGCGGGATAAGCGTCGGACAGATTGAGCAGCGCGGTCACGCCGAGCGCTTCGCCTGCGTTGCGGATCAACGGCTGCTCGATCGAGGCGTCGTATTGGGCGAACTTGAACCAGGGCACGGTCCAGATCGCGGGGTAGCTGACCGGGGCGTCCTGGGCGTGCAGGTTCTTCTCGAATCCCTTGACCCCGCTCAGCGCGAGATCCTGCGAGAACACCTGGTTGCCGATGCGGTTGAGCGCGTCGAGGCGGCCGAACCCTTCCTCCGTGTCCTGCTGCTGCCGGCCGTTCCAGGTCTTCTTGCCTTCAATCGTCTTTTGCTGGGTTTGCGCCCAGTCGATCAGGAACGTGCCGATCGCGCTGAGTTTCTGCTTGAGTGCGGCGCGGTCCGTCTTGCTGGCGTCGGGGCCGAGCACGCGATCGGCAAAGCGCTGGAAGCGGAACGGAACGTACAGCGTGTAGGCGATCGAGAGGCCGGTGGAGAGCTCCAGCTTCTTCAGGTCGGTCATGGCCGGGCCGCCGTCGAAGCGGACGTCCACGCCCTGGTAATGGATCTGGCCGGTGTGGCAGGCCGCGCAGGTCAGCCCGATCTTGTCTTCCTCGCGACGGCCGGTCGCGGGATCGACGACGCCGGTCATTCGCGCAAAGCCGACCGGCAGGCCGTCGACGTTCTCCACCGGCGTCCATCTGGTCGACCAGTCCGATGGCTGCGTCGTCTCATAGACATTGGCGTAACCGAAGCGGCGCAGTGTCGTCGTGTCGGTCTGGATCGACTGCGGGCTCGGGATGAAGCCGAAGCCTTCGAGATAGGCGCTGTCCTTCATCATGCCCGGCTTTGAGAACAGATGAAGCCGCGGCTGCTCCAGCGCGATGAACCATTCGTAGGGCACCGGGAAGGTCGCGGTACCCTGGCTGGCATGATGGAACCAGTGCCGGTCTTTCAGCGACCAGTTCTGCTCGAGCCAGAAGGCGGCCTTCGTCTCCGGGACCGCAGGCAAGGGCGGCGGCAGAAGATTCACGAGGATCCCCTTCTGGGGCAGGATGGCGCGGACCTGGTTGGGGAATTCGGCGACCGCCACCAGCGCGACGAGGCCAAGGCCGATGACGAACGCCGTGAGCGCGACGGCCCAGCGAAAGCGGAGCTGGCAGGCCGACAGCAGCGGCTGCGACAAGATCCGCTGATTGATACTGTCGGGGAATTTGCGCTCCTCAAACAGCGTGCGCACGTCGGCCACGCTGAGATAGCGTTCCTCGTCCTGCTTGCCCTTGCCGATGATCTTCAAAAGGATGGGCCATTCGAACTTCATCAGCAGCTTGTAGTACCAGCGTGCGGCGCTGCCGGCGCGCTTGAGGTTGTCGCGCATGAAGCTCTGGATTTCCGCGGCGTTGAGGCCGGGCTCGCTGCTGCCGGTGCGCGGGTCGGTGTAGGTCCGGCCGAAGCTCGCGAGCCGTGCGATCTCGTCTTCGTTGACCTTGCCGTCGACGCCGAGGATGCGCGAGCCGGCGCCGCGCTTGTCGAGCGGACCACCGCGCAGCGCGTCGAGCTGCGCGCCCGACCAGATGCTCTTCAGAATGTGCTTGATGCCGTTGGCGATCAGCGCAACGCCGCGGACCTGGATGCGGGCCGAGATCTTCTTCAGCCCCGTCTCGCCGGTCGCATTCGCGATGGTCTGCGAGAGCGTGTTGAGCGGAACGGTTCCGCCCTCGACGAAACCTTCACCGGCGAGGCCGCGCAGGAACGGACATGGGTTGTTCGGCGAGACCGGGATCGAGGGATCGAAGGGCGGCTTCGAAGCGGGGTGATGCATGGCCCAAATCCTGAAACAGCGAATCGAAATGCGCAGGCGCGCTGTTAGAGCGCGGAAAGTCCTAACAAACCGACAGCAGGCTATACTACTTCAGCGTGTAGCGGAGTGTGGCCGAATTCACTCTCGTGTCAACAAAGCCGGCGGATTTGCCGGGGGACCGATCAGGAACTGTTAAGAGCCCTTGGCGGCGTTCAGGACTCGGCGGCGCGTCTGACGTCGCTCTGCACCAGGGTCAGCTTGCCGAGCGGCACGCCGGCCTTGAGCAACCCCTCGCGGTAATGGGCGAGGTCCTCAGGCCGCTTCCAGTGGAAGTTGCGCAAGTGCCTGTCGACATTCAGGGTTGGATAATCTCCCATCAGCACGCCGACGGCCTCGCTCGCCTCGCCACTCCGTCCCATCTGGGCCAACGCCGCAGCGCGGATCGCCAACGCCTGCATGTGGTTCGGGTTGATGTAGAGCTGCTCGCGGGCCCATGACAGGGTCGCGTCATATTGGCGCAACAGATAGTGGCTGAAGGCGTTCAGCGCCGCCCATTGGTAGCGCGGGTCGCTGTTGTCGCGCTGCGCCGCCATCGAAAACAGCTCGATCGCCTCGCGGTGCTCGCCGATCACGAAATGGCAGATGCCGAGCACGCCGCGCGCGCCGTTGTCATAGGGGTTGAGCGCGACCGCACGCTTGGCGGCGTCCATCGCGGCCTCGTAGTGCCCCTCCATCGCATGGGCCCAGGACAGGATCGAGAACGCGAAGGAGGAGCGCGGGTCGAGCCGCACGCTGGTCTCAGCCAGGTTCATCGCCTCGGCCCACATCTCACGCGTGCCCTTGACCCAGCCGAACTGGATGCTCTGGATCTGGATCGTGGCGAGATAGGCGTGCGCGATCGACAGTTTGGGATCGAGCCGGATGGCCTCGCGGAACAGGTCGACGGCGGCGGCCAGGTCTTCTTTGGTGTGGCGGTAGTAGTGCGACAGGCCCTTGAGGAAGCGGTCCCAGGCGCTCACATCGGTCGAGAGCCGCGCCGGCGCCGAGGCCTCGGCCCGGACGATCTCGGTGGCGATGGCGGCGGACAGGTTGGTGGTGATCTCGTCCTGCATCGCGAACAAATCGCCGATGTCGCGGTCGTAGCGGCCGGTCCAGAGCTGCTCGCCAGTCTCCGGCGCGATCAGCTCGGCGGTAACGCGGATCTTGGCGCCGGCGCGCCGCACCGAGCCCTGGATCAGGTAGGTGGCATCGATCTCGCGCGCGATCAGCCGCGTGCTGGTGTTCTTGCCCTTGAAGGCGAAGGTCGAGTTGCGGCTCAGCACGCGGTAGAAGGATTGCAGCGACAGCGCATGGATCAGATCCTCGGTGAGGCCGTCGGAGAAATATTCGTCCTGGGCGTCGCTGAGATTGGCGAAGGGCAGCACGCCGACGATTGCGGTGCGGTACTGTTGCGAGAGGGCGGATGCCTCCCGGAGCTCGGGCGCGAGCGCCGGTGCGCCCTCAGGCGTCCAGGTCCAGACTCCGACCGCATCCTTGATGTTCTTGAAGCGATGGTCGCCGGCATCGGTCAGCAGCACGGTGAGATGCTTGCTCGCCTCGCGATAGGCCTTGGCCGAGATCGCGAAGCCGCCAGGGCTCGCCACCGATTCCAGGCGGACGGCAATGTTGACATCGTCACCGAATACTTCGTCCTCGTCGGCGATGACGTCGCCCATGTGAATGCCGAGGCGGAACTGCATGGCGCGGTCGGCCGGCAGATGGTGGTTGCGCTCCGCCATCAGCGTCTGCATCGCGATCGCGGCCTCGGTGGCTCCGACAATCGAGGGGAACTCCAGCAGGAAGCCGTCGCCGGTGTTTTTGACGACCCGGCCGCCGTGATTGAGGATGATGGGGTGGATCGCGGCGCGATGGGCCTTGAAGGCGGCATGTGTGCCGGCCTCGTCGCTGCCCATCATGCGCGAATAGCCGGCGACATCGGCGCAGACGATGGCGGCCAGGCGTCTTTCCATATTCTCGCAGCTCCAAGTGAGGACAGACCGGCCACGGCGTGGCAGTCGCCTCGAATCCTGCATTTCAAGAACCCCACCTTTATAGAGCAGATGAGGCCGAGCGAAAGTAGGATCCGCATTGCAAATTCGAGGTAAATCCTACGCAATTCCGGCGGTGGACGGGGTGGGACGAACCGACTAAGCCCGTGTTTCGAGCCGGCGGCGAGGGCACGTCACATATGTTGGGCATTCACGAGATCTGGCTGTTCATCCTGTCGGGGGTGCTTCTCAACATCACGCCGGGGCCTGATTCCGTCTACGTCATCGGCCGCAGCATGCAGATGGGCTGGCGCGGCGGCGCCGCGGCCGCATTCGGCATCAGTTGCGGCTGTTTTGTCCATGTCGCGGCCGCGGCGATCGGCCTTTCGGCCCTGCTGATGGCCTCGTCGACCGCCTTCTCGATCCTGAAGCTGGTCGGCGCGGCCTATCTGGTCGTCACAGGGCTGCAGATGCTGTGGTCGCGCCCGGTGCTCGCGGCAGCGATCGACGAGCCGGTGCGGAGCTCGCTGCGGCGGGTCTTCCTGCAGGGGGTCTTCACCAACGCGCTCAATCCCAAGGTCGCGCTGTTCTTCCTGGCCTTCCTGCCGCAATTCGTCGCAGCCGATTCACCGCATAAGCCGCTCGCGTTCCTGACGCTCGGCCTGATCTTCATCTGCACGGGGACGCTGTGGTGCCTGGTGCTGGCGGCGTTTGCCGCGAAAGCCGCGCATCGGCTGCGCAAATCCGAGGGCGCGATCGCCTGGGTCAACCGCGCGCTCGGCGGCCTCTTCATCTATCTCGGCATCCGCGTCGCCATGCTGGAGACGCGGTAAGTCATTCGAACGAATGACTTCGTAGGGTGGGTTAGCCCCGCGGCTGCGCGAAGCGCAGTCGCTAGGCGTAACTCGCGTAACTCACCATGCCTCCTCACATGCGGAACGAAGTTGGTGGGTTACGCATCGCGGTTTGCGCTTCGCGCAATCCGTGATGCTGTGCTTACGCGAACTCCTTCAGCAGCGCGCTGCCGGCGAGATACAGGCCGAGCAGGATCATCGCGATCAGGAACCAGCGACGGAACGCTTCGGCCGGCATCCGCGCCCGCACCGATTGGCCGATGAACATGCCGGCAAAGGCCATGGTGAGGCCGACGGCGCCCGGCACGGCATTGGTTGGCGTCATCAACCCAACGGCGGTGAGGTTGAAGGCGAGCGCCAGCGTTGCCGTCGTGAAGAACACACCGAGCGCTTGCACCAGCTCGTCCTTCTCCATGCCGATCGCCTGCATGAACGGCATCGAGGGGATCACCTGCACCCCGGTCGAGGCCGAGATCACGCCGGTGACGACGCCGACCACGCCGCCGACCCATTTCTCGTTCTGCGGCGCGACGTGGAACTTGAACTTGTTCAGACCGATCACGGCGTAGATGACGAGCAGGGCGCCGAGCACGATCGTGCCGTAGCGCGCATGCGGCCCGGTCAGCGCGCCGGCATTGAGCCAGCAGCCGATCACGGTGCCGATCATCAGCGGCCACAGCCGCCGCAGAATGTCGCGCAAATACGGGCCGCCGAAGGTCTGCCAGATGTTGGTGACGATGGCGGGCACGATCACGATGGCGATCGCGCGGCTCGGGGCCATGCTCACCGCGAGCAGGCCCATGGACACCGTCGGCAGGCCGAGCCCGACCACGCCCTTGACGAATCCGGCAAGCAAGAAGACGGCGGCGATGACGATGAGGAGCGGGTCGATCATATCTGCACATTGACTGAAGCTGCGCGGGCGCACAATCTGGAGGTTACGGAGACTGCCTTCGTTCTGGGCGAAGGCTAGAGCATGATCCGGACCCGAAGGGCCGCGTTAGCGCAAAGTGCGCAGCGGTTTTCCGACAAGATCATGCTCCAACAATAAGAAAGAGACCTGTCATGCGCTTCGACCTCGTCGACCTCCAGCTCTTCATCGCGGTCGCCGACCAGCGCAGCATCACGCGCGGCGCCGAGCGCTCGCATCTGGCGCTGGCTTCGGCCAGCGCGCGCATCAAGGGGCTCGAGGATGCGCTCGGCGTCGCGCTGCTCAAGCGCGGGCGGCGCGGCGTCGAATTGACGGCGGCCGGGGAGAGCCTGCTCGATCATGCGCGGCTCGTCATCCACCAGATCGATGCCATGCGCGGTGATCTCGCCGGCTTTGCCTCTGGCGTGCGCGCCAGCGTGCATTTCCTCGCCAACACGTCGGGCCTGTCGGAGCATCTGCCGAAAGCGCTCGCCGGCTTCCTGCGCGAGCATCGCGACGTCGCCATCGACATCGAGGAGCGCGAGAGCACCGACATTGCCGCGGCGATCACCGCGGGCGCCGCCGATCTCGGCTTCGCTGCCGAGCACGCACTGCCCGAGCATATCGAGCGTTTCCCCTTCAGCGAGGATCGTCTGACGCTGGTGACCTCACGTCGCGGCCCGTTCGCCGGCCGCCGCCAGATCGACTTTCAGGAGGCGGGAGCTTGCGACTTCGTCGGCCTGACCAGCGCCACCGCGCTTCAGATGCACATCTCCAAGCACGCGGCCCGGCTCGGCATGCGCCCGCATTTCCGTGCGCGCCTGCGCGATTTCGACGCGATCTGCCAGATGGTCGCCGCTGACGTCGGCGTGGCGCTGGTGCCCGAAGCCGCCGCCCGCCGCTGCGCCAAGACCATGCCGCTCGCCATGGTCCGCCTGCGCGATGCTTTCGCCAACCGAAGGCTCGTGATCTGCGCGCGCAGCTTCAAGGCGCTGCCAAAGCCGGCCAAGATGCTGGTGGAGCATCTGCGGGCGGCGGCGGTGTGAGGGTACTCTTACCCTCCAGGGAGGGTAAGCAAGTCTACTTCGCCGTCTCTACGCCAGCGTCCTTGATCACCTTCGCCCACTTCTTGGTTTCGTCCGCAATGAATTGACGAAAATGCTCCGGCTCATCGCCGATCAGCGTCGCGCCTTGGGCGGCGAGCTTTTCCTTCACCGCGGGATCTGCCATTGCCTTCGTGACCAGGCCATGCAACGCGGCGATGATCTCCTTCGGCGTGCCCTTGGGCGCGACCATGCCGTACCAGTTCACGATGCGTAGATCGGGAAAGCCGGCTTCCGCGGTGGTCGGTACATCAGGCGCGGTCGGTGCGCGTTCGGCCGAGCCGACCGCAATGGGGCGCAGGGCGCCCGCCCTGACCTGCGGCAGCAGCGCCGGGAGATCGAAGAACGCCATCTGCACCTGCTGGCCCAGGAGGTCGTTCACCGCAGGCGCGGCGCCGCGATAGGGTACGTGGACGATGTCGATCCCGGCCGTCAGCTTGAACAATTCACCGGCGAGATGCGGCAGGCTGCCGGCGCCGGTGGAGGCGAAGTTGAGCTTGCCCGGCTGCGCCCTGGCCAACGCGATCAATTCGCTGACGTCCTTTGCGGGCACATTGGCGGCGACGACGAGCATTTCCGGCACGGTTGCGACCAGCGTTACCGGGGTGAGATCGGTGAGGGTCTCGTAGGCGACCTTCTCCATGCTCGAGCTGATTGCGAGGGCGCCGGCCGAGGAGATCGCGACGGTGTAGCCGTCGGGCTGGCTCTTCGCTACGGCGTCGGTGCCGAGCACGCCACCCTGTCCGCCGCGATTGTCGATCAACACCGGCTGACCGCACAGTTCAGACATGCGCTGGCCGACGACCCGGGCGATGATGTCGTTGGGCCCGCCGGCCGGGAACGGCACGATCAGCTTGATCGGCTTGACCGGAAAGTTCTGCGCCGATGCCAGGGACGGCAGCAGCAGGAACAATCCCAAGAACAATCTCACGAACAATTCAACGAGCAGCCTGCGTGAGAGAATCATGCAAGCCCTCCGCTCGCTTGCTATTGGTTCAAAAGCTTCAGCGCTTCTTCGTGAACCCTGGCGTCGCCGGCGGCGATGATGCGGCCGCCGCCCTGGGCCGGCTTGCCTTCCCACGTGGTGACGACGCCGCCGGCGCCGGTCACGATCGGGATCAGCGCCGCGATATCATAAGGCTTCAGCTCGGTCTCGACCACGAGATCGACATGGCCCGCCGCCAGCATGCAATAGGAGTAGCAGTCGCCGCCATAGCGCGACAGCCGCGCGTCCTGCTCGATACGGCCGAAGATGGCGCGGTCGCGCTCGTTCATCAGCAGAGGGCTGGTGGTGTAGGTCGTGGCTTCCGAGAGCGAGGCGCAGCGGCGGACCTGGAGCCGGCGCTCGCCGGAGGGGCCCTTGTAGTTGGCCGAGCCGTTGTCGCCGGAGAAGCGCTCGCCGATGAAGGGCTGATGCATCATGCCGAACACCGGCGCGCCCTTGTGCAGCAGTGCGATCAGCGTGCCCCAGATCGGAAAGCCGCCGATGAAGGATTTGGTGCCGTCGATGGGATCGAGCACCCAGACATAGTCGGCGTCCTCGCGCTCGTTGCCGAATTCCTCGCCGACGATGCCGTGCTGGGGGAAGTTGGCCTTGATCAGCCGCCGCATCACCGCCTCGGCGGCGCGGTCGGCCTCCGTCACGGGATCGAAATCCCTGGTCTTGCTCTTGTCGTCGATCGACAACGAGGTGCGGAAGAATGGCAGGATGGTTTCGCCGGAGGCGGTGGCGAGCCGTCCGATGAAGGCGGAGAAGTCGATCACCGTCACAGGCCGAATCCTCAAAGCGAAAGTTGGGTGAAGCTCGTCTCTTGCCTAGCTCAATTCGGCAGGATCTTGCAGCGCCGTCTTGGCTTTGCTCCCTGGTATTTTGAATGCCGCGGCCGGCTGCCTCATCTCAGTCATCTCCTGGCCAAATATCGATCACGGCGTTGAAAACTTAGTTCCGACCATGCCTCGTTCGCATGCAAACATCTATCAACCCATTGAATTTCCTTATCAAAGAAACTGAATCTGGGTTTCCGTAGAAGCAACTGAGCCATGTCCATATTGCATGGGAAACGGCTCAAAAGCCCTTGCACTTTGTGCGTCGCGGTCGCATATTGTTGCGGTGCGGTAGCGCTTTGCGTTACCGCTGCCCTCCTTGGGCGTTTCCTCCCTAGACTTGGGCCGCTTGCGTCATTCGCGAGCGGCCCTTTTTTCTTGCGGCCGCCGTTTTCATTTTAAGGTGCGCAAGCTTGCGAAGCGAAAACGCGCTCGCACCCGAAACTTCGTCACTCGAGAGAGAAGCCGGCGCCTATTCTGCCGCGGCCTGGAACGGGCCGAGGTCGCCGAACGGAATCGTGGTCGCCAGCATGTCGGCAAGAACGCCGAAATCGGTCGCCACCTGCGCAAAGCGTGGACTGCGCTCGCGCCGCCGCTCGTCCATGTAGATCGCGCGGTTGAGTTCGAGCTGCACCGCGTGCAGGCCGCTCGCCGGATTGCCGTAATGCTCGGTGATGAAGCCGCCGGCGTAGGGCTTGTTGCGGCCGATCGAATAGCCGAGCCCCGTCATGGTCTCCTCGACCAGGTCCGGCAGAAGCGGTGTGCAGCTCGTGCCGTAGCGATCGCCGATCACGACGTCGGGCCGGCGCGGCTCGTCTCTGCTGACACCGACCGAGGGCATCGAGTGGCAGTCCACCAGCACCACGGTGCCGAACATCTGGTGCACCTTGTTGATCAGCCGGCGCAGCGCGCGATGATAGGGCTTGTACAGCGTCTCGATCCGCCCCAGCGCATCGTCGACCAGGATGCGGTCGCGATAGATCTCCTGGCCGTCGCCGACCACGCGCGGAATAGTGCCGAGGCCGCCGGCGACCCGCATCGAGCGGGTATTGGCAAAGCTCGGCAGCCGTCCGCTGAACATGCGGGGATCGAGCTCATAGGGTTCGCGATTGACGTCGACATAGGAGCGGGGAAAATTCACCCTGACGGTCGGAAAGCCGCGCTCGCTTAAATGGCCGATCAGCTCGTCCATGAACGAATCTTCGGATCGCCGCAGTGTCGGCAGGTCGATCCTGGAGGCTGCGAGGAATTCGTCCGGATAGGTCGAACCGGAATGGGGCGAGTTGAAGATGACAGGCGCGCGCCATTGCGCGGGCTCCACGATCTCGAAGGCTGGCGACACCTCGCCGTCAAACCGGGTCATCTTCTCAGGCTTCGTCCCTTCGCGCCGGGATCTGGCAGGTCCAGACCGCATTGATTCGGCCGATCGAGCGGCTCTTATGTGTCGTCATTGTCCGGAATCGCAACCATTCTGCCAAGTGAAAAGATGTGACGGCTTGTTGGAACACGTCTTAACCGTGTGGGCAGGGAAGCGGGGATGCGCCGGCGTGGCTCGATTGCTTCGAGCGGCATTCGGGTTCACAAGAGCCGGCAGCAAGAGCCCGCTTGGGGTTAAGATTTTCACCCCAAATTTACCCTCTGTCGGGCTTAGTGACCTCTGCTGATATCCTCTGGGGATCGACGTTTCCTGCCATGCCAAAAATCCTGCTCGCCGAAGACGACAACGACATGCGCCGTTTCCTGGTCAAGGCGCTGGAAAACGCCGGTTTTCAGGTCTCGTCCCACGACAACGGCATGGCCGCCTATCAGCGCCTGCGGGAAGAGCCGTTCGAGATGCTGCTGACCGACATCGTGATGCCGGAGATGGATGGCATCGAGCTCGCCCGCCGGGCTTCGGAACTCGATCCCGACATCAAGATCATGTTCATCACCGGCTTTGCGGCGGTCGCCCTGAACTCGGATTCGGACGCCCCCAAGAACGCCAAGGTGCTGTCCAAGCCCGTGCATCTGCGCGAATTGGTCAGCGAAGTGAACAAGATGCTGGCGGCCTGAATCGACCCCGTTCCGTCCTTGCGCCGGCTCTCCTGAGCCGTTATAGGGACCCCACCCGATCTAGACGACCTCTAGGGCACGTAGCTCAGCGGGAGAGCACTACCTTGACATGGTAGGGGTCACAGGTTCGATCCCTGTCGTGCCCACCATCCTTCGCTCGCGATAGCAGAGAGAAGGATGCCACGCCGAAGCCCAAAGGGCGTAGGCGGGCTGCCGCCACAAGCTACGGCTCGGCAAGCCACGACGGCTCGATCTGGGCTACGATGTCGCCTCCGACGCGAGCCCGGCCCATGAGCATATCCGTCATCGAACAAGCAAAAATCCAGGCCCAGGTGCTGGTGCCGCTGGTGAAGGCGCTGCAGGCCGAGCTTGGCGAGGCGCGCGCCAACGCATTGGTGCGCAAGGCGCTCGGCGATCTCTATCGCGGCTTCGGCGAGGAATTCTGGAAGGCCAAGAACCAGGGCGAGAACGAACCCGATCTCGGCAAGGCCGTGTCCTCCGCCTTCAAGACCTACGCCCGCGACGACGCACTCGCATACGACGTCATCGAGCAGACCCACAACGCCTTCGCCTTCGACGTGACGCGGTGCGCCTATGCCGAGTTCTACAAGGCGCTCGGCGAGCCCGAGCTCGGCTTCCTTCTGATCTGCACCGCCGACTTTGCGACCGCGGAAGGTTTTGGCTCGGATATCAAGCTGACGCGCACGCAGACCATCATGCAAGGCGCGCCGCATTGCGATTTCCGCTACCGGCGCGATGGTGGCGAAACGCGATGAAGGACCTACGCCCAAAAAAGGCGTGGACCTGCGCGCGATCGTCTCCATAATCGACACGGATAAAAAATACCCGGGTCATCAACCCGGCCAAAAAATGCTGTGCGCGCCGCAAAGGGACCGGAGACGCCTATGTTCACCACCCCGATCGCAAAATCGATGATGGCGCTCGCCATCGCCTCGGCTCTCGCAATTCCGCAGGCGCACGCGGACTCGTCGCTGCCGGTCGGACCGAAAGTGGGCGACCAGAACCTGTCGCCGTTCTATCGCTGGTCCGAAACCTTGCCCGAGAGCGCCGGCGTGATGTTGCGCAAGGAACCCATGCTCGTGCAGCCCGAAATCACAGGCGCCGCACTCGCTGAGCGCATCCTCTACACGTCGAGCGATCTGCGCTGGCACGCAGGCATCGTGCCGGTCAGTGGCACGCTCTATCTGCCCAAGGGCGAGCCGCCGGCCGGAGGCTGGCCCCTGATTGCCTGGGCGCACGGCACGCTCGGCGTCTCCGATGCATGTGCACCGTCCTGGACCGGTCACAAGCCGCGCGATGCCACCTACATCCAGCGCTGGCTGGAGAACGGCTTTGCGGTCGTCGCCACCGACTATCAGGGACTCGGCGGCCCGGGCCCGCATCCCTATCTGATCTGGCAGGCGGAAGGCCGTTCGGTGCTCGACGGAGTGCGCGCGGTGCTCTCCGCCTATAAGGACAGGCTCGCGTCCAAAGTCTTCATCACCGGCCAGTCGCAGGGCTCGGGTGCCGCGATGGGCGCAACTGTGATCGCCGAGAGTTACGCGCCGGACGTCCCGCTCGTCGCCACCGTGGCAACGGGCCTCGTCTCGACCTTCCCGGACGGTCCTTACAAGCCGCCGCAGACCACCGCGGTCAGCTCGCCGATCTATACGTCGCTCATGCTGCTTGGCGGTTCGCTGCCCGACGGCGCGCCCTCCGCCGATGACCTCGTCTCCGACAAGGGCAAGCCGATCCTGAAAGCGGCGCGCGAGAGCTGCACGACCGAGATGCGCAATGTCGCCCGGCAAGACGGTATTACTGGCGACAACGTCTACGTCGAGCCGATCGCCAATGTGCTGGCGCGGCTGACTGCGATCACGGACATGAAGGCGGTGCGGCTCAAGGTGCCGGTGCTGCTCGGCACCGGCCTTGCCGATTCCACGCTGGCTCCGGCCCGGCAATATGCGGCGGTCGTGGCCCTGTGCGCCGCTGGAAACGATGTGGTCTGGAAGACCTATCCCGGTGCCACGCATAATGGCGGCCTGAATGCCGCCTTCCCCGATGCGCTCGCTTTGATCCGCGGCATGCTCGCGGGCCAGAAGCCGCAAACCAATTGTGCCGGGATTGCGGAGCCCGGCCCCCCGGGCGAGGCCACGCGGGGGGTGGCCTTCAACGATTAATCGGCTGCGTATTTCTTCACCGCCGCCTCGTCTCACACGATTCCGGCGTCATCGCGCCCAGCAAAGCAGGAGCGCCTCCGTCTCTTGCCCTTAGCAGCAAGCCCTTCAGCTCGGTCGGGAACAGTCTCGGGCCGCCCTCCACATCGAGATCGGCCAGGTCGAACCAGCGCGCCACGATCTCGGCCCCGTTATCCTCCCTGAAGTCGATGCGGTCCTGATCGCGGAATGCGGCATCGGGAAACTCGACTTCGGAGATGAACATCACCTCGTGTCCGGTCGCGCCCTCGTGCACGAAGATGTTCTCCAGCATCAAGGGCGCGCCCCTCAGTGAGACCGCGATGCCGAGCTCTTCGTTGAATTCACGCATGAGCGCAACCCGCCAGCTCTCGCCGAACTCGATCTCGCCGCCGAGCGGACGCACGCCCTTGATCAGTCCCGCATCGTCACGAACCTCGGCGGCGAGCAGCCGTCCATCGCGCCAGTGCAGGCCGATCGCGACGACGCGGATGTGGGGATGAGGGCGCCACCTGGTCATGGGGCATCGTTATCGCCCTCCTCACCGCCGCGCAATGCGTGGACGCGAAGCGTTGTCGGGCCGGATCCGCACCGCCTTCGGCATGCAAGAGCTTGGCAGCCTTGATCCAAGATTTGTCGCCTGAGGGACAGATTAGGTCAACCCTTCCCGGCATTGATTCGCCATGTCGAAGAGCGCCGAAGGTGCTCTGCGCTCGGCGATCAAATGGAATGGAATACTGGAGGCGGCGGGCAGAGGGCTGGGCCGAGTCCGGACACCCGATCCACATGTAAGATCAGACGAACAGATGACACTGCAAAGACGATGCACATTGCGGCTTGCGGAGCCATCAGATCTCGACGCGACCTAAAGTAGATTGAGAGGCGCCTGTCCCTATTGGGATGTCAATTCCCAAACAGCACCGGTGTCAGACCAGCCCAATAAGTAACTCTTGCCCGCAGGCAACTGCAGTTGTTTCAAATCCTTGCCGTTGTGAAAAGCCACGGCGAACTGCCTACCGCACTTCTGGCATGACAGCTCCGCAGCCCTACCCGTCTCGATAGTGAATGTTTTCCAAGACGAAGTGTCGGCATCCAAATAAGCCATGACGAGCTTCTTGTCGCCGACGTTCTGAATACGGATGCTGTCACTAGTCAATGGGGACAATTGAGGACTTGGCAGAAGCAAATCCTGTGCTGGTGTGCGCAACTGCGTCGATCGTTCCGAAGGTCCAAGCGGACGTCTCGGTGCGGGCGAATCCTCAGCGGAGGCAAGGTTCGCGAGGCCGAGCGCCATGCTTGATAGAAGGATCGATGCCGCTCTCATGTGCCCTTCCGCTCTTCCGTTTGAGTGGGTGCCGGGGAAGGTTGGGAGAGGCGCCCCAGCATGTATCCAACGATTGTTCCGAACAGTCCGAACGCAGGGGCGATCTGCTCATTGCTATAACCGGCTGTCACCAAGATCAAAGTGCCGACGATCACCGTCAGCACGATAACGGGGCGTGTAATTTCCTCCGGCTTGACGCTTCCAATCCTGCGAAGTCCGAAAATTAGGACGCCGATGATTGCTAAGCCGAGCGCGCCGATCAGGCAAGTTAGCCAGAACTCGTAGGGAGTCTTGGACGAAAAGAACTTCGCGATGTTGCTGCCGCTACTAGGATTTTGCAAAACGGATGCCGGCGGTAGTTCCTGCGCGCGCACATCCGGTGACCCGCTGAGCATCACAACGATGATGGCAGAGCGGACGGACCAGGACCAAATCATATGCTTTGCAAAACTAAAGGACTCGAACATATTTCTCGCCTTCAATTGCAGCATCGTCGAACTTCAATCCATTCATTGCAAATACATACCCCTTGTCGAGCGCCGCGCTTCTCTGGCCGGGCGTGCCGTGATCCTTAGGGTCCGCGTTGTTGTAGTCACCGAAGTCCATCATAGCCTTTTCGACTGATCGCATGGCACCCGCGGCTGCGCCCATTCGTTTGCCCATATAAAAACCTGCCAGCAGGTCGGCATGCAACTCGCGCAAGCGCTGGGTTGATGCTTCCAAGCGCTCATAGTACTGATTGACTGAGAAAAACTGGAAGATATGGCTGCACTCGTGCGCAAGCACGCATGCAACGGCCACGCCGCCCTGATCCGGCTTGAGAAGCTCATTGACGAGCTTCAATCCAATCAAAACAGTGCCCGTCGTGCCCGTGACTATGGTGGTATCCGTTGCAAACGCGTTGTCGTCCTTCACGTACTTGAAGCCGGGATTGACCGGTATGATCCGGAGAATTCTCTCCAACTCGACCACCAAGGCGTTGTCAAAGGCTCGATCATTCGACTTCGACAAGAGATCGTCGCGGTCACTCGTTCGGCTCTCCGTCCCGATCGCGCAGGCAACTCGTCCCTTCGCCCAGGTGGGGTGTGCCTCCAGTCCAATGAAGGCGGTTGCCAATCCGGTCGTGAGAAACGCTCGTCTCGTGCAGCTGGTACACATTAGAGTACCCTTGGCGTGGGGCGAACCTATCTGAATGCACTAAGTATCGGCGGACACTCTCCCAATCCCCTGTAGCACCGGCCAACTTGAATTGCGGGCCCGCTGCTGTCCAGGGCGCGATTCGAAATCGGATTGGGCGGGAGCGCCGGAACCGGTGCAACAGGACCGCCTTGTGCAGGAGCTCGCCCGATCGGGTAATTCGAGACGTCCGTATTCTTGTCGTAGTTGGACCGGAAGCTGGACAGCATCGCAGGTGCAATCGCTTGATAAGACTTAGGTCGATCCTTGCTCATCCAGATCGAGAAGCCACGGATTTCGGCGGGCTGATCCGGAAAATGCACGAGGTTGGCTCGCACATACACAGCTGCACCATTTTCGAACGCAGAGATGACGAACCAATCGTTCTCTACAAGGCGATCATAGGCAACAGTTCTGCCGTTGATGCTGATCAGTCTATCGTGCAGATCCTTCAAGGAGACCTCTGTTCCGAACCTCAGCAAGTCGATTGAGACCAGTGAATTGTCCCAGTGCCTTCCCCATTTTGTCTTTCCTGACTTGCCTAGCAATGCGAACGGAATGCCCACGGACACACCGACATCGGTGTCCGTATATTGTTTGAAGCCGAACTGTTGATCCCTGATCTGGGTCCCCTCTGCGAGCAGGCGGTCGAGCTCTTGTGGACTCAATTGTCCGGTGGGGCTGGATGATGTTCGTTTTTGGAAGTTGCCGATCGCTTGCCTTGTTCCTTCCCCCAGCTTCCCGTCGATCAATCCGTCATACTCTGTCGTCCAGATCAACGCCTCTTGCACATCTCGCACTTGCCGCTCACTGAGCGACTGTGCAGCTGCACCATGTATCCAACACGATAGGAAGAGACCCCCGAGCACCGCAAAAGCTCGGCGGTCAACTGGGTTTTTGCATGCGGCGATTGCGGCGAACAAGAAGTATGGCTTGCTGAAAATGATCGACATGGGCTTTCCTCGAAATGCGGGGCGCCTACAGCGAGTGTAGTCACAAAACTGCTACAACTTCAAGTGGGTTCAATTACGGGTTGATCGTAACGGACCTCATAATCGTCTTTCTTCGGCGTTCGGGACCCGAGCCCTCGATTCCGGCGGAGCGACACTGAACACGGAGCTACGCTTGCGATGAGAGGAGGGCCCGCGAAGGGGAGTGTCTGTCTGGACATGGCGGTGCTGGCGCTGATCACTCCGCGCGCTGACGTTGGATCGTCGACCGGCAGGCCGCGCTCTAGCGTTGCCGGAGCTTGCGCGACAACGTGGCCGCTGCTTCAGGCGGGCGAGGGCGCGCCGTTGGGTCGCTCTAACAGATCCGTCCGCCGCTGCATCTGGATTCAGCACCTGGGTGTGAAGGCGAATTCCGGGCGCTGACATGTGGTGGCCTTACCCCACCAGATATTTCCTCACCGCCGCCTCGTCCCATGCGATCCCGTTGCCCGGCGCCTCGCTCGGCACCGCGAATCCGTCTTTGATCGCGAGCCGGGTCGAAAGCACCGCGTCGGCCCAGTCGACATATTCCAGCCAGTGCGCGGTTGGGGTCACGCAGAGCAAATGCGCGCTCACCTCCGAGAACAGATGCGAGGACATCTCGATGCCGGCGGCGTGCGCCAGTGAGGCGGCACGCAGCCAGCCGGTGACGCCGCCGATCCGCTGCACGTCTGGCATCACGTAGTCGCACGCCTCCGCCGACAGCGCGGCCTGCATCGAGAACGCGCTGTCAAAGTTCTCGCCGATCTGGACCGGCGTGTGCAGCGCGTCGGCGATGCGGGCGCTGCCTTCATAGTCATCGTGGCGGACCGGCTCCTCGATCCAGCTCAAGCCTTCGTCGTCGAGCATCTCGCCGCGGCGGATCGCCTCGGTCACCGTCAGCGCCTGATTGTAGTCGCACATCAGCGTCACCTGATCGCCGACGGCTTTGCGTACCGCGCGCACAACGGCGAAATCCTCCCGCGCATCGGGGCGGCCGACGCGGATCTTGGCGGCGCGAAACCCCTCGGCCAGCAGCGTGTGCGCCTCGTCGACCGCGGCACCCGCCGGCATGATGCCGAGCCCCTTCGAATTGTAGGCCCTGACCGGCTTCGGCGCACCGCCGAGCAGGCGCGCCAGCGGCAGGCCCTTGCTGCGCGCCAGTGCGTCCCAGGCCGCCATGTCGATGCCGGATTGCGCCAGCCGTTGCAGGCCGGCCAGCCCCAGAAGCGTGAAGCGCTGGGCCAGCTTGCGCTCGATCTCGAACGGCAGCAGCTCGTCGCCGGCGAGTAGCTCCGACATTTCCGTGACCATCGCCGTCAGCGGCTTCAAGGCCGACGGCGTGATCGAGAACAGATAGGCATGGCCCACCGCACCCTGGTCGGTCTCACAGTCGATCAGCACCAGCGGCGCCTTGGCGACCGCGCCGGTCGAGGTCTGCAGCGGCAGGTTCATCGGCACGATCACGGGCCGCGCGTGGAAGCGCTTGATGCGGATGGTCTCGGTCATGGGTCTCTCCCGGCGATCGGACTACTTTTGCTGCAAGGCCATGCGAACGCCAAGACCCAGGTAAATCGCCCCGATGACGCGACCCTGCCAGCGGCCGACGCTGCGATGACGGGTGAGCCAGCCAGCGACGCGCCCGGCGGCAAGAGCAATCAACGCGGTGTAGATCGCGCTCATGACGACAAAGACGAGGCCAAGAACCGCAAGCTGGGCAACCATGGAGCCCCGCTCGGAATGCACGAACTGCGGGAGAAAGGCGAGGAAAAAGAGCGCCGTCTTCGGGTTGAGCAGTTCGGCCAGCACGGCTTGCCGGTAGGCGAGCGGCGCGTCGATGAAACGCGACTGCGCCAACTTTAAATCCTCGCCTCGTTCCATCAACGCGCGGATGCCGAGATATATGAGGTAGGCAGCGCCGGCGTACTTCACCAGGCTGAAGGCGACAGCCGAGGTCATCAGCACTGCCGACAATCCGAGCGCCGCCATCAAGGTGTGAAGCAGGTCTCCCGTAGCGATGCCGAGACCAGTGGCAATTCCGACGCGATGCCCGCCTACAGATGAGCGCGCGAGCACCAAGAGGACGGCAGGCCCCGGAATGAGGAAGAGGCCGAGAACCACCGCGATGTAGGTCAGCAACGTGTCGAACTGGATCATGGTGAGTTTCCGATCTGATGGTCAGGAGCTAGAGCCAGCCAGACCCGGTCTCTCAATGCAAGTCATTGATGCGAGGTCGAGAGAGTCCCCGTGTGGTACCCCTCTCCCTAACCCTCCCCTCTTGCGGGGTAGGGCAATCGCATATGGGAGCGATCTCGCCCGTGACCATCCTTCGAGACGCCCGCCTTTGGCGGGCCCTCAGGATGAGGACCGTGTGCGCGGCACCTGCTTCAACGAGCACCAATGCTGCTTAGCCTCATCCTGAGGAGACCGCGAAGCGGTCGTCTCGAAGGACGAGGCGCGCGCTCAGTTCGCGCTAAGCGCCATATGCGATTGCCCTACCTTGCGGGGGAGGGCGGGGCAAAGGGGTGGCCCAGCAAAAGGTCCGTGTAAGTCACCTCACCGTGCCGCACCTTCCGTGAATGCCGTCTCGATCACCTCGCCAAACGGCTGCCAGGAGCGGCCGTCAAACTGAACCAGCCGCATCTGCTTGATCGGCAGATAGTTGCTGGGCGAGGTGTTCATCCTGATGTCGGGCAACGCAACGGTGGGCTGATAAGACCTGAGGGACGCCGCCTGCCGCATGATGTTCTCGCGCGAGAGATCGTCGCCGCATTGCTTCAGCACCTGCGTCAGCGCCTCGGCCGCGGCGTAGCCATAGAGCGCGGCGCTGTTGTTGGTGCTTTCGACCTGATGGTATTTGTCCATGAAGGCGAACCAGTCTTTCATGGCGGAATCGTCTTTCCATGCGGGATCGCTCGGGTCCTTCAGAAAGGCTGCCGAGATCACGCCGGCCGAGTTCTCCAGGCCTGCCGGCGCCATCGCATTGGCGATCGATGCGGAGGCATCGTTGACGATGAAGACCGGATGCCAATTCATTGACGCCGCCAGCTTGATCACCTTGGACGCCGTCGACGGCACGCCGAGGAAGACGAAGATGTCTGCGCCGGCGCGCTTGAGGATCGAGACGTGCCCGTCGAGATGCTCGTCCTTGATGTCGAAGGCGATGTCGACGAGGACATGACGGTTGAGATCGCCAAGCCCTTCCTGAATGCCTTTGTAGAGCATGTGGCCGAACTGGTCGTTCTGCCAGAGCACGACGATCTTCTTCCTGGGGTAATAGGCCTGAATGTAGTTGGCGTAGATGCGTCCCTCCGACCGGAACGAAGGCTGCCAGCCCATGGTCCAGGGAAATGCGTTTCCCCGGCTCAGCTCCTCGTCGCCAGAGGCAACGAACAGCTGCGGGATATTCTTCTCGTTCAGATACCAGCGCGTGGCGAGATTGCCGGGCGTTCCGAACGAGCCGAACATCAGGTGCACATTCTCGGTCTCGACGAGATTGCGCGTCAGCTCCAGCGCCGTTGCCGGATCGGAATTGTCGTCGCGCGTGATGAAGCGGATCTTGCGCCCGTTGATGCCGCCACGCGCGTTGATCATGTCGAAATAGGCGGCCTCCGCCTGGCCGATCGCGCCGAACTCCGAGAGCGGCCCCGAATACGGCATGACATTGCCGATGCGGATTTCCTTGTCGCTCGCCGGTTGCTCCGCGCGTTGCTGCGACATCGCCCCAAGCGAGGCCAGAGCGGCGATCAAAACGAACAGTAGTCTGCCGGTGACGCGCATGCTCGACACCTTATCGTTGGCCCCCAACGAAGTCGGCTCAATCCGCACCTAGGCGCGTTAGTCTATGGCAGGCGTTTGGCAATCGTGTGGCTTGGCGGTGCGCTTCAAGCAGCGCAGTGCCCGAACCGAAATGGCAGGCGTGTTGACACGTCGCTACGGCAGCCCCCGCGCCTCGAGCTGATGCACCAGCAGCAGGGTCGGCTCGGCGAGGCTGTCGCCGGAGCCGTCGAGGCCGAAGGCGCTCGCGATGCCATCGCGGCTGCGCAGCAGCGCGCTGCGCGGACAATGGCCGGCGCCGCAGAGCGTCTTCTTCAGCGTCTCGCCTTGCGCCACGATGCCGGCTGAATCGTCTGCGGCCCAGGCCAGCACGATCGGCACATCGACATTGAGGATGCCGGGAAAGACCGAGCGCTTGTTGTACTGGCCGGCATCGGTGCCGAGATAGGCCTTCTCGCTGTCGCTGGCGTCCTTGCCGGCGCGGTAAGTGCCGGACACCAGCACCACGGCGGCGACATCGGCGCGATCGGTCTGAAGCTCGGGATGCGCCAGCAGGGTCGCGACATGGAAGGCCCCGGCGCCGTAGCCGACCGCGACGATCTCGCGGGCATCGCCGTTGAACAGGTCGATATTGCCGTGTACCCAGGACAGCGCCGCCGCCACGTCGGTCGCCCCCATCGGCCAGGTCGCTGCCGGGGCCAGGCGATAGTTGACGCGCACCCCGATCATGTCGTTGCGGGCGGCAAAGCACATCGCCTGGTCCTGGATCTGGCGCGACAGTTCCGGCGCGGCGCGGTCACCGGCAAAAGTGTCGCCGACCACGAACAGCAGCACCGGCCGCGGCGTATCCGCCTTGGTCTCGCTGGCGGCGATGTCGAGCACATTGGCCTCGCTCTCGCCATAGCGCAGGCCGCGCGAGAAGGTGACCCGCTCGCACAGCCGCGCGGTGCCACCGGCGGTGGTGTCGGAATCGGTGAGGCCGACTTGCACGAGGTGGGATGGCGGCGAGAGCCGGGCCGGCATCGGCCCGTGCGCGGAGGCCGTGGTCATGGTCAGAAGCAGGAGAAATATCAGATAGTTCTTCATGGTGATGCTGGCCGCCTTGCGGGGCTCATATTGGCTGGCTGATTTGGCCTGTCTTTTCAATTCGCCTCATTAGTCAGCTGGCCTTGAGGCAAATTCGCGGCACCTTTGGCAGACCCGCGGCCGGCGCGGAACGGGCGGCCGGTGCGGCAAGCAGCCGCGTCTGGAAGGCACGTCCGAAGGCCCGGGACGGTTGCGCTCTACTGTGCATGGGGTTGTTTTCGAAAGTTTTTGTTTTGGACGGCCGGTCAGGCCCGCTTCATCGTCCGGAAGGTGATGGAGTAACGGCGGGCCTCGACCGGCGGGATGCTGTGCTCCCATTGCGAGCGCGCCTCGCCCTCCATCATGTAAAGCGAACGCGGCAGGGCCTCGAGCGTGTGGCGCTGCCATTTGTCGCCGCTGCGGCGGCGGAAGCGAAACTTGCAGGCCGCGCCGAGCGAGAGGCCGAGGACCTTGTCGAAATGCGGCTTGTCGCGGTGCCAGCCGATGCCAACGCCGACCTCATATTCGGTGCAGAGCACCTGGCGGACGCTGGCCTCCGGCAGCCCCGCCCATGCCTCGACCTGGCGCGCGACCGGTGCCACCCAGTCCGGGATCGGCTCCGCCTCGGCCAGCCGCTGCAGCGCATAGTCGTAGCGATAGCCGAACGAGGCCACCCGGCGGTTGCCCTCGAAGGCGCCGAACTGGAAGCGCTGGAGCGGCAATGCTGCGATGCGGCCGATCAAGGTCTGCTCGATGGCGGCTTCGATAAAATTGTCGGCATAGCGAAGCCCAGGAGGCCCGGCTTCCGGTTCGGCGAACAAACCTAGCTGCGTCATTCCTCGCATTTCCGTGACGGAACCTTTTGTCGCCCCAAGCGACTTACATATGACGCGGGAAGGAACGTGCGAGGCTGTCATGGCAGAGAAGCATACCGCCGATCCGGCAGAGATCATGCGGGCGACCGGTCATCCTGAGCTGGAATATGCCGCCGGCTGGACCATCGCTGGTCTGGTCACCATCGGCACCATCGTCGCCGCCTGGGTGTTTGCGATCTAGGCCACAGGGAATTGGAGCTCGAAGGCGGCCCCCTCGTCGGTCGGCTTCAGCCTGATCGAGCCGCCATGGCTCGCCATCACCGCGCGCGCGATCGCAAGCCCCATCCCGGTGCCACCCTGGTCGCGGCGGGTGGTGAAGAACGCATCAAAGATCCTGTCGCGGTTCGGCGCCGAGATCGGCTCGCCGTCATTGCTCACCGTCAGACGCAAGGTCGTCCGCTCGAAAGCCGCCTCCAGCCTGATTGACCGCGCCTTGTGCCGCATCGCGTTGTCGGCGAGATGCGACAGCACGATCAGCGCCTTTTCGCCGGACATGCCGATCGGGCGGTCGAGGCTGCCGCTGGCCGAGATATCGCTTGCCGGAAACAGGCTCTTGAGGTCGGCGATCACGGGTGCGAGCTCGGTGCGCTCGTTCTGCGGCAGGCTCTCGGCACGGGCCAGTTCGCGCAGCCGCTGCGCCATTGCCTCCAGCCGCTGGGTGTCGGACAGGATGTTGGCGATGAAGGTGTTCTGCTCGGCCGGCGTCAGGCCCCCGGCCTTGCCTTGAACCGAATCCTGCAACAGCTCGGCCGCGCCCTTGATCGAGGTCAGCGGCGATTTCAGCTCGTGGGTGAGGTGGGCCGAGAACGTCGCGATATAGTCCGACCGCCGCGCCAGCTGCTCGGCCATGCCGAGGAAGCTGTGCGAGAGCTGCGCGAACTCGCGCGTGCCGTAATGCCGGAGCGGCTTGAATGCCTCGCGATCGCCCCGGCCGATTCGAACCGCGCGGTCGATCAGCTCGCGCATCGGCAGGGTGATGGTGCGGGAGAACACGAGGCCGATCGCGACCGTGCCGAGGATGACGGCGAGGCCGGCCAGCACGAACTTGGCCCGCTCCTGGTAGAGATGATCGAAAATGTTGCTCGGCGTTCGCGTGGTGTAGATCACCCCCGCGACGCGGTTGTTGACGATGACGGGCATCGCCGAGAACACGTGCACGCCGAGGCCGCGGCTGAAGGAGTAGATCGGCGGCGGCGGCTTGTCCTGCACGCGGTTGCGCAAGGTCGCCCGGTATTGCCCGTGCAGCGCGTCCGCGACCTCCTCGATATGGGCGAGCGACTGCCCGACCTCCTGCCGCCCGGCGATGACGACGCCTTGCGGATCGAGGATACGAAACCCCGCCAGCGTCACCTTCTGGGTCTCGCGGATGATCGGCGTCAGCCTTGCGCCGATCTCGACAAAGGCCGGCTGCGCGGGCTGGGACGCGGGTAGCGCATCCGGACGTCGCCGCAGCAGATCGTTCGCAGTGAGGTCGAGCGCAGGCCGAATCGGCGTGACCTGGTCGCCGGGGTCGGGCAGCACGCCCGGCGGCACCTCGGCGCCGAGCGTGAGGCCGCTGTCGAGCCTCGTCGTGACCTCCTGTGCATAGATCGTCGCCAGCACGCGGCTTTGCGCGATCAGCTCGGCCTGGGTCTGGCGGATCAGCTGGTTGTCGTAGAGGCGGAAGAAGAACAACCCGACCAGGGGCAGCACGCCGACGGTGGTGAGCACCGTGAAGATCACGAGACCCAGCGATGGCCGCCATTTGTCCGGCGCCGCGCTCATGCCTCTTTCTCGCAGCGGCCGAGCTTGAAGCCGACGCCGTGAATGGTCTCGATGACGTTCTCGCAATTTTGCGCGGCCAGCTTGGCGCGGATGTTGCGGATGTGGCTGTCGATGGTGCGGTCGGAGACCTGGATGTTGAGCTGATAGGCCGCCCGCATCAGCTGCTCGCGGTTGAACACCGAAGTCGGCCGGGTCAGGAACGCGCGCAAAATGCCGAATTCGATCGCGGTCAGTTTTATCGGCGTGCCGGCAAAGGAGGCGACATGTTGCTCGGGATCGATCAGGAGCCCCCCTTGTACTAGCGCTCCCGGGCCCGCCTTGGCCTCGCCATTGCGCGGACTGAGCCGGCGCAGGATGACGTTGACCCGCGCCACCAGCTCGCGCGGGCTGAACGGCTTGGTCACGTAATCGTCGCCGCCGATCTCGAGCCCGAGGATGCGGTCGATTTCCTCGTCGCGCGCCGACAGGAACAGGATCGGCACGTCGGAGGTCTTGCGAATCTCGCGGCAGACGTCGAGGCCGTCGAACTCGGGCATGCCGATGTCGAGCACGATGAGATCGGGCCTGTCGGCGGCGAAGCGGGCGAGCGCCTCCCTGCCGTCGCGGGCCTCGATCACGTCCATGCCGGCCTTCTTCAGCGCGACGCGGATGACCTCGCGGATGTGGCCTTCATCGTCGGCGATGAGAATGCGATGCGCCAAGGAAACTCTCCGCTGCCCTCGTCAGCCCGCCGGCCGGTTCGTCGCCTGCGTATCCAGCCTGTGCCCGAGCCGCCAGTTCCGAAAACCCCAGCTCCGCCAGGCCAGATCCTGACGCTGCTGTTCTACAAGGCGGTCGCGGCGCGACACAAGGCAATAGCCGCGTGCCGAAAGATCGCTCTCCTTGGCCTTGGTCAGAAGTTCGATTGCCTTATCGATCGCGGGCAGTGCCTGCGGCCCGAGCGAGAGGAGATAATTGGTGTCGAGCTGCACGCCTTTGCCGGAAGCTTCCTTGCTGTGAGCCACATTGTAGTCGGCAATGAAGGCATCGAAGTTCACCAGCGAGCAGCCATAGAGCACGATCGCCAATGCGATCAGATTGACACCGACCAGCCACTCGTTGGACCTGTCGAGCGCGATACGGGCCACGATCAGGACCAGTCCGAGCGCGACCAGCCCCATCCAGATGAAGGCCGCGATGCGCCAGTAAGTCAGCATGTAGATGTCGACGTAGAGATCGAGGCGCAGGATGGAGGAGGCGACCAGCAGCACGTTTTGCCCCACCCAGACATAGACCAGTGGCCGGATCACCTTCGATTTCTCGGCCGGCCCGCCCGGACGCATCACCACCAGCACGAAGGCTGCGGCGAGCAGGGCGGTGACGATCAGCGGATAGGCGCCGCGATGGGCGTAGGCCGCGTAAGTCATGTTGTCGGGCAGCGCGACGTGGCCCCAGAGATAGATGCCGTCGAGAACGGATTGTGCCGCGAACAACAGATTGAACAGGATCAGTGAGCGCAGAATGGTGGAGGGACCGAAAAATTCCGGTGAGACGAAGGGCGGAAGCGGTGGCGGCTCTACGGCAGCGGCTTCGGCGGCGACGGCAATCTTCTTGCGCCGCCAGCGCACATGAATGAAGGGCCAGATCAGCGCGAGCATCATGGTCCAGAACAGCACGCGCGGGATGCTGACATATTCGAAGATGAGTTTTGGATTGAGCAGCGACACCCATTGCTCGATCACCGGATTGGCCGCTGCGAACAGCGCGACGAAGACGGTGCTCAGCGCCGCTGGCAGCAGCCACAGCGCAATGCCGCGGGTGAACGCCGTTGCGTCGAAAACCTGGGGCGCATCGAGAAAGAACCTGAAGGGACCGAGCAGGACGAAGTTGCGCAGCGCGCGGATGCGGTCAGCGAGCCCGGTCGCTTCCGCATTGGTGACGAGCAGCAACGCAATTGTCAGCGATGCGACGAGGATCAGGAACGACAGCGCGTTGAGCTCCTCGATAACCGGCACGAGGCCGGCGACGAGAATGGCTGCGCCGATCATCGCACGCCGCAGATTAAGAGCTGCATGGTTGGACAGTGCCGACACGCCAGCGAGCGCGATCGCAAAGAGCGTCAACGACAGTCCGATCCGCTGCCCGTAGAACAGCCAGTCGGCGAGTGCGGCCAGCAGCAGCGCCAGGCCGACCTTGGCCGGGATCGAGGAATGACCGATCGGCTTGATCTCTTCTACGATCGTCGAAGCCAGGCTTGTCATATCGGTGAGACCTTTCGTGATGGTTGGCATCACGAAGTCTGAACGCCAGTTGTGCAGAAGGCGGGATCAACGTCTGCACGGATTCAGGAGTCTTTTGCAGATTTCGTGCAGGAGCGTGGTTGCCTCTCGCCCAGCGCAAATCGCTTTGATAGGTGCGAAGCATTCGCCACTCCCAGCACGTGATGCATCATGCAATTGCTCCGCCGTATCGGCCTCATTCTGCTCTGGCTTGCCGCGCCTGTCGTCGCGTTCGCGGCCGCGAACAAGAACGATCCTTATCTGCTCTCGCTGCGCGGCGCCGGAAACATCGCGCTTGTCGTCGCAAGCATCGTGATCGTCATCCTCCTGCTGCGCAGAGGGCGTTGGCGTACCATCGCGGGCAAGCTGCTGGTCATGCTCTGGTGCCTGCCGCCGGTCCTGATGTCGGCCGCGCATCTGAAGTTCGAGCTGCGCAAGAACGATGTCCTCGGTGTCAGCGCGGCGGAAGCGCGTCAGCTCGGGCCGCACTTCATGGTCGGCTATTCCTCATTTCCCGAGGTCGCGCGCCTTGCCGGGCAGGGATTGATCGGCGGGGTCTATGTCACCCGGCACAACATCCGCGGCCGAACCATCGAGGCGCTGCGGACCGAGATCGCCGCGCTCCAGGATATCAGGCGCGCCACCGGCCTGCCGCCGCTGGTCGTCGCCGCCGATCAGGAGGGCGGCATCGTCGGCCATCTTTCGCCGCCCCTGACAAAGGTGCCGGCATTGGCGACGCTGGCCGGACTCGCTCCCGACGACCAGCAGGCCAAAGCCGAAGAGTTCGGCCGCATCCATGGCCGCGAGCTCGCGGACCTCGGCGTCAACCTCAATCTCGCCCCGGTGCTCGACCTCAAGCCGCCGGCGCGGCGCAACCGGCTCGATTTCCACACGCTGATCGGCCAGCGCGCGATCGCTACCGATCCGGCTGTCGTCAGCACGATTGCGAGCGCTTATGTGCGCGGGCTGGAGCGGTCAGGCGTCGGTGCCACGCTCAAGCATTTTCCGGGCATCGGCCGGGTCCGTGCCGACACACATCATTTCAGCGCCAATCTCGACACGCCGGTCAAGGAGCTGGAGACAACCGACTGGCTCCCGTTCCGCGACGTGCTATCGCATTCGCGCAGCGCACTCATGGTTGGCCATGTCACGCTCACCGCCGTCGATCCCGATCGCGCCGCATCGCATTCGAAACGCGTTGTCGAGGGCATCCTGCGCGAGACCTGGGGTTACCAGAGAGTGGTGATGACCGACGACCTCGTGATGGGCGCGATCTACCAGAACGACGTCTGCAAGGCCGTGGTCGAGGCGATCAATGCCGGCGTCGATCTGTTGCTGGTTGCCTATGACGGCGCGCAGTTCTACCGCGTCTTCGCCTGTGCCCTTGACGGGGCGCGGCAGGGCAAGCTCGACGCAGCAATGCTGCGCGCAAGCGCGGCGCGGCTGGAGCGGGGTTTTCCGATCGAGCAGGCGCGCGCAACGTCAAGTGCGATCCGCGTCGTCGATAGGCACTAGCCCTTTGCGAACTGGCGGTAGTCCGGTTCGCGGTGAAACCAGAACTCGTAGCCGGTGACGGCCTTCTGCATCGCGACATCGTGGATCGGCTGGTTGAGCGGAACGACCGGAACGTCGCGCATGCAGAGCGCGATGAAATCCTTCACGCACCGGTCGTACTCCGCGCTATCGGCCGTGAACCGCGCCTTGTCGATCAGCGCGTCCATCTCCTTGTTCTGATAGGACGAGACGTTGAAGATCGAGTTGTTGCCGTGGAAATTCCAGTAGAAGTAATATTCGGGATAATCCAGCCAGCCGCTGAAGCGGTTGAGTGCGAGCGGCAGCTCCTTCTTGTTCAGCGTCGTGCGCCAGTTGGCGCCGGGGATCTTCTCGATTCCCGCCTTGATACCGATCTTGGCGAGGCTCTCCTGGATCAGGATCGCAGTCGGCTCGCCGACGGTCGCGGTGCCCGTGTCGAGCGACAAGGTCGTCTCGAGGCCCGACTCGAAGCCTGCTTCCTTCATCAGCGCCTTGGCCTTGTCGAGATCGGTGACATAGGGAAACGGTTGCGGCCAGACCGGCTTTGAGACCTCTGCCGCTCCGCCGTACATCGGAACGGCGCGCCCGAAGAACGCACTGCTCTGGATCTGCTCGTAGGGCATCGCCCAGGCGATGGCCTGCCGCAGCTTCACATTGTCGAACGGCGGCTTCGCGGTGTTGAGCGCGACGTACCAGAGCGCGTTCGGGATCGGCACGCCCGACACCTTGACCTTGCCCTCCCTGATGATCTGCTCGAAATCGCGCGGCGCAAAGCCGCTGGAGATGTCCGCATCGCCTCGCTCCAACATGGCGCGGCGCGTGCCCGCGGAAGGAACGTCGCGCGCGATCACGCGCTTGACCTTCGGCAGCGGACCGCTCTTCCAGTCATCGAACCGCGCCAGCACGGTTTCGCTGCCGGGCTTCCAGCTCTCGATCTTGTAGGCGCCGCCGCCGGCCTCGTTGTTCCTGAGCCACGCCAAGGCCCATGGGTCTTCCGGCGTCGCATTCTTTTTCGCCAGCTCGGAGTTGATGATGAAGGGCACGACGACCGCGACGTTGAACAGCAGCATCTTGTCCTTGCGGACATAGTCGATGCGGAAGGTGTGGTCGTCGACGATCACGAACTGCTCGGGCTTCTCAAGCGATCCCGCCGACATCTGGAAGGTCGGAAAGCCGCCGACCTTCACCGCGCGGTCGAACGACCATTTGACGTCCTTGGCGGTCACAGGCGTGCCGTCGTGGAATTTCGCGTCCTTGCGGAGCTTGAAGGTGCAGGACATGCCGTCGGCCGCAACCTCCCAGCTTTCGGCGAGCTCGGGCGCGAGCTTCTCGCGATCGTACGAGACCGTCCCGTCGGGCAGCGTCTTCGAGGCGTAGCTCAGCAGCCGGTCGTAGCAGTTCCAGGACAGACCGTTCACGGTCTGGTTGGAGCCGACGCCCTGCATGTCGAGCGAGTTCGGCCCGAGTTCCTGCACCACCAGCAGCGTTTCGCTGCGCGCCTGCGCCCAGGCGAAGTGAGGTGTGATCGCCGTCAGTCCGACCGCGCCGAGGCTGCTGATCACCACATTGCGGCGGCTGATGTCGAAAGGTGATGAGCTCATCGGTGCCTCTTTTGCGAAATATCTGCGACGTAAAGAGGCAAGGTGCATGCCATCAGCCGC
Source organism: Bradyrhizobium sp. 138 (assembly GCF_023074075.1). Lineage (GTDB taxonomy): Bacteria > Pseudomonadota > Alphaproteobacteria > Rhizobiales > Xanthobacteraceae > Bradyrhizobium. The sequence goes on along the minus strand of NZ_JADPKT010000003.1, from coordinate 59,641 downwards.
GCTTCACGGCGTCGCACCCGTGCCGCGCCGCGCGGTTACGGCGCGACCGCTCCGCGGCTGACGGCGCGCGGGGCGGTCAGCTCTTTCCACGTGGAGTTGGCGACATGGACCGGTGAGAACGCTGGCCGCTCGATGTAGTGGCCGTCGCCGGCCTCGGCGCGCAAGTTCCCATCCTTCCAGACAACGCGGCCGCGCGACAGCGTCGCTGCCGCTCCGCCCGTGCAGGCAAAGCCCTCGAACACGTTGTAATCGATCCGGCTCATCTGCCGCCTCGCGCTGATGGTCTTGCTCGCCTTAGGATCCCACACCACGATGTCGGCATCCGAGCCGACGGCGACCGCGCCCTTGCGCGGAAAGATGTTGAGGATGCGGGCGATGTTCGCCGAGGTCACCGCGACGAATTCTTCCTTGGTCAGCCGCCCGGTAGCGACGCCCGCGGTCCACAGCAGCGCGAGGCGGTCTTCGAGGCCGCCGGTGCCGTTCGGGATCTTCCTGAAGTCGCCGAGGCCGAATCGCTTCTGCGCGGTGGTAAAGGCGCAATGGTCGGTCGCGACCACCTGGAGCGAGCCGGCTTGCAGGCCGGCCCACAGACTGTCCTGGTGGGACTTGTCGCGGAACGGCGGCGACATCACGCGCTGCGCAGAATGATCCCAGTGCTTGTTCTGGTATTCACCTTCGTCGAGCAGCAAGTGCTGGATCAGCGGCTCGCCATAGACGCGTTTTCCGGCCGCACGTGCGCGTGCGATTGCTTCATGCGCCTCGCGGCAGCTCGTGTGCACGATGTAGACCGGGGTCCCCGTCATGTCCGCGATCATGATGGCGCGGTTGGTGGCTTCACCCTCGACCTCCGGTGGTCGTGAATAAGCGTGCCCCTCCGGGCCGGTGACGCCGCGCGCGATCAGCGCCTCCTGCATCAGGGCGACGACGTCACCGTTCTCGGCATGGACCACCGGCATGGCGCCGAGATGGGCGCAGCGGGCGAACGAGTTGTAGAGCTCGTCGTCGTTCACCATCAGCGCGCCCTTGTAGGCCATGAAGTGCTTGAAGGTGTTGATTCCGTAGGTTTTGACCACGGTCTCCATCTCGTCATGGATCTGCTTCGACCACGATGTCACCGCCATGTGGAAGCCGTAGTCGCTTGTCGCCTTCTCGGATTTGCGCCTCCAGTCCTGATAGGCCGCGAGCATCGACTGGCCGGGATCGGGCAGGCAGAAATCCACCACCATGGTGGTGCCGCCGGTCAGCGCCGCCTTCGTTCCCGATTCGAAATCGTCGGCTGTCACGGTGCCCATGAACGGCATTTCGAGATGGGTGTGCGGATCGATCCCGCCTGGGATGATGTAGGCGCCGCCGGCGTCGATAATCTCGGCACCCGTGGGCGCTTCGAGCGATGCCCCGATTGCGACGATGGTCTCACCGTCGATCAGCACGTCCGCACGGCGCGAATGATCATGATTGACGACGGTGCCGCCGCGGATGAGGAGGGGCATGGGAGGCTCCGAAAGAGAGGACGAGACGCCGCGAAGCTAAGCGTGCCGCCCGCGATGCGACAGGCGAAATTTTAGTCAGGCGCCGCCCGCGTGCGCGACCAGTCCGTCGATCATCGCACGCACGAGGCGAGCGATTTCTTCACGCAGCGCCGGCAGCGGCACGGCAACCAGCTTCTGCTCCAGCCCCAGCGCCACCATGCCATGTACCGCCGAGAACAGGCTGCGCGCGGTAATGCCGAGCTCGTCTGCACCTCGCTTCGGAAACAGCGTGGCCAACGGCTGGTAGATGTGGCGGAACAGCCGCATCTGGTCCGCGACGGACCAGTCGGGGACGGTCTTGTCCGCCTCCATGCGGTGCTCGAACAGCGCGCGCCAGAGCTGGAGATTTTCCGCTGCGAAATCGCAATAGGCGAGGGCGATGCGGACCAGTGTGTCTTGCGGCATTGCCTCGCCCGCGCTGACCGCTGCGCTGAGCGCCTCGTCCAGCCGGAGCAGCGTGCGGGAGCCCACGCGCAGGATCAGCTCGTCCATGTCGGCGACGAGATTGTAGACCGCGCCGTTGGCGCAGCCGATCTCGCGGGCGAGATCGCGGGTTTTCACGCCCGACAATCCGCGGTCAGCGATCATCCGTTCCGCTGCCAGGATCAGCTCAAATCTGAGTTTCTCTCGACGTTCCAAGGCTTTAGACATTTTCGTCCAGATTCTTGAGCGGCGCTCAAATTTTTCTTGAACGAAGTTCAAGTTCCCTGCTACAAAGCATTTGTGAGCAACGCTCATAACAGGGAGCTACAGATGTTCAAGACCGTAGTGACACTTTTCCGCGGCAGCGTGGCCGCCGCGGGTGAGGAGCTGGAAGACCGGACGGCCCTTCTGATCCTCGACCAGCAGATGCGCGATGCGGCGGCTGCCGTCGAGCGCAGCAAGCGGACGCTGGCCTTGGCCATCGCGCAGGATCAGCAGGAAGGCCGCAAGTTAGAGACGACGATCGCCCGCATCGCCGATCTCGAGACCCGCGCGGTTGCGGCGCTCGACGGCGGCCGCGAGGATCTCGCCAGGGACGCGGCCGAAGCCATTGCAGGCCTGGAGGCCGACCGCGATGCGGCGATGACGGCCCGTGCGCTGTTCGCGACCGAGATCGCCCGGCTGAAGCGGCACGTGGCAAATGCGCAAGCCCGCATTACCGAACTCGATCGGGGCCGTCGCGTCGCCCGTGCCTCGGAGGCGGTGCGCTCGCTTCGCCGCAGCGGCATCGAGGCAGCGCGTCCTTACGAATCCACGCTGCCTGAGGCGGAGAGCACCCTGAGGCGCCTGCGCGATCGGCAGATGGAAGCCCAGGCTGCCGACGATGCGCTCATCGAGCTCGATGCGGCCACGGGTCCCCTCGCCACCGCCGAGAGATTGGCCGAGCAGGGCTTTGGCCCGCGGCTGAAGACGACTGCGGACGACGTGCTGGCGCGGTTGAAGTCCAACCGCACGCCGACTGCCTGATCCCCAACCGATCATCATTCGAGCCAACAGGAGACCATCATGAACCAGAATGGCCAGCCCCACAGCAGCGCCTGGGTGACCTTTACTTACGCATCCTTTGCCGCCTCCGCATTCCTCGTCGCCATCGGCGTCTTCTTCCTGCCGATCGACGTCTGGATGAAGGGTTATCTCACCATGGGTATCGTGATGCTGGTCCAGACCTGCATCACCCTGACCAAGACCGTGCGCGACAATCACGAGAGCAGCCGGCTGGTGAACCGCATCGAGGACGCGAAAGCCGAGCGGCTGCTGATGGAGGTTTCCAAGGCGGCGTGAGAGAAGCGCCGGATCCGGATGACGAGCAAGAGCCGCGGAGCAGCGCCCCGCGGCTTTCGCACTCCGCGATCCGCATCCCGCATTGTGCTTCGGACGTAGGTGCGATATGGCTCGCGCGCTTTCCAGAGGCGGAGACGAGCTTTGTCGAAACAATCGCTGCGCGAGGAGGCCGAGCGCCTGATCCGCGAATCGATGGAAAAGAAGACCATCGTCGTCAAGCAGGGCTCGACCCGCATCGAGGCCATCTGCGGCAAGTGCGGCGCGCCGAACCGGGTCCAGGCGGAGAAAGGCCAGACCCGGGTCAAGTTCGCCTGCAAGAATTGCGGCCACAAGCAGGAGACGCTGTAGGTTCTTACCTGTCCCCGTAAGAACGGGGCGAGGGAGTGATAGGCCGGTGCCAGCCTACTCGCCCTTCACAAACCTGTTGAACGCATCCGCGTAATCCGGGTGCCAGCGCGACAGCGGCGGGCGGTTCTCGATGATGTCGCCGGCGGCCCATTCCATGCGCTTCTCGTCGAGCGCGCGCGGCACGTCATTGTCCGGGCACAGAATGTAGAAGTCGCCGGCCTCGAGCCGCGCCAGCATGAAATCAACCGTCTGCTCCGGCGTCCAGGCGCCGGCCGGCTTTTCGGTGCGGCCCTTCGCGGTGAGGCCGGTGAAGACGAAGCCCGGTATCAGCAGGTGGGCCGTGACGCGACAGTCCTTCGTGTTGCGCAGCTCATGCTGGAGGGCTTCGGTGAAGGCTTTCACGCCGGCCTTGGAGACATTGTAGGCGGGGTCGCCCGGCGGCGTGGTGATGCCCTGCTTCGAGCCGGTGTTGATGATGAGGCCGCCTTTGCCGCGCGCGATCATGTTGGGCGCGAAGATGCGCGAGCCGTTGATGATGCCCCACATGTTGACGGCGATGATGCGCTGCCAATTGTCGGGCTCGCCGAACAGTGTGCTGCCCGGCTGGATGCCGGCATTGTTCATGAGGATGTCGGTGCCGCCGAACCGCTCGCGCACCGCGCGCTCCAGTTCCATCACGCTCTCTGCCCTGCTGACATCGACGGCGAAGGTCATCACCTTTGCGGCATCGGTGACGGATGACAGTTTTGTTGCGGCCTCGGTCAGTCGAGCCTCGTCGACGTCAGCGATACACACCTTCATTCCAGCGCGCGCAAAGGCCATGGCCGCGGCCAACCCGATGCCGGACGCGCCACCGGTGATCACGGCAACATTGTCTTTCACGATGGCGGGATGTGGCATGGTGCGTCTCCGGAGCGTGGCTTGCGCGAGCTATAACATGGCGGTGCGCGACCCTGCGCAAGTCGGCATGGGAGGTCTTCGTTCCCCGCTGCCTTTACGCCTATCCGGCACCGCTGTATCCTTCAACGCAACGATCCCGCCCAGATCGAACCAATCAATCACCTGACAGGGAGTGCAGCCATGGCTGTGTCGCAGGCTATTCCGATCACGCGTCATCCGTTCGCGAACGGGTCGTACAAGCAGATGCTGATCGACGGGAAATGGGTCGATGCAGCCTCAGGCAAGCGCTTCGAGACTCACAATCCCGCCACCGGCGAGCTGCTCGCAACCGTCGCCGAGGGCGACAAGGAAGACATTGATCGTGCAGTTGCCGCCGCCCGCCGCGCCTTCGAAGGACCCTGGAGCAAGGTCAAGCCGTTCGAACGGCAGAATCTGCTCTTGAGGCTTGCCGACCTCGTCGAGAAGAATTTCGACGAATTGTCGCAGCTCGACACGCTCGACATGGGCGCGCCGCTCAGCCGCACCCGTGCTTATCGTCTGCGCGCCGTCGGCATGCTGCGTTACTACGCCGGCCAGACCACCGCGATCCATGGCGAGACAATCGAGAACTCGCTGCCGGGCGAAATCTTCTCCTACACGCTGAAGGAGCCGATCGGCGTCGTCGGCGCCATCATCCCCTGGAACGGTCCGCTCACCGCGACGATCTGGAAGATCGGTCCGGCGATCGCGACCGGCTGCACCGTGGTGCTCAAGCCCGCCGAAGAGGCGCCGCTGACCTCGCTGCGCATCGCCGAACTGGCGATGGAGGCGGGAATTCCGCCCGGCGTCATCAATGTCGTACCCGGCTATGGCGAGACCGCGGGCGCCGCCCTCGCCTCGCATCATGACGTCGACAAGGTCGCCTTCACCGGCTCGCATATGACGGGCCAGTCGATCATCCGTGCCTCCGCCGGCAACCTCAAACGCGTTTCGCTCGAGCTCGGCGGCAAGTCGCCGGATATCGTGTTCGCCGACGCCGATCTCGATGCCGCCGTGCCCGGCGCGGCGATGGCGGTGTTTGCCAATTCGGGGCAGATCTGCAGCGCCGGCACGCGGCTGTTCGTCGAGCAGTCGATCTACGAGGAGTTCGTCGGCCGCGTTGCCGAATTCGGCAAGAAGCTGCAAGTCGGCAACGGGCTCGATCCCAATGTCCAGATCGGCCCGCTGGTCTCCGAGCAGCAGCTCGAACGCGTCACCGGTTATCTCGACATCGGCCAGAAGGAAGGCGCGAAGGCGCTTGCCGGCGGCGGCCGCGTCACCGAGGGTGCGCTGTCGAAGGGCTTCTTCGTCTCACCGACCGTGTTCGCGGGCGTCCAGGACAACATGCGCATCGCGCAGGAGGAGATCTTTGGTCCCGTCATCTCCGCGATCGCGTTCAAGGACATGGACGAGCTCGTCAAGCGTGCCAACAATACCACCTTCGGCCTCGGTTCCGGCCTGTGGACGCGCGACGTCAGCAAGGCGCATGCAGTTGCAAAGTCGCTGCGCGCCGGTTCTGTGTGGGTGAACTGCTATCAGGCGATGGATCCGGCCGTGCCCTTCGGCGGCTACAAGATGAGCGGCTACGGCCGCGAGTCCGGTAAGCAGCATGTCGAGGAATATCTCAACGTGAAGGCCGTCTGGATCAAGACGGCGTAAGGCCTGCTCTCTGACGCGTTCCGCGACAGGGAATATCTACTTTGCAAGGGGCGGCACTTTTCCAGGGGCCGCCCCTCGCTATATGATCCGCATCCTTCCATAGCCATTCGGTGCCCCCATGAAATTCGAAGCGTTGTTCAAGCCGTTGCAGGTCGGTCCGTACAAGCTTGCGCATCGCGTCGCGATGGCGCCGCTGACGCGCATGCGGGCCGAGCGCGCGAGCTTTTCGCCGCGACCGCTCAACGCCGAATATTATGGTCAACGCGCTACGAAGGGCGGCCTGATCATCGCCGAAGCCTCGCCGGTGCTCTCGCACGGTCGCGGCAACCCGGCGACACCTGGCATCTATTCGGAGGCGCAGATCGCCGGCTGGCGCAAGGTGGTCGACGCGGTGCACGCAAAGGGCGGCATCATCTTCCTCCAGCTCTGGCATGTCGGCCGCGTCTCGCACTCCTCCTTCCATGGCGGCGAGCTGCCGGTTTCCGCATCGGCGATCCCGATCAAGGCGGAAGGGATGAAGGCGATGACGGCCGACGGCAAGATCTCCGACTACGAGACGCCGCGCGCGCTGGAGACCGAGGAGGTCAAGGGTATCGTCGAGGCGTTCCGGCAAGGCGCCAAGAATGCGCTGGCGGCCGGTTTCGATGGTGTCGAGATCCACGGCGCCAACGGCTACCTGCTCGAGCAATTCCTGCAATCGCGCAGCAACCAGCGCACCGATCAATATGGCGGTTCGATCGAGAACCGCGCGCGGCTGCTGCTCGAAGTCACGCAGGCCGCGATCGATGTCTGGGGCGCCAACCGCGTCGCCGTGCGGCTGTCACCGCACGGCATCGCCAATGATTCCGGCGAGCCCGATCCGATGCCGCTTTACACCCACGTCGTGAAGGCGCTCGACAAACTCGGGCTCGCTTATCTGCATTTCATCGAGCCGCGCTCCAGCGGCGCTGGCCGCGCCGACGTCCACTGGGAGAACGTGCCGTCGGCCATGGTGCTGTTCCGGCCGCTCTACAGCGGGGTGCTGATGACCGCCGGCGGCTTCACCGGCGAGACCGCGAACGCGGCGATCGCCGACGGCCATGCCGACATCATCGCCTTCGGCCGCATCTTCATCTCCAATCCCGACCTGCCGCGACGCCTGCTGCACGACTATCCGATCACGCCGTACAACCGTGCGACGTTCTACGGCGGCGAGGAGAAGGGGTATACGGACTATCCGGCGTATGACGAGTTGACGCCGGCGTAGGTGATCTCGTAGCCCGGATGAGCGGAAGCGATATCCGGGATCTTCGTCCGAGCGAGACTTTTCCCGGATATCGCTGCGCTCGCAATGACGACGGAGAGACTTCAATGGCCAAAGCCGCAGTTGCTGCAGGGATAGCCACCGGCCAATGCCTCTGCGGCAAGGTCACCTTCGAGATCGACATCCCTGCGCGCTGGGCCTGGCACGATCACTCCGCCGCCAGCCGCCGCGCCCACGGCGCGGCCTACGCCACCTATGTCGGAAGCTGGAAGAAGCGCTTTCGCATTATTTCAGGCAAGACGGCGCTCACCCGCTACGAGGACAAGGCCACCAAGACCACCCGCAGCTTCTGCTCGCATTGCGGCACGCCGATCGCCTATGAGCGCCCCCGCGGACCGCACATGGTCAATATCCCACGTGCGCTGTTCAACGAGCGCACCGGCCGGCAGCCGCTCTATCACATCGCGATCGAAGAGCTGCAGGAATGGGCCTATACCGGCGAGCCGCTGGTGCCGCTGAAGGGTTTTCCCGGCGTGGTCTGGCAACGCTCGAAAAAGAAGAAGCGTGCGGGCGGCGAGGATCCGTTCGAATTGGGGCGGGAGGAGATGTAGGGCGCTGCGCGCCCACGCAACGCAGACATGACCGCGCTTCCTTGCGCGCCTCCCGAAATTTCGGCCATCATGTCTTTCGTCCTTGCGGCAACGTCCGTTCCTGGAGGAAACATGAAGAACAAGATCACCGGCCGCTCCGCCTTTCTCGCGCTGCTCAAGGACGAGGGCATCACGCATCTGTTCGGCAATCCTGGTACCACCGAGTTGCCGATCATGCATGCGCTGAAGGACCATCCCGATCTGACCTATGTCATGGCGATGCAGGAGAGCCTGGTGGTCGCTATCGCCGATGGCTATAGCCGCGCCTCGGGAAAACTCGTCGCCTGCAACGTCCATGTTGCGCCGGGACTCGGCAACGCGATGGGTTCGCTCTACAACGCCCAGTTCACGGGCACGCCGATGATCCTGACCGCGGGACAGCAGGAGCAGGGCCACGGCCTGATGGAGCCGGTGCTGTATGGCCCCTTGGTGCGGATGGCAGAGCCGCTGGTGAAGTGGGCGGTGGAGGTGACACGGCTGGAGGATTTGCCCCGCATCGTCCGCCGCGCCGCCAAGGTCGCGACCACGCCGCCGACCGGGCCGGTATTCATTTCGCTACCCGGAGACATCCTCAACAGCGAGGCCGGCATCGATCTCGGTCGCTCCACCCGCATCGACACGCGCGTAAGGCCGTCGGACGAGGCGTTGAAAGCCTTTGCCGCGCGGCTTCTTAGGGCGGAGCGTCCCGTCATCGTCACCATGGACGAGGTGGTCAAGAGCGATGCACTGAAGGAGGCGGCCGAGCTCGCCGAGCTGCTCGGCGCAGCCGCTTACCAATCCTCGACGCCCTATGGATCGCACTTCCTCTCGGAGAGCCCGAGCTTCGTCGGCACGCTGGCGCGGGTGCAGAAGGTTGCGCGCGATACGCTAGCGCCCTACGACCTCCTGATCGCGCTCGGCGGCGATCCCTTGCGCATGTCGGTCCATAGCGAGGTGGATGCGCTGCCTGATGGTCTCGGCATCGTGCAGATCGGTCTCGTCGATTGGGAGATCGCCAAAAACTACGGCGCCGAGATCGCCCTGAAGGCGGATTTGAAGGAGACGCTGCGCGCGTTGATCCCGGTGCTGAGGGAGATGGGCGGCGGCGCACTCGCGGGCCGCGCCAAGCAGCGTCTCGCCGAACTCGCACCAAAGACTTGGACCGCACGTCGCGCTGCCCTGGTCGAGCAGATCGGCAGGAGCGCGGGCCGCAGCCCCATCGATCCGGACTTCCTGGTGCTGCAAATGGTCGAGGCCATGCCTGACAATGCCATCCTGGTCGACGAGGGCCTCACCTCGAGCCGCCAGGTTACGGCGCTGCGTCCGCACCGCGATCGCTATGGCTATCACGGCCTTGCCTCCGGCGGCATCGGCTGGGGCCTGCCGGCCTCGGTCGGCGCCAGCATCGCCAATCCTGATCGCCCCGTCGTCTGCTTCTCGGGCGATGGCAGCGCGATGTACTCGATTCAGTCGCTGTGGACTGCGGCGCACCACAAGCTGCCGCTCAACCTCGTCATCGCCAACAATGGCGGCTATCGCATCATCAAGCAGCGCCTGCTCGCCTTCCACGGCGATGACAATTACGTCGGCATGGATTTCGTCGATCCGCCGGTGGACTTTGCCGGAATCGCCAAGGCGCTCGGCTGCGAGGCGATCAGGATCAGTGATCCCGGCGAGCTGAAGGCGACGCTGGCGTCGGCGTTCAATCGGCCGGGGACCAAGCTGATCGAGGTCATGGTGGACGGGAAGGTCTGAGTGCTCGCTAAGAAATGCGGTGACAGTGTCCTCCGGCTCTTCCACCGTCACCCTGAGGTGCCGGAACGTAGCGGAGGCCTCGAAGGGCGACGGCCCGGCTGTCAGCCCGGCCGTTCATCCTTCGAGGCTCGACCAGCGGTGCATGCACCGCCGGTCTCGCGCCTCAGGATGACGGGACTTACAGCGTGGGGACGTTAGCCCCCTTCTTCCCCACCCGATAACCCGCCGCCGGATGCGGCGCGTCGAGCCTCGCACGACCGCCGCCAAACAGCTTCTCCCGCAGCGTGCCCTTGGCATACTCGCTCTTGTACCGCCCGCGCCGGGTCAGCTCTGGCACCAGCATGTCGGCGATGTCCTCGAAATCGCCGGGCGAGATCGCGAAGGCAACGTTGAGGCCGTCGACGTCGGTCTTCTCGAACCAGTCCTCGATCTTGTCGGCGACCATCTCCGGCGTGCCGACCACGACAGGCCCGGCGCCGCCGATGCCGACATGCTCGATAACATCGCGCACGGTCCAGATCCGATCGGGATCGGCGCGAGTGACATTATCCATGGCGCTGCGGCCGGCGTCGTTCTGGACGTGACGCACCTGCTGATCGAGGTCGTAGCCGGAGAAGTCGACGCCGGTCCATCCCGACATCAGCGCCAGCGCGCCTTCGGGGCTGATGTGGCGGCGATAGTCGGCGTATTTTTCCTTCGCTTCGGCTTCGGTTCGGCCGAGGATGATCGTCATCATCGAAAACATCAGGATCTCGGCGGGGTTGCGGCCAATCGCGGCCGCCTCCTGGCGGATCGCGGAGACGCGGGGGCCGATCACCTTGGCCGACGGTCCCGACATGAACACGCATTCGGCATGCTTGGCCGCGAACTGCCGGCCGCGCGGCGAGGTGCCGGCCTGGTACAGCACGGGCGTGCGCTGGGGCGAGGGCTCACTGAGATGGATGGTGTTGTTGATGCGGTAGTTCGCGCCCTCATGATTGACGCGATGAACCTTTGTGGGATCGGTGAAGATACCGCGCTTGCGGTCGCGCAGCACGGCGTCGTCCTCCCAGCTTCCTTCCCAGAGCTTGTAGACGACGTCCATATATTCGTCGGCGATGTCGTAGCGGTCGTCGTGTCCGGTCTGCTTGTCCTTGCCGGCGCCGCGCGCGGCGCTGTCGAGATAGCCGGTGACGACATTCCAGCCGATCCGGCCCTCGGTGAGATGATCGAGCGTCGACATTCGCCGTGCGAACGGGTAGGGCGGCTCGAACGACAGATTGCTGGTCACGCCGAAGCCGAGATTTTGCGTCACCGCGGCCATCGCCGAGAGCAGCAGCAGCGGCTCGTTTGACGGCGTCTGTGCTGCGTTGCGCAAGGCCGCGTCAGGGCTGTTGCCATAGACGTCGTAGACCCCGAGCACGTCGGCCAGGAACAGCCCGTCGAAACGGCCCCGCTCCAGCGTCTTGGCGAGATCGATCCAGTAGGGCAGGCGGTTATACTCGGCGGTGCGGTCGCGCGGATGGGTCCATAGGCCAGGTGACTGGTGTGCGACACAATTCATCGCGAAGGCGTTGAGCCTGATCTGCTTGGCCATGCTGCTTTCCCGGCGCTCTGTACTGAGCGCTCTTCGAATGGTAGATGTGCGCCCGAACTTGGTTGCGCCCGAACTTGGCGAAGTTCTTGCATATCGCTTGCGCTTGGCAAGGCCAAAGTCGGCGTCGCAGCTGTGCTTGGCAAGCCAATCCTGGGGATGCAAGGACGAAATCCCAAGAGAACTACAAGAGAACTACAAGAACGATCCAAGCCCCCGCCACTTTCGAAGGCCACCCCATGTCGGGTAAGGTCCTTCGTCTCAAAGTCTCGAAAAGCACGTCATGATCAGAGCCGACGCCATCGCCCGCGCCCGTGAGGATTTCAAGTCCGGCGCGTTTCTCACCGAGCTCGACCGCCGCGTCGCCTTCAAGACCGAAAGCCAGACCCCGTCCCGCGGCGCCGAGCTGCGCGCCTATCTGGAGCAGGAGATGCAGCCGGCGTTTGCGGCGCTGGATTTCACCAGTCGTATCGTCGAATCCCCCAGCGGCAAGGCGCCTTTCCTGTTCGCCGAGCATCACGAGAGCGCAACGGCGCCCACCGTGCTGATTTATGGCCATGGCGACGTCGTCGACGGCATGGAAGGCGAGTGGCGTGAGGGGCGCGATCCCTGGCGGACCACGGTTGCCGGCACGCGGCTCTACGGCCGCGGCACCGCCGACAACAAGGGTCAGCACAGCATCAACATGGCGGCGCTGCGCGCGGTGCGCGATGCCCGTGGCGGCAAGCTCGGCTTCAACGCCAAGTTCATCGTCGAGATGGGCGAGGAGATCGGCTCGCCCGATCTCGGCAAGGTCTGCGACCTCAATCGCGACGTGCTCAAGGCCGATCTGTTCATGGCCTCCGATGGGCCGCGGCTGTCCGCCGACCGCCCGACCTTGTTCCTCGGCTGCCGCGGCGGTATCCGCATTCATCTGGATGTGAGCCTGCGCGATGGCGGTCACCATTCCGGCAATTGGGGCGGCGTGCTGGCCAACCCGGCGACCATTCTGGTCAATGCGATCTCCACGCTGGTCGACGGCCACGGCCGCCTCCAGCTCGACGCCTTGAAGCCGCCGCGGCTCACCAACCAGATCCGCTCCTATCTCGCCGACGTGCAGGTCGTGCCGACTGAAGACGAGCCGGCGCTGGCGGAGAACTGGGGCGAGGACGGGCTCTCGGCTGCCGAGCGGCTCTACGCCTGGAATACGCTGGAAGTGCTGGCGATGTCGTCCGGCAATATCGAAAAACCGGCCAACGCCATTCCCGGCCATGCCAATGCCGTGCTGCAACTGCGCTTTGTGGTCGGCACCAAAATTGATGGGCTGATCGAGTCCATCCGCGCCCATCTGGTCGCAAAGGGTTTTCCGATGGTCGAGGTGCGGGCGGCCCAGAGCTTTGCTGCATCGCGCACAGACTTCGACAGCCCCTGGATCAAATGGGCGGCGGATTCGGTGCAGGAGACCACCGGCAAGGCGCCGGCGGTGCTGCCGAATTTCGGCGGCTCGCTGCCCAATGACGTTTTCTCCGAGATCCTGGGCCTGCCGACGATCTGGGTCCCGCACTCCTATCCCGGCTGCTCCCAGCATGCGCCCAATGAGCACATCCTGCTGCCATTGACCGAAGAGGCCTTGACGGTGATGGCCGGGCTGTTCTGGGATCTCGGCCAATTGCCAGGACCCCTGACGAGCCCGTTAACCTGAGCCTTTGATCCAGCCAAAAGTCACATTCTAATCCGGGCCGATTTGTGCTTGCATCCGGCCGCATCATCCTGAAAGGGGACAAAAAAGTGAAACATTTCCGTAGCATTGGGCTCGCGCTCGCCGCGACCTTCGCCGTCAGCCAGGCCGGGGCCCAGGAGCTGACCGGCACGCTGAAGAACATCAAGGACACCGGCGCGATCACGCTCGGCTTCCGCGACTCCTCGATCCCGTTCTCCTATCTCGACGACAACCAGAAGCCGGTCGGCTTCGCCATGGACATTTGTCACAAGATCGTCGACGCGGTGAAGAAGGAGCTCAAGCTCGACAAGCTCGAGGTCAAGCTCAACCCGGTGACGTCGGCGACCCGTATCCCGCTGATGGCGAACGGGACGATCGACCTCGAATGCGGCTCGACCACCAACAATGCCGAGCGCCAGAAGCAGGTCGCCTTCACCAACACCCACTATTTGACCGCCAGCCGCTACGTCTTCAAGAAGTCGAGCGGCCTGAAGTCGATCGAGGACCTCAAGGGCAAAACCGTGGTCTCGACTGCCGGCACCACCAACATCAAGCAGCTCACCGAGGCCAACGTCGCCAAGAGCCTCGGCGCCAACATCATCCCGGCCAAGGATCATGCCGAAGCCTTCCTGATGGTCGAGACCGACCGCGCGATCGCCTTCGTGATGGACGACATCCTGCTCGCGAGCCTCGTCGCCGGCTCGAAGAACTCGGATGACTACGTCATCTCCAAGGATGCGTTCTCCAAGCCGGAGCCCTATGGCATCATGCTGCGCAAGGACGACGCTGCCTTCAAGAAGGTTGTGGATGCGGCGACCGCCGCGCTCTACACCTCCGGCGAGGCCGAGAAGATCTACAACAAGTGGTTCACCCAGAAGATCCCGCCGAAGGGGCTGAACCTCAACACCCCGATCTCGGCCGAGCTGAAAAACGAGTTCGCCAAGCCAACGGACTCGCCGAACCCGGACGATTACAAGTAAGATGCGCTATCCGTCTCTCCCCGCGTGCGGGGAGAGACGGTACATTTCGGCCCTTCTGGAGGGAGAATGGCCGGACATTTGCATAGGCGCCGGGACATCCATGACTGGCGCGTTCGCGCGGGGGACACGTGAACTATAACTGGAACTGGGGAATCTTTTTCCAGCCGAACCCGATGGGGACCGGCACCTATCTCGACATGTTGCTGTCGGGCCTGGCGCTGACCCTCAAGACCGCGGCGCTGGCCTGGGTCATCGCGCTGATCACCGGCTCGCTCGTCGGCGTGATGCGTACGCTGCCATCGAAGGGAGCGAACTGGTTCGGCTTTGCCTATGTCGAATTCTTCCGCAACATGCCGCTGCTCGTGCAGCTCTTCCTGTGGTTCTTCGTGCTGCCGGAACTGCTGCCAAAAGGCGCCGGCACCTGGCTGAAGCAATTGCCCAACGCGCCGTTCTGGACCGCGGCGATCGGCGTCGGCTTCTTCATGTCGGCGCGCGTGGCCGTGCAGCTGCAGGCCGGCATCGGCTCACTGCCGCGCGGACAGAAGATGGCGGCAACCGCGCTGGGCCTGACCACCACGCAGGGCTATCGCTACGTGCTGCTGCCGATGGCGTTCCGCATCATCCTGCCGCCGCTGACGTCCGAGTTCCTCAACACCATCAAGAACACGGCGGTCGCGATCACCATCGGCCTGCTCGAGCTGACCGGACAGGCGCGCTCGATGCAGGAATTCTCGTTCCAGGTGTTCGAGGCCTTCACCGCCGCGACCATCCTCTACCTCCTCGTCAACGCCGTCGTCGTGACCGCGATGCGCTTCCTCGAGCGCTGGGTCGCGATCCCCGGCTACATCACGGGGAAATAAGCGATGTTCGGCAATCTCGATTTCGACGTCATCCGCCGCGCGCTACCTTATCTGTTCTACGAGGGCATGACGTTCACACTGACGCTGACGGGCCTCGCAGCCCTCGGTGGCCTGGTGTTCGGTACGGCGCTCGCGCTGATGCGGCTGTCCGGCCTCAAGCTGCTTGGCCGGATCGCGGGGGTCTATGTCGACTTCATGCGCTCGCTGCCGCTGGTGCTGGTCATCTTCTGGTTCTACTTCCTGGTGCCCTATATCGGGCAGTGGGTGACCGGCGCCTCGCGCCCGATCAGCGTCGGCGCGTTCGCATCCTCGCTCATCACTTTCATCATGTTCGAGGCGGCGTATTTCTCCGAGATCATGCGCGCCGGCATCCAGTCGATCTCGCGCGGCCAGCCGGCCGCGGCCAGCGCGCTCGGGCTGACCTACGCCCAGACCATGCGCTACGTCGTGCTGCCGCAGGCTTTCCGCAACATGCTGCCGGTTCTGATCACGCAGACCATCGTGCTGTTCCAGGATACCTCGCTGGTCTACGTCCTCTCGATCACGGACTTCCTGGGAGCGGCGAGCAAGGTGGCGCAACGCGACGGGCGCCTGGTCGAAATGTATCTGTTCGCAGCGGTCGTCTATTTCACCATTTCCTGTATCGCGTCCTACGGCGTCCGCCGCCTGCAGGCGCGCATCGCCATCATTCGCTAGGGCTAAAAGCTCATGATCGAAATCAGCCACGTCAACAAATGGTACAGCCCGAGCTTCCAGGTGCTGACCGATTGCACCACCAGCGTCACCAAGGGCGAGGTCGTGGTGGTCTGCGGCCCCTCGGGCTCGGGCAAGTCGACGCTGATCAAATGTGTCAACGCGCTGGAGCCGTTCCAGAGCGGCGACATCAGTGTCGACGGCATCAAGGTCAACGATCCCAAGACCAATCTGCCTAAGCTGCGCTCGCGCGTCGGCATGGTGTTCCAGCATTTCGAACTGTTTCCGCACCTGAAGATCATCGACAATCTCTGCCTCGCGCAGCAGAAGGTGCTCGACCGGTCGCGCGACAAGGCCATGGCGAAAGGCATGCAGCTGCTGGAGCGCGTGGGCCTCAAGGAACAGGCGCAAAAGTATCCCGCGAACCTGTCCGGCGGCCAGCAGCAGCGCGTTGCGATCGCCCGTGCGCTCGCCATGGATCCGATCGTCATGCTGTTCGACGAGCCGACTTCGGCGCTCGACCCGGAAATGGTCAGCGAGGTGCTCGACGTCATGGTCGATCTCGCTCATGAGGGCATGACCATGATGGTCGTGACCCACGAGATGGGCTTTGCCCGCAAAGTGGCCAATCGCGTCATCTTCATGGACCGCGGCGAGATCGTCGAGGACGCAGCGAAGGAAGACTTCTTCGGCAAGCCTCGCAGCGACCGCGCGCAGAAGTTCTTGTCGAAGATCCTGTCGCATTAACTTTCTCGGTCATCCCGGGGCGCGACGCAGTCGAGCCCCGGGATGACGAAGAGTAGGGTTTATCGGGCGCGCCAAATCTCCTATACCGAGAGCCAATCCCCCTTCTCGCCAGGAGACCTGCCTTGGACCCGATCGCTTACGTCAACGGCTCATTCGTTCCGCTCTCGGACGCCAAAATCTCGGTCCTCGATCGCGGCTTCCTGTTCGCCGACGGCATCTATGAGGTCTCGGCCGTGCTCGACGGCAAGCTGGTCGACAACGCCTCGCATCTTTCGCGGCTGGAGCGCTCGGTCGGCGAGATCAGCTTGAAGCTGCCCGAGACGGTCGAACGCATCACCGAGCTCCAGAAGGAGCTGATCGCGCGCAACAAGGTCGACAACGGCCTCGTCTATCTCCAGGTGACGCGCGGCGCCGACAAGGGCCGCGACTTCGCGTTTCCCAAGGGTGACATCAAGTCGAGCCTGGTGATGTTCACCTCGGAGAAGGACATCATCAACGCAGCCTCGGCCAAGACCGGCATCAACGTGATCACCGTGCCCGACATCCGCTGGGAGCGCCGCGACATCAAGAGCGTAGCCCTGCTGGCGCAGGTCTTGGCAAAGCAGGCGGCGGCCGAAGCCGGCGCGGGCGAGGCCTGGATGTTGGAAGACGGCTACGTCACCGAGGGCGGTTCGTCCTCGGCATTCATCCTCACCAAGGACGACGTCATCGTCACCCGCAAGAACTCCAACGCGATCCTGCCTGGCTGCACCCGCAAGGCCGTGGTGGCGCTCGCCGAAGAGCGCCAGCTTCGCGTCGAGGAGCGCTCGTTCACGGTCGCCGAGGCTCTGGCAGCGAAGGAAGCCTTTGCGACCTCGGCGTCCCTGTTCGTCCAGCCCGTGGTTGCGATCGACGGCAACAAGATCGGCGACGGCAAGCCCGGCCCGATGGCAACGCGCCTGCGCGAGATCTACGTAGAATTCGCCAAGGCGACGGCGGTCTGAGCCACACGTTCAGCTGCCGTAGGGTGGGCAAAGGCGCGAAGCGCCGTGCCCACGTCTTTTGTTGAACTCATGAAGAGACGGTGGGCACGGCGCAAGTGCGCCTTTGCCCACCCTACGAGACCTGCGCTGAGGCGCGTCGTACCCCTCACGCCACCGACGCCTTCACCTTCACCGGATGCACGGCGCGGAACGCGATTGCGATCCTGTTCCAGGCGTTGATGGCGCCGATCAGCATGGTCAGGTTCACCGTCTCTGCATCGGAGAACTGTGCGCGAACCTGCTCGTAGACATCGTCGGGCGCGTGCGTCTGCGAAATCAGCGTCACCGATTCCGTCCAGGCCAGCGCCGCACGCTCACGGTCGGAATAGAGCGGGGATTCGCGCCAGGCATTGAGCAGGTAGATGCGCTGCTCGGTCTCGCCGCGCTTGCGGGCGTCCTCGGTGTGCATGTTGATGCAGAAGGCGCAGCCGTTGATCTGCGACGCCCGAATCTTGACGAGCTCGATCAATGATTTCTCGAGTCCGGTCGACTGGATCTGCTCCTCCAGCGCCATCAGCGCTTTCATCGTGTCGGGGGCGGCCTGGTAGAAGTTCATGCGGGGCTTCATGGTCGTTCTCCTTATGTTTTCGGTGGGGATCAGTGGGCTCCACCGGCCGAAGTCTGACCGGGCTTCTTCAGGAAGAGGACGGCAGCCAACGCCACGATCAGCGCCATGCCGAGCAGGTAGAACGTGTCGCTGAAGGCAAGGATATAAGCCTGCTTCTGCACGACGTGGCCAATCGCGACATAGGCACGATGCGCGGCGTCTGCACGGTCGAGGATGCCGTGATTGACGAAATATTGGGTGAGCTGCTCCAGCCGTGTACGGGTGGCCTGCTCGAACACCGAGACCGACTGCATCAGCACGTTGGAGTGATACTGCTCGCGCTTGGTCAGCAGCGTCTGGAGCAGTGCGATGCCGACGGCGCCGCCGAGATTGCGCATCATGTTGAACAGGCCGGAGGCCGAGCCCGCGTTCTCCGGCTCGATGCCTGCGGTCGCGACCGCGGACAGCGGCGCCATCACCAATGCCTGGCCGATGGCGCGGACGATATTGGGCCACAGCAGCTGGTCGGCGGCATAGTCGGTGGTCATATAGATGTTCATGAAGTTGGAAGCCGCGAACAGCACGAAGCCGACGCCGATGATGAACCGCGCGTCGAACCGCTGCATCAGGCGCGGCACCAGCGGGATCAAGAGGAGCTGCGGCAATCCGGTCCAGGCCAGCACCATGCCGATCTGCTCGGCATTGTAGCCCTGGATGCGCGCCAGATATTGCGGCAGGATGAACACGGAACCGTAGAGCGCGATGCCGAGCAGGAAATTTGCGAGCATGCCAAAGCCGAAATTGGGCCGGACCAGCAGGCGCAGATTGAGCAGCGGCTTCTTCACCGTCAGCTCGATGATCAGGAAGGCGGCCAGGGCAACGGCCGCGATCACGGACAGTTTGACGATGAAGGGTGAGCCGAACCAGTCGTCCTTGTTGCCTTCCTCCAGCACGGTCTGCAGAGCCGACAGCCCGATCGCCATGGTGATGATACCCGCCCAGTCGCCCTCGCGCAGCAGCGATAGCTTCATGGGCTTTGCGTCCAGCGCGTACCAGAGCATGCCGACCATGATCGCTCCGGGGACGAGGTTGACGTAAAAGATGTACTCCCAGCCGAAATTCTCGGTGAGATAGCCGCCGATGGTCGGGCCGATCGCGGGGGCGAACGTCGCGGACAGCGCGAACAACGCAAGACCGACCGGTTGTTTTCCACGCGGCAGCAGCGTGATGATCAGCGTGAACGCCATCGGAATCAGAACGCCGCCGGTGAACCCTTGTACGGCGCGCAGCACGATCATCTGCGGCAGGTCCTGCGCCAGTGCGCAGGCCGCCGACAGCAGGAGGAACAGGATCGCGTTGGTGAGCAGGTAGATCCGGATCGAGAACACCTGTGCGAGCCAGCCGGAAAGCGGGATCACCACGATCTCCGCGACCAGATAGGAGGTCGAAATCCAGCCGCCGTCGTCGATGCCGGCGCCGATCGCGCCCTGAATGTCCGCGAGCGAGGCGTTGACGATCTGGATGTTCAGCACCGCCATGAAGGCGCCGAGCGTGGCGCCGATCACCGCGATCCAGGTTTTTGCTGACACCGCCGGTGCCGCAGGCGTAGCGGAGGCGGTGAGGCCGGCAGCAGCGTTGACGGTCGGTTGGAACGTGCTCATGGGGTCAGCTGCCATTCGCTTGGGATGCGCTATCGGCAAGGCGCTTGGCCGTCTCGCGCTCGGCCAGCACCGTGGCCTTCGTATCGACGGTCGGCACGGCCGACATGCCGGGGCGCAGCAGGCCGGTCAGGCTGTGGTCGTCCAGCACGATCTTCACGGGAACGCGCTGCACGATCTTGGTGAAATT
The DNA here is from genome assembly GCF_023074075.1 of Bradyrhizobium sp. 138. Lineage (GTDB taxonomy): Bacteria > Pseudomonadota > Alphaproteobacteria > Rhizobiales > Xanthobacteraceae > Bradyrhizobium. Next base: position 39,827 of record NZ_JADPKT010000003.1, on the reverse strand, counting down.
GCCGGTGGCGTTGTCCGGCGGCAGCAGCGCGAATTCGAGCCCGCTCGCCGGCGACAGGCTGTCGACATGGCCGCGCAGGGTCTTGCTGCGGAAGCTGTCGACGTGCAGCTCGACCGGCTGTCCGGGCCGCACATGCGTGAGCTGGGTCTCCTTGAAATTCGCGACGACATAGACCGCATCGAGCGGCACCACCGCCATCAATTGCGTTCCAGCTTGTACGTATTGGCCGACGCGCAAGCTCCGGGCGCCGACCGTACCGTCGACCGGCGCGGTGATCTCGGTATAAGACAGGTTCAGCGCCGCCTGCTGCGCGACCGCGCGGGCGCGCTCGAGCTGAGCGGTGGCCTGGGCGCGCTGGGTGGTGAGAACGTCGACCTTGCGCTGGGCGGCGAGAAGGCCTGACTTCGCGTGCTGCAGTTGCGCGCTGCTGGCGCGCAGCGCCGCGTCGGTCTGCTGCGCGCGCTGAATCGTGCCGGAGCCCGACTTCATCAGCTCGTCGTAGCGGGCGCGCTCCTCCTGAGCGAATTTCAGATTGGCATCCGCAGCAGCGACATCGGCCGTGCTTTGCTCGATGATCGGCTGCTGCAGTTCGAGCTGGGCATCGATATTGCGCACCGAGGCTTCGGCAGCAGCGACGTCGGCGCGTGCCTGGTCGAGGGCCGCCTTGAAGTCGCGGTCATCGATCTTGGCCAGCACCTGGCCTGCCCTGACCTTCTCGTTGTCGCCGACCAGCACCCTTGCGATGTAACCGGAAACCTTGGGCGCGATGATCGTGGAGTCGGCTTTTACGTAAGCGTCGTCGGTTGTCTCAAGATAGCGGCCGTGGGTCCAGTAATCGTGTCCGTAGTAGGCGATGGTGGCCGTGCCTGCGAGCAGCGCCAGCACCAGCGCCGCCCGCCGGACCCTGCTCCGGGCCGGGACCGCGGGTGGCGCCTTGGCGTAATCGCGCGTGATTTCAGTTGCTTGCTGGAAGGTCTCGGTGCGGGGCATCTCGGACATTGCGGTCTCCTGTCGCTCGCTGAGACTATCGGTCTTGCCGGCCCGGGTGATAATTGGCTAAATTCTGGAAGGATTATCCATTGAGAGCGGATAATCTGAGCCGTCGCCCTGGTTCGAGATGTCTACCGGGCTAGGCGCGCGACTGCCCCAGCGCGATTGCCGACTCTGTCGCGCGATTGCTGCTGAGGCGTACATCCTCGAGCAAGGGAAGCCATGGATCGATTGACCAGCCTCGAAGTGTTCAGCCGGGTGGTCGAGACCGGCGGCTTCTCCGCAGCAGCCCGCAAGCTCAACATGTCGACCACCATGGTGAGCAATCACGTTCAGGCATTGGAAGACCGGCTCGGGGTGAGGCTGCTTCACCGCACCACGCGCAAGGTCAACCTCACCGAGATCGGCAAGGCCTATTATGACCGCTGCGTCCAGATCCTGGCCGATCTCGAACAGGCCGACGACATCGCGAGCGAATTGCAGTCGGTGCCGCGCGGCACATTGCGCATCCACGTCGCCACGCACATGGTGCCGTTCGTCACGCCGGTGGTGGCGAAACTGCTGTCGACCTATAACGAGCTCAAGATCGATCTGCGTATGGGCGAGGCCGAAATCGACCTCATCGAGGAAGGCTATGACGTCGCTCTGCGCATGACGTCGCCGCCGGACTCGAGCCTGATCGTCCGCAGCCTCGCCACCTGGCGCCACGTGCTGTGCTGCTCGCACGACTATCTCGAAAGGCATGGTCGTGTTCAGAAGCTCGACGAGCTCGCCACGCACAATTGCGCCCGGCACCTGAACTATCCCTTCGGTGACGATTGGCGCTTCCTCGATCGCAAGGGCTCGCCGGCATCGGTGCGCATCTCCGGCAGCTTCATCACCAACAGCGGGGAAGCGCTGCGGAAGGTGGCGCTGGAGGGCGCGGCCGTCTGCCTGATGGCCGGGTTTCTCGTTCGGGACGATCTCGAAGCCGGTCACCTCGTGCGGCTGCTGCCCGAATATCGCCCGGTCGAGCTGTCGATGAACGCGGTCTATCCGCACCGTCATCATCTGTCGGCGAAAGTCCGCACCTTCATCGACATGCTCGTGCAGCACAGTGCTGAGCAGCAGAAGCTGATCAATCCGTATTCATGAGCAAGGAGGCGGTCAGGCCGCTCGCAGCGCTGCCGGCCGCGCCACCAGGGATTCGACCTTCGCCTTGACTGACGCGATCGCAGCCTCCTTCACGGGTCCGTAGCCGCGGATCTCCATCGGCGCCTTCGCGATTGCGACGAGATCAGGAAGACGCGCCGTATCGAGCTCGCCGAGCATTCGTTCGATCAGGCCTTCATACCACGCGATCAGTTCGCGCTCGGTGCGCCTTTCCCGGGTGTAGCCGAACGGATCGAGCGCTGTCCCGCGCAGCCCCTTCAAGCGCGCCAGCACGGCGAGAGGGGTCTGGATCCACTGACCGAACGCGCGCTTGCGCGGACGTCCGCGCGCGTCGCGCCTTGACGGCAGGAAGGGCGGGGCAAGGTGGTAGCGGACGCTGAAGCCGTCCTCGAATTCGCGCTTCAGCTCATCGAGGAATCCGCTTTGCATGTGCAGCCGCGCCACCTCGTACTCGTCCTTGTAGGCCATCAGCTTGAACAAGGCGCGTGCGACTGCCTCAGTCAGAGCCTCGCTGTTCAGAACGGCTTCGGCAGCGCGGACCCTTGCGACGGTTGTCCGGTAACGTGCCGCATAGGTGCCGTCCTGATAGGCGGTGAGAAAGTCGGCGCGACGGTCGATGATCTGGTCGAGCGTCTCGGCTGTGAACGCTTCGTTCACCTTCGGCAGGAAGTCCGGATCGGAAGCCGCAATCCGGCCCCAGGCAAAGGCCTGCTTGTTGCGCTCGACCGCGACGCCATTGAGCTCGATCGCGCGCAGCAGTGCTGCAAGCGAGATCGGGACCAGCCCGCGCTGCCAGGCAAAGCCGAGCATGATGATATTGGCATAGACGGCATCGCCGAGCAGCCGTTCCGCCAGCGCGTTGGCATTGATCGTGCCGAGGTTGTGCTCGCCGATCACCTGGCCGATCGCGCGCAGGCGGGCGGGGGAGGCGAGATCGGCGTCGCGGAAGCGGACGACGTCGCCGGTCGGCATTTCCGCGGTGTTGACCGCGGCGCGCGTGCCGCGGCGGTAGGTGCCGGACGCTTTTGGCGAAGAGCTGACGACGAGATCGCAGCCGATCAGCGCATCGGCTGCGCCTTGGTCGATGCGCACCTGGTGCAGGGCCTCGGGACCTGGCGCAAGCCGGATAAAGCTCAGCACAGGCCCGAACTTCTGTGCAAAGCCGGTGAAGTCCAGCACCGAGACGCCGCGACGTTCGAGGTGTGCAGCCATGCCGATCAGTGCGCCGACGGTGATCACGCCGGTGCCGCCGACGCCCGTCACCAGCAGATCGTAGGGACCCTCGAGCGTTGCAGAGACGGGGAGGGGAAGCGTGGCCGCATGGCCGACGGCGTCGATCTGGCTCGCACTCTTCTTCCGGCGCGTCGCGCCTTCGACAGTGACGAAACTCGGACAGAAGCCGTTGAGGCAGGAAAAATCCTTGTTGCAGGATGAGAGATTGATCTGGCGCTTGCGGCCGAACGGTGTCTCCTTTGGCTCGACGCTGAGGCAGTTGGATTCCACCGAGCAGTCGCCGCAGCCTTCGCAGACGAGATCGTTGATGTAGGCGAAGCGCTTGGGGTCGGCCATCCGCCCACGCTTGCGCCGGCGCCGCTTCTCGGTGGCGCAGGTCTGCTGATAGATCAGCACCGAGACGCCGGAGACCTCGCGCAGCTCGCGCTGCACGGCATCTATCTCCTCGCGCGGATGGATGGTGACGCCGGCCGGCAGGTCGGCAGGCGAGAACTGTGCGGGATCATCCGACACCAGCGCGATGCGCGTCACACCTTCGGCGCGGACACTGTGCGCGATCGCATGGACGCTGACGGGACCGTCGACCGGCTGGCCGCCGGTCATGGCGACGGCATCGTTGAACAGAATTTTGTAGGTGATATTGGCCTTGGCCGCGATCGCCTGCCGGATCGCCATCGAGCCGGAATGGTAGTAGGTGCCTTCGCCCAGGTTCTGGAAAATGTGCTTGTGGCCGGTGAATCTTGATGAAGCCGCCCAGTTCACCCCTTCACCGCCCATCTGAATCAACGACGAGGTCTCCCGGTCCATCCAGCTCGCCATGAAATGGCAGCCAATGCCGGCCAGCGCCTTCGATCCCTCGGGCACCTTCGTCGACGTGTTGTGCGGGCAACCCGAGCAGAAATAGGGCGTGCGCGTTGCGCCCGGGACGTTGATGGTGCGTGCGGCCTCCGGCAACAGTGCGGCCGCGCGTGCGGCGAGGTTGAGGCCCGGGAACATCGGATCGAGCCGCCGCGCCAGCACGCCCGCCAGCGCGCGCGGCGACAATTCACCGATCCACGAGATCAGCCGCGCCCCTTGCTCGTCGTGCTTGCCGACCATGCGCTCGGGCTTCGCCCCGGGATAGTCGTAAAAATACTCTTTGAATTGGCTCTCGATGATTCCGCGTTTCTCCTCGACCACGAGGATCTCGCGCTTGCCCTTCACGAAATCCATGGCGTCGTGCAACGCCAGCGGCCAGACCATGCCAACCTTGTAGACGTCGATGCCGATGCGGCGGCAAGCGGCTTCATCGAGGCCCATCAGCCGCAGCGCCTCCATCAAATCGAGATGCGCCTTGCCTGTGGTGACGATGCCGTAGGTCGCGTTCGGGATGTCATAGATGTGGCGATCGATCGGATTGGCCTTGGCGAAGGCATAGACGGCGTGCTTCTTCGCCTCCAGCCGTTCCTCGATCTGCGGGCCCGGCAGGTCGGGCCAACGATAGTGCAGTCCATCAGGCGGCGGCGTGAAGTCCGGCGTGCGGAAGGCGCGCGGCGGGCGCAGCGCGACGGAGGCGCCTGACTCCACGATCTCCGAGATCGCCTTGAAGCCGACCCACATGCCGGAGAAGCGGCTCAGCGCGTAGCCATATTCGCCGAACTCCAGATATTCGCCGACGCTTGCGGGATGCAGCGTCGGCATGAACCAGCTCATGAAGGCGACGTCGGACTGGTGTGGCATCGAGGAGGAGACACAGCCATGGTCGTCGCCGGCGACCACCAGCACGCCGCCATGCGGCGAGGATCCGTAGGCATTGCCGTGCTTGAGTGCGTCGCCGGAACGATCGACGCCCGGACCCTTGCCGTACCAGAGGCCGAACACGCCATCGACCTCGCGGTCTCCTTGCGTTTCGACCTGCTGCGAGCCGAGTACCGCGGTCGCGGCGAGGTCCTCGTTCACCGCGGGAAGGAATTTGATGCGATCCCGCTTCAGCCGTTCCTGGATGCGCCAGAGTTCGAGATCGACGCCGCCGAGCGGCGAGCCGCGATAGCCGGAGATGAAGCCGGCGGTGTTGAGCCCACGCGAGCGATCGCGCCTGGCTTGGTCGAGCGCGATGCGGACGATGGCCTGCGTGCCCGTGAGGAAGACACGGCCTTCTTCACGGTCATAGCGGTCGGAGAGTTCGTAGGTGTCGAGCGACGGAATGGCGTCCATGCGGACCTCCCGCGGCATCCCTGCCGGATGGGAACAAGGTTAGGCCCGGGCGGCTGGTAGGTCTTACCCATTTTTCCTCGTATCTAGGCTGTTCTGGTAGAATTGTCCGATTTGGTCTACAATTCGGTGGAATCATCCGTTTGGTGGGGTTCATGATCGAAGACCAGGACACGCGGATTCTCGCGCACCTCCAGAAGGACGGCCGTGCCACCAACCAGCAACTGGCGGACGAGGTCGGCATGTCCACCTCTGCCTGCTGGCGCCGGGTGCGCGCGCTGGAGGAGGCTGGGGTCATTCGGGGCTACGCGGCGCTGGTCGCACGCGAGCAGGCGGGCTTTGCCATGTCGGCCATTCTCCACGTCTCGCTGGAGCGGCACGACGCCAAATTCGTCGACGAGTTTGTGTCCCGCGTCACCAAACGTCGCGAGGTGCTGGAGTGCTTTGCGACCACGGGCGATGCCGATTATCACCTGCGCGTCGTCGTGCAGGACATGGCGGCCTACAACCGCTTCCTCGACGAGTTCATGTTCCGCATTCCCGGCATCCGCTATGTCCGCAGCAACGTGGTGCTGAAGGAGATCAAGACCGGCGTGGCACTGCCGTTTTGAAAAGATGCCGTAGGGTGGGCAAAGGCGCGTTTGCGCCGTGTCCACTATCTCACCTTGATTTGCGAAGGTGGTGGGCACGCTTCGCTTTGCCCACCCTACGGTACCGCGTGCGGAGCCGCGCTCAATCTCCCGTAAACCAATACAGGGCTGCAAATCCGTAAAGAGAGCGCGCCTTTGGTTGGGGATTCGTGCCGCGTGGCGGTATTTCCGGCAGTTTGGCTCGCCTCGTTCGCAGCTCATTCACTTTGATCGACGGTTTGCGACGCGCAATAACGACCACTTAGGCGATGGCTATTCATAAAGGCACCCGGGAAAAACAGGCAGAAATGCCCGGGAGCTGAGACCGTGCCGACGACACTCGCGCGCACCTTTGCGGCGTTGAGCGCCATCAACGAAGCGATCCTCTACGCGAAATCGCCGGACGAGCTGTACCAGAAGGTCTGCGACGCCGGGTTTTCGAGCGGGGACTTTTTGGCGGTCGCCGTGTTCCTGGTGGGGCCGGATGGCCGGCGGCTGTGCTTCGTGGCCGGCTGCGGCGACGACATTCCGCGGTTGCGCTCCATCGTGATCACGACGGAAGCCGGTACACCCGAGGGCTCGGGCGTCGGTGGCGAGGCGTTTCGCGAACAGAAGCTGTGCATCAGCAACGATTATCTGAACGACCCGCGTTCGCTGGCATGGCGCGCGGGCGCGGCTTCGGCTGGCATCGGCGCGGCTGCGGCGCTGCCGCTGCTCTGCAACGGCAAGAGTGTCGGCGTGCTCTACGTGACCCGCCGCGATGCCGGCTCGCTGAGCGAGCAGATGGTGTCGCTGTTCGAGCGCATGTCAGCCAACATTTCCTATGCGCTGGACAATTTCGCGCGTGAGTCCGCGCGGAAGACCAGCGAGCGGGCGACGCGGCGGCTGAACCGCATGTTCGGCGCCATCAGCGCCACCAACGAGGCCATTCTGCGCGCCAAAACCGAGCAGGAGCTGTATCAGCTGGTGTGCGACGCCTCGGTCCATGGCGGCAAGTCATTGGCGACGGCCGTTCTGTTGAAGGAGCGGGAATCCCACTGGCTGAAGCCCGTTGCCGGCACCGGCCAGAATCTGGAGCTCGTTGCACAGACCAAATATTCCGTCGATGCCGACAATCCCTATGGGCGCGGCATCTCCGGCAATGTCTTCCGCAGTCAAAAGTCCTATGTCGAGGACGACCTCGTCAGCCGCACCAGGGGGACGCCGTGGGAGCAGGCCAATGTCAACACGGGTGTTGCAGCCTGCGTCGCGGCTCCCCTGGTCAAGTGTGGCGAGAGTGTCGGCGTCATCCTGTTCTTCATCAGCAAGTCCTGGGCCAAGGACCAGGAAGTCGTCGCGCTGCTTCTGCGCATGGCGGAGAACGTTTCCTTTGCGCTCCAGAATTTCGATCGCGACGAGGAAAAGGCACAGATCGCACGAGAAGAGGAACGGCTCGCGCGCATGTATGCCGCGCTGAGCGCGACCAATGAAGCGATCATCCGGTCCACATCACGTGCCGAGCTGTTCGATCTCGTATGCGAAGCGTCGGTGCAGGGCGGCAAGTTCGGCTCGGCGACGATCGCGCTCGCCGAGCCCGCCTCCGAGCTGCTGCGCGTCGTCGCCTCTGCCGGTCCGAATTCCGATGAGGTGCGCAGGCTCAAATTTGCAACGACGGACACGATACCGGAAGGACGAGGCCTGACCGGTACGTGTTTCCGCACCAGAAAGCCCTGCCTGGCCAACGACCTGTTGTCCGATGAGCGGCTCAAGCTGTGGCACGACAGCGCGCATCGCACCGGCGTCAAGTCTTCCGCTGCGTTGCCGTTGCTCAACGGCGATCGCATCGAGGGCGTGTTCCTGTTCAATTCCCTCGAGATCGGCACGTTCACGCCCGAGTTGCTCGAACTGCTGGAGCGTCTTGCGCGCAACGTGTCGTTTGCGATCGCAAATCTCGACCGCGCCGAGGAGAAGGCGAAGGCCGACAAGCAGCGAGACCGGTTGAGCGGCATGTTCGCGGCGTTGAGCGCCACCAACGAAGCCATCATGCGCGCCGAGACTCGCGAGCAGCTGTTCGACGTCGCATGTCAGGCGGCCGTGCTGGGCGACATGTTCGCCTCGGCGACGATCGGAATCATCGACGAGACATGTGAGCTGGTCCGGGTCGTTGCCGTGAAGGGGCGGCTCCAGGAGCGGATGGTCGGGCGCAGCTGTGCGATTTCCCCGGATCATCCCGAGGGCCAGGGGATCATCGGAACCTCGGTGCGGACGCGCCGGCCCAGTGTCATCAACGACTACATGCACGACCCGCGCTCGGCATACTGGCACTCCAAGGCAGTCGAGGACGGGACCCGCGCTGCTGCAAGCTTTCCGCTTCTGCGCGCCAGCCAGGAGCCAATCGGCATCCTGCTGTTCCTTGCACCGGAGGCGGATACATTCACGCCCGATCTGGTCGAGCTGCTGGCCCGTCTCGCGGAAAACGTCTCGTTCGCGCTCGACAATTTCGATCGTGCCGAGGAAAAGGCCCGCACCGAGGCGCAGAAGGAGCGGCTCACGCGGATGTTCGCGGCCCTGAGCGCGACCAACGAGGCGATCACGCGGGCAAAGTCGCGCGCCGAATTGTTCGACCTCGTGTGCCTCGCGGCATCGAACGGCGCCAAGTTCACCTCGACAACCATCGCACTCGCCAGCACCGACAGCGACCAGCTCAAGATCGTTGCCAGCGCCGGACCGTCGTCCGACACCACCCGTAATGTCCGCCTCTCCATCGATCCGGAGCGGCCCGAAGGGCGCGGCATGAGCGGCACGGCGTTCCGCACCCGCCAGCCCTGCATCAGCAACGACTATCTCAACGACCAGCGCGTGAGCGCCTTCCACGCCGTCGTGCGCGGCGACGGCGCGCGGTCGGGCGCCGCGTTTCCGCTGATCGTGCATGACCAGGCGGTCGGCGTCATGATCTACATGTCGACCGAGCCCGCCACTTTCACGGCCGAGTTCGTCGAGCTGCTGCAGCGCCTTGCCGACAACGTTGCCTTCGCGATGGAGAATTTCGATCGCGCGGACGAGAAGAACAAGGCTGACGAGCGGATCGAGTACCTCGCCTCGCATGACAGTCTGACCGACCTTCCGAACCGCGAGACCTTCAACGGGCTCTTGCGCGAGGCGATCGCCACAGCGGAGCGCCACGATCACCGTTTTGCGGTGCTGTTCATCGATCTCGACCGTTTCAAGGTCATCAACGACTCGCTGGGCCACGAGGCCGGCGACCTGCTTCTGCTCGAAGTGGCGAACCGGCTGCGCAGTGCGCTGCGGACGAGCGACGTGGTGGCGCGGCTCGGCGGCGACGAGTTTGTGGTGATCCTCGATCAATGCGGCGAGATCGATCTCGTCCAGCGGATCGCGACCGGGCTCCTGACGGCGCTCGCCGAACCCATGGAGCTGGCCGGCCACGAATGCCACACCACGGCTTCGATCGGCATTGCGATGTATCCGGCCAACGGCTCCGACGCGCAGACGCTGACCAAGAACGCCGACATGGCGATGTATCTCGCCAAGGAAGACGGCAAGAACGGCTACCGCTTCTTCTCCAAGGAAGTGAAGACCCAGTCGATCGAAAGATTGTCGCTGGAGAGCGCGCTGCGCCGGGCGCTGGAGCGCGAGCAGTTCTCGCTGAACTACCAGCCCAAGGTGGAGATGGAGACCGGCCAGATCACCGGCGTCGAAGCGCTGCTGCGCTGGACGCATCCCGATCTCGGCAACGTCTCGCCGGCGCAGTTCATTCCGCTTGCTGAGGAAACCGGGCTGATCGTGCCGATCGGCCGCTGGGTGCTCAAGGAGGCCTGCGCGCAGGCCATGGCCTGGCAGCGCCGCGGCCTGCTGCCGTTGTCGATGGCGGTCAACCTGTCGCCGCGGCAGTTCGCCGACGAGCATCTGTTGCAGGACGTCGACGAGGCGCTGGCGGCCTCCGGCATGTCGCCGGTGCTGCTCCAGCTCGAGGTCACCGAGAGCATGATGATGCGCAATGTCGGTCGCGCGCTCAAGGTGCTCGACGCCATCCAGAGCCGCGGCATTCGTCTCGCCATCGACGATTTCGGCACCGGCTATTCGTCGATGTCGTTGATGAAGCACTTCCCGATCGACACCATCAAGATCGACCGCTCCTTCGTGCGGGACCTGCCGCAGGATTCGGAGGACCAGGCGATCGCGCAAGCGATCATCAGCATGGGCAAGGCGCTCGGCATGACCGTCGTCGCCGAAGGCGTCGAGAACGTCGAGCAGGAAGCGTTCCTGCGCAGCCATGGCTGCGATGAGATGCAGGGCTTCCTCATTTCAAAGCCGTTGCCGGCGCGGCAGATGGCGGAACTGCTGCGGCCGATGGCTGTCGCGCCACCGCTCCAGCCGGAGCAGGACGCTGCGGTCACGGAACCTGCGGCGTCACGGCTGAAACGCGCTGTCGTCTGACGGCTGCGGCTGCAACTCGCGAATCTCGTCGTCCTTGGTGTCTGCCTTGCGTGGAAAATCCTCCGGCCAAGACACCGAGGTCTGATCCTCGAACAGAGCGAGGAGCAGGCACGCGCCCTCGGCAAAGGTCGATCCGTCTTCGAGGCCGAGCGCATGCGACCACGCACCTGGCATCGGCTGGCGCACGTCGAGCACCGCGATCGCGGGTCCCCACCACCAGGCCGGCGCCGGCGAGCGCTCGTCCTCGGGCACGGCGAGCCAGCGGGCGAACTCGTTCACCACGCGCTCGAATTGCAGGCTTGCGGCCTGATGCATTCGCTCGGTGCTCCTTGTCGCGCCTGAAACCAGGCCGATGCGCGCACTCGGTCGTGGTCGTGAAGTTTTGAAGAACGGCGTCTCTCGGAGGCCGTATGCCGGCCCATCGGGGCCATACCACAAGCAAGCGACGGCCGGAAAAGCGGCCGGCGCGGCTGTCATAGTCGCGTCATTCTCTTTAGCGGTCGAAGGTGCCCACCGGCAAGGAGCAATATGGCTGCCTAGCGCGGCCTGAACGGATGCGCCTTCTGGTGCCAGGCCCAGGCGGTGCGGATGACCGTAGGCAGGTCGGAGTGACGCGGCACGAAGTTCAGCACCTTCCGGGCAGCGGAGGGGTCGGCGACCAGATAGGTGGGATCGCCGGCGCGGCGCGGCTTGACGGTGTGGGGCACTTCGCGCCCGGTCTCTTGTCTGATGGCGTCGAGGATCTCGCGCACCGAGAAGCCGGAACCGGTGCCGAGATTGAAGCTGCCGCCGGCATGCCCGTCTTCGAGAAGCTTCAATGCCGCGACATGCGCCGCCGCGAGGTCGGTGACGTGGATGTAGTCGCGGATCGCGGTTCCATCGGGTGTATCGTAGTCGTCGCCGAACACCGCGAAGTCGACATGACCTTGCAGCGCCATCATGGCGCGGGGAATGAGGTGGGTTTCGTTGTCGCGCAGCTCGCCGATGCCGCCTGAGGGATCGGCGCCGCTGGCGTTGAAATAACGCAGGCAGAACGCGCCGAAGCCATAGGCCGAGCGGTAATCGGCCAGCATCCGCTCGATCATCCATTTCGATGCGCCGTAGGGATTGATCGGTGCGCAGGGAAAGTCTTCCGGCAGTTCCTTGGAGTCGGCATTGCCGTAGACGGCACCGGTCGAGGAGAACACGATGCGATGGCATCCGGCATTGCGCATCGCCTGCAGCAGCGACAGCGTTCCCTGCACATTGTTGACGTAATATTTCTGCGGATCGGTCATGGATTCGCCGACGAGGCTCGCCGCCGCGAAATGCATCACCGCCGTGATCTCATGGTCGGCGAATGCGCGGGCCAGCGCGGTGCCGTCGAGCAGATCGCCGGTCACCAGGGGGCCGGCAACGAAGCTGCGATGGCCCGTCGAGAGATTGTCATAAACGACGGGCTGATAGCCGGCAGCGGTCAATGCGCGGCAGGCATGCGAGCCAATATAGCCCGCGCCCCCTGTAACGAGGACAGTCGGTCGGTCAGTCATGTCGTCTTCTGCTCTTCTCTTAGCGGAGGGGGCGGTTGCGGCTGAAGAGAAGATAGAGCGCGCGGGGGTTGGTGGTCAAATAGCGCCAGAACAGGCGGCGTGGCTCGAGCCAGGTGCGCCAGACCCATTCGAGCCCGATCTTCTGCATCCATTGCGGCGCGCGTGAGCGGCTGCCGGACAAAAAATTGAACAGGCCGCCGGATGTCTTGATAACGCCAACATTGGTGAGATGCGGCGTGAACTCCTTCACGAATGCCTGCTCGTTGGGCACGCCGAGCGCGACCCACAGATAATCAGGCGCGAGCGCGTTGATTTCCTCGACCTTCGCACGTAGCGCGTCGCCCCTGAGATAGCCGTGGCTGCGCCCGATGATCTTGAGATTCGGATACATCTTCTGGACGTTCTCGACGGCCACGATGTTCTCGGCCTCGCTGGCGCCGAGCATGTAGAATGTGCGGCCGACCGCTTCCGCCTTGCGCGCGACGACGTGGAACAAATCCGTGGTCGCGACCCGCTCGGGCAGCGGAAACCAGGATTGCAGCTTCGAGGCCGCCACCAGCGGCTGGCCGTCGGCGTTGATCAGGTCGGCGGCGCGGAACAGGCGCTCGGTCTGCGGCTCGGTCGAGCAGCGCGCCAGGACCTCGCCGTTGGCAGAGGTCAGGAACAACGGACGGCCGATGCGATGATTGGGATCTGTCGCCTCGATCATGAAATCGGCGGTCGCTTCCAGGTCGAGCGCGGCCATGCGAAGCCCGCCGACAGTGAGCCGAGGCACGTCGGCAGTCGCCGCCCGTCCATCGAGGTTGACGCGGCGCTCAAGCATATTGTCTGCCTCGCTGACGCGTTTCAATTGCCGGGGTGAGCTCGTCGAGCACGACGCCGACGAGCTTGCGCTCGGCGCGGCCGAGCGCGGTCAGGATCTCTTCCAGACTGTCGTTGATGTCGAGGCTGGTCGGCAGCACGGCCACCAGCGCGTCGGTGTCGTCGAGCAGCTTGCGGCTGGCGGCCGACAGCGGCATCGCAGGGCCGTCGAGGATTACGAGGTCATAGCCGCCGGCGGCGCGCGCCTGCGCGATCGCCTTGCGGATCGCGTCGGCAGCCTTGCCGGCATCGCCCTCGCCGGCCGGCAGCACCGAAATGCCGTTGACGGTCTTGATCTCGCGAGCGGCCTTGCTGCCGATCGAGAGCCAGCCGAGCCTGCTCGGCTCGCTCTTGCCGGGGCGGCTGACCTTGTTCGAGAGCGCACGGACCTGATGGTCGGCGTCGATCATCAGCACGCGGACGCCATCGCGCGCCGCCGCGAGTGCGAAATTCAGCGCGCTCACGCTGCGTCCGGACTCGCCGCCACCGACCAGCGCGATGACCGGCATCGCCTTGCCGCCGGCACGCCGGGCCACGGCAGCGCGCATGTCGCGCCAGGCGTTGAGCAGCTTCGTCAGGGGAAAGCCGGGCCGCAATGTCGGCCAACCCAGCCGGGTGAGATCGACGCCGCCGCCGGCGGCGAGAATGGCGCCGAGCGTGTGAATGACGTCGGCCTCCTGCAGGCGTGCGATCAGCGGCTTTTCGATCAGGGGGTTTTCGACCATCGCCGGCTGCAGCGGTGGCGCGGCAAGTTCGGGCGGGGCCTGCGCGACTTCCGGGGCCCGCGACACCTGCTCAGGCCGCGACACTTCCAGCGGCCGCGAAACCTCGGGAGCGCGCGTTTTCTCCGGGACCGGCCTGCGCTCTCGGCGGGCGGGGGCGGGTGCGGTTGCACCGGCGAACAGAAGTTCGGTCGCAACGAACCAGCTCGCCGCTGCGAGCGCGCCGAAGATGAAGCCGATCATGGCGAACAGGCTCATGGCCGGCGGGAACGAGCGCCGCTGCGGCACCGTCGCCTCGCCGATGACGCGAGCCGCCGAGGTATTCAGGCTCTCCTGCTCCTCGGTCTCGCGGGAGCGCTTGAGGAAGGATTGATAGACGTCGCGGCTGGCTTCGGCTTCGCGCTCGAGCTCGCGCAGGCGCACGGCGGCCTGGCTGAGCTGCACGCTCTGCCGCTTCTGCGCTTCCAGCGCCCGGTTGAGCGAGGCTTCATAGTCGCGGGCGCGGGTCAGATCGTTCTTGGCGGACTGGGCGAAGCGGTCGATCTCTTCATTGATGGTGCGCTTGAGATCCTCGACCTGCTTCTCGGTCTGGCGCAGCGCCGGATGGCGCGGGCCGAGTTCGCCGGCCTGCTCAGCATACTTCTTGCGCGCATCGGCATATTGCGCGCGCAAATTCGCGATCGTCGGCGATTGCAGCGCTTCTGGAATTGCGCCGGCATCGGCCGCGGCGCGGCGACTTGCCTCGATCTGGTCGAGCCGGGCCTGGGCATCCATCGTCGCCGCGCGCGCCGCGGACAGCCGCTGATTGCTGGCGGAGAGCTGCTGGTCGCTGATCAGCGCATCCTGGGTGCCGACGAAATTGTTCTGGGCCTTGTAGGTGGCGAGCGCGGTCTCGGCGTTGCGCAGCCGGTCGCGCAGCTCCTTGAGGCGGCTGGAGAGATCGCTGGTGGCGCGCCGTGCGGCCGAAGCCTGCGAGTTGCGGGATTCGGCGAGGTAGGCATTGGTCAGTGTGTTGGCGATCATCGCGGCTTTCGCCGGATCGGTCGACCAGACCTCGATGTCGACGATGAAGCTCTTTTCGGTCTTGCGGATCGTGATGTGCCTGTTCAGCGCCTCGAGCGCCGCAAGCTGCACCTCGTTGTTGGCCGCAGCGGTGGGCGCCCGGGGCTGCAGCCCGATCAGGCCGAGCAGCGACGACATCAGGCTCCCAGCCTCGCCGCCGCCGAACTCCGGGTCCTTGTCGAGACCGGCCTGCTGGATCACCTTGAGCAGGACGCTGTTGGCGGTGATCAGGCGCGCCTGGCTCTCCACCACCATCGACATGCCGGAGACGTCCTGCGCGCGCGGCGTGAGCTCTCGGTCGACGAGCTGAAGCTCGCGCGGATCGACATAAAGCTGGGCGGTGGCCGTGTAGCGGGGCGTCAGGCTCTTGCCGACGGTGACGGCGAGCATTGCGCCAAGCAGAGCCGCCGCGGCAATCGCGATCTTGCGCCGCCAGAGCAAATTGGCGAGCTCCAGCATGTTGAAGCCGGCCTGGGGACTCTGTTGCGGGGGCTCGGGTCTCGCCCGATCTATCGGCTGGTTATAGTCAAGCATGATCCCCAGCTTTCATTCCAACTGTCGCAGGCTGAGGGGTTACTCTTCGCTCTACGCCATGCACCCGGGATATAGGTGACCAATCAACGCAACAGGGAAAATTAACCATACTCATTGAGGGACTATTCACCGAAATGGCAAACAAAGCGTTTAAGCCGATGCCACTGCGTGCTGCGTCCTCGTGACGCTCGGGCTGCGTGAAATCCCCAGAGATTAACGGTTCGTTACCGCGCACGGCGTGGCCGCGAGGCTCCGCTTGTTCTGTGATGGGCCGTGCGCGCGCCATGGTGGTCAGCTCTTCCGCAGGATGACGTGATAGTCGCCGCGGCGCACATCGATGCCGCGCGGCAGCACGGCGTTCAGCATTGCGGCGCCGGCGTCCACGAGGGCGGCGAACAGCGGCTTGCGCCGACGCATCTCGGGATAGCGTGGGCTCTCGACCTCACGGCGGTAGATCATCTCCAGGCCGTTGGCGGCCGCGAATGCTTCGAGCCGGGGCAGCGTCACCAGCGGATGGAAGAAGGTCGGGAAGGGTGGCTCGCCGGGCAGACCGGCGTCCTTGATGCCGCGGATGTGGCGGTAGAACCAGATGTGAAACCAGTGCGGCGAATATTTGGTGACGACGCCGGACAGCGAGCGGGGATTGGGCGCGCCGATCAGGACCATGCCGCCGCGCTTGAGCGCGTCTCGGAAATTCAGCAGCGCGGCGTCGACGTTCGGCAGATGCTCGATCACGTTGTAGCAGATCACGAGATCGAAGGTTTCGCGCTCGAAACAATAGGTCTGCACGTCGCCGAGAATCGCCTCGTCCGCGTAGCTGTTGTTGCGGACCTGGTCCTCGTCGATATCGACGACCGTGACCTTGCTGCGATCAAGCATTTCCGGCGGCAGGACGCTGCATGAGCCGCCGCCCGCTTCATAGATGGCGAGTTGGCCTTTCGGCAGTTCGCGGCGCAGCACGTCGTGAACGGCGAGCAGGCTGTCGCGGGCTTCGCCGGGGACGAGATCGTGGAGCGCCTGGGTGTACGCCGCGGCCGCAGGGATAGGGATTGCCGTGGCTGTCGCGAAATCGATCGTGGCTGGCTTGTTCATGTTTTTTGACCGCGCTTGTTCTAATCAAATTTACAGGAAAAAACTCGCTTGCCCGAAGAGCAAATCCGATGCCGCGACGTCTCACCGGTCGCAGTGCTTACGGCCCGGTTAATGCGCATACGCATTAACTACGGCATTGTTCATGTTGGCTCGTCGTCGCCGCATGGACCGCGAATTGCAGTATCACGCACGCATGATTTCGCGGGAGAAACAGGCGAAAGCGGTTAAACGCATGATGTCGGTTCAGGACGGCCGGGAGATCGGCGCGAGGCGCAGGCACGCGCATTCAACTGACCGTTCATTTTGGGACGCATCTGTCCCGCGGCGATGTGCCGTCGCGGGATGCGTGATTGAAGCAGGGCTTTTTCAACATATCTCGGACATCTAGAACGTCATGACATTGATCCCGACAGACCTGTCCGCCATGCGTATCTCGGATGCCGTGCGCGATCCCAACCGGGAGATCGTGGCGAGCTCCCGCGTCATCGACCTGTCGGTCGGCATCGTCGTCTGCATTCCCTGCTTCCGTCGTCCGCAGCATTTGCGGCTGACGCTGGACTCGCTGGTGAACCAGCGTACCCCGCGCTCCTTTGCCGTCGTCATGGTCGAGAACGATGCCGCGCAGCGCGAGAGCGCGCCGGTTGCTGCCGAGTTCCTGGCCGAGGGCAGGCTGCAAGGCGTCTGCCTCGTCGAGACGCGCCAGGGCAATTGCCAGGCAATCAACGCCGCGTTCGAGACGGCGCAGGCGCTGTTTCCCGCCGCAACCCGCTTCCTGATGATCGACGACGACGAGATCGCATCAAGCGACTGGCTCGAGCTGATGGTCCGCACCGCTGAGGCGACCGGCGCCGACGTGGTCGGCGGGCCGGTGCTGCCGATGTTCCAGGACGACAGCAAGCCGTGGCTGTCGCGTCATCCCGCCTTCCGTCCTGCCTACGACTATTCCGGCGCGGTGCCGCTGATCTATGGCTGCGGCAATTGCCTGATCACGCGGTCGACCTTCGAGCGGTTCGATCGTCCCGCGTTCGACCTGCGTTTCAATTTCCTCGGCGGCGGCGATTGCGATTTCTTCGTGCGGTGCCGTGATGCCGGACTAATCTTCCACTGGACGGCGGAGGCCGTGATCACCGAGACCGTGCCGCAAAGCCGCACCAGTTTCGGCTGGATCGCAAGGCGTGGCCTGCGCATCGGCGCGATCAATTATCGTGTGCAATACAAGGCCGCGCAGAGCCCAGCGGCGCGGGCGCGCGTGTTCGCGCAGATGCTTGGACGGTTGCCGCTGTCGCTGGTTCGCGCCGCAGGCCTGTTGACGTCGTCGAAGGCGGTCGTCGCGATGCACCCGGTGATGGTGGCGTTTGGCTCCATGCTCGCGGCGTTCGGCTTCGCGCCGAAGCCCTATGAGGCCTCTAAGATCGTGTCGTGACGGTTAGATGCCGAAGCGGGCGAGGGCGGTCCTTGCCGCGGCGCGCGGCAATGACTTAGGCGACCGCCGCCCGATCATCGCGAGATAGCCGAGGGCTTGGCGATATCTGCCGAAGCGGACCGCCTGCATCGCAGAATAGGTGACGAGATGAATCTCGGCGGCCCGGCGCAGCCCGGCTGCCGTGCCTTGGGTCAATCTCGCCAGGATCAGCCCGTCGTCGAAGACTCGCGCGATGGCCGGGAAGAAATCCTTCGGCGTCCGCACCGCCGCGTTCATGGTGTTGGCCGTGTGCAGGCGATAGTCGAGCAGCAGCTTCGGTGCGAATTCGAACTCGCCGATCGCGGCAAGACGGCACCAGCAGTGCCAATCCTCGCAATATCGGAGGGAGGTGTCGAAGCCGCCGATGGCGCGGAAGGCCTCGGCGCGTGCGAGCGCGATGCCACCATTGACGATGAAATTGCCGGCCGCGAGCCGTGCCAGCACGTCGCCCGACGGCTTGCGGCGCCTCTTCAACAGGTCGCGGCGGCCGATCTGCCGTCCCTCGCTGTCGATCGTATTGTAGTCGCCATAGACGAGAACTGCGCGCGGAGCGGCACGCGCGGCCGCCAGCAGCGCCGTCACCGCGCCGGGACGCAGGCGGTCGTCGGCATCGAGGAAGAGCAGCCACTCGCCGCTCGCATGGCGCGCGCCGAGATTGCGCGCCGCCGATACGCCGGCGGACTCATTGTGTATCAGGCGCAGCCGCGGGTCGCGGACGGCGCGGACGATCGCGACGGTGTCGTCGCTCGAGCCGTCGTCCACGACGATCACCTCGGCCACGTCGCCTTGCGCCAATGCGCTCGCGATGGTTTCGCCGACATAGACCGCGGCGTTCTTGGCGGGAATGACGACGGACACCAATGCGCCCGGATTCACCGGCAACGGCAGGCGCGCGGCCGCCGCGGCGCGAGAGGCGCCCGGCAATTCGAGAACGTCTTCCGCGGTGATCAAGTTTCGGCTCGTCTTTAATGTTCTGTTAACCAGGGGCGGGGTGGCATTGCTTGCGATCGCAACCTCGGCTGCGTGCGGATGATACCCACATTGCACTTGAATGGTGGCCTCGACGGCGTATGCGGCCCCGGTTTCGTCAAATAGCGTTAAGCCGCTGGCATTAAGCCTGTGGCAAATTCGGAAGAGTGCGACAGCCGGCCCCATGCGAGAATGCGCATCCGGCTGCCGCGGATGGAATCCAGTGCCCGCAACGACATTCGAACACGACCCCGATGCGATGGTCCTCAACCTCTTTTATGAGGACAAGGACGATCGCTGGTTCCCCGGCGACCGGCATCTGCGGCGCATGGCGCGCCGCCTGCTGCTCGGCGAGCCGCGCATGAGCGGCCAGCTTCGCGTGTTTCTCAATCTCTGTGCGGGGCTCGATCGGCTCGGTATCCGCTACCGCGTCAACGACTACGGCCATATCGCGCAGCACCCGGACGAGCTTGCCTGCATCATCGGCCGTACCTTCTTGCTCGACAAGTTCGCGTGGAAGAATCCGATCCTGCTCGGCGTCGCCGCCCATAATCATCCGCTCGACGATCCTGATCTGTTCAAGCGTCTGCCGGTCAAGAAGGTCGTGGTGCCCGGCCCCTGGTACGTCGACATGTACCGGCCGTACTGGCCCGACACGGAGGCATGGCCGATTGGCATCGACACCGATCTCTGGGCACCGTCTGAGCGATCGCAGAAGACGGCCGACGTGCTGATCTACGACAAGGTCCATTGGGACCGCGAGCGCTATGCCTCGGAGCTGATCGAACCCGTCCGCGCCCGTCTGCGAAAAGAGGGGCACTCGTTCACGGAGCTGCGTTACGGCAACTACAAGGAGGAAGACTATCAGTCAGCGCTGGCGCGCTCGCGCGCGATGATCTTCCTGTGCCAGAACGAGAGTCAAGGCATCGCCTATCAGCAGGCGTTGTCTTGCGGCGTTCCGGTGTTCGCCTGGGATCCGGGCGGCCCGTGGCGAGATCCCGATTACTATCCGCACCGCGTGCAGTTCGCGCCGGTGTCGTCGGTGCCGTATTGGGACGAGCGCTGCGGAGCCAAGTTCCTGGACACCGCGGGGTTCGAGGCGGGTTGGGGCAAGTTCTGGGCCGGCTGTGCTGCGGGCAGGTTCGATCCGCGCGGTTTTATCCTGGACAATCTCACGCTGGAGCAACGGGCGCTGCAGTACTACGAAATTGCGCGGAGCATCGTGCGGCAGCCGGTGGCGCAGACTTCCGGCATGCCTGTTGACCGACGCGCGACAGGGGTGAGCCGGGACTTAGAGCCTCACCAGCGTCACCAAATGTCTTGAGCCATGGTTAGCAGCATGGACCGCAGCGCCGCCGACATGACTGAGCTTGAGGCCCGATCGCTGGGTCGCGCCTTCCGCGATGGCTTGGCGCAGCTGAATGCCGCGCAGGCTGCGCGCTGTCTCGTCGCCGTCGCGTCGCTGCTGCTGGTGTTGGTGACGCTCGATCCCTTTCCGGACCTGCGCAACCCCGATGTCACCAATGTCGTCGGCGGACGAATGGCGCTGGCCTATCTTTCCTGGGGTTTGCTGGCTGCGGTCGCCGTGCTGTTCGTCGCCGCGACGGATGGGCCGGCGCTGAAGAGCCTGGTGACGCCGCTTCACCTTTGTCTTGTGGCCTGGCTGGTCGTCAACATCGTCCTCTCCGAAAGCCCAGGTGTTTCGATGCAGCGGTTCGTGCTGCTCGCGAGCGTGACATCGCTCGCCGTCCTGCTGCCATTGCTGCCGCCGACGCAGCGCAGCTTCAACCTGTGCCTCGGTGCTGCCGCGCTGGTGCTGCTCGCACTCTGCTATCTCGGCGTCTTCCTCGCACCGCAATATTCGATCCACACGGCGCTTGATATCGCCGAATCCCAGCTCGCCGGCGACTGGCGTGGCAGTTTTGGCCATAAGAACGTCGCCTCACCCGTGATGACGATCCTGGTCTATGTCGGCATCTATCTGTCCGCCGTGGGCTCGTTCGTGATGGGGCCCGCGATCGCCGCACTCGCCGGCATCTTCCTGATCTTCACCGGTGGCAAGACGTCGTCGGTGCTGTGTCTTGCGATCTACGCGCTCGCCTCGCTGGTCTATGTCACCCCCGGCCTGTGGCTGAAGCGGATCATCTGCTTCGTGCCGCTGATCGTGATGAACCTGCTGACGGTCGGCAGTGTCTTGAGCCCGGCGCTCGGGGCGATGACGCGGCTGCTTCCGCTCGATCCCACATTTACCGGCCGCTCCGCGATCTGGGAGTTCGCGCTCGCGGCCGTCGCCGAGAAGCCGATCATCGGTCACGGCTATGCGGCCTTCTGGGACGACGTCACGGAACGGCAGACCGCCCAGGGCGCCGAATGGGCGACGTCGGCGGCCCACAGCCACAACAGCTATCTCGACCTCGCGGTCACCATCGGTATGCCAGGGCTGCTGCTCGTGATTCTTATCTTCGTGCTCGCACCACTCGGCAATTTTCAGTCGGCCCAGACCCACAACCGCAGTGGCGCACTGGCAAAGCTGTTCCTGACCGTATGGCTGTTCGGTCTTTATTATGGAGCCACCGAGACCTTCCTGCTCGAACGGCAAAATCCGATCTGGTTCATGTTCGCGCTGGCCGCGGCCGGCCTGCACTTCCTGGCGAGGTTCCAATGCGTCGCGCAGATGGAACCGAAGTCATGACGTCTCTCAGCGTCGAGCACTTGGACGGTCTCGTGTCCAGGACGTCGGGAATCGCGATCGATTTCGTGCGTGATTGGCGCCAGGCCGCTTCGCGCCTGAACGCCGGGCATCGCACCGCTTTCCAGCATGGCTATTGGCTCGGCGCCTGGTACCAGGCGTTCGATGACGTCGCGCCGTTGATCGCCGTGATCTCCGATGCCACGACCGGCAAGGACATCGCGATGGTGCCGATGATCAGCCATATCAGGCGCGGCATTCGCATCGTCGAATTCGCCGATCTCGGCGTCTCCGACAACAACGCGCCGATCCTGGCGCACGATGCCGCGCCGGAGGCGACGATCGGCAAGGCGCTGGTCGAGGCGTTGCGCGCCTTGCCGGATAGCTTCGATCTGCTGCGTTTGAGGAAGATGCCGGCCCAGGTCAGCGGCAAGCCGAACCCGCTGGTGTCGATGGGGCGGATCGGGTCTTCCTCGCTCAACGGCAATCTCGTGCTGATGGGCGATGACTATGCGGACTACCAGGATTCGATCAAGCGCCTCCAGATGCCGCGCTGCTGGCGCGTCTTCAGCCGTCATACCGGCGCGCGCTTCGAGATCGCCACGGATGTCGCGCGCGCGCATGAACTGATGGACGTCATGGACGTCCAGCAGCAGGCGCGCATGCGAAAACTCGGCTCGCCCTTCGTCCTCAACGACAAGACCCATGCGCGATTCTATCGCGAGGTCGCTCGCCAGGGCATCGCGGAGGGTTATGCCGTCGTCTCGGCGCTGGTCTGCGACGAGGGCATCGTCGCCACCGCGCTCGGCGTCAGGCACGGCGCCACCTTTTACCTGCTCCGCATCAGCCACGGCGGCGATTCCTGGTCGAGCTGCTCGCCGGGGCTGCTCGTCGCCGAGCGCACCCTGGCGGCGCTGCATGCAGAGGGCATGCGCCGTTTCGATCTCAGCATCGGCAACCTGGACTACAAGCGGCGCTTCGGTGCCGAGCGGGTGCCGTTGACCGATGTCAGCATCGCGCTGTCCTGGCGGGGCTTACCCTTTGCATGGCGCGACTACGCCGCGCAGGGCCTCCGCCGCTATCCCGCGGCCGCCGCCCTTGCTGCGCAGGCCATGGGCAAGGGGAGACGCTGACACAGGCGGGCTTTGCGCGTGTCATCTTGCAAGGCCCGCACGAAAGGCGTCGAGCAGCGCGCGACCCTGCGACCAGTCGCCGAGCCCGCTCGACGCATTGATGTGGCCGAGCGCGCCGAGCACGACCAGGCCGGACCGCCAGCCGCGTGCCCGTCGTTGCGTGACCTCGATCGCGCCATAGGGATCATTCGTGCTCGCGATGATCAGCGAGGGAAAGCGCAGGGCGCGATCCGGGACGGGCTTGAACGCGGCGGCTTCGGCAGGAAAATTGGCGCCGTCGGGATCGGGGACGGCGACCAGACATGCACCGGCAATCGCCGTCGGGAAGCGAGCGGCCCAATGGGCCACCAGCAGGCAGGCAAGGCTGTGTGCAACCAGGACAGGCGGCATCGTGCAGCGCTCGATCGCTCGCTCCAGCGATTGCTCCCAGTCGTCGAGCTCGGGCCGGTCCCAGCTCGCCGGCTGAAATCGCGTGAAGCGCGGCTCGGTGCGTTCCCATTGCGTCTGCCAATGGGTGTCTCCCGAGCCGCCGAGGCCGGGCAACGTGATGATGTCGTGCATGATCGTCCCGTGATATCTGAGATGAGACCGCAGTGTGACCGATCCCGGTGCTGCATCACATGGCAAGTCATCGGCGCAATCGGGCGTTTGCCGATGATCTCAAGGTGAAATGGAGAATTCGGTTGGATCGTTTCGGGAGCATCGATGCCAAGGACCTGAAGATCCTGGAGGCGCTGCAGGTCAACGCGCGCGTGCCGCTGTCCGAGCTCGGCCGTTCCGTAGGGTTGTCCCAGCCCGCGGTGTCCGAGCGCGTCAAACGGCTCGAGGAAGCCGGGATCATCGAAGGCTACGGCGCGCGCATCAATCCGCGCGCGCTCGGGCTCGGCCTGATGGCGCTGGTGCGCCTGCGGACCACGCATGAGTACATCAAGACCTGCCTCAAGAGGTTCGCAGAGATCCCCCACATCATCGAAGTCCATCGCGTCACCGGCGATGATTGCTTCGTGCTCAAGGTGCTCGTTCCCGCTCCCGAGGACCTCGAGACGATCGTGGACCGCATTGCCGGATTTGGCGCGGTCACGACCTCGCTGGTGCTGCGGAGCGAGCCGGTGCGGCCGATCGGCCGCGAGCTTGTTAGGAAGAAAACCGCCTGAATGTCCGACGGCGGCAATGCCGCCGCCGCGCCAAAGGGGGCATTCCTGAACGGGAATGCCGCGATCGCATCAGCCGTGCAGCTCAGCCATGGAGTTTAGCCGTGGAGCTTAGCCATGGAGCTTCTTGGCGGTCTCCGCGATCTGGCGACCCTGATAGCGCGCGCCGGCGAGTTCGTTGGCGCTGGGCTGGCGGCTGCCGTCGCCGCCGGTGATCGTGGTGGCGCCATAGGGGGCACCGCCAGTGATCTCGTCGAGCTTCATCTGTCCGGCAAAGCCGTAGTTCATGCCGACGACGACCATGCCGAAATGCAAGAGGTTGGTGATGATCGAGAACAGCGTCGTCTCCTGGCCGCCATGCTGGGTGGCGGATGAGGTGAAGGCGCCACCGACCTTGCCGTGCAGCGCGCCCTTGGCCCAGAGCCCGCCGGCCTGGTCGAGGAAGTTGGCCATCTGCGAAGCCATGCGGCCGAAGCGGGTGCCGGTACCGACGATGATCGCGTCGTAATTGACGAGATCCTCGATTGTGGCGATCGGCGCGGCCTGGTCGAGCTTGTAATGCGAGGCTTTCGCAACCTCGGCCGGCACCAGCTCCGGCACGCGCTTGACGTCGACGGTGACGCCGGCCTCGCGTGCGCCCTCGGCGACGGCGTTGGCCATCGCCTCGATATGGCCATAGGCGGAATAATAGAGGACGAGAACTTTAGTCATGGTGGTCTCCGTTGAATGCAGATTCGATGGGATGAGTTGTTAGGCCGCGTCGACGAGCACGATCTCTGAATCTTCCAGAGCGGTGATCTTCAGCCTGGCCTCGTCGCGGATCGCAGCGCCGTCGCGGGCGTTGACGCGGATGCCGTTGATTTCGACGGCGCCTGCCGCGGGCACGAGGTAGAGATGCCGTGATGTCTGCGGCGCGTACTCCGCGCTCTCGCCCGCCTTCAGCGTGGTGGCGAGCACCCGCGCATCGGCGCGGATCGGCAGCGCGTCCGTGTCATCCTCGAAGCCGCTCGCGATGGTGACGAGCTTGCCGGAGCGGCCAGCCCTGGGGAAAGGCTTCGATCCCCAGGTCGGCTGTCCCCCGCGCGCCGTCGGCTCGATCCAGATCTGGAAGATCCGCGTCTGCGTCGGCTCGAGATTGTACTCGGAGTGGCGGATGCCGCTGCCGGCGCTCATCACCTGCACATCGCCCGCTTCAGTGCGGCCCTCGTTGCCGAGGCTGTCCTGGTGGGTGATCGCGCCCTCGCGCACATAGGTGATGATTTCCATGTTGGCGTGGGGATGGGCGGGAAAGCCGGTGTTGGGCGCGATCTCGTCGTCGTTCCAAACGCGCAAGGCGCCGTGACCCATGTTGTCGGGGTCATAATGGCCAGCGAAGGAAAAATGATGCTTGGCCTTGAGCCAGCCGTGGTCGGCGCCGCCGAGCTTTGCGAAAGGTCTGAGTTCGATCATGGAAGTGGGTCCTGATTGGAGGGCGGATTTGCCGTCACGCGCCAAACCCGCCATCGACATTGAGCACGCTGCCGGTGATGAAGGAGGCGTCCGGGCTTGCGAGAAAAACCACGCCGGCGGCGACTTCCTCGGGACGACCGAAGCGTTGCAGCGCGTGCTGCTTGCGCTGGGTCTCGGCGAACTCGCCGCCATCCTTCGGATTCATGTCGGTGTCGATCGAGCCGGGCTGCACCACGTTCACCGTGATGCCGCGCGGGCCGAGGTCGCGTGCTGCGCCCTTGGTGTAGCCGACCACGGCTGCCTTGGTGGCGACGTAGTCGGCAAGACCCGGGAACGAGGCGCGATCAGCCAGCATCGAACCCACGGTGACGATGCGGCCGCCTTCGCCCATCAGCTGCGAGGCGGCACGAATTGCCGCGATCACGCCGTGCACGTTGATCTGATCCTGGCGGGCCAGCGCTTCCGTATCCGCCTTGGCATCGTCGATGGCGCCACCGGCGGCGACGCCGGCATTGTTGACGAGGATGTCGAGATGGCCGAATTCCTTGGCGACGTCGTTGACCAATTGAGTGACGTCCTTCGCGGAAGCCTGGTCGGCCTTGAAAGCGCGCGCCCTGACGCCCTTCGCCTTCAGCTCCGCGACCACAGCCTCCGCCTTGTCGGGCGAAGCGACATAGCTGATGGCGACGTCAGCGCCTTCATCGGCGAGAGCGCGGGCGCTTGCCGCGCCGATGCCGCGCGAGCCGCCGGTAACGAGGGCAACCTTGCCTGAGAGCTTCTTGGTCATTGGATTTCTCCATTCCCTGGGTTTGCGATTGACCCTTGGATAAGCCTCCGCCTGTGGTATAGAAATAGAAACTATCGAAACACATTGTTTCCCAATAAATCCCGATCGGACCGGCGGCCATGGCAAAACTCCCCGATTTCGAGGCGCTCGCGATTTTCGCAAAAGTCGTGGAATTACGGTCGTTTGCGGGGGCCGCGAGCGAACTTGCGATGTCCAAAGCGACGGTCTCGAAGGCCGTGACCCGGCTGGAGGAGCGGTTAGGCGCCCGCCTGTTCAACCGCACCTCGCGCCGGCTCGCGCTGACCGATGCCGGCCATAAGCTCGCCGACCGCGCGACGCGCCTTCTGGCCGACGGCGAGGCAGCGGAGAACGAGGCGCTGGCGCAGTCGGTGGCGCCGCGCGGCCTGGTGCGGCTCGCGGTGCCCATGACGTTCGGCATCAAGGCAGTGGCGCCGCTGCTGCCGGAGTTCTTCGCGGCCTATCCGGAAGTTTCGGTCGATCTGCATCTGAGCGATGCGACCGTCGATCTGATCGGTGAGGGTTTCGACATGGCGATCCGGATCGCGCGCCTGCCGGATTCCTCGCTGATCGCGCGGCAGCTCTTCACCATGCCGCGCTACACCGTGGCCGCGCCGTCCTACCTGAAGCAACACGGACGGCCGACGCATCCGATGCATTTGGCCGAGCACAAATGCTTCAGCTACGCCTATCTCTCCACGCCCAACGTCTGGCACTACACCAATTCGGCCGGCGAGCAGGCCAGCGTACGCCCGGGCGGCCCGCTTCGCGTCAACAACGGCGAGGCCGTGATGCCGGCGCTGATCGCAGGTCTCGGCATCGCGGAGCTTCCCGAGTTCATCGTCGGTGAGGCGATCTCGTCGGGCGAGGTCGAAGTGATCCTGAAGGACTGGAAGCAGGCCGAGGGCGCCGTGCACCTGGTGACGCCGCCCGGCGGCCCGCGCCCCGCCCGCGTCGAAGCGCTCGGCGATTTTCTCGCGGCCAAGCTGCCGGGCACGTGCAAGCGGCGGACGAAGAAGAGTGCGAGGGCTGGATAGATCCTTCGTGGGCACGGCGCTTTGCGCCTTTGCCCACCCCGCGAGACCTCGCTAGTCTATCCTGCAAACGGCTATCGTAGGGTGGGCAAAGCGACTTGTCCGCCGTAGCTCGAAGAGCGAAGGCGGAAGCGTGCCCACGTCTTTGCCCGAGGGAATCGCAAAGCCTACCGTCTTGGACTAAGCCACCTTCACGCCGTCGATGGCGACAATGCGCAAGCTCGGCTTCACCGTCTTCTCCAGCTGGGCCTTCAATTCGTGAACGCGCGGGTCGCTCGAACGCTTGGCACAAACGGCATATTGATGGACGGATTGAGCCAATGCGCGTCGCGCTTCCGGCGTCTGCGTCAGTTCGGGCTTTGAAAGCCGCAACACGATCGCTGCGAGATTCACCAGCATCTCGTCCAGCGCAACGTCGATGGTCGCCAGATTCCGCATCATCCACTCTCCCTGAGAAGGCAACAGCGAGTCCGGACATGCGTTCCTGAAGGAGCCCGACATGGCTAACGCTTCGTAAACGTCTTGTTCTTGCCGCCTGGCGCGTTAGGCTGGCAGCGAAACAAGAAAAATCAGGGGAGGGCATCATCATGGATCGACGCGGTCTCTTGCGTGCGGCTGCGGCATTGCCGCCGACGGAGTTTTTACCCAAGCAGTTTGCCAAGGCGAAGAAACGCTAGGCGCCGTCGCGTTGCGGTCATAAACTTTGTTGTCTATATCCGCGCCGCGTTTTGTTTCCTGCTTCGTGTTTCTCAACAACCCGATCGACCGCTACATGATGCTTCGTCTTGTTTGCCTCGTCCTGTTCGCACTGTGCCTGGCCGGTCCCGCGCAGGCGCAAACCACCCAGCCGGCGACGGTTGCCAAGCCGGCAAAGAACGCGCCTTCCAAGCCGGCACCTGCTTCGCGGTCCACGCCGCAAGCTGCAGGACCGTGCGTCGGCGTGATATCGCTGCTGGGCGATCGCTTCATCGTGAAGAAGATCGGCGCGACCGTGTTCGGCAACGAGAACAAGGAGGTTCCGGTCGACGGTTTTGGGCTCGATGACCTCGTTGTCGAGCGTGTGAGGAGCGCGGTCAGCTCCGGTTTTGTCGTCCGCAGGATCGCTGCCGATAAATCCGCATTCAATTCCTACGATCCCGGGCTTGGCATGTTCGTTCGCAGCGACAAGGCCGGCGCCATCGTCCGACAAGTTGCCGGTCAGGCCGGATGCAAACGCTATGTCGTCGTGATCAAGGGAATACGCCAGGGTGGATTCTTCGGCATCGGTGTCATGAAGGGCAGCCCGTTGTACAACATGGCCGACATCTACGCGGTGATACGGATCTACGTTCATGACGGGCAAAGCTTCGATATTCTGAAGAGCGGCGAAGGCTCGATCAGCGGAAGCAACTTTATGACCGGGCCGCCGACGCTGCGTATCGATTGGGCGCAATGGCCAGAACCGCCGGAAGCCGCCAACAATCCAGTGATGCGCGCGTCGACGCGGCAACTGCTCGGCAACGTCCTCGACAAGAGCCTGCCTACCTTGTTGCAGTCGCAGTAGTTGAGGAGATGCGGCCAACCGGTCGACACCCCCTCCAGGCCCCCGCCGGGGAGGGTGCAAGCGCACGGGTATCGCAACACAAATCCGTTCCGGTTAGGCTGCCTCCCAACAACGAAAACAATCGGGGAGGTACCAACCAATGAAACGCCGCGAACTCCTGAAGGCCGCTGCCGTGCTGCCGCTCGCACAGGCAGCTTGCTCTCAATCAAGCTTTGCCCAAGCTCTTTATCCAGCGCGCAACATCACCCTGATCGTGCCGTTTCCGGCCGGAGGCCAGGCCGATCTCGCGGCACGGCCGGTCGCCATGGCGCTGGAGCGGATCCTCGGCAAGCCCGTCATCGTCGATAACAGGGCCGGAGGCGGCGGCGGCTCGGTCGGCAATGCAGCCGCGGCACGCGCCGAGCCCGACGGCCACACGCTGCTGATGACGCTGTCCTCGCTCGCGGTGCTCCCGGAGGCCGACCGCCTGTTTGACCGTCCCGTCGCCTATGAGGTCTCGCAGTTCATGCCGATCGCGCGGGTGCTTGCCGATCCCACGCTATTGGCGGTGCCGGCCTCCGCGCCGTGGAAAACGGCGCAGGATTTCGTCGAGGATGCCAAGAAGCGTCCGAGCCAGATCACCTACGGCTCGTCGGGGCCCTACGGCACGCTGCATGTGGCGATGGAGATGTTCGCAAGCAGCGCCGGCATCAAGCTGCTGCACGTGCCGTTCCGCGGCGCAGGTCCGGCGCTGACCGCGATCCTCGGTGGCACCGTGCAGGCGATCGCCGCCGCACCGGGCACGCTGAAGCCGCAGGTCGATGACGGCAAGTTGCGCGTGCTCGGCAATTGCGGTGCGCAGCGCATCGCGAGCTTCCCTGATGTGCCGACCTTCCATGAGCTCGGCTACAAGGACGTCGAGTTTTACATCTGGGCCGGGCTGTTCGCGCAGAGCGCGCTGCCGGCGTCCGTCGCAACACGTCTGCGCGAGGCGATGGCGCAGGTGATGACGAGCCCTGATGTCCTCAAGGCCTTCGAGACCTCGGGCAGTCTCGTCGCCTATCAGGACGCCCCGGCCTTCGCGCAATTCATTGCGGCCGACAGCGCGCGCCTGATCGCGGCGGTCAAGAAGATCGGCAAGGTGGAGTAGGGCCAGGTTCAGGATTCGCCGGGGCCAGGCCGCGTCGGGTGTGCCGGTACTATCCCGGCTCGGGAATGCGCCCTCGTAGGTGCGCCTTCCAGCCGTCCTGGCTGCTGCGCTACCGGTAAAGTCATGACGACCGGCAATGGTCGCGCCGAATTGTGCCACGTGGCCACTCGGCATGATCATGCGGTGACTCGCGACGTGTTGCCGCAGCAGATGGACAAAAGCGAAAATCCACACGGTCCAAGGCGCCGCCGGCTTTGAAAGGCGTTGCGCGGCTTGGCCGGCGCGATATCAGTATCGCGGTATTCGAGCCTGGAGACGCGCGTCATGGCAACTCACGGCGGATCGATCCGCGGCGCGCCGCGTCTCGGCTATGCCGGCGACCCGAGCGGGCCGACCTATGACGCCTGGCGGGAGGAATTTTGCCGCCACGTGATGTGCGGCGATCTGGCGCCACTTGCGTCGGGACCGGTGCATTGCGATCTGACCGCGCTGGCGCTGCCCGGACTCAGGTTGTCGGGAGCCGCGGGTTCGCCGATGCAGTTCGTCGTGACCGGTGCCGATCGCGACAACGCGCTCGCCTTCGTGCTTGCGACGACCGGCCCGATGCGCATCACGGTTGGCGGGCGGACAGTCGATCTCGAACCGATGGCCACTGGCCTTGCCGACGCAGCACATCAAGGGGCCGACGTCTCGCAACTGACCGAAGGGCGGTTTCAGTCACTGTTCATCGCGCGTCGGACGCTGCTGGCCTGCTGTCCCGACGCGGAGGATCGTATCGCGCGGCCTCTCGTGCACAACCCCGCACTCGCGGCTTTGCTGCACCAATATCATGATCTCACGGTTCGGCACGCTCCCGATCTCGATGCACTGGCGCAGAGTGCCGCCTCGCAGCATCTGTTGGACCTCGTGGTCCTCATGCTGGGGACCCGGCGTGACGAGACCGAGCTCGCAAAGGAACGTGGTCTTGCGGCCGCGCGCCTCGAGGCGATCAAGGCCGACATTCTGGCCCGACTCGGCGACGGCGATCTCTCGCTTGCCAGCGTCGCGCAACGCCATCGGGTCAGTCCGCGTTCGATACAATTGCTGTTCGAGCGCACCGGCGTCACGTTTTCCGAGTTTCTGCTTGAGCAGCGGCTGATGCGCGCGGCGCGGCTGCTCCGCGATCCGCTGCACCGGTTGAACAAGATCAGCGATTTCGCTTACCTCTGCGGCTTCAACGACGTCTCGTATTTCCACCGGACATTTCGGCGGCGCTTTGGAATGACGCCTTCGGATGCGAAGGTCCACGACATGAACATGGACGACAAGCCCTGACGGAAGTTGGTTCCAAGTCCGCTTTCACGTTTTGTTGTTGAAGCAGAACCTTCCCGTGCCTCATTGATTGAGGAGCTTTTGAAGAACCCGGAAGGATTCTGGACATGCGAACAGAGCGGATTGCGCTGGGTGTGGCGCTCGCTGTCGGCGGCATCGTCGCGCAGGGCGCAGCATTCGCCGAAGAATATCGCGGAACCATGGAACAGCAGATGGCCTGCACCCCGGATGTGTGGCGCCTGTGCAGCGACCAGATTCCGGATGTGAGTCGCATCACGGCTTGCCTGCAGCAGAACACGCCCCAGCTCTCGAGCGGCTGCCGTGCGGTGTTCCAATCCAACAACCAGATGCCGCCGCAACAGCAGGTCCCACGCAATCGCGCCGCGCCGCCGCCGCGCTATAACAATGCGCTGCCGCCACCTCCGCAGGCGCAACCGCGTCCCTATGAGGATGACGATTAGGCTCTCTTGAGCGCTTGATCCGGCAAGATGCGCAAGCGCTGGGCGCGACGAAGCGGCCGTGCCGCCTCGTTCAGCGCTCTGTTCTGCTGTCCGATTCAGGTCGGTTGCCGAGCACCATCCGCATGACCACACCGAACAGAATGGCTGCGACCGGCCAGTGAAACCAGATCTTATGGCTGGTCAAAAGATTGATCACAATCAGGAAGGCCGACACCGTGAGGGCCGCTGCGACCGGGCGGGGCAGCCTTGTGAGCCAATCCGAGACGACATTCATCGGCGAAGATGGCGCGCGCCTGTCGTCCATCCACGGAGCACGCGCTCTCTCTGAGGGAGTTGTACGATCCCCGATCGCAAAGCTCCCTGACCCGGCGGCCTGGCCACCCAGGGTCAACCGATAGCTGGTCAGCGGCGCAATGTTCTTCATCGGCCGCTGGCCGAGGCAGTCGAAGCCAACGGACAATTTGTTGTGCACCTGATCGTAGACCGAGCTCGAGATCACGACGCCGCCGGGCTCGGCGAGCTCTTGCAGGCGCGATGCGATATTGACCCCGTCGCCATAGATGTCGGAGCCGTCCACCATGACGTCGCCGAGGTTGATGCCGATGCGAAACTGCATCGGGCTCGCCTGGGACGCGTCCGAAGCCTGACTGGAGATTTCCTGCTGGATCTCGACCGCGCATTGCACGGCCTCGACGACGCTGGCGAACTCGGCGATCACGGCGTCGCCCCAGGTATTGACGATGCGGCCGTCATGACGCTCGACCAATCGCGCAATGGCCGTACGGTAGCGGCGGAGCGTCTCCAACGTTCCGGTCTCGTCCGCTTCCATGAGACGAGAATAGCCGTACACGTCAGCGCACAGCACGGTGGTCAGTCGTCGTTTCACCTTGTCATCGGTCATGGCCGCTATGCTAGCCTGCCTGACCGGCAAATGCATCAGGCATCCAGTCCGGCGCCGCCTTACGGCCTGACCTCGCAGACATCGACCCATTCGGCCGCGGTGAGCGCGGCCATCCGCTCCGGCGTGATGCGCACCGCGCTGTGGGTCGAGCCCGCGGCCGGCACCACGACGTCGAACGCCTTCAGGGAGACGTCGCAATAGATCGGCAGCGGCGACTTCAGCCCGAACGGGCAGACGCCGCCGACCTCGTGCCCGGTGATCTCGGCGACCTCCTCCAGCCCCAGCATCTTCGGCTTGCCGCCGAACTGCGCCTTGACCTTCTTGTTGTCCATCCGTGAGGTGCCGGCGGCGACGATCAGGATCACGCGCTCGCCGATGCGCAAGCTCAGCGTCTTGGCGATCATTCCGGGCTCGACACCATAGGCTTCGGCGGCCAGCGTCACGGTGGCCGAGCTGATCGGGGATTCGATGACGGAGATGTCGGGGGCTTTCTCGGCGAAGAAGGCGCGAACGGATTCCAGGCTCATTCCGGGCAGCTCATTCCAGTCTCACGGGACGGCGATGCCTAAGCAATCATTGGCAGCTCGGACAGCGCCCTGACGCGGTGGTCCGGCGCAAAGCCAAGCTCGTCCATCTGGGTGCGGATCGCCCTAAACATCGTCAGCGGTGCCACGAGTTCGGTCTCGACGCAAGCCAGCGCCATCGCTTCCGGCGTCACCCGCTCGATCCAGGCGACATTCAGCCCAAACGACTTGGCTCCCGCCACGTCCCAGGGATTGGAGGAGACGAACAGAACCTCGTTCGGCGCGCTCCCGAGCTGCTCGCCGATCAGCTCATAAGCCTCTGGGCTCGGCTTGAAGATCTTCTTGGCATCGACGCTGATGGTGGCATCGAGCAGGCTGTCGAGGCCGGAGTTGCGCACGAGTGCGTCCAGCATGTCCGGGCTTCCGTTGGAGAGGATCGCAAGCTTGCGTGGCTTCAAGGCTGCAAGCGCGCTTGTCGCATCTGGATAGAGATCGAGATGCAGATATTTCGCGATCACGCGCTCGAACGCCTCGCTCTCATAGGCCAGCCCAAGCACGCGCAGCGTATAGGCGAGCGAGTCGCGGGTGACCGCGGAAAAATCCTGGTAGCGCTGCATCAGCGAGCGCAACCAGGTGTATTCGAGCTGCTTGATGCGCCAGATTTGCGTGATGATCTCGCCATAGCCCGGAAACGCATCCTCGGTGATCTCTGCGACCGACTGGATGTCGTAGAGCGTTCCATAGGCGTCGAACACGACGGCTTTGATCGTCATTGGCCCGTCCTCTTTGTCGTCCAGCCATCCCGCTCGGCGAACACCCGGCTGACCTCCGCCATATGCTCCGTGCCCCACGTGCAGAGCGGCACCAGAGCTTGGGCGAGGCTGTGACCCAAAGGGGTGAGACTATAGTCCACCCGCGGCGGCACTTCCTTGTAGTCGGTCCGCTTCACCAGGCCGTCGGCCTCCAGCTCCTTCAGCTGCTGGATCAGCACCTTGTCGCTGACGTCGCGCACGGCGCGCCGCAGCTCGCCATAACGGGTCGGGCCGTCCTGGGCGAGGAAGTACATGATCAGCGGCTTCCACTTGCCGGAGACGACCCGCAAGGTCGCATCGAGGCCGCAGGTGAAGCCGGGCAAAGTCGGGGTGCAACGCTGGACGTCTGCTTCAGCCGGCGCCGGCGCGAGATTTTGGTCTGAACGATCTGACGACACTTTTTGGGCACTTACCAAAAGGTGCATACTTGTCGATAGGTGGGTACGCCGCCAGCTCAGTGCAACCTCAGTGAAGGAGCACATCATGAGCAGACTACAAGGCAAGACGGCAGTGGTGACCGGCGGCGGCACCGGCATCGGATTCGGAGCGGCGAAACGGTTCGTCGAGGAAGGCGCGTTCGTCTATCTGTTCGGGCGGCGCCAGGAGCCGCTCGATGCCGCCGTCGCGCAGCTGGGGTCCTCGGCGCGCGCGGTCAGGGGATCGGTCACGGACCTCTCAGATCTCGACCGACTGTACGCCACAGTGAAAGCCGAACGCGGCGGGCTCGATATCCTGTTCGCCAACGCCGGGACCGGATTGTTTGCGCCGCTCGGCGAGATCACGGTCGAGCACTACGATCACATCTTCGACGTCAATGTGAAGGGACTGGTATTCACGGTGCAGAAGGCGCTGCCGCTGATGCGCCAGGGTTCGTCGATCATCCTGACGGGTTCGAGCACGGGGGTGATGGGGACGCCGCAATTCAGCATCTACAGCGCGACCAAGGCTGCGATCCGCAATCTGGCGCGGAGTTGGGCGCTCGACCTGCGCGGCACCGGCATCCGCGTCAATGTGCTGTCACCGGGGCCGATCAAGACGGAGCTCGCGTTGGAGATCGTCGGCGAGGAAGCGTTTGATGCGCTCGGCAGCACCACACCCATTGGGCGTATCGGCGACCCCTCCGAGACCGGAGCGGTGGCCGCGTTCCTGGCGTCCTCGGACAGCAGCTTCATGACCGGCGGCGAAGTGTTCGCCGATGGAGGCCTGGCGCAGGTCTGAGGTTTTGTGCGTGAGGGCTTCGGTCATTCGATCGAAGCCCTCGATGCGCCGCGACGCTAAATCCCCAGCAGCTTGCGCGCGTTCGCCTTCAGCACCTTCGGCCGGATCTCGTCGCGGATGTCGATCTTGGCGAAATCCGACAGCCAGCGGTCCGGCGTGATCACCGGCCAGTCCGAGCCGAACAGCATCTTGTCCTGCAGGATCGAGTTGATGTAGCGCACCAGGATCGGCGGGAAGTACTTTGGCGACCAGCCCGAGAGGTCGATATAGACGTTCGGCTTGTGGGTCGCGACCGACAGCGCTTCCTCCTGCCAGGGGAAGGAAGGGTGGGCGAGGATGATCTTGAGGTCGGGGAAATCGGCCGCGACGTCGTCCATGTACATCGGGTTGGAATATTTCAGCCGCATCCCCATGCCACCCGGCATGCCTGAGCCGACGCCGGTCTGGCCGGTGTGAAACAGCGCGATCGCGCCGCCATTGTTGATCTCTTCATAGAGCGGATAGGCCATGCGGTCGTTGGCGTAGAAGCCCTGCATGGTCGGGTGGAATTTGAAGCCGCGCACGCCGTATTCCTCGATCAGCTTGCGTGCCTCGCGCGCGCCCAGCTTGCCCTTGTGCGGGTCGATCGAGACGAAGGGGATGAGGACGTCGAGATGGTCGGAGGCGACCTCCAGCATCTCGTAATTGTTGTAGCGGCGGAAGCCGGTCTCGCGCTCGGCATCAACCGGGAAGATCACGGCCGCGATGTTCTTGGCGCGGTAATAGGCCGCGGTCTCCGGCACCGTCGGCGGATGCTTGTTCGGCGACTTGAAGTACTCCGCCATCTGCGCCTGGAAATCGTCATAGCCGTCGTCGGCATGGCAGCCGCAGGGCTCCTCGGCATGGGTGTGGATGTCGATGGCGACGACTTTGTCGATATCAGGCAGCTTCAGCTTCGGCATGGGTGTCCTCCCGACGGGTTGCCGAATTGATTATATGATATAACGAATTTGGCAAGGCGTCCTTGAAAGCCTTGAACGCCTTGAACCGCTTGAACCCTCTTGGGATAAATCAGGCCGATCCGGCCGGTTCGACTGTGCATGGGGTTGTTTTCGCGAATTTGCCGGTTCGGAAGGCGGCAGTTAACATTGACAGCCCCTCCCGCCATGCCTTAAGAACCGCCCCGTCCCGGGCGGTCGTCCGCCAGCGGGAAAAATCTCATTTTGCCACATTCGCGCGTGCCGAAACGGTAGTGCCGAACACGGCCTTTCGAACGTTCAGGATTCTGCCATGAAGGTCCGTAACTCGCTGAAATCGCTGCGCGGTCGCCATCGCGCCAACCGCCTGGTCCGCCGCAAGGGCCGGGTCTATGTGATCAACAAGGTGCAGCGCCGCTTCAAGGCGCGTCAGGGCTGATCTCGCCCTGCCGGACGCCCGCGCGCCCGCAAGACCACGGTCTCACACGAGTTTGACGCCGCCCTGCTTTGCAAGGGCGGCTTTGCGCGTTTAGACTTTGGCCATGGCTTTGAGATTCCCTTTTGCGCGCACCCTGTGTCTGGCACTTGTGCTGGGAACCGTTGGCCTCGCTCCAGCTCTGGCGCAGCAGGTTGAGCCGCCCGGCAAGCAGAAGAAGCTCCCCGAAGCGCCGGCCAAGCTGCCCAAGGTCGATCGCAGCAAGAATCTCGATTTCCTGTTCGGCGCGTTGAAGGCGGCGCCCGACGAGGTCAGTGCCAAGCATGTCGAGGCCCGAATCTGGGCGATCTGGCTGCAGACCCCGAGCGACACCGCGGCGCTTCTGATGGCGCGCGCCAAGACCGCGGTCGACGCCAAGAAGATCGAGGTCGCGATCAAGCTGCTGGATTCGGTCATCAAGCTCAGGCCCGACTATGTCGAGGCCTGGAACCGGCGCGCCACGCTCTACTACATGCAGAACGACTATGGCCGTTCGCTCGCGGATATCCAGCAAGTGCTGATCCGGGAGCCGCGCCATTTCGGCGCGCTCGCAGGCCTCGGCATGATCATGCAGGAGGTCGGCGACGAGAAGCGCGCGCTCGAGGCCTATCGCAAGGCGCTCGCCGTCAATCCGCATCTCGAAAAGATTCCCGATCAGGTCAAGTCGCTGACCGAGAAGGTCGAAGGTCGCGATATCTAGCCTAGAACTCGATCATTTCTTGAGGGAACGTGGCGTCTTCGGATTAACCACGATCGGAAGCGCGGCGTCGTGAGGACTATTGTCGGCGCCGCGGCGGGCCTACCTGCATGGCAGGAGCCAAAGCCATGAAGCGTTTGATTGTTGCGAGTGTGTTGCTGCTCGCGTCGGGGACGGTGAGCTTCGCCGATGGACTGTTCTGGGTGGTCGGCAACCGCGCCACCGGAAAATGCAATATCGTGACCAGCAATCCGGTCATCATCGGCGACATCTGGTTCGGCGACGGTCCCTACAAGTCCAGGGCCGATGCCAAGCTTGCCCGTTCGACGATCCGCGCCTGTCCGGCACTCACGCCCGACGAGGAAAAAGACGAGGACGGGTCGAACTAAGTCGCTTGCACCTAGTGCAGGACGCTGCCGCCGCGCTCGACCAGGCCGTGGTCGGCGGCTGCGGCGTAAGCCTTTGCCAGCTCGGTCTCGAGATGCTCGTTGATCAGGAGCAGCGCCCGCACGGCACCGCGCAGGTCGCCGTTGCAGCTCGCGACAATTTCGTCGATCGCAGTGTCGTTCGATCTGAAGCTCATCGAAAATCCTCCGGTTCAAACCAGGACAAATTCTGCCGGTCTTTCCCACATCCCCTGGGGCCTGCGAGGAGGATCGGCGCCCACCCGCGCCTAGATGGCGGAACCGACCATGGCGATTATATGGAAGCCGCGATGACGGCTGCATGAAGCTGTCCCGAGGCTTGCGTGTCCTCTTGAAATATTGTTGATTCCATTGAGTTTTTACGTTCCGCAATTGTGCACATATCCACAGCCCCGGCATTTTTGGTGGACGCATGGAAGGCCGGTGGATCGAAACTGCCGCCGATCGGACCCGTAACTCCCCAGTGCCCAGCATCTCCCGGATTCTCTCCATGATCGTGATGTCAGTCGTGACGGCGCTGGTTCTGCTGGCGCTGGTCACGCAGGCCGGAATCCTCGCCGTGCAGCGCGCCTTTCCGCCGCAAGGCAGCATGGTCGAGGTCGATGGCGCGACGCTTCACGTCGTCGATATCGGCCCGCGCGATGCAGGCTTGCCGATCGTGATGCTGCACGGCGCGAGCTCGAATCTCGAAGCGATGCGGCGTCCGCTCGGCGACCTCCTCGCCAAAAACCATCGCGTCATCCTGGTCGACCGTCCCGGCCACGGCTGGAGCACGCGCGCGCGGCGCCAGGATTCCACGCCGCAGATCCAGGCGCGGATGATCGACGATGCGCTTCACAAGCTCGGGATCGAACGGGCGGTCTTCGTCGTGCATTCCTGGAGCGGCGCACTCGGTGCGCGGATTGCGATCGATCATCCGGCCCGCGTCGCCGGGCTTGTCATGCTCGCGCCCGTCACCCATCCCTGGCGCGGCGGCGTCGGCCGCTACAACGAGATCATGGCAACGCCGGTGATCGGCCCGCTGCTCGCCTACACCATCACGCTGCCGCTCGGTTACTTTGTGGCCGAGTCCGGTGCGCGCAACGTGTTCCTGCCGCAGATGATGCCTGATGGTTTCGTGCGGGATTCAGCGACTCCCCTGCTGCTGCGCCCGCGCGAATTCATCGCCAATGCCTATGATCTGGTGACGCTGAAGGAAGCCGTCGCCGCGCAGGTCGCGCGTTACGGCGAGATCAAAGCCCCGGTCACGATCATCGCCGGCGAGCCCGACAAGACGGTCAGGACCAGCATCCACGCCCGCCCGTTCGCCGCCATGGTGCCGAATGCGAAGCTGATCGTGCTGCCCGATCTCGGCCACATGGTGCAGAACGCCGTGCCGGACCGCGTCAAGGCGGAGATCGAGACGATGATCGGCACGATCACGCCGGCACAGGCGGCCGCCGATTAGAGCGTTCGAGCGAGGTGGATGTTTCCGTAGCGAGCTCTCGTAGGGTGGGCAAAGGCGCACCGTGCCCACGATCTCTCAACGAGCAAGGTCTTGTTGGGTGGGCAAAGGCGCGCTCTTTGCGCGCCGTGCCCACGATCATTCTCGGAATTGCACTGGGATGTCCCGTACGTCACCAACGTCCTGCCCTGTGCGCGTCGATATCGAGACACTTGCGGTTCCCTCGGGTGAAGACGTGGGCACGCTTCGCTTTGCCCACCCTACGGCAGGAGGCCTTGTGTCGCCTTCTGTCAATCCACCTTCGCAAAAATATTCCACTTTACCGAAATTCGGTTTTGTCGTATGTGTCGGCCATCCCGGCTCATCAAGAGGGGCGATCTCGAGGTCGTCTTGATCGCGAGCCGGGCTTGCGGTGGACGCGGCAGCGTCGGCACGAGAGGCGCGGGCAGGGCGGGTAGTCCCTGTGAGCCCGAAACCGCGTGCAGACGAGCGGCGCTGTCAGGTTCGTCTCGCCTGTAAGTTTCCGGCTTCGTCGACAGGGCTGGAAAGACTGCGGGTGACATGGCGGGCCGTGCGTACGGCAAAACCGTGTGGTCCTGGCCGTCGTTGCCACGGTCAAGCCTGTCGCGAAGGTGCGAGCGAGCCCAACCGGGCGGACTGCATCACCAATTCGCGGGGCGAGGGAGGCCAGAAGGAAAGTTCGGCTCCCGGGAGAGCACGGCATAAGCCGTCCGACCATCGCGCAGGGAAGGCCGAGTGATCGGCACCACCTGTATGCTGCTGTGCGGTTCTTCCTGCGTGCGCATTT